>NZ_FMYM01000002.1 GCF_900096965.1 Shouchella lonarensis | reverse complement strand
GCACAAATGAAGGACGGGTGTACGAGCGTTTTTGCGTGTTAAACTAACTAAATGACCGAGCCATATAACTTGAAATGTCATCGGTCTATCGCTCGGTCAGTGGCGTTTTTAGTCACACGCAAAATGGCAGAGGGGAAGGGGGAAGGGTGGAGATTTTTGAGTGGTTTTCTCAAAAATACAACCCGACCCTTGCCCACAGCCAAGCCTCACGGAGCTAAATTTCGAAATAATATACGGCAATTATCAGTGCACAATTGTAGAGTGGTGAAATCATTGGTCTTTTAAGGCGCTCGAGAAATTCTTGACACATACATTTTTAAGGCAGGGTTGACGTGTATCACATAGAACATGTATACTCAAAGTAATTAATTGCATATTATATAAAAGACCACAGATGCCCAACCGCATCTATGGCCTGAAATAACAGGGTTCCCTTTAAGAGGGACGCCCGTTCGTATAGTGACAACCTGCCACCCTACTGCCTGGAACGCTTAAGGGTGGTTATTTCTTGGTTTTATCGCCATCTTGCTTTTGCGATAGCCCGATGATCGATACAATCAACCCGCCAAATGCAATCATGAGCACGAGCGCTTGAAATGTCGTCATCCCGCAACACCTCCTCTCAGAGGAAGTGGCGTCCACCCTTAAAGACCCTTCATGTTACTTCACTACGAGTATAGCACAGCACGACCCACTTTAGAAAGCGTTATCATTATTGAAGTACCAGTGCTTTACTGCCCCAAAAGAGTCTCTTTCGTTTGGAGCAGTAAAGCAAAATGATCCTATCCACACCTACAACCCCCGAAACTGACGCACCGCTTGCTCAAGCATGTCTCTCACCTTGCGGTCCTCTACAGAAAAATAGAGAAACATGACATATGAAACAACATTTGTGCGACCATAAAAGAATGATAAGTTTGGCTTTCTTTTATAATCTTGCTGTAAAGCCACCAGCCTTTCTTGCATACTTACTAGCCCTGTTTGCACAAATGGTATGATCATATCCGCATCAAACTTCTTTTGCAAGCAAACGATTGGTTGTACGAGCCGCTCACTTTCGTCGTCAATGAACACATGTGCATGGAACAACGGCATGTAACTACTTACAAGTGTCCGTTCAATATGCGCCCGCTCATAGTAAGGGTGACAAACAAGCGCGGCTAATAAATCTGCGCCGTGGGCAATCGCATGGGCCCAACCTTTTCCCTCTACATAGCCACGCACATCTTTTTCGTGTTCTAAATAATGATGGCAAGAGGCGATCGTACGCTCATACAACGTGCGTTCAATCGCCACCGGTCCATTGACAGCTTCCGCAGCGACAAGTACCGAAAAAGACCGGGTAAACACTGTATCCGTATTAACTTCGCCAATCCCATGCTGAAGATTTAACACACATTGAGCCAGTACACGCGCAACTTGCACTGACGAAAGCGCGCCTGCCGACAACCATTGCTGAAATTGCGGGTAAATGACATTATCACGTACACTCGGGTCAGTATCACCAATTCGCGCAAGCGCCTCTTCTAAATGTTTGTCCTCTACGGTGCTCCCGTGCTGTATGCTCTTATCTATTTCCTTCACGCTGTTCCCCTCTCACTCACATGACTGCTCGTATGCTTTCATATATGCTTCAAATTCCTGAATTCGCTCATGGTACCACGCTTCTGTCACTTGATTTTCTTTTGCTTTAGCCACTTCTTGTAACTCCTGAGGATCATACAATTTCCCTGATTTGGCGACTTTCTCAATCGTGTCAATTGCAGTGATATTTTCTAGTGGATCTTCCCGTAGTAATATAAAGTCTGCTTTCTTGCCTACTTCAATTGCACCAATTTCCGTCTCTCCAAGTACTTGAGCCGGCACAATCGTTGCAGATTGTAGTGCCGCAAGTGGACTTAACCCACTTTCGGCAAGCAATGCCAATTCACGATGAAGGGCATATCCTGGATGAATATAGACGATTGGTGCATCTGTCCCGGCAAGGATCGTGCCCCCAAGGCGGACATACGTTTCGGTGAAAGCCTTTGTATATTCAGTGATGAGTTGATATTTACTAGGTTCAACATGACTTGCTGTTTGATGCCACTGTTCTTGGAAACTAGCAAAGCATGAGTCCTCAACACGACTTGGCTGCCAATGATCCTCTTTGCGTGCCATCTGATCAAACAACACAGTCGTCGGCACAAGCACGACATTACGTGATAACAAGTGCTCACATAGTGCCTCTATCTTAGCCCACGGCATATCACACTGACGTACACGCTCATATTGATGCGCATCCCCGAGATAACGCCAGTCGGGAAACAACGCTTGCATCATGCCAGAATTATGTTCTAAAAACTTCACACCCATACCTGCCGCTGACCGCGCATCTACTTCTGTCGACACCATAATATCAGCGCTCACATCTAGCCCACACGCTTGTGCCTCACGCACCACCGCCGCCATCACTTCTTTTTTCAAGCGTCCATATACTTTAATAAACCGCGCCCCAAGTGACGCTTGACGCCGTACTTCTCGTACTGCTAAAGCTTCGTCTTCCGTCGACAGCGTGCCAATGCTTGTTTCTCCCCACAAACCTGGCACACCGTCAATCAACCGGTCAGTCGTGTATAACCGTGGGGACGGTGCGGTTTCCTCTGCTTCTAATAGCGATGACAACAAAAAGAAACTACCGGCTGTGTTCCGCACAGTCGTCACACCCGCCGCTGTAAATAAAGGTGCGTAACTCGGCATGATGTGGCAATGGCTATCAATCAGTCCAGGTAACATAAAATAACCTTTTCCATCTAAAAATACACCTGCATCTTCGGATGGTGGTGCCGTTTGTAACGCCGCAAAACGACCTGCGTCAATTTTCACATTGTACAAGTCATACTGTCCTGTCCGTACATTTAATACATTGACGTTTGTGATCCATTGTGCCGTCATCACATCTCTCCCCTTTCAAGCGCTATCTAACTTACATGTACGTTTATACTTAAATTTGGTTTCAACAAAAAAAGAGCCGCTCACCCATACGGCGCCTGCTCATAAAAGAAGTTCGGTGTCTTCACCTCATTGCGATATTCTTGATGAAAAATATCCGTTTGCGCCGGCGAAAGGGGCGGGATGAGCCATGTCCAGTCACCTGTTACTTCACGACTTTGTCTGTGCTCTCGCTTGCAAAATTGTTCAAACTGTTTCGCCGCGGTATGGTGATCAACAATGCTGACACCTGCTTTTTGATACGAATAAAGCACCGCGCGGTTTAACTCAACAAGTGCCTCATCACGCCATAACGTTGACTCGTGTGCCATATTCAATCCTAAGAGATGCGCAATATGCGGCAAACAATTATAACGGAAATCATCGGCTAAATTGCGGGCACCAATTTCAGTTCCCATGTACCAACCATTAAATGGCGCTGCAAAGTAGGAAATCCCACCAATTTCTAATCTCATATCAGAAATAATCGGCACCGCATACCATTGTAAATTGAGCGTCGCAAATGCTGGCAGCGTTGGATGAGTGATGGACACTTCTTGTACGATCTCAGCAGGGATGGGGAACCATTGCGGCTTGCTGTCGTCAATGGACACAACAAGGGGTAACACATCAAACGGCGTACCTGCCCCACGCCAACCAAGTTGTTCGCAAATACGCGTCAATGCGAGCGACGCCGGATCCCCGATGACTTGTCCATTCCGCTCATATCCGGCATAGCGCACAAGTTGATGATTCCAAATACGCATCCGTGACCCTTGCTGAAAAACCGTAATCGTTGGGATCACCTTCCCACCATTCGTCGCATAAGCAATGTGATCATATAACCCTTGAACAACATCTTCCATCCGGTTTAAATGACGGGCGTCATGTACATGCAGTCGCTCCCAAAATAAGCGCCCAATACAACGATTACTATTGCGCCAAGCTACTTTTGCCCCAAAAACAAGTTCATCATATGTATGTGTGTACGTTCCTGTCGCGCGAATCTGAGCCAACACTTCTTCTAAACGTTGCCTTTTTTCTTCCTCGGGTCGATTCAGTTCATCATAATATTGTGTAATAAATGTCCGCGCTGCCGCTTCCATCACGATCACCCTTCGTTTTTGAAAGTAAAAAATTAAGAGGTAGGAAAACCTACCTCTACTGTAGCACACGCCGGGCAAAATCGACAAAGCGAAACTTGTCCGGCCGGTGACGTGATGCTGTATATTGGAACAGGGTCGCGTCGTCTAAGTACGTATAACTACGCACGACAACGACGTGTGTTGCGCCGTGCAAATCTAAATGGGCTTGATCTGTCGGCGTCGCTTCTTCAACGACGATCTCTTTCTTGGCAAAACTAATCGTAAGTCCGAGTGTCCCTTCAATATACGCATAAATGCTCTTCTCGCAAATCTCTCGTGTCAACTTCGGGATCACCGCAACCGAAAATAACTCCTGATCTAAAATGACCCGCTCGCCTTCAATCGTACGCACCCGCTCCACCGCCCAAACAGGGTCGCCTTCTGTTAAATCTAGACGCGTTGCCGCTGTAGACGAGGCTGGCTGCTGTTCAAAGCGAATCACGTCTGTCAATGCACTGAGCGCGAGCTTCTCATTCAACTCTTGAAAACTCATCACACCTGAAAAGGGAAACTCAAGGCGAGCAAAATCCAACACAACGGAGCCTTTCCCTTGTACTTTCTGAATATAGCCGTGTTCAGAAAGGAGCTTTAATGCTTTCCGAATCGTTTCACGCGACACTTGAAACCGGTCTGTCAGCTCATGCTCAGATGGCAGTAAACTGCCCGGCTCATATCGACTGGTCCGTATCTCATCAGCTAACTGTTGATATACAAACCGAAATTTACTTTTCACGTCCAATCGCCTACTTTATTAAATGAAATACAACCGTTTCATATGGCCTAAGCGAAACTGTTTCTTTTAGTCCACATGGCTTATCATAATTGCTAATGAGCAAAGTTTCCTTTAACGATACCATATGTGATGGACAAATGAAATCCGTTTTCTCCCCATAGAAATTGGACACAACGAGGAGCAGCTCATTCTCGGCTCGGCGCGTGTACGCAAACACGTGTGGATGATCAAGAGAAAGTAGCTCATAATCGCCGGTTGTGATCACGTCATATTGCTTCCTGAGCGCAATCAACTTTTGATAGAAATAAAAGATCGAATCCGGATCCTGAAGTGCTCGTTCAGCATTGATTTCCGCATAGTTACGACTCACATCAATCCACGGTGTGCCTGTTGTAAAACCAGCATGGCGCTCGGCATTCCACTGCACCGGCGTCCGAGAATTATCACGAGATTTTTGCTTTAAAATCGCCAGGATCTCTGCCTCGGCAACACCGTCTCGCTTCAACTGCTCATATATATTTAATGTCTCGACATCACGATACAAGGAAATGTCTTCAAAATGCGGGTTCGTCATCCCAAACTCTTCACCTTGATAAATGTACGGTGTCCCTTGCATCATGTGCATCGTCGCAGCAAGCATTTTAGCCGATTGTTTATGGTACGTCATATCATTTCCGTATCGACTCACGACACGCGGTTGATCGTGATTACACCAAAAGAGCGCATTCCAACCACCACCCGCGTGCATCCGCACTTGCCATTCAGATAAAATTTCCTTTAGCTGCCGAAAATCAAAATCTGCCACCGTCCATTTCTCACCGTTTGGATAGTCCACTTTCAAGTGATGGAAATTGAACGTCATTGACAGCTCTTGTCGATCCGGACGCGTATACAAAATGCAGTCTTCGATCGTTGTTGATGACATTTCTCCAACCGTCATGCTATCGTATTTCGTCAACACTTCCTGATTCATTTCATGCAAAAACTCGTGCACACGGGGACCGTCTGTATAAAACTTCCGCCCATCCCCAGGGGCGACAGAGCCATCATCATTTGGAAAGCGCTGGTCTTTTGAGATTAAATTGATGACATCTAAACGAAATCCATCAATGCCTTTGTCAAACCAAAAATCCATCATATCGTATACGTGACGGCGGACGTCTTCATTTTCCCAGTTTAAATCCGCTTGCGACACGTCAAATAAATGTAAATAATAGTCATTCGTCGCTTCATTATATGCCCAGGCACTACCACCAAACTTAGACTGCCAATTCGTTGGTGGACCATCTCCACGCGCTTCTTTCCATATATAGAAGTCACGGTAGCGCGCGTCTTTACCCGTCTTCGCGTTTTGAAACCACTCGTGATCCGTCGATGTATGATTGACAACCAAATCCATAATCAATTTCATCCCACGGGCATGTGTTTCTCCGAGCAGCTGCTCAAAATCAGCCATCGTCCCATACTCTTCGTGAATGTCATAGTAATCGGCAATATCATAACCATTATCTTTTTGCGGGGACGTATACACTGGTGTGAGCCAAATGACGTCAATACCGAGTTCTTTTAAGTAATCAAGCTTTTCAATAATCCCTTGCAAGTCACCGACACCATTGCCTGTCGTGTCATTAAAGCTCTTAGGGTAAATTTGATAAACCGTACTCTTTCTCCACCACTCGTTCATGTCAACTTTCATCCTTTCCAATTGGAAACAGGAGGGCGACACATTGGTCATCCTCCTTTTCCTCCTCAATCCTGGTCTTAAAAATCATCTACTCCTGCAAGCTCTTCGGTTTAAGCACCTTCCCGTAAAGCACTGTCAGCAAGAATGGGACGATAATAACAATTAACATGCCAATAAAGAATGGGAACCAATCACCTGGGCGGATCGACACAATCCCTGGCACACCACCAACCCCAACGGAATTGGCCAACACCCCAAACATTGTAATGAACATCCCGGCAAACCCGGCACTAACAATTGCCATGAAAAACGGGAAACGGAAGCGTAAGTTCACCCCGAACAACGCCGGTTCTGTAATCCCGAGCCATGCCGATAAGCCGGCTGTTGTTGACAACCCTTTTAAGTTCGCATTTCGCACTAAGAAATACATTGCAAACGCTGCTGATCCTTGGGCAATATTTGATAACGCTAAAATTGGCCAGAGGAATGTACCTCCCGATGTAGTCCCTGCTGTTAACTGTAAATCAATCGCTAAAAATGTATGGTGCATGCCGGTAATCACGAGTGGACCATAAATGATCCCGTATAAGAAACCCGCAACCCACGGAATCGTATCAAACAACCAAATGAATCCATCGGCAATGCCATTTCCAATTGCAAACGTCGCAGGGCCGATGAAAGCAAATGTTAAAAAACTGGTTACCAATAATGCAACTGGGGCAACTGTCAACAAATGAATTGCATCTGGAATCCGTTTCTTTAAGAAAACTTCGAGCTTAGCCAAAATGATTGATGCAACAAACACTGGTAAAACTTGTCCTTGATAGCCAAGTTTGTTAATTTCAAAACCAAACAAATTCCACGTCGGAATCTCACCAGCTGCTTGCGCTTTCCCGTAATCCCATGCATTTAATAATGCCGGATGAACGAGAATCAATCCGATCACAATCCCAAGCAGTGGATTCCCACCAAACCGCTTCACTGCCGACCAACCAATTAACGCTGGCAAAAAGGTAAAGGCAGTATTGGCAATGACATGAATAATATCGGCAAAGTCAGCCCATTGCGGATAATGATCAATGATCGAACCTTCTGCAAAGAAAATCCCGCCACCAGTTAAGACATTATTTAACCCCATTAACAAACCCGCTGTCACGATCGCTGGTAAAATCGGGATAAATACATCTGCTAGCACTTTAATCGCGCGCTGCAATGGGTTGCCTTTTTTCGCAGCTTCTTCCTTCACTTCTTCTTTTGACTGTTCCGACCGTCCTGTGAGCGCCATCAATTCTTGATACACTTTCTCGACAATGCCATTCCCTAAAATGACTTGAAACTGACCACTCGTCGCAAATGCTCCTTTCACTTCTGGCACTGCTTCAAGCGCTTTTGTGTCAACTACGTTCTCATCGTGAAGTACAAGACGTAAGCGTGTCACACAGTGCGTCGCGGATGAGATATTTTCCACGCCACCAATCGCAACCAAAATTTGCTCAGCGGCTTGACGATACTTTGACATCATTTTTCCTCCTCTGTGAGCGTTTTCATCGTTCAATCTATAACTTGTATATACAAATAATAACGATTTAATCTTATCTTGTATATACAAATTTGTCAACTGTTCCTGTTCATTACCTTTTATTCCCTCTATATTAAAAGCTTGTCTGACTTAGGCTTTCACAATGCTCGCTCCTTCATTCACCAAATACTGCACACGCTACACAAATAAAAAAACACCCCTTTGGATGCCTTTTTATCTAGCACATTATTAATTATAGATCGTTCTCTCTCCTAACCACGCATTCAACGATAGCCGCTTACAAATCGTTATATAATGAAGCAACGTCAACAATACCGCGCCAACATTCATCCCTAAAATAATGCCATCCATTTGCAAACTTGGCATGGATCCAAGTCCCAGCATCACGCAAAAGGCAACAGTTGTTGCGTATAACGAATGTAAAAATGCATCTTTCACTAGACCTATACCAATTAAATACGCTTGCAATGGCGTCGCAAAATAATGAAACAAAAAGTAAGGTATCAGGATCTTTAAATACGAGGCTGCCTCTGATGGCGCAAAAAACAAATTCGTGATTGGTTCCGCAAAGAAATAAAACATGAGCACTACCGGTGTCCCGTAAACGACCGTGACAAGTAGTGATATCCGCAAATACCGGTGTAAAAGCGGAAAGTCTCTTTTCGCGTAGCCATCAGAAACAATCGGAATGAGGACAACAAGCAATGCATGCGCAATAAAAGAGGGAAAGAAACCGATTGTAAAAGCAATCCCCGACAACTTGCCGTATTGCACAAGCGCCGCACTCTCCAACATCCCCGCCATAACCAGTGTTTTCGTAATAAAAAACGGCTTGATTGCAAACGTCGCAGAATGAAAAATACGTAAGCCTGTTGTTGGAATCGACACTGCTAACAACTTTTGCCGCACTTCCCAGGCCGAAACGGGTTTCACTTCTTTAGTTGCTTTCGTCTCTCTTATTTTATTTATAAATACAACGAGCAAGTAAATAAGCACGAGCACTTCACTTAATTTTAGGGCTAACAGCGCCATGAAAATCGCCACCGTACTATCAAAAGAGAACAGCTGAAAAACGAGTAACAAACTCCCTAATTGTGCAGCGCGACGAATGATATTGGCAATCGCAATTTTAGCCGTATGACGTGCACCAATTAAATAGCCTCTCGCAACCGAAGAAAACGTCACAACTGGTACGAGCAACAATAACAACCACCGCACGCCGTCATGATATGCATCAAGCACAGACAAGTGCGGCAATACAAGCAAGGCAAGTGCCATTACGACAGCCGCACAGATGAATGCGAGTTGTAGAGCACTCATTAATATTTTCCAATGATAGACCGTTTCTCTTTCCGCTACCAACTTTGAAATGGAGACAGGTAGTTCCATACTCGCTAAAACAACGACAAACAACATCGTCGGCAAAATCGCCATATATAAACCAAACGCTTCATCACCTAGCTCGCGCGCTAATATAACATTAATGAAAAACTCTAAACACTCACCGACAAAAGCGGCACCACTTAACAACAGCACCCCTCGAAAAAATGTCCGCACGCCCATCTCCCCTTTGTCCTCTTCATCAATTTATGAGACAAGCGGGGGAGAAAGAACAGAGAAATCGATTGTTAGTAGCGAAAAAGACTGACGCTCTCAAGTGCTCAAACAAAAAAAAGAGCGTACCCCCGAAGAAGTACCCTCCTTAAACATTACTCTTCCCAACAATCCGTTCGCTTTACTTCAGGTACTTGTTTTGACCGAAAAACAGGACGCACACCTTGCTTTTTTTGTTTCTGATAATCATTAAGTACCGAAACAGCAACTTGGGCGAGAAGCAACAACGCCACTAAGTTGACGATCGCTGTAAATGCCATAAAGATGTCAGCCATACTCCATACAAGGTTTAATCCCATGACAGAACCAAGTACGATCATGATCACGACACAAAAACGATAAATGAGCAACATGATTTTACTCTTCGTCATAAACGCTAGGTTCGTCTCACCGTAGTAATAATTCCCGATGATGGAGGAGAAAGCGAAAAAGAAGATCGCAATTGCAATAAAGACTGTCGCCCAATCACCGACAAAGTGACTGAGTGAGGCTTGCGTTAGTGCAACACTTTCTAAGTTCGTTGTTTGATACACATCCGTCAGCAAAATGATAAATGCGGTCGCAGAGCAAATCATCATTGTGTCAAAAAATACGCCTAGTGACTGCACCAACCCTTGTTTAACCGGGTGAGAAACGTCTGCTGCCGCTGCTGCATTCGGCACACTCCCCATCCCCGCTTCATTCGAAAACAGTCCGCGTTTTGCACCGACGAGTAAACCTGTCGCAATGCCGACCCCTGCTTCCCGCAAGCCAAACGCATCACCAACAATTAACATAAACATCTCCGGTATGGCTGTTACGTTGATCGCAAGTACATAAGCAACAATGAGCAAATAAAGTGTCGCCATGACTGGGACGATGATTGATGAAACCGTTGAAATCCAGCGCACACCACCAAAAATAATAATGCCTGTTGCAATCGCGATGACAACGCCTACTGCCAACGGATCAAAAGCAAATGCTTCATCTAGTGCATGCGCAATTGTATTTGACTGAAAAGAGTTAAACACAAAACCAAATGTCAATGACACAAGCACTGCAAAAATGACACCTAACCAGCGCTTTCCTAACGCTCGCTCAATGTAGTAAGCAGGACCGCCTCGAAATTGGCCATCTTGACGGACTTTATATACTTGTGCTAGCATACTTTCTACAAATCCCGTCGCCATCCCGATAAAAGCAACGACCCACATCCAAAAAATCGCACCCGGTCCACCGACGACAATCGCGACAGCAACCCCACCAATATTCGCGGCACCAACGCGAGATGCAGCACTAATGCAAAATGCTTGAAAAGCAGAGACCTCTCCTTTACGTGTGCTACCTTCTCTTAACGCTGTAAACATTTGCGGAAACAAACGCAGTTGAACAAACTTCGTCCGCCACGTTAAGTATAAACCAACTGCGATAAGTACAGTGACCAATATTGGTGTAATAAAATCATTGATTTGTCCTACAACCTTCTCCATTTGTATGGTCATACGATCCATCGTCTCCAAACTCATCCCTCCATTACATCTTTAGTTATCATAACCTCACAAACCCTTTCCTAGTATAGCTCTTTTTTACATCTTTTTCTATAAAAGAAAAAAGAACCCTTGCGTTGGAGTGAAAGGATTCCTTCTCTTACCAAAGCTCACTTTTCGACGTTGTCACCGCTTCTGCGCCTGCTTTTAAGGCGGCTTGCACGTCATCACTTGTTTCAATCAGTCCTCCAGCGATTACAGGCTTACCGATTTTATCCTTTACACGTGTAATATATGGCGGAATGACACCTGGCAAAAGCTCAATGACATCTGGTTTGATCGTTTTTGCAAGTTGATTACTCGTTTCAATCGCTAATGTGTCCAGTAAAAACACACGTTGAATTGCCAGGACACCATTCTTTTTTGCCACTCGCAAGACATCTCCTCGCGTAGATATGAGACCTGCTGGTTTAATGACTTGGCATAAAAACTCTGCTGCCGCACGGTCACCTTTCAAGCCTTGAATCAAGTCTGCGTGGAGGATCATCTTCTTCTCTGAGTGACGCGCCTTCTTTTTCATCGCTGCAATGTTTGATAAATGAATCTCAAGGACAACAAAATAATGATGTGATGTCGAAAGTACGCGTTCAAATTCTTTCATCCCTTTTACTGCAGGCAAGACAGATTGACCCTTAAACATGTCTCATCCCTACCTTATCTGCTCTAGTGTCAACAACTGCCACTTGGCATCCAGTTCCTTTTCGTAATGCTTCTGCTCTTCTGCCGTCCAATGAAGCATTACGCTCATTGCCTTGACAACACCAGCTTTACATGTGCGTGCCATGCCAATATCAAATAGCATATAAGCTGTTCTTCGCAACAAAAAGTCGACTGGTGTTAAAGCCAACTCATGCGCAATTGCATAACGTAGTGCAGCCCACACTTGTTTATCAAGTCCGTATAATTCCCTTTCCTTTTCATTCAAATATGCATACACAGCGGGTACATTCGATCCATAGCGTTCTACGAGAGTACGTGCTGTTTTTTCGTCTAAACCATGTGTCTTCCCTAGGGCGATTTGTTTTTCTTTAAACGTGTTAAAAGCATCGGCACCACCAACTTCTCCTCCTGATAATGCCAACGATTTCGTTTGACATGGACCATAAGAGTGACCTGTTTCTTTTGATAACGCATCAGCAACGATCGTTACAATTGTATCTGCCATTTTGCGGTATCCTGTTAATTTCCCACCTGCGATTGTCATCAGTCCACTTTTCGAATGGAAAATCTCATCTTTGCGAGAAATATCGGATGGGTCTTTTCCTTCTTCATGAATAAGCGGTCGTAAACCAGCCCAGCTCGATTCAATATGAGCAATGGTAAGTTGCTGACCTGGAAACATCCCATTTGTTGCCCGCAAAATATAATCAACATCTTCTTTTGTGACACCCGGCTCTTGTTGATCGCCATCATAGTTCGTATCCGTTGTGCCAATATACACTTTCTCTCCACGTGGAATTGCAAACATCATCCGTCCATCTTGAAAAGGTGTATCAAAGTACAGCGCCTGATTCAACGGGAAATGACGTCTGGAAAACACAAGATGTACACCTTTTGTTAAGTGAATCGTTTTGTCTTTTTTCGAATGGTCCCATTCTCGTAAACGATCGACCCACGGTCCTGTTGCATTGACAATTTTCTTTGCGTAAATGTGCATTTGTTTTTTCTTGATCCGATCTGTGGCAACAACACCAACAAGACGCGATTCCTCATACAAAAATGATGTGACTTCTACATAGTTCGCTAATTTAGCACCACGATCAGCAGCCGTCTTTGCTACTTCTAACGTTAAGCGCGCATCATCGGTCCGATACTCGACATACATCCCCGCTCCTTTTAATCCTTCCTGTCGCAACAATGACTCTTGTGCTCCTGCTGCTTTCGCTTTCAACATCGTTCTCCGCTCTGATTTCTTTACCCCGGCTAACCGATCATACACAGCCAAACCAACCGACGTCGTCAATGCGTTAAATGTCCCTCCTTGATAAAAAGGCAGCATCATTCGCACGGGTGTCGTCACATGTGGTGCATTTTCATATACCACAGCCCGCTCTTTTCCAACCTCTGCAACAAGCTTCACTTCAAATTGCTTTAAATAACGCAAGCCACCATGAATAAGTTTCGTTGAACGACTCGACGTCCCTGCTGCAAAGTCTTGCATTTCCAACAGCCCAGTTGAAATCCCTCTCGTCGTTGCATCAAGCGCAATGCCTACACCAGTAATGCCACCACCAATTACGAGCAAATCCAGTTGTTCCTTTTCCATCTGTTCTAACGCGCCTTGTCTACCCTTATAAGAAAACGTCATCCCTCATCCTCCAGCTCTATTTATCCCGTTCTTTCCTAGCATATCCAATCATGCAAAAAGGGACCACAGCATCATCAAATAAGACGTCTCCCGCCTCTTGATTACTGTGATCCCCTCATATACTCAAGACCATCTCATTAACTTACGTTTAGTATAACGGTATCTTCAACTGTTGTAAAGGTTTTACTTAAGACTTTGGTTTAAACGTCATCGTAGCTTCAACCGCCTTCTGCCAACCTGTATAAAGATCATGACGCGTTTCTTCATCCATTTCTGCTTCAAAAGCTCGCTCTAACTTCCATTTATTCGCAATTTCTTCTTTATCTTTCCACACACCGACCGCCAAACCAGCTAAATACGCAGCACCAAGCGCTGTCGTTTCTTTTACGGTTGGGAGTTCAACTGGTGCATCGAGTACATCACTTTGGAATTGCATCAAGAAGTCGTTACTTACTGCCCCGCCATCTGCGCGCAACTTTTTCGGCGTAATACCTGAATCTGCCCCCATTGCTTCCATCACATCTTTCGTCTGATAAGCAAGTGACTCCAATGTTGCACGAATCATATGTTCTTTTGATGTCCCCCGAGTCAAACCAAACATAGCACCACGTGCTTCACTGTCCCAATAAGGTGTCCCCAGACCGACAAATGCTGGCACAACATACACACCATCGGCTGATGTCACGCGTGTCGCATACACTTCACTTTCCTTTGCATCTTTGAACATGCGTAGTCCATCACGCAACCACTGGATTGCTGAACCTGCGACAAATACGCTGCCCTCTAGTGCGTACTCTACTTTTCCATCTAGCCCCCACGCAATGGTCGTAAGCAAGCCTTTTTCCGAGATGACTGCTTCTTCTCCTGTATTCATTAACATAAAACAGCCCGTGCCATATGTGTTCTTCACCATTCCTTTTTCAAAACACGCTTGGCCAAACAACGCCGCCTGCTGGTCTCCAGCAACACCAGCAATCGGGACTTTTTGTCCAAAGAAATGGTAGTCAATAGTGTGCGCATACACTTCAGAAGATGATTTCACTTCAGGTAGCATCGCTTTTGGTACATCCAACAATGATAGCAACTCATCATCCCACTTCAATTCATGAATGTTAAACATTAATGTACGCGACGCATTTGTGTAATCGGTCACATGAGCTGCACCACCACTTAACTTCCAAATAAGCCATGAGTCAATTGTACCAAATAACAACTCCCCATTTTCTGCTCGTTCCCGCGCGCCATCCACATGATCGAGAATCCACGTTACCTTTGTTCCAGAGAAATACGGATCAAGCAACAACCCTGTTTTTTGTCTGAACGTCTCATTGTGTCCTGCTGCTCTAAGTTCATCACAAATGTGTTGCGTCTGTCTCGATTGCCAAACGAGCGCATGATAAATGGGTTTACCTGTTTTTTTGTCCCAAACCACCGTTGTCTCACGCTGATTTGTAATGCCAATAGCTGCAATTTGCTTAGGAGAAATGTCTGTTTCCGTGAAAAGTCCTGCCATCACGGCAAGCGTTGAACCCCAAATTTCATTGGCATCATGCTCTACCCAGCCAGGGTGTGGAAAATGTTGCGTAAATTCACGTTGAACCGTGTGGACCATATTCCCTGCTTGGTCAAATAAGATGACCCGTGTGCTTGTTGTTCCTTGATCAATTGCCAGAATATATTGCTGTGTCATTTTTATAGCTCCCCTTTATTTCTATTTTAACAACCAGACAAACACAAGTGCACCAACAATCCCACCTGCAATTGGTCCTAAAATTGGCACCAATGCATAACGAAAGTCAGACGTACCTTTTCCTTTAATTGGCAATATCGCGTGCGCCAGCCGTGGTCCAAAATCACGCGCGGGGTTAATAGCATAACCGGTTGTCCCACCTAAAGACAGACCGATGGCTACAATTAGCACACCAACGACTAACGGATTGAGCCCTTCTGCAAACTGATTCGCACCAATTGCTAGTAAACCAAATAACAACACAGCTGTACCAATGAATTCGCTTATAAAATTTGATGGATAATGGCGAATTGCTGGGCCAGTTGAAAAAACAGCCAATTTAGCCCCTGTATCTTCTGTCTTCTCCCAATGTGGATAATAGTGTACAAAAACAATCGCTGCGCCAATAAATGCACCAAGTAATTGACCGATCACATAAAACGGCACATCCGCCCATGCAAACTCACCAATCGTTGCAAGCGCTAACGAAACAGCCGGATTTAGATGCGCGTCACTCGCTGTTCCAGCCACATACACCCCCATTGTTACCGCAAATCCCCAGCCAACTGTAATTGACAGCCAACCAGCATTTTCAGACTTCGTTTTTTTCAGCACATGACCAGCAACAACACCTGCGCCAAAGATGATTAACACCATCGTACCCATGAGCTCTCCTAACAATGCTTGCATTTTAAAACTCCTTTCCTTTTCAGGTGACGCTTTCACAACATCTTTTTTGTTGCTGCGTCATTCTTGCTGACAAAATACTTCAAACGTCGGCATTCCTGCTTCTATGCATTGTAAAAGAAAGCTGTTACTTTGTAAACCTTTTCATATGTGCAAATGAAATTGTTTGTGAAATGAGAACAAACGCTTAGCCCTATAAAGCTGATCAAACTTGCAACGAAGACATATATATTCGCCGTAAAAATTCCTTTTTTCACCTTTATTATTCTTCTTCACGTTGTTGAGACACTTCACCCTTTTTAAGTAAAGGAAACACAATATGTACTTTTGTTCCTTCTGCATAATGACTTTCGTATGTCACTTGTCCCCCCATCTCTTGAATCAGCTTAATTGAAATCATCGTCCCAAACCCCGTTCCAGATTCTTTTGTTGTAAAATAAGTTGTACCGATCTTGTCAAGTTGCTGTGCCGTCATGCCCACGCCATTGTCTTTAATTTCATACACAACCTGTTTATTTTCTTTTAAATACGTTGTAATTGTGACAACCCCACCAGATTCTGTCGCCTCAATGGCATTTTTAATTACACTTGCCAAAGCGAGCTTTAACTTTGCACCGACTGCTTCAACATATAACCCATGTTCACATTGGTAAGTAAGACTTAACCCTCTTCTGCGTGCATACGCTTCAAACAAAGACACAACACTACGGACATTTTCATCTACCAGTACCGCTCCTCGTGGTTCAATTGTAGGGCTGGCAACACTAACGTAATCCCCTATAATTTCTTCTGCACGTGTAATTTCATTTACAATTACATCATGATACTCACTTCTTTTTCTCTTTTCATCTAACAGCTCTAAACACCCCTTCACAACTGTCAGTGGGTTGCGAATCTCATGTGCAATGGAAGACGCCAACTCTCCTAATGTCAAACATCTCTCAACATCAAGTATATGTGCAACCAATTGCTCCCTTTGTCGCATGGATTCATACAATAATATTAACAAAAACGCAATGCCACTGGTCACGGCCAACATGAGCAACACCTCTGATAGGACTTTTCCATCTAATTGCACTTGTTCTCCACCTGCGGTCATCGAAAAAAACATGATTGCAATTTGACTTACGAGTGCAGCAAAGGCAATAAAAAAAGCAAATCGAACTCTTAACCATTTTGATTGTAACTGCTCAAAACGAGAAATGACCGTTGTACAAAGAAAACAAACAAACAAAGTTTGTGTGAACATGGACCAACAACCGATCCCATATGAAAATAGACATGTCACTGTTGAAACCATGCCAACAATCCAACCGGCCCACCTTCCTCCATAAAAAAATGCCAGCAAAATCGGTAAACTACATACTGCTAAAAAAGACAATACATCCTGAATTGATGCTCGAAAACAAAGGTAGGCAGCAACACTCATAGAAATCACCATGACGAAGGACTTCTTTTCCTTGAACCCTCCATTTGATCGCAAAATGTATAAAAGTATTGGGACTAACATTACAAAGATATTGATTACCATTTTTTCGATGATGACCATCACCTCATCGCCCCTTTGCTTATTTTTACGCTCCTTTCTACTCTTCGACACAAAGAAATAAATTCCTCTATATTAGGTCTGAAAATTTAGATACATGATTAGTCTGTGTCAGATTTGTTGTTTCAGAAAACAAACACAAAAAAATGCCTCTGCATAAGGCATGCAAAGGCAAGCACGATCATCATTACACAATACGTTGTATCACATTCAAACAACTACAAGAAATTTAATAATCCATTGCCATTGCCATTGCCATTGCCATTGCCATTACCATTGCCATTGACAATCACATTGACTTCTGGACACCGACCAGTTAATAATCCACATCCATTTGTTGCACTCCGCTCAAAGTATTGCACTTGGTCAAAGCACTGCTCCTGCTTTTGGAACTTCTTGCACTTACGACAATTTTTCAAGATAGACGCCCCCTTTATCCATATTGCTGTCCCAACCGACAGCTCCCTACATCATATGTCCAAGCAGCAATCATGCCCCGGCGTATTACACGCATTCTGTCTTTTTGCAAAAAAATTGATTAATTTGCCTTCATGCATAAGAGGACCTTTGCCGCTACAATTAGGTTGTAACGACAAAGGTCCAGTTCTTTTTCTTTCATTATTTCGTTGCCAAGTCAAGATTTAACAAGCCTTGCCCATATTCAAACGTTGGCCCAATTGCTGTTGTTTCCGCTAAGAGACGTTGCTCAATTTCATTGGCCGTCCAGTGAGGGTATTGTTCTTTCAAAAGCGCTGCTGCCCCAGCCACAGCTGGTGTAGCCATTGATGTACCCGAAGCCTCTACATACTCCCCGTCTAAAAATGTACTCAAGACATCAACACCCGGCGCAACAAGACTTAAACCATCACCGTATTGGGAAGTAGCGTCTCTTTTATTGTCACTGTCAACACTCCCGACAGCAATTACTGACTCGTATCGAGCAGGATAATCAATGGACGATGTCCCTGCATTTCCACTAGCCGCAACCACGAGAATCCCTTTTTCTCTTGCTGCATCAACTGTTTCTTCCAGTGCTTGAGAAGGTGCACCGCCACCAAGACTTAAATTAACAACATCCATGTCATTTTCTATTGCCCATTCAATCCCTTCGATCACAACACTTGTCAATGCTGCACCTTCTTTGCCAAGTACATTCACTGCATACAAATCAGCTTCTGGCGCCACACCGACGACACCTATGCCGTTGTCAAGTGCAGCAATCGTTCCAGCCACATGGGTGCCATGCCCATTTTCATCTTCATAATCTTCTCCAGAAACAAAACTCACACCACCAGCAATGTGTAAATCCGGATGTGGGGCAATCCCTGTATCGAGCACAGCCACCTTTACACCTGCACCTGTTAAACCACGTTGATGGGCAACCGGTGCTTTCACTTGTTCGATATTATCCGGGACAGTCTGACTCGAAATGGTTATGACCTCATCTTTTTCCACATAAGCAACACCATGTGCTTCCTCCAAACGCGCTGCTTCTTCCATCGTTAAATTTGCTGACACCGCTTCGATCTCTTTATATGTGTGTTCCACAGAAAAGTTAAACAATTCATCAGACACCGATGTACTCATACTTTGAGACGAATCTAAGTACGACTCTAACACTTGTTGACTTTGAAAGCCAATTAAATACCTTTCCTTCTCATTCTCCAATGTTTCCGCAGAAGCAATCGTCGTAGCACCACTGACAAATAACACCGTAGACAAAAACGACACTGACATTCTCTTTTTATTAAACAAAAAACCTCACTCCTCTTTTTATTGGAATTCAATGAAAACATACATGATCCCTTTTTCTAAAGGATACGCCTAAAGAAGTACATTTTCACCATCCCATTTTTAATGTGATAGACTTCAATATATCACAACTTAAGAGATTCAATGATTGGGAAAGGTCGATCATAAGACCACAAGGATCATGTCTAAATTTAAATTTTTTTGTCGGTTTATATGTCTTAATTGTGAGTAAATAGAGATACATTCATAAGAAATAAAACATGCCACGTTGGGAAAATACGAAAGAAAAAAGCACCCCCATGTCATGCGCCATTTTTACATTTTTATTGCTGTTTCTTTACTTTAAAGACATTTTAGAGCAAAATATTGTATCTATCCAAATAGTGCCCTCCACTGTGGATTACTCAACGCTATAATTTTTAACGACGTTTGCAACTTCATTTGATCATTATCTTTCGCTTCAAACATAGACTCAGATTCAACATTTGGACCCAGAACCGTATTTTTGCACATCAAAAATACGGTTGACGTATCCCACACGCTGCATGTATACTGAACTCAAGAGATGCATAAACTAAAAATGACCACAGGTGCTGGTAACACCCATGGTCTGCAATAACTGGGCTCCCTTTAAGAGGGACAGCCTAACTCTAGTAAGGTAAAAACCGCCCCTAACAAGCTGGCACGCTCTAAGGGCGGTTTATTTGTTGTCTCGTGATGTAACCGACACCATCAAACCTGCAAATGCAATCATAAGCATCAGCACTTGAAATGTCGTCATCCGCAACACCTCCCTTCTATGGGAAGTGCCGCCACCCTTAAAGACCCGTATGTTATTGCCTGTTCAGTATAGCACAATGAAACTATTTTTCGCAAACGCTATCAAGTGTGTGGTATAATGTTTGTAATAGTGGTGCCCCCTCAATAATACGTAAGTGTTCTAACTCTGATTGGAGTGCTTCAACCGATCTTTCAGATGGTGTTTGCTCTTTTGTTTTCCGCTGATCTCACCCCCGTCACACAAGGGTTTCCCAATATGGAGCCTAGGGGGATCGAACCCCTGACCTCCACGCTGCCAGCGTGGCGCTCTCCCAGCTGAGCTAAGGCCCCGTATACTTTTATACCCCACATCCAGTAGAGACACAATAAGTATATCGCTATTGAAATCATTCGTCAATAAAAATGCTCCTACGTTATTTAAAAAATGATAGAACAATATCTAGTACATACCACACAATACCACTTATGACAGCAATAATGAATGCATGTAAAACGATTTCTCTTGTAAACTGTTTTGTCTTTGTGAAGTCTAATAAAATCCAGCCAAAGAAAACGGCGCACGCAACCATTAACGAAGCCAACATCGCTTCTCCCCCTTTTGAAACGTCTCTGGTGATGTAAAAACAAACACTGCTTATGCTAGCAGTGTTTGTTCAAGCTCAGCAACCAAGTTTTGCGTCACCTGTGCATACTTTGGATCAACATCGGCATCGCGGTCGACCGGTGCTTGGAATTGATTGAAGGCACCTGCCATCGTTGCTGGGACAACCCCGCCATCTGCTTGTTCATCGTTCCCTGCTTGATACACGTGATGGAGCAAATACGGTTTCCCTATTTTGACAACTGCATTTCTGTCACCAATTTCGCCGTTGACGGCAGAAAAAGGGATGCGCAAAAACGTATAGCCGTCCTCATCAGAAACTTTATAATCATAACATCCATGATCATAATCCCAGTTCCCTCCAAGTGAGTAACCTAATGGCGAAAGTAAACGTTCGAGCTCTTGTAACTGCAACTCATGACCTTCAATTTTAGAATCAATGGTAATCATCTACTTATCATCCTCTATTCAGTCTGTCTCACATACGTGAGAACAACTTTAAAGTAACGTAACGTCACTTTAGTTTGTAACCGGATAGAAAACTTATTCAATCATTTAATCGTGCAGTCAATGCTTCTTTCTCCGCTTCAAAACCAGGTTTGCCAAGCAGCGCAAACATGTTCTTCTTATATGCCTCTACGCCTGGCTGATCAAACGGGTTAACACCGAGCAAGTACCCACTCATCGCAACAGCTTTTTCAAAGAAATAAATTAAATAACCGAAATGGTACTCATCTAAAGTAGGCATTGTAATCATTAAGTTTGGCACACCACCATCCGTATGCGCAAGCAGCGTGCCTTGCAACGCTTGCTCATTAACAAAATCAAGTGTCTTGCCCGCCAGGTAGTTTAGGCCGTCCAAATCGTTTTCAGCTTCCATAATTGGGACACGCTTATTTGAAGAGGTGACATGCACAATCGTCTCAAACAAATCACGTCGTCCGTCTTGGACATATTGTCCTAAAGAGTGTAAATCCCGTGAGAAATGAACTGACGCCGGGAAAATGCCCTTTTGATCTTTGCCTTCGCTTTCACCAAATAGCTGTTTCCACCACTCTGCCAAATCATTCAAATGCGGCTCATACGTGACCATTAACTCAATTGTTTTCCCTTTATTGTATAATGCATTTCGCACTGCGGCATATTGATACGCAGGATTTGATGATAGTGACGGTACCGCACAGTCTGTTCGAGCCGCGGCAGCCCCTTTCATCATTTCGCTGATATTTAAACCACTGACCGCAATTGGAAGCAACCCAACCGCCGTTAAAACAGAGAAGCGTCCGCCGACATCATCAGGAATGACAAATGTTTCGTAGCCTTCCTCTGTTGCCAATGTTTTTAAAGCACCTTTCGCTTTATCTGTTGTCGCATAAATCCGCGTACGGGCACCTTCTTTTCCGTACTTTTTCTCTAAAAGAGATCGGAACATACGAAACGCAATCGCCGGTTCTGTCGTCGTCCCAGATTTTGAAATGACATTAATTGAGAAATCTTTATCACTGAGCACATCCAATAAGTCATGCACATACGTTGAACTCATCGTCTGTCCAACAAAAAAGACTTGCGGCGCTTTCCGTTCTTCACGTGGCAATTGATTGAAAAACGAATGATTGAGTGCCTCTAACGCCGCTTTTGCGCCAAGGTAAGAGCCGCCAATGCCTATGACTAATAATACGTCGGAATCGTGTTGAATCCTTGTTGCTGCTTTTTCAATTCGCGCAAATTCCTCTTGATCGTACGCGATCGGCAAGTCAACCCAACCTAGGAAATCATTCCCTGCTCCTGTTTTTTTATGTAACGCTTCGTGAGCTACATCTACTTGTGCTTGTAACATATCTATTTCATGTATTCCTAAAAAAGGTTTTGCTTTGCTGTAATCAAAGTGAATGACTGTCATGACGTTAATTCAATCCTTTCATCGTTCATACACTGCCTCGTCGTTCTTTCCTGCTAAACACGTGAATGCTGCAATGAATTGTTTTGAGCATGGCGCTCCATCGCTAATTCGACCAATGTTGTAATCAATGTTTGATAAGACATCCCGGTCTCTTCCCATAATTTTGGGTACATACTGATCTTCGTGAAACCTGGCAATGTATTAATTTCATTCACCACAATTTCATTTTCCGCTGTTAAAAAGACGTCGACACGAGCGAGACCAGCACAACCAAGTGTTCCATACGCCTGAATGGCGACTTCCTGAATCCGTTTTTCTACACCTTCAGCAAGGTTGGCCGGAATTGCAAGCATGGCGCCATCGTCGTCAATATATTTGGCATCATATGAGTAAAAACCATCTCGTGGAAGGACTTCGCCACAAATACTTGCTCTAGGCTCATCATTCCCTAAAACGGCACATTCAATTTCGCGACCGATCACAGCTGCCTCAACGACCACTTTGTGATCATATAAAAAGGCATCATCAATGGCTTTGTCCAAATCAGCTTTGGTCATTACTTTGCTCACACCAACAGAAGAACCTTGATTCGCTGGCTTTACAAATAAAGGTAAGCCAAACGTCTCAACGAGCTCATCCACATCTATGCTCCTTCGCTTTGCACGCGTATATGCCTGACCACAAGCGACCTGTAAACCTGCCTCACGCAACAGTCGCTTGGCAACATCTTTATCCATGCTCACGGCAGATCCAAGTACATCTGAACCGACAAAAGGGATATTTGCTAAACGGAGCATCCCTTGTAGCGATCCGTCTTCACCAAGTGTCCCATGGACAATCGGAAACACAACATCGACATCGGTCAATGCGCGATAGGATGAAGACACAAGCGCCGTTTTCTCGGCCCCTGGGATCATCGCTACGCCTTGCCCTGACGGTGCAAGTGCAATCGTCGCCGGATCATCAGCATTCATTAAAAAGTGATCCTCATCACTTACATGCCATTTTCCGTCTTGATCAATCCCAATTAAGACGGGCTCATAGCGTTCACGATCAAGCGCATCAATAATATTTTTCGCCGATTGTAATGAAACTTGGTGCTCAGCCGATTTTCCGCCAAAAATGATCCCCACACGCTTTTTTACACCCATATTCAATTCTCCTCCCCACGACATTCATTTACAAAGATGCGTGCAAAATCCGCAGCACATCCGCTCTATCTAGTCTGTAGTAATGACCAAAAATGCCATTCCCACAAGCAATATCGGTGATCTCCTCAAGTTGGTCTTCACTAATGCGATAATCAGCCAAACGCGTTGGTGCACCTAATTCACGCCAAAAAGAAGCTAACTGGTCAATTCCTTCTAACGCCACATCGCGCGCTTCTTTACCATTCGCATCAATCCCAAATACGCGCGTTGCTAATTGTGCGCCACGAGTTGGATTTACATCAACACTTTCACGTAACCAATTCGGGAACAAAATGGCCAATCCACCTG
Organism: Shouchella lonarensis; assembly: GCF_900096965.1. Taxonomy (GTDB): domain Bacteria; phylum Bacillota; class Bacilli; order Bacillales; family Bacillaceae_D; genus Shouchella; species Shouchella lonarensis. The sequence continues at coordinate 286,424 of NZ_FMYM01000002.1, read as the reverse complement.
CATGGGGAATATCTGATACAGCTGACACCGCATGCTCCAATATGTGTGTGCCCCAATCGCCTTTTGCCCCCATTTGCGTCATACCATTCAATGCCATCGTTCCACAGTACATCATTGTTTCCCGTAAAGAGACGTCATTTAGATCATTTAACAACGCGGGTGCTGTTTCCAATACAGTTTGCAAAATTGACTCACAAAAACGATCTTGCAATGGTGTATTTTCAGCAGGGTGGAAGTAGGCTTCCAATACGTGACTCATGATATCTACAATTCCGTATACCGTTTGCTCACGCGGTACAGACAGTGTATTCACAGGATCTAAAATCGAGAAGTTCGGAAAGCTAAAAATGCTGCCCCATCCAATTTTTTCGTTTCTTTCCCAATCTGTGATCACCGATCCCGAGTTCATTTCTGATCCCGTCGCTGCAATGGTTAAAATTGTTCCAAACGGTAATGCATCACGAGGGGTCTCCACTTTTGTAATCACATCCCAAATGTCACCATCATGTCTTGCGCCAACTGCAATGGCTTTTGTCGCATCAATGACACTACCACCACCGACAGCTAAAATAAAACCAATATTCTTTTCACGACAAAGGGCAATGCCTTTTTCTACCGTTGTTAACCGTGGATTCGGTTCAACTCCCGCTAGTTCTGTGACATGACAACCTGCATGAGACAGTTGCTCGAGGACGGTGTCATAAAGGCCATTATGCTTAATGCTCCCACCACCATATACAAGCAACACATTCCTGTCATATACAACCATTTCCTCAACTAACGTCGTTGTCTTTCCTTCACCGAAAATGAGTTTTGTTGGATTATAAAATGTAAAAGCGTCCATGTAGGAATATTCCTCCTTGTTTTAACCGGACTATATTTATGTTACCTTGTTTTGCCCGACGTTGCAAAATATGCTACTTCCATCAAAACACTTGCATAATCTATCCGCAAAAACGTAAAGATATTAGTAAGCACATTATTTTTTGTGTGTCTAACACGTTTTTAGCGGAGGTGAATCACGTGAATGGGTTTCAAAAAACAGCGCTTGTTCTAATCATTATTGGTGCCCTCAACTGGGGATTAATCGGCTTCTTCCGCTTTGACCTTGTTGCCTTCTTATTTGGCGGACAAGCAGCCGTCTTCTCTCGCCTCATTTATGCACTTGTCGGTTTGTCAGGATTATACGCCATTTCTATCTTGATGAGACCTCAAGTAGCCTTCGACGAGGATCATACGACTGAACCACAACGTTAAGCAAAAAGCAGCTAGAAGCTCTAGCTGCTTTTCTGCTTATTTCTTTGCACGTTTATTTAAGTCAGCTTGAATTTCGTTTGACTGTTTTAACCAGTCTTTGAGTTTATCTTCTAACGTATTAAACCCTTGTTGTTTCGTTTGCGTGACTTGCATGCGACGTCCTCCACTGGTTGGACGCGGCTTATTCGCACGTGCAGGGGCTTCTTGTGTCGCGCGAATAGAAAGGGAAATCTTTCCTGATTCTTCATTCACTGACATCACTTTTACTTTCACTTCATCGCCTACACTCAATACTTCGTTAATGTCTTTCACATAACCATGAGCAACCTCAGAAATGTGCACCAATCCTTGCTTCTCGTTATCAATTGCAACAAATGCACCGAATGGTTTAATACCCGTTACCTTTCCTTCAACAATCGTACCTTCTGCGTAATTAGACATACATCACAACTCCTAAATATGTTTTAACCTTTTAATTTTATCATATCTAAAGAAATTGCGCAAAGGGATTGTCGCAGGTTGTCAGCAAGCATATCACTTGCTTATCTTCAATTGCCCATGACGTAACGTCCCTTCACTAAAAATTGTGCCTAGCGTTGCTTCATACTTCTGAACTTTATAAGCCTCACGCGCTTCAAGAAGGGTAATGACTTTTCCTGGTGCATTAAAACGACCCGTTCGACCAGCGCGGTGAATGTAACTTTCAACCGTGTTCGGTGCATACACTTGGATGATGTGTGTAATATGAGCAATATCTAAACCGCGAGCTGCGACATCTGTTGCCACAAGTATGGCTGCTTCTCCTTGTTCAAATGCACGAATCGCTTTGCTACGTTCATGTTTATCTCCTTCAGAAGAAAGCGCAACTGCCGAAATACCATGATAACGTAATTTTGCTGTGACTTCATTTAGTTGATCAATTTGGTTGACAAACACAAGCCCTTTTTTAATTGATTCGGCATGAATCACTTTACGGGTAACATCAATGCGTTCTCTCGCAGTCGTTTGGATCACGATGTGCGCCAAAGTATCTGGCAGCAAACCACCGTCCACTTTGATCTCATGAACTTCAGGTAACCAAGCTAAAAGCTGCTTCGCCACATCTGCTTGCACTGTCGCCGATACACATAAAAATTGCGCCGTACGACCAATCCTTTTTCCAAGCATCTCAACCGTGCGCCACGACACCGCTTCATCAACCATCCGATCAACCTCGTCAAGCGCAACCATCGCCACATCGGTTAATTTCAATTTTTTCATTTCGATTAGCTCTAATACACGTCCAGGTGTGCCAATAACAATATGAGGTTTTTGTTTTTTTAATTTGTCGACTTGACGATTGATATTTGTACCACCGATAAATGCTGCTGAAGTAATCGGACCATTTTGTGTCAACGTGCGTACCACTTCCATGATTTGGAGAGCCAATTCTTGTGACGGTGCAATCACAATCGCTTGAACTGCTTTTTTATCAATTTGTATATGTGCCAAAATCGGTAACACATAGGCAAGTGTTTTGCCTGTTCCTGTTTGTGAACGCGCCAAAATGTTCTTTTTTGCTAACGCCTCTGGAATCATTTTTGCTTGAATTGGGGTTGGGTCTGTCACCCCTTGCGCTTGTAAAACTTCAGAAATCCCAGATGGCCACGTAGTCATTGTAAAATGTTTCAACATCAGTCTTTATACTCCTTTGTACGGACTAAGCCGTTGCTCACTAACCATGCACAATTCGTCCTATCTTCATTGTATGAGCCGAGGCGCTTTGGTCATCCTAATCATAACATATTCCTACTCCTGGAAACGACAGAGAAAGAGAGATGAATCATGACGATCAATCGCTCAAATGATGCACTACTTATTATTGATATGATTAACCCCTTTTCCTTTCACCATGCAGAGCAACTTTATCCGTTTGCTGAAAAAGCCGCATATCAAATTGCTTTGCTTAAAAACCACATGAAAAAACGCGGGCGACCCGTGATTTACGTCAATGATCATTACGAACGCTGGCAAGCGGAATTTACAACGCTCGTGCACAATGTCATTGACGCCGATGCGATCGGGTCACCTCTTGCAAAAATTTTAATGCCTTGTGCGGATGACCTATCCGTTATGAAACCAAAATTCTCCGGTTTCTTTGCCACACCGCTTCACTTGTTGCTTGAACACTTGAAAGTGGATACACTCATTTTAACAGGCATTGTTGGCAATATGTGCGTGTTATTTACTGCAAATGACGCATACACACTTGAGTACGAGCTCATTATTCCACGCGATGCCATTGCTTGTTTTTCCGAAGAAGATAGCGATCATGCTTTGCATCACTTCAAGCATTTATTAAAAGCGAATATTTCACCAATAAACACATGGCTATAAAAAATCGAGCCACCTCTGTCAGGGCTCGATTTTTTTATAATCGGTCATTAAAAAACTTGGGCGAGTGACTTCTTATCTTGTGCTAACCATTTGTTCATTTGTTCTTTCGTCCCAGCTAAGTTGTGCAACTTCGCCTGACCACATTCTTTTTCGGTGGCGGCAGGAATTGACGTTTCCGTTAACGAATATACGAATGTTTTCTCTAACAGCGTGATCACTTCGTCGACTGTTGGTTTACCACTTACGATTAAATAATAACCTGTTTGGCATCCCATTGGTGACACATCAATAATGTCAAAATGTGCATATTCATCCGCAAAACGACGAATATTGAGCGCAAGTAGATGCTCCAATGTATGAATCACATCCGGATCCAATCTATCTTTATTGGGCTGACAAAAACGGATGTCAAACTTATTCACTTCCCCATCTGTTCCAACATGATGCGTCCCACAATGACGGACATACGGTGCTTTTACAATCGTATGATCAAGCTCAAAACTTTCTACTGATGGCATATTAAACTCACTCCTCTTTTGTTCATGCTTTTATTATAAACGATGACGGATCATTTTGTCGAAACAAAAAGTCTACAATCCCGATCTGAATTAAAATTAGGGGGGCACCCACAGTGAATCTTCACTCTTTTTTTCGAAAATGGTTTCACAATCTAAAAGACAGTTACATTTTTGACGCTGCCGCCACACTTGCCTTTTATTTTATTTTGGCGATTTTCCCGCTCATGGTTTGTGTGTTAGCTAGTGTATCATTTTTTCGTGTCAATACATATGACGTACATCAATTTATTACTTCCTATGTCCCAGGTGAATTAGGAGATATGTTTGGAAAAATTGTTTTAAACACGATTGGTGATCCAAAAACAGGACTATTTTCGATTGGTATCATTGGTACACTTTGGTCTGCTTCTAATGCCATTAACGCTTTCATCCGTTCCGTCAATCACGCATACAAAATCGAAGAAACGCGTCACTTCCTTCATTTACGTATCATCGCCATCATTTTAACGATTGGCATGATTTTGTTAATTGTGCTCGCTCTTGCCTTGCCGGTTTTCGGAAATGTGATTTTGTTGTTTTTAGAAGACCACCTCCATTTATCGAAAACAGTTGGCGATTTATTAAGCTCTTTACGATGGGTTGTAACTACACTTATCATATGTGTTGTTTTAAGCGTCCTATACAAAATTGCACCAAATCAACCATTGCGTTGGTATGATGGACTAGCGGGTGCTTTATTTGCAACTGCCAGCTGGCAGCTCATCTCCTTTCTTTTTTCTCTTTACCTTAGTCACTTTGCTCATTACGAAAACACATATGGACCCATTGCTGGTGTCATCGTTCTCATGCTTTGGTTCTATTTTACTGGTATGATCTTAATTATTGGTGCAAAACTTAATGCAACCTTTTATCAGCTGAGGAAAAAAATTGCTTAGAAGATGTATACAATGCGCATAAATGGGTACGATGGTAGCAGAAATGATCACGTTTTAACGATAAAGGAGTGAATGTTAAATGAACAAAACAGAATTGGTACATGCCCTCGCAGAACGAGCACAACTATCAAAAAAAGATGCTGGAATTGCTGTTAACACCATGTGTGATTTAATTACAGAAGCGCTAAGCAAAGGCGAGACTGTTCAACTCATTGGGTTTGGCAACTTTGAAGTACGTGAGCGTGCTGCGCGAAAAGGACGGAACCCACAAACCGGTGAAGAAATCGAGATTGCTGCGACACAAACGCCAGCTTTTAAAGCCGGAAAACAACTAAAAGAAGCCGTAAAATAAGAAAAAAAGCCTGTTCATCGATCGATGAACAGGCTTTTTTCATGCAACCGCATCATATCTATGCAACGACATGGCGCCTCATTTACTTTTTTGTAAACGTTAATGAATGATCACGACGTCCTCTCAATTCATATGAAAGGGTGTCTCCTGGTTGGACAGACAACTGTAACGGCGCAGTGGTCACTCCTTTATTCATTGCGATGAGCGTATGCGTACCTGCTGGCACTTCAATGACCATTTTTTGCCTTCTTTTCAATACACCCATAAAACAATTGTTAATGAATACTTGTGACCGCCGTTTTAATGCGTAAAGTTCTCGCACACATGTAATTTCTACATAAGCAATGTCCATCTGTCTTTTTCCTCTCTAACGTTTACTTGTTTGCACGAATTATATGATGTGCAAGTGTTCGCGCCATCACACCGGTCGCACCGGCAGGACCAAGTGGTGTGCCTTTTTCTAACCAAGATGTACCAGCAATATCAAGATGTACCCAAGGGGTTTCTTCAACGAATGCACCTAAGAAAAGGCCTGCAGTAATGCTACCAGCTGGACGCCCAGGGGCATTGTTTAAATCCGCCACATCGCTTGTCTTTAATAGCTTTTCATACGCCTTACCACTTGGGAATTGCCAAATTGGCTCGCCCATTTCCGCGCCTGCTTGACAGAGCTTGCACATAAAGTCTTCATCATTTGTGACGGCGCCCGTCGTTTCATGACCTAGCGCAACGATACAAGCACCTGTTAACGTTGCGACATCTATTAATCGTGTTGCACCTAGTTGTTTTGCATACGTCAAGGCATCTGCTAAAATTAACCGCCCTTCGGCATCGGTATTACGTACTTCAATGGTTTTCCCACTTAAAGAATGTAATACATCTCCTGGCTTCATGGCTTCACCATTAATTAAGTTTTCACTAGACGGGATTACAGCAAGAACATTCGCCGCTGGCTTTTCTGCACCTATAATGTCCATTGCCCCGAGTACTGCCGCAGCGCCGCCCATATCGCCTTTCATTTCGTGCATGCCAGCAGACGGCTTCAACGAGTAACCACCCGAGTCAAACGTTAACCCTTTTCCGACAAAGGCAGTGACACAATCGTCTTTCGGGTTTCCTTCGTAGCGGAGGACGATGAGTTTAGCCGGTTGGGAACTCCCTTGCGCCACGCCGAGAAGTGCCCCCATCCCGAGACGATGCATTTCTTCCTCGTCTAATACTTCATACTCAAACGCATGCTTCATTGCCAAGTCAACAGCGACATCTTCTAAATCGGTTGGTGTCATTTTATTTGCTGGTGTATTCACCAAATGCCGGGCCATATTTGTTCCTTGACCATATGTATAACCACGTTCCGCAAAAAATACACCGTTTTTTTCAAGTGATTCTCCATATAGCGCGACAGAAACTATTTTTGTTTGTGCACCCTCTTCAGCTTCCTTATAGTGGTGCTTTTCATATTGGCTTAACGACAGTGCTTCCCCAATACAAAAAAGCACATCATCTACTGGTGCAGACCCCAAAAATGAGTCCACATCAACACCCACCGTTTCTAATTGATTTTGTTGCAATGCTTGGCCTATTTTACCAATATGTAAACGCAAATCATGTTGGTCGCCGTTATAATTTTCCCCTAAATAAATAAGATAAAGCCATTTTGTTTGTGTTTTTCCAAGTGTGGGTACACTAATGAAGTCGCCAATTTTCTTTGTTTGTGCCATTTGCGTCGCTAGCTCTTGTAACTGACCTGATAAACATCCATCTACTTTTCGAAATAAGCTCGTAAGTTGATTTGACGTGACACCAAGTAAAAAGGCATCTTGAACAGTTGTTGCATCCCATTGTTGCTTCATTTCAAACAAATGTCTCATCTCCTCTTTGCATCTTATGCTTTAAAGTATAGCATATCCCAAGCAAAAACAGCGCGAAAAACAGCGACCAGTTTCGTAAAATTGTTTCATCGTATATGGTATACTAGTATTTGTTGGAAAACATAAACGTTACATAATGATTTGCAACATAGAAAGGAGCATCTTTTTATGGATATTTTGTACAACTTTCCCCTTTTATCTGCTTTTCTCGCCATGCTTATCGCCCAATTCCTAAAAATACCGCTCACTTTTTTTGCGACACAAAAAGTCGATTGGTCCTTATTTACAAGTACTGGCGGCATGCCTAGTTCACATTCAGCAGCGGTTACAGCGCTTTCGACAAGCATTGCACTCGAGCAAGGGCTTGATTCTTCGTTGTTTGCTGTTTCCGCCGTATTAGGGATCATTGTCATGTTTGATGCAACGGGTGTCAGGCGCCACGCTGGTTATCACGCAACAGTTTTGAATCAGTTACTAAAAGACTTTAACAAGCTTGTAGAAGAAGTTAAAACATGGCAGAAAAAGGAAAATGAGCAAAAGCTGAAGGAACTACTTGGACATCAACCGATTGAAGTCTTTTTCGGCGCATTACTTGGGATCCTCATTGCAATTGTATTCAACATGGTTGTTTAGATATTAAAAAAATGCCCTTTCTCTTACGCACAATCATCATAAGAGAAAGGGCATTTCCACTTGCATTTAAAAGTGACCCAAGGTCAAATTCGTAAATACGTAAATGGTTGACAACAACGCAGATAAACATAACGCACACATAAACAAACGTAACAACCATTTTCTCATTAGGCTCACACTCCTTCCTTACATCCTTTCCTGTAAGGAAGTGTTTATGCAGGTCTCACTCATTAAAACATTTGGTATCCTGCCTTACGTAACAGCTTCATAATGATTCCAGCTGCAATGGTACCAAACAAACCACTTATTAACACAATAATATCAGCTACATGTAGTGATGCAAAACTAGAGAAAAGTTGTGAAAACGCGTTCCCAGGCTCTTTTACATACAACATATAGGGAGATTTATTCACAATCAATAAAATCACAATTGGATACAAAAATGCCATAATCCAAGTCAAACGTAAAATCATGTTTAACAAAAAACCAATACCAGCAAACAAAATAAAAAACAATAGCACCGATACAAGCAACTGCAAAATATGTACCTGCTCCATCTATCATCCCTCCACATCGCTAGTGTACGAAAAAAGCACCTCGCACGTCAAGGCGAGGCGCTTTCGTACATCGTTACTTATTACAACGGGAATTTCCCTTTTTTTAGCGCGAGCAAAGGGCCACCCAGCATCAGCAATGCCCGATTATCAATCATTTTTTTCATGAAACTCGCTGTGCCACCATACAATTTCTTCGAGCCGACCACACCGATCGCTTCTTTTCCACCAAGAGAAGCAACGGTTCCTTTAATATCCGGTTTAAACGTTGCAAGGTTGCTACCGCCACCAACAAGTGTCATCACATTATGTGCACATGTCTTTGCCATTTGCATCGCAATTTGTGCAGTCGGTGGGTATGGACGGTTCGCTTCTTCATTAATAATCAGGGCACAGTCCCCGATAATGAAGACATCATCATGACCTGGTGCGCGTAAATCTGGTTCAACTTTGACACGTCCACGATTTGCTTCAAAACCAGACTTTTCAATGACTGGATTCCCGCGTACGCCTGTTGCCCATACAATCGTTTCTGCCTTAATTTCTTCCCCTTCACCAATTTTGACACCTGTCTCGGTCACTTCTTTGATTGGTGTATTAATTTTAAACTCTACACCACGACTTTCAAGCACATTCATCCCATATTCGACCAACTCAGGATCAAAACCAGGTAGGGCCATCGGCGCTGCCTCAACTACGTATAGACGGACTGCCTCGCGTGGAACATCATACTTTTTGCATAGTTCAGGTACACGCTCTGACAACTCGCCAATAAACTCCATGCCTGTAAAACCCGCACCTGCAACGACAAATGTCAACCGTCCTTCGTGCTGATCCTCGCCATTGTGATAGCTTGCAAATTGTTTTTCGATATGCCCTTTTACTTGACGGGCACCATTTAATGTCCATTTCGTAAATGCATGTTCATGCACACCAGGAACGCCAAATGTTTCTGAAACCGCACCAAGTGACACAACGAGGTAATCATAAGACACTTCACCATCTTTAAGTAAAACTTTCTTCTCTTCACGCTTAATTTCAACAACTTCGTCCTGAAGAAAATGAACCCGATTCGTATTTAACACAGTTGAAATTGTCACACGTGCTGCTTCAGGATCCATCGTCCCAGCTGCTGGCTCATGTAGCCACGTTGTTTGATAATGATAATCGTGTTTATTCACGAGTGTAATAGACGCATCGTTCGCGCCAAGTTTCTTTGAAAGAGTTACTGCCGTATTCATCCCCGCATAACCAGCTCCAAGGATAACAATTCTTGCCTTCTTCACGCTCATCACTTCCATCTTTTTAAGATTCATTCGTTCATGGTAGCATGTCAATTTCTTTGTGATCTATTTCACGTTTTTCTTCAAGAAATCGTCACCATCTTCAACACTCTAATGATAGTTGTTTTTTGAATGAAATTCAACCTCTTTTTCTTTATTTTCTAAGGAAATCATCGCCTTTCCTTTTCGAAGCTGGACAGGTCATGTATAATGAGAAAGGATCTCATTTCAAAATGGAGGTGCAACGGTTTTGCACAAGACGAACGAAACATTCGATTTAACCATTATCGGTGGGGGTCCTGCCGGGCTTTTCGCCACATTTTACGCCGGAATGCGACAAATGAACGTACAAGTTATTGAAAGTATGCCGCAATTAGGTGGGCAACTTTCCGCTCTCTATCCAGATAAATATATTTATGATGTCGCTGGTTTTCCAAAAGTGAAAGCACAAGACTTAGTTGATCAACTGGCAAAGCAAGCACAGCAATTCAATCCAACATTGTCACTTGAGGAAGCGGTTCAGCAATTACACCGTGAAGAAGATGGGTCATTTACGCTCACAACAAACAAAGCGGTTCACAAAACAAAAGCCGTGTTGATCACCGCTGGGGCAGGTGCTTTTGCGCCCCGTAAGTTAAAAGTCGCCGACGCAGATCTCTATGAAGATAAAAATATTCATTACTTTATTCGCGATTTATCTGTATTTACTGGTAAACGTGTCGTTGTTGTGGGTGGCGGGGATTCTGCAGTTGATTGGGCACTCATGCTCGAGCCGATCGCAAAAGAAGTGACACTTGTTCACCGCCGTCATGAATTCCGCGCTCACGAGCACAGTGTCGAACTACTGAAAAAGTCATCTGTGAACCTTTTAACACCATTTGAAACAGCGGCATTGCACGGCGATGAGCATGGCGTCAAAGAAATTACTTTCCAAGAAGTGAAAGGAGAACAAATGAAAAGGATTGCTATCGATGAAGTCGTCGTCAACTTCGGCTTTGTTTCAAGCCTTGGACCGATCAAAGAATGGGGTTTAGACATTCACAAAAATGCGATTGTCGTCAACTCCAAAATGGAAACGAACATTCCAGGTGTGTACGCAGCAGGAGATGTGACAACTTACGATGGCAAAGTAAAGTTGATTGCAACGGGATTTGGTGAGGCACCGACTGCTGTGAATAACGCCAAAGTATTTATTGACCCAAAAGCGCGCGTGTTCCCAGGACATTCAACAAGCCTTTTTTAAGGAAAAAAAACCAGTAGCGTGCCGCTACTGGTTTTCTTATTTGTATCAATGAATTATTTACTATTCTAACCTCAACGGCACTCTTGATGTTGATATTACCTAAAACAGGCTTGATGCCATTAATGATGTAAGAAACCTAAATACACAATAAACACAACAAATAATGCATACATGAGCGGATGTAATTCACGCCCGCGTCCTTTCACAACCATCGTTAAGGGATATAACACAAAGCCTAAGGCAATCCCCGTAGCAATGCTATATGTGAGTGGCATTGTCACAACTGTAAAGAAAACCGGAATGGCAACTTCCATCTTCCCCCAGTCAATAAACCGTAGTGATGTCGCCATCATCACACCAACGATAATTAAAGCAGGTGCAGTGACTTCAGCGGTGATGACACTTAACAACGGTGAAAAAAACAACGCGACCAAAAACAATAAACCCGCGACAATCGCTGTCAAACCGGTACGTCCCCCAACAGCAACACCCGATGACGATTCAACGTACGCCGTTGTCGTCGACGTACCAAACAATGAACCAATCGTTGTCGCACTCGCGTCAGCAAACAAGGCCCGACCGGCGCGCGGCAAGCGATTATTTTTTACAAACCCGGCTTGCGTCGCAACAGCAAACAATGTTCCGGCCGTATCAAAGAAGACAACAAACAATAACGTTAAGACAATCCCGACCATCTGTAGTGTGAACACCTCGGCCTGCCAATCGACGGCAAATGCAGCCAAAAATGTCGGTGCTAAACTTGGCGGTGTTGCAATAACACCAGCAAACGAGGTAAAGCCTGTCACAACACCGACGACCGCGGTGAGCGCCAACCCATAAAAGACAGCACCACGAACACCACGGACAACCAAGATGATCGTCACGACAATCCCAAACAATGACAATAGTGCCCCTGGCTCACTTAAATTCCCTAAAGCGACAAATGTACTTTCATTGCTGACAATGACACCTGCATTTTTAAAACCAATAAACGCAATAAATAAACCAATCCCCGCTCCAGCGGCATACTTTAGCTCCTCTGGAATCGCATCAATAATTTTTTCCCGGATTTTAAACAATGTAATAGCTACGAAAATAACACCTGAAACAAACACCGCAAACAAGGCCGCTTGCCACGACAAGCCCATACCAATCACCGCTGTATAAGCAAAGAATGCATTCAAACCCATTCCTGGCGCAAGCGCGATCGGATAATTAGCGAGTAACCCCATAATAAGCGATCCGACGCAAGCTGCAAGTGCAGTCGCAACAAATACAGCACCCACGTCCATTCCGGCCGCTCCTAAAATTTCTGGATTAACGAATAAAATATAGGCCATCGCGAGAAATGTTGTGAAACCGGCCAGAACCTCTCTCCGTACACTTGTACCATTCTCTTCTAATTTAAAAAAACGCACCATCTCTGCCTCCCAAAATGAAATAAACCTCAAGCAATAAACACTTGAGGCAGACATGACGAACCATCATCATGTCGTAGTCAAGCCATTTACGGTAGCTCGGTAGAAACTTGCAGGCCTTATCCCTGCGATTATACGACCATGAAACACAATTTTCTTCATTTTTTTCAGTATAACAATTGTTTCCTACGTGGTCAATAAAAAACGAACATTGTTTTGTGGATAACCATCATTATTCGTCTTTATACAACATGAATAAAAAAATGATTGACCATTCATTTATACTGTAATAGTATAGAGTTAGAAATATAATTTTGTATTATAACAGATGCTCAAGGGAGAGATGATGAATGACAAACGCAGTAGCAGCCACAACTTTAGAAGCATTTTGGGCAAATGATGCCCGTTGGAAAGGCATTGAGCGCCCGTACTCAGCAAAAGATGTGCTCGCACTACGCGGCTCCGTTAAAATCGAGTACACATTAGCACAATTAGGTGCAGACCGTTTATGGAAGTTAATGCATGAAGATCCATTTGTCCGTGCGCTCGGTGCATTGACTGGTAACCAAGCGGTCCAACAAGTCAAGGCTGGGTTGAAAGCGATTTATTTAAGTGGTTGGCAAGTTGCCGCCGATGCCAATTTATCCGGCAACATGTACCCTGACCAAAGTTTGTATCCAGCCAACAGCGTCCCGCACGTCGTCAAACGCATTAATCAAGCGTTACAGCGCGCCGATCAAATCGAACATGCCGAGGGAAATACCGACCATCATTGGTTTGCACCGATTGTCGCTGACGCAGAAGCTGGGTTCGGTGGGAAGTTAAATGTCTTTGAGTTGATGAAAGGCATGATTGAAGCTGGAGCAGCTGGCGTGCACTTTGAAGACCAGCTTGCTTCTGAGAAAAAATGTGGTCACTTAGGCGGAAAAGTATTAATTCCAACGCGCACCGCGGTGCAAAACTTAATTTCTGCCCGCTTAGCCGCAGACGTCTTAGGTGTTCCGACGATCTTAATCGCCCGGACCGATGCAAACGCTGCTGATCTTCTCACAAGCGATGTTGATCCAGCTGATCATCCGTTTATCGCAAGCGGCGAACGTACGGAAGAAGGGTTTTTCCGGACAAATGCTGGGCTTGACCAAGCGATTGCCCGCGGCCTTGCTTACGCCCCATACGCGGACCTTATTTGGTGTGAAACATCTGAACCGAACTTGGAAGAAGCACAAGCATTTGCTGATGCAATCCATGCGAAATTCCCGGGCAAGCTGCTTGCTTATAACTGCTCGCCTTCATTCAACTGGAAAGCAAAATTAAGTGATGCTGAGATCGAAACATTCCAAGAAAAGCTCGGTGCGATGGGATATAAATTCCAGTTTGTGACACTCGCTGGCTTCCACGCCCTCAACCACAGCATGTTTGAACTCGCACGCGGTTACGGCAAACGCGGCATGGGCGCCTACTCAGAGTTACAACAAGCAGAGTTTGATAATGAAGTGAATGGTTATACAGCGACACGCCACCAGCGCGAAGTCGGTACTGGTTACTTTGATAAAGTTGTAGATGTAGTGTCCGGTGGAAAGTCTTCGACAACAGCGATGAGCGGTTCGACAGAGACGGAGCAGTTTACGAAGGTGTGAGTGACATACAACAAGACCCGGTGGGGAATTTCCCGACCGGGTTCTTTGAATTTATCATTGGACGATTTCAGCTATAATCTTGGGATTGCTTAAACACTCTATTAAGAGCACGTCACTTCCTACTTTGCCTTCACAAACTGCCTCGCTTTCGCTTGCCGGCGCCGTTCATGCAAAATCGGCTCCGTATAACCATTCGGTTGCGCGCGTCCTTTAAAGATTAAATCGCACGCTGCTTGAAAAGCAATCGACTGCCCGAAATCGGCGCTCATTGGCTCATACACGGGATCTCCTTCGTTTTGTTTATCAACAACTACAGCCATTTTCTTTAACGAAGCCATAACTTGCTCGCGCGTGCAAATACGGTGATACAACCAATTCGCTAAATGTTGGCTTGAAATGCGCAGCGTCGCGCGGTCTTCCATTAATGCGACTTGATGCAAATCGGGCACTTTGGAACAGCCAATTCCTTGATCAATCCAACGCACGACATAACCGAGGATACTTTGGACGTTGTTATCAATCTCTGCTTGAATCTCCTCATCTGTCCATGCCGGTGTAGTAACGATTGGTATCTCTAGCAATTGATCATTGGCTGCATCAACACCAGCAGCAATCATCTTCTGCTGTACATCACGCACGTCAATCTCATGATAATGGAGCACATGTAACGTTGCTGCTGTCGGTGATGGCACCCACGCCGTGGATGCGCCAGCTCGTAGTTGTGCGCCTTTTTGCACAATCATTTCTGCCATTAAATCAGGCATCGCCCACATCCCTTTTCCAATTTGCGCTTTTCCTTGGAAACCAGTTTGTAAGCCGGCTTGTACATTCGCCTGTTCGTATTGTAATAACCATGGCGCCTGCTTCATTTCTTGCTTGCGTCGCATTGGCCCTGCAACAAGTGAGGTATGAATCTCATCACCTGTACGGTCAAGGAAGCCTGTATTAATAAAGACGATCCGGTCTTTCACTTCCCTAATACACGCTTGTAAATTCAATGTCGTGCGGCGTTCTTCATCCATCACGCCAACTTTTAGCGTATACCGGGGCAAGTCAAGCATATCTTCTACTCGATTAAACAGCGTGTTCGTAAACGCCACTTCTTTTGAGCCATGCATTTTCGGTTTCACGACATACATAGAACCTTTTTTAGAATTGTAACGAGACCTCACATCATGTTTAGCGATTAAGCTAGTGACGACTGCGTCTAATATCCCTTCAGGAATCGGTTGCCCGTCCCCGTCTAGCACTGCGTCTGTCTTCATTAAATGTCCGACGTGACGAATGAGCATGAGCGATCGACCTGAAAGCGTCAGCGTTTTCCCATCAACACCTTTATACGTGCGGTCTTCATTTAATGTTCTCGTCACTTCTTTCCCATTCTTTGTAAATGTTGCTTCAAGCGTCCCTTTCATTAAACCAAGCCAGTTGCGGTATACACCGACTTTATCCGCTGTATCAACGGCTGCGACCGAGTCCTCACAATCCATGATTGCCGTTAATGCCGACTCCATATATACATCTTGCACCCCTGCTCGGTCATTTTTGCCAATGTTCGCCGTGCGATCTATTTGTATTTCTACATGTAGACCGTTGTGTTGCAATAACAGCGCCGTTGGAGAAGCAGAATCTCCTTGGAAGCCACGCCATTGCAACGAATCTTTTAATGTCGTTTTCTTTCCATCTGCGAGAGTCATCACCAATGATTGGTCGGAAATTTCGTAAGAGACGACATCGGTGTGCGAACGCTCACATAAAGGGAACGTATCGTCTAAAAACTTCTTCGCATATGCGATGACCTTTTCCCCACGTTTTACATTGTAAACACCTGTCCGGGCTGTGCCTTCTTCCTCCGCAATGACGTCCGTGCCATATAGCGCATCGTATAAACTGCCCCAACGCGCATTCGCAGCATTGATGGCAAAGCGGGCATTGTCAATGGGCACGACCAACTGCGGTCCCGCAAGCATGGCAATCTCTTCGTCTACATTTTTCGTCCCGATTTGAAAAGGGGCAACTGCCGGCTCCAAATAGCCAATTTTTTGTAAATATCGCTTGTAATCTTCCTTTTCCGTCACCTCATGTTGCTCGTGCCAGTCATCAATTTTTCTTTGCATTGCATCTCTTTCTACTAACAAATTTTCGTTTAGTGGGGTGAAGTCCGCAATGATTGCCGATAATTCCGTCCAAAAATGAACAGGTTCCACACCCGATTCCGGTAATACTTCTCGCTCTAAAAATTCGTACAACGCTGGATCAATCTGTAAATGACCTACTTGTTGATAAGCTGCCATTTCTTCCTCTCTCCCTTCATCTTATCACTACAAAGACTACAAAACTCTCATCGCACTCTTTCTTATTGTAATATAACAGATTGAATCGGGCAATAGGTGTTATACAATCTTACGAAAACCCTTTCTTTTCCACCTGCTTTCAGTTATAATTTAAACAACTTGTTTAAGGAGGTTTGCGGCAATGAAAAAACATGCACTCACTCTACTCTCAATAAGCATTGCAAGTACACTTTCACTTGCAGCTTGTGGTGGAGACAAACCAACCGACGCAGAGCCAGAAGAAAACAAGCAAGAGGAAAAATCCGAAAGTAAAGATGCAGCGAAAGAAACCGCTGACAAATGGGAACAACAAGTCGGTGATACAAATGAGGACGGCACCATTCGCCTGCTTGCACGTAATGATACAACAGATGCGATTGAAACTGGACCGGTAAAACTGAACTTCTCGCAAGTGACTGTCAGTGAAGTTTTGGAATGGCCTGAAGAAATGGCAGACATGTATGATTTTGAACCGACCGGTGTGATCCAAATTGACGTTGAAACAGAAAATACCTCTGAAGAAACGATCCAATTTTTCATTAGTCAAGCAAAGATTACAACCGATACCGGCGAACAATTAGAAACTGATATGCTTGCTAGCGACCACATTGACGCGGAATTTATCGGCGCTGTGAAAAAAGATGGCTCACTGCGCTATTTGCTCAAGTCATCTAATCCAAGCGAAGTTACGTCCATCCGTATCCTCGTAGAAGATCCAAAAGACGAAAATATGACATCTATCGGTGACAGTATTGATGTGACCATTTCATTTTAGCATTGAAAAAAGGGACAAGACGCATGATCGTCTTGTCCCTCCTGTTATTCTCGCGCGTCCTTCACCACTTGCATTGGATTCCCTGCCACAAACGTGTTTGCTGCTACATCTTTATGAACAACTGTGCCCGCTGCAACAATCGCCCCATCTCCAATCGTCACACCCGGTAAGATGGTACAATTCGCGCCAATCATGACCTCATCGCCGATGATCACATCACCGAGCCTGTATTCGGAAATCAAATACTCATGCGCCAAAATCGTCGTATTGTAACCAATAATTGTATTGCGACCAATTTTAATTCGCTCAGGAAACATCACATCCATCATGACCATCAACGCAATCGCTGTCGTTTCACCAATTTCCATTCGTAAAAACGTCCGATATAGCCAATTTTTTAAACGAAAAGAAGGCGTAAACCTTGCAAGTTGGGTCACCATAAACACTTTCGCCACTTTCCAAAAAGACACCGTCCGATAAAGCTGCCAAAGACTGTTTGTCTTCTCGACCGGATAGCGCGTTGTTTTTCTACTCACGGTTTGCTCCGACGATCTCTAGTAAATCGTCCATTGTTTTTAACACATACGTCGGTTCAAACGAACGCAAATACGCCTCGCCCTTTATTGCCCAACCGACAGCTGCCGTTTTCACCCCAGCCCGGTGACCAGCTTCGATGTCATGTGAATTATCGCCCACCATGATCGCTCGCTCTTTGCTCGCACCAAGTTTTTCCAGCGCTAATTCGATAGGTTCTGGGTGTGGCTTCGCATGCGTCACATCGTCTAAGCCGACAACAACATCAAAAAACGGTAACATGCCTTTTAACTCGAGCCCCATCAACGCTGTTTTCCGTATCTTTGTTGTAACAATCGCCATTTTATAACCTTGTTCGTGGAGATTCTTTAACCCTTCATATACTCCAGGATAATCACCGACAAGTTCGTCATGCAATGCGTGATTATGGGCGCGGTAACGCGCAACCAACGCATCCGCTTTTTCACGATCAATAGTTAAAAACGTCTCATACAACGGCGGACCAATGAACGAAAGTACCGATTCTCGCGTATACACACCCGGGTATTCCGACTCTAATGTATGCAAAAACGACTGAATGATCAACTCGTTCGTGTCAATCAATGTGCCGTCTAGATCAAATAACAATGTATCCATCGTCACAACTATACATCCTCTCTATTTATCAATCATTTTCCTGGTAACGTGGTGGCACCACGCGTACACGACGGTAAATCCATAGCACAAGTGCACAAATAATAAGCACCACAGACATCAACTGTGCAGTTTTCAACGTTTCTCCGATTAAGAGGTAATCCTCCCGTATGCCCTCGATAAAAAAGCGGCCGATTGAATACCAAATGACATACGTGAAGAATAGCTCACCTTGCCGTAAATTCACGCGACGTAACCATAAAATAAATGCCACACCGACCAAGTTCCATAACGACTCATATAAAAATGTCGGATGATAGTATGTGCCGTGAATATACATTTGGTTGATTAACCAATCCGGTAACCATAACCCTTCTAAAAATGATCGTGCAACCGGTCCCCCGTACACTTCTTGGTTCATAAAATTGCCCCAACGTCCAATTGCTTGTCCGATCAATAAACTTGGCGCCGCGACATCAAGAATTTTCCAGAATGGCAGTCCCCGTTTTTTAGCAAATATCATCGTCGTCAACACCGCACCAATGATTGCCCCATGGATCGCAATCCCGCCTTCTCGCAAGTAAAACACACTCACTGGATTGTCAGCAAACTGTTCCCAGCGGAAAATAACGTAATACGCACGTGCGGAAATAATTGAAATTGGTAATGCCCAAACAAGTAAATCCGCAAAGGTATCTTTTGGAAGCCCCCGCTTTACTGACTCTCTTTTCGCCATCCAATACCCAACAATGACACCAAGCATAATGAGCACGGCATACCAATAAATCGCGACAGGACCAAGTTGGATAAACACCCGGTCAAGTGGTTCAATTTGTTCCTCTATCATGATCCTCATCTCCTTTTTCAATGACTTGTGACAATCGTTCAGAAAAATCTTGTGCTGCATTAAAACCAAGCCGCTTCAAACGGAAATTCATCGCAGCCACCTCGATAATGACTGCTAAGTTTCGCCCTGGACGTACTGGCACTGTCATTTTCGTAATTTCTGTGTCAAAAATTTTCTTTTTCTCTTCTTCTAAGCCCAATCGGTCATACGCTTTTCCTTGCTCCCATATTTCTAAATCAATACATAAACTAATGCGTTTATGTAAGCGAACCGCACCGGCTCCGAATAATGTCATAACATTGATAATGCCGAGCCCACGAATTTCAAGTAAGTGTTGCAACAGCGGTGGTGGGGAACCAACGAGCGTATCTTCATTATGTTGGCGAATTTCAACAGAATCGTCTGCAACAAGCCGGTGCCCCCGTCTCACAAGGTCAAGCGCCGTTTCACTTTTTCCGACGCCACTCCCACCCGTAATGAGGACACCAATCCCATAAATATCAACAAGCACACCGTGCACAGCCGTCACCGGCGCAAGCGCACTTTCTAAAAAATTCGTCAGCCGACTACTTAATTGTGTTGTCGTTGATTGAGACCGAAGTACCGGCACCCCACGCTTTTCTGCCGCTTCAAGTAACTGTTTCGGTGCCTCTAAACCACGCGACAAAATAATGCCTGGTGTGTCATATGTACATAGCTTCGTCATCCGTGCTTTTTTTTCTTGGTCTGACAACGATTGAAAAAAAGACCACTCTGTGCGTCCAATTAACTGCAGGCGCTTTGCTGGATAATATGTAAAGAAACCCGCCATTTCAATACCCGGGCGAGAAATATCACTCGTTGTAATTGGACGATAAATGCCTTCCTCTCCAGCGAGTAGTTCCCATTCAAACCGTTCAATTAAATCATTGGCCGTTACTTTCGACATCCACTTGCCACCCTTTCTACAAATACAACCGTTCTTACAAGACTTCCCTCTGCCACAATATCCATTCGCTTACACTTATTGTAGCACGATTCACAACGAAACACGTAAAAAACTTGTCCACACAAAAATGCCAGAAATCGGCACGATAGACCGATCTCTGGCTTAAAACATTTATTTTTTTGTTAACGGTCGAATAACTAACGCCTGTACAATCGCTAAAATGACTGCACATAAGAGCGCGACCCAAAAGCTTGAAATGATAAACAAGTCTCCCATTAGAAAAGCAGCAAGCAACAATGTCACCGCACTAATAACAAAGGAGAACAAACCGAGTGTAAGCAATGTCACTGGCCAAGCAAAAAAAGCTAAGACCGGCCTCACTGTCCAATTCAATACCGTTAAAACAATACTCGCCAACACCGCCGCACCGATATTCGCTAAATAAAAACCTTCAAGAAACTGTCCCAACAAAAACAAAATGAGCACATTTAAACAGAAACGTATGAGCAGTTTTACCATTCTTCATAGTCTTCCTTTGGAATGATCAAGGCGGCAATCAAATAAAACAAAACAAGCGATCCGACTGAAAAGAGTACAAGCGCCACCATACCTAAGCGGACAAGCGTCGGGTCCAGTCGAAAATAATTCGCCAGTCCGCCACAAACCCCCGCAATCATGCGGCTATCTCGTGAACGTGTCAACCTTTTTCCCATATTCAACCTCTCCTATCTTTCACTTACGTATGTGGAAGTCGGGAAATATATTTTCCGACTTCCGCACACGCTATGCTCTTTCACTCATCTTCCACAGTAATGGAACCCGTATTCGCAGTTGCCCGGACACGGACGCGTTTTTCCTCACTTGCATTCGATACAATATGCATAAATCGTTGTGCAAGTTCTTTGCGTTCTTCCATCACTTCGCTATTTGCCAAACGATTATGGATCGAGCCAACATTTGATTTAAGTTTCGCTTCAAATCGTACTTCAGGCGCCACACGCAATTTCACACTGCCCGTCGCAGTTTTCAAGTCGACATACCCAAGTTCAGCAGCTTTTGCTACGGTGTAGTCAATCGTTCCGTTACCCGTTTCGATATCCGCATCTTCTATCAAACCTGTCACTTTTACTGAACCATTTAACGTTTTCGCTTCAAGTAATTTTACCTCGCTTGCTTCACTCGTCACACTACCGTTCATTGTTTCCATTGATGCTTTCTCAGCCGTTAACTGTGACAGTTTAATCGCACCATTCGTTGTCTTCGCCTGGAATGTGTTAGCATGAAGTGATGCTGCTTGTAACGTCCCATTAAAAGTGTAAAAAGAAACATCTTGATACTTGTTTTTAGGGACGTGTAACACGGCCCGTACTTTAAATGATTTAGATTTCGTTTTAAATGTGAATGCTTCTTCCGATACGGAAAAGATCGATTCTCTTAAAAAGAGTTCGCGCGCTTCTTCTTCATCTTTTACACGATAAGCTTTGACTTCACAATCGAGTCGTATGCCTGGGTCGTCAGAAGTTTCGACTTGCACAGAACCGTTTTCTAACGCCACAGATAAAGACGCCGGTGTTATTTCATCATGCAAAAATGTATGGTCAAACGCTACAACATGACCAAAATTAAAATCGAGGTCACCATCACGTACTTTTTGGATTGCGGCTTCAAAAAAGTTTCCTATTTTTGATAAAGGGGTTTCGTCTGAGTTGTCACTAAAAATTTTTGACCGCTCTTTTACGGGCGTCACCTTTCCCGACTCACCTTTTTGTGAATCAGCCGTTTGATCCTGTCCAATGGCTTCAAGCAATCGCGTGCCTTCCTCCGCCGTAATCTTTCCGTCCTCAATCATCTTTAAAATCATCATCCGCTCTTCCATGTCGATCTCCTCCCACTTCTTCTATCATCGATATTTTAGAAGTATGCAGTACGAAACGAAAGCAGTCGCCTCGATGCTAGCCTCTACCAATGTATACGAAAATACTTGCCCTCATGTTTCATCTTTTGATGATTTTTTTACTCAGTAGAAATATGACTGGCAGAAACGGTGCGTGCTTGATCACGTTCGAGCACTGGCTTTAAATATTTCCCTGTATATGAAGCTTCGACCTCTGCCACTACCTCAGGTGTGCCGGAAGCAACAAGCATACCGCCACCGTCACCTCCTTCTGGACCAAGATCAATCACATAGTCAACCGTTTTAATGACATCCAAATTATGCTCAATGACAAGGACTGTATCGCCATTATCAACAATACGCTGTAACACTTTTAACAAACGATCAATATCATCCACATGCAATCCTGTCGTCGGTTCATCTAAAATATATAACGTCCGTCCTGTTGCTCGTTTGTGCAACTGTGATGCCAACTTCACTCGTTGCGCTTCACCACCAGATAACGTTGTGGCCGGCTGACCTAAGCGAATGTAACCTAAACCAACATCAAGTAACGTCTCGATTTTCCGTTTAATTTTCGGGATGCTACTGAAGAAGTTGACACCTTCTTCTACAGTCATCTCTAACACATCAGCAATTGTTTTCCCTTTATATTTCACTTCCAATGTTTCCCGATTGTACCGTTTGCCATGGCACACTTCGCATGGTACATACACATCTGGTAAAAAGTGCATCTCAATTTTAATGATGCCATCACCACGACAAGCTTCACAGCGACCACCTTTGACATTGAAGCTAAAACGTCCTTTTTGGTATCCCCTTACCTTTGCTTCATTCGTCATCGCAAACACATGGCGAATATCATCAAATACGCTTGTATACGTAGCTGGGTTCGAACGCGGCGTTCGACCGATTGGTGACTGGTCAATGTCAATAATCTTGTCAATCTCTTCCATTCCAACGATCTCAGCGTGCTTTCCTGGTTTTTCTTTTGCTCGGTGTAATTTTTGCGCCAATGCTTTATGGACAATTTCATTGACAAGTGTACTTTTACCAGAACCAGAAACACCTGTCACCGCAACAAACAATCCAAGCGGGAACGTCACATCGACTTTCTTCAAGTTATGTGCCTCCGCTCGTTTCACTGTGAATGACCGTTCTGTCACTGGGCGCCGCGTCGTTGGAACAGGAATAAATTTTTCCCCAGACAAATAGTTTCCTGTTAACGAATCGGGATTTGTCATTAATTCTTCCGGTGTCCCTTCTGCTGTCACAACCCCACCATGTATACCTGCTCCGGGACCGATATCAATAATATAGTCTGCAGCAAGCATCGTGTCTTCGTCATGTTCAACAACAATCAATGTGTTACCTAAATCACGCATATGCTTCAATGTTTCGATGAGACGGTCATTGTCGCGTTGATGCAAACCAATGGATGGTTCATCTAAAATATATAATACACCCATAAGTGAAGAACCAATTTGCGTCGCTAAACGAATCCGCTGCGCCTCACCACCTGATAACGTTCCGGCTGCGCGAGCAAGTGACAAATAATTGAGACCAACATTGATTAAAAAACCGAGCCGATCTTCAATCTCTTTAACAACCAATCGGGCAATCGCCCTCTCTTTTTCGGTCAATTGGAGTTGCGCCATAAACGCAGCCGCTTCTGTGCACGACAGCTCACTCACTTCACCAATATGTTTGCCTCCTACAAAAACAGACAGTGACTCTTTCTTTAGTCGGTATCCTTTACAAGCTGGACAAGATTTTTCTGTCATATAGGACGCCATTTGGTCACGAACATAATCAGAGCTTGTCTCGCGGAAACGCCGGGCTACATTTGCGAGCACCCCTTCAAATACGATCGCATGTTTACGTACATGACCAATTTCATTTTCATAGTGAAAAGGGATTTTCTCAGTGCCAGCCCCTTCTAACAAAATGTTTTGTTGCGACGTTGAAAGAGATGCAAATGGTACGTCCATATCAATGTCGAAGTGCTCACAGACCGCTTGTAATAATTGTGGGTAGTAAGTCGAACTCACTGGTTCCCACGGTAGTAGTGCATGTTCACGTAATGACCTCGTAGGATCGAGTACAACCAAGTCGCGGTCTACTTCCATTTTCATACCTAATCCATCGCAAGACGTGCACGCCCCGTATGGACTATTAAAAGAAAACATCCGCGGCGCAAGCTCTGGAATCGAAAAACCGCACTCCGGGCACGCATGGTGTTGACTAAACAATAATTCTTCACCGTCAATAATATCAACCAACACCCGTCCTTCCGCTAAAGAAAGCGCGGTTTCCAAGGAATCTGCCAAACGAGGTTGCACACCTTCTTTGACGACAATTCGGTCAATCACAACTTCAATTGTATGCTTTTTATTTTTTTCCAGCACGATTTCCTCATCTAACTGATGCATGTCACCATCAATACGTACCCTGACGTAGCCATCCTTCTTCAACTGCTCTAACGTTTTCACGTGCGTGCCTTTTCGGCCTGTGACAATCGGTGCAAGAATTTGTAGCTTCGTCCGCTCAGGAAACGCTTCAATGCGATCGACCATTTGCTGCACCGTTTGCGCCTTAATTTCCTGCCCATGACGAGGACAAACTGGACGACCAACTCTCGCATAAAGCAAACGTAAATAATCATGAATTTCTGTTACCGTGCCGACCGTTGAACGTGGATTGCGACTCGTTGTCTTTTGGTCAATAGAAATAGCTGGAGATAACCCTTCAATTGCGTCCACATCTGGCTTATCCATCTGTCCTAAAAACTGGCGTGCATATGCCGACAATGATTCCACATACCGCCGCTGTCCTTCAGCATAAATGGTGTCAAACGCAAGCGAAGACTTTCCAGAACCAGATAATCCAGTCAAGACGACAAGCTTATCTCTTGGAATCACAACATCAATATTTTTTAAATTATTAGAGCGTGCGCCTTTCACATATATTCTTTCTTGTGCCACCGTATCAACCCTCCACCTTTAGTTCTAGCAACAAGTCACGCAATTGTGCTGCCCGCTCAAATTGCAATTCTTTTGCTGCTTGCTTCATTTCTTTTTCAAGCTGGGCAATAGTCGTTTGCCGTTCTTTTGTCGTCATTTTTTTCTTCTCACGATATTCCGGTGCATCTTCTGCTACATATGTCGCTTGAATGACATCTGGTACACGTTTTTGAATCGTTTTTGGCGTTAACCCATGTGCCTCATTAAACGCCGCTTGTTTCTCACGTCGCCGTTCTGTTTCACGGATAGCGACCTCCATTGAGTCTGTCTGTTTATCTGCATACATAATGACATGCCCATGTGCATTCCTGGCGGCTCTACCAATAATTTGAATCAACGACCGTTCTGAACGTAAGAAACCTTCCTTATCTGCATCTAATATCGTCACGAGCGACACCTCAGGCATATCAAGTCCTTCTCTGAGCAAATTAATCCCGACAAGCACATCGAACGTACCGAGTCGCAATTGACGAATGATATCAAGCCGTTCTAACGTTTTTATTTCCGAATGCAAATACCTCACTTTAATACCAAGTTCTTTCAAATAATCCGTTAACTCTTCTGCCATTTTCTTCGTGAGCGTCGTAACGAGCACACGCTCATTCTTTTCAATGCGTTCATGGATCTCACCTAATAAGTCATCTAACTGACCTTTCGTCGGTCGCACATCTATGGTTGGATCAAGCAAACCTGTTGGTCGAATGATTTGTTCAATCATCTCTGGCGTTTTGTCTAATTCATACGGACCTGGTGTGGCTGACACATACGCTGCTTGATTGACTTTCTCCTCAAACTCTTCAAATCGAAGCGGACGATTATCAAGCGCAGACGGCAAGCGAAAACCATGCTCAACGAGCACATTTTTCCGCGCTTGGTCACCATTAAACATCCCGCGGACTTGCGGCAACGTTACATGGGACTCGTCAACAATGAGTAAGAAGTCTTTCGGGAAATAGTCGAGCAATGTATAAGGTGTCGCACCTGCCTCACGTAATGTCAAATGACGCGAATAATTTTCAATACCCGAACAAAAACCCATTTCCGCCATCATCTCTAAGTCATGACGCGTTCGTTGCTCGATCCGTTGAGCTTCTAATAGCTTTCCCGCTTCACGCAATACATGTAAACGCGCCTCTAACTCTTGCTCAATATTTGCCATCGCTTTTTTCATTTTTTCTTCGCGCGTTACAAAGTGAGAAGCTGGGAAAATGGATACATGTTTTCGTTCTCCTTTTATTTCACCTGTGAGCGCATCGACTTCTGTAATCCGCTCCACTTCATCGCCAAAAAATTCAACCCTGATGCATTGCTCGTCCCGAGAAGCCGGAAAGATTTCAACGACATCGCCACGTACGCGAAACGTTCCACGTAGAAAATTTAAGTCATTGCGATCATATTGAATGTCAACTAATTTCCTTAATAAAGTGTTACGGTCAATCTCCATTCCAACACGGACGGATAATACTAAATCTCGATAGTCTTCTGGAGAACCTAAACCATAAATACATGACACACTCGCAATGATAATGACATCACGCCGCTCTAATAATGCACTTGTCGCTGAGTGGCGCAGCTTATCAATTTCATCATTGATGCTTGCATCTTTTTCAATAAATGTATCCGAGGAAGGAACATATGCCTCTGGTTGATAATAGTCATAATAACTTACAAAATACTCAACCGCATTGTGCGGAAAAAACTGTTTGAATTCACTATAAAGTTGCCCTGCTAACGTTTTGTTATGGGCCATGATTAAAGTCGGCTTATTCACAGCTGCAATGACATTTGACATTGTAAACGTCTTACCTGTCCCTGTTGCTCCAAGCAGCGTCTGGTGTCGGTTTCCAGCATGAATTGAGGAAACCATTTGTTCAATTGCTTTTGGCTGATCGCCTTGTGGTGTGTAATCTGAAACAAGTTCAAACGTCTTTCCCAACACGTTGAAAACCTCCCCTGTCTATCCATCTCTTACAATATCATCGGTCTCGCTCAACGAGACGAAAATTTGTTCTAAACAAACGTTCGCTCTTCATTATAGCACAATCTTTTGCAAAATCATACCGTAAACACCTCACATCACACAGTGAAAAGCAGCTACCTCGTCATGAGATAGCTGTTTTTCATTACATATCACAACCCATTAAATCACAGAATCGATCCGCTTCTCGTCTCGGCGCACAAGTAAGACACCCATTTGATGGTGCTCTCCATCATAAAGTGCACCTTGCACAAGCCGTAACTCTCCCGCTCTATCACGGATTTTCAACTTACAAAACACTGGATTTTTTTGTAACGCGCCATACAACGTCCGCTCGTCAAAAACAACACATCCATTGACATTCACAATTTCTTCGCCAATCGCAAGCCCCATCTTTGCGGCTGGACTCCCCGGTAAGATACCAACAATCCGAACGCTTTTTTCCTCTTCTGTAAATAGTGGCGGTTGTTGCTGTTCTTTTCGATAAACGTAGTAAGAGGAACTGGCATGAATGATGCCTATTGATAGCGCGCCGATAAGTGCCAACCACGGTGAAGCATACATGTACAATCCCATAGCCATTAACAACGATAGACAAGCACTTATAAAATATGGGACCGCTTCACGGCGCGCCGCAACTGTGGGCAAAAATGCATGGGTATTTTTTTGGAAACCTAATAAGAAAGGAACGAGTATTGGCTGCACGGATACATCACCAAATGTCATTGCAAAGCCTGGAAGCAAACCTTCTGGAATGAAAACAACAACTGGCAACAACCACAGTCGTTTCATTTGATGAGAACCAATCAACCGCCCTCGTTTACTATAGCTTAATTGCGGTGAAGAAAGTGTCGCACCATTATGTCGAATCAACATCCTTTGGGCAAATAACAACAATGCTTGTAAAAGAAACAAACTTGGCAGCCATGCTGCTTCTTTCAGTTGGGTAGTGAACATATTTGGAACTGAAAAGAATGAGAGCACGACAAAGCAACAAAGCACAAGGGACATCGTGTATGCAGGCGTTTGTAATTGCAATGCACGTCCGCAAAAAAACAATATCGGGACAATCGTCAAACCGAGTAATAAGGGTAACGACATTGTGATCCCGAGAGAAATGGTCAAGATTGAGATTGCAAAACCAGCCAACAAACTTGGAAGAACGGTCAGAATAAACTCAGCACGCTTTCCATATACACGTGTATGAAAAGATGCCCGTTCTTTCGCCACTCGTGTTGCCCCAATCATTGCTAAACAGAATATGCCTACATAAAACAAAGGGTGAACGAAAAAGGTGGAGAGCATCGAAAGAATTGTGTGTATCATGTTCATCCCTACTTTCTAGCAGTGAGCGTAGCGATTGTCACGCGACACCCACCTTTATTTCTAAGATGATTTGTCTTTACTCATTACATCTTTTCGCCACCAGCCTACAATAATCCTTCATATGTTGACAAATAGAGCAAAACGAAACTTGAAATCAGTTGTCACTTTTTAATTTGCTCACAGCTACTTCGATTGCTTTGTTTAACTGCACGTCATTTTTATCATCACGAATGTGCGTCAAAATTTCTTCTTGCAATCGACTCGCAACGTCTTTATTCAGCTCTCCATTGACAGTCAAGTCATGTGCTTGTTGAAAAGCTTCCATTGCCTTCACCGTCTTTTTGTCAAAATACCCATCCGTACGCCCCGTCTCAAAACCGAGTGCAGTTAAAATCTTTTGTGCATGCGCAGTTTGTTCTGAAACCGTATCATACGTTAGTGGTTCTTCAATAGACAACGCTGCTGCATAAAAATAATCGGGATGGTCTTGGGCAATCGTAGGTTCCACACCTTCATGATCAATGACATTGCCACCAGCTGTCAGCCAACGGGATGTCGTAATTTTTAACATGCTACCATCATTCATTTCTATAGGTGCTTGCACCGTTCCTTTTCCGAACGTTGTGTTACCAACGAGTTCATAACCACCGGATTCTTT
Organism: Shouchella lonarensis; assembly: GCF_900096965.1. Taxonomy (GTDB): domain Bacteria; phylum Bacillota; class Bacilli; order Bacillales; family Bacillaceae_D; genus Shouchella; species Shouchella lonarensis. The sequence continues at coordinate 257,418 of NZ_FMYM01000002.1, read as the reverse complement.
TAACGCTGCCGCCAAAATTTCCGAAGCAGACGCACTACTTTCATCAATTAAACCGACAATCGGGTAAGGCTTTGTCTCTTTTAATGTCGATGTTTTCACATCCACGTTGCCCGACTTTTCTTCCACTTGCACAATGGGTTCGCCACCCGGGATCAATAAATTGCCGATTTTCTCTGTCTCATGTAAATAACCACCCGGATTGCCGCGGACATCAATAATGAGTCCATCTAATCCTTTTTCCTCTAGTTCACTTAATGCTTCAGCGAACTGTGACGCGACATTCTCAGAAAAAGACGTAATCTGTAGGCGGGCAATTGTTTTCCCATCCCGTTCAAATGATTGTACACGTACAGACTCGATTTTTATTGTATCGCGGGTAATCTCAACTTGAAAAGGGTCACTCGTACCACTCCGCTGAATCGTCAACGTCACCGATGTACCACCTTCTCCGCGGATTTTCGATACCGCCTCGTGCACAGACCAACCTTCAATTGACTCACCATCAATTTCAACAATCCGATCATTCGCTCGTAATCCTGCTTTTTCCGCAGGTGAGTCACGAAGCGGGCTCGTAATCGTTACGCCCCCGTCTATTAAACCGATTTCAGCACCTATTCCTTCAAAAGAGGATTCTAATGATTGGCGGAACTGTTTAGACGTCTCGCTGTCCATGTAATCAGAAAAAGGGTCTTCTAATGTGGAAACCATTCCTTCAATGGCTCCCTCAATAAGTTGATCACGCGAGACATCATCGACGTAATGTTGTTCAATGGTGTCGAGGGCCTTCGCCAACTTCCCACTAACTTCTTGATCATTCTTTTCTTGTTTCGCAAAGTTTTGCGAGAAAAAGAACGTGCCTATACCTATCATGAGCACAGCTGCAGCTATACCTAGCAAAATTCTTCTTAATTTCAATCTTCATCACTCCCGTTTGCACATCTCAATGATTCCTTCTTTTCATTTTAGTTGGTTATGCGGGTTGTGTCCAACATTAGTTAAAAAGCGCCCCTAGGGGCGCTTTTTAACTAATGTTCTTTATAAATATTTCATCGGATTCACAGCACTCGCCCCAAATCTAAACGGCCCTTCATGAATTTCAAAGTGCAAATGCTGCCCCGTGGAATCACCTGTGCTACCCATCAAACCAATTGTTTGTCCTTGGCTGACACTTTCTCCAGCAGCCACATATCTCTCTTTGAGATGGGCATACAATGTGGTCATTTGTTTCCCATTGACGTTATGCGTAATCGTAATCCAGTTTCCATAGTCATGTCGATAACCAGAATTGGACACCGTGCCACTTTGTGAAGCAATAATTGGGATATGTCCACGACTTGAAAAATCAACGCCATTATGCGGACGACCATTTCTCATCCCAAAGCCAGAGTAAACTCCTACACCAGGTGCTGGATGAATAAATCCAGCTGAAGACGCTGCTGGTGCTGACGAGCCACCACTGTTCCCTCCGCTGCTCGAAGAAGAGCTGCTAGATACAGCGTTTGAAGATGATTTGCTTTTACCATTACTACGGTTCGCCGAAGACTGACCACTTCCACCATTAGACGCAGCCTCTTCTTGTTTATTTAACTCTGCTTGCAATGCTGCCTCTTGGTTTTTCAAGATCTCTTCTTCTGATATAATCTCGCCAAGTTCATTTTCTAATTGTTGCTTCTTTTGGTCGAGATCGCCACGTAGCTTGTCCATTTCTTCACGCTTGGAAACCAATTCTTGTTTCAATGCTTCTAGTTCTTGCTTTTGGGCTTCCACTGCCGCTTTCTTCTCTTCTACAGCTGCCTTCATTTCTTGTAATTTTTGCTCGTCAGCAATGTGTTCATCAAGCATATCACGGTCATGTTCTGCAATGGTTGTCATTGTTGTCGCTTTAGAAACGAAATCACCAAAGTTCTGTGAGCCTAGCAATACTTCTAAATAACTTGCATCGCCACCAGATTGGTACGATTCTACTGCACGCTGCTCAATGAGTGCTTTGCGCTCTTCAATCCGCTCTTCAAGAATTTTAATCTCTTCTTGTAGCTCAAGAATTTCATCTTCTAATTTCTTTAACTGCTCTTCTGCTTCAGCTAATTTCTTTTCCGTCTCAGCTTCTTTACTACGGATAGAATCAATCTTTCCTTGAATTTCTTTTAACTCACCATCAAGTTTTGTAATCTCTGACTGCTTCTCTGATACTTTTGTTTCCACCTCTTGTTGCTTGCCTTTTAGATCACTGATTTGGGCATTCACACCGCTATTCGCTACCGCTGGTTGCACCCCACTTGAAATTAAACTACCGGCTACCGTTAATACAACTGCTGCTTTCATCATACGTTTTTTCATCATCTTGATCTCCCTTCGTTATCCCACTTAGATTTTCAAGAATTTCCGTACTGACATCGTGCTACCCCAGATACCTACTAACAATCCTACAACCAGTAACAACAAGGAAATTTGCACAATTAACTGTCCCGGTGACAGTAAGGAGTACAGTGCGTCACTTGGTGGCGATAGACGCGCATAAGCGTATGTATAGCCAAATCCCATCAATGTGATCGGGATCACGCTCCCTATTACACCAAGCAATGCACCTTCCACGAAAAATGGCCCACGAACGAATCCATTTGTCGCTCCTACTAGTTTCATAATTTGAATCTCTTTTGAGCGTGCCAAGATTGTAAGCTTAATGGTATTGGCAATTAAAAATATCGCTGTAAATAACAATCCAATGACAACGGCTAACCCAGCAATTCTTGCAAAATTGGTTACCTTGAATAGAGAATCTATATAGGCTTTGCCATACGTCACTTCTTTGATGTGTGCATTCTGCCGAATCTCAAGCGCTACTTTTTCCGTAAGCTGTGGAGATGTCGCAGTCACTTCAAGTGCATGTGGCAAAGGGTTCTCGCCTTTGAAACTTTTATATACTTCACCATTCTCTCCTGAAGAGGCAATAAATCTCTCCAGTCCTTCTTCTTTATCAATAAAACGGACGGATTCTACATCATCTAGCGCTTCTACTTCGGCAATGACTTCTTTCACTTTCTCATCGTCTGTACCTGTCTGATAAAAAGCACGGATTTCCACACTATTTTCAACCGTATGGGCAATGTGATTGCCATTTAAAAACATGACAAGGAAAAAGCCAACAATGACGAGCATGACTGTCACAGCACTGACAGAAGCAAACGTCATCCAGCCATTACGTACAAGGTTTTTTGTACCTTCGCGCATATGACGCTTCAACGTTCTAATATTCATATGCGTAATTCCCCCTTGCCTCGTCCCGCAAAATACGGCCATCTGCAATGGCAATGACGCGTCTTTTTCTTGTGTTCACAATTTCTTTATTATGTGTCGCCATGATGACTGTTGTACCAAGCTGATGAATGTTGTCAAGTACATCCATAATTGTCCATGCCGTGTCGGGGTCTAAATTTCCTGTTGGCTCATCCGCAATGAGCACTTCTGGTTTGTTCGCCACGGCGCGAGCGATGGCGACCCGTTGTTGCTCCCCTCCAGAAAGTTCGCTCGGTAAAAATTTCGCTTTATGCTCCAATTTAACAAGACCTAACACTTCAGTGACACGTTTCTCTATGTTTTCTGGTGTTTCCTCTATTACTTCTAACGCAAACGCCACATTTTCAAAGACTGTTAGCTGTTGTAACAACTTGAAGTCTTGGAAGACGACACCAATTTTGCGGCGTAAAAGTGGGATGTGCTTGTCAGGTAACGTAGATACATCGGTATCCCCTATAAATACAGCACCTTTTGTCGGACGTTCTTCTCTATACATTAAGCGAATAAACGTTGACTTTCCTGCACCGCTGGGACCGACTATGTAAACAAATTCTCCTCTAGTGACTTCCACTGTTACCCCACTAAGTGCTTTGACATTATGAGGGTATACTTTCCAAACATCTTCGAGCCTGATCATGATCACACAACCTTTTTTTCTTGTTTGTTGCAATAACATTGTTTTATTTTGTTTATCACACGGGGGCATATTACGCGTCACTTCATCATACGACGTGATCGCCTCATTACCCCTCTTCTGCGACAGGCTTCGTGCTGATTATACCATTAGAATCTTACATATAACATTACAGTTCTATTTCAGTTCTTTTCAAGGTTTGTTTCAAGCTGTCGGATGTGCTGAAAACACGCAAAAAAAGAGCGAACTTATTGTTCACTCAACCACGTCGCCAGCACCGTTAAAATGTCAGCATCTACTTGTTGCGGCGGCATAAACCCTTTTCCCTTTGAAATAATCTGTTCAATTTCAGCTACCGACAAAGATTGTGATGTCAACGCCGGTCCTGATGCGCCTTGCAATGCGTCGCCATGACAAGCAATACACCCTTCTTGCTCATAGTACGCATAACCTTCACTTTGTTCAATGGACGTGTTTCCTGTCGACACATCTTCTTTTTCAACACCGTCCTCTTTACCCCCACAAGCAACGAGCACACCCACCATACATAGCGCGATATAGACACGCCACACGTCAATCACCTATCCCTTCTTAAATCCTTCACCTAACACTTCAGAAGCAGTAGAAAGCACGACAAACGCCTTTGGATCTGTTTGACGCACTGTTTGTTTCAAGCGAGCAACTTCATTTTGGTTCACCACACACATGAGTACTGCACGGGCTTCGTTTGTATAACCACCATAGCCAACAAGCTTCGTTACACCGCGATCAACCGAACGATAAAGTGCTGCCTGCACCTGTTCTTCCTCATTTGAAATGATATAAGCCACTTTTGCGTAACCAATGCCCATCTGTACAAAGTCAATCGTCTTACTAATTGCTACAAGTGCAATCAGTGCATACAGCGCAAGTTCAATACTAAACACAAATGCAGAGGTAACAACGACAAATCCATCAATTAAACCGACACACATGCCAACGGATAACCCGGTGAAACGCTGCACAATTTGTGCAATCAAATCTGTACCCCCTGTACTTGCATTTGCCAAAAAGACGATGCCTAAACCGAGTCCCACACCAATACCGCCAAACAACGCACCGAGCAACGGGTCACTTACTGCAACCGACCAATCTCGTGTTAACAATACAACGAGCGGAATAAACAATGTACCAACTAACGTTTTCAACCCGTAACGAAACCCACCAAGTAAAAGTAAACCCGAAATAAAAATAGGGATGTTTAACGCCCATAATGTATACGCTGGTTCAAACCCAAAGGCATAGTTTGCAATTGTACCGATGCCACTTACACCACCTGGTGCAATTTGGTTCGGCAATAAAAATAAATTAAACGCAAGCGCCACAATGGCTGAACCGAGTAACACACGGCTATAATCAAAAATGACTTGTGTCACCGCATTTGGCGGCGCTGATCGACGATTTCGCACGATATCTTTCTCCTTTTTACTCTTATGTTAAAATTTTCATGTTGAAACGTAAAAAAATGGACGTGCTGCCTCTAACGTACAAGAGGCAACTAGCAACGTCCACTCCCCATCAATCATCCCGATAGTGCCTGTCTTAAGTATGCATCTATAAAGCCATGAATATCGCCGTCCATGACAGCATTCGTATTCCCAATTTCATAATTTGTGCGGTGATCTTTCACCATTGAATATGGATGAAACACATAGGAGCGAATTTGACTGCCCCATCCAATATCTTTTTGTTCCCCTCGGATTTCTGCAAGCTCTCGCTCTTGTTCCTCAATTTGTAGTTGGTGTAACTTTGCTTTCATCATTTTCATTGCATGTTCCCGATTTTTAATTTGAGATCTCTCGCTTTGACACGTCACAACTGTATTGGTTGGCAAGTGTGTAATACGCACCGCTGAATCGGTCGTGTTAATATGTTGACCACCGGCACCACTGGCACGATACGTATCAATTTTTAAGTCTTCCGTATTCATCTCAACATCGACTGCGTCGTCAAGCTCTGGCATCACTTCACATGAGACAAACGATGTATGTCTACGTCCCGATGAATCAAACGGGGAAATGCGGACGAGTCGGTGCACCCCTTTTTCAGCTTTTAAATAGCCATATGCATGAAGCCCTTTGATCGACAATGTCACACTTTTTACGCCAGCTTCTTCACCAGGTAGGTAATCTAATGTTGCGACAGAAAAGCCATTTTTCTCGGCCCATCGTGTATACATTCGAAGTAACATCGCAGCCCAGTCTTGTGATTCAGTCCCTCCAGCTCCTGGATGCAACTCCAAAATGGCATTGCTGCGATCGTAAGGACCATTCAATAACATTTGTAGCTCAAACTGGTTGATTGACTCTTTTAACGTTCCCAATCCAGCTGATAGCTCTTCTGCAAGCTCAGAATCCTCCTCCTCGCGCAACAGTGCAAAGCTAACCTCCAAATCTTCATACGCGGTCACCATCTCGGCAAACGTTCGCACCTGATCTTTTAAAGCATTCGCTTCATTAATAACCACCTGAGCTGCTTGTTGGTCATCCCAAAAATTTTCTTCAGTCATTTTCTGCTCTAACTCAGCAATGCGCTCTTCTTTTTCTTCGACGTCAAAGAGACCCCCTAAAATCAGTTAGTCGCTTCTCAATTACTGTCAATTCTTGCTTTATTTCTACTAAATCCATGACAATCACCCCACGCTTGCAGGAAAACTTAATTTTTCCCGCAGCAATTTTTATATTTTTTTCCGCTTCCACATACACAAGCATCATTTCGTCCTGCAACTTCACTTTTACGGATCGGCTTTCGTTTTGGCTTTTGATCTGCCTCTGTCGTTGTAGACTGCTGCATCGCTTTTCCTTCTGCTACTTCTTGACGTTCGAGATTTTGCTGTACTTGTGCTTTCATGACATACATGGAAACTTCTTCTTCAATTTCTGCAATCATCGCTTCAAACATGCTAAATCCTTCAAAACGATACTCACGCAATGGGTCGTTTTGACCGTACGCACGTAAGTGAATCCCCTGTCGCAACTGATCCATTTGGTCAATGTGGTTCATCCACTTACGATCGACTGTCCGCAGCAAAATGACTTTTTCAAACTCACGCATATGCGCCGGTGACACGTCTACTTCTTTCTGTTCATACGCTTGTTTCACTTGCTCATAAACAAATGCTATCATTTCTTCTTGGTCTTTTCCTTTGAGTTGTTGTTCCGTCATCGCATTCTCACTTAATAATTGCCCGTTCATATACGAAACAATCGCTGCAAGATCCCATTCTTCTTCCAGTTCTGCTTCAGGCGTATGTGTGGTCACAACACGTTCGACAACTGCCTTTTGCATCGTTAAAATGACTTCACGTAAATTATCAGACTCAATGACTTCCATCCGTTGTTTATAAATGATTTCGCGCTGCTCACGCATAACATCATCATATTGCAAAACTTGTTTACGCGCATCATAGTTATTGCCTTCAACACGTTTCTGCGCTGTCTCAACAGCTCTTGAAACAAGCTTCGATTCAATTGGCTGGTCTTCTTCCATACCAAGTCGATCCATCATTGTTTTCATATTATCCGAACCGAAGCGCCGCATTAATTCATCTTCCATTGACAAATAAAATTGGGAAGAACCTTCATCGCCTTGACGTCCTGACCGACCTCGCAACTGATTATCAATCCGGCGACTCTCATGCCGTTCTGTCCCAAGAACATGTAAGCCACCGAGCGCTTTCACACCATCACCGAGCTTAATGTCTGTTCCTCGACCAGCCATATTTGTGGCAATCGTCACTGCGCCTTTTTGACCCGCATTTTCAATGATCTCTGCTTCACGCTCATGGTTCTTCGCATTTAACACATGATGCGGAATCCGCTTTTTATGCAACATTTTCGCGACAAGCTCTGAGGTATCCACATTAACCGTTCCAACGAGTACAGGTCGTCCACTTTTATGAAGCGCCTCTATCTCGGCGACAACAGCTTCAAATTTCGCTTGCATCGACTTATAAATCAAATCTGGTTTGTCAATCCGCGCAATCGGTTTATTCGTTGGGACAACCATCACGTCCATCCCATAAATATTGCGAAACTCTTCTTCCTCTGTCTTCGCCGTACCAGTCATTCCTGCCAAGTTTGCATACAAACGGAAATAGTTTTGGAACGTCACCGATGCGAGCGTCATGCTCTCACGCTGTACTTGTAAACCTTCTTTCGCCTCTAACGCTTGATGCAAGCCATCACTATAGCGTCGCCCTTTCATTAATCGTCCTGTGAATTGGTCAACAATGACCACTTCACCTTCATCGACAACATAGTCGGCATCACGGGCCATCGCTACATGCGCCTTTAATGATTGTCCAATATGATGATTCAATTGTACGTGCTTTTGATCATATAAGTTATCAATTTGGAACGCGCGCTCTGCCTTGTTAACCCCTTCATCGGTTAGCTGTACATTTTTCGTCTTCACGTCATACGTGTAATCCACATCTTTTTTCAATGCCCGAACGAATGTATCCGCTTGACCGTATAATTTCGTTTTTCGTTCAACGGAACCCGAAATAATAAGTGGCGTCCGCGCTTCATCAATTAAAATCGAGTCCACTTCATCAATTAAAGCAAAATAGAGCGGACGTTGAACCATTTCCTCTTTATACAACACCATATTATCACGCAAATAATCAAACCCTAATTCATTGTTTGTACTGTACGTGACATCAGCTTGGTACGCTGCTTGCTTTTCTTCTCTTGACAAACCGCTCTCATTTAAACCTACTGTCAAACCAAGAAACTGAAAAATTCGACCGTAATTTTCAAGGTCACGGCGCGCCAAATAATCATTGACCGTTACAATGTGTACCCCTTTCCCCGCAAGCGCTTGTACATACATTGCAATCGTTCCAACAAGTGTCTTCCCTTCACCTGTTTTCATTTCCGCAATATTGCCTTGATGAAGTGCCAATGCACCGAGTAATTGTACGCGATATGGATATTCGTTGAGCACCCGACCGGCTGCTTCACGCACAACCGCAAGTGCTGGCACAACGATGTCGTCTAATGTACTTCCTTCTTTTAATTCCGCTTTGAACTGTTCCGTTTTTTGACGTAACTGTGTGTCGGATAATTGTTTTGTCTCATCGGCTAACGCTTCAATTTTGTCTACAACCTTCTCATTTTTCTTCAACTGCTTTTGCGCAGGATCTCCTACGACTTTTTTCAGTAACCCAAGCATCAACATCTTTCCCTTCTTGACAGTAGCATAAACAACACTCGCTCATCGCCATGTTTCTCTCTTTATCATACCAGTTTACACTGTCACTTACAATTTAGACAAGTGGTAACAAATAAAGAGGCGCACGATTATCCGTACGCCTTGTTATATTCTAGAAACGTCTTTCCTAATTGAAAATACTATACCGCTTCAATTAAACCGTATTTTCCATCCTTGCGCCGATATACCACATTTGTCCGCCCGCTATCTGCATCCGCATAGACAAAGAAATTATGACCCAACATATCCATCTGCAAAATGGCTTCTTCTGCATCCATTGGCTTCAAACTAAATCGCTTTGTCCGCACGACCTCTGGTTCCTCTAATGCACCTTCATCATCTATGATCTGTTCTTGTTGTAACGGCTCTAGCTCATTGACAAACATATATTTCAAACTACCTTCTTGACGGAACTTGCGGTTTACCTTCGTTTTATACTTACGGATTTGTCGCTCTAACTTCTCTACAACTAAATCGATTGCTGCATACATATCTGAGTGTGTCTCTTCCGCTCGTAAAAGCAATTTAGACATTGGAATCGTCACCTCTACACTTGCCTCGTTGTTACCTAAGAGCTGCAATTTCACATGAACATCAGCAACAGGCATCGTCGCAAAATAGCGGCTAAGCTTACTCACCTTCTTTTCGACATATGCACGAATCGGAGCTGTTACCTCAATGTTCTCTCCACGAATGTTAAAATTCATGTCAACTCTCCCCTTTCTTTCTTACACATACTATTTCGCCAAACCCCATATGTATTCCTACCAGAAAACAAACGTAAATGTGTACAAAATATGACAAAAGCCCACCTCGATGTGAAGTGGGCTGTTCATTAGCTATCATTCATATCCGTACAGGAATGTGAATTAAAGCTTCATTACGTTTGCAGCTTGCGGTCCACGCGCGCCTTCAACGATTTCAAATTCTACATCTTGACCTTCATCAAGTGTTTTAAAGCCTTCAGAGTTGATCGCTGAGAAATGTACGAATACATCGTCGCCATCTTCGCGCTCGATAAAACCGAAACCTTTTTCTGCATTAAACCATTTTACTTTTCCTTGCATGCTTCACATTCCCTTCGTTACTGAAAATTTCATTGTGGTGCTTTACCACATCTTCAACTATATCAGTGAAGTGGAGTAAAGTCAAACCATTTATTTTAAATCTGCATCATAAATCCATGTCTAATTCTAGCGATCTGTGATACTTTTTCTTTGCTCAATGTATCAAAGTACTGATTTATCAAGCTTTTTTCTCAATCATACTTCGAAAATATTGACGAAAGATTAGTGCAATATTTTTCTCTTTTTCTCTCCAACGATCACTAGTACATTTTCCCTATTCCATTAATCCATAACTTTTGTTACAATAGATGTCAAATGTAATACAATTGTAATGTTTTTTGCATGTTATTTCTCCAGAAGGGGGGTTCGCCTTTGTTTTCGCATTTACGTACCTATAGCCTTTTATTACTTTTCCTGTTAAGTGGTTGCTCTTTTTCAATGAAAGAGACACCGAACGTACAGACATATACAGATAATGAACACTTGGATGTGGACACATTGCTCCAACAATCCATCGAAACACACAATCATCAAAAAGTGTTTGGTTTTAAAAGCAAACAAATTGATACCCTGTCGCACCTCCTCCAAACAGATACTTACTCGACAGTAAACACTACTGTTACAGAAGGGACATCCCAATATGTATCAAATCAAGATGCGTGGTATAGTGAATTCAAACACATAAAGGACTGGGATCCATCTGTTTCTGACAGCCAGAGTGAAGATTTCTCCATCTGGAAGACTGACACATCTGCATTTGTATTAAATAACGGAGATTGGTCAGAGGAATCACCTCGTCTATCGACCTTTCAAGACACATCCATCATCCATTTTGCACCAGTTGATCACCTTGAAGTGTTCAAAACGTTTATCGATCATGTTATTTTTGAGCAACAAGAAGATATGTATGTGCTATCCGTAAAGGCAGATGAGACGCAACAACAGGCAGTTGCGGACACCTTCATTTTACCAGACGATATGGCGAATCAACAATCGGACAGAGAAAAAGAAGCATCGTACCAGTTTAGTCAGCTGCATTACATGTTATTTATTAATGAATCATCACTGCTCGTCGAACAAGTTTACATCTTTTGTGAACTTACAGCGCCGACAACAAAGGGCATCGAAACCATCAGCAAAGAATATACGCTTCTTAAGCTAGATACGCCGCCACAATTAGACACACGCTCCCCGTAATTACGCATGACTCAGGAACGCGCGATTGTCAAAGATGACACGGATTGTGCGCCATACTTGATCAGAACGCGCGCCGCTTGTCTCACCGTTGTTCCAGTTGTATAAATATCATCCATAATGACAACACTTTTTCCTGAGAAATAAGCAGGCTCAACATCTGATGCAAGTTTAAAAGGGTTTTCTTTTATGAGCGCGATCCGCTGCCGGCGCGTTTTTTTACTTTGTTTTCCTGAGTCGCTTGTTGCCCGCTGTAACCAAGTGACACGACCTGCCCAATTTCTAGCAAGCAATGCAGCCTGGTTAAACCCCCTCTCCTTGAGTCTTTCTGGAGAAAGCGGGATCGCTACAGGTATACAGTGAGCAAATGTTTTACGGTATGCCCGCCGCATAACCGCTACAAAACATTCATGTAAAGCAACATCTCCTCGATACTTGTAATCTGCTAATATCCCCTTTAAGAAATCATTATAATAAAACAACGAATAATTGCGTTCCAACACATCGCCTTCAAGCATTTTTGACCAGCGCACACAATCATAGCAAATCTCTTGCTTCTCATGAACAACCTTACTCCCACAACGCTGGCATCCGCTCCCCTCTATCGCTTCTAATTTTTCGTAACATTGCTCACACATCTTCTCTTCTCCTGGATCCATGAGCATTCGAAACGACATCGCTGTCCGAAATGAAACATGACAAATGATACACCGCCTCACACTCATTCCTCCTCGTTCATCGATACAATGTGCGCAATCGCTTTCTTCATTGCTTTTGTCTTACCGTGATGAAAGAATACAATGTCCCCTGTTGGTTCAGCCTGATTCCGCCCCACTCGACCGCTTATTTGTACAAGTGCTGCTTCAGTGAAAATATGATCCTCCGCGCCTAGTACAGCGACTTGCAAGCCTTTGATTGTAATTCCTCTCTCTAAAATTGTTGTCGTCACAATGCAATCAACTTCACCACGTCGATACAATGCTACATCTGTATGTCTTGCCTGCGACTGAGCATGAACGGCAACGTGTGCCATGTCAGCACGTTTTAAACTGATTGACAATTGTTCCAAAATGTGGACTGAGGGAACAAAAATCATTTTTGGCTTTATTCGGTGTGACATCATCCACGCGCGCACTTTCTTCGGCAACTTCCCTTGTTGCAAATCCTTTCGCCAATGTCCACACCATTGCAGAGAAGGGAGAGGTAAATCATGGCCATGGAACCTTCTCGAAATTTTTGTTTGATGAAAGCGATACTGTTTCTGAATTTGCCTAGAAGGGGTCGCACTAAGCAATATGAATGCGCTTACATTTTTGCGCGCACGCTCAACCGCGCGCTGCAAACGCTCATCGTAAGCGTAAGGAAATGCGTCCACCTCATCAACAATCACCACATCAAATGCATGTTGATAACGCATCAGTTGGTGCGTTGTCGCAAGTACAAGTTGTGCGTGTAACGGTTGTTTCCGGCTACCTGCATACCATACACTTTGAGATACTTTCGGGAACGCCTCATATAAACGCGGTGCTAACTCTTTTATTACATCTATTCTTGGTGCGACAATCGCAACACGATAACCAAGTGCAAAACTACGCGCTAACGCAGGATACAATACTTCTGTCTTCCCCGCCCCACATACTGCCCAAAGTAGATGTACATGCGCTTGTTCTACCGCGCGTACCAATGCCTTTGCAGCTACAGCTTGTGCAGACGTGAGCGTCCCACGCCACGCACACGCCGAAAATAGCGGACGGTAAGAGAACAATGCCCCTACCCACGTATATAAAAGCGTACACGAGGACGCTTTTCCGAGCCGAATACAATAGCGACAATATGTGCATTGCTGTTTACAACGCGCACATTCATGTGTATAAAAAAGGGCCTGCTCATCATTGCCACACCGACGACAATGCCAGTGGCCAAATTCACTTTGCAACGCTGGTTGGTGATTCACATGAAGAGAACGATGCAGCACTTCTTTAGGGAATGGCACTTCTGTTTCTAACAATTGTCGACCCGCTAAACATTGACGGATCGCCTGATTAGTCATAACGCCACCCCCACGTTTCAAAAAATAGTGTACATCATTTAAACGTAAATTAGTGCCAACCAATTCCTAAACTGCCCACTCCAAGATGCGTGCCAATGACCGGACTAAAATAGCCTGTACGTATTTCGAGTGTTTTATTATACGCTTCGATCTCCTGCTTCAATGCCTCAGCCCGATCAGGGCGGTTTGCATGAATAACAGCTACACGCGTCACTTTACCTGCATCAATATCAGCGTACAACATCGATAAAATGCGATTTAACGCTTTTTTTTCTGTTCGTACCTTTTCAAATGGCACAATGGTACCATCCTCAAAATGTAAGATCGGCTTGATTTGTAATAAACCACCAATTAATGCTTGCGCACCACTTAATCGCCCACCACGACGCAAATGATTTAAATCATCGACCATAAAATAAGCGCAGGCCTTCTCTTTTAATTGTTGTAACGTAGCGATAATATGTGTCGCATCAGCCCCATCCCGCACCATTTCTGCTGCGGTTTGTACGAAAAACGCTTGGGGCGCAGAACTAATTTCTGAATCAAATCCATGCACTGTTAGCCCTTCAACCATACGAGCCGCGGACATGGCGGTTTGATAAGTCCCACTAATTTTAGATGACAAATGAACGGAAACAACATCTGTATACCCATCTTCCTTAAGTTGCTCAAATAAAGATACAAATGCACCTACAGGCGGCTGCGAAGTCGTTGGCAATGCTTGCTCCGTCTCTAATTTTTCATAGAAAGCAGCCGCTGTCATATCAATCCCTTCACGGTATGCTTTTCCGTCAAAAATGACAGACAAAGGAACCTCATACACATTGAACGTCTTAATCATGTCTTGATCCAAAAAAGCGGTTGTATCTGTAACAATTGCTGTTTTCACCATTTACTATTCCTCCTACATCAGTCTTCCTAAATGTAGCGGAAAGTGCGCCGATAATCAAGGGAAATCGCTTAAATCATTTATTTCCCGAGAAATATCAGCAAATTTCTTGGTTGATTTTCTTTGTTACTGGAAAAAAGCACAATTTGACAACGAAACGCATCAATCATCACGCACAAGCACATAACCACGCTTCATGGCCTCTACAACAGCTTGTGTACGATCTTTCACTTTCAATTTTCGTAAAATACGACTAATGTGGTTTTTGACCGTCTTCTCACTAATGTAGAGCGATTCAGCCATTCCTTTATTATTTTCTCCGTCAACGAGTAATTGCAATATTTCACACTCTCTTACTGTCAACAAATGTAAGGGACGACAATATTCAACCACTTGGTAAGCAGTTGCAGCTTGTTGCGCTTGTTGTTTTTGCCATAAATCTCGGTACTCTTTTAAAACGTAAGGTGCCACTTTCGGATGAATATACATGCCCCCTGCCGCCGTCATTTTAATCGCTTCAATTAATTTTGTTGCTTTCATTTCTTTTAACAAATAACCTACAGCACCGGCACGCAACACAGAAGAGACATATGTTTCCTCTTCATAAATAGATAAAATTAACACCTTAGCGTTAGGAAATGACTGCAGCAATGTCTCTGTTGCTTCGATACCATTCACCTTTGGCATTTGCATATCCATGAGAATAATGTCCGGCTGGTACTGCCGCATGAGATCAACTGCCTCAGACCCGTCTTCTCCTTCTGCCACAACTTCGAAATTTTCTTCCATAGATAAAATTTGCTTTACTCCTGCACGAAATAAAGGATGATCGTCAATCATTGCGATACGTATTTTATGTCTTTCTTCTGTTTTCACTCGTGCGATTCCCCCTTGTACAACTCATGCTTCCTCTAAGGTCTGACTACAGTCTCTCGGTACAAAAATGGTTACACTCGTCCCATGACCGATGCCCGAATCAATGTCAATGACACCACCAAGTGCATCTACTCGTTCTTTCATCCCAACTAAACCAAATGAAGTGGCCTTACGTTGTGTTGGATCAAATCCTTTCCCGTTATCAACCACTTGTAATACAATCTCATGCGCTTTCATTTCTAACGTGACAGTTACCTTATCGGCCTCAGCATGCTTCTTCACATTATGCAGGGATTCCTGAACCAAGCGAAACAAGGCAATTTGCATATCTAACGACAAGCCCTCTGCTTCACCCATCGATTCAAAAACAATGCTTCCTTTAACCATTTGTTCTTCTATGCCTTCGATATAGACACGCAATGTTTCGACAATCCCTTTGTCACTCATATCTGCTGGTCTTAAGTCAGCCACAACGCGTCTTACATCTTCAGATAACGCCCTCACATACTCACGCAACATGTGAAGCTCGTCTAGCGCCGCATGTAATCCTTCTTTTTCGTAAACAAATGGAATATAATCTGTATGTAACATGACTTGTGTCATCAACTGTGCTGGACCATCGTGCATATCTCTTGCTAATCGCAATCGCTCTTCTTCACGAACAGCAACAGCTCTTGCCTGGATTGCCCGATCACTTGAATGTTGTTCTACACCTGCCAAAGCGTCTCCAGCCCGCGTTAATTGCTCAGAGTAACGCGTCGTCTTCATCATTGTCTGTTGCAGCACTAGCAGGCGTCCCTCCATGTCCATGTCCTTGTCGTTCTCTTGTCTCCTCATGAAAGCATCAACAGATTGATCTTCGCATGATATCTCTTCATCGTGACTTGCGGCAATTGCGTCCTGGGCACATGACTTCGCTTGCACAATCGCGTGATATTCCTCGCGTGCACACGCATCCATCGTCTTTATTTTCTCCTGCGCTCCTTGCACATCATCTCGGACTTGTTCCATTATCTTGTCACACATTGCTTCATTCGCTTTCATCCATTTCACCCGCCTTTCACAGATTTAGAGAAAAACCGAACATTGCGCACGATCCTGTCGCCATACATTTTGCAGGTTGTTCTTTTTACAACACCTTGCATCTTCTTTGGAAAATGATTTCACATCAGAAACAATCGTGGTAGAATAGTAAGACCTATACTTATTCAGTTTATCAAACATTCCCTATCCCCTGCAAACCTTACTTAAAACAAATTCCTGTCCCTATAAACTGATTATACTACATCACCCCGTTAAAAACTGACAAAAAACAAAGGAAATATGAGGAGCAGCCTATGTTACAACAATACTTGACCATTAAACAAACAGGAGAATACGAGATGGTCGTTCAAAAATCGCGCTTCATTGCTCACTTTAAAAGAACTGAAACCGAGCAAGATGCAACCAACTTTATTTTAAGTATCAAAAAAGAACATTGGCATGCTGCCCACAATTGCGCTGCTTACTTGATTGGCGAAAACGATACGATTCAAAAAGCAAACGACGATGGCGAACCAAGCGGTACAGCAGGTGTTCCCATGCTTGAAGTATTAAAGAAACGCGGGTTAAAGGATACATGTGTTGTCGTCACCCGCTATTTCGGTGGGATCAAATTAGGCGCTGGCGGATTAATCCGGGCATATGGTCGTGCTGTCAGTACCGGGCTTGAATCTATTGGGATCGTCAAACGCACCCGAGTTCAAGTTGTCCATACCACTGTCAACTACACCTGGCTTGGCAAACTTGAAAATGAACTACACACCTCCCCTTACATTATTAAAACCGTGTCGTATACAGACAAAGTGACGATTGAAACGTATGTTGAACAACATTTAGTAGATACTTTCCATCAATGGGTAACCGCAGTAACAAACGGTCAAGCAGTCATTGCAAACGGTGACACTTCTTATTTAGAAACGCCCATCTGAATCGTCTCGGTATCGATTGTGACAGCGAGCATCTCTTGAACTGCCTCAACCAATTTGTCATTTGTAAAAGGCGTATCATCTATCACTTTCATCTTGCTTGCATACGGGATGTGAACAAAACCAGCCCTCACATCGCTTGCGAACCCCGCTAGGTTCAGATAATGTAACACCCGGTACATGAGCATATTACACACGTACGTTCCAGCCGTATTGGAAATGTGTGCTGGAATCTTTTTTTCTTGTAACCTTTCTACCATTTCCTTGATCGGCAATGTCGAAAAATAAGCCGCCGGCCCTTCAGACGCAATTGACTGATCAACCATCTGCCTCCCATCATTATCTTTAGCACCATCCATCACATTGATTGCGACACGCTCTGGTGTGATGACATCCCTATCCCCTGCTAAACCAAGCATCATCACAACAGATGGCTTCTTGCTTATGACGAGCTTCAACAACTGTTGTGCCGCATCTTGATAGCTCACTGGTAACACATAACCGCAAATGGTATGACCCCCAACGACTTTGCCATTTAGTTTGCGCGCAACCATCTCCGTTGGATTTTCTTGGTGCTGCAAAAACGGTTCAAAACCTGTTACAATAATATTGCTCATTTCACAATACCCCTTTCTATCTCATAAGAAATGCCATAACTAAAATCCAAATACGTTAGTCTACATCATGCCAGCTATATCAAAGTACTCATTCATTGTATATCATTTTTATCATGCTAACGGAGGAATTATTTTGAATACGTGGGAAATCTTTACGATTATCGGTACACTTGCATTTGCACTCTCTGGCGCGCTTGTTGCTTTTGAAGAGAAATACGACCTGTTTGGTGTCTACACACTCGGTTTCATTACTGCTTTCGGTGGAGGTATGATCCGGAATCTCGTCGTCGGTATACCTGTCTCTGCCTTTTGGGCGCAAACGCCTTTATTTTTACTCACCTTTGCCTTAATCACATTGCTTGTCCTCTTACCGTCCTGCTACTTTCAGCTTTGGAACCGCTGGGGCATTTTCTTTGACGCCGTCGGATTATCCGCCTTTGCCATTCAAGGTGCGATCTTTGCCCAAAGTGCAAATGAATCGATTTTCGCGATGATGATTGCTGCTGTGCTCACCGGCGTTGGCGGTGGCATGCTCCGCGATGTTTTGGCTGGACGAAAACCTCTTGTTCTTCATACCGACATTTACGCAGGTTGGGCACTATTTGCAGGGTTGCTCATCGGTATCGGCTTCAGTCATCCGATTGCGCAGTATGTTTTATTCGTGTTGGTGATTTGCTTGCGGATGCTGACAGTGCGTTATTGCTGGCATTTACCGAGAGTGAGTAAGAACATCGCCTGAATCAGCCTCCAAACGACACGCGTCGCTTATGTCACTAAGTATTCGCCACGCGTGCAGGAGATTCCTGCTAAAAGAACAAAAAAAAGCAAACATAGCAATGACGTTTAGCCATACATGATTATTACTCAAAAATCGTACTCAAATATTCAAAAACACCGAAGCTGATTGCATAATCCGGCACAATGCGTTATAATTGAACTGAAAAGGTAGTTACTTAGTTTCCTACTTTAAACATAGGAACAACCTTTATCAAAAATACTAACTGGAGGTTTTTTACAATGAAGCGTGTAAAACAAATCACTTCGCTATCAATTCTATCAATAGCTCTCCTCATTCCCGGTACCACATCAGAAGCAGGGGCTATGTCTACACAAGTAAAACAGGGTGAAAGTATAGCTGCAGGAGAGGTAACAACTCAAAGTTCTAAAGGGATTTATGTTAGGGTTAAGAAAACTTACTATGGAAAAAAACCCCCAGAAACGATCCGCTATAACAAAGGCGGTCGAATTGGTACACTCAAAATAGTAAATAAGCATTTAGATAATGATACATGGTACGTTACCTACGGAGGATACCACTATTGTGACCCAAAGCGAGCTTGTATGATGCCTAATTAACTAAAAGTAACTCCAGTTTTGGGACTATGAACCATCCCGAAACTGGAGTTCTTATCAGGACCCCTAATTCACAACTGGCTCTTCCGCATTCAATTGAATCGTATGGTATCCATAATCATTGTTTCCTCGTTCAATTGAATACCCACTCACACGTTTGTTAATTGGCTCAACATCTAGGCTATAAAGTGTCGGCGCTAATGGCAATACTTCATTAATATATGCCTGAAACTTATTATAGACTTCGCGCCGGTAATCCAAGTTGAAAGCTTTATCAGATAATCCTTCTGTAATTAATTCCTCAATCCGATCATCAATATACCGCGGGAAATTGAATTGCGCTTCTGCCCCAAAAAGTCCTGACGGGTCAACATCTGATCCTACATTCCATCCTGCCGTGTACATATCAATTGCTGGATCATCTTCTTGGATACGATCATAGAAAGCATTCACCTCCATCAATGCACCATCAAGCAACTGCACATTCAAACCAATGTCCCTCCACGCTTGCATCTCGTAGTTAGCCACCGCTTCTGCTGTCGCATCACCTTGACGAGCTGCAAACATAATTTCTAAAGGTTCACCTTCTGGCGTTTCAACAAAGCCATCGCCGTCTTTATCCTCATAACCCGCATCCGCTAAAATTTGCTTTGCTTTTTCTGGATCATACGAGAAACCGGGGTTCGATTCATCATGAAAAAGTCGATAAGCAGGTGGTAACACAGTTGTAGCTGGGAACCTTAAGCCACTATACATTTTTTCCCCCAGTTCCTCATAATTAACGGCTAAGCGCACCGCCTTACGTAAGGAGACATCTGCCATTTTTGCATCAGGATCTGTGTTGATCTGACCTTCTTCTGCGTTCCACGTACCTAGATTAAAACCAATATACGAATAACTAAGTGCCACGCGTCCAAGCCAATCAACGTTATTCATGTCCGCATTATCTGCAAATTGCGATGATGGAAATGTATTCACCATATCAATTTCCCCTGATCGCAATGCTTGAGCCACTACATCAGGGTTCACCACTTTTAACACAACACGATCGACTTTGGGCTCACCTCGCCAATAATCCTCATTTTTAACAAGCGTCACCGATTCACCCGGTTCAATAGACTCTACTTTGAAAGGACCATATCCAATTGGTTTCACACGAACTTGATCAGAAGCTGACATATCGGCTATCTCAACACCCTCAAAATAGTGTTTTGCCATTGCATAAAACCAAATTCCACCATTCATTAACGACGGGGTCGCTTCTTTAAATGTCAACCTCACAGTCTTATCATCTATAATTTCAAACCCTGAGATCTCATCTGCTTCACCAGAATGATATTCTGCCATACCAACAATATTTTGGAATGATGCATCATAGCGAGGACCATCATAATCTTTATGACCAATTACTTCATGCGCAAACACAAAATCCTCTGCTTTCACTGGCTCTCCATCGTGCCAATTAACATTCTCTTTAATCGTGACCGTATATGTCTTTTTATCCTCTGATGCCTCAATCGTTGCTGGTCCTTCTTCTGTCACTTGAAAATCCTCATCGGTATAAAAAAGCGACTCATTAAACCATTCAATAATATCGGCATCTGTGGAAATACCATAAAATTGGAAGTCTAATGTCCCTTCAAAAGCTGAAGATGCGACAATTCCGACTTTTAATGTCCCACCAAGATTGTCTCCTTCTGTTTCTTTTGTTAATTCGAAATCATCGACAGAATAAATCCCGTCTTCTCGTTGAATTGTTTTTTGTTCTTTTGGGTTACCCTCATGACCCGGTTTTGAAGACGTATTACGATCATTTCCACACGCAGCCAATGTTGTTGTCACGACAAGCGTGGATACTGCTAGCCATTTAAATATAGACAGCTTCTTCAAAACTAATCTCCCCCTTAAATTTTTAAATTTTTCATCTTAACACATATTTACGCTTGGCTCACACCATTTATACACATGTATCATGTTTAAATGACCAATCATTCTACTTCACCCCCTTATTCCTTAGCTTTTTCTATCCACATTTATGATTGTCTTCTTTGAATGCTACACATTTTTAATATTATTTTTGTTTCATATTTGTTTCGATTTTCTTTTAATTAATAAACATGACAAAGAAACTCCCGAAAAAATTCGAGAGCTTTTTTAATACGCTATTTTGATTGCATAATCCATATATCCTTTAAAAAATCCCTCTACGCTATCACATCATTCATTAGATAGAGTAGAGGGACAAACCTTCCTCACAACTATTTACTTCGCCACAGCTGGTTTCTCATCATTCAGTTGAATCATGTGCCTCATTGAATCACCATACTCAAAATTCGCATTGTCAACTGAATAACCACTTACACGTTTATTTACTGGAATAACTGCCAATTCATATAGCGTCGGTGCGATTGGAAGCACTTCATTAATGTAAGCTTGGAACTCATTGTACACCTCAACACGGTGCTCTGGATCAAAGGACGCATCAGACATCCCGTCCGCAAGCAATTCTTCAATACGATCATCGATATAACGCGGATAGTTAAACATCGCATCTTTACCAAACAATCCTGATTGATCAATGTCAGTTCCAGACCCCCAACCAGCTGTATACATATCAATCGCTGGATCATCTTCTTGAATGCGGTCATACATCACGGTTGGATCTGTTACTGCCCCTTCTAGCAAATTCACATCTAAACCAATATCACGCCATGACTGCATCTCAAATTTTGCAACCGCTTCAGCCGTTGCATCCCCCGCACGAGCTGCATACGTGATTTCTAACGGTTCACCTTCAGGCGTTTCCACAAACCCATCTCCATCTTTATCCTCATAACCCGCATCCGCTAAGATTTTCTTCGCTTCTTCTGGATCATATGCAAATCCTGGGTTTGATTCGTCATGATACAACAAAAATGTTGGTGGAATGACTGTATTTGCCGGGAAACGTACCCCTTTATACATTTTCTTGCTAAGTTCGTCATAATCTACCGCTAAACGAACCGCTTTTCGTAAATTCACATCAGCCATTGTCGCTTCGGGATCAGGTACGACTTCACCTTTCTCTTTGTCCCATTTACCAAGCTTAAAACCAGTATAAACGTAACCATTATTTACATTACCAAGCCAATCAACATTTTCCAACTCAGCATTATCGGCAAATTGAGCCACCGGGAACTGATTCACCATATCAACATCACCTGTACGTAGTGATTCAGCCATGACATTCGGATTCAGCGCCTTTAAAACAACTTTATCTACTTTTGGCTCCCCTTGCCAATAGTCTTCGTTTTTCACTAACGTCACAGATTCACCAGGAGTGATACTTTCCACTTTAAATGGTCCATAACCAAGTGGTTTTTTGCGCACTTGATCAGAACTTGCCATATCTTTCACCTCAACAC
This sequence comes from Shouchella lonarensis, assembly GCF_900096965.1. GTDB lineage: Bacteria > Bacillota > Bacilli > Bacillales > Bacillaceae_D > Shouchella > Shouchella lonarensis. Next base: position 234,817 of record NZ_FMYM01000002.1, on the reverse strand, counting down.
CTTCAAAGTAGTGTTTTGGCATCGCATATGACCAAAGGCCACTATTCATCAAAGATGGATTCGCTTCTTTAAAAGTCACCTTCACAGTTTTATCATCGACAATCTCAAAACCAGAAATATTGTCCGCTTTCCCATCATGGTACTCTTCCATGCCAACGATGTTTTTGAAAGTCGCATCATAACGCACACCATCGTAATCTTTATGCCCAATTACTTCATGCGCAAACACATAATCCTCTGCTTTGACAGGTTCTCCGTCGTGCCAATTGACGTTATCCTTGATCGTAATTGTATATGTTTTGTTATCATCTGAAACATCAATCGTCGCAGCACCTTCATCTGACATCAAAAAGTTTTCGTCCAAGCGGAATAACGATTCACTAAACCAGCCGATCATATCAGCGTCAGACCTCATCTCATAAAACTGCCAATCAAATACGCCTTCAAAGGCTGACGGTGCATAAATTCCGACATTTAAAGTGCCACCGATTGCCTCACCTTCGGCAGCTTTCGTTTGTTCAAAGTCATCTAATGTATAGACGCCATCTTCTTTTTTTGCCTTATTAGCACGATCCTTGTCGTCGTTACTATCTCCACCACCACAAGCAGCTAAAGCCAGTACACAAACAAGCGCAGGTACAGCAAAAAACTTCGTTTTAAGTAATTTTTTCATCACTCTCTTTCCCCCTTAACCTCTTCGTTGTTTTGCGTCAGTCGAACGTTTTAACGCTTGACCGACATTATTTATACACAACATCAATACTAATACTAGAATTGACGCAGGTAACCATACCCATGGGCGAAGCTCAAAAATTTGTGGATTAGTCGCATGACTCATTAATGTACCTAAACTTGGCTTTGACTCCGGAAACCCAAACCCTAAGAATGATAAGCCTGTCTCAATCCCTACATTTGCAGCTAAACTTAAAGTGAAATTGACAATAACAATCGAGCTTAAGTTAGGTAACAAATGACTAAAAATGATCTTATAATGAGGTGTACCTACTGTCCTAGCCGCATGAATATATTCAAGCGAACTTTGTTGCAATGCTTTTGAACGAATTAAGCGCGCCATTGATAACCATAAAAAAGCAGTCATAATTAACGAAAATTGAATGAGAGTATAACCAGGTACGACCGCCACAAACGCGATAATAATCAACGTTGTTGGCAAAACCATAAAGAAGTCAACGATACGCATAAATACATTGTCCACGTGCCCACCGAAATAACCGGCTACTAAACCAAAGACTAATCCGATTATACCGGACATGATTGTCACAGCAAATGCCATAATCAATGAGTTACGCGTACCAATAATTAGTTGTCCAAATATATCACGTCCGCCATGATCAGTCCCTAACCAAAACTCTGAAGACGGCGGTTCAAAAATGGCTAATAAATCAACCGTTACAATCTCACTCTCTTTCAAAACAAGAGAAACCCCGAAAACAAAAGCTACAATTAATCCAAACAAAATAAGTGAAAATAAAGCGAGCTTATCCCTAACAATTTCTTTCAAAACAATTTTCATTCCCGATGGCGACTTAACAATTTTGCCATCACCTAGCGGTTGTGCATTGCTTTGCTGCTTCATACGACGGTCCTCACTTTCTTATTTAATACGAATTCGTGGGTCAACAATACTTAAAATGATGTCTGAAAGCATCGTTCCAACAATTGATAAAAATCCTGATAACAGCAACAGCGCACTAAACACACTGTAGTCTCGGTTTGTTAAAGAATCTATCACCAGTTTACCGATTCCTGGAAAACTGAACACCATTTCAATAAAGATTGTTCCACCAAGTACCCCAACGATTTCATATCCTAAAAAAGCTGCAATAGGAACGAGTGAATTGCGGAAAATATGATGATTATACACACGATTTTCACTTGCCCCTTTAGCACGTGCAGTTTGAATGAACTCCTTGTGCTTCGTATCGATAATCTCGCTACGCAAATATTGGACAGTACTAACAACAGTGATAAGTGCTAGTGACATCGCTGGCAAAAGCATGTGATGAATCTTGCTCATAAAGTAAGAAAATGTCCCTGGCTCTAATCCAGGTGTGACACTTCCCCCTGTTGGAAACCAACCTAAGTTAAATCCAAAAACAAACAATGTGATAAGACCAAAAATAAAGCTTGGAATCGCAAAACCGAGATACGTATATCCTGAGATCACTCTGTCTGCCCATGAATCATTGTAACGACCACTGATGATCCCTAACGGAAGTGCAATCAAGTAGGAAAAAACTAGCGTAAATATCCCTAGACCAGCTGTATTTAACATCCGCTGACCAATTAGCTCAGAAACAGGCATTTTAAAGCGGAATGATTGTCCAAAATCACCTTGCAGTGCATTCCCAATCCACCGTGTGTATTGTTGATACCATGGATCATTTAGCCCATGAGCCTCACGTAATTCCTCTAAACGCTCAGCTGTAATGCTTGGATCAATTAATCCAGTAAACGGATCACCCGGCATTAAGCTCGCAAGAAAAAAAATAAGCAAACTAAGCACAAACAATTGCGGAATCGCTATTAACATACGCCGAATAATAAATTTCCACATACGCTCACCCTCTCTCCCGTACAGCGGCGAAATGCGTTGGAGAAATTGGCTTTAAGGAAAAGGCAAGTCCTTCTTGATCAAAATACTCATTTGCTCGCTCGCGATACTCTTGATTTACTTGGTTACGAAGCGCCTGTTGTTGCTCTCTATTTTCCGGGTTAATATCCGGGATCGCTGACAATAACCTTTTCGTATAAATATGCTGCGGATTCATAAAGATCTCTTCTGTTTTCCCAACTTCAACGAGCCGGCCTTTATACATAATACCGATATGATCACAAAAATGGCGAACAATACCTAGATCATGACTAATGAATAAATACGTTAAGTTTAACTCGCGTTGAATATCTTGCATAAAATTCAACACTTGTGCTTGCACCGATACATCTAGTGCAGAAACAGGCTCATCTGCAATGACCAATTTCGGCTTCAGTGCAATCGCTCGGGCAATACCAATACGTTGTTTTTGTCCTCCAGAAAACTCGTGTGGATATTTATAAATGCTATCCTTACTAATATTTACCATATTGAGCAACTCTTCCACCGCACGAAATTCTTCGTCTCTCGTCATCTTTTCAAAATTGCGCAGCGGCTCTGCGATGATATCTAATATCCGCTTTTTTGGATTTAATGAAGAGTACGGGTCTTGAAACACCATTTGAATATTACGTCGCATATCACCTTTGCTACTTCGCTTATCTGTAATATCGACGCCATCAAAAATGATTCTCCCGGACGTAATATCATTTAAACCAATAATCGCACGCCCAGTCGTACTTTTCCCTGAACCAGACTCGCCAACAAGCCCATACGTTTTTCCCTGCTCCAGCTCAATGGTCACGCCATCTACTGCCTTGACATGTCCAACCGTTCGTTTCAAAATACCAGCTTTAATGGGAAAGTGGACTTTCAAGTCTTGGACTTTAAGAAATCCCATTTGCAATTTCCTCCTCTTTCTTTCCTGGAAAATCAAATGTTTGATAACATGTACAACGCACATAATGTCCCGGTACAACCTCATGTAATTTTGGTTGTGCTTCATGCGCGGATTCATCTATCCACGGAATTCGTGATTTAAAACGACACCCTTCACGTGGCAAGTTCACCAATGATGGTACAACCCCTTGAATCACATGTAGTTTAGACTTCTCTTGACTCATTGTCGGATTCGAGCGTAGTAATGATCGTGTATACGGATGTTTCGGATTTTTAAACAGTTCCTTCACTGGTGCGATCTCCACCACTTGCCCCGCATACATGACAGCTACACGATCTGCCATCTCCGCCACAACCCCGAGGTCATGCGTAATCAAAATGATACCGCTATCTAATTCATTTTTCAGTTTCCTGATGAGATCCAAAATCTGCGCTTGGATCGTGACATCCAGTGCTGTTGTCGGTTCGTCAGCAATTAAAAACGTTGGGTCACAGGCAATCGCAATCGCGATGACAATACGCTGCCGCATCCCCCCCGATAACTCATGCGGATACTGGGAATAAACCGTTTCAGGACGCGGGATACCGACTTGATTCAACAAATCGATAACCTTTTTTTTCCGCTCATGCTGGTTTAAGCTCGTGTGCAGGTAGAGTGTTTCACTAATTTGATCCCCCACCCGGTGTAACGGATTCAACGCTGACATCGGGTCTTGAAAGATCATTCCGAGATCGCCACCTCGAAGTTTTTGCATCTTTCTCTCTGATGCACCAGCAATGTCGTCACCTTTGTAATAAATGTGACCTTCAATCTTTGAATTCAGTTTCGGGTGCAAGCCCATAATCGAAAAAGCAAGTGCGCTTTTTCCAGAACCGGACTCCCCTACAATGCCGAGAACTTCATTTTTACGTACATCGAGTGTAACATCATCAACCGCCGCATAATATTGATCGTTAATACGAAACGACGTTTTTAAGTTCTCTATTCGTAGTAATTTGTTCTCCTCCATGGCAGCTCCACCTCTATTCCATCATCAACTTAACTACAGATCCCGTTCATTCATTAACTATGTATTTACATATGCATCGCACTTAAGTACACACAGCGTAAAGACTTGTTATGAATTTACAAAAATATATTGTGTGTTTATGGGATACTTTGAAAATGATACTAAGAATAAGTATAAAAGACGGCCCTTCAAATTGCAACATAAAATTTATAAATGCACGCTTGACTTTCCTATTATTCGACATCCATACTTTACGAGCGTAACCTCTCCGTAAAGAACATGTAACATCTTTTACCATATCCATACGCTACCTTCGCATATCATTTTGTGTTATAATTTGAATTTGAACATCACCGTTGTAGAGGATGCTTTGCTAAATCTACCGAATGATGCCCGTTCAAATAAACGGTATTGCTTTTCATATGCTTAGAGTCTATTATCCCATTACCCATTTACAATATTTTTTTCTTAATGTAGGAGGAACATCTTATGACCGATTATACACGGAATGACCGACGGAAGAAGCGTCGCTCTAAAAAAATCTTAAAAACCATCCTGATCACAATTATTGTCGCTTTTCTCGCGCTCGGTGGCGGGATCGTTTATTTTGTCAAACAACTGCAAGACACTGCTGCCGGGTCTTACAATGAGCTTAAGCGCGGAGACAAATCTGCCATGCGCGCAGAACCTATTGATATTGATAAAGATAACTTTTCGGTATTGTTACTCGGCAGTGACGCCCGCGAAGGCGAGGACATGGAAAATACGCGAACAGATTCCATTATTGTTGCTACATTTAACAAATCCGCGCATTCAGTTATTTTAACAAGTATCCCGCGTGATTCTTATGTAGAGCTTTCAGGACTTGGTATTATGGACAAAATTAACCACGCGAGCGCCAAAGGTGATGGCATTGATTCAACCATTGAAACAGTCGAGAACTTACTAGGCATTCCCATTGATTACCATGCGCTAATTAATTTTGCCGGCTTAGAACGAGTTGTTGATGAACTTGGAGGCATTGATGTTGATGTCACATACACATTTGACTTCACAGAAGGTGGTCGGACGTTACACTTCAAAGAAGGTCCAGCAACATTAGACGGTGAACATGCATTAGCATACTCACGCGAACGGAAATCCGATTTAAAAGGGGATCTTGGACGTGGACAGCGCCAACAACAAGTCATTAAAGCGATCATTCAAAAAGCCACTTCATTTTCTAGTATTACGCGCTTTCAAGGTGTAATGGATGCGATTGGGGATAACTTGAGAACTGATTTACAATTTGGTCATCTTCTTTCTCTACACGGTTATGCCGGTTCTCTTGATAACATTGAAATGCTTCAGTTAGAGGGAGACGATTGGTGGGATACTTCTACCGGCAAACGTATTTATTACTTTAAAGTTTTAGATGAATCTCTTGCTGAGGTGAAGCAACGTTTGTGGGAGCATTTGGAGTGGGTACCAACAAATTCGCCTGCAAATGCGGCAGGGTTTTAAACAACGTTTTATTAATCCATAGATTTAATATGTTCTCCATAGTAATATGGAACAAAAGACAGCATCGCAAATGAGGTATTCCATGTTGTTTGCGGTGTTTTTTGTGATATTCGCAGCTTCTAAGGTGTGGATACGGTATTGTACCGGATTCATGCCTTTTAATCTTGCTTTAATGCGTTTGTTGTTGTAGTAATGGGTATGTTGTTCCAGTTATTGCTTGAAATGAGAGATACTCTCAATTTTTTTAGGTAAAGAAATTCCGTCTTCATGATTCCGAAAAAGTTTTTGATGACAGCGTTGTCATAACTGTTCCCATTTCGTGACATGCTCTGTGTAATCCCGCATTATGAGCTAAGGCATGAAATTCCGGTGAAAGCTCTTTTACGGATCGCTAATTAAACAGTGTTGAATCAGAAGGGAGTGTAGGGAAAGACCATATTCATTTGTTATTGTCGTGCCCTCCAAGTTTGGCACCAAGTAAAATCATGCAGTATTTGAAAGGTAGATCATCAAGATTGCTTCAAGAAGAATTTTCTTGGGGGCAGCATTTATGGGCGAGAGGCTATTTTTGTGCAACCGTAGGAAGTGTAACGGAAGAGGTAATACGGAATTATATAGAGAACCAATCTGGTAAAAAGAGAGACGACATTTTCAAGATTGAGGAATGAGTTTAGTCATGTGGAGTGTGCTTAAGCACAGGGGCTTTGAGAAGACTTTAGTCTTGAATGTGACTTTCAGTCGCGGACATTTATGTCCAAATCAGGGCTGTCCCAAAAGGTCATAAAAAATGACCTTTAGGACAGCTTTTTCTGTTTTTAAGCCAAAAAAGCACAAAAAAATCGCCCACTCTGTTAAAATGGAGTTACCCAACAACCATTAGAAAAGAGGCGATTTTTTTGAGCAACCAAAAGGCTACTTTCCAACAGTATAACATAAATCAACTGAATCTTCCTATGGATTTCTCAGATCTTATCCCAGAAAATCATATTGCCCGTGTGATAAACGATATGGTCAACCAACTGGATGATCAACTTTTTTATGAAGTGTATAGAGGAGGGGGACGCCCGGCGTACCACCCAAAAATGATGACAAAGATTGTTTTGTATGGTTACACGCAAAAGTGGTTCTCCTGCCGTGACATTGCGAAATCACTGACAGAGCAACTGCCGATGATGTGGCTAGCTGCTATGCAGACTCCGGATTACCGGACAATCAACCGATTTCGCTCTGAAAGATTGAAACCACTTATTCATACATTGTTTTCGAAACTTACACAGCTACTCATCACCGAAGGTTATGTAGATGGGTCGACTTACTTTCTCGATGGAACGAAAATCGAAGAGAATGCCAATAAATATACGTTTGTCTGGAAAAAGAGTGTGCAAAGTTATGAAGAAAAACTTCAGGTGAAGATCCACAAGATGATTGAAGAAATTGAAAAACACGTTGAACTTGATCACACTCAAATCCAACAATATGACGAGAAAGATACAAAACAGATATCCAGCGCAGCACTTCAACGCGTGGTCGAGTCTACAGAAAAGGAACTCTCTACAAAAGAACAACAACTTGAAAAAACGACAAACAAAGAAAAAAAGAAAGAACAAAAGCAAGCAATCAAACCACTTCGAAAACTTCATTGAAAGATGAAAACAGATGCATTGCCACGTTTAAAAAAGTATGAAACATCTTTTCGCTTATTTGATGGACGCAATAGTTATTTCCAAGACCGATACTGACGCTACATTTATGCGTATGAAAGATGATCACATGAGGAACGGACAATAAAAAGCGGGATACAACTGGCAAGTTGGCACACAAGATCAATTTATTCTTTTTTACACAGTACACCCGAATCCTACGGATACAAGGTGTCTTCTTCCGCATGTCGAAGCGTTGAAAGAAAGCGGTCTTCCACTCCCTGAAACACTCATCGCCGATGCTGGTTATGGCAGCGAATCCAATTATGTAGCGATGGAAGACGAGCCCTTTGACACATTAATTCCTTTAAATACGTTCCGTCAAGAACAAAAGCGTTCTTTTGCGAAGAAGCAGTTCCATCCATATAACTGGACGTACGATGAATATAATGATGTGTATTGGTGTCCAAACAAACGGAAAGTAATGTTCCAACGGTACGCGAGACGAACCGATACATACGGCTATACACGAGACTTTAAGATCTATGAGTGTGAGTCATGCACAGAATGTCCGTTCAAAAGTGCGTGCACGAAAGCGCGCGGAAACCGGCAGATTCATTATAATCCCGTGTACGAGGAACTAAAAGCGAAGCAACATCGAAAATTGAACACAGAAGATGGACGAACACTCTACCAAAAAAGAAAAACAGATGTGGAGAGTGTATTTGGTCATGTCAAACAAAACCTCGTCTTCCGAAGACTTTATCCCCGAGGCAAAGAAAAGGTACACATCGAGCTCGGGCTTGTCGCCCTCGCACATAATTTAAGGAAAATAGCGGCGCGGAACCGTCTCTCCAAGAAAATTCCTGACAATAAAAACAAAAACTCACTGATCAGACGTCAAAAGCGTCAATCAGTGAGTTTGTTTTTCATGGGGCTTTTGGGACAGCCCCTCGTTTAAGTACCTTGTCACCACTTGTAAATCTAGTCAATGAAAAAGCACCTCCAAACTTTAGACTGTGTCTAAGATTTGGGGTGCAGTTCATGAAATGTGAAGGTTCCTTCATTTTGTTTAATAAGGACCTTATCAGTGGCTGGACGACCTGAAAAAAAGATATCCGTGATTTGTGCTTGGAAAAAAGAAAAACCTTCTCAAAAATCATATGACTTTTGGGACAGCTCTTCATCATATTTTATCTGTAAATCGTAAGGCGATCAGAGTTAAGCCAAGCTACCTGGCCCTTGCCTTTTTTATTCACCCCAACACTTACAATACCAGTTGCCTTACCACTCACTCCAAGTGCGCTTATCTTAATTTTCTTAACTGGAGTCTTTTTCTTAAAAGAACCCTTTACATACCCGTAATACTTTCCACCACGCTTTCCGTCATGTTCAAAAGCACCCCAGTAAGTCACTTCTCCGCATTTCCCATTTTGCTCAACCGTAAAATCTATAGTTGTTGCTCTTTTCGTGTATGTAGTAGCATCTGTCCACAATCTTACCTTACAACCTGAGCCTGCTCCAGGAGCACTAATCCATGGTCCTGTAGACGCCTCAGCAGTATCAGGAACTAGAGATGCTGACAAAGCTAGTGTTAACACCGAAATAACCGAAAATCTCTTAATCCTTTTCATCATAATGAAATCTCTCCTTTAAAATTTAAAATAGGACGCTGTTTCACATAAATAACTTAATACCTGTGTCAGCGACACAATTAATCTTACATCATTTTAATAGTGCTGTCAACCTACATTATTGACAGGCTCTCCTAGAAAAAGACACACCTCACTGCAATACAAGCTTTTCAGCTCATGAGTTGAAAGTATGCACAAAATAGATCCGTCTGGTTGTTTAAGTTGGTACCAAAACAAATTTGTTTTCAGTTTTGAAAGGGCATCCTGAATTTGAACCAGAAAGACAAATACCGAGATTCTAGTAATCGTTCTCTCGTGTAAGATAAATCTCGCCTACTAATTTAAAGTAAGTACTTTCTGTTGCTAAGTGAAAATAATATTTGTCTATGAAATTACTTGCCCTTCTCCTCCAAAACATCTACAATACAATTAGTGGAACTTCGACACTAAACAACAAAATGTCCACACATTTTAGGAGGAATTTTCTTGAAAAAGATATTTATTATTTTGACCTGTCTAAGCTTCCTTATCGGTTGTAATCAAGCCCAGAGCGATTCCGGTTCTGACTCCACTAAACCTACAGCTCCACAGCCGAAAGCGCCCGTAGAGCAAAAAAAGCTCGTATCCAATGAAAAAAGCGCAAAAATATTATATGAAGTAAATCCAGACAACAGTTATGTGCTCGAGCCAATTGCAGGCTCAGGCATAGAAGCTGATGAGAAAGCCGTCTTATTAACATTTGACGACCCTTTTCGCTTCAATGATCCAGACCAAAATAATGTCCTTGAAATGGCAAAGACACTAAAAGAACTGGATGTCCCTGCGATTTTCTTTGTAAATGGCACTTATCTTCATACCAAAGAAGGAAGACAAACACTCAAAACAGTCGCTGACCTTGGGTTTGAAATTGGTAACCATACGATGACACATGTAAAATTAGAGCCACTACGAGAAGAAGACCAAACTGGGAACATTTTATCATTAAACAATTTAGTTGAAGACATCATTGGGAAGCGTCCACGCTTCTTCCGTGCTCCTTATGGTAAACACACCGAGCATGCACAGAAAGTAGCTGAAGAAGAAGGTATGACGTTAATGAATTGGACATATGGACGTGATTGGAAAGAGGGCTACGATACACCAGAGGCCATTACAGATTACATGGTCAATAGTAAACACCTGCAGCCCGGAGCAAACTTACTTATGCATGATTTAAAGTGGACTTCTGATGCGCTTAAAGATATTGTTACTGGATTACGTGAAAAAGGCTACGGTTTTATTGATCCCGCTACAATAAAATGATCTATTTATTGTTTGGTCATCACACACCCTCTATCTTAAAGTTAGATTGAGACTAACTGGTGGATGCTTAGGTGCGCCACCAGGTTCCATCAATGTCAAAACACTGTTGTTACGATCATAGATTCTTTCCTTATAAATCATCATCAACAAGAGCTATGAGGATTCCTCATAGCTCTTGTTGATTTTAATTCTTCAACATCTCTTCTAGTTCCACATACTGTTTCATCTTCTTCAGCAATGCTGGTTTCAAGTCTTCTCGCTCCAGCGCAAATGCGAGCGTCGTTAACACAAATCCGATCTTCTCACCCACATCATAGCGCTGTCCTTCGAAATCATATGCATAGACATCTTGCGTCTCATTTAACGCACTGATCGCATCCGTCAGTTGAATCTCGCCACCAGCACCCGTTTCTTGCTTATCAAGGAAGTGAAAGATCTCCGGAGTCAGAATATAGCGACCGAGAATCGCCAAATTTGATGGTGCTTCTGCTACTTTTGGTTTCTCAACAAAGCGATTGACACCGTAAAGACGACCCTCTTGCACTTTTGGATCAATAATGCCGTACCGATTTGTTTCTTCATGCGGCACTTGTTGCACACCAATAATGCTCGCATGTTTCTGCTCATATTGCTCAATTAACTGTTGTAAGCATGGATTTTCATGCCGAACAATATCATCTCCAAGCAAGACAGCGAATGGTTCATTTCCGATAAATTTCCGCGCACACCAAACTGCATGTCCTAAACCCTTAGGTTCTTTTTGACGGATATAATGGATATCAACTTTCCCCGCCTCCTGCACAGCTTCAAGCAACTCGTATTTTTCTTTCTGAGCTAAATTTTGTTCTAACTCATGCGCATGATCAAAATGGTCTTCAATCGCACGCTTTCCTTTTCCTGTCACAATAATAATGTCTTCAATTCCTGAATGCACAGCCTCTTCGACAATGTATTGAATCGTCGGCTTATCAACAATCGGTAACATTTCTTTCGGCATTGCTTTTGTCGCTGGCAAAAACCTTGTTCCAAGCCCAGCAGCTGGGATGATCGCTTTCTTTATCTTTTTATTCATACACTAGAGCCCCTTGTCACCATCATTTTTCTGCAATGATTTTTAAGGATAGATTTCCATTGATGGTCTGATAAAATTGATATTTTTTGCCGTTAGCAATCCACTCAACCTTCTTTTCATCGACCTTCTTTAACATCGTCTTCTCATACCCATTGTATATGGCATACATCACATATCCACCTTCTGGGAGAAGTTCTATCTTTTCTTTCTTGAGTATCATCTGCAAACCTTTGTTGTCACTTACGCATTCTCCGTCCAGATAAACAGTATCGGGGGCAGCGCGACTTGCAAATTGAATCGTCTCAAGCCCTTTAGCAACACTCTTTTCTGGATCTAAAGAAATGTGGATATTTCCGCCATGCATTGACACATCCTTAGTTTCAACATGAAGAAGTACTTTTAACCATGAAAAAGCTGTATTTTCTAACGAGGTCTTACAATAAAGCGTGCCATCTTTCATCATGAAAGTCGCTTCTTCATTGCTTTTCGACCATTTTGCTAGCTCAACTAATTGATCATACTCTTTTTGCATGAAGAGACGAAAGTACGCTTGGGCCAATGGCTTTATCAGAATATCTTCTAGTTCATAACTTCGGCGATAGCCTTTGAAAATTTTTATAGCTTTTTTAAGTTTGCTGTAATATGCAGATTTATTTTTGCTCTTGATAAAATGCTTACGGTCAAATAAGCGCGCAATACAGTCAAACTCGATTAACCGGTTTACAATCATTTTCTCTTGTTCGACTGGTAAGTTTTTGTCAAGCACATGACGTAATACAGTTAAGTTTGTGTCCATCTTCTCCAGCACATTTGTTTTCGTTGTTAGCGAAACATTGTCTTCTCGCCTATTCACATAATAAATGGTCTTTGTTGTTGTCGAAATTTTTCCCGCAACAGAAAGGACATCAATAAAAAATTGTTTGTCCTCAGCAAATTTCATCTCTGGGAAAAAAATCTTATGTTGTCGCAACAAATCTAATTTAACCATACGTGAAGGCGGTCCCAAGTGATAAAACATATGTCTGATAGAAAAAGGCGACACGCCTTCTCTGTCCGCGCACGATGTATAAGGCGCAACAATCTTTTGACGTTTACTTTCTACTTTCATTGTTTTTCCAGCCGCATAGTTCACACCCGTTTTTTCCATTAAATCGTACAAGGTCTTTAATCCTTGACGAGAAAGCCAATCATCCGCGTCTAAAAACAGCACATAAGAGGAGTTTGCTAAGTAGATACCTAAGTTTCGCGGAAATGCGGGTGTTCCTGTATTTTCTTCTAAGAAAATGGCAACGATATTCGGGTAAAGCTGAGCGTACTCTCTCATAATCTGTTTTGAACGATCGGTTGATGCATCATCTACTAGAATAAGTGTTACGTTTTGAAAACCAATATGTTGCACGACAACAGAATCAATCGTCTGTGACAAATATTTCTCGGCGTTATATACAGGCACGATTACTGTTACCGCCGTTTTTGTGTTCAATGCATCCTCGTTTACCACATTGTAATCAATCTTAGAAAAGTATTCCTCTTCAGTACTTTCGTCCTTATTTTTAAGCCTCAGTTTCTCCAACAGATTTCGCATCATGACCCTCTTCTCTGTTTTTTATAAAAGGTTGGTTGGATCCCATCCGTCTTACAATGATGGTGCGTGAGCAGTACAAAAAAGATTGCCTGCTCTGGCACCTGCTACTTACTTTTTAAATACGCGTTCAACCACATGACGAGATGCTTGTCCATTGTCCAGATGGCAGTATTGGTTATAAAAGTCATCTCTTTTTTGTTCGAATTCGGCCGAAACCGACTCAATGTTTTCTAAAGCATCCATCACTTGCTCGGATGTCTCTAGTAATGGCCCTGGTGCCTCAGCGGCAAAGTCAATATAAAATCCCCTCAAGTCATCGCGATATTTATCAAGGTCATACGTATAAAAAACAATCGGACGCTTTAAATTGGCATAATCGAAAAAGACAGAGGAGTAATCTGTAATTAAAACATCCGAGATCAAATATAACTCCGCAATATCGTCATAATCAGAAACATTATAGACAAATCCCTCTAACCCATCTACATCTAGATTGTCGGCAATTAAATAATGCATCCGTAACAACACCACATACTCATCTGCAAAACGTGCCTGCATTTCTCGAAGATCCAATTTCACTTCAAATTTATATCGACCTCTAGCATAAAACTCATCATCTCGCCAAGTCGGTGCATAAAGGACCACTTTTTTATTTGAGGGAATGTTTAAACGCTGTTTCAATCGTTGGATATTGCTCATGTCTGTCTTAGCAGGATCATAAAACAAATCATTACGCGGATACCCAATATCTAGCATCTCTTTTGTAAAGTTAAAGGCCCGTCGAAAAATCTTCGAGGAGTACATATTTGGAGAGATCAAATAATCCCAACTCTGCGTTTCCTCGTAAAAGTTTCGCTTATACGCCGTTGTTGACGTTCCAGGCATTTTCACTTCCTTCATATCTGCTGCCAAACGTTTTAATGGCGTCCCATGCCAAGTTTGCACATAGATCGTATCCGCACGCTTATCTAATGTCTTCTCTTTTCGCGCGTTCATCACCCAATATTGAGATGTCGCTGCGTAGTAATAATACTTTAAACTTAGTCGCTTTACTTTTCGATGCTTTCCTGGGATGTCCTTATCCTTTGGCTGATTGAATGCCCAAATACATTCGTACGAATCATCGTTTTTTTGCAGTTCCTCATAAATATAACGCGGGTTACAAGCATACGTCTTACCACCAAAGCTTTCAAACAACACGCGCTTTTTCTTAAGCGGACGTCGGTGAAACCATACCCTTGAAATTTGCTGATATAATTTTGTGCGGCTTTTAAAGCCATTGCGCCATTGATTCGCGTTCAATCGTCGATCGATCCATTTGCATGCTGATGCTTGACTCCCTTTGAGGTGTGTCGCAATCTGTTTTCGCCCCAGCCAGCCTCTCTTACGAATCGTGTCCTCACGCACTAACGCTAAACCAGATTGAATTTGCGTAAAGTATTGTTTAAATAATACATGGTTTCGGTAATCAGCAAGTTCCTGGAAATATACTTTTAAAAACCATTCTTCTAGTTCAGTGCGTAGCCAGCCATTTTTTTCCAAACATCCATCTTCCATCACCTGCTTGAAAAAGCGAAGCCACTCCTCAATCTTATTGGAAAATGGTTCTATATTTAATGATGGTTGCTGAATTGGGTCGTAACATTCCCCTTTGATGTAGAGGGGAAGATTGATATAGGATACTTGTGAAGCTACTTTTAATGCATCTATTGTAAACCCATCATCAGCATAATAATGGCGTGATTCCTTAAAACTGAGTTCGAAGCAGTCTATAAAATCTTTTCGGTACAGCACCCCTGCAACAGAGTGTCGTTTCATTGCCTTTACTAAGTTTTCAGCTGTCCATCGACTTGTGCGTAAATTCAATTCCTCTAAAGGCTTAACATTATGTGATTTTTGCATGCGGCTCATCATAATAGGTGAATCGGTCATCTCAGCAAGTACACCCCATAAACGAAGTGCATGTTCCTGAATATAATCATCACCGTCTAAGAAGAGACACCAATCTCCAGTGACCTTCTCTAAACCGGCATTGCGCGATACACTTACATTCTTAGAAACGTCGCACGTAACTAACGCTACATCGTGTATCTCATGCGTTTGTATTGTCTCTTTTATGATACGTAAGCTATCATCTGTTGATCCATTATCAACAATGATTAGCTGTTTATGCTTATAGTCTTGTTTTGCATAAGAAATTAAACACCGTTCAATGTAGTCTTGCTTATTGTATACTGTCACAATGACACTAAATTTAACCATTGATGCTACGATTCACCCCTTTCGACTCGCTTGCCTCTAAAACAATACGCACTTTTATTTAGTTCATTGATTCACAGCACTTAATCCTTCTTTAATCTTCGTCGTTGAAATGCCCGCTGTTCGCGGTAAATACACAACCTCACAGTGTTCTTTGAGGAAATCGAACTTTCCTTCCCAATCGTCTCCCATCACAAATACATCAATATCATGTTTCTTCACATCTTCAACTTTTTGTTCCCAATTATCCTCTGCAATCACTTCATCCACATACCGAATCGCTTCCAGAATCATTTTTCGGTTTTCAAAGCTATGGAAAGACTTCTTCCCCTTTAAATCATTAAACTCATCCGATGAAATGGCAACAACTAAATAGTCGCCTAAATCTTTTGCTCGTTTCAATAAATTAATATGACCCCAATGTAATAAATCAAATGTACCGTACGTAATCACTTTTTTCATCGCGTGTTTCTCCTCTCTTATGATTTTTATCAAATAAATTCGTTGTCATTTTCATACTCGTATTCTACAGCCGTGCTTCGTCTGTCTTCAACGTTCATTTATGTTTATATACAACACGCTACGCGCCATTGAATTTCCCTCGACAGTCATTTTCCTATTATAACATAAATCTTCATCTTTACATAGTCTTTACATAACGACACAGCCTCATTATAGTACAATTATCAAACACTTCCCTCATTGAAACGTACGCAAAGTCACGACAAAACGTGCTCCTACTTTACATACCATCAACAATAAAAATCCCACCAAATACCAGCCTGTCAACAACATTCCTACACTCACTGACAAAAGAGCGCTAGTGACAAAAAAACCAGGGAGACCGAGCAACACACCAACAAATTGCCATAATAACGCCTTCGTCCGAATTTGATTAACTGGATCGCGCTGGTCAGCATGTGTGGCATGTGTTAATTGGTAAGAGATTGGAATGAATAATGCCATAATGATACACGTAACGACACCGTAAACTATGACGGATTCAGACGATGACAATTGTAAACGATCGGCCATCGTTAAGATCGCAAGCAAAATCGATAAATAAACAGGCAACGTAGCTCCTTGAATAAGCAAATCGATAAAATAACCTTTTCTGGACGTTTTTCCCGTCAAACGTGCCATTTCACCATCTACACAGTCGAATAAATAGCCGATGTTATAACAAAAAAAGGCAATCACAAAACTGAGCGGTGTGGCTTGCATTACCCAAACCCCTGATGCAACAACGAAAAAAGCACTGAGCCAACTAACGGCATTCGGTGTTAAGCGGCATTTCAAAAATACGATGGTGACAAAGATAGATAACCGCCGCAGCACATACCATGACCATAAGTCTTCTTTTGTACTATATGCTTGTGATTGCGCACGCAACGTGCGAACTTTCGCTGTATCAAACCACGTCGTCGCTAACTTTTGCTCCGTTGTCATTACTACTCGGCTCCTTTATATGGAAACACGCGCTCGACGACGCGCTTTGTCGCTTGCCCATCTTCTAGCGCACAAAACTTCTCTTGAAAGCGCGTATACGCGTCCTCGTATAATCCTAATCCTTCTTCCTCAAACCGACCAATCGCAGCAAGCAATGCTTCTGTTGTCCGCACAATCGGTCCCGGCGCTTCTTCTTCCAAAGAAAAATAAAATCCCCGTACTTCATCACGATAACGCTCTAAGTCATACGTAAAAAATATGATCGGCCGTCCTAAATTCGCGTAATCGAAAAACACAGACGAGTAATCGGTAATGAGCATGTCTGAAACCAAATAAAGCTCATTAATATCGTAATAGGTAGAAACATCCTTTACACAATCATTATAGGACGAAAGATCCAGTTTCTCACTTATAAACGAATGAAGTTTGACGAGCAACACTGCGCGGGCGCCATATGTTTCCCTAAAAGTGTCTAAATCTATTTGCAACTGAAATGTATAGGCACCTGGTCCAGCATGTTCATCATCACGCCATGTTGGGGCATATAAAAACACTTTCTTGTCTGTTGAGATGGCAAACTTTTTCTTTAACGCCGCAATGGCGTCAGGATGGCTTTTCGTCGTTAAAACATCGTTACGTGGATACCCTGTCTCAAGCATCTCTTTTTTAAATTGAAACGCCCTCCGAAAAATATCGCTTGAATAACGGTTGGGTGAGATCAAGTAATCCCAATGGCTTGACTCCGCATGAAAATGCTTTACATACGCTTGTTTTGTGACGCCTGGCATTTTGACATCTGTCATGTCAGCGACAAGTTTTTTTAAGGGCGTCCCGTGCCATGTTTGCACGTACACCGTATGAACTGGTTTTGGGACCCAATTTGGCATACGGCTATTTATCACCCAAAACTTCGCTCGTGCCATGAGCAAAAACCACTGCAAACTCAACCTTCGCACATAACGAACCCCATTCTCCTCAAATAAACGTTCGTGTTGCTTTTTCACACTCCAAATCAGTGTATAATCCATCTTCTGCTCGCGCATATATTCATAAATTGCCCGGGGATTGCAACTATATTGCTTACCCGAATAACTTTCGAACATGACTAATCGCTCATTCACTGGCAACTTTGCAACTAGCCAAAAAACAAAGCGCGTCAGCATTTGAACCGCATTGATTCGTTTTAATCGTTTCAGCATGGATCCATCTCCTTACAATCAAACAGCGAACCCCACAACCATAATCATTTGTGGGGCAACTTTATACTAACTTCTACTGTGTCTTACGTGCAACATAAGGCATCTGCTGACTGCTTTTTGTCTTTGGTAGCTCTGCTCCTTCTGATTTCGCTTTATTAATGACAACCAAGATCGTTTGCATCAAAATAATGAAATCAAGCCAAAGTGAGTAATTACGAATGTAGTGTAGGTCAAACGTTAATTTTTTATCGACGCTCGTCGTATATTTACCCATCACTTGTGCGTAACCAGTAATGCCCGGTTTGACAGCATGGCGGTAGTTAAACCATTTGTTTTGCCGTTGAAACTGTGTCGCAAAGAAAGCACGTTCCGGTCGTGGACCGACTAAAGACATATCACCTTTTAACACATTTATTAGTTGTGGTAATTCGTCAATCCGCGTTTTACGAATAAATTTACCCATTTTCGTGATCCGAGCGTCATTCGTTGTCGCAAGCGTTGGTCCCGTCTTCGCTTCTGCATCAATGACCATGGAACGAAATTTTAATATATGAAATGGACGATGGTTTTTCCCGAGCCGCTCTTGTTTAAAAAAGATTGGTCCACCATCTCCGCACTTGATCGCAATCGCACAAATCACCGTCACCGGCAAAGTGAAAAGCAATAACACGAAGGAAACAGCTACGTCAATCATTCGCTTTAAGCCAGCTTGGAAAAGTGTTAACGTAAACGGCTTTACTTGCATGACCATCGTATCATCGACCGTCGTCACTGACGTATTCATTAGCAACATATCATTCACTTTCGGCACGACATAAACGAGTTTTTCATTTTTCATCGCACAAAACATGAGCCGTTCTTTTTTCGCTTCTTCAATTCCTGAGCCAAGAAAGATGACATCATATTGCATGACATGTGCCTGCAAGGCGGCAAGTGATTCATTTTTATCGTACCAACGTACGTAACTATTTTTAGACAGAAAGGTGGATAGGCTTCTTTCCATACGGTCAAATTCTTCTTCAGTCCCGATGAACATGACACGACCTTCACGGGTAAATTGGCTATACTTTGTATACAACCATTTCCAACCAAGTAACAAGAAAAAAGCATTCGTATGCGCCACAAGTAATAATGAGCGCGGTAATGCAAATTCACGAAAAAAGAACGAAGCTGTCATCGTAAGCAACATAATAAGCGTAAGGGCAATGGCCAACTTCCTGACAATGTCCCAAAAATCATGTTGTACGAGGCGATCTAATTCGTAAATACCTAAAAATAATATACTGATCAGTAAAATCCATGGCACCACGGAGCTGAATGCTTCCATGTTGCGTGGATCCATCTGATCACGTAGCAGCGTGAACGCCAAACCGTATGCAAGAAAAATGAGCACAAGGTCAATGAACATCGTCACACCGCGGATCATTTTGTTTGGGATCATATTTGGCATATGCATGACTCCTAGTTTCATAGTTTTATCTTCAGCACATTTTAACATAGTCAATGAAAAAAATCTTCCCTATGGGAGAATTTCCATTAATTTTTAGCACCTTTTTGACATTCCGAGACAAGAAAGGACACAACATCCTCTACTCACAACCGCCAGTAATCACGGCTAAAATACGCCGAAAATGAACCCCATCCTCGGAAGAAATGTAAACAAAAAAAGGTCACCATGCACGGGAACAAAGCGCGCCATCCTTTTTTACGTGCAATCCCAACACTAGCGTAAGCATTGACGCCAACGTATAGTGACACCATCAGCAGAAACGCCGCGAATAGATATAAATGAAAAAATGATAAAATCGTGAACAACAACCCAAGCACAAATGCGACAAGCGGTGCCTTTTGCCTGACACCTGAAGCACCTGGTGTCCGCTTATTCGCGATGACCGTCCATTTCCCGTCCCCTAAAGACTTTTTAATTAATGTCCGTAACGTTGGTCGCACAAAATAAGTAGAAGTGATCGTTGTCGATAAAAAAAATCGCTTTCCCGCATCTTTCATTCGTTTATGAAATTCAATGTCTTCATTTCGTTTTAATGTCTCATTAAAAAAACCGACTTCAGCAAAAATCTCACGTTTATAAGCACCATAAGGAACAGTATCGACATACCCTTCCCATGAAGTATTTTTTAATGTCCGAAACTTTGAGTTGCCAACACCAAATGGATGAGCGTACACATACGCATTGATTTCCCCTTGGAAGCCGCGCCCTTTTGAATCAATCACACCACCGACAACATCTGCTTCGGGATGCGCTTCGATCGTCTTTGTGTAGCGTAAAAGGAAGTCATCAGGGATGGCCGTATGACCATCAATCCGCAAAATGTAATCGCCTTGCGCTGCACGAATCCCGATATTCCATCCTGCAGGCAATGTTTGTCGTGGATTTTCAAGTAATTTAATCTGCGGATATGTCGCTTGATAACGCATGACGATCGCTTTCGTTTGATCGGTTGACATGCCGTCAATAACAATTAACTCCATCAAAAACTGCTCACTTTGTTGCTTTAACAATTGTGTCAATAACCCTTCGATATCACGTTCCTCATTGCGCACAACGAGCAACACTGAAAAAAAAGGTTTCTTCATTACTTTCCACCTCACTCACTTCACGCTACTCATCGTAACGTAAACATGCGTAGATGTAAACAAACAGGCTATCCACGATAAATATTTATCCATATTTACATTAAAATGGAAAATCATCTGTCGAAAAAAGAGGATAAATACTTATCCACAAGTCTCATGTCGCACCACATGCAGTATTTAATGCATTTGTGCACAGGTTGGGGATAAAATCAATATATAGACCCCGTTGCGCTTTTGTGGTACTATATGTAGTGTAGACATGACGAAAGGGCTGTGATACTCATGAAGATGATCTTCGCTTCAAAAACGGGGAATGTGCGCCGATTCGTGGACAAGCTTTCCTTTTTAGACTGCCAACCACTGCAGTCCACCCTACAAGTGGACAAGCCTTTTATACTCATTACGTATACAACCGGCTTTGGTGATATTCCACTTGAGGTCCGCCACTTTCTCAAAAACAATCATCATTTCCTTCGTGGCGTCGCCGCAAGCGGAAACCGCATTTGGGGTAATCGCTTTGCGAAAAGCGCGGACACGATCAGTCAAATGTATCATGTGCCTGTCTTGCATAAATTTGAACTAAGTGGCACACCAAATGATGTGGCCATTTTCTCACAGGAGGTTGAAGCCCTTGTCACAAAATCAAGTACCAAAGTGGGTACAGCTTAATAATGAACTGATGATTAAAGCAGATGGTGCTTATCAGTTCGAAAAAGACAAACAAGCTGTACATAGTTATTTTGTTGACCATATTAACCAAAACACCGTGTTCTTCCACGATTTAGAGGAGAAAATCGATTACTTGATCAAGCATGACTACTACGAGTCAGAGCTGCTCGAAAAGTATTCGATGGCAGAGATAAAAGAAGTGATGAACATCGCCTATGAAAAGAAATTCCGTTTTCCTTCTTTTATGAGTGCGTTCAAGTTTTACAATGATTATGCACTAAAAACAAACGACGGACAGAAAATTTTAGAACGCTATGAAGACCGCATCGCCATTGTTGCGCTTTTCTTTGCTGATGGCGATATTAACCATGCCAAAGCGCTCGTTTCCGCAATGATTGCGCAAGAATTCCAGCCGGCAACACCGACTTTTTTAAATGCCGGAAGAAAAAGGCGTGGTGAACTCGTCTCTTGCTTCCTACTTGAAGTAGGCGATTCACTCAATGATATTAGCCGTGCCGTTGATATTTCCATGCAACTGTCTAAACTCGGTGGCGGTGTCTCGCTCAATTTATCGAAGTTACGGGCAAAAGGAGAAGCGATTAAAGACGTGGAGAACGCAACAAAAGGGGTTGTCGGCGTGATGAAGCTGCTTGACAATGCTTTTCGTTATGCCGACCAAATGGGACAGCGTCAAGGATCAGGTGCCGCTTATTTGAATATTTTCCATGCGGACATTCACGACTTTCTCGATACACGAAAAATTTCTGCTGATGAAGACGTGCGTGTCAAAACGCTATCCATTGGCGTTGTCATCCCTGACAAATTCATTGAACTGGCCCGTGAAGATAAGGATGCTTATCTATTCTATCCACATACGGTATACAAAGCGTATGGCCAGCACTTAGACGAAATGAACTTCGATGAGATGTATGACATATTGGTAGAAGATCCACGCGTTCGAAAAGAGAAAACAAACGCCCGCCGTCTCATGCAAAAGCTCGCTTTACTACGTTCAGAATCAGGCTATCCATATATCGTGTTTGCCGACAATGTCAATCGTGTTCATGCGAATAATCATATTAGCCATGTGAAATTTTCCAACCTTTGTTCAGAAATTTTACAGGCCTCACAAGTATCGACCTACACCGATTACAACGAGCCCGATGACATCGGTTTAGACATTTCTTGTAATCTTGGCTCCATTAACATGATGAACGTCATGCACAACAAATCATTACGACAAACGGTGCGACTAGCGACAGACGCATTAACCCGTGTCTCTGAGTCGACAAACATCACGAATGCCCCCGCGGTTCGGCGCGCGAATAAATTAATGCGCTCCATCGGGCTTGGCGCCATGAACTTACATGGATACCTTGCAAGCGAGCAAATCGCATATGAAAGTGAAGATGCGCGCGACTTCGCCAACACCTTTTTTATGATGATGAACTTCTACTCGCTCGAGCGCTCTGCCGAAATGGCGCGGGACGAAGGTACCACATACTACGGCTACGAAGAAAGCACATATGCCGATGGCACGTATTTTGAGCGCTATTTAACCGAGGATTTCGCACCCACATCCGCACGCATTGCGGCACTATTTGAAGGCATGCATGTACCGACAAAAGAAGATTGGCGCGACCTAAAAGACTTCGTTGCCAAACATGGCCTGTATCATAGCTACCGTCTTGCCATTGCCCCAACAGGTTCCATCTCTTACGTACAATCGGCCACCGCTAGTGTCATGCCAATTATGGAGCGGATTGAAGAGCGCACATATGGCAACTCAAAGACGTACTACCCGATGCCGGGGCTATCTGAGAAAACATGGTTCTTGTTCAAAGAGGCGTACGACATGGACATGTTTAAAGTCGTTGATATGGTGGCGACGATTCAACAACATGTCGACCAAGGTATTAGTTTTACGTTGTTCTTAAAAGACACGATGACGACTCGCGATTTAAATCGCATTGACTTATATGCCCACCATCGTGGCATTAAAACGATTTACTACGCCCGCACGAAGGACACTGGACAAGACACATGCTTAAGCTGTGTCGTTTAAATAACTATGAGGCGGGAGCACCGAGCTTCCGCCGATGCAGAAGGAGACGAGCACGTGATGGCACATATATACGATGCAGCCAATTGGTCACAACACGAAGATGATTTTACGCAAATGTTCTATAATCAAAATGTGAAACAATTTTGGCTTCCTGAAGAAGTTTCTTTAAACGGCGACCTACTCACATGGAAGTATTTATCTCCCGCCGAAAAAGATACGTACATGAAAGTTTTGGGCGGCTTAACTTTACTTGATACAGAACAAGGCAATACAGGAATGCCAATTATTGCCGAACACATTAACGGACATCAACGTAAAGCGGTACTAAATTTTATGGCGATGATGGAGAATGCGGTTCATGCGAAGTCATACTCGAATATTTTTATGACCTTAGCAGCAACAGAAGAAATCCACGATGTGTTTGAATGGGTCAAACAAAATAAACGTTTGCAGTTTAAAGCAGACCGGATCGTTTCAAAATATAAAGCGATCACACCTGGTGACGACCATTCTCTCTTTTTTGCATTGGTTGCATCTGTCTACTTAGAGAGCTTCTTGTTTTACAGCGGTTTTTATTATCCACTTTATTTTTACGGGCAAGGGAAGTTGATGCAAAGTGGTGAGATTATCAACCTCATTTTGCGTGATGAAGCGATTCATGGTGTGTACGTTGGCCTGCTCGCCCAAGAAGTTTACAACAAACAAACGCCAGAAGTACAACGTACCTGGTACGATAAAGCGATTGCGTTTTTAGAAGAGCTTTATGAAAATGAACTCACTTATACAGAGGAACTTTATGACCCGGTTGGCTTATCTGCCGATGTGAAAAAGTTTATTCGCTACAATGCCAACAAGGCATTAATGAACCTCGGATTTGACGCTCATTTTGAGGAAGAAGAAATTAACCCAATTGTATTGAATGGTTTAGATACGAAAACAAAATCACATGATTTCTTCTCCATGAAAGGCAACGGGTACAAAAAAGCAACGGTTGAGCCGTTGCGCGATGAAGACTTTGTTTTTCCAGAGAAGGAGGCACCTGTGCGATGAACAAGATGGATGAACAAATTGTTGTTGCCCCGCGTAAAAATATTTTTCAAGAAGAAACACTCACTTTCCAAGGAGTCACAAGCAACCAAGCACAAATTGAACCAATTATGGCAGCATTAAGCACCTATTTCGACGAGATGCGCCGCGGTGATGCCGAAGAAAACGAAGCGTACAAACAACCAATTCCTTATGTTGTCATCCGTCGTGGCTCACAAGTTTATTTGTATGAACGACTACAAAAAGGTGGCGAGGCACGGCTCCATAACAAGTTTTCGATTGGTTTTGGTGGTCACATGAATACAGGCAGCGCCAACACATTTTCTGACCTCATTACAGAAAACATGATGCGTGAACTGCAAGAAGAACTGTATATTGAGCGCGATATGATGGAGAACGTAGATACAATCGGTTTGATTAACGATGACGACACCGATGTCGGTCGGGTTCATATCGGCATTTTAACGGTGATCGACGTCGTAAAAGATGCGATCATCTCCATTAAAGAAACCGATCAACTCTCTGGACGGTGGATTTCGATTACCGCATTAAATGAAGATGCGACGTTCAATCGACTTGAACGTTGGTCGCAATATGTAGCGCGGATTTTGCAAAGAAGTTAAGCGCGATGCAGCTACAGTCTTTCTTGGCAATTCATTTTCCTGATCTTATCTTGCGTCCACCGTTATTTTATAACTGGACGCCAAGCTTGCGGTTCGAGATTGGGTCGCCTGCAATCTGTTTCCGTACGCAACAGGAATTGTATATAAACGAAGCATTCAAGCGAGCGAACACGTTGTTTCAACATGTTTTTCAACCAGAAGATGACATCTTGCTCGTCACTACTGTGTACACGGGTACCAATCCCAGCTGATGACGGTGAAGGAACGTACCCGTGGTTTGTACTTGCCTGTCAAACAAAGCACCTTCGCGCTGCAGCATTGTTAAAAGCCATTCTACATGAAGACTTCCGCCACCACTCTACACTTTTAAAAAGAGATCGTTACAGTGGCTGTGAAGTATATGTGGTCAACGTCACGAAGCAAATGATTTTCCACCTTTATGATGATCGTGGTTGCGACATGATCGCGGCTGAAAAAGAAAATCTTCGCTCTCTGTATAAGAACTTCAATCACTGGTTATTAGACTATGATCGAGCGCAAATGGATAAGGTGTTTGCGGATTTGCGAAAGTCGACTTGACGGCTCTCGTACGGCACGTGTATACTTAAATTAAGTAAAAGCATACACTAAAAACAACCGCGAGTGCTTGAGAAACACTCACGGCTTTCAGTAACAGGGTTCCCTTTAAGAGGGACGGCCGATTGATAAGGTACTGATAACCACCCTACCGCGTGGCATGCTTAAGGGTGGTTACTTGTTGTTATCGCTATCTTTCTTTTGCGACAAGCTGATGATCGATACAATCAAACCGCCAAATGCTACCATAAGCATAAACGCCTCAAATATCGTCATCTTGCGACACCCCCTTTCGATAGGGAGTACCGCCCACCCTTAAAGACCCTTTCGTTACTGCACTGTCATTGTAACATGATGTGCCTTTATATGACAGCGCTTTCATTAAAGATGCGCGGGGACACTCAAATTTTTTAAGGATAACCAGCCATCAGCGCTGACAACAACGCCAATGGCTGGTGGTACTTGTGTTACGAACCTTGCAAATACTCCTCCCTCAGTAACCCATAACATTTCGAGTCGATGTACATCCCATCTCTCATAAAGTGTTGCCGCATCAGACCTTCTTCTTTCAATCCGATCTTCTCCATGACACGCCACGAAGCGGGGTTATGAGCAAATGCTCGCGCCATGCATTTATGAAGCTTCAATTCGTTGAAACAATACGCCAACATCGCACGCGCCGCTTCTGTCGCATACCCTTTCCCCCAGTGTGACTTACCGATCCAATAACCAAGTTCCCCACGGTTGTGGGCGGGCTCGATCCGAACACTCATTGCACCAATACAATCATCTATTCCTTGTTCCGTGATCGCAAACACAACATTATTGCCTTCTTCTACCCGCAGTTGTACAGACCGAATAAAGGTTAATGCTTCTCCTTCTGGATACGGATGGGGGATATTCAACGTCATTTTCGCAATATCCGGATCACTCACATATCGTTCCACACGTGCTGCGTCTGTTTCAGCAAGCGGTCGTAGTATGAGACGTGCTGTTGTTAATGTCGTCGTCATCTCATCTCCTCCACCCTTCTGTATGTCAGTCCAAACAAATTACAACAATGATGACGTCATTTCTTGGAACTCATCTCGCAACAAACCGTAATATTTTGCATCCATGTACACACCATTTTTCTTAATGTCCTGCCGCAATATCCCCTCTTCTTTCATCCCGATTTTTTCCATGATCCGCCATGAAGCTGGGTTATGAAGAAAAGCAACCGCCATACATTTATTAAGCCCACATTCATTGAAACAATGCACCATCACCGCACGCGCTGCTTCTGTCCCGTATCCTTTTCTCCAGTATGGTTTTGCGATCTAATAACCGAGTTCCCCACGGTTATGCGCAGTTGCTAAACTGACACTGATAATCCCTATACAATCACCTACACCTTTTTCTGTCATAGCGAAAAAGAGAGCGCTGCCTTCCTCCACCTGCTGTTGTGCCGACTGAATAAAGGTTAACGCACCTCCTTCTGGATAAGGGTGCGGGATATTGAGCGCTGTTTTCGCCACATCGGGGTCGCTCGCATATCGTTCTACAAGTGGGGCATCTGTTTCAGAAAATGGTCTTAATACGAGACGTTCTGTTGTTAATGTTGTCATCCTAGTTTCCCCACTCTCTCCCTTAAATTAGCGTATCTCTGCACCGAGCACACCTTTAAAGTGGCGTAATGCCCATTCATGACCGGCAGGATCAAAACTGGCAACCGCGTCTTTGTAAATGACTAGTTTATATCCAAGTGAATAAGCGTAAATGGCTGTGTGTAATACACAAATATCAGTAACATCGCCTGTCAAATGCACTTCTGTGACCCCGTTCTCACGCAACAACAAATCCAAATTCGTGCCAACAAACGCAGAATAACGTGTTTTATCAAGCCAGTGTACGTGATTTTTGTCTTTGATTTGATCATAAAGTGTGCCAACTTCACCGAACAGCGCACGTCCCTTAGTACCACGAATATTGTGGGGTGGAAACAACTTCGCCTCCGGGTGATTTGCATCATTTTTCTCGTGGACATCAGTCGCAAACACAATCATCGCTTTTGCTGCATCAAACTCACGTATACGCGATACAATCGCTTGTTCAATCGCTCGACCCGGCTCACCAACAGGTAACGCGCCGTCTTCAGCAATAAAATCATTCGTATAATCAATCACGAGCAGCGCTTTCATCTTCGTCACCTCTTTTTCTTTTCATGTATATTACCATCATTTCGACTACACGGCTATACAAAAGACACATTTTTTGCTATGGTTCTTAAAAAGGGGCTGAACTCGTACAATGGAACAAAAACTTGCTGAATTAAAAAGTGATTTCGTCCGCCTCCAAGGCGATATTGAAAAGATTGAATCGATCGGCGGCGATGTGACGCAATCAGTGAAACAACTCGACGCATTAGAGAAAGAAATTGCGGTTGTAAGGGCCGAGCTAGCAAAAGCGAGAAACCGGAAGGACTGATTTCCGGCTTCTCGCTTTTTATGTTTATCTGATTCTCGAATCGCACCCAACTAGGCCATGGTGCATAAGATACGAGAGATCCAAAGTCGGTTTGAAATCCGACCTCCGGCTTCTGATTTCTGTATTCCGGGTTAGGAGGTGACAAAGTATGCAACTGCACGTCATCCAAACAGGAGAAACACTCTCTGGCATTGCTGGAGCGTATGACACGACCATTCCTGCCATCACAACAGCCAATCAAATAGATGAAAATGACGCGCTCGTCGTTGGACAAACGCTCGTCATCCCGGTCACCGGACGCTTTTACTGGGTGGAACCAGGTGATACATGGGGAACCATCGCGAGACGTTATCATCTAAGCGCAAGCGCCATCGCGGCACTCAATCAACTGAGTCTCGCTACGCCACCCCCAGTCGGTACCCGACTCCACTTGCCAGCAGCGGAAAAAATAGAAATTGAAACCAATGCCTACCTAGAGCCGATGGCAGGCGTCGTGAGCCCGCACTTACAAGCCGCAGCCCAAGAAGCGAGTCCCTTTCTCACTTATTTAGCGCCTTTTAGTTACCACATGAACGCCGACGGCACATTGACACTCGTTCCTCTCGACAATTTGCCCGCAATCGCGAGCGCGCATGGCACATCACTAATGATGGTTGTGACCAACTTAGAAGAAGGAGCGTTTAGTGGTGAGCTTGGGAAAGCGATTCTCTCTGACGAGACAAAGCAAGACGCATTGCTCGATGCGATTTTAGCAGAAGTCGCTCGCGTTGGACATTTCACTGATGTTCATTTCGATTTCGAATTCCTCCCCCCTGAGGAGCGCGAAAATTATAATCAGTTTTTACGAAAAGCGGTTGATCGCCTGCACCCCGCTGGCCTGCTCGTTTCCACCGCGCTCGCACCAAAAACGAGTGCCGAGCAAGTCGGACAATGGTACGAAGCCCACGACTACCGCGCTCATGGCGACATTGTCGATTTCGTCGTGCTCATGACGTACGAATGGGGCTATTCCGGTGGGCCGGCAATGGCTGTATCGCCGATTGGTCCAGTGAGCGAAGTCGTCGACTACGCATTAACAGAAATGCCAGCACAAAAAATTATGCTCGGGCAAAATTTATACGGCTATGACTGGACACTGCCATTCGAACCAGGAGGTGAGTATGCCCGCGCCATTAGCCCGCAGCAAGCAATCGACCTTGCCCGTACCCACAATGTCCCAATTCAATACGATGAAACCGCACAAGCACCGTTCTTTTTCTATACAGACGACCAAAACAATGAACACGAAGTTTGGTTCGAAGACGGACGCTCAATCCAAGCAAAATTCGATTTGATTAAAGACCGTGGTTTACGCGGGATTAGTTACTGGAAGTTAGGGCTGGATTTCCCGCAAAACTGGCTACTTTTAAACGACCAATTTACAATCCGAAAACATACACGAACGCGGCGCTAACATCATGCGCCGCTTGTTCGTTTATATAAACCAACGAGTGCATTCAACCATGTGTGCACGGCGACTTTCACCGTTGCATCATGCACATCTTTACGTGGATCAAGGCAAACAATATCAAGCGCTGCCACTTTCGGGTGGGCACCGAGCTGCAAAACGGCATCGAGCAACTCATCCGTGTACATACCACCCGGCGTCGAGGCGGGCACACCAGGAGCATGACTAATATCAAGGACATCCATATCGACGGTCACATAAATGGAGTCGACTTCTGTTGTGAGTGCTGCTAGTGCATCGGCGATCGTTGCTTCTAAGCCACGTTTACGTGTTTGCTTCATCGTATAGTAATGAATCCCGTGTCTGTCTGCGACTTCTTTTAACGGCTCACCGTTAAAAAAGCCATGTAAACCGATGGTGTGGACATGCTGCCCCGAAACGACACCTTCTTCAACCAATTGCCTGATCGGTGTTCCGTTTGCTTTTCCGAGTTCCGCAGGATCACGTAAATCAAAATGCGTATCTAATTGGATGATGCCTATTTTTTTGCTTGGTTCAGCTTTCTGCATTCCCCGCACCACACATGCAGTAATCGAATGATCACCACCGATCGTTGTCAAAAATGGTTCCGGATAGTGCGTCCGTAAAAAACATGCCGTTTGCTCAATCGCTTCATGCGTCACCGCCGAATCTGTCACATGCTCGACCACATCACCGACATCGACGACACGTAACCCCGCAAGATTGACATCCTCATCGATGTTATATGTCGCAAATCCACGCCATAAGCGCCGGAATGCCATGGGATGTTCAGATGCCGCCGACGCACTAATGGACGTACGTGACAACGGCACCCCCCACACGAGCACATCAACCTGCTCTTCGCACGCCGGAAGCGCTTCTCCAGCTACTTCAACCCACTCGGATACAAAGCGAGGAGCCGCGTCTCCAGTAGGACGCTGCCACGAGAAAGGTGCACACCTTAATTCGGCTGGGCGTCTCACACGCATCCACCTCGTTGATAAACGACCTTACCCGCTTTCATCACTGTGTCGGTATGATTCATCCCGTAGTGATACACAAGCTGACGGTAATCAGGGATATCATGAACAACAATATCTGCTTGTTTGCCGACTTCAATACTACCCACACGCGTTGCTTGGTCAATCGCATGCGCCGCATTGATTGTCACGGCCGTAAGCGCTTCTGCTGGCGTCATCCCCATGTTTAAACAAGCTAAGCTTAAAATAAGCCCCGTTGATACCGTCGGTGAAGAACCTGGATTACAATCAGTTGACAACGCCACTGGCACGCCAGCGTCAACCATCTTCCGACCATCGGCCGCGTCTGTCATTAAAAAGAACGCCGTCCCCGGCAACAATACACCAACCACTTTTTTCTCGGCCATCGCTTGAATACCCGCATCAGAAATGCGCAGCAAGTGATCTGCGGATATCGCACCAACTTGCGCCGCGAGCTCTGCCCCTTCATATGGCTCGATCTCATCGGCATGAATTTTCGCTTTTAAGCCATGCGCTTGCCCTACTTTTAGCACACGTTCTGCTTGAGCAGGTGTAAACACACCGCGCTCACAAAATACGTCGTTAAATGTTGCTAAACCGAGCCGCGCCACTTCGGGAATCATTTTTTCACACACAATATCAACAAACGCATCTTCATTCCCTTTATACTCAGCTGGTACTGCATGCGCGCCCATAAACGTGTGAACGATATCGAGTGGATGATCACGGTCGAGCGCATGCGCAACTTCTAATTGGCGCTTTTCCACTTCCCAATCGAGTCCATAACCACTTTTCGCTTCCACCGTTGTGACACCATGTTGCATAAACTGGTTCAAACGCCGTTTACTTTGCGTATATAGCTCTTCAAATGAAGCTGCCCGCGTCGCCCGCGTTGTCGCATGAATCCCGCCACCGGCATTCATGATGGCCATATAACTTTCGCCTTGTAAACGCATCGCAAATTCTTGCTCGCGACTGCCTGCGTATACTAAGTGCGTATGCGGCTCGACAAAGCCCGGCGTGACCACTTTCCCTGTGGCATCAATGACTTCTGCTGACGCAATCTCTTCCGGAAATGCAACCAGCAATGCCTCATGCGTATCCACACCAATAATCTCATCATCACGTAGCAACACATTCGCATCCGTCCGCACGTCAATCTCACTCATGTCTGTACCGACTTTAGGCGTATCACTCGCGCCAGCCATCGTGATGACTTGGTTTGCTCCTTTAATATAACGATACGTCATTTTGCATCCTCCTTTGCCAACATTGGCATATCCATCCCCGTTCGTCTCGCTGTCTCTTGTGCCAGCTCATATCCGGCATCCGCATGACGCACAACGCCCATACCAGGATCCGTTGTCAGCACACGCTCAAGTCGTTTTTCTGCTTCTTTTGTTCCATCGGCAACAATGACCATGCCCGAGTGGAGCGAGTAACCCATACCGACACCGCCACCGTGATGCAACGACACCCAACTTGCCCCACCAACACTATTGATCAACGCATTCAAAATCGGCCAGTCTGCCACTGCGTCACTTCCATCTTTCATCGCTTCTGTTTCGCGGTTTGGTGAAGCAACAGAACCGGAATCAAGATGATCACGACCAATGACAATCGGTGCTTTTAATTCTCCAGCCGCAACCATGTCATTTAAACGCTTTCCAAAACGAGCGCGATCACCGTAGCCTAACCAACAAATACGCGACGGCAAACCTTGGAACGCAATTTTCTCTTGCGCCATCCGAATCCACTTGCACAATCCTTCGTTATCCGCAAACATCTCCAAAATTGCTTCATCTGTTTTGCGAATATCTTCTGGATCCCCAGACAACGCGACCCAGCGGAACGGCCCTTTCCCTTCACAAAATTGTGGACGAATATACGCTGGGACAAAGCCAGGGAAAGCAAACGCATCTTTTACCCCTTCATCGAGGGCAACTTGGCGAATATTGTTACCGTAGTCAAAAGTAATCGCACCTTTTTCCTGCATCACAAGCATGGCTTTTACATGGGTTGCCATGCTTTGCTTCGCTTTGGCAATGAGCACATCCGGCTCATTTTGCCGAGCCGCTGCGGCCTCCGTAAGTGTCATTCCCACAGGAAGGTAGCCATTTAATGGATCGTGCGCCGACGTTTGGTCTGTTAATACATCTGGCTGGAAACCGACATCAATCATTTGCGGCAATATTTCGGCTGCATTGCCAAGCAAACCAATGGATAGCGCACGTTTTTCGGCTTTTGCCGCCTCTGCTTTTTCAATCGCTTCCGCTAACGTATATACTTTACAATCTAAATACTTTGTTTCAATGCGACGGTCAATCCGCTCCTCGTCCACCTCAATTGCCATGCAAACGCCTTCATTCATTGTCACCGCCAGCGGTTGCGCGCCACCCATACCACCGAGACCCGCAGTGACGGTAATTGTCCCGGATAATGAGCCGTTAAAATGCTGGCGCCCGAGCTCCGCGAATGTCTCATACGTCCCTTGGACAATGCCTTGACTACCAATATAAATCCAGCTTCCTGCCGTCATTTGCCCGTACATCATCAGCCCTTTTTGATCAAGTTCATGAAAATGGTCCCAATTCGCCCAAGCTGGTACTAAATTTGAGTTCGCCAAAAGTACACGTGGCGCATCTGCATGTGTTTTAAATACGACAACGGGCTTCCCCGATTGCACAAGTAATGTTTCATCGTTTTCAAGTCGCTTCAATGTCTTGACAATCGCTTCATAGCTCTCCCAGTTTCGTGCTGCTTTCCCGATGCCACCATAAACGACCAAATCGGCTGGATTTTCCGCGACATCGTCTTGCAAGTTATTGGCTAACATCCGTAACGCTGCCTCTTGGACCCAGCCTTTCGTGTTTAGTTCACTTCCTTTATACAATGTCACTTTCTTTTTTGTGGTCATAAAAAAATCCCCTCCTCCTATATGTTAGCTTTAGTATAGAAGAAGGGGAGTGACCCGCATAGACGGTTCCTATTTTGATTTTGATGATTCATTTTGTTTTTCCTGAGCAAAACAATACCAAAATAGCATTTTATATCGCAATTAAGCTTTTAATTTGATCCTCTGTTGCTGCCGGAATGCACTCGGTGTGAGACCTACTTCTTTTTTGAAGATACGACTTAAATAATTTGCCTCTTTTAAACCGCTACGTAAAGCAACTTCACGAATAGAACACGGTTCATTCGCCAACAGTTCCTTCGCTTTTTCAATCCGACGTTGAACGACCAGGTCACGAAAAGACTGCCGATTTGCTGAGAGGAGCGCACTCAAATAACTCGGGTTGCGCCCGACATACTGAGCCACATCTTTTAACGACAGGTCACTTTGCGTATACGACCGATCAATAAATGCAACCGCTTGCTCGATCACATCTGTCATCGATGGCTTTTCTGCTTGCGCTTCCAGTAGTTGTGAAATAAATAAAATAAACGCTTGTACAATCCTCGATAAAACCTTCCCATGCAAAATATGCTCAAACATTTCATGGTAAGCCCGTTCTAACCGTGCTTCGTCCATGCGTTGTTGGATCATAAACCGTCGAACTTGCGCGAGCACACTTGTCAGTTGAATACGTACAAGCTCTGGATGAATATCTCCGTCAGAGGACGGCAAAAACGTTTCATACAACCATGCTTTGATCGGGGCTAACGCACCTTCGTCAAGCATTTCAACCCATTCTCGTTGCGCTTCAGCTGATAACAATGGGTCAATCTTACGAAATTTAAGTGTTCTCCTCACAGAAATGACTTGCTGAAAGCCTTGATAAAACGTTTGCATGCAATGCGCTTTCGCTTGCACATACATTTCATCCAATGACGTGCCTTCAGGTGGATCTTCATAAAGAATGACACTTAGTTGTGACTGATGGCACTGTCCCCAATCAAACACAAATCGTTGTCCCAATTGATCCAATGGCGCCACAGGTTTATCAGAAAATAACAACACGACATGATCTTGTTGCGCAATCACCGTTGCCAATGCGCCTTCTCCATATTGACGCAAAAAAACAACAATCCGATCCACATCGCCATGATCTGTTGATAATAATAACAATGCATGCACTGGCAGTGCATCTTTTTTAAACACATCATCTTTTTCGATGACACGTGCATGTACAGGCTGCTTTTGACGTGCCACCTCCTGTAACTGATGGAATCTCCGCTGAAATTGCTCAAATGACAGCGGCTTGATAAACAAATCAATTGCTTGAATATCTAACGCGCGCATCGCAGTTGCATATGTTGCTTCCGCAGATAGTGCCAATACAATTGGCTCGTAATGCGCAAGCACCTTTTTCACATGAGACCAATCATCTGAAGACAGCATATCAAACTCTAAACATACGATTGTCGGTTGCTCATTTTCTAACAATGATAAAAGCGATGCGACATCACCAGCTTCGTGCACAGATTGGCACACGAGTGGTGAGCGCCCAAACAACCACTTTAAACCTGATCTTTCTAATGGATCGCGATCCGCAATTAAAACAGTATGCATATCCCACCTTCCTTTCATTAGTCGTCAAAAATCAGATTAGGAAACGCGCGACACTGACTTTTACAACCATTCTTCCCGTAATACCCCATAACGAATTGAGTCATAATATACACCATTGTAAAAACGGCATTTCCGCATCCGGCCTTCCAGCGTCATCCCAAGTTTTTCCCCTACACGCATCATCGGTTTATTGCCAGACCACGTTGTAAACCCAACCCGTTCCACCACCGGTACTGCTTTAAATACATAGTCAATCCATGCACGCAAGGCACGTAACCCAATGCCACTTCCACGGTTAACTGGATCATAAATCAAAATGCCTGTTTCCAGCCACCGAGAAGGCTCATATTCCCAGTAATAAGAAACGATACCGATCAGCACATCATCGACAAAAATCCCGTAAAAGTCGTCTTGGTCAACATAAGTTTCTTTCTTTTCCAGTAGTTGTTCATAAGACATCGTACGATGGGGGAAGTATGGCGCGTCCCACTGTTTCCATTCCGGTGCCTCTTCTTTATACCCAAGTTCCCAAAAGCGTTTTAAATCATCAGACATCAATTTGCGTAAATACAATCGTTCATCAACAACAATCACAAACATTCCCCTCTCCACAGGTCCCCATTCGCACACTTTTTGCGCCTTTGATTCTCTTATCCTAGACGCACTAGCAC
Organism: Shouchella lonarensis; assembly: GCF_900096965.1. GTDB lineage: Bacteria > Bacillota > Bacilli > Bacillales > Bacillaceae_D > Shouchella > Shouchella lonarensis. The sequence continues at coordinate 198,956 of NZ_FMYM01000002.1, read as the reverse complement.
GTAATCGCTTTCAAGAGAACATACACGAAAGAGAGGTGAGGACGTTTCTCCCCCACTCTAACAATACATAGAAAAGGTCAAGGTATTTCCTTGGCCTTATAACGAATTTGTCTAACGCATTCATTTTTTAGCGAATAGTAGCGAATAGGTTACTTACCTATATCATAAAGAAAGACATAACAACAAGTCAACCCTTAAAATTCGACAATACGAGAATAAAAAAAGATGCCACACAAAAAAGTCTACATACATAAGGTGTTCTCCACCCGTTTCTTGTTGGAAAACACCTTATGTGATCATCAACTTAGACGTTCTGTAAGGGCGCGATCCATGCACGTCCTAATTCCGTCAGTGCCAAACTCGGTTTCACATCACCATTTCGTAACTCTTTATTTTCCGTTCCAATGAGCCGCTCAACTTTCAATAAATCAATGAGCTCACTCGCAGCATTGGCAGGCATCGCAAATTTAAGAGAAAATTGATTCCGAAGCCACGGTGCACCTAAGTACAATTCGTTCCCTGCACCAAAACGACTTTCCCACTCTTCAATAAAACGAAGCGCTTCCATTTTATAAGCAGCTAAGTCATATTCTTTGACCTCAAGCTGTAAAAATTCCCTTAAATCCTCGCTGTAATGGGAGTAATTTGTTATATCTGTATGCTTTGGTGCTGCTTCAGATAAATAATATAGCTCGACCCGTTTTCCTTTAAACATCAATCGACTCATAATTGGCACCATATCACTATCAGCTGTCACAAATACATAACAAGAAATATTCTCATCTTTATACGTACTCTCAATGGCATCAATACAAAGCTCAATGTCAGATGAGTTTTTACGAGAGTCGCCTTCCTTGTCATTAGAGTATACATGACGAATCTGTACCCGCTGTTTCTGTAAATCAGTTAAATTCGAACGAATCCGCTGAAAGTCTGCATAAGCCCGAAACGCGCGCACTTGGTCTTGTCCATAACGTTCCCACAAGCGATAAAATAAATTCTTTTCTAGTTCTTCATGATTCGGATTATGATTATAACGATTCATCAACGTCCAGTACACATTATCATAGTCAAGAAAAATTGCGACATTCCGATGTTCTGATGTCCTAAACGTAACCTCCTTATGCATTCCATGTCCTTGATTCACCATTGAACCGCCTCCCTAACACAAAATAAAGTCTCCTTACTATATATTCTACGACAAAAAACTAAAAAACCCTATGTGATGTTGTAGAATTTCTAAAAAAAATATATTTGACGTCTTTCATTTCCCACGTTTTATCATTTTTATATTAAAAAAGGGTTGACATGACGTCTGTATGAACTTTATAATACAGATTATCGTGTATGAATCGTTTAATACATACATTTTGTGATAGAGGTGATCTTTTTGTCCTATTTTAAACTTGTTCATTTCGAATTAAGTCGTGTTTGGAAAATATATGTTGGTCTTATGGGGCTCGTACTCATTGGACAATTGAGCGCGATCTGGTTTGGCGCAAATCAGTTTATGAAAGAACTTACACAGTTTGCACGAGAAAAAAGCATTAGCTTGAAAGCCGCAAGCACACACGAAGAATTCTATATGAGTAGTCCAAATGGATTTCTACGTGAGCCATGGTTTTACTACCCAATTATGGTCTCCATTGCTGTTTTGCTTCTTTATATGATTTTAATTTGGTACCGGGATTGGTTTGGTAAACACGCCTTCATTCATCGGCTTCTGCTCCTACCGACAACGCGCGCACCGATCTATTTTGCGAAGTTATCGACGATCATGCTCCTTGTTTTCGGACTGTTGGCATTGCAAATTGTCATTTTCTTTATTGGTGCAAAAATGATCGCTGTGATGGTTCCAGAAACCCTGTATGATACTGTGTCTTTAGCAAGTTTTACTGAAGAAGGCGTTTTCCCATTGTTATTACCAGCAGAAGCCCTCCTCTTTTTCGCTTATTATACCCTTGGGTTCACTTTCGTCACCGTTGTTTTTAGTATCATTTTGTTCGAACGGTGTTTTCGTTTAAAAGGCTTTTTCTTTGGCGCCATCCTGGCAGTTTGTTTCATCTTCTTACACGTTGCACCTTACTTAGTGGCAAATCAGTTTTCCTTGTATCCTTCAGAATCTGTATTGATCCACCTAGGTGTGACGATCTTCACATTAATTTTTTATACACCACTCAATCTCTATCTTTTGAAAAGGAAGGTGACGGTATAGATGAAACCTTTTGCATTGAAACGCTACTGGCCGAGTTTTCTTCTCGTTGCCTTTGCTTCAATTGTCATTACAATTTTATATGTCACAGTGAGCGACAAGCAAGTGCTTGACGCGAAGAAACTACAATTTGAAACAGTTGCTGGAGATAACAGCCTGCTGAAAGACCTTCAGCTAAACGTGGAATCACACGAAGATACTAGTAACGGTACAATCGCTTTTAACGACGGTACACTCACTTTTTCAGAGAATCCTATTTCTTGGCAAGAAAAATTAGACCAGCAATACGATTCGCACATGCAATCACTGCAAAACCGTTATCGCAACTTCATGCGCCCTTTCCAGTATGGAGGAGCCAATGCGACACCTCTTGAAACAGATGATGCGGTAGTTATTGCTAACATAACAGAAGGATGGTTTGATGAATTTGATAACAGCAGTGCACAAATTGACTTGGCTTTGCTGCAAAAAGAGACTGAGGCAGAGACACATTTTTCAGTGACTGTTGATTTACCTGGTGATACCAGTCTTTCGTATGTCCAAAACTTAGAGATGGTAAACAACCATCTTTACGCTATCTTAGATGTATACGACCATCAAACAGACATGAACAGTAACGTCTTATTAAATATTGACATGGATAAACAAGTGCTTACTTCCTCGACAACAATGTTAGATGACATCGCGGAAACACAAGGAACAGACAGTTACATTTCGTTACATGGGCTTTCACCTACCCCGACACCAACTGCCTGGTTTTTGATTGATCAGGAAGAAACAAGTCGTATTGCAGGTTATGACGCCACCGCAAACACGTCGTTCTTTCTCGAACAAGAAGGAGAGAACGGCATTATTGACCGCCTTCTCACCTTTAACGACATGCTCTATGCCGTCTCAACAGAAGATCAATTCCAAGTAGACGTATACAACATCGTGAATAAAACATTTCATGAAAGCATCACAACCGACATTACACTCTCAGAGGCATACAATACGGACTTCCTCATCAAAGATGGATTGATGTATGTATTAAATCTTGATTCGTACGAAAACAACACATCAAATGACGTTGGGGACGGTCATCTATATGTGATCGATGTCAATACAGGCGCCGTGCGCTACCACGGAAAACTCTCGAATGTGTCTTTGGGCTTATCCATTACTTTTGGAGAAGACGAACTATAGTCACATACAAGACAGGAAGGAGATCGAGATGAGCATATCATTCAACACGAGAGAGCCTGTGTATGTACAAGTCATTCGCCACTTCAAAGAGCAAATTGCTACGGGACAACTTCAAGCTGGACAAGAGATCCCCTCCCGACGTGAACTTGGCGCGACCTTGAAAATTAATCCAAATACAGCCCAACGCGCGTACAAAGAAATGGAGGAGCAACAGTTGATTTATACAGAGCGTAATCGCCCGAGCCGGGTCACAGAGGACGAGCGTGTATTACATGCTGTTAGACAAGAGCTCATTGAAGAGGCAATCGACGCTTTTATCGCCTCCATCCGCCCCATTCAAGTGCCATTTAATGAATTAATGAACATGACGAAAGAACGTTATTACAAGGAGGATACCTCTCATGATTGAAGTGAAAAACGTCTCAAAGAAATATGGTCGGAAAAAAGTACTTCATGACGTTTCCTTTACCGCACACCCTGGGGAAATGACTTGTCTCATTGGGATTAACGGTGTCGGCAAAACAACGATGCTGAAAATCATTACAAACTTAACACCAAAAAGTAGCGGCACCGTTACAATTGACGGACAACCATTACAAGCTAAAAGTTATGAAGTCATTACGTTCATTCCAGATGCGATTCCGATGCCACCCTCAATGACGATTGATCAAGCGATCACCTTCATGCGTGATTTTTATAAAAGCTGGAATGATACACGCGCAAATGAGTTGCTGTCGTTTTTCAAATTAGACCGGAGAACGAAAATCTCCGACCTATCAAAAGGAAATACAGCAAAAGTAAATTTGTTACTCGGTTTATCACTTGATGTAAAATATATTTTAATGGATGAACCGTTTTCCGGGATTGACATTTTTAGCCGTGAACAAATTTCTAACTTATTTTCTAGTGGCTTCCTTGAAGATCGTGGTGTGATTATTACAACACATGAAATTAAAGACATTGAACATTTAATTGACAAAGTGATCTTTCTTGATGACGGTCGTGTGTTGAAAACATTTGATACAGAGGAAATGCGTATTTCTGAAGGCAAGTCGATTGAGGATGTGATGCGCGAGGTTTATTTACCATGATGACGTATTTAAGGCTGACTCACTTCGAACTGCGCCGCTTCTTGCCTACTTATGTTGGGCTGCTCTTGTTTCTACTTGTCGGGCAACTCCTCGTTGTTTTCCGTAACCAACAAATTGAGTTAGGTGGTATAGCGGCGTTTATAAAAGAAGGTAAAACAGTTGATCACTTCCTTGCAGAACACGGACCTTTTACAATGGCTCCAGTCGGTTTATCCATCATCTACCAAGGCGCATTCATCATCGTGTTGACAATCATTACACTCTATTCCTTATTTATTTGGTATCGCGACTGGTATGGGAAAAACACAATCATTTATCGCTTACTTACATTGCCCCACGCCCGACTAAGCTTATTTTGGGCGAAATTCACAACGATTGCGCTTTTGTGGCTTGGAGCGATCACGTGGCAAATCTCAATTATTCCAATTCAACAATTATTTTACGAAATGCGATTTCCAACTGAAGCAGTTACGTCTGTCCCGATATACAGTGTGCTAAAAAATATCAATCCATCATTGTTTATTCATCCAGCTAATACGGTAGAGATGATCACACTTTTTCAAGGAGGCATTCTGTTCTTGCTAACATTGTTTACAATGATTGTCATTGAACGTGCTTATCATTTTACAGGCATTGTTCCCGCAATTATTTACGGCGTATGTATCTATGCCATCACGACATTCCCGTCTCAATGGTTCCATAGCTATATGTATCCTTCAGAACGTTTCTTTCTGGACAGTACTATTTTTCTTCTTGTCATGGCAATGAATCTACTCATTGCACATCGATTGATGAAAACACGAATTACAGTTTAAGCGCAAGGAAAAAGAGGCTTCCACCACCCGGAGGACATTCACTTACGTATGGTAGGTGGGTGTCCTTATTTTTATAGAGAAATAACACTTACGGTTCCCCAAAGCATTTTCTTCGCCCCTTCGCCCGTTATCCTATATAATCAAACAAAAGAAACCGCTCCCTCACTCTATCAAAAGGAGCCACCACCATGCACACCTTACATACGCTTAAACAAATCTCACAAACATTGAATCAGGAAACAGATCGGAAGACAATGTTAGCGCGCGTGCTCACCCATCTTTTACACGAAACAGGCTTACAAAGTGGCTGGATTTTTTTAATTACGAAAGACGGTGCGCATGAACTTGCTGCTGCGCACGGACTCCCACCCGCTTTAGCCAAGTGTGACTGCGCACCGTTAAGAGACGGTGGCTGTGCGTGCAAGAGCAAGTTTTTACAAGGATCGCTTGCCAGTGCCGTGAACATGATTGAATGTCAACGGATCGAACGCGTGCAATCACAACCGAACAAAGGTGTCGACGGAATCACCCATCACGCCACCATCCCCATCTACACAGGTGACGAAAAACTCGGTATTTTAAATGTCGCACATCCTCATAAAATCCATTACAACGAAGAAGAGCTACAATTGCTTGAATTGATTGCTTTACAAATCGGTACGGCTTTAAAACGGATTTCCCTCGTTGAGGAAGAAGCAGCACGTGCTTGGATATATGAACGACATCGGCTTGCACGCGATTTACACGACTCTGTGAATCAACTTGTATTCTCAATGCAATTAACCGCCCAAGGGTTGGCATTACGGGTGACAGACGAAGCAATACAAGGAAAGTTGCAAGAGCTGACAGCGCTCGCACAAGCAGCCCTAAAGCAGCTAAAAACGATCGTTTATGCATTGCGTGACGAAACCATTCGACACGACTTTATGACCGCAGTCACTACATACGGCCAGCAAATTGGAATGAACATTTCTTGGAAGAACACGGCAACACCATCCTTATCTGAGACACAAGCGATAAACCTTTACCGGATTGCTCAAGAGGTGTTAAATAACACGAAGAAACATAGCGGGGCAACTGGAGTACGCATGCACTTTGAGCATGAACATCATCGTTATCTCTTCCATTTGCACGATGACGGTTGTGGTTTTGACGAAAAAACCGCCCCGTCCCGCTCATCTTACGGCTTACAAACGATTCGCGAACGAACGCAAGCATTGAGCGGGCAAGCCACACTCGTAACAGCACCTGGTCGCGGAACAACATGGCGTATTTCTTTTCCAAAATTAAAAGGCGAGGTGAAAAATCATGAAGCTCATCTTAGCTGATGACCACCGCGTCGTCCGGCAAGGACTGATCTATTTTTTAGAAGCACATCCACATATTGAAATCATCGCTGAAGCAAGTAACGGGCAAGAAGCTGTTGACGCATATATTACACATCGACCTGACATGATCATTATGGACATTGATATGCCCATTCTCGATGGTGTCGCGGCAACAGAAGCGATCCTTGCACACGATCCAAAGGCGCACGTCTTTATTTTAACGAGCTTTTCCGCTAAAGACTTCGTCATCAACGCTTTACGCGCAGGCGCTTGCGGCTACCAATTAAAAGATGTCGAACCAAGTGTCTTAGTAGAAACATTAGAGGCGGCACTTAGGGGAGAAGCTCCACTACACCCTCGTGTGTTAAAACATGTCCGCGCCCACGTTGCGACACCCAAAAGCGGTCACGAACAAAAACTCGCACATTTGACACGCCGCGAGCGCGAAGTCTTACAAGAAATTTGTGCCGGCAAAAGCAACAAAGAAATTGCTGCCACGCTCGTTATCTCAGAGCCGACTGTGAAAACGCACGTGTCCAATATTATTGACAAACTTGAGGTCCAAGACCGGACACAAGCGGCTTTATTTGCCATTCAAGCAGGACTGGTGGAACCAAACCTTTTTTAACATGGCGCCATAACCACCAACTCCACCTCTAGCCCTTCCCCTGAGATAAAATAATACGCTTGCTCCCCTGAGGGCAACATCATCTCATCCGTTTGGACAAAACCCACATGTTTTAATGCCGCGCTTGTCTCAGTTACTTGCGTCTTGATTCCTACAAACGCTAGATGAAAAGATGCGCCCTCCTCCACTGTTTCTACCAACTCAACGCGCACCTCCCCTTTTTTCAAACACACACACCTTTCTACTGCTGTTCCAAAAAGCCACTCTAACGTGAATCCCCATGTACACATCCAGTCTATCAATACGTCCTCCAAATCATCTACACGAACACCAATATGATGTATATGCATCCTTTAGCGATCCTTCAACAATAAATTCATATCGCCAAATTCATGCCAATGATAATTGTGTGCGACAGCCTCATCATAAACCGCTCGTACGCCTCTATCGCCAATGAATGCTTCTAACAATTGCATATGGCTCGCTTCCCGCTCATGAAATCCTGTCAATAAACCGTCTATAACGGTAAACTGTTCTGGGTGCTGTACATGTAACGTCGTTTCTCCAGCCCCTGCGCACACACGCCCACGATGCGCAACTGTCTCTAACGTACGCACCACCGTTGTCCCAACAGCAATGATCCGTCCACCTGCTGCTTTTGCTTTGTTGATGATTGCTGCATTCTCTTTCGTTACCGTAAATAACTCTGGATGTAAAGACGGCTGTGGCCACCTGTCATCTTCGTAATAACTTAAACCCGCATGCAGTGTAATTGTCGCAAATGAAACACCGTGCGCGCGCAAAGACGCTAGTAAGCGCCATGTAAAAGCCCGTCCCGCTGACGCCATTTCCACTGAACCTGGCATCGTCCCATATACTGTTTGATAATCAGCAAGCGGCCACGGTTCTTTCACATATTCATAACGAATGACTTCACCATATTTATACAGATAATTGACCACCTCAAGCGCCGATGCATGGAATTTTAGCCGCTTTAGCGGTCGCTCACTCCCTTCACCTAGAAGCGTTGCTGTCAGGCTTCCTACAAATGTGAGCATCTTCCCTACCACAGCACTTTCATCTTCCATAATTAATACATCCCACACCTGCTCGCTTACGTGACGGGAAAGGCGGACTTCTCCGCCTCCTTGCAACCGTAACCGTGCCGGGATCGTGCGACTATTATTGAATACGAGCACATCATCAGGGCGTAGAAATTGCGGCAGTGAGGTAAACAAATCGTGCCACATGTTATTTGTGTTCGCTCCATACACGAGCATGCGCACGGCATCGCGTGTCTTTCCGAGGCGTTCCATCGGTGTCGTCGCTTCAATGATCGTGGCCATCATAAGCCCACTCCCCACTCATTTAATCCGTCGCGAAACGCGGCCGCTTCAAATCGTGTACCTGTAGGCGCTTCTCCCGTTGCTAAATAGTGAAAAATCGGCAGGCGTTCCTCCGGTTCGGCCAGTGGATAATCACAGTCTGGCACCGCAATCGCATGCATATCCGTATTCATTTCCCCGGGATCAACTAAATACATTTGTACACCAGTGCCATCCAGTTCATCGGCCCACGTTTCGATCATCCCTTCAACCGCAAACTTTGAAATGCCATACGCACCCCACTCCGCAAATCCCGTTTTCCCCGCTTCTGATGTTAACGTGATCACAACACCACGCTTGTTCTCTAGCATCGCGGGCAACACTTTTTTCGTGACTAAGAAAGGTAGCATCGTGTTCATGTGCATGACACGTGTCATCTCTTCTTGTGCGTAATCAAGCAACAGCGTTGGTCCTGGTCCAAAAATCGACGCATTATTAATAAGTACATCAATTCTCCCAAACTCAGCAAGTGCGAGTGACACAAACCGTTCAACATCTTCTTCCTTAGACAAATCACCGGGCATAACCAAAGTGGTTGCCCCCTCCTTTTTCAGTTCTCTTTCCAACTGATACAATTGATCTGCGCCCCGTGCAGCCAGTACAAGCGCATACCCTTTCTTCGCAAAATCCAACGCTAATGCTCTCCCTAATCCTTTTGACGCACCACTAATCATGACAACTTTTTGACTCATTTTCTCTCCCCCTCATTAGATTAAAGCTACTACTAGCATAAGCAAGAACATGAGAAGGGGCATCGCTCAAAAGGTTGTTCTTCGTTTCACCTCTTTGGATGACGCCATGCTCATTCAAAAGTTGTAGTCCATAAATAGCGCAAACGATTTCACTAACCGATATTTTCCTCTTGCCAAATAACGACAAGCATAATATACTAATAGAGAAATAGACAAGTGATATGTTTGCGCATATTAGTGCAAACGTTTGCTTTTACACATAGTGACTAGGAGGAATCATCCCATGAAAAAACATACCTTTCTTTTATGCACCTCGGTGGCAGCGCTTTCACTTGTGTTAAGTGCATGTGGACCAGATCGCGATGAAGCAACCACAAGCAAAGAAACGAATAAAGGCGACGCCACAAAACCAGACAGCTTAACGATTTGGGTCGACGACGAAGAATCTCAACTGAAAGCATACAAAGAAATTACGGAACGGTTCACTGACGAAACAGGCATTGACATCAAGATCACGCCATTTGAAATGCTTGAACAAGTCGATGCGCTCTCGCTTGATGCGCCTGCTGGAAATGGTCCCGACTTATTCTTCTTACCTAACGACCGTACAGGCGATGTCTCTTTACAAGGGCTTGCAAAAGAACTTACATTGACAGATGAACAACAGAAAGCACTTGAAGATTATCATGAGGGTGCTGTCACTGCGCTGAACTACGAAGGCACACAACTCGGGATTCCAGTCGCTTCAGAGACATACGCGCTCTACTATAATAAAGCGATGATTGCTGATGCACCTAAAACACTTGAAGACTTAAATACAGTGATCGAAAAACATACAAATACGGCAGCTGACACGTACGGCTTCTTAATGGAAGCGACAAACTTTTATTATCTTTACCCATTGTTGGCCGCTGATGGCGGTTACGTCTTTAACCAAGACGATACGGGATTATATGATACAGATGACATTGGCTTAAACAATGAGGGTGCGGTGAAAGGGGCAACCATTGTATATGATTGGTTTAATGATGGCGCCATTCCGCGCAGCATTAACGAAGATGTCATGAAAGGACTCTTTAACGATGGCAAAGTTGCCAGCATCATTTCTGGTCCGTGGAACCTCGGAGAATTTTCTGATGCACTTGGTGACGATCTTGGTGTCGCACCATTACCGACCATTGATGGCAATCCGCTCTCTTCCTTCTCTAGTGTCAAAGGCTGGTTTGTCAGCGAGTACAGCGAGCACGCTGATTGGGCAACGGAATTAGCATTTTTCTTAACGAATGAAGAAAATGCCAATCACTTCTTTGACGTCACAAAGCAATCACCTGCTCGCCCAGATGTTGACGTCAATGACGCCCATCAAGCAAGCTTTGCGGAGCAAGCAGCCCATGCCGTACCAATGCCTAACATTCCAGAAATGAGCCGCGTATGGGAACCAATGGAGAACGCTTTTAAGTTTATCGCCGAAGGAACAGAACCAAAAGAAGCGCTTGATGATGCTGTTGGGCAAATCGAAAAAGAAATCGAATTAAGTCGCGGACAATAAAAATAACCTTGAGATCATCGGCTAGAAACAAGTCTCGTTTCTAGTCGATGACATGCTATCTGTATGTTGGAAATTAGAAAGGAGTGAACCGCTCATGGGTACTGCCCAAGATCAGGCTCACACACAAAAACACCGTCCACGACTCGCTTGTGCGCTGTCGCTCATTCCCGGGCTAGGACAACTATACAATCGTCATTGGCTGAAGGGGAGCCTTTTTCTCTTGTTTGCCGCTGCCTTTGTCGTTGTTTTTTATGACTTTTTAAACATTGGTTTCTGGGGGCTTTTTACACTCGGAACGATGCCACGGATTGATGACTCCCGTGTGTTGCTTGGACAAGGCATGATGGCTGTCCTCCTACTCACATTCGCTCTTGCTTTTTACTGGGTCAACTTACGTGATGCATACAAAAGTGCCGAAGCCATTCGCGCTGGTGCATCACGTCTTACATTACGAGAAGGCTTTTGGCATGCGTGGGATAAAGGGTTCCCATATATCCTCGTCGGACCTGGGTTTTTCCTACTTGTATTTACGGTTGTGTTCCCACTTCTTTTTATGGTGGGGCTGTCATTTACAAATTATAGTTTACACAATGCACCACCACGCGCACTTCTTGACTGGATTGGATTCGAAAACCTGAAAAACTTATTCACCGTGCCAATTTGGCGCGAAACGTTTGTTTCTGTCTTTTCATGGACCCTTATTTGGACCTTAGTAGCAACGACATTACAAATTGCACTCGCATTGCTTCTTGCGCTACTTGTCAATGATAAACGGATTAAATTTAAGCGCACCATTCGCACGATCTTAATTTTGCCTTGGGCCGTGCCGGCTTTTGTAACGATCCTGATTTTCGTGGCGTTATTCAACAACGAATTCGGAGCAATCAATCGCGATATCATCTATCCACTGTTTGGCACAAACATTCCGTGGCTAAGTGATGTCCTCTGGTCTCGTTTTGCTTTGGTCATCATTCAAGTATGGCTTGGCTTTCCATTCGTATTCGCATTGTTCACCGGTGTGTTGCAAAGCATTTCGTCTGACTGGTACGAAGCAGCCGATATTGATGGCGCCAGCCGGTTTCAAAAATTGCGTTTCATTACATTGCCTCATATTTTATTTGCGACTGCACCACTACTCATTATGCAGTACGCCGCAAACTTTAATAACTTCAATATTATTTACTTATTTAACCAAGGAGGGCCTCCTGTCCAAGGACAAAACGCCGGTGGCACCGACATTTTAATCTCATGGGTATATAAACTCGCGTTTGAAAATCAGCAGTACAGTATGGCCGCAACGATTTCGATCATTATCGGACTCATTGTTGCAAGTATCGCGATCTTCCAATTCCGACGCAGTCGCTCGTTTAAAGAGGAGGGGCAAATCTAATGAAGCGAAAACATAAATCAGCCTTGGAAGTAACATTCATTTATTTGTTTCTCACCTTTATGGTCGTGATCATTGCTTATCCATTACTATGGACGTTTGGCCTTTCATTAAACCCAGGTACAAGCTTATATGGAGCGGGCATGATTCCTGAAAACGCGTCATTTGTTCATTATATTTGGTTGTTCACCGATCCAAGTAGCCAATATTTAACGTGGTATAAAAACACGTTGATCGTTGCTTTCTCTACGTCGATTTTGGCTACCTTCTTTATTGCATTAACTGCTTATGCATTTTCGCGTTACCGTTTTGTCGGACGAAAATATAGCTTGTATTTGTTTTTAGTACTACAAATGTTCCCAGCTTTAATGGCGATGGTTGCCCTCTACATTTTGCTTAATACAATCGGGTTATTAGACTCTTTACTCGGTTTAATTCTCATTTATGTCGGAACGGCCATCCCAATGAATGCCTTTTTAGTGAAAGGATACTTCGATACAATTCCAATTGAACTAGACGAATCAGCCAAACTAGACGGGGCAGGTCATTTCCGTATTTTCTTTACGATTATGCTCCCACTCGCAAAACCAATTTTAGCTGTCGTGGCGTTATTTAACTTTATGATGCCGTTTATGGACTTCATTTTGCCACGGATTATTTTACGTAGTCCAGAGAATTACACGCTTGCACTCGGTTTGTTCAACTTTGTCAATGATCAATTTGCCAACAACTTTACACGATTTGCAGCCGGGTCCATTCTCATTGCTATTCCAATTGCAACCGTCTTCTTATTTTTACAGCGCTACTTGATTTCCGGTTTGACGTCTGGCGCGACGAAAGGCTAAGATAAATATTATTCTAAGGAAAACACGAGCAAGAGTGGAGGAATCTACATGAAGGTGACGATTAGAGAGGTCGCAAAACAAGCAGGCGTCGCGCCCTCAACTGTCTCGCGCGTCATTGCGAACAGTTCGCGTATTAGTAGTAAGACAAAAGCGCGCGTCCGCGAAACAATGGAAGCGCTAGGCTATCACCCTAACTTTAATGCCCGCAACCTTGTTAATAACCGCACCAATATGCTTGGCGTGATCATCCCTGGCGCATCTGAAGTCGCCTTCCAAAATCCATTTTTTCCAGAAGTATTACGCGGGATTACAACAAAAGCGTATACTGCAGGCTACGGTCTCGCTTTATCGACTGGACAAACGGACGAAGACATATTTAACGAAGTGAAACAAATGGTGCAAAGTTGTCGCGTTGACGGCATCATCTTGCTTTCTTCAAAAATTGACGATCAAATTATTCCTTATTTACTAGAACAACAATTTCCTTTCGTGCTCGTTGGCCGTCCAGACAATATTGCAACAAAAAACATTACGTACGTAAACAATGACAATGTCAAAGCAGCAAAGCTCGTCACCGAGTACCTGCTGTTACTTGGCCACGAAGCGATTGGCTTCATTGGAGGACAACAAGAAGCGATTGTTACTGTTGATCATGCGGCAGGCTACGAGCAAGCTCTTCATAATGCTGCAATTCCAATGAATCGTGATTACAGCGTTTATTACCAAGAAGTACTCGAGGGCGGGCAACAAGCAGTCATTGAGCTTATGTCATTAGAAAAACCACCGACTGCACTCATTGTTGCTGACGACCTAATGGCGCTTGGTGTTTTGCGCATGCTTGACGAGATGCAAGTCTCCGTGCCAGAAGACATCTCCGTCATTAGCTTTAACAATGTCATGCTATCTGAGCTCTCCTCGCCGCCACTGACAACGGTTGACATTCATATTTATGAGCTAGGTCAAAAAGCGACAGATGCATTAGTTGAGAAAATCCAAACACCAGACATAGAAGCTAAAACGATCATTGTACCACACCGCCTTATTAAGCGGCAAAGCTGTAAAAAGCTTGATCATTTGGCGCCTTCTAAGTAAAGAAGCTGACCTTATGTCCCTAATCGGACACAAGGTCAGCTTTTATATATCCTTCAAACAGCGCACCCACTTTTCTTCCTTCACCCACTGTTGAGAAAGAAACGACCGCTTCGTCTCTATCATTTTAAAATTGTAAGCATCATACAGCGCTCTCGCTGCTACTAATTGCGCGTTTGTCCACAACATCAACGACACATATCGGGCTGCCTTGGCATGATCACACGCTATGTCCATGAGTGCACGTCCTAACCCTTTTCCTCATCCACTTGGACGGACGAGAAAAAAACGCAGCTGCGCATTTTGTTCATCCACACGATACACTGCAATCGAACCTAGAAAATCCTCATGCTCATCCGTTGCAAGCCAAATATAATCGTCCTCACTTGCTTCATGTAAGCTACGTTCCACAAATGAAACAAACGTTTGATCAAAACCATACTCATCTTGATAAATGGCCTCATGTGCAGCAACAATCGTTGGATAATCCGCTTTTTTCGCTAGACGAATCACTACTTTTTTGTCTTCCACCATATGTACCGCTCCTCTCTAGTTTATTATACCGTCCACTACTTTAAAAATTCTACTTCCAACTAGCGTCTAAGTGCGTTACAATAAATGAATAACGATTCATTTTAGGGGGGATTTATGATGACAACAATGGATAAATTACAGGCACTTGCAGAGAAAATGACGGCTAATCCAGAAAAAATTGCGTCATTCACACGCAACTATCAATTTGACTTATCCGCTGCTGGTACTTACGGTGTGACATTTTCAGAGGGACATGTCACTGTCGAGGCAGCGCCAGCACCAAATGAAGACGCTTGTACACTGAGAATGAGTGAAGCAAACCTACATAAGCTACTAGAAGGCAATTGGAATCCAACAATGGCTTATATGACAGGCAAATTAAAAATTGATGGTGAAGTTCGCCATGCTCTGAAACTCCATGAAATTGTGAAACATTATACGGCATAAAACAATGATCCCCTACGATGAAGTCTTGTAGGGGGCCATTTCATTTACTACAATTGATCACCAACTCTTTAACAACACTTACATGTGGACTGCCCACACTTCTTTGGAACGTTTGCAAAGAAATCATTTTCCTTCCATTTGTCTGAACAAACATGGCACTTCAAACATTGGCAACGTTTCGGTGGACAACAACTTTTTTTGCAGCACGGTTTCGGGCAGCATGGTTTTGGACAACACTTTTTCGGGGGGCAAATAGACGATGTACTTTTACAACAACATGTATAACGTTCGATTGTCTTTGTCTTTACAACACAGCATTGTTTGACACATGTACACGCCGATCGACATTGATGACTCATTATACAACCCTCCCTATACCCATATCATACCTAGTCAGGCTACATTATCTTATGACAACATGTACGCCCTTGTGTGGGCAACCCCCTATGAGCAGCAATAAACAGGCGCTTCACCATTATAAAGCTTGTCTAACATGAAAGCTTTTTCCACAACAAAAAGGGCATATAAACACATTTCTCTTTTTACCAAGAACTGTGTCTCACCCTTTTGCCTCATGATATGAATACGGATTTAACATGCCTCGATTTAACCACGCTGTCTTTACATGGTTATATGTGTTCATACGTTTTGTATACTCTCGCCTTTCTACGTATAACACCTCTTGACACAATATATAGTGAATACAAAGCTGGACCTTTTTTAAGATGCGATTAGACCCTCTATGACCGACACATTGCTTAATTTCTGTCAAGATGCGGACAATGTTTTGTTTCATACGAATGGTTTCTTCACCCTCAACATTGCACGTAGTATTTTGGATCATCTCTTCACTCAATTTTAGTTGTTCTAAATGATACAAAATCCATTGAAATAAAAATAGGGACTCATAGATGTCTTTCTCTACGTCTAATTGTGTTGATCGAGATTTCTGCGCCTTTGCGGATGTAGATCGGCTTAATATCTCATACAATGTGCAGCAATGTTGTTCAATATAATACAAATACTGATCAAAAAGGGACTGCGTAAAAACCTTTGTATGAACTGTCTCCATTACCCATCCCCCCATGAACCGACCAATAACTCGTTGGAGCGGCTGGCTCTCATCTCGATTCTTTCTCATCTCCTCTCGATCTCGTCCTTCACATGGCTAACGTCCTCTTTGGTGCACACCACCACATGTTGGACAATGGTCATCCTCACGACATACTTCTGATTGAGCAGCATGTTCCTCACCATTCACACGTCTCCCGCCACATTGCTGACAAATTACTTCCTCATCACATGGGTCCTTGTCTACGCGGCGCCCACCACACTTGTCGCAAATCGACACCTCTTCATGCTTATATTGCTCCACGACTTTTTTGTAACCGCCACATTGGTCACAAATGTGTGTTTCCTCGTGCTCGCTATCCTCACTGTACGCTTGTTGTTCGTGGTCTTCGTTATTTGTCGGGTCACCTTTACATTCATGACAATGGTCATTTTCATGGCATTTTCCATGATCACACTCTCCATGGTCACAATCTCTTTCTGGATATACGTCTTCTTGCTTACACTCTTGGCACCCAGCACGCCCTTGACAACAGGCACAATCACAACCATCATGTTGCCCTTGATCTGAACAATCATGAAAACAATCTGGCTCACATTTCGGTCTAGATAAGGAATCCAAGTAAATGGTTTCTTCCAGCTTCGATTGCAATAATATTTGGGATTTAATAATCGTTTTCAAGGTGCTATTTACACTTTTATTTATCTCCATAAAGTCTTTTAATTTTAGACAATCCATTTCCAAAAAGCGCTGTAACTTTTCCCCCTCAGCGTTCAAAATATGTGATAAACCCATTTCCTCCATTGCAATGGAGGATAGGAGCAAATCGATGGTTTCTTCTCGAGTCAAGGAAATACAAGGAGTGATGTTAGGAATACTAGGAAGAGACATGCCGCGCCCCCTTTCCTTCAGAAGTGTCATTTCAAATATTTTTAGTCTTACGGAATGCACTTATATACGTGTGGTAAAATTTTTTAACGATTTAATACCTCGTCACAGTAGACGGATTTATCCCATGTGTATGAATAACCGACCACATTTATTCCCATCTATCTTGTTTGCGCTTCCCCACATCCTTCACGACACACACCAGTTTTTAATATCTTTTAATCATATGACAAATGCGCAAAAAGATGACCACCCATTTCACCAAATCGTACACTATGCCAAACAATATTGCTTTAAAAAAATGAAAGCATATACCGACGCGACGGCACACGCTTTCATCATATTTTTCCCTCACTTTACTTCGATGACATAAGGAAATGCAACAACACCGACATCTTCAAACTGAAACTCCGCCCATAATTTATATAACCCTGGTTGTGAAAAATGTGTTTCAAACACGGGTGTTTGATCAGACGTTGGATGAACATGAATCAACGTTTCTGCTGCTTCATCCAGCATGACGACATGCCCGAGTGCACCTAAATAAGGCACAACTGTCTCTCCGTGTAAGTTAAAATCAAGTAAAGTAGTCTTTCCAACGCTAGCATGAGCAACCTCTAACGTGACACGTTTTCCTTTTATCTCTTGCTCAAACTGTTCTGTTGCCACTAGCTGTGCCTCTTTGGAGGTATGATTGCTACCAACATGTAAATCATTCGCTGTTGGTTTATACATTTTCCCTTTTGGCTTGATATCGACAAAAGCCCGGTAAAAACCGTCATCTAGTGCCAAGGAAACGTTGTAATCACCTGCACCATCTTTTTCAGGATGAACGTGATGAAATTGCTGTAAATCACGACTTACCACAATTACGTGCATCTTTTTTTCATGTGTTTCTAACAGCTCAGGTTGCTTGCCATCATGATCCGCCAATGAAATGTGAAGAACATCATCCTCATAAGATACAGTTTCAAATACTTCTTTCTCGTCATTTGACGCATGTTCATCATGTTTCTTCCCTTCCTCAAATTGGTGCTGATCATGATCCTTCTCTTTATGGTCTTCTTCATGCATACCACCAGCAAATGGATGGGTACCTGTTATGATCCCATACAAGATGACGACCAATGCGACATACGCAAGACCTATCAACACACGCCTCTTTATCATCTTTTCTCCTCCTTCTTAACTTTATTTGGCTGCCTTCACACGTTGTAAACGCAAAGCATTTAACACGACAGATACAGAACTGAAGGCCATTGCTGCTCCCGCCATCCATGGTGCCAGTAATCCCAGCGCTGCGATCGGTAATGCCAACGTGTTATAAAAGAACGCAAAGAATAAATTTTGTTTGATGTTACGCATCGTTTTCTCACTCATCGAAAACGCATCAAGTACACTCAGCAAATCTCCGCGCATAAAGGTGATGTCAGCTGCCTCAATCGCGATATCTGTACCAGTACCCATCGCCATACCGACGTCTGCTTGCGCGAGCGCAGGTGCGTCATTAATGCCATCTCCAACCATCGCCACTTTTTTTCCTGCTTGTTGGAGCTTCACAATTTCATCACTCTTTTGCGCCGGTAAAACTTCCGCAATCACTTCGGTAATGCCTACTTCTGCTGCAATCGCCTGTGCGGTTCGCTCATTATCACCCGTTAACATGACAACATGAAGACCACACGCCTGCATCGCTGCAACAGCTGCCGCAGACGTTTCTTTTACTGTATCTGCCACCGCAATTATCCCGGCCAGTTCTCCGTCTACACCTATGAGCATCGCTGTCTTCCCTTGCTCCTCGAGTGAAGACATTTTTGCTGCAAATATTTCTACATCCATCCCATGTTGTTCCATCAACTTTCTCGTACCAACGTACACCATCTGACCGTTCACATGCGCTTCTATCCCGTAACCTGGTATGGCTTGAAAACCCGTCACCGGTTGTAATGACATCTCCTCTTCTTGTGCTTTTGCAACAATTGCCTGTGCAAGTGGGTGCTCCGATGCTTGTTCTGCAGAAGCAACCAGTTGTAGCAGCGCTGGAACTTCGAAAGATCTGAGTGGAATGACATCGGTGACACTTGGCTCCCCTTTTGTGACCGTGCCTGTTTTATCTAAAACAACTGTATCAACAAGGCGCGTCTGTTCTAAAAACTCTCCACCTTTGAAAAGGACCCCAAACTCTGCTGCGCGACCTGAACCAGCCATAATCGATGTCGGTGTCGCTAGTCCTAACGCACACGGACACGCAATGACAAGCATTGTAATAAATGGGACAAGCGCCGAGCGCACATCTCCCGGTTCAATCAACATATACCAAACGAGAAATGTGATACACGCAAGCGCCACAACAACAGGGACAAACACACCAGATACCCGGTCTGCAATGCGTTGAATATTAGCTTTAGACCCTTGTGCTTCTTCAACGACCTTGACAATTTGCGCAAGTGCTGTTTCTTCGCCAATTTTCGTCGCTTTCATCGTCAGTTGCCCGTTCTTATTGACGGTCGCACCGATGAGTGCATCACCCGTTTCTTTTTGTATCGGGAGTGACTCACCCGTAATCATTGATTCATCGACAGCAGAATAACCGGCTATGACTTCACCATCAACGGGTATTTTCTCACCCGGACGAATGACAACCTCATCCCCTACAACGACTTCCTCAATAGGGACTTCAAGTTCCTGACCATTGCGATGTACCCGTGCTGTTTTCGGTTGCAAATTTAACAACGCTTCAATTGCTTTACCTGTACGACCTTTTGCCCGCGCTTCAAACCATTTTCCAAGTACAATGAGTGTAATAATGACTGCCGCAGCTTCAAAGTACAATGCTGGCATCCCGATTTGCCCCGCTTGATACCATTCCCAACCAAGGAAGATGCTATAGACATAGGCAACTGTTGTCCCAAGCGCAATAAGGACATCCATGTTAGCCCCTTTATGGCGCAATGCCTTGTAAGCACCACGGTAAAATTGCGCGCCTACAAAAAATTGAACAGGTGTTGCCAATGCAAGTTGCACCCACGGATTCATAAACATATCCGGGATATACAACGTACGTGTCCACGTAAAATGGGTCACCATCGTCCATAAAAGCGGCAACGTTAAAATCGCCGAGAACAAAAACATTGAAAACTGCTCTGCGCTCTCTTCATCCCTGTCTTGTTGACGCAAAGTACGGTCTTGTGATAGCACCGCTTTATAACCAAGTTGTTCAACAGCGTCGATAAACGCATCCACGGAAACTTGACTTCCTTCATAAGATACAGTTGCTTGGGCGACTGAAAAATTCACATTTGCTGTTGCTACCCCTGGCACTTTTTTTAAGCGCTTCTCGATTCTAGTCGCACATGCCGAACAAGTCATCCCCTCAATCGCAAAGGTGACCGTTTCTTTTCGTACACCGTAACCAAGCTTTCCTACTTTTCCTTGAATGTCATGAGATGTCACTTCGCCCTCATCATAAACAACTGTTGCTTTTTCCGTCGCAAGATTGACTGTCGCTTGCTTGACACCATCCATTTTATTTAATCCTTTTTCAATTCGCGTTGCACAAGCAGCACAAGTCATCCCTGTAATCGAAAAAGTAGCTTCTTTCTCCGGCACAGACATATTTTCCACCTCCAGCTTCTCACTTCTTGATCTACCATCACTATATCATACCCCTATAAGGTATATCAAGTATTGCATTTTTATTCGTCATCTTCCACTTCTAACTTCTATCCTTACGTCATATGTATCATTAAACATTGCTTACGAAAGGTAGGAATGGACATGCCACAAAAAAAATGGCTCGACCATATTTTGCACATACGTCCTTTTGTTCAAACAGTCGAAGAATGTACCAAAACAAGGATGAAAGCCACAAACACCGCAGCGCAAAAACAAGCGGGTCCACTACGACGCTTGTACCAAATAAAACATATGAATGGGCTCTTTGCCCTTGTCATCATTCCATACCTCTTTTTATTCCATGGCTTGCTCGGGAAACAGCTCATTGCTTTGTTCCAAATGCTTTCTCGTAATATTTTTCCATACAACCTCATCATGTTGTTGCTCATTTTTGTCATGTTACCGTTGGCACTTTATTTTCTCGTCCTCCACTTTGCGAACCATTTCTGGTGTAAACATCAACACTATCAAGAAAAAATTGCTGCAGCTCTAAGTGCACAAATGCAAGCAGAACAGGATGAAGCGCAAACTCGAGCGGCACTACTTGCAAATACAACCCTTCCCACGTGCTACTTGCATTCCTATGCACTGCAAAAATTCGAACAATATTTTCGCTCACATCGCGCGGAAACGTTGAGGGACGCCATCCATTTATTTGAAATCGAAAAGAATCATGCGCTACAACAATATACGCTTTATCGAATGAATGGGGAAAAGCGTATCCCGACATCATTCACACGTGCATACCAATTTGAACAGCACCAACAACCATCATAGCGGAGGGGCACTACATTTCCTCCGCTAAAAAATGTTGCAATGCTGCTTGCCAACTTCTCATCTTCGGAAATCCACGTTTTCGCAATGCCTCATGGGCAAAAGCCGTATAAGCTGGCCGAACTGTAACAATCGGCCATTGTGTTTTTGTGCACGCACGAATCACTACGTTTCCCCTTATGTTTTTAAACATCTCCTCACAAAACGCATATTTGGTACATGCGCCGTGGTTTGAAAGATGATAAACACCGTAATACTCCGTCTTTACAAGCCGTAACACCATTTCCGCCACATCTAGCGTGTAGCTAGGCGAACCAATTTGATCCGTTACTACATGTAACGTCTGTTCCGTTCTCATCGTACGCAACATCGTTTTTACAAAGTTACTCCCAAAACGCCCAAACAACCATGATGTCCGCACAATAAAAAAGCGAGAGTGACACGCGTGTACCATGACCTCTCCAGCTAGTTTTGATTGTCCATATACGTTTTGTGGATCTGGTTTGTCTTCCTCAACCAACGGTCTTGTCAACTTGCCATTGAATACAAAGTCCGTGCTCATATAAACGAGCTTTGCCTGTAATGCTTCCGCTGCTTTTGCTATGTAGCGCGTCCCCATCTCATTTACAAGAAAAGCGCGCGCCGCATTTTTTTCGGCATCATCCACATGCGTATAAGCCGCACAATGAATAATGACATTCGGACGTTCGCGAAAAAACACAGTGCGAACTTGTTGTTCATCGGTAATATCAAGCACTTCCCGCGGATAGCCACACACCTCTATCTCCGCTGCACGAAATACAGCAATCATTTCTAGTCCGAGTTGTCCACCCGCACCCGTTATAACGACCTTCATTGCCAATCACATGACGGTCCGACTTCCTCCACATGTAATCGCTCCCACCAATCACGGTGTGTTTGATACCATGTCATTGTCTGTGCCAACCCTTCTTCAAATGTGTATTTCGGTCGCCACCCGAGTGTACTTTTTAACTTTGTCGCATCGACTGCATAACGCCGGTCATGTCCCGGTCTATCACCCACATATCGAATGAGCGAAGGAGATACACGTAGTGCATTAACAATTTGCTTGACAATGTCATTGTTCGTCCGTTCTTCATGTCCACCAATGTTGTACACTTCACCTTTTTTTCCCTCATGTAACACGAGGTCAATTGCCGCGCAATGGTCTTCTACATGAATCCAATCACGCACATACGCCCCATCACCATAAATGGGGAGCGATCGTCCCGTCAATGCATGCACAATCATGAGTGGAATTAATTTCTCTGGGAACTGATACGGTCCATAATTATTGCCACATCGCGTAATGCTCGCATTAAGCCCATACGTTTCATAGTACGCCCGTACAAGTAAGTCAGCGCTAGCTTTACTCGCCGCATACGGACTGTTCGGTGCGAGTGGGGTATCCTCTGTAAATATCCCTGTCTCCCCAAGTGTCCCATATACTTCATCCGTTGATACTTGTACATACCGTTGTACTCCATATGCCTTAGCCACATCTAACAATACTTGCGTCCCTTCAATGTTTGTCTTCACAAAAATATTTGGTGTCATAATACTCCGATCGACATGTGTCTCTGCTGCAAAATGTACAATGGCTTCAATCTGATGTGACGCCACGAGCGCTTCGATCGCCTCACGATCACACACATCCGCATTCACAAACGTATAGTTTGGATTGTCAACACCGACAAACGGATCTCCACTCCCCGCATACGTCAACTTGTCAACATTGACAATGCTTTTTTCAGGATAACGCGCCATCATATAATGAATAAAATTGCGTCCAATAAATCCTGCTCCACCTGTCACTAATAATTTCACTCATGTTCACCCCCAAATTCTTTTGCCGCCTCTATAAATGAAGGAAGCGCACGATCTTTTTCTGATAAAGTTGGCGTATGATCAGGCCAGTCTATTGCAAGTGACGTATCATTCCAACGAATCCCTCGCTCATACGCTGGCGCATACGGCTGGTCGACTTTGTAAGCCACAATCGCACCATCTGTCAGCGTACAAAATCCATGCGCACACCCTTTTGGCACAACGATTTGTTGTCCAACTTTGGCACAAAGATTTACGCCAACCCAATTTCCATATGTTGGAGAGGATGGTCGAATGTCAACAACAACATCATACACTTCCCCATACACACAACGAACCACTTTTGTTTGACTATATGGTGGCAATTGATAATGGAGCCCGCGCAACGTCCCGGCGATTTTTGAACAGGATTGGTTATCTTGAATGAAATGCGCTGTCACTCCTAACGAAACAAATTGTTCTCGATGATAGGTTTCTACAAATGCGCCACGCTCATCCCGATGCACTTTTGGTGTCAATAAAAGTACATCACAAAGCGGCAACGTTGTTTTTTTCAACGTCTATGCCTCCTCGGTCGCTACACGCAACAAATACTGGCCATATACACGATCTTTGAGGGGTTCAGCTAACTTTAGTAATTCAGCTTTTGAAATATATCCCATCCGAAATGCAACTTCCTCAATACAGCCCACTTTCACACATTGACGCTGCTCAATCATCTCCATGAAAACTGCCGCTGAAAGCATCGATTGTGGTGTGCCTGTATCAAACCAAGCACTGCCTCGCCCAATCTTTACGACACGCAAGCGACCATCTCGCAAATAAGCATTGTTAATATCCGTTATTTCAAGCTCCCCCCGAGCTGAAGGTGTCAATGTCTTTGCCATTTGTACAACGTCTGCATCATATATATACAGCCCCGTTACCGCCCAGTTTGAGTTTGGGTATGCTGGTTTTTCATCAATCGCCTGTACCGATCCATCATTAGAAAAAGTAAGCACGCCAAAGCGCGCCGGGTCATTTACCTCATAACAAAACAAAGTTGCCCCTTGATGATCATTAATGGCTTGCTTGATCATTCTTGGTAATCCTTGACCGTAAAAAATATTGTCACCTAGAATGAGCCCCACATCTTCTGAACCAATAAATGATTCGGCAAGCAAAAAGGCTTGCGCAATTCCCTCTGGTTTTTCTTGCTTCATATAATGCAATTTAATTCCTAACTTCTTGCCGTCTCCTAACACTTGCTCATACTGATGCATATGCGCCGGCGTAGAAATAATGAGAATATCTGTAATCCCAGCAAGCATTAACACCGATAATGGGTAATAAATGAGCGGTTTGTCGTACACGGGGAGCAAGTGCTTTGACGTCACTTCCGTTAGCGGATAAAGCCGTGTACCATACCCGCCCGCTAAAATGATCCCACGCATGACAATCCACACCTTTCTAAGATAGACTTTATTACGTATTTTCTGTTTCACTACGAAGTGTATGCCCACGTAATAAAATCTTTTCCTTTTTTACACATCCAAACCGCGACAAGTGCCTCGTGATCACAAGGCACTGTCTTTATAAGTCTAAAAAATCTTGCTATTAAGCCACTCCATGCTTGCGATATACAACAAGTGAGGCGAGCATGTAGACGACTAAAATGCCGCTTAAACAAAGTAAGGATAAACCACACTGTTTCATCCGTAAAAAATCTCTCCATGCACAGCGCGAAAAAAAATGCTATAATGACATCTGAACGATTTTTTTGTGAGGAGCCTTAATCAGATGCGAGCAATATTACAACTACTGAAAGAACAATACACGTACAGACACTTGATTTTCCGACTTGCTGTGTTTGAGCAACGGAGTAAATTCCAAATGCACTATTTAGGTGGCTTGTGGCAATTTTTTAATCCAGTCATGCAAGCAAGCGTGTTTTTCATTATTTTTGGTCTAGGTATTCGTGGTGGTCAACCAATTGATGGTACGCCGTACTTTATTTGGTTCTTATGCGGATTCATTCCGTGGTTTTTTCTTAGACCAACGATCTTACAAGGGGCAAACAGCATCCATCGGAAAATATGGATGGTTTCTAAAATGAAATTCCCTGTCAGTGTATTACCATCCATTGTCATTGTCGGTAATTCTCTTAGCTTTGTTGTCATGCTAGCCATACTCGCTATTTTCCTTGGCATCTATTCAATCTTTTCTGGTTGGTATTTATTACAACTACCTTATTATTTACTCTGTCTCTATGCTTTCTTATACGTCTTTTCACTTCTGAGCGCAACACTCTCGACGGTTGTTCGTGATTATTATCAGTTGTTAGAGGCAGGAATGCGGATGCTGTTTTTTTTAACACCGATCATTTGGGTGCCGACTACGATGGCTGAGAAGGCTGAATGGTTATTGCCATTCTTACATTTAAACCCTTTCTTCTATCTTCTAGAGGGGTTTCGTGATACTTTTATTGGCCGCGCTTGGTTTTTTTCTGACCTCTCATATATGGCCTTCTTTTGGACAGGCATCCTTGTGCTCGCTTTTATCGGCACCCATGTTCATTTGAAATTCAAAAATAGTTTTGTGGACTATTTATAAGGAAGTGTCTTCATGAAAACAAAGGTTCAACTCAGAAACGTTTCTAAAAAATATACGCTGTACCGGACGAACGCAGAAAAGCTCAAGACGATGTTTACACCTAAAAAACTTAAAGATCAAAGAGACTTTTATGCTTTAAAAAACGTTTCTCTCGACATTTTTGAGGGAGAAACTATTGGTGTTGTGGGCATTAATGGCTCGGGAAAATCGACCATCTCAAATATTTTAGCAAGTGTGATTCCACCCACCACCGGTGAAATGAATATTCACGGGGAAACATCGCTTATCGCTATTAATGTTGGCTTAAACAACAATTTAAGTGGTTATGACAACATTGAGTTAAAATGCTTAATGCACGGTTTTAGTAAAAAAGGCATTACCGAACTCATCCCAAAAATTGCTGCTTTTGCTGACATCGGTGATTTCATCGACCAACCTGTCAAAAGCTATTCTTCAGGGATGAAGTCTCGCCTTGGTTTTGCAATCTCTGCGCACACGAATCCAGATATTTTGATCGTTGATGAAGCACTGTCTGTCGGTGATAGAACCTTCTATCAAAAATGCCGTGACAAAATAGACGAATTTAAAGCACAGAATAAGACAATTATCTTTATTAGCCACTCTATCGGTGAAATTAAAAACATCTCTGACCGTGTGCTATGGCTTCATAATGGAGAAGTACGTTCTTTTGGGGAGAAAACTGCTGTCGTAAAAGAATATGAAGACTATATTAAATGGTTTAATCAGCTGTCAAAAGAGGAAAAGGATACCCATAAACAACAGCTACGTGAGGAACGAGCAATTTTTGAAGACGCCCCTGCGGTCGCACAACATAAGAAAAATAAATCTTCTCTTGTTTTCTGGGGACAACTTGGAGTGTGTTTGACCGCTTTTTTAGTCGCCAGTTACTTTTTGGTTGTTCCTTCGCTTATGGCGGCTTTAGGTGAGAACAATGATCAGGACACAAAACAAAACAAAGACGTTGAAACGAGTCAATTGGAGAACGGTTCGCGACGTTAAGCAAATAATCGTGAGCAACGTTTAAGAGGCTTGAGTCTATTTCTATAGAACTCAAGCCTCTTAAGCTTACATCATGACATCAATCGCATAAGGCTTGCGTCTTTCTTAAATGTTCCTTCTACAAATCTGCGCCTTCCGCCTCTAACAATTCTTGTGGGATGTCTACTTTCACGGCTTCAGGAAGAGCAGAGATATAACTACTAGCGGACATCTGAGCAACATAATCAAGCCCTTCCTCTCTACCTGACCAGTCAACGGAAATACGCACTGATTCTGGAAGGAATGTCTCACTATTCACAGATACAGACAGCCTAGAAGCCTCCACCGTTGCGCCGGGATCAATGACTTTTTGAAAAGCTTCTCCCATTTCTGCTGAAAGTTCGTGTGGGTTGTAGAGGCTCAAACCATAGTTACTCCGACCATGATCGTCATACTCCACATCATCTGCCATTTGTAACAATAATTCCAATACAAATTCCTCGTCCAGATAGACAACGTCACGATTAGCCATCTGACCTTCATTTCCCTCACCCATTTGGGCTAATAATAACCATTCGTTCGATTCCTCATCCAGCATATACACATTACCACTTTCAGTAACATATTGATCCCCAGCAAACGATTCGCCCGCTAATTCAACTTCTACTTCTCGCTGCATAGCCTTCGAATAAGGCGCTCGTTCCTCGGTTGCTCTCCCGCTACTATTGAACCCCATATTCATCCCTGATGTCTCTTTCGCGCCGTCAATATCGGTTTGGATTGAGAAGTCTGTGTCAATATTGAGCCCTTCTACACTCGCCATCGCCTCTTTTGATAACGAGAGGATTGTATCAGCCATACCGTCTTTTGCATTTTGCACTTCTTCAGGAATAGCAATAACTACATCATCAACCGACTTTAAATTTGCTTTTAATGTCGCTGAAATCGGTTGGTCATAGTTTTCTATTGTCTCAAAGTCTAACTGAATCGTAACCTCTTCAAGTAACGATGTTTTGCCATTGATCTTCGCAACCACATCATATTCTTCAATTCTGTCTACAGTACCCATTGCAATAAAAGGTAGCTCTTCTTCATAGTTTTTAGGATCGATGTCAAATTTCTTATGAACAGCATCTAATGTCAACACATGCATACCATCTTCATACGCATAACCGACTTCATCTTCTTTGAGTTCGTCAAGCGCTTCTTGAAAAAGCGTGACGACATGATCACCATTCACATAGCTCCCAGTAAGAGAGAAAATCGGATCATCATCTTTAATATTCCAGCTTCCGACCATCCAATTATCATGGACAAGCGCATACATTTCTCCTTCCTCATCCACATATTGCTCGCCAGGCTGGACTTCCTCACCATCTTCATACAACGTTAGCTCGCGGTGCATTATGAGTGGGTCATGAGAGCGTTTTTCCGTCGATTTAGCTTCATATGTTGCATCCTCTGTTTCCTCGTAACCGTCCGCTTCAATTTTTATCTTTAATTCCGTTTCAACCTCACTGCCTTTCACTTCAGACATCGCTTTCTTTGCTTCCCTCACAACTTCTTCCGGCTCCTTCTCACCACACGCCGTAAGCGCTATTAAAGACGCCACTGCAAGTGATGCGGTCATCATCTTTCTTAATTTCATCATTTCACTCTCCCTTTCGTCATCTTATGTATACACTTCTACATTATTTTACATGATTCTCGTTAAAATTAGAAGGGAAGATACAGATATTTTTAACGAGAGTCAGATTTAATTCAATATGCGGGGCTCTTGCCACCCACTATATACTATCTAAAAAAACCGAGCGGCAACCCAATTGCTAATACGAGCACCAAAACAAACGCAAACACAATGACACACATCAACAACGACTTCCAAGCAGAAAACTGGTGCGCTTCACCAATGCCATGTAAATTGATTACGATGGACCACACCAATCCTACTATATTAATGATCCCTATTAACAAAGCGACGATCATTTCCATTGGTGTGTACGTAACTTCTAATGCAACAGGTGAAAGAGGATGTAAAAAGTATTTTTCTCCTATCACGAGAATAAACGGTACACACAAAGCAGATACAATTAACATCGGCTTGTTATAACTGTTCACAACAGCAATTCGTAAATCTACTACGCTACCTTTTCCTCCAAGCCATGAACCAACCCATTTATATACCCACGGAATCACAAATATCCAAAACAAGGCGCCCACAAGACCTGAAATTAATGTAGATATCATAATATACCTATACTCGGGAATAAACATCTCATCATAATCAACAAAAAATACTAATGCAGAACTCGCAAAAGCGATCCAGAAAAGTTGCCACCTACGCTCTTCAATCCTTGCTTTCTCCAACTCTTGCTTCATCACTTGGCGCGGGCGTACCCATATGTTTAACCATGTGTTCATTAAAAACATCCTTCCATAATCTTTTTCATTTTCTTCTCTCCCTAGTCCCAATTTTATACATGATACGCCACTATTTTACATGAAATCTCATTGGAAAGATACCTTTTAGGCACTGATCATCAAAAACATATGGAAACCTATTCCATCCTAACCCTAAACTTTACATCTTTCGCCGGCCCCTCAGCAATTAATCTAAAATAATATGTCCCCTCAATTGCTGGAATCTCTATCGTACCTCGGACGTTATGGTCAATTTCTTTTGTCCATACTACATCACCGTTTTTCTTACTGTATAACTCAACAAGAAAAGAACCTTCTCCAACGAATGCTTCATATTGTGATTGTACAACGGCGTTCGGATCTTGATTAGGGTGAACACCCATGTAGAAATCGGTTTCATACTCCCCGCGCAACATGCCTACAGACAATTCATAGGTGCTGCCAATTTGGCTCTGCTTCAAGTTCATCACAAAATAGCCATTAGGCGCGTAATAGGAAGCGTACAAAATAAACGGCACAAAGACTACCATATTAAGAAACGCCGCTCCCAACACGCCCCCGATTGTTTTTACATTGAAGCGGCTCTTCGATGCATTCACCCAACCACGATAAACCATCTTGGCAATCGCATGCTCGATTCTAATAAAAATGGGAAATCCAAGCGCCCACGTTAAGATAAAATGCCTTGGGAAACCTGATGCCACAAACAGCGTACCAAATCCAACGTACATAAGAGACACCATGATGTATATAAAAATGTACACCTTATGCTCCACTATCGGTTTCCCGAATAAAAACTTAAAAATCGTCATCTTGCCACTCCTTTTTGGTTGTGTCACCTTAATGGTGCACACTGTAAACTGATTACAATGATCAGATTTCGTTTTTATGGTCCTACAGCATCTATTGCTTCCTGGGGATTCAAAATCAACGTGATCAACGTTTTAAGCAGCTATCCTACACTACGCCGGTCAAGAAAGCACTC
Organism: Shouchella lonarensis; assembly: GCF_900096965.1. Classification (GTDB taxonomy): domain Bacteria; phylum Bacillota; class Bacilli; order Bacillales; family Bacillaceae_D; genus Shouchella; species Shouchella lonarensis. Next base: position 168,515 of record NZ_FMYM01000002.1, on the reverse strand, counting down.
GCAATAGAACAAAGTGTCGCTACAGCTAAAGATAGGAAGAAACGCCACCAACGAAAGCTTCCCATATTTATAAAGTCTTGACGCACTCTCCCTTCAGTCATCATCGCTTCCACCTTTTTTTGCATGGACTTATGATAAAAATGGTTCCCCAATAACCCGAACACCGCCATGACTGGCGTACCCATAAGACGTAGATCTATTAATGCCGAAAATCCTGTCCATGCTTCTAGGATATTATCTAAACATACTAGGATAATAACAATCGCAGTAGGCCAATACATACCTCTTCCCGCTGCCCATAAGTATGTACCAAAGAATCCAGCAACATTGAAACTATATTTCCGATTACTGTTCTTTCCTTTTTGATCCCACTTTTTTGTGTAATAATCATACTTCTTCCCCACATACAATCGACTAGCTTCTTCGTATGAAGAAGGCGGCTCGTGCATATTCAAGGTCGTTTGTTCAAAACAATCATTTCCTACAGCCGACCCCGCCTGTGCATAACTTTTATCCTGTTCATTTGTATTCTCCGGTATAAAGTGCTTGTTCTCGTTTATGGGCTGTTTTCGTACAATCGACATTATACCGGCAATAAAATATAGTATTACTGGTATAAGTGGTAGAACAAAAACAAGAAACACATTTGCTAGAAACATATACACGATTGCACTGCTTAAAAAAATAATGCCTGACGCCTTTGGCTTAGCATGTAGCATTGCAATAGCCACAATCCCTGCGACTGCTGCGATCAAAGATCCTACTAAAGAAGTACTAGCTAATACTAAGGTAAATCCAGCTTCATCAGACTCACTACCTCCCCAAATCATGAGTGTGAAAAATAATGCACTTACAAAAGACAATGAAAAACCAATAATACCGAGAGTCATTTCTACTGTTCGCTTCATGTTGACCATTCCTTTTTCTGTTAACTGTTTATACCGTCAGTCTCATCACCGACTGACCTCGTCACATCATCCAATAACTATTGACCATTCACCTTGACATAATAGATTATTCGCGCCTACAGATAACAGACTCATCGATATCACTATCATTTGTTAGCGTCACAAAATGTGGCACTTCCAAACGATATTGAATGGCTCTCTTTAAATACTCGCGCTTATTAATTTCAAATCCATGCCATTCCTTTTCCGGATGCCGTAACTGTAACAAAACTCGGATAGGTTCTTGTCCTGATGTTTGACAATACCACTCCCCATTCTCTTTATACATCGTCATTTCTTTTTCTGGACTCATGTTCATCCGACAAAAATAACGGACACCTCTTTCTACGTATAAGAACGCGACCTCTTCAAAAGTTTTTTCACCGTATGGAAGGTACGATGTTCTTCCTCCCTCTGCCGGGTAACATAATATACCATATTCCCTGCCGCTCCTATTTGAAACGACCTCTTCTGTCTTGTCTTTCTTTTCTTCTTTCTTTTCTTCTTTGTTTTCTTCTTTGTTTTCTTCTTTGTTTTCCTGCCCCTCTAAAGAATGGGTATCGAAGGTTATCATCATAAATAGTGACAAAAACCCAGAGAAAAAGAGCGCTATACCGGGCCACATTAGATAAGGGAATGCCTGCTCGACAACACAATTAAAAAGCCAATATATCAAGCCGCCCCCTAAAATGAGGAACACTAAAAACACACAAATCGTACGGATATGCGACGACAACCATTTTATTGAACAAAACAAAACACCACATAGTTGAACCAAAGCAAACGCAATATAGATATTTTGATAGTAAGAGTAATTTTCTAATTGTTGAATTCCATATAGGTGGATCGCCGCTAGGGACCATAAACCTGCAGTGAAAATAAGCAAATAACTTTGCACAACCCCGTTATCTGGGAAAGAACGGAGCGCATATGTGACGATAACATTTGCGATAAAATAGCTCTCCCATACAACAATAGAAATTAATCTCCACGTATCATCGATATAAACAAAAAAGATATTTGCGATACTGTATATATGAACAAAGAACCCAAAAAAACACAAGTAAAAAATGTATTCAAAAAGATAGCTACTCTCTACCTCGTTTTTATTGGTAGTTGAATGAGGATTGGGCTTTTCCACAGTTACACCTCCATTTGTTTAATCTCTTCAAATTCGTATGGGCGCCACTTCCCTTTCTTCCCACCATACAACACTTTCACATATTCAGGTGCATGACCACTCCCTACTACTTCACAAAGAAAAATACCCGCTTCCGTCTCTTCTCCTTTATAAACCGCAAACTCTTCATCGGTACCATGAATCACTTTTCTTTTAAAATAGCGCACCCCTCCTTCTTCACGCAGAAAAGTTACTGGATCTGGGAAATCTTTACTTCCTTTTGCAAGATAACCCCATTTTCTTTTCTGTTTTGAAGCCATAACTCCAGCATGATATAGTAAATAGCCGGGAACCGGGGTATTTGTACTTTCATCAACTGCTTTCCACTTTTGCGATAGCTTGATGATCGCCCATGTTAAAATACCAATGACTATCGTGGAGCATGAAATGGCCACCTGAGGACCTGCTAAAACATCAGCCATTTCTTTTCCAAACATTGTTTCATTCCAATTTATATAATCTGGATCTTTCCAGTGCTTCCCTTGCATAACACTATTTACGATAGCAGGAATGAATACATAAGCTAAAAGCAACGAACTCATTACAGCATAACCTTTGAAAATTTTATTTACTACAATTGGTTCCGAATTATTTTTTAAGAGCACTAAAAATAAACAAGTCAGTTGAACGGTAATAACAACGATATACACCACTTGTAACATCAGATGACCCGCGGCCAATTGTAACGCAAATAGAGACGCAGCTAACACTGTCCATAGAACGACAAATGCGTTTACCACAATATATGCAGTCAATCTATTTAAAAAGCGCCAGCCTATATGAATAATCAATGAGCCCACCATAAAATAACCTAAAAATGCCAGTATCCCTAAAAACCTAAAGTCTTCGTTCAAATTATCGTAAAAAATATTCATGGCACTTAAAATATACACAAACACACCAAAACGCAACAATATAATATACAAATGACGAATCGATTCTGGTCCACAATGCACATATCCTTCACCAGATGTGTACCATGTATGAAGTCGACTCAGTTTTTCTTTCATAATGCCTCGCCCCTATCACTACGGCTGTCTATTCTTTATAGATGTTCCTACATCTTTTGCTCCTTCCTCGTTCATCGTCACGCCACCGCCCACGATCGAGTTCATAATCCCATGCGCGGCTTCGAGAACATCTTCGTATGATTGCATGGCAAGGTGACGACCCTTTTACAAAGATCGCCGCCTTCAAAATGTATATGCTCTACTAATTGTGTCCCAACCAAGCCGGCAACTCTTCCTCCGTAAGCAGCTTCATATATTCCTTCATATCCGCAGGGTATACATCAATCTCATCTTTCTCCGTCACAAAGCTATAATCAAACACCCATACACACGCCTTTCCTTTTAAAAAGAGGTAGACCGGCTCATCGCGCTGTTGCTCTTCATCCCCTTCTTGCCCAAACATAAACGTGATAGAATCAATGATCGCATGGCGCTCTTGGAAATCTTTCAAAAAGGTGCGGAAAAATATTGGATGATCCTCATCCGCACAAATCGCGTCCATTTCTTCATCTGTATATGTGCCCATAAAATCAAACAACTCTCTTTCGAGTGTAAAAGGGGCAATGCCTTCGGTTGGCTCTTCTTTAGGTACACCATAAAAGTCAATCAAATGCTCTACATAATTAAAGTTACTCTTCACGAGTGTGAAAATGTGATCCATCCCTTCAAAACGTTGAACAATCATACCCCCGTTTTCTAAGTGATGAAACACTAATGCGTACTGTCCATACACACAGCGAACCTTTTTCGGTGCCTTCATCACGGCATGAATCAAGTTCTCTACTTCTGGGATTAGTTGCGTTTCAAGGGTTTCATCTAAGTAACCACGATGCTTTAATAATCTTTCAGTATGGTGAGAGAAAGACTTCATTTGTTCCTCTGTCATATCTCGCTTAAGCAATGAAGCCTCATGTGCCACTTCTTCATAACCACACAATGCGAGTGCGCCAATAAATTCATCTGTAGATAAGGCGATCTGCTTTTCTTGTAACAAATTCACTATTTTATTCATCATACACCCCTCCAATAACCATAGCCGCTTATTCTTTTAATGTCCAAACCACATGCTCATCCGCGTCATGATCATTTCAATCAATCCGGCTGAGTTTGTAGGATAGAAATATACCTTACCTTGTGTATCTACTTCCGTATAGTCGATATACCAAATAAATGATTTTGATGGTAAAAATAAATGAATCTCTGGCATCTGGTTCTCATCTGTAATGATATCAGACTTGATCAATGACATGTTATCTAAGAAACACCCACTAGCCACAAAATCTTTCATAAATGATTGCATCGCTGGAGGGTGTTCTCCTTCAGAAAGGAGATCGTCAATTTGTTTTTCCGTCTTTGCGACTGAAAAATCCTGAAACATCTCACTCGACATCATAAACGGTTCCATCTCTATCGGTTCTTCTGATGGAAATTGGTAAAAACCTTGCACTATTTTCTCGCCCTGTTTATTGCTTGTCAAATCAATATGATCAAAGTGATGCATGCCATCTTCGCATTTTTGCACGAGTGCTTTTCGAGAACCCATGTCATGTAAAATCATCACCTTTTTATCATGTAAACAACGCACTTTTTTCTCGGATCTCATCAACAAGTGAACCAAACTTTCGAGTCCGTGAACGAGTTCACCTTGCTCATTTTGATAGCCGCGACGCCGTAATGACAATTCTGCCTCTCCAACAATGTCTTGTAGCTGCTCGTCACTTTCCCATTCGCGCGTGTTCTTCAACGCATCCGCTGCCGCCTGCTCATAGCCACATAACATCATCGACACACTTAGTTCTTCTGTCGATAGCGAGAATACTTGTTTCTCTTCAATCATCGCCCATCCCTCCACTCGTTTCTTACGTTCAAAAATATATACGGGCACACATAAATGTGCCCTGACCATGCCTAACCAATTTTCTCTTTATCAATAAACTGTTCGACAAACGCTAAAACTGACTCTAACGGGACATCACTTGCACCTTGAGGAATGCTGATAGGAATCTCTTTTTTCTTATTCATACTTGAGAAAGCACGTTTTACACCATTTTGTCGTTGAAGAAATGTATCAAAATCCTTTGGAACAATCCCAATCATTTTTTGTCCCACCAATGAATACATTCCGATTCGCTCAATCTCGTCCCACCGGATCAGTCCGACACCGGCAAGAGAAGCATTCTCGTAAATCCCTTCCTTATCAATGCGAAGGGACGGCTTTGGTTTGATAAGGCGATACACTAAATATCCGGTGCAAATGCTGAAGAATGGGATGCCTATCGCTGCAATTACTGGTATCAACGGTGCAGTGGCTGTTGTAATTCCCATTGCGCCTTCTTCAATAGACTCGCGATTGAAAACTGCCCACACCAATCCAGCTAGAAACCCTATTGATAGAATCAAAAACAACAACGTTCGTCCTTTTCCTGGGTAAATAATCATGCTGTCTTTGGTCGTGTTCGTTTGGCTTGTGTTACTCATGTGTGGTTCCTCCTCTTTCTGACTAGATTTATTTTAAAAAAGCGCTTCATACTCGTACTAACATAAAGAATTAGCAATGCTTTGGTCAATCAAATTAAACAAAACACGAGTTACACACTCTATCGCCATGCACTCAATCTCTCTGAAGGTTTTATAAAAGCTGCAGACATGGCTTTCATCCTTGCCGTCACCAATGCTTTCCTCCCTTCCGTGTTCCGTGTATAAATCAGTTCCGCCGGCCCAATAACTTTCTCCCAATTCTTCAAGAACAATTGTGCGAATTCTTTCCGACGACCAATCTCATCTGGGATAGCATAATAATCTACCTTTTTTACGTTCCTAAAGGCCTTTCCTTCACGGTACAATAAATACCTTGGATTTTCAATTGGGTCTAAGAATTGCTGTATCGCGTTCAAAAATGTTTTCTTTTCATATGTCGTACCGCCTCGCATCCAACAAACAACACGTCCATCAAGTGAATCATCTTCCGTTTTTATCCGATGGTGGTGAGGTTCTGGCTTAACAAGCTCCATTTCGTACAAGGTAGTATAGATCACTTTTCCTACATCATGTAGCTGAGACTCCAACGTCTGATGACGAACTTTTAAATATACAGCTTTCCATAACTTTGGCCCCGCATATATGAGACCTAGTACAACGCCTAATATGAAAGCAACCAGAAGCTGTTCTTTGGATCTGATCAGATAAACGCCACCATTGATTATCTCATAGAAAATAGCTAGCAATGTAACAATACCAACGACAAACAGAGACCTAATCGTCCTCTGAAACACAAATTGCTTTGGCACACGAGATTGTGGTACTTGTAACTCCTCTGTCATGCCTTCTTCAACGACCGAAATTGCTTGATTCCATCTTTTACTCAATAAATGGCGGTTTCTTACTTGACCAAAGGTATATGCATTTTTCGCTTGGACTTGCTCCTTGGTGTAACCGCCTGACTCTATGTTCATGCGTGAAATACCAGACTCAACTGTGTCTTTCTCGGTAGATAACCCGATTAATGAACGAAATCGTCTCTTCAATGAAGAGATATCCCCTCCACCGTTAAATTGTGCCGGATCAACACACGCCAAATGCCAAATAGATGCTGTTTTTTGCTCATTTCCTTTCTCAACTCGAATCGCTCGACCACGCATTTGGTTAGATAACATGAAAGATCCTACATAGGAAGCCATAATTAATGAATTAATGACTGGTGCATCCCATCCTTCTCCGAGAAGTGCGGCTGTACCAATGATGACGGACAAACCTCCGCGTGTAAAAACATCAGTCATAATGGCAACGATCATCGCTCTATTTGTGTCCTTCACTCGAACTTCAACATAGTTTTCATCAAATAAAACATCGGTGTAATGCAACTGAAGATCTCTCTCTTCAGCGCATTTATTTGTTAACGGGACTGCAGATTTGGGGATGATCACTAACGATCCCGTCAAAATCGCTACTGGAATTTCACTCTCATATCTCCTCCGAATTAACTCGAAGATGGGCGCTACACCCAACTTTTTTAACGGTGGACGGTCTTCTACACATTTAGGCAGCGACTCTCTTCTAATATAATCTGTCAAAATCACCATACGTAAATTTGAATCGAGAATCTCTCGCTCCACTTCCAATATTCGTTCAATGCTGTTTAACTTTGATGTACTATGGACTAAGCTACGATTCAAGTTTGGGGTTGATCGTAAGTAAATATTTCTTCTTTCAATTGCACCTATGCGTCGCAATTCTTTACGTAATGATTGAACTTCTTCTCGTTCATGATCTACGAGACTATCTTTATACAGTATCCCATTCAAAAGGTCTTCTGCCCATTCTGTATCGTAATCAGGAACTTCATTTCCTTCCATTCCTAACACCTCTAGTGCATTTTGCCAAGCAGGATGATCAGCAGCCTTTAGAAAGATAATCATACTTGAATAATAAGATGGTGACGATAAGATGCTCTCAATATGTTCAGTGGGTTCTTCGAGCCAAGGATGGTTTTCTAGTAATTTAATCAGACGGTCATCTTCCAGGGACTTCTTATGAAACAACGTCACATTTTCATGAAACTGCTGAAGCGCTTTGGACTCCTCATCTTGCGGTGTTGATAAGTAAATGTAATCTTGGTGTGGACAAAGATCACCTTCACGTACCAATTCTGGTACACTAATTTCAGCATCAATGGGACCGCACAGTTCGATATACCGATCCCACTCTTGACTACTTACATCGTAAGGCGGCGTTGCCGTGAGTGCGATTACGGTCGGGTGATGGAGCTGTTTTCGGAAAGTCAATGCACTCTGCCACCAAGCTGTTCTTAAGTGATGTGCTTCGTCTAAGACAATCGTCCCGAATCCAATCTCTTTCATTTGACGCATCACGTTATTTGCTTCTGCTTCACTCTCTATTTCTTGCTCATATGCTTCGGGTTCGTGAAGCTCTTCTTCCTCTAAGCCGTTTAGTTCCTCACCTTTTGCCAGTTGGCGATTCTTTTGCAACTGATATAAACTGTGCAAAGCTTGGTAAGTTGTAATGGTTACATAGGCAGGTCGTTTTATATTCGTTGAAACCCATTCTGGCTGTTGCTCACTTTGAAGGAACAGCTCTGTAAATCGGCTTGCCCATTGATCTTTTATCGTTAATGTTGGAGCCAGTATGAGCGTAGGCTTGTTCACTCGTAACATCACTTCTAACCCTAAAACCGTTTTACCTGATCCTGGAGGAGCAACAAGATGGAGATGATTATTATTTAAATGCTCTTGCAGTCCATCTAGAATTCTCTGTTGATACATACGCCATGGATAACAAAATCGAATGCCTTTTGGAAACCTTTTCATTGCACCTACCTCCGTTAGCAGTACTTTTTGCGTATGCTGGATCCATAAAAGGTGAATTAACAAACCTACAGGAAACAAAGAAGAAATAAAGGTAAACTACAAACCTAGGAAACTTCCCTGGTCTTATTTGCAGAAGATTTATCCACGACTACACCACTACTTACGTATGGGAGAAAGAGCATTTACAATCCCTTGAAGCACGTTTAAGATTAATACCTCTTAATCTTAGACTCATCAATGTCATCTGGCAGTTCTACAAAATGTGGGACTTCTGCACGATCTACAATCGCTCGCTCCAAATACTCACGTTTATCATCTTCAAAACCGCGCATTTCCTCTTCTGTCTTATCTTGCGGCCACTCCGGCAACAACACTGGCTCTGGCTCCTCTCCAGATGTTTTGCAATACCATTCGCCATTCTCTTGATACAAAATCATCTCTTTTGCTGGATCACAATCCATCCGGCTAAAGTAACGAACACCGTTTTCCACATATAAAAATACCGCATGTTCATACGTTTTTGATCCCTTTTTGCGATAAGTCTCGAAATCATCCATCGGATAAACTAGCTCACCATATTCCAAATAACGGCCACTTGACAGCATTTCCTCTGATATTTTTCGTTTTGATGCCTCTCTGCGTGCTTCCCACTCTGCAACCATGCGCTCGTGCTCTTCTGCGGTAATATCAAAGTCTATACCGACTCCCATTACGAAGCGTGTCCAGAACCCAGAGAAAAACAGGGCAACACCTGGCAAGATAAGAGCCACTGCGGCATCCTGACCGAACAAAGCCACATAAATACCAGAACCAGAGCCTCTAGTCGAATTCAGAACACCGAGACCATGAAACAAAAGAAATGCTCCCAGAGCAATGGTTACTCCCCGGGCAACGAGTTTACGTGTGCGAACAGGGACCCACGTAATCCATGCAAATAAAATTAAAGCCAATTGTCCCCACAGAAGGTTAATATACACTCCTTGATAAAATGGCTGGTCAACTAGCGCTTGGATTCCGTATAAATTAATTGCTACTAGTGACCATGCACAGGCTATAACGCCCAACAAATTCGTCCCAATTTGTTCATATCTCGAGAATCGATATTCAAGATATGCCAATCCAGCACTAATAATAAAATAACTTAACAAAAGTAAAATTGCCAGCAAACGCCATGTATCACTTATATACACAAAAAAGATGTTGGGAATGCTATAAAGATAAACAAACACCCCGCCCAAAAGATAGATTGTGAAAACAGCCCAGTAACTACCCTTTTCCTTGCTTTTATTTGAGAAAGAATTGATGTTTCTCACAACTGCACCTCAATTCAACGACTTATCCCAAAGATAAAGTATCTATATCATCGAAAATGAGCGGAGGAATAATCCCCCCTACTCACACACTAGCCAAACAGGCTACCAAGCGCTTTTGCGCCTCCTGACAGTAAATTCTTTGCCCCTTCTTTCACATTATCCACAGCATTTGAAACAGCTTTGGTCGCTTTCTTCGCCGTATCCACAACAGCTTTGCCAGCTTTCTCAGCAGCAGCACCGATTTTCTCTCCGGCTTGTCGTACAGGTTCTCCAAGAAGCGTATTCGCACCGATTCCTGCTGCTGCAGCGCCAATAAACCCACCAACAACTGTACCGACACCAGGGAAAATCATTGTACCAATCGCTGCACCGGCGGCTGCACCTGCAGCTCCGGCACCGATATCTAAGGCAGACCCAGCAATTGCACGACCCGTTCTTTGCCCTGTGCTCTTATCTTTATGTTCATCAGAAAATGCTTCCATAAAGTTGAGTCCAACGGACAACACATTTGCGCCACGCGCAAGGTTCTTACCAAAACCCTTATTACCTGGTTTCAAGCTTTTTTTCGCATTATTAAGCGCTTTTTTCGGATCAATATCCTTCAGCTTATTAAGTGAACTTTTTGGATCAAAATTCCTTATCTTGTTCAGCGGTCTTTTTGCATCGTTCTTGAGCTTGTTAAATGAGTTCTTCATATCGAAACTACGCATCGTTGGCTTAAAGTTATGATAAACATTCTTCCCTAAGTTTCGGAGATTCCCCCATTTATCACCTTTTCGGTAATAATTCACAAGCCTCTGCCCGTCTATATAGGACAACCTAGATCCTGCCGACCGCTCTAACAGTTTCGCCATGCCCGCGCTCTGTACATTGTTTAAGCCCGCCACATCTTTCAGAAGGTGGCTTGGTGTATATCCATAACGGCTAAAATAGTTCTTCGGATTATTAAACGATTTACGTAATTGGGTAGCCACTTTTGAATCAAAACGGCCATTCTTAGCTTGCCAAGCCTCGTTTATCACCAATTTACTTGCTCCAGTGCCAGTAGGCTCTAATTTTAACGTGTTTGACATGAATATGATCGCAGTCGCCGCACCACGCGCCCCATCCTTGCCAACGAGCGTCCAATCATATGCAGTTTTAAAATCCTGTCCAAGGAAACTCATTACATTCTGCATCAACGAAGGCTCATCCCCGCTATCCCGATTCAAACGCCCCATGTCCACATCCGGTGCTTCCTTATGTAACGTCGCTTCTTCAAAGTGCGACTTTACATCTTGAAGGTTCACTCCTTTTAACAGTGGTCCGCCTGAATTCGTCCATTCAATCGCTTTTTCCAAAATCCCGTTCATTTCTGCACTACTCGCTTGCACTTCAGACATTAAGTCCACACCGTCACTATCGAGTGTATGCAAACCGTCGACTACTTCACCTGCAAATTTTCTTGAACTATCAATACGGTTCAATACTTGGGTTATATTTAATTTACCAAGACTGATGATATGGCCAACGGAAGCTGTACAATCATCTACATTTTGTTTCGACTGCTCGATTGACTCCTCGACCTTGTCCAGTCCACGGTTCATTTGCGTATCCCAATAGTCTTCTGTTACAACACCATTTTCAGTTGGCTCGAAGCCGAGAATATATTCCTTCATTTTCTCGTTCTTTTCAATTGCTGTATTAATGTGGGCACGAAATGCTCGGATCGTTGGAAGCTGTAACTCCGTATGGTTGGCAATAATCGCTTTTCCACCTTCTCCAGTGAACGCACCGTCCATATTCACAACATCTGATATTCCTAGATCCATCAAATCGAGAAAATCGAGACAGTACTGCAATGTGGCTATGTCTTTGTCGAGCTTTGCGATCGCTCGACTCACATCTAAGATTTTCATCCTGGTAGCCTCCTATTTGTATGTTTTTCGGTCCTACGCCATTTTTCCGGCCAACTCTTTATCCAACTGTTCATATTCTTGCACCAAAGTCTGGAATTCTTGTTCCATCTGACTTAATGCTTGGAAGTACCGGCTTAACTTGTCTAGGATATCTTCCATTTCTCCTGTTTCCGCCGACAACATCTCTAACTCTTCGTTTGATTCAACCGATTCCTTTTCAAAGCTATCCGCAAGAGAGCCGACTGCTTTCAAAATTTCTAAGGCCTCGGGTACATTTACTTTGATTTCCATTTTGCATCACCCCTTGTTTGCGTTTGCTTTGGCTTGCCTATCTAGCTTTCTCAAATGGTTAATTCTATTATTTCGAAACTGCACTTGCAGACGTCCGCTACTAATCTTGCTTTGAAGATTATCACGCTCACTATCAATGGCATCAATCATTTCCTGCACTTGCTCAGGTAACTTTCCATGTTCCTGCTCAAGCATATCTCGCTCTTCACTTTCAAATTCAGAAGCAATTGTACCTCGTGCAGTATCGTTTCCTATTTCCGGTTCTTTGATTTGACTTTTATCGGATGTCAACGTGCTTTTTTCACTCACTAATTTTCTACGTACCTCAAGCAACTCTTGACGGTGTTCTCCTGCTAATTCCATTCCATTTTTAATCGTCCGGATCTCTCTGTTCAGCGAATTAACTTGGTGTAAATAATAGCTCACCGCTCATACCTCCTTCTCTTATTAGCGCATTATTCTCTACATAAAGATTCAATCAGTTTATCCTTTTTCCATTTTATAAAACTGATTTTCTATCGTCAAGAATCTATCATGAAACACTTTTTGCAACTTCAGTTGATACCATCAGCGCCATGAACGCACGACACTGATGGTTGCTAACTGAAATCATAGGGAAGATAGATGAACAAGTTATGAATGTACCGGCATCTCTTCTTTGATCACTTCTGGGATTTTGATTTTCGTTTCCATTCCATTAATGACATGATAGCCGAAGCCCTCTCCTAATGTTTCGGTGCGATTGACCGTAAAGCTAACAACGCTTTGTCCTGATTTTTTCATTACGAGAACATGTTGACGTGCCGTCTTTAATTGCTCAGGAACTGGCGTACGCCCTAGACTAATGTCTCTATGGTTGGCTGCGACAATGACTTGGAAACGCAAGTGTCCAAACGTTTTCATTAAGTCCGCAAAAGCAGTTTCTTTTGTCATCCCTAGCACTTTTCTAAATTCTACTAGGTTATCAATGACAAAGAGGTATGGAGGGAAAGTAGGTAAATCCATTCCTTGATTCAATGCATCTTCATATTGCTCTCTTCGTTCTTCCATGACTTGTTTCGCTTCTTCAATCTCTTGATTCAACCCTTCTGGTGTCATCACATAAGATACTTTTTCATGACGATTGAAGTCAAACAGCGGACGATCAACGCCATCAAATAGGACAACCTTCTCTACTTGATCTTGCTCAATGTAGAATGACAAGATGACTTTCAACATATTCGATTTTCCGCGCTGAGGTTCACCGACAATGACTGTGTCCGCACCTGCGTCTTTACTTAGATAAACCGGCTGCACCGTCTCCTCGTTCAAGCCAATCGGAATACCGGATCTTGGGTTTTCTTGCAAGTACTCGCGGAATTGTACGAGCGAGAGCGTCTTCGGCAACATTGCCATCGACCTTGGCACTGCTGATTCTTCGTATCGGTCGTTCAGTGTTTGAATGCGTGCTTTCACGTTTTCAATCACTTCGCGGTCGGTTTCCCCTGCCGCTGGCAAATACGTTTGCGCGAGCCAGTTCTTGTCTTTTGTGACGAGCATACGACCTGGGATCGTTTCAATGACGAATGGGATTCTACCCATTAATGACGTCACATCCGTTTTATCAATCATATAGTGGCAGATCTTCATGTTCATGCTGTTTAACAGCGCCGGCTTGGCGGCGTTTCGGACGTTGACTGTCATCATGACGTAAATGCCGCGTGATTGGCCGTCGCGCGCGAATCGGGTAAACGCTGCTGCTTGGTCAGAGAATTCTTCTGCCAAGACGTCATAGTTATCAATGACGAGGAAGATCGACGGCAATGGCTTGTCGCTCACCTCGTTATAAACAGAGATGCTGCTCACTTCTTTTTCCATAAATAGCTCACTGCGGCGCTCCATTTCTTGGCCAATGTAGTCAATGAGCTTTTCTAGCTTACGTCCTTCGTCTACTTTGATGTAATCACCGGTATGACGGAGCTGGCGTAATGGCAAGAGAGCGCCGTTTCCAAAGTCGAGTACATAATAGTTGGCTTGCTCAGGTGAGCGCTTTTCGGCAAAGGCGAGTAGGAGCGTCAGGAGCGTCATCGACTTGCCATAGCCGCTCGCGCCAAAGATCATTAAGTTGCCACTTTTACCCCAGTCGTAACAGATCGGGAATTGGCGTTGGTTCTCTGGATCATCGGCGAGGGCAAATGGGAATGCATCCATCTCTTCCGCTGTGCTTGCCCAATCATAGACAAGCCGCTCTTCTAGTGGGTCGAGCCACGGACTTTTCGCTGGGGTAATCGCCAGTTGTTCGGTCGTTGTCGCAATTTCTTCGACAACCGCTTCAATTTCACTCTTATTTTCTTGGTCGTGTTCTTCTTCTACCCCTATGCGCGAGGCCAGTTGGAGGCCAAGGTCTGTCACATAAGCGACCTCTTCTTCGCCGTCATGGGCAGAGCGCAAGTATTGGGCACCGCTCCATGCACTTTGGAACAAGTCGTATTGCTCGTTACTACCAATTTGTAAATAGCCGCGACCAGTTTCTTTAATCGACGCAGCGTCGTCGTTTTTCAAAATTTCTCTTGAATCGCCAGGCGTTTGGACTTTCAACGCGATCTTGAAACGGGAGTTACTCCAAATTTGTCCGTCGACGACGCCACTTGGTTTTTGTGTCGCAAGCAAGAGGTGAACGCCGAGGGAACGACCGATCCGTGCGGCCGAGACGAGTTCTTTAATGAATTCTGGTTCCTCATTTTTTAGCTCGGCAAATTCATCGGAAATGATAAAGAGGTGTGGCATCGGTTCTTGTGCGGTGCCGTCTTTATACAGTTTCGTATACGCGTTAATGTGATTGACGGTATATTCGTCAAACAACCGTTGGCGCTTTTTCAATTCTGACCGAATCGAGGCCAGGGCACGTAAGCTAAAGTTTTCGCTTTCGGCAATGTTTGTAATGACGCCGAGTAAGTGCGGCATGCCTTTAAATGGTTGCGCCATTCCGCCCCCTTTGTAGTCGATGAGAAGGAAGGCAACTTCATGCGGGTGATAATTGACCGCTAAAGATAAAATGTACGTTTGTAAAAACTCGGATTTACCTGACCCTGTCGTCCCGGCGAGCAATCCGTGTGGGCCGTGCATTTTTTCGTGGGCATCGAGTTCAATCAGTTCGTCTTTTGCTTTAAAGCCAATCGGTGCGGCAAGCGTCTTTGTGCTGTCATTTGTTTGCCAGCGGTTTTTGATCGCCAAATCTTTCGCTTGGACCGCGCCGGGGAACATTTCCATAAAGGAGACCATGTCCGGAATCGAACGCGTCATTCCTTGTTGGTGATGCAAAGATGCAAGCATCCGCGCATAATTCTCGTTTGACGTTGGCTCGTAGGCATCAAACTGGAAGCGTTTGTGAATCGAGATGTTCCGTAGGAGGACGATTTCACCTTCGTTACGGTTGACAGCTTTCACAATCGTATGCACATGCTCACTCAAGTTTTGCGCGACATCGGTCAGGAAAATGACCGTGCAGCCAAGCTGCTTATCTTTTCCTTCCAAATACTCCATAATGCCGTGTTCGGCGATCAATGAACGATTGGCGACAAAGAACACAAGATGCGGGAGAAACCTTTTCCCATCTCGTTTCCGTTCGCGTGCTTCTTTTTGTTCTAAATCTCGTTCACGAAGCACATGATACAGCGGATTTAAGATGTGGTCGCATGCCTTCTCGTCGTAAATGAAGCCTTTTGCTTCTGAACCAGGCAATTGGAAGTGCGGTAACCACCGCATCCACGCCCATTTCTCGCGTTGGTCTTCATTCAATATCGCCACAAAGCGTAAGTCGTGATAACTATGGGCAAAAGCAAGTTGGCCAATGAGTTGTGAGACTTCACGCTCGACGATCGACGGTTTCCCGACGAATCCAAGTGCACCACGGGCAATGCTGAGGCGGAGCGGGGCGTCCTCGACGTTTGAATACTTCTCACGTAGTTTGTCAAAGTCATCCATGAGGGCATCTCGATCACGATTCGAAAGCTCATCGCTCGGTTGGTTTAACTCGAAGCTAGCGGGGACAGACGAGCGCCCGACGCGAATGTCGAGAAAGTCATCATTGTCAATCGTTCGCTCCCAAATACGGCTACTCACCCGCCGCGTTTTGTTCTTCATTTGTTCAAATGTTGGCAAGTGATACAACAGCGCGTGCTTTTGTTCATCAACCAATGATTGCAGCTCATCGCGTTTCACTTCTAAATAGCGGGTGTACACGCGCTGGCGCTTTTCTTCTTTTTTCTTCCGTTTTTTCTTCTCGCGGAAAAACATTGTTGTTGCAACAAAAGCCATGACCGTCATAATTGGAACAGACATGAACAACATCCATGTCCGTTGGAGCGTCACCGCAAGCGTCACCATAATCGCGATAATCGCCACAGGTGGCAATAAAATCATCCATAGCGGTCTTCCTGGATCATCCACTTCCTCCGACGGCATCGAGAATTCCACTTTATCGTTTGGTTGTTCGTAAACCATCCGAGGCGTCCGGCGATACGTTGGGTATTGTTGTTGCATGAGCGACGTTGGTGTTTCTACTTGTGCCAACGTCGTTTCATATGCCTCATGACTTTCGATTACTAAAATGTCGCCATCGATTATTTTTAAAAGGATGTTTCCAAAAAGTAATTCATCGCCATCTACAATACGGACCGACGTAGACACTTTTACCCCATTCACATATGGGACTTCCGTGCCTGCTTTCGGATAAAGCGTCCACTCCTTTTTCTCCCGCAGCAATGTAACATCCATTTGCAGATGTGCCGGTAACACGACATGCGCCGTAGCGTCATTTGAGATCGTTACGACATTCGTATGCCCAGTGTCATATTTTTTCTTACTGAGTGCTTCCCCTATATATAGGAAGGAACACGGTTGATTGTCTATGTCTAATTCGTATGATTCCCCTGAAGAGAGGGTGTGCAACACTTCTCCCTCGCATACGATCAGACAACGTCCTTCCTCGATTTGTGCACGTATTTCTTTTTTCAAGAAAGAGACTCTGACATTTGCCTGTTCGCCAGGACCGATAGAAGTGGGCAGTCCATCCACCGTGGTTCTTTGCACATACTGGTCATAAAAGA
This sequence comes from Shouchella lonarensis, assembly GCF_900096965.1. Classification (GTDB taxonomy): domain Bacteria; phylum Bacillota; class Bacilli; order Bacillales; family Bacillaceae_D; genus Shouchella; species Shouchella lonarensis. Next base: position 151,465 of record NZ_FMYM01000002.1, on the reverse strand, counting down.
CCCACAACGTCGCGGACATTATTCGTCACCTCCATCCTTTTCCTTGTCTTTCTCTTTGTCATCTTCACCTTCTTGTTTATCCTGTTCTTCTTGATCTTTTTCTTCTACTTTTGTTTCTTCCACTTCCTCAGAAGCAGCAGGTTCTGCCTGCGGTTGGCGCTTCTCCTCTTCTTCTGCCAATTCCTTCATTTTGTCCATATAATCGTCAATGTCAGCTTCGACTTCTTTAATTAAGTCTTCGCGTTCTTTTCCTGACAAGTTTTTATCATTTTTAATTTCTTCACGACGCTTAATTTGGGCATACGCAATCAAGACTTCATCCCCAAGCCCACGAGCAATATCAACAGCCTCTTCATTTTCGCCACGACCAACGGCAATCCAGTAATCAAAATAAGGCTCAGCTGCCTGGAGCACAAGGACATTTGTAAGGGTTGCTTTCTGTTTGTCTTTTAACTGTTCTGTCGCAACGTACGCTTGTGCAAGCTGAAATTTCACGACACGCGGCATTTTACTTGGTGCATACGGTTCAAGGGTATCAATGACTTCACTATAATTTTCATTTAAATAAGCAGTATGACTAGCCGTAAAGGCTTCTTGACGTGGCTGTAAAAAGGCGAGGACGTAAACAATATAGACGATTGCTGGCACAAGCGCAACACCAAGTCCGATACCCGTCCATTTTTGTATTGTCCATTTTGTTTTCGGCACTTTATGTAGTAGCTTTTCTTGTTGTTCGTGCTCCTGAATCCAGCGACTAACAAGCTCACGTAAACCTTCTAACGTTGTTTGTTCGAGTAAAGATGTTGCTTTCGTTGGTAATTTTAGTGTGTCATGGTGATTCATATATTCCTTAAAGCGATGATTCCCATCTAAAAGCACGAGCAGTGTCGTACGTAGTTCAAGCAATACTCTCTCGTTGTCTTTTTCATAAGGGGGGATACTATCTTTCACACCATAATGGATAAATGTCACGTCTAGTCCATCACTAACAAGCAAGTTTTCGGGGCAGACAATTAACTGTAGTTTGTCATGATCATGTTCGATCACTTTTTGGATTAAGGCGTGAGCAATGAAGAGTTTCGCACTTTCTTCTTTATTTTTAAGAGCACCAAACGACCTTAATGGGATGACTGGCTTTATTTTAATGACAAAATCGTCTTCACTTTGTTTGATTTCTCTTGTAGTGAGTAGGTCACATCCATCTAATACTTTCGCTTCAAGCGTATCATTTAACTTTATCTCTTCATTTTGAAATGTAATGGTATAATGATTGTTTTCGTCTTTCTCTAACTGCATCCCGACTTGTTCTTCTAAATAAAGCTGTTTTTTCTCGCTCATTTCCTCATCTCCTCTCTCTAAACAATGATTTATAGTATGACTAAGCGATCACCATTTGTAACGCCATGTGCTGCCAAGATTTGATCTCCCCCAAGCATGTTTGCTTTGTTTTCAATACGGATAAAGTCACCTTCTCGACGCGGCTGTTTGATTTTTTCAATCTCCCATACAATGTCAATAAACTTACGCGCGGTGTATTGATCCGATAAACGTAAATCAATTTCCTTTTCTATATAATGACGCAAATCTACCGTTACTTTTATGTACATCAAAAAACCCCTTTCCAAAAGAAAGAGCGCAAATCACAATCCACAATAATATGAATCGCGATTGCGCTCCGTTGACATTACTTAGTATCCAATGCGGCTACGGATTTCTTGGTCTGTTGTTTCTACAACATTGGCAATATCATCTGTTTGTGCGCTGAGCTCTTCATATAATTGGATGAGCTCTTCTACGTGCTTACGCTTATCTTGCCATTGCGCTGCAAAACCTTGAAATGCTTCACCTTCCCACGTAGAACCTAACTTGTCAATACGCGCATCGCCTCTTTGTAGTAGATCTTGATAAGATGATGCGTCTGTACGTGTTTCATTTGCCTCTGTACGTAGTTCTTCTGGAGTCATACGAATTTGTGCCATGAGAAAAATCTCCTCCCAAAAATCATATTTTTTATATTACACACTACTATTCTAAATATGAAATCATCGCGCTGTCAATAGTTTTCTTGAAGAAACTTGGGAAATTGGGGTAAATAATGCCAATTACCATCATTTTTTATGGATTAAGATACATTATTTCTCATTCCTATCCATTATTCTACACGATTTTCTGTGATGTTGAAACTAAAAAGGACACATATTTTTTCACCTGTTTACACGTTCCTACAAAATTAATGATTCTCACCAGTCATTTTTTCTGTTACTATTGTGATAAAATCGTTTACATAGAGTCGAATACGATCGACACATATGTAAACTTGTCAAAAGGAGGCTACATAAACTGTGAAAAACAAGAAAGGCTTGATTACGTTACTCATTGCCATTGTGGTCATCGCTGCAACACCGCTCGTCTTTTTTAACTACATCGGTTCTGAGCCCATGTTCCAACCGAAAAACACGACTGATCAAATCGCGATTGTCAATGAAGACGACGGTTACCAAAAGGCGCTTGGTGACGATATTATTACGTTAGGTCAAGACTTAGTCCAAACGATTCAAGATGAGGAATCTGGGTATGAGTGGCCTGTTGTCAGTCGACTTGCCGCACAATCGGGAATCGACAACAAGGAATACGATGCAGTCATTTTCATCCCGTCCTCATTCTCGCGTGACATTATGTCATTTAAAGAGGCAATACCAAGTATCACAAATGTTCGTTACGAAATGTCACCTCACTTAAATGCGAAAAACCAAGAACGTGTGCAGAAAGAATTAGAAGCCGCGCAACAAACGTTAAACGGTCAAGTCACCGCGATGTATTGGCGCTATGTGAGCGAAGAAGTACACGGGGTTCAAACGAATTTTGATGAAGTGCTAGATAAAGAGGTTAATTTCTTAAATGAAATGCACGCCTTTTATGCCCCAAGCTCTAAAGAACTTGGACAAGAAATCGACCGCCAACGGGAGAGACTTGGACAACTATTTTCTTACTCTAAAGACGCAACCGGGATTGCGGGAAATTCCCATAGCACATTGTCAGAAGGTGAAAAAGCGTTTGAAACACTTACTAAAAATATTGACACTTACCTCACTTACCAACAAGATTTGACGACTTCCTTACTCGCTACTGATCAAGCAAATGAACAGTTAATCAGTGATTCGTCTACTACGTTCCAAACATTATTGCAAGATGGCGAGAGACGTGTGAGAGAAGGACAAACCCCTTTCCAACCGCAATTAGAGAATAAGGGGGAGAATGTTTATGCCTTCTTAAATCAGTTTCATAATGGAATGGGTACATTAAATCAACAAATGTATGGCTTTGACAGGAATATGAACACATCTTTCCACACATTAAATAATGAGATTGAGCGCCTGCCAAACACATATGAGCAAGTAATCCAATCTTATAATAAAGGAAATAATTGGGGCGTATTTATTTCTACACTCAAGTCCACCTTGGCGATGCGTAACGAGGTATTGAGCCAACACACGCTCCCATATGATCCTGGCCATTTGACGATGCCTTTACACCCTTTAGAACCTCTAGAGCCAGACATGCTTAAAGATGTACTCGAACATGTACAGTACATTAGAGCGTCCCTTGTGGAACTTGAACCAGAAAAGGGTGATTTGAATCCCGATCCAACGCCTGATCCTGATCCCGATCCAACGCCTGACCCACCGGAAGAGTCAGACGATCATAACGCAGACAAACAGGAAACACCTGAAGAAGCATCCAGTAAAGATGATCAAGAAAATGTCCCTAGTCACACCGACAATTCCGCATACGATACTTGGAAGCTGACAATTGAACGTACAGATCAATTAAAAAAGGAATTGGAAGAAGACGTACAAAAAGATATCAACGACAATCGTGAGCTTGTCTCACAATACATGGGGTACCTTGAGGATTTGCATAAGTTGGTAGAATCACTACAAGGTAAAACAAAGGAACTTCCTGAGACATTCCTTAAGAAAGTCCAACAACGTGAAGAAAGAATCCTATCATCTCCACCAGCAAGTGACTTCCAATTTTCATTTGTTGATCCGATTGAAAACCGTGATCCAAATGTACTCATGGATTACTACAATCTTTTAGGACAACTAGAATTAGCCAGTCAGTTACATCGCGCTAGTGGAACGGTTGATCAAGACATACGCGATAAGGCACTGAAAGATTTTGCTCGTACAGCGCAATTAAAGGCAGGCCTGCAAGACTCCGAAAACAACGTGAAGTCGTTCATGTCCTTAACTGAGGATATTAACAACTTCCAGACATTTTCCGTAGATGCACGTGGCGAAATGGACACACTTCTTCAAGACACGAATACCATTCTCACCAACCTTAGTGCAGAAATAAAAGAAGAACAACAACTTGTTTTATCATTAGCAAATGAAACACGCGAATCTGCCAACAATACGTTAGAACAGATGAGAAGCAGCCGTCAGCCAATTGAAATTGAACCGGGTCCAGTAGAAGGACTAGATGGCAGTCTTGTGCAAATTAGCCATCAAACCTCTCTCAGTGAAATTGAGCAACTCGGTCAATCGGTCTCATCTCTAAGTGAACACCAAGATAACTTAATTGGATCAACTGAAGACATGTTTACACAAGTTGCAACCGTGCAAAACAAATCAGATGACTTAAATGACCGCTGGAAAAATAGCGTGGGTACGACACAGCTTGTTCATGATGATATGAATAATATTCTTCAAAACGCCATTAACGATGGGTATTTCAATGATAATGTATACAACTACTTGTCCAACCCCGTTAACGTTGCTGGTGAGCAAGTTGAAGGACCAGCTGAATCGTTTACCCCGCCAGTTGTAATGCTTGTCATTATCTTGCTTGTCAGCTTAATGATTGGTTACTTGGCTCATCACTATAGGGAATTGCCTATTCCAGTGCATCTTTCACTGTATGGCATTTTATCTATAGCTCTTGGATTAATCATTAGCATTTATGGGCTAAATATTTATAAGATGACTGATGCACAAGCAATTCAGTGGACAATCATTACCGTATTGCTTATACTAGCAACTGCAGGTGTGATTCGACTACTGCTCATGATCGGACCGTGGATGGGTACGCTTGGAAGTGTACTAATCATTTTCTTGTTTACAATCCCATTACTTGACATGGCGATGCCAAACTTCCATTCCGATAACCCAATAGCAGCATTATTTATGTCAATCCAACATAAAGAACAGCAGTTATTTTTCCCAGGTGCTATGATATTAGCAGCGATCACATGTCTTTCAATTGCAATACCTGTAGCTAAACACATTCGCGAAAAACATAAGCTACGCAATGAGGCGGAGGATGAGGAGTATGAGGTTTAAGCATTTGGTTGGTTGTTGCAGTGCAATAGCGATACTATTGACAGTATCCGCCCCCCTCTCTTTTGGGGCTGAAGACGCAACACCTACTAACCCAGCTGAATACCAAGAACGTACAATACGACCAGAACTACGCAAAGATGATACAGAAAAAGATAGTCAAGAACCGACACGTGTACCTGAAGAAGTCAATCAACTTCAGTTTGATCAACCTTTAGAGCAAGAATACAATGAAATGGTTAGCGCACTCTCTTTTACTGGAGAAGACAAATCGACCACAGCAGCCGTTGCTAGTCACATTGGATTATTTCATGTGGCAGACCCTTTACCTCAAGAAGCGCCGCATAACGAAAATGCTTCCGTTGCCTGGCTCCCTTGGGTGTTAGGTACTGTTGTCGCCGGACTCCTTGTGACATTGTTTGTATATATCTTGCCTAAAGGGTTTAGCATGACTGAACAATAATACGATGTTGACACGGCTCTAAACTCCCCAAACGCCACTTAAAAAGTGGGCGGTTTGGGGAGTTTTATTTAAAAGAAAAAGCCACAATATCACGCGACATTGTGGCAGCTTCTATACTTATTCATACATATATAATTCGACAGTACCCTCTCTAACAAACCCGGCATACTCTAGTTCTAAAACAAAGTAATACATTTCTTCTTCTGTTAGATCGAGGTCCGAGCCAACCACTTCATTTGCTTCTAACGCCGCAATAAACGCCTGAAACTCTTCATCTGTCATATTTTCCTTGAATGCCGCTTCTATTTCTGCGGCATTTGTTTCAGCCTTTTCCTTCATAAATTCAGTGAGTACCGCTTCCATACGTCCCTCAATCTCGTTTTCAGCTTCTTCAAATGTTGCTTCCATGTCGCTCTGGTTTAACGCTTCCCGTTCCTCACTATGGAACTGGAAGTTTACATCTCCATAAGTATAAACACTTTCTACAGACATTGTTCCCGTTGTTTCGTGTCCATCTTTCTCAGATGAGAATACCGCGCTATATTTGGTTTCCTCTATCTTGCTATCAACGAGCTTGAACGCCAATTCATGCTCAATTTCCACTTCGTCATCAGACTCAAACAATATTTCTTCTAAATTTTCGATGGCTTCATCAAGCGTAATAGACATATCATCTTCAAAGTGCGCTTTTGCTTCTTTGTCTTCTTTCATTTCTTTGAGGGCGTGCATATAGGCACGGACGAGCATATCATTTTTTACACTCAAATTAATCCAATCATTTTCTGAAGAAATATATTTCCCTTCTGTTTTCTCCTGTAAATATTGCATTACTTCTTTCCCAACAAAAGTTCCCCATATGTGATGCTCTCCAAAATAAGTTTTTCCCTCGCCTAGATCAAGATCAGCATCTTCAAAGTTAGAGACATACTTTGCACCTTGAATCGCTTCTTCTATTACAGGAATGATCGCATCCTTCATTCCTCCTACAAAGCCGTCAACAGCCATTCCTTCTTCCTCCATCACACGCGTTAATTCTTCTCCTTCAGGCGTGTTCAGGTATACATGATTTAAAAGAATATCGGTAAGGTCTTGCAGTAGTTTAGGATATACATCTAAGTCAATCGCTACTTCTTCTGCCTTTTCATCTAAATACATTTGGAACGGCAGTTTCACACCGACGTTTTCTCCATTCATATCGCCATCGATATGAAACATTGCATCTAGTTCCATTACTTTTTGTTTACGATCATAGAGCGTCGATACATCCCCTTCAATGTTTTTCAACATATCTAACATCGCATCAACATACACTTGCTGCTCCTCTTCCACATCAAATGTTTCTCTTGAAGTTTGATCGAAAGATAGGGTCATATTAAAATCAGAATCAATTTTTACCTTCTCTTCCTTTTGTAGCGCTTCAAATGCTTTTAATAGCTTCGCTTCTGGTGATGCCATTTTGGCGTAAACAAAATATCCGCCTCCGCCAAGGCCCGCTATTACTAACAATACAGCCATGACTGTTAAAACTCTTTTCATTGTCATATCAAACCTCTCTATTAGATTTTTACTACGTATGGCAAAAGCGCTAGAAACATTTCTTCACACATTTTCTCACGTTCTACCTTTTGCATCTTATCATTTATCTCATCTCACATGCAATACATTCATTGCCCATTCTACCTTTCCTCGTTATAATTAACCTAAACTTAAACAGGAAAGGTGCAGATCCGATGAAAAAGATTTTCAAAATCACAGCAATTGTGCTCAGTATCTTGTTTATTAGCGCGACTGCTTACGGTATTTATGTATGGACCGACATTAAAAACACGGCGAATGACATGTATGAACCATTGTCAGAAAGAGAAGGAGGGAAATCAAAACTTCTCCCTACCGCAGTGAGCGAAGGAGAGCCGCTATCTGTGCTAGTCGCTGGGGTAGACCACACAGCTGGACGTGAAGACGAAGTGGTCGGACGATCTGACACCATTATTTTAATGACACTTAACCCTAAAAAAGGCTCAACAAAAATGTTAAGCATTCCCCGCGACACACGCACCTTAATGGTCGGCAAAGGTACAACAGAAAAAATCAATCATGCGCACGCCTACGGTGGCGCAGAAATGTTAATTGACACAGTTGAACAAACGTTTGATATTCCAATTCATTATTACGTAAGCATCAATATGAAAGGTTTTGAGACATTAATTGACGCATTTGACGGAGTGAATGTCACAAATGATTTGGGCTTTTCAATGGATGGCACCACTTTCGAGAAAGGCCCGCTTCTTTTAAATGGGCAAGACGCCTTAAAGTATACCCGCATGCGCTATGACGACCCTCGCGGAGATGCGGGTCGTGCTGCTCGCCAAAGAGAAGTGGTCACCGCACTCATGCATGAAGCGGCCTCACTTGGATCGATTACAAAAGTGGGAAAGATTTTAGACGTGCTCGGTGAAACCGTTCGCACCGATTTAGCCCCTGATAAAATATGGGACTATCAATCTATTTATCGGCCTGCACTAGGAAACATTGAAGAATCAGAAGTTGCTTATACCGGAGAAACAATTGATGGCGTATGGTATGCCATTGTGTCTGAAGAAGAAAAAGCACGCATTCGAGAGGAGTTTCTCCGGCATTTAGAGCTCAATTAGGAGGTATTCAGATGACAAAAGTTTCGATCCAACAAGCATTGGCACTGCGTCAGGAAGGCAAATTACACGAATCTAATCGGATGTTTTGTATATTAGCTGAGGAAAATCCCAACAATGCCGTCATTCAATCCGAATGTGGGGGCAGCTTTGATTTGCTTGGAGATGAACGGGCGGCGATTCCCTACTACGAAAAAGCCATTTCATTGGGACTAACGGGTGAAGCACTTCTTGATGTATATGTTTGTCTCGGTAGCTCTTACCGTGTGTTAGGTGCATATGACAAGGCAGCATCCGTACTGCAAAAAGGTCTCACCATTTTCCCCGATGATCCTGCCCTCCATGCATTTTACGCAATTACGTTGTATAATCTAGGTGAGCATAAGGAAGCACTGACACGCATGCTCACATGTTTAACAGATACAAGCACTGATCCACGCATTACTGCTTACAGCCAAGCACTAGCTTTTTATGCCAAAGATCTTGACAAAGTTTGGTCGTAACCAATCGTCTTACCCTAAACAAACGTTTGTTTAATCCAATAAGGAGGCTTTTCAACTATGTCCATTCTTGTTACGGGCGGGGCTGGTTACATTGGTAGCCATACATCTGTCCTACTTTTAAATGCTGGATATGACATTGTCATTGCTGATAATTTTTCTAATAGCTCAGAGGAGACCATCGCACGTATCACTGAACTAGGTGGACGAGCACCGGCGGTTGAGCACGTCGACTTATGTGACATGGCAGCGCTAGATGCTGTGTTTGCACGTTATCCGATTGATGCGGTCATTCACTTTGCTGGCTTAAAAGCAGTTGGGGAATCGGTTGCACAGCCGTTGTTTTATTATGGCAACAACATTGTCAGTACGATTAACTTATGTAAGTGTATGGAAAAGTACGATGTGCATCAATTAGTGTTTAGTTCATCAGCGACGGTATACGGGATGCCTGAAACTGTCCCACTACGCGAAGACGCACCGCTTCATACACTCAACCCGTACGGAGCGACGAAACTTGTCATTGAAAACATGTTGCGCGATGTGAGCGCATCAAATGCTGATTGGCGTATTGCTTTATTACGCTATTTTAACCCAATCGGCGCGCACGAAAGTGGTTTGATCGGTGAGGCTCCAAACGGTATTCCTAACAACTTGATGCCATACATTACCCAGGTCGCTTCTGGTGTCCGCGCAGAATTGTCCGTGTTTGGGAGTGACTATCCAACAGCAGACGGGACATGCATTCGCGACTACATCCATGTGATGGATCTTGCCCAAGGACATTTACAAGCGTTGAAAAAACTACCCACAATTAACGGCATTGATGCGTACAATTTAGGGACAGGCACTGGCTATAGTGTCCTCGATGTCATTCACACGTTTGAAGAAGCAACTGGTGTGACCATCCCTTACCGCATTGCCCCACGTCGACCAGGTGACGCCCCCGTCTCTTACGCTGATCCAACAAAAGCACATACTGAGCTTGACTGGAAGGCAGAGCGTGGCTTACATGATATGTGTAAAGACGCATGGCGTTTCCAATTACAAAAAGAAGATCACTAACACCAAGCGCCTCGCCCCCTGAACAAAGGGAGCGAGGCGCTTTCTATCTAACCTACTTTGAAACGAGCAACATCGTTCCACCATCATGACGAGATGGCAATGCCACTGTCAGTTCACCATTTGCAGTTGCCTCATACGTCGTACCACTGTACAAGTCAACAATCGCTTCATGTGCCTTAAATCCAGTAAATGTATGCGTCTTTTCATGGTCGCCCACATTTAGCGCGACAAGGATAGACGTGTCTTCATACGTGCGTGTAAATGCAAGGAATGCTTCACGATCAGATCCGGCAACATATGCGCGATCTCCCTTGGCAAACACTTGTGGATACGTCGCACGCGCTTGAAGTAATGCCCGATAGTGAGTGTGTACGTCGTTTCCGGCTACTTTCTCCCACGGGAAAACGTAACGGTTTTCGTTATACGGATAGTTTGCACGTCCACCCATACCAATTTCTTCACCATAGTATATAACAGGCTGACCTTTTGCAGTGATTTGCAACGCTGCCGCCAGCTTCAACTTACTTTTGTCACCACCGACTTGAGTTAAAAATGTGTCTTCATCATGAGAACCTAAAAACTGCCCTAGTGTCGCATCATTTGTGAGCTGCCCATTGCGCCACTCAAGCAAAGCATTGACCGATTCTACGCTGCCGCCAACAAAATCACGGGCATAGCGCTTAAAGTCAAAGTCAAGCAGCGCATCCATCATCCCTGACTGTAAATAGCCGTAATCATCGTGGACACTCGCTCCCCACGCCTCACCAATTAACTTGAAATCCGGCTTTTGCTTCGTCAACTCATTTTTAAAGTGCATCCAAGTCGTCGGTTCAACATGTTTCACTGTATCCACGCGGAAATAATCAATCGTATTCCCTTTAGCTGTCCTTGAACGTTCAATCCAGTCCGTCTGCCACTTGACAATCTGCTCCCGCACATGTGCTTGTTCCGTTTTAAAATCTGGTAACCCAGCTAACTCCCCACGCACCATGTCATCACCGACATGATGCCCTTGCCGTAAAAGCGTTGAAAAACGCGCACGCTCATCATCCGTCGGATAGCCAAATGGACGAGATGATTCAGGCAATGCGTCTACTTCCTTCAGACCATAACCAGTATGATTTAACACAACATCGACCATAATTTTTATGCCGCGTTCATTCGCTTCATCAATTAACTCATGAAACTCTGCCATCGTACCAAGATGTGGATTCAACTTCTCGAAGTTACTTGCCCAATAACCATGATAGCCATAATCAGGGATTGTGTAACCATCCGCTTCTTGATGACGAACGTTAAAACGGATATTTTCCACAATCGGTGTAAGCCAAATCGTATTGATCCCTAAGTCCTGTAAGTAGTCAAGTTTTTTCGTTACACCTTTAAAATCCCCGCCTTGATACGCGTTATGATGACGTGGATCATATCCAATACCATACGGATCATTGTTTGCTCGGTTTCCATCAAAGAAGCGATCCGTCAACATAAAGTAAATAACTGCTTCATCCCAGTCAAAGTCGTCTTTTCCAGCAAATGTCCGCGGCGAGACTATCAATGTCGCACTCCCAGTGTAACGATTCCCGTCCACATCAATTGCTGTAATTGGCAACACTTTCTCACCAGCGGTGGTGTCTTTCCGGACATTGACTGTCACTGCTTGTAATTCAGGGTCAATGAAAGTCTCTTCCTTCCCACCTAGTGCACGTAAATCAACGGATATTGTTTCCCACGCAACATCTTCATCTAAATGAGACTCGATTGTAAGTACGGCGTTTTCATTATAAGTTACCATCTGCGGTGCAAAATCACCTGTAATTGACTCTTCATATGTCACTTGTGACACCCCATCCACTGTATGGTATGGATCATTTACTTCCCGCTCAACACCACCTGATTCAACCAAAAATGTATATGGATAAGTGCCCGGATCGAGCTGGTCAACAGTGACGGTAAACCATTCATTTTCTGTTTCATATGTCATCGGCACCTGTCTCCCGTCAATAGACAAGGTCACCCCATCAATCGTATCCATCTCATCGCGGTCATATAAATTAGGATCACGATAGAAAAATGTCACTGCTCCTGCTCCAATAAGTGGCTCACGCACTTCAGGAACAACGTGAAACACTGCTTCACCTGATTCGACAAACACTTTAGTCAGCCGGTCGCGCTCATTGACCCGAATAAACCGGTCGTGTGCAATATCCTTTTTTGCGTCACGCCAGTCAGTCCCATGTCGTACGATAAAACCAACGTTGTTTGCTTCTCTGCCTAGCGAAATCGTAGCAATGGCTTTACGGTTCTCAAATGTATGAAAATCAACTTGTCCTTCATGATCGTCTGTATCCCATACCCATAAATTCCAACCATCATAAATTGCTTCGTCGCGCTCATAAGTAAATCGAATCTCCTTTTTCGTAGCCGCCTGACTATGTGTATTTGTCACACTACATGTGAACACAATAAGTAGCATTGTGAACCATATGATTCTCAAAACCGTTTTTCTCATCATTCTTCTCTCCTTCTAACAACACCTAGCGCAAACGTTTGCACTAATAGGTGTGCGATATGTAAGCCCTTACAAAGAAGCATAGCACCGTTCCTTCTATTTAGCAATATCATTCCCGAAATAGGAAGACCAGGATGGATTCGCCGGTCTCCTATTCAGCCTTACGAGCGATCACTTTGTTTAAAGGCAAACGTCATCTCAGCTTGCGCCGCAACCTCGCCGTCGACATAAGCTACCCCACGTGCTTTCGCAACAGGACCTTTCATCCGCGTCATCTCTACCTCGAGACGAAGCTGATCGCCAGGTCGTACAGGTCGTTTAAATTTGCATTGGTCAATTCCGGCAAATAGTCCGATTTTCCCTGCATGCTCTTCCTGTGTCATGACCATACACCCGCATACTTGTGCCAATGCTTCAACAATCAACACACCCGGCATCACCGCGTATTGCGGGAAATGACCATTAAAAAATTCTTCATTCGCACTCACGTTTTTGATGCCAACTGCCATCTTCCCCGCCTCTAACTCGACAATACGATCCACAAGTAAAAACGGATAACGATGCGGAATGAGCGCTTTAATTTCTTCAATATGTAACATGAAAACCTCCTCAAAAAAGTAATGTTCTCTCACATTTCATTGTACCACAGAATGTTTTTTCCGTTATACTGTACAGAGACACAAAAGGAGGTATTTCAACGATGGCACTTGCGACAATCCAATACAAATCTACAGCACTCGGTAAACAAACCCGTGTGCATGTCATTTTGCCTGAACAAGCAACGCCGCCATACCGTACTTTATATTTACTACACGGATGGGGCGATGACGACAGCTCTTGGTCACGTCAAACGTCGATCGAACGCTACGCGAATGCATACGATCTTGCTGTTGTCATGCCGAGCGTTGATTTAAGCTACTACACAGATATGGACTTTGGCGGATCCTATTTTACCTTTTTATCGAAAGAATTACCTGAACGGCTCACCCGCTACTTCCCACTTTCCGAAAATCGTGAAGACCAATTTGTCGCTGGATTGTCGATGGGTGGGTTCGGTGCTTTTAAGTGGGCATTACACCATCCTGAACGCTTTGCAGCCGCGGCCAGCTTCTCTGGTGCACTTGATGTCAACATGATTTTTGATCTGTTCATTGGCATGGGTCACATTGAATTTAAACCACTCGCGCAAGCAATCTTTGGCATGGACCTTGATATTGACGGACATGGTGCTAATTTAATTGCATTAATGAAACAACATATCGAGCAGCAAACAAACATACCAACTCTTTACCAATATTGTGGCACTGAAGACTTTGTTTATCCAATTAACGTATCGTTCCGTGACCGCGTTTTACAATTAGCCGTGCCTTTTAACTATGACGAAAGCACTGGTGGACATACATGGGATTACTGGGACTCCTGTATCCAAAATTGGCTTACTACCTTGAAAAAAGAAGGCTACTTATAACCACACGCTCGCCTTCCAGCGAGCGTGCTACTGGCTGACCCCTGATTCAATAATTTTCACACTCACCGTCGCGTTTAAAGCCATTTCTGGATAAATTTCTTCCCATTCCTTAATATCCATTGGTCCACGATGAATCACCTGATCCCCAAAACCAATGGGATCAAGCTTCTTTTTCTGTAAGTCATTTAATAACTTTTGTAACCTCTTTGTCATCTCCTTTTCACTATAAGCGGTAATCTCCTTTAATCTTCCCTCTGTTAAATGTTTCCCACTATATTCACTTAGTCGGGCCTTTACCCGTACATGAATGTCTATAGACGGCTGTTGTTGCTTGATATTGAAAGAAAAAGATTTACCTGACCGGAGCTCTTTTAAAACCGCTTGTTCCCCGTTCTCATCAATTGGTAATTCAATGAGCCCTCCCGTTTCATAGTCATCTGTCAACAATTTAAAGAAAAATGCTTGCTCCAAATTAAGTTGATCGACCCACTTGTCCCCTTTAAATAAAGCCAAACCTTGTATGCGAATATACTCATCCGTGTAAACAAGTAATGGTAAGAAAGGATCCTTGCCTTTTTCATAAAATGCCCGCATAAACAAATGCATATTTGTTCTTGGTAAGTTCCCTCGATTAATATTATGGTTAATTAACCGATTTAAATAACCAATCTCTTCTTGTTGAAAGGGGTACTTGTTCTCTAATAATTCTTTTGCTTCTCCATCGACAACCGCCAAATAGGCACGTGCAGCGACTTTTGGGTCACGATAATACGTATCAAGTGTATCAAAAATCCCTCTCTCTGATAAATCCGCACCGAATAAGATGCCTGTTAGTTTCCCAGCATGAAGTGGATGCGACGTCATACTATCCATCCTAATTCGATGGTGCCGAGCAGAATCAGAAGGTGCAGATAACGTTGTTGTTTGATAATTTTTATCTGCCGAATAAGAAATAATTCCTACTGTGCCAATGACGTCATCATCATCCCCAGCGTCAAAACCAATCGTCTGCATCAGTTGCAATTCATCCAACACATTCGTTGTGTTTGGCGCCAAAAGTGCTACACAGATAATTACAAGTATCACAAGCACACGCCACTTACTGTTCATGCGTAGCACCTCCTTTCTTCCAGAATAAACTTAGTAACCAAAAAAAAGGGATGAGTCCTAGGCTAAACAGTGGACCCGCACGATTGACAGCTGTATTTAGTAAATCAATCGATTCCCTCGAATTAAACTGGATTGTCAAGAAAAACACAATAATGATTCCCCATTTTGCAGTTGTCCGATGTTTAAGAGAAAACTGTCGCTTCCATAAACGACTTGCAGCCCAAATAAACAATAACACATTTGGGAAAATGGTTATTAACCAAATGGCAATCCCAACATATTCAATCCGTTCAATCACGGGTAAAATTAAAATCTTCCATATACTTAACGTTGGCCAAATGACATGCACAAGCTGCTCATGGCTGTAATAAATAAACGTAAATACTGCAATCCCCAAGTAAACAATCGTCGTCCATGCTGAACCAAGATGCGCAGCTAGACGCACTTGTTTTTTCTTTCCTTTGCTTTGAATAAAGGGGTAATACACAAGTAACACCTCAGCCCCAGCAAAACTTAACGTCATTAACATGACTGCGTCGAATTGCTCGCGTAATGTTGTATGGAATAACGGAAACAAATGATGCCATTCACCGTATTCAAGCGTCGCAAAAAACGTTGGCCACAACAACGATGAGAGAAACACAAAGAAAAATGTCACCCCAGTGATCACACGAAACCCTTTTCTTATTGTGTAATACGAGACAAGTAAAACCAATACCGCCAAACGCCATGAAGTAAGGTCTGGGTAAACCCATACTTGAACGACTTCAATATATGTGCGCAATACCACTACGGCTAGGAAAACAAAATATACAGAGAAAAGCAACGTGACAAGCCAACCCATCCATTTTCCTAGTCCCTTACACGTAATATCATGAAGATCGCCCCCACCCACTTTGTTAATGGACGAAAACATCATTGCAATGATAAGTTGATTCATGATCCCTGCTAAAAGAATGGCAATCCAACTTTGATAACCAGCAGCATCAGCAATGTAACGAGCAAAACCTAACACCCCTACACCGACTTGCATGCTATGAACAAGGAAAAAGACCATATACGGTGGTACTTGAAGATGCTTAGGTAGTTCTTTTTCCATCACCAAACGCTCCTTTTTCCAACCGTTCTTTCCCCTGTCTTAATACCCATCGTCAATATCTCTTTGACTACGCACTGTCTTCGTTTGAAACTTCCTTGGTTTTTTCGTTTGCAAAAATGCTTGACGATGCGTTTGCATCTCCAGCGGTAAACGAACGAACGTGTCCTTTAAGTCACGCCAAGAAAATGGATAAATCGGTGCCATATAAGGACGACCAAGTGAAGTGAGAGACAAAAGGTGACATACAATAAAAATAAACATTAAACCAATCGAAACAAGTCCCCAAACTTGCGCAGCAATGATAAACGGAAATCGAACAATTCGAATCGTTGTACCCATCCGGTAAATCGGTACTGTAAACGACGTTAACGCGGCTAAGGCGACAATAATAAGCAAAACATTGCTTGTCAATCCTGCTTCGACAGCTGCCGTACCAATGACAATCCCGCCAACAATCCCGATCGTCTGCCCGATCTTCGTTGGTAAACGCGCCCCTGCCTCACGTAATAACTCAATTGTCGTTTCTAAAAATAACGCTTCTACAATGGGAGGAAATGGCACAATGCGTCGTGACATCATTAAGGTACTAAATAAATCTTGTGGAATGATCTCAGGATGGTATGTCAAAACTGCCACATAAAGAGGGGTTGCAAAAATTGAAAAAAACAACGCTGCCAACCGTAACAATCGTAAAAACGTTGCTGCTGGCCATGAGAGGAAAGAATCTTCAAATGATGTAATAAACTCAACCGCTGTGACGGGTGCAAGCAATGCCTGAGATGACCCGTCTGTTAATATGGCAATTCTTCCTCCTGCTACACTGGCAGCTGTACGATCTGGTCGTTCTGTATCAATAAATTGCGGGAAAACAGAAGCACTATTGTCTTCCATCATTTGCAATACAATAGACGAGTCTTGCACTTGATCAATTTCTACATTCCCTAGGCGCTGTAACACTGTTTGTACATTTTTTTCATTAACAACCGATTGTAAATAAGCAACGTACACCGTTGTCTTCGATAATTCTCCGATTGTCAGTTTTTTCAAACGTAAGTCACTCGTAGGTAAGCGTGTCCTTAATAAATTAATATTTACATCAATCATTTCTACAAAAGATTCTTTTGATCCAAACACACTAAACTCTACTTCTGGAATAGACACTTGGCGTCCTTCTGTCTTTTTGAGAGGGACTAACCAGTCCGTGTGCGTCCACTGTTGTGCCCCGCGTATGAGCACATAACCCGTTAATAAATCACGTTCAAGCTCGTCCGCAGTAGAAAGGGGTTTCATTTGCAACGCATTCATATGCTCAACCATGTCTTTTTCATCTAGATGCTCCAACTCCTGCAATGGCCGAACAACCTCATCTATTAGCTGCGTTTCATCCACTAGGGAAGAAAAATAATAAAAAGACATCATTTGATTGTTCATCTTCTTTTTCAGTTGCGTAAAGTCACACGAATCGTTTGCTGCCTTCAATACGTCGTCAACTGATTGAAACGAAGACCTAGTTTGTTTTGGTGTGCCCGACTTTGAGTGCTTTTTCTTGAAGAAGAATGACATATCTTTTTGAAACGTCCTTTCTGTTTTTATGTACTTAGTATGTGGTGCGAACAAAAAAACATGCACGAAAAAAGAACTGAGCCCTCTCAGTTCTTTTCAGCCATTTATCATATCATATCCGAACCGATCAATGACCACGAATGGCATCAATCATGCTATACCATAGTTGTGGACTTAAGACCTCCCACGCATTTTCACTGTTACCAACTACACCATACCCAATAACAAGACCCGCGAGCAAGCAAATACTCGTAAGCAAACCAACAATGACAAGACGTAACCAAATAGGGAGCAAGCGCACACGCTGACGCCTCAAACGCCAGACAGCATCTAAATTCCCTTCCTGTGCTCGGCTTTCTCTACGCGCGCTTCTCGTTTGTAGCGGCTCTATTTGATGATTTTGTGTTTCCGCCAACGTATTTGCTGCTTGTCCCTTTTCATGATGTCTCTTTGTTGCCATGCCTACGCTCACCCCTGTACTCCTGTTATCTCACGAATTTTCCACGCTATTAAATACGAACTTTTTTACTCGACATTTTATCCAGGTTTTCTAAAATAATGCCTGTTCCCGCCGCAACGCAATGCATTGGCTCTGTTGCGACGAGCACCGGCACTTTCAGTCGTTCTGCTAGCAGCTGGTCCATCCCATGTAGTAAAGCGCCTCCACCAGTCAAAATAATGCCACGATCAATAATATCTGCCGACAGTTCTGGAGGCGTTCGCTCCAGCACTTGTTTTGCTGCTTGCACAATATCATCGACTGCTTCCACAAGCGCTTTTTCAATCTCATCTGTTCTGATCGTGATATTTCGTGGCAAACCCGTCACCATATCTCGACCACGAATATCCATTTCTTCTCGACGGGCGCTTGGAAATACTGTCGCAATTTGCTTTTTAATTTCTTCAGACGTACGTTCACCAATTAATAGCTTATATTGTTTTTTAATGTACGTCAAAATATCCGCATCAAACCTGTCACCGGCTACTTTAATGGATGTAGAAGTGACAACATCGCCCATGGATAGAACTGCTACATCCGTTGTGCCACCACCTATGTCAACAACCATATTACCGCTTGGTTGAAAAATATCCATGCCTGCTCCAATAGCGG
The DNA here is from genome assembly GCF_900096965.1 of Shouchella lonarensis. GTDB lineage: Bacteria > Bacillota > Bacilli > Bacillales > Bacillaceae_D > Shouchella > Shouchella lonarensis. Next base: position 132,584 of record NZ_FMYM01000002.1, on the reverse strand, counting down.
CTACTTTTGGCTCTTCTTCCAAGTACACATCTTTTCCACCACTTTTTTCTGCTGCCTGGCGAATGGCTTTTTGTTCAACAGATGTAATATTCGTTGGACAACAAATTAAAATACGCGGCTTCGAGAATACACCTTTTACTTTAATCTTATTTAAGAAATGTTTCAACATCGACTCTGTCATATCAAAATCAGCAATGACACCATCTTTCATAGGACGGATTGCTACAATGTTTCCAGGTGTCCGTCCAACCATTCGAAACGCTTCTTCTCCAACAGCTAATACGCGATTCGTTGTCGTATCAAGCGCAACAACGGATGGTTCGTTTAAAACAATGCCACTACCTTTTACATAAATAAGTACATTTGCTGTCCCTAAATCAATGCCAATATCTCGACCAAACATGATTGATGTTCCTCCCTATTTTCATTCAACATTTATGCTAAGTGATTGTGCGCAAGAAATCACCTTTTATGTACACTTGTACATTGGAGGAGACGTCTAATACGCACTCGTACCTAGTATAAATATTAACATATAAATAGGCAAAATAAAGCGCTAGATCATATTTATTGATGTGTTTTTGCAGTTTGTTTTGTTGCGGCTGCTGCACTTTTCTTATATTTCACTTTTGTCGCTTCACCACCTCGCAAATGGCGAATAGATTTGTGGTACTCAAGGATCTTTTTTACATCGTTTGCTAGCTCTGGATTAATTTCAGGAAGTCTTTCTGTTAAATCCTTGTGTACAGTACTTTTTGAGACACCAAATTCCTTTGCAATCGTTCTCACAGTTTTCTTCGTCTCAATAATGTACTTGCCAATCTTGATGGTTCGCTCTTTGATGTAATCGTGCACACGACTCGCCTCCCTAGATGTATATAGGTGATTGGTAAAGTGTATTAACAAGGTCGACGGCTTAGACCATAAATTCACAGTCGTGCGTCAACTTCTTACACATTTACGCGCCCGAGTCATGTTTCTCATTAAAAAATGCCCAACTTGCTCTCTGAGCAAATTGGACATTTTTGCTTGTCCTTAAGAATCTGATGGTAACTCCATTTCAGGCTGTTCCGACGAAGGATCTTCCTTCGTCTCCTCATCTTTGCCTTCAACATTCGCTTCGTCATCATCTGTTTCCTTTTTATCTGATGGTAATTCCATCTCAGACTTTTCCGACGTAGGATCTTTCTTTGTTTCCTCATCTGTGCCTTTATCTGTTTCCTTTTTATCTGAAGGGGACAGATCAGCCATGCGCGCAAGCGACTTTCCAAAAGCATCGTTTGGATTCAGCGCTGTACCCTCTTTGCGAATCTCAAAGTGTACATGTACACCTGCATCCATGTTATACTCGTTACTCCCTGACATGCCAAGGACTTGTCCTTGTTTAACTTGGTCACCCTTAGACACATCAACATTGTTCAAACTGGAATAATGCGTGACAATATCATCACCATGATCGATCTCTACCACATACCCAAGGATAGAATCTTTCGTCGCTTTAATGACTTTCCCACTCATCGCAGCGGTCACTGAAAAGCGTTCTCCATTGTTACGTTGCAAATCAATGCCTTGGTTTTGTCGATAGACATTGCTATAAAAGACAAGCGCTTTCTGTTGTTCTTCCACGTCGGCATCGGCATCGTAGAAATATCCGACTTGTTTATACTCTGCTTCATCCTCAACAGGCATATGTAATGTCTCATCGCCTGTAACGACCGGTACAGATGGGTCTTCACTTCCATTTGGATCCATCGTGACTTCATTCGGTGTGTTGTCTGGGTCCGCACTTTCCTCTCCATTTTGCGTGAAGAATACAGCACTTAAAAGACCAGCAGCAACGAGTAAATAAACAGCAGGTAACAACCAACGCTTACGCATCAACATTTGTAGATTAACTTTTTTAGAAGAATGTTTGTTTTCTTCTTTTTTCATTTCTCATCACCTCTGCCCACCATTCTGAACAAATTGCTAGTGATCTATACATCTCGTTGCAATTTTTATCATTTTTAAAGAAAAGATTTTAAAAAGTAGGTCGTTGCTCAACAAAAGAAAAAACGACCTTTTAAATAGGTCGCTATTGTGATGACAGTGACTGTAAAAACGGTTTTGCCTCAGTTACTTCCACACCCGTATAATAATGCTTTACAATTTCTTCATAAGTCTTACCTTCTAACGCCATCGCATTTGCTCCGAATTGGCTTAAGCCAATTCCATGCCCCCAGCCTTTCGTTTGTATGACAACTTCTTTTCCGTGAATGTACCAATTAAAATCAGTGGAATCAAGGGAGAGCATTTCTCTAAGTTCTCTACCTGTGAAAATGTGGTCGTTTACCTCCACTTTCTCTACGCGGCCACTATCTGTGCGGGAAACAATCGTTCCAACCGAGCCATCCTGAGGTAAAGATACGCCAAGCAATTCCTCAAATTTCTTTATCGGAATTGTCACTTCTTTTGTATAACGCGGAGAAGATTGATCCCAAGCACTTTCTACACTACGTAAATAAGGCAAGTCACTTTCCCAATAGTCTTTTGCGTTTTCTGTGTAACCGTTACTCGTTGAGAAAAATGCTGCCATGATTGGCTTCCCTTCATATGTCAACAGTTGATTTTCTGTCGCCTTCACCGCATCCGTCACCTTTTGCCAATAAGCGGAAAAGTCTTGTCCCCACTGTTCTTGTAATTCTTCTTGATTTTTATATACTTGGTGCGAGACCGTATCAGTGACATCAGCTCCTTTAGGAAGCTTTTGATCACCTTTTTTATTCAAGAGCCGGTCAATGATGATTGTACGTGCACTTAAAGCTTGGGCTTTTAATGCCTCTGGCGCATAACTTGCCGGCATTTCTGACGCAACGACACCTGCTACATAAGATTCTAGCGACACGGTTTCAATCTTTTCTAAATTACTGCGATAGACATGAATATTGATCGCTGTTTCCTCCTCTTTTGTTGGTTCTTCCTTTTTCTCATGTGCTGCATATGCTTTTTCCGTTTGTGAAACCACCACCTCTTGGACGCTTGAAGCGTCCTCATCATGGTTCATAAAAACAACAAACAAACTTGGCACAACAAGAATCATAGAAATAAGGCTTGCCGCTATGAATACCATCCTTCTCATTACAATCCCCCATTTTCTTCTCGTCCATTAGTCTATGTATTTATAGAAAAAAATAGACGTTTGAGAGAATGCGAACGTTGATGAAAAAAGCACAAAAAGACTGCCCGTTTATTGACAACGAACAATCTTTTTATCACGCGCCTTTTTATTACTATATGGATTCAGCTACTTCAAGAGAGTCTTTTGCTTGATGCTCTTCCACTCGTTCAATATCAGCCCCAAGTGCCTTTAACTTCTCTGTTAAACGGTTATAACCTCTGTCAATATGCTTTAGTTCTGTTACACGTGTATAACCATCGGCAGCCAATCCTGCCACGACGAGTGCAGCACCCGAACGTAAATCAGTGGAACCAACTTCAGCCCCTTGCAAGCTATTCGGACCGGTCACAATGGCCGAGCGCCCTTCAATTTTAATATTACCATTCATGCGACGAAATTCTTCAACGTGCATAAACCGATTTTCAAATATGGTTTCTGTCACCACACTTGTTCCTTCTGCCTTTAATAATAATGCCATCATTTGCGCTTGCATATCCGTTGGGAATCCCGGATGCGGCATTGTTTTAATATCGACAGCTTTTAATTTCTCTGGTCCGATCACACGTAACCCTGAGCCTTCTTCTGAAATCTCCACACCCATCTCACGCATTTTAGCAATAAGTGGCCGCATATGTTCTCCAATTGCACCTTCCACAAACACATTGCCGCCAGTGATTGCAGCTGCAATCATAAACGTCCCTGCCTCAATACGATCCGGTATCACTGAATGAACCGTACCTGTCAACGCATCAACACCTTCGATACGAATCACACCAGTACCTGCACCACGGACACGTGCCCCCATCGCATTTAAGTAATTGGCAAGATCGACAATCTCCGGCTCTTCAGCAACATTTTCAATTGTCGTTGTGCCTTCTGCGAGCACAGCAGCCATCATAATATTTTGCGTTGCCCCAACACTTGGGAAATCCAAATAAATTTTTGTACCTTGCAAGCGACCATCAATACGGGCTTCAATAAAACCGTTACCGATCTCCACCGTTGCACCAAGCGCTTCAAACCCTTTTAAATGTTGGTCAACTGGACGTGACCCAATGGCGCAACCTCCCGGTAAAGCGATTCTCGCCTTCCCCACACGGGCTAAAAGTGGACCCATTACAGTAAAGGAAGCACGCATTTTTCTCACATATTCAAACGGCGCCTCCGTTTTTAAAGGTCGTGTTGCATCAACATGAAAGCGACCATTTTCATACGTGACAGCCACATTCAAATTACTTAAAACTTCTTTCATTGTATACACATCAGTTAAAGGCGGTACATCCTCAATTGTACTCTCACCGTATTCAGCCAAAATGGATGCAGCTACCACAGGTAGAACAGCATTCTTAGCACCTTCCACCTTCACGGAGCCGTGTAGCCGCTTGCCACCACGGACAATGATTTTTTCCAACGTATTTCCCCTCCGCGTCTCATTATAGTCTCTTCTATATCATCAATATTCAGTCGTAATGATAGGCGTGCCTAAAGTTACCTTCGTTGCCCCGCCCAAGTACGGACTTTGCCTAAGTGCAACTTGTACATTCATCTCTTCGTCTGTAGAAAGAGGGACACCATTTTGCCATGCATCATTGTATCCGGACAAAGATACAAATGCTTCCTCTGACAATGATTCTTTTTCAGTGGCGCCAAGTTGACGCACCCATTTCTGAGCCGTTTCATATGCTGAAAAAGTGAGTGGATCCAGTGTTTCAGCCGAAACTTGCACATATAGTGTGGCATCAGCAAAGTTTAAGTCCTCTAACTGCTGCACCACTTTTTTGTCATCCATTGTTTGTTCCGATGATGCATCAGCAACATATTCATACACTTTTGTTAAAGTAAATTGTCCTTGTTCAGGTACGGCCACAAACGACACCTGCACTTCTTTCGCGCCGATGTGATCTTTTTGTAGGAAAACTGCCTTTAAATGCTCATGTGATGTCTCTTCTATTGAAGAAAGTTCAAAAGTTGGCTGCGTACGAGCAAATAAATGAACTTGCTCAAAAAACATTTCCTTGTTACTAATAAGTGCTTTTTCTTTTTTCGCCCTTACATGCCACTGCTTAGGCACAAGCGATGCTGAGTCCATCAGTCGTGTAAAAGCAGTCATTTGTTCTTGAAGTGTCTCTACAGCAGTTTCTTTTGATTTTGAAGTGTAAATAACCGCACACACGCACAATATTAACACAAATACAACGTTCATCACCTTTTGCATCTATACCCTCTCCTCACAGGACATAAAGGATCCATTAGTCCCATTTTTACCTGTTGGAGACAAAGCATACATGCAAATTTTAGTTTAATAAGTACGGAAGCATCCGGGCAGACTGTACATAATCTAGGATAAACTGCGCAACAACATATCCGAGTGCAAGCGCCATAAACAAGCGTAGTAAAAGCGCTTGTTTACTCTTTATGTCTTTTACAAACAATTCCAGCCTAAAGGATGTAAGCGCCCACCATGCGAGTCCAAAGCAGAGCAAACTCACCATAATATGTATGAATGCTTCTACACCTAGTCCTTGCGTCAATATCAAAACCTCATTTCTTGCTAAAACAAATGACAATTTCAGTACAATCAAAACGACGTGAAACTGTAGACAAGACAATTCATTAACCATCATACCGGATTTTGGCTCAAAAATCTAGGCAGATCTATTGGTTATTTTAGGATGACCAACATTTTTTGTGAACATTTTAGCACGATTTTGTGACGATCAATAGATAAAAAGACCCTCCACAGTGGAAAGGTCTTTTTTACATTGATTTATCGGTGTTTCGCGACATTCATCCGAGTAATTGCTCGTTGTAAAGCAATCTCTGCTCGTTTCTTATCAATTCCTTCTTGCTGCTTGTGCAATCGCTCCTCTGCGCGCTGCCGTGCTTTTTCAGCCCGGCTAAGATCGATTTGCTCAGGACGTTCAGCTGCTTCCGCAAGAATGGTCACTTGATCAGGACGGACTTCAACAAAGCCACCGATCACTGACACTTGCGCCTCCTTGCCGCCTTTTAAGAATCGCGCTGGACCAATCGCAAGGGGCGCGAGTAAAGGAATATGTTTGGCTTTGACACCAATTTCTCCTTCAACCGTCTTTAATACAGCAAGTTCGACGCCTTCATCTTCATATACAGCGCCATCCGGTGTCACAACACTTACACGAACTGTTTCCATTATAACCCCCTCCTTCCTGCCGCATCTTATAAAAATCGCTTACAAAGCGTTACATCATTTGCTTTGCTTTTTCCACGACTTCTTCAATACGACCGACAAGACGGAAGGCATCTTCCGGTAAATCATCGTATTTTCCAGCTAAAATATCTTTAAAACCTTGAACTGTTTCTTTTACAGGTACATAAGAGCCTGGTTGTCCTGTAAATTGTTCGGCAACATGGAAGTTTTGTGATAAGAAAAACTGAATACGACGTGCACGCGCAACTGTCAACTTATCTTCTTCCGATAACTCGTCCATACCAAGGATCGCAATAATATCTTGGAGTTCCTTGTATTTTTGCAATGTCTGCTGCACGCCACGGGCAACGTTATAATGCTCTTCACCAACAACTTCAGGTGCAAGGGCACGTGATGTAGACGCAAGTGGATCTACAGCAGGGTAAATCCCTTGTTCCGTTAACTTACGCTCTAAGTTCGTTGTTGCATCTAAGTGTGCGAACGCTGTTGCTGGTGCTGGGTCTGTGTAGTCATCAGCTGGCACATAAATCGCCTGAATCGACGTAACAGAACCTTTTTTTGTTGACGTAATCCGTTCTTGCAATTGTCCCATCTCTGTTGCAAGTGTTGGCTGGTAACCAACTGCTGATGGCATCCGACCAAGTAAAGCAGATACTTCAGAACCAGCTTGTGTGAATCGGAAAATATTATCCACAAACAAAAGTACATCGGCGCCTTGTTCATCACGGAAGTATTCGGCCATTGTGAGTCCAGTTAACGCAACACGCATCCGTGCACCTGGTGGCTCATTCATTTGTCCGAAGACCATCGCTGTTTTCTTAATAACGCCCGCTTCTGTCATTTCGTGATACAAGTCATTTCCTTCACGCGTCCGTTCACCAACGCCAGCGAAGACAGAAATCCCACCATGTTCAAGGGCAACGTTATTAATGAGCTCTTGAATTAAAACAGTCTTCCCAACACCGGCACCACCAAACAAACCAACTTTACCACCTTTTGTATAAGGGGCAAGTAAGTCAACGACTTTAATACCTGTTTCAAGAATTTCTGTCTTCGTTGTTAACTCCTCAAAGCTTGGGGCTTCGCGGTGGATTGGATCACGACGAACATCTGCTGGGACGGGTTCTTTTAAATCGATCTCTTCCCCTAACACATTAAATACACGTCCAAGTGTCGCTTCACCTACAGGGACTGAAATGGCTGCACCTGTGTCGGTGACTTCTGTGCCACGCATTAATCCATCTGTAGAACTCATTGCAACAGTACGTACGGTATCATTACCAAGATGAAGCGCGACTTCTAATGTAACATTTACTTCTACAGCGCCTTTTTCGCCACCCTTTTGGGCCACTTTTAAGGCATTATTAATTTCTGGTAGTTGCCCACTTGGGAACTTAACGTCTACGACGGGTCCCGTAATTTGTAAAATACGGCCTGTTGACATCGTTTTCCCCTCCTACTTTTTCCTGTATTCAACCTTATTCGAGGGCGGCTGCACCGCCAACAATTTCAGTAATTTCTTGTGTAATCGCCGCTTGACGCGCCCGGTTGTAAGAAAGCGTCAAATCATCAATCAATGAAGAGGCATTATCCGACGCCGCGCTCATCGCCGTCATACGTGCACCAAACTCACTCGCTTTTGCATCGAGTAGCGCACCATAAATGAGGCTCTCAGCGTAGCGAGGCAATACACGTTTAACCATTTCTTCTTCTGATGGCTCGTACTCATATAAGCTCGTTGACTCACGAAGTTCTGCATCCTCTACAGAAGTGAGTGGCAACAATTTTTGCTCCGTCACGCGTTGTGTCATCGGGCTAATAAAGTGGTTGTACCACACATACAATTCATCGAATAAACCATCTGCAAACATATCAACAGACGTCTTCGCTAAACTTTTCACGTCTTCAAATGTTGGTTGATCAGGTAATTCAACCATTTCTTGAATGATCGGTTGTTTACGTGACTTTAATAAATCGCGACCTATGCGACCAAGCACAATAATGGCGTATTCATCCATAGATGCATGTCGTGACTCAATTTGTTTCATCATATCACGCAACAAGCTCGCGTTATAGCCACCAGCTAACCCTTTATCTGAGGAAATCAAAATGTAGCCCGTCTTCTTCACTGGTCGTGCTTCTAACATTGGATGGCTCACTTGACTACCAGACTGGGCAATATGATGTACGACTTCGCGCATTTTCTTTGCATATACTTCATACGATTGTGCCGCCAGTTGCGCTCGATTTAACTTCGAAGCTGACACCATTTGCATCGCTTTTGTAATTTGACGTGTTTTTTTCGTCGAATTAATTCGTGTTCTTATATCACGCAATGAAGCCATATGTTCACCACCTTCCATACCAGAAATCAGCATTCAGTCGCCGGAAGTCGGTAGACCCCTGATTTCTTTTCCTGTACGCTGCTTTTATTCGTTTGAAGTGACAAAGTTTGATTTAAATGCTTGCAGTGCTGCTTTTAGCTCACTTTCCTCTGGCAAGTTTCCTGTCGTCCGAATGTGCGCAAGCAGTTCAGGCTGACTGTTGTCAAGGTACGTAAATAATTCTGATTCAAATCGAAGGCAGTCTTCTACCGGTACATCATCTAAATAACCTTTTGTCAGTGCATAAATAATGGCTACTTGCTTCTCCACTGGCAGTGGTTGATGCAAGTCTTGTTTTAACAACTCGACTGTCCGCATTCCACGATTCAAGCGTGCTTGGGTTGCTGCATCTAAGTCTGAGCCAAACTGGGCGAACGCTTCTAATTCACGGTACGCAGCTAAATCAAGACGCAGTGTTCCAGCTACTTTTTTCATCGCTTTAATTTGTGCACTCCCCCCAACACGGGAAACGGAAATCCCTGGGTTCACAGCCGGGCGAACGCCTGAATGGAATAAGTCAGACTGCAGGAACACTTGTCCGTCAGTAATTGAAATCACGTTCGTTGGAATATATGCAGATACGTCGCCTGCTTGTGTTTCAATAAACGGTAGCGCCGTAATGGAACCTCCGCCTAGATCATCATTCAACTTCGCTGCGCGCTCTAGCAAGCGAGAGTGTAAGTAAAAGACGTCTCCTGGGAAAGCTTCTCGACCTGGTGGACGACGAAGTAACAATGACATTTCACGATAAGCCGCTGCTTGCTTAGACAAATCATCATAAATGACAAGAACGTGCTTTCCGTTATACATAAACTCTTCTGCCATCGACACACCTGTATATGGCGCTAAAAATAACATCGGTGCTGGGTCTGATGCACCAGCTGAAACAACAATCGTATAATCAAGCGCACCGTGTGTGCGAAGCGTTTCAACAACGCCTGAAACCGTTGATTCTTTTTGACCGATCGCCACGTACACACAAAGCATATCTTGGTCTTTTTGGTTTAAAATTGTATCAATGGCAATTGCCGTCTTACCTGTTTGACGATCACCGATAATGAGCTCACGTTGTCCTCGTCCAATTGGGATCATTGAATCAATCGATTTAATGCCCGTTTGTAATGGCTCATGAACAGACTTCCGCGCCATAACACCTGGTGCTTGGCTCTCGACCGGGCGTGTTTTCGTTGTGTGAACAGGGCCGAGACCATCAATAGGCTGACCAAGTGGGTTCACAACCCGTCCAAGCAGCTCTTCACCGACCGGTACTTCCATAATCCGACCTGTTCGCTTCACTTCGTCTCCTTCACGAATGTCACGGTATGGACCGAGAATAATAATCCCAATGCTATCTTCTTCTAAGTTTTGCGCCATCCCCATGACACCTGTAGAAAATTCCAGCAGCTCTCCAGCCATGACGTTTTCGAGTCCATAAGCAAAAGCAATTCCGTCACCAACACGAACAACCGTGCCGACGTCTTGCACATCCACCGTCGCTTCAAATTCACCAATCTGCTTTTTAATGAGCGAGCTAATTTCCGTCGCTTTCATACTAGCCATTCGTTTTCACCCCTAACTTCCGAATCCAGATTCAATTTGCTTCTAATAGTTGCTTTTCAAGCCTTGTTAATTGCCCTTGAATGCTGCCATCAAATACACGGTCACCAATTCTAACCTTTATACCTCCGAGTACTGTCACGTCTACTACATTCTCCACACGCAATTCACGCTTACCAACTTTAGGAGCAAATGTCGTACTTATTTGGCGCGCTTCCTCATCATTTAATGGTTTTGCCGAAAAAACCGTTGCAGTGGCAATCCCTTTTTTCTCGTCGTTTAACTTTTTGTAGCTGTCAGCAAGTGCTGCGATCATCCGAACGCGCCCCCGTGAAAACAATAATAAAACTGTATTGAACACTGGCTCGCTCACCTGGCCCTTAAATGCTTGAACAAGGAGATCTTCTTTTTTGTCTAAAGAAATTCCCGGCTGTATTAACACTTGTGTTAACTGAGGCGTTTCTGCAAAAACGGCTTCAATTAATGACAGTTCTGCTTCATATTTGTCGACTTGTCCTGTTTCTTCTGCTAACTCAAAAAGAGCAACAGCGTAACGACCTGCTACTGCGCTCTTGCTCATAGCTCTTCGCCCACTTGTTTGAGATACGTTTGCACAAGCTTGTCTTGTTCTTTTGCATCAAGCTCTTTTTCAATCACCTTACTTGCTATCAGCACTGAAAGTGAGGAGACTTGCGCACGTAACGCTGCAACCGCCTGTTCTTTTTCATTTTGAATTTCTGCAAGTGCTTGTGCATGAATACGCGCTGCTTCTGCACGTGCTTCTTCAACCATTTGCTTGCCTTGTTGCTCACCAGCTTTTTTCGCATTTTCAATGAGTTCACGTGCTTCTACACGTGCTTTTTTCAATTCTTCTTGTTGCGCAGCCACAAGCTTTTCTGCTTCTTCTTGGTTACGCTTTGCTGAGTCCATCTGCTCGTTAATCATATCTTGGCGATTTTGCATGATACCAAGCATCGGCTTTAATGCAAACTTATTTAATAAAGCAATTAAGACGAGGAAACCAACAAGTTGATAAACGATAGTCCCCCATGCAATATCGAATGGCACAATTGTACACCCCTTTTACAAATGTGATCTTTTACATAAAGAAAGGCGAGAGGTCCTTATGAGAACGCTGTCGCCTCTCGAAAAATAGTCCAGTCTATCCTGATCTTTTTACAACTTACCAAAGAGCATAAATGCAATAACAATCGCCATGATTGGAAGTGCCTCTGCTAACGGCGCTCCGATAAACATGAGTGTTTGCAACGCGCCACGTTGTTCTGGCTGACGTGCCACCCCTTCAAGTACAGCTTTCACGATAAGAGCAACCCCTAGAGCCCCTCCGATTGCCGCAAATCCTGCAGCAAGTCCTATTCCTAATGCAACCATGTATATTTCCTCCTTCAAAGAATTAAATAATTAAAACGTTTGACTTCGTCACACTTTAATGAGCTTCGACCTTATGCGCCATATACACCATCGCTAGCATCGCAAAGATATAAGCTTGAAGCGCGCCGATGAAAATACCAAATGCTTGCCATACTAAGAGTGGCACAAACATTGCGCCCCACAAATACCAAGCAGACGATCCTAAACCGACAATGAGAATCATTAATATTTCTTTGGCATAAATGTTCCCAAATAGTCGCATCCCAAGTGTCAGGGTATTTGCCACTTCTTCAATAATTTTAAATGGCAATAAAAACCAGTAAGGAGTGACATAACCTTTCAAATATTGCTTTGTGCCGCGCAATCTAATCCCGTAAATATGGGTCAACACAATCACTAATGCTGCCATGGACAACGTTAATACCGCATTCGACGTCGGTGAGTTCCACAAAACGTGGTGACTCGTCTCTGTCGAAATCTTAAATGGTAATCCCATCATGTTGGCAACAAACACGTAAAAAAGAAGTGTATACGCGAGCGCAATAAAACGTCCCCCAACATTCCAATCCATGTTTGCTTTAATAATGCCGCGGACAAAATCAATCACCCACTCGATAAAGTTTTGTAGACCGGTTGGGTGCATGGCTCGTTTGCGACAACCAATGACGGTAACAACAAATACAATCACCATTGCAATTGTTGTCGTAATCATCACCGTGCCATCAAACTTTAAACCAAGCCATTCAAATGTTAAATTTTTATAATCCACTTTTTCACCCCTTTCGTCGCAAAACTTTGCACATCATCTCAATCATTGTCATGGCATACACCAAACCAAGACCAATCAGTACTGCAAGCGTATCGAGTTGTGTTGGGTACTTCAAGGAAAGCGCCACTGTAAAAACAGCGAGCATGATTCGCACCACAAACCCTAAACCTGCCATGAACATACCAAAGCGTGTTGAGTGTGTATGCGCGCCTCCAATAATTTGTGCATGTCGATACATCGTCCACAGCATGAGGTAGCCCGTTACAAAACCTACCATAATCCCCAAGAAAACCGCTTGAGATGACATTATGAAGTAGCCACCTGTGCACGTACCGAGAACAGCAAGCAAAATGTACGTATAGCGCCTCATCTGCTCTTGTAGCGAAATATCTTTTGTTTGTGCAGCCATTCAATCGTCTCCTAGAAAGGGTTGAACAGCTTTATAAATGGCATACGCGCTTAAGGCCATGCCAGCTAACAAACAACTGATCAAAAAGAGCGGTTCTACCCCAAAGTATCTATCAAGCCAGCGACCAAGAAAAACGCCCCCAAGTGTTCCACCAACGACATACGAGGTAATCACTGAAACAAGCACAAATGCACGCACACTCATCCCCCTTGTATGAACGCAATCTTACACACGATCATTATGTAAGCCTTGTCACAGTAACCCATGTGTAATGGTACAATAGGACTCCACTTCTGTCAACGGTTTTCTCTATATAAACACATTTCTTTCGTAAAAGTGTTTTCGTTTGTTCACAGGTTTGGTAAATGTATGTAAGGTAATGGGGAGTTTTGACGACCAAAGTGTCCCTACTCCCCATTTTTTGCATTCATTCTTCTCTTATATGTTTATCTGCTTGACCAATCTCAATATACGTCTCAATCGTATCTTGCACCCCGCTTTGTTCTGCATAGACCAATGCTTTGTAGCGCCCCGGTGGCACAGTCACATCACTCAACTCCCCACTGATCATACCACGATGAGTTTGTTCGTTCTCAACTAAATTTGTCACAAACGTAAATGTGTCAGGGTCATACAAAGCAATGCCAGATTTTTCGGCCCCACCCGGCAAGTAATACTCATAGTAATAGTGATTCTTTTTATCAGCATGAGCAAATTGAAATGCCATTACACGAGGGTAATTTGGCTCTTCCATAAAAAGTACATACGGTACCTCAATAGGTAAACGATCACCTTTAATTGTAATTATGCCCGCGTGTAGTCCTTCCTGTAACGCAGCTGGGAAAATGTCTGCAGATAATTGGACAACCTTTTTCTTTCCTGGTGCAACGCGAACAGCATACGGGGTTTGCCATCCAATGCCGTCTAAAGAACCGATTGGCGGGTCAATATAATATGTTTTCGCGCGTAAACCTGTATTTTCAATCGTCAGCGAGAGCGTTCGCTTCGTTCGCGCAGCGTTCTTTGACCATGTCCCAAAAGTTAACGTTCCCGGATAAACAAGCGTTTCTGCTCGTAACGCTTGATCCACTTGCAAACGCCCCGTTCCTTGCTCGTGTGGCTTATAAGGTTGCCCGCGCTCACTTGTTAATGTTTTCGTTGTATTCATGAGGGCTGCTTTCACTTGTTCAGGTGTCCACTCGGGATGAAGTTGCAATAATAAAGCCGCTGCTCCTGCAACATGTGGACTTGACATACTCGTTCCGTTCAACCCTAAGTATCCTTTTGGTACCGTACTTTGAATGGCAACGCCCGGTGCCACGAGGTCAGGTTTTACTTGCCATGTTTCGGTTACCGGTCCACGCGAACTAAACGAAGCAATTAAATCTTGTTTGCGCTCAAATTTCGTACGAATGTATGCTGTTTTTTTCTTCTCATTCATGTGAGTAAGTAACCACTCACCGTCTTCTTTCGATAAACTCGCCGCCGGAATATCAATTGGTTCTAACACACCTCCAGCAAACGCGCCATCTAAATGATTGTAAAGGAGCACACCAATCGCTCCAGCCCGCTTTGCAGTCATCAACTTCTCTGCAAAGGTCGCGCGTCCACGTTTGACTAATACGACTTTTCCTTTCACGGACAAATCACGGTAATCTGCAACAAGCCCATGTCCGATATCCACTAACGCCACATCCCGTTTAAATGTCCATGGCTTTGCACCAGCGATTGGTGCCAAAGGGATATGATGTGCTTGGTCCGTGAATAGTGTAATATAGGGTACATCAATTGGTGGCAACGAGGCACCTACAGAAATCGCCTTCGTTGATGTTCCAGGTGAACCGACACTCCACATATTCGGACCACTGTTTCCACTTGATGTGACGGCAACAACCCCTTTATCAACGACACGGTCAAGTGCCAAACTTGTTGGCCAATCGGGTCCATTTATGGTGTTTCCTAATGACAAATTTAACACATCAACACCGTCTCCTACAGCTCTCTCAATCGCTGTCAATACTTGTTCAGTTGTTCCTTGTCCTCCTGGTCCTAAAGCACGATACGCATAAATGTCAGCCTCTGGTGCGACGCCTTGAATGCGTCCATTCGCAGCGATAATACCTGCTACATGCGTGCCATGTAATGTCGGTTCTCCCTGCGGACTTTTTGTCTCCATCGGTTGGTCGTCATCATCAATGACATCATAACCACCTTTATAATTTCGCCGTAAATCAGGATGCTCATAGTCTATCCCGGTGTCAATCACGCCCACTTTCACCCCTGCACCGGTAATGCGGCGACCTTTTGCATCAAAGTAGCGACTTGCTTCTCTCCCACCACCAACAAAATCAATGCTTCCTTCAATACTTGGTTGATAAATGGCAATATCATCGACACGCGCAATAACAGATAATTTCTCTAACGTCGGGATGTCACGCTCTAAAACTTCTAACGAAAATCCTCTATACACTTCTTTGTATACTTGCCTGATCTTTGCCGAAGGAATACGGGTTTTCACTGTCTCAACCGCATTTTCAACATCACCTGATGCAGAGACAATGACAACACGCCGTTCTTCTTCATCGCCATCTACCTCAACATCATTTTCAATGTTCATTTTCTCTTCTGCATGTACTGCTATTGGTGAGAATGCTTGGCTCATTATAAGTAAAACGAGCAACAGTACATGTATATAACAACCTCTTCGCGTCATCAGTACAATCTCCCCCACACATTGTCGTAAAAATTAGTATGTGCAGCAAGAAATGTTGTATGCGCCAAAATACATGCTGCCACTTGTGGACATATTCGTGCATAAAACTGTGGATATGTGCATTTTTCTGTGTATAACCTCATAAATTTGTGGACAATTTACCTTTTCATATCATGTAGATACTGATTATCCATAAAAATGTGGATAAGGTTGTGCATATAAAAAAGCAACTGACACACGTTAGCATCAGTTACTTCATTCTTCTCATCTATTTTTATTTCGTCCCGAATAACCGGTCACCCGCATCGCCTAAGCCGGGTACAATATAGCCTTTTTCATTTAATTTTTCATCTAGCGCTGCTAAATAAATGTCGACATCCGGATGCGCCTCTTGTACGTAGCGCACGCCCTCTGGTGCCGCGACAAGGCAAATAAGGCGCATACTCTTTGCCCCACGCTTTTTCAAGCTATTGATCGCTTCAACGACTGAACCTCCTGTCGCTAGCATCGGGTCAATGACAAGCAGCTCTCGCTCCTCGACATCATTTGGGAGTTTCACGTAGTACTCATGAGGCTGTAACGTCTCTGGATCGCGATACAAGCCTACATGTCCCACACGCGCTGCTGGAATCATACGTAATATCCCTTCAGACATGCCAATACCCGCACGTAAAATAGGGATGAGACCTAACTTTTTCCCCGATAATTTCTTTACTGTCGCTGGTCCAACCGGCGTTTCCACCTCTACTTCTTCTACAGGTAAATCACGCGTTACCTCAAACGCCATTAACGCTGCCACTTCATCAACCAGTGCACGAAAATCTTTCGTGCCTGTCCGTTTATCACGAATATACGAAAGTTTATGCTGGATTAATGGGTGATTCAATACATGGACTGTGCTCATCTCATGTCACGCTCCTTCAACCATATCTTATCATTTAGAGTGTACCGGAAAAACA
Source organism: Shouchella lonarensis (assembly GCF_900096965.1). Taxonomy (GTDB): domain Bacteria; phylum Bacillota; class Bacilli; order Bacillales; family Bacillaceae_D; genus Shouchella; species Shouchella lonarensis. The sequence continues at coordinate 116,054 of NZ_FMYM01000002.1, read as the reverse complement.
AGTATTCGCCAAGCTTTTCATAGAAAAAGAAACGGACGTATACGACGCCGTTCCTTTTTATATCCTTATATCATCCCTGGATAAAGTGGGAATTGTTTTGTTAAAGCAGCTACACGTCCGCGTACTTTCCCCAGTGTTGCTTCATCTCCATGATTTTTCAACGTTAACGCCATTAAATCGGCAATCTCATCCATGTCCGTTTCTTTCAATCCACGTGATGTCACCGCTGCGGTACCAATTCGAATGCCACTTGTCACAAACGGGGTTTCTGGATCATACGGGATTGTATTTTTATTCGTTGTCATGCCGACAGCGTCCAATACTTTTTCTGCTACTTTTCCTGTTAGACCGAGACCGCGAAGATCTAGCAACAACAAGTGATTGTCTGTTCCCCCAGACACGATGTCAATCCCGTTTTTTTGCAACTGTTCGCCTAACCGCTGTGCATTTGCAATCACAGCCGCACCGTACGCTTTGAAAGAAGGGGACAACGCTTCGCCAAAAGCAACCGCTTTGGCGGCAATGACATGCATGAGCGGTCCACCTTGAATGCCCGGAAAAATCGCTTTATCCAATTTCTTCCCGTACGCTTCAGCTGTTTTTTCATTCCCTAAAATCATCCCACCACGGGGTCCGCGCAACGTTTTATGCGTAGTTGTTGTCACAAAGTCAGCATATGGCACAGGGTTTTGGTGCAACCCTGCCGCTACCAAACCGGCAATATGCGCCATGTCAACCATAAGCAGCGCGCCCACTTCATCAGCGATCTCACGGAAAACTTTAAAGTCAATTGCACGTGGATACGCGCTCGCCCCAGCAACAATTAGCTTTGGTTGATGTTTATGCGCAAGTGTGCGCACAACATCATAGTCAATACGTTGATTATCTTCGCGTACACCATACTCCACAAAGTTGTACTGCATCCCACTAAAGTTCACCGGACTACCATGCGTCAAATGACCGCCATGTGACAAGTTCATCCCGAGCACTGTATCCCCTTGCTGTAAAACTGTAAAATATACCCCCATATTCGCCTGTGCGCCTGAATGGGGTTGGACATTCACATAAGACGCACCAAACAAAGCTTTCGCCCGGTCACGCGCCAAGTCTTCAGCAATATCAACATATTCACAACCACCGTAATAACGACGTCGTGGATAACCTTCCGCATATTTATTTGTTAATATTGAGCCTTGCGCTTCCATAACGGCATCACTAACAAAATTTTCCGAAGCGATTAATTCAAGATGATCACGCTGTCTCCCTAATTCTGATGCGATTGCTGCAAAAACTTCTGGATCTTGCCGTTTCACTTGCTCCATCCTGTTTGCTCCTCTCTATTCCGGAATACAAAACTTCGCCACAGATCAGATGCACACTTCTGAACGTTGATCCATGACTAATTTACTCGTAACACGCGCGTGCGCCACCAATGAACTTTGGACGCGTATACGCTAATGTCACGTGTGCTTGTCCGACCATCTTTTGTTGTACACGAACGGGTACAGCTACTGGCTTTAAATGCATGCCAATGAGCGTATCACCGATATCAATGCCCGCATCGGCTTGAATCGCTTCCACTAACACGGGTGCATCCATGTGCGTATACGCATACGTCGCTAGCGCGCCACCCGCATCTCGTGCTGGCACTGCAGAAACCTCTGGCCACGAGCGGGTCTGCGCAACTACGCGCTCCAGCACAAGTGCGCGGTTTAAATGCTCACAACATTGAAATGCCAATGCGGCCTCTTGTTCCGCCGCAAAAGAAGTCAGCGTCTCATACAATTCTGCCGCAATCTCCAGTGATCCTTGCTTGCCAATGTGAGCGCCGGCAACTTCACTTGTGCTCGCACCAACGACAAATATACCCCCTTTTAACAACACGGGACACGCTTCCGTAAAAGCCACAAGTGCTGTTCGCAAGTCCGTTTGAATCTGTGTCATTGCTCTTCCTGGGCCTCATAAGCGGTAATTTTGCCAACTCGCGCAGCATGACGACCGCCCTCGTATGCTTCTTCTAACCAAATTTTTACGATGTCACGTGCCAGACCCGGCCCAATGACACGCTCGCCTAGTGCTAACATATTTGTATCATTGTGCTGACGGGTCGCCTTGGCGCTAAATGTATCATGAACAAGCGCACAGCGAATGCCTTTCACTTTGTTTGCCGCAATCGACATTCCAATGCCTGTCCCACATACTAAAATGCCACGATCAAATACGCCCGCCGCCACTTTTTCAGCGACCGGTAATGCATAATCCGGATAATCAACGGATGTCTCACACGAACAGCCAAAATCCTCATATGCAATGTGTAACTCATCCAGTAAACTGAGCAACTCGTCTTTTAAACGTTTGCCGCCATGGTCTGAGGCAATCGCTACTTTCACGTCTGCACCACTCCTTTTTGAGAAATCCATCATTCACATTGATTATAGCATAGACGAGAGATCGGGGAGAACGCATTGTTTTGTTTTATGAAAAGCTTTAGCCAAAATTTCTTAATATCAATACCGATAATCGCATGCACACACCAAATATCTTGCTGCTTTTTTATACGCGCGTTTCTCTTGATAATATCTGCCTAGTTGCTCTGCGAATCTACAAACCAATTTATACTGCTTTTTACTTATCGCATGATCAAGAATTCTTTCCATATCTCTTTCATAAGTGACAGCGTCCCCTTGATATAACAAACGCTTTGCTTTTATTGCTTGAACTTCTATATCCATGTAATTTAATACTTCTTGATTTTGACCAATAATGGCTGACACCTTTAACAAATAATCATCAACTTGTTCCCAATCTTTTTCTTCCATTGCAATCACCAATAGTTCTTTTAACACATAGGCGCGTTCCTTTTCTGCCACTTCCGTTTCTTGTTGTAACAATAAACTTTTCAGCATATACGCTTTGGCCTCTTTCCACTCTTCCTTTGCTTTATGAAGTAAACCTAAGTGATAGTAAACAAAGGAAAGTGTATACGCATCATTTAAGCGCGCTGCACAATCATAGGCCTCTCTGTAAAATTTTTCAGCGTATTCAAAGTACCTTGATAATCGATGTTGCGCCCCCACTTTTAAGGCCGCATGAACAAAACGAACCTTGTCATCCGACCGAGACAAAATGTCATAGAGACGATAAGAATATTGTAACGGTATCGACATGTCATTATGAATGCGTTGTTTCACAGCACTCAAATCAAATAATAAACGCAAGGTCGCTGTCGATTCATCATGACACTGTAAATACTGCGCTGCTTTTGTCATATACACATCTGCTTGAACGAAGTCTTGCTTCGAAAAGAACAATTGTCCACAAGCATGGTAATAGACCATACACGCAAATTGGTCTCCCAACTCTTTCAGATCTGCTGGTAAAAGCGTTTGCGCTTGAACATGTAAACGTTCTGCATCTCCAATCAAGCCTCGAATGACGTAATCCCGTAACAACACCCCATAAACCCTCACTAAAACAACAGGTCGATGACTTTCACATGCGTGTAGTTGCAAAAATGCACGCTCTGTTTCAGTCAACGACAGATGTTCCCAAAATTGAGCAGCGATTGTCTCAATCTCTTCTTCACATACTTGAAGATCCTTATCAAGCAAATCATCAAGCGATACGTTTAAGCGTTTGCAAATATGGATAAGAAACTTCTCCGACGGTTCCTTCTGATTATTTTCAACTTGACTGACATACGTAGACGAAAAATAGCAATCAGCTAAAGCCTTTTGCGTCATCTTTTGCTGCTTTCGCAATTGTGAAATCCGTTGACCAATACTTACAGACATAGATGACCCCCCTGACATGAATGACTATTATTCTACATATTTAGCATTTTCTCTTTTAGATTACCATAAAAGCAAGCCTAAGTCCAAAAGGAAAAGTGTATAATTAGCTATATACTTCAGGAAAATACGAAAAATAACCCGAATAAGTCACTTTCAGTGCACTCATTCGAGGTATCATGAAAATCAATACATCTTAAAATCAAACTATTTTTTCAATAAATTATCCGCTTAGGTGAAGGCAAATCCAGTCGATCAAGTGTATATAACCCAAAATGATAAGCAAGCACACCTATCTCTACACGTGATTCCACACACCATTTAAGCTTAATATTTGCAATGATTGCATTTACACGCCGTCGAGACACATGTATTTCTTCGACAATGTCTTCATTTTTATAGCCTTTTGCTACAAAAATTGCCACTTCCATTTCCTTGGCTGTCAATTTTTCCATCATACACACCTCCGACTCAACTCATGAAATACATCGACTATTTCATTTTAATTTAAGTTGTTGGTTAATTGGTAGAGGTAAAATTGAATGAAAAATTTTAGGGTTTGTTGATGATTTTTGGGGTGAGGGTTTACTAAAGAAATATAACAGCGGTTTTCTGGGTGAAAATATATGTTTTATAAATCTTTTTATTTGTATTAAAACAATAATTAAATATATAGTGATACATATTATGTAAGATCACTTTGACCTAACTTGTCTCCTCGTATAGCAGCCCTATCAACAATCTCTATGCATACTCCCCTCCCCAAAAACAAACACTACCCAAAAGACCATCTACCACAAGGAGGCTCCCCCCATGATCATCAGTCTCATCAAACGCGTGCTACGCCACGCCATCGATGTCTCTCATTGGAAAGTCATTCTCCTTGGTGTTATTTTTCTAGTCGTTAGCACGTTCATCCTCTTGTATCTAGACCCGAAACAGTTTAAAGATCCGTTTAATAGCTTTTGGTTTGTCATGACAACCGTCTCGCAAGTTGGCTATGGCGATCACGTGCCAGAAACGGCTGGTGCTAAACTATATACGATGCTCATTTACCTTGTCGGTGTCGGTTTATTTGCAGTCATGGTCGCAAAATGGATTGATTTCATTACAACGTATGAAAAGAAGAAAGGAGGCCATCATGTGGGCACCCATGTGAAAGACCACATCGTCATGATCACTTGGTCACAAAAAACCGCGGTAACGTTGGAAACATTATTAGCACAAGACGAGTCATTACATATTGTCGTCATAGATCAACTCAAACAATTGCCTTACCAACATCCACACGTGCACCACATCCAGGGGCGCGCTACCGATGAAGAGACCTTAAAGAAAGCACGTGTTTGTCAGGCACGATCTGTTTCAATTTTTGCGCCTGACCACCCTGTTGATTTCGAGGCGATCGACGGGAAAGCGGTGCTCATTGCGACGACGATCAGGCAGTTTTGTAAACGGACAAGCGCTACACCGTATATCGTCAGCGAATTACTGCACGAAGATCACATCCAAAACAGTGCGGTTGATTGTTTCGACGAATGGTTGCTCTCGCACCGGCCCTTCTCGCACTGCATGGCAAAAAGTGTCCTTAAACAGCATTAGAAAAGCCACCTATTTCTTATCCCGGTGGCTCAACAATATGCGGCGACAATTCCTTAATCCACTTATCTATTTGCGTCGCTTGCTGTTGATATACATCTTTTGCGGCGGTTTGTTTTGTTTGCATCGCGAATTGACGTAAATCTGCCTGTAGCTGTTTCATTTGCGCCACAACAAACAATTTCTTTGTTATTTTTGGTGCGTCTACATGTTGTTTGTCATTGTATAAATCTACATACACTGCGCCAGTCGAATCTATTTGCGCTAAAAAAACGTCAGAGAAATCATTTGCCCCTTGCTTTGCCACTTCTGCACGTAGCCATTCTTTCGTATACCCATATTGTAGCAAGCTTTTTTCCATCACATTACCATCAACAATGACAACTTGTGGTTGGTGCTCCTGCGCAACAACAATCCCTGCATCTTTCGGTGTTAACGGCGCAACATCACTCTTCTTCATCACACTAACGAGCCCACTCTTCTCCATGACAGCCGATTCAACATCGGCCAATTTAAATACGCCATTTTGCCGTAAATGGATCATCAGCTCATCCACAGTCAGTTCTTCTTTCCGTAAGTTCGCCTCGTTAATCTTGCCGTTTTCAATTAATACCGTTGGTTTTCCCTCTGCGATTGTCCGAAATAGGAACGATTTCAGCTCCAATTTCGATGTAATCATCGGAAATAATGCCCAAATAAACATACCGAAAACAAAGTTCGACATACGCACATGGGGACTAAACGTCATCTCCGCCGCAAGACTACCGATTGCAATCCCAACGATGTATTCATAATACGTCATATCGGTAATATGCTTTTTGCCCATTAACCGTGCTAACAAAAACAACAATAAGAAACCTATCGCACCTCGGATAAACACGTGGCCTAAGTCCGTCATACAATCCTCCTCGTCTCTAAAAAACGAATGATTTTCGCTTATTATTGGGCAAACTAACAGAAAGCATGCACAAAGAAAATGAGGAGGATGACTTTGAAAAAAACTCGCTACTTACTTGGCGCGCTTTTCCTCATCTTATTCTTATCTGGCTGCAATGTCGGCGATCTATTTAAAACAGACAGAGACGAAGCACTGTTTACAGCAGTCACCGAAATGAAACAGCACGTAGAGAAAGAAGAATGGATGACAGTCCGCGCGAAGATGGATACATTTCAAACAAACTACGACAATCAAAAGTGGAAAATGCAATTATTAGGGGAGTTAGAGGATTATCATGATATAGAACTTGAAATCAAACATTTCTATATTAGCGCTGAGGAAGAAGATGCATTTGAATGCCTCATTGGCTTGGAACAAATTGCTTATCGCCTTCACACCATTTACACGCTGTAATATGTACGCAGGTCTCCACTTTACTCATCCGGAGACCTTACGTATTTTTCCCGTTATCTTTTTCAATAAATTGCTTTAATGCTTCTTCAATTTCTAAAGCCGTTTCTTCATAAACAGACGCAGCTTGTCCAAACGGATCAGCAATATCCAACTGGTCAGCACCAATGAATTCTTTTAACGTGAAAATATCATTGACATCTACATACTGACTCTGCAAGTAAACCTTATGGTTATGTGACATCGTTAAAATAAGGTCAGCCCAGTCCACAAGTGCCGTGGTCACTAATTGCGCTTCGTGATCACACGTGATCCCGCGTTTTTGGAGGACATGTTGTGAGCCGTCTGACATCGGGCTGCCGTCTTGCGCAAACACCCCTGCCGATTGGACTTCGTATGCATCTGATAGTTTCTGTAAAAAAGCCGCTGCCAACGGTGAACGGCATGTATTTCCTGTGCAAACAAATAAAATGCGTTTTTTCATTGTTTCCACCTTCCATCCTATACTCATGCTTTTAGTGTAACATAAATCACCACGTCCGCTAAATCACAGCGGCAACATCATTTGCAGACCGAATCCAAGTAAAATGCAGCCACCTAGCCGCTCACTGTAAACACCTATATAACGATGAAATCGATTGCCTAGCATGAGACCTCCCCAAGAAAGGATCATACTCATGAAACCGATTAACGCTACGGTCACCAAAGTTTTTGCGCCTAAAATGCCAAGCGATAAACCGATCGAGAAACTATCGATGCTCACACCAAGCGCAAGTAAAAAGAGTCCAAAACCAAATGGATGTAACTGATTCACACCATTTTTTGAAAAGGACGCTAAAATCATTTGTAAACCCATGACAACTAACAATCCACCACCTACATACAAGGCGATCATGTCAAAGCGGGACGTGACCCACTTCCCAATAAATATTCCCGCAAGCGGCATCGCAACATGAAACCCACCAATTGCGGCCCCAATCCGAATAACTTGTCCAGCCTTTAAGCCTAGCATGCCCATTCCGAGCGTTAATGAGAAAGCATCCATCCCTAACGCTGCAGCCATCAGTCCGATTGTCATCAACTCATCCACGTCATCACACCCTTTTGAAAGAACGTGCTCACCTGAGTATATGACGGTACCTGAAGGACGAGACTACTTTTTCGAAATCATCCGTCCGCCAGCTGCTTTTTCGAGGCGATTCATGATGGCAAGGCCAATACCTATTTCCGGAACGGTCTCCACATAAATGACTGTGACGTTTTCCTCGTCAAAGCGCCGTAATGATGCGTATAACATTTGGGCTACGTGCGCCAAACTTTTTCCTTTGATAATGACGTCGGCCTCATAGTCTATTTCTCCACGTGTCGCAAAGATTCCAACACGTTCGCCACGCGCCCGCGCCGCTTTTACTTCACATTTCAGCACGCTTGCTTCATCCACTAACACCACTTTTGCTTTCGGTGCATAATGGGTATATTTCATGCCCGGAGACTTTGGCACAACGACCTGCCCCTTTAAAGATGGATCAACATCAATCTTTCCGACAACCGCTTCAATTTCTTCTCGCGACACACCACCTGGGCGATACAATACCGGTTGCGTGCCCGTCACATCAAGTACGGTCGATTCTACACCGATCCCTGTTATACCCGCATCAACGATGCCATCAATCGCCCCGCTTAAATCCGCTAACACATGCGCAGCGTTTGTCGGCGATGGTCGGCCCGATAAATTTGCGCTTGGCGCTGCTACTGGCACATCAGACGTTTGTAGTAGCGCCAATGCGACAGGATGATCTGGCATGCGTACGGCAATTGTATTTAATCCAGCAGACACATTTTTAGCGACAATCTCTTTTGAATGTAAGATCAGTGTTAACGCTCCTGGCCAAAATGCTTCCATAAGTTGTGTGGCATGCGATGGCACTTTAGTCACCAAATTCGTTAATTGTTTCTTATCACCAATGTGTACAATAAGGGGGTTATCACTTGGACGACCTTTTGCCATAAAAATGTTTGCGACTGCGACCTCGGACAAAGCATTCGCTCCGAGGCCATACACTGTTTCTGTCGGGAACGCAACCGTCTTTCCTTCTCTTATCCACAAAGCAGCTTCCTTTATTGCTGCGCTTTGTGCGATATGCTTTTGACTTATATCCACAGTCCATACTTTCGTTTGTTTATAACTCACAACTGTTCGCCTCTTCTTTTTCATGTTTACCGCTCGCATCCATATGATTAAATCCCTTATGTATCAGTCGTTTTAACGTTAGACGGCAATGGTATAAGTAAAGATATACCGGAGAAAAAAGATTACCCACAGACTGTGGATAACCTGTTCATAAGTTGATATACTCAGCTTTTCCTCATATATGAGTCCACGATGCTCGTTTTTTATCCACACATCCACACATTCTCACAAACTGTTCGTGTTTCTTACTCTGGTGAACAACTGTAACACCACGTCGTGGCATCTTCCGTCTGTGTTACTTGTTGATAATGATCTAATTGTGCAATCTCTGTTGGCAACATTTCTCGTGTCACCTTTGTAAAACCAAGTGCCGAAAGTAATGCCATTTCTCCCGCGCTCACCGCAAACAAGGTTTCTACTCCTTCAGCTTGTGCGTAAGCAATACATACTTGCAAAAACTCAATCATCATTGCCGGATATGTTTTTTCTGCATCAAGAACGAGCGTACGTAACAAACCGTATGTTCCCGTTTTCTCTAAACCGACTGTACCAACCAGTGTGCCTTCTTCATTTTCAATGACAACAAATTGATCGCAAGCCTTTTGCTCAATTTTTGTTTCTACACGCGCACGTGCCAGCATTGCTTGTACAGCTAGCAAGTCTGTCTCTTCCATTTTCCTCACAGCCATCCCCATCATACGTCCTCCTTTTCACTACACTATTGATAACGTATGATCACAGTTACGCAAATAGCACTATCCAAATATTTGCTCCCAAAGTGACGTGAAGAAATCGACAAAGAAAAATGACGTTTCCACCTCTTCTTGTTGCACTTCTTCTTGTAGCTCTTCTGTCTCCTCCGTATCTTCCGCTTGTTCCACCGCTTCACCATGTTCCATATCTACAAAACATAGTGGTGGAAATAGTACACACCACCAATTCTCACCTTGTCCTTCACCTAATGTGATGAGCAATGCTTTATATATTCCAGCAGGGTAAACCATATTACCATACAGCTTCGTTGGGAATTGCGTTTCCTCAAGGGAGACGGTATATGTTTGCTCAAGGTCCCGACGTGCTAACACTGCTGCTACAATCTCTTCAATTTCATCTAGACGACTCTCCATGATTGCTTCCGCTTCTTTCATATCTGTTAAGTCATCTACCCATTTCGTCACTTCTACATTGACTTCATCACGAATCTCCCGTTTCACTGCTTGATCCGCAATCGAATCACTGTCCGCTAAAATGCGTAAACGGATCGCTTCTTCCGCTGATACTTCTTCATGAAAAGCTCTCTCTGCCTGGGCATTTTGTGCTTCCCAGCTCATTAATGTCACACATAAAGAAATGAATAAATAAATGATTGCTCTTGGCTTCATCGTTCGCACCGTCCTCTCATCCATCAGTCTGAACAGTGAGGACGGTATTTAAACGAGAAATCGTTCGACAGTTTTATTGATTGCTCGTCCTGTTAACCAACACAATCCGATCTTTGCCGTTTATATCATACACAATATCAATGGCAGCGGCTTGAAACGTGGCGGCAAACAATCGTTTCACTTGCTCTCCTTGGTTTGCACCAATTTCTAATGCAATGAGAAACGAAGGCTTCGCCACGGCTTGGAGCTCACTCGCAAGGCGACGATAAACGTCAAGACCATCTTGACCGGCAAACAATGCTGTCTCTGGCTCAAAATCTTTTACTTGGGTGGCTAAGTATTCTTTTTCTCCTGTTGCAATGTAAGGTGGATTAGAAACGATCACATCAAATTGTTGGCCAATCACCGGCGCGACTAAATCACCACTAAGAAACCGGACATCTGCGCCAAGGTTCTTTGCATTCTCCTTCGCTACGTGTAAGGCCGTGTCTGATATATCAATTGCAGTGATTTCACAATCAGGCCGTTCTAATTTTAATGTTGTCGCAATCACACCACTTCCTGTACCGACGTCGAGCACTTTGAGCGGACGGCTGGGCATTCGTTGCAACACATGAATAATTAACTCCTCGGTCTCTGGTCGCGGAATGAGTACATCTTGATTGACCGCAAAGGTTCGCCCATAAAATTGTTCATATCCAACAATATATTGCACGGGTATCCCTGTTTGAAGCGTCTTAACATCCGCTTGGAACGCCTGCCAAGTTGTTTCTGGAAGTAGATCATGCAAGCGCGACAACAACTGAGCGCGACTGTATTTTGTATGATGCAGCAGCAGCCATTCCCCCGCTGGTTCCTCTAAATTGTTCGCCTGCAAAAAAGAAGAAGCCCAGCGAAGAGCTTCATAAATACGGACCGTCATCCTTGTTCCGCCTTATTCATCGCCTCAGCTTGATCAGCAACAACAAGGGCATCAATCACTTCATCGAGCTTTCCTTGTAAAATTTGCTCTAGCTTTTGCAACGTTAAACCAATGCGATGATCCGTTACACGACTTTGTGGGAAATTGTACGTACGAATTCGCTCTGAGCGATCACCCGTTCCAACAGCAAGTTTCCGGGTTGCTGCATATTCTGCTTCTGCTTCTTGTTGCACTTTATCAAAAATGCGCGCACGAAGTACCTTCATTGCTTTATCTTTATTTTTAATTTGTGACTTCTCGTCTTGGCACGAGACGACTGTATTCGTTGGTAAATGCGTTAAGCGAACAGCTGACATCGTGGTGTTTACACTTTGCCCACCCGGCCCGCTTGAGGCAAACGTATCTACCCGAATATCTTTTTCATGAATATCAATCTCCACTTCCTCTGCTTCAGGAAGAACAGCAACAGTTGCTGTAGATGTATGAATACGACCGCCGGACTCCGTTTGCGGCACGCGTTGCACACGATGAGCACCATTTTCATACTTTAATTTTGAATAGGCCCCTTTTCCATTAACCATAAAAATAATTTCTTTATAGCCACCAAGCTCCGTTGCATTCGCTTCAATGACTTCAATTTTCCATCCTTGCGCTTCGGCATAGCGATGGTACATTTTGTACAAGTCTCCGGCAAACAGTTGCGCTTCATCGCCACCGGCCGCACCACGAATCTCAATGATGACATTTTTATCGTCGTTCGGGTCTTTCGGCAAAAGTAATACTTTCAACTGGGCACTTAATGCTTCACGCTGTCCCCCGAGCTCACTCAGCTCTTCTTTCACCATCTCGTGCATCTCCGCATCAAGTTTCTCTGCCAGCATCGCTTTGGCGTCTTCATACTGTTTGGTTACTTCTTTATACGTACGGTAGGCTTGAACGGTTTCTTCTATATCAGCTTGCTCCTTAGAATACTCTCGCAGCTTTTTCGCATCACTAATGACAGCAGGATCACTTAATTGCTCATTTAAATAATCATAACGATCCTCTACTGCTTGTAATCGATCTAACACCACTTCACCTCATTATCAATCGCCATCTCTTTTCTGTTATTATAGTACACGACGCGTGACATGGTCAATGACAGCGTGTCTGTTCACGGTTTTTGCTAACTGCTTTCGGGTATAATGGAAACAGAAGGGGGAGGCATACACATGAAATATGTAATTATTGGTGGCGACGCAGCTGGCATGAGTGCGGCGATGCAAATTTTTAGACATCAGCAAGATGCCGAAATCACTGTGCTAGAACGTGGTGAGCATTACTCTTACGCGCAATGTGGCTTACCATACTGGATTGGCGGAGCTATTTCATCGATAGACAAACTCATCGCCCGCGACGCCAACACATACCGGACAAAGTACCGCATTGACGCCCGGACAAATCATGATGTGCAGTCAATTGACACTGTGAATAAAACGGTTTCCGGGGAGAATTTCTCTATTGCCTTTGACCGTCTACTCATTGCTTCTGGTGCAAGCCCTATTATCCCTGATTGGGAAAATACGACCCTCACAGGCATTCATACTTTAAAAACAATTGATGACGCACAAAAGATCGCCGGAGCGCTTGAACGAAAACAACAAACGATTACTGTCATTGGGGCCGGCGCGATTGGCCTTGAAGTGGCTGAAAACTTAAGAAAAAAGCAGCATGGTGTCATCTTAATCCAACGATCCCACCAACTTGTCTCTGACCTGAGTAAAGACATGAATGAGCAACTTTATAACAAAGCTCAATCAGAAGGGATCCGCGTCATTTTAAACGAACAAGTAACTGGATTTAGCGGCAATGAAGCTCATTTCGTCACAACCGTTCATACAAATGTCCAGCAGATCGAAACCGATCAAGTCATCATTGCGGTTGGTATTCGTCCGAACACGACATTTTTAGAAAACACCTGTATCGCCCTACATAGGAGTGGTGCCGTTCGTGTTGACCCATACATGCAAACGAATATCCCACACGTTTACGCCGCAGGAGATTGTGCTACCCAATTTCATCGCGTCAGTGAGCGTGCAACCTATTTTCCACTTGGGACACACGCAAATAAACAAGGACGTGTTGCCGGGTTAAATATGTGCGGAGTACACAAATCGTTTTCAGGTATTGTTGGTACCCAAATTTATCAGTTTTTTGACCTTGTGGTTGGGCGCAGCGGACTATCTACAAAAGAATTAGACGATAAAGCTTATGACTACCAAAGTGTTGAAGCCACCTTACCGCACATTGCCCCCTATTATCCAGGTCACAAACCAATTTCAATCCGTCTTCATTATGACGCGACAACGGAACGAATATTAGGCGGAGAATTCCTCGGAACCGCTGGTGTTGACAAACGCGTCGATGTCCTTGCGACCGCACTTCACCACGGTGCAACAATGGAAACAATAGAGACACTTGATCTCAGTTATGCCCCACCTTTTAACACGGTATGGGATCCGCTCCAACAAACGGCTAGAAGACGCAAGTAAAAGCAGGACCTCGGGCAAGATGAGTACGTTGCCTAGGTCCTACTTCTTTTACCGTCTTACGTGCACATCATAGCGTGGAACGACTTGCTTCAACGTACGATCCAGTTGTCGCATTTGTTGCTTTGTCTCTTGCTCATCCCAATCCGCTTTTGGATACACTTTGACATACACTTGGGCGCCATTTAAAAAGGCAAACCCGGAGCGAAATCCTTGACGCTCAATGACTTGCACCACTTGGTCCACATCATCTTCTAGCGTATGTTGAGGATATGTCGGTGTTTTATAGCTTGTGCCCGTGTTCGTCAAGCGTGGATCATGCCATTCATCTTTCATATGCTCAAAGTTGAGCGGGCCAGGCCCAAATGCCCCTTGGCCGGTCAACCGATCATGGTTGATCCGGTCGGCATCTGCTTGTGTGACACAGCCACTTAAACCAATCACTGCTGCTAATAAACATCCCACTATCTTCTTCATCGTGTCCCCCCTAGACATGCTCGCCGTAATTCGGCACTTATAGCATACCCAGAAATCAGGAAACGTTATGATTTTATACGGAGCGGTGGCGCCGCATGACATTTTCGACAGACAGGGTAATATAAATCATTGCCGCCAATTTTAATTTGCTCCCCTGTATAAACAGGCTGTCCATCGTCATCGACTCGCAGATTCATAATGGCTTTTTTATGACAAAACCAGCAGATCGTTTTCATCTCCTCAATTTTATCTGCATATGTCAACATATATTTACTGCCTTCAAACATCTCGTTTTGAAAGTCATTTTTTAACCCAAATCCCATTACCGGAATATCAAGTCTATCAACAATCGCTGCAAGCTGTAACACATGTTCTTTATGTAAAAACTGCACCTCATCAATGAGCACACAATAGGGCTTTTCATCACTGCTTTCAACGGCAGCAAAAATATCGGTATCGGGAAAAATCGGGATGACCTTTCGCCGTAAACCAATTCGACTCGAAACATATCCTACTTCATCCCGCGTGTCTATAGCTGACGTAAACAATAACACCCGTTTATGCTGCTCCTCATAATTATGAGCGACCTTTAAAATTTCAATCGACTTACCGCTATTCATTGCCCCATATTTAAAAAATAGTTGCGCCAATCTTCTCCCCCCAGCTAGCACTAGTATACATAAAAAAACAGGCAAAATGTTCTCTGCCTGTTCTCAATATGCAAAAGCAATCGCGCTTAAAGATTGTATTTCTTTTTGAAACGGTCTACACGCCCACCAGCATCAGCAAGCTTCTGTTTCCCAGTGTAGAATGGGTGTGAATCAGATGAAATCTCCACTTTAATCAATGGGTACGTATTACCGTCTTCCCACTCAATCGTTTCACTAGAACCACGTGTTGAACCTGTCAAAAACTTAAAGCCCGTACTTGTATCCATAAAAACGACCTTTTGATATGTTGGATGAATTTCTGTTTTCATGTTGTTTCAACTCCTTTTGCCCTGCATCTTGCGAAACAGAGTTTTCCTCACATAAGCGAAATTATATCAAGTTTCGCGGGCGATTGCAACCGTTTTTTATTACCACTTCATCAAGGAGTACAGCGGCTATTTCCACCGCAGGACTCTTTTCTTTTAACGCCATTAGAAACTGCTGTTGTTCCTTAGGACCAATCTTAACACTGTCCATGCGCCCATGTTGATAAAAAATCTCGATCCCCTCAAATGCTTGCAACACTTTAAACCCTGTCGTAGGATCTTTGATTGGGGTCACCTCAGTTATATGTGCATAAGGGATTTTCCAGCGAAAAGGCCAGCACTTCACAATAATAGCACTTTCCGTTAATACATAAGACATCCCTCTGACAAACCACCATATCATCAAAATTAAAAAGAGCACGAGTGTCAACAATTGCACCAGAGATACCTTACCAAGTGATACCATCATGACGATAACGAACATCATTGGAAACACCGCACCAATCAATGCTGCGATAATCCCCCCACTCTTTTTAGCGCGATAAACATGCTTCATAAATTATCTTAATACCCTCTCTGATTTCCCCGCCATCTCTTTTGCCATCGCTTCAAAAAACTCGGCATTTGTTTTTGTTTCACGAATACGACGAATGAACTGCTCTACAAAATCAGCCGACTCATTCATTGTTCGACGAATCGTCCACAGCTGCTCAAGCTGCTCTTTAGTCATGAGTAGTTCTTCTTTTCTCGTACCAGAACGGCGGATATCAATTGCAGGGAAAATACGGCGCTCCGCGAGACGGCGGTCTAGATGTAACTCCATATTGCCAGTCCCTTTAAATTCTTCATAAATGACATCATCCATCCGTGAACCCGTGTCTACAAGTGCGGTCGCGAGCACAGTCAAACTCCCACCCTCTTCAATGTTACGTGCTGCGCCAAAAAAACGCTTCGGACGATGAAAAGCAGCAGGATCAATTCCGCCTGAAAGCGTTCGTCCACTTGGGGGAATGACTAAGTTGTACGCACGCGCAAGGCGCGTAATGGAGTCCATCAAAATAACGACGTCTTTTTTATGCTCGACCAAGCGCATCGCCCGGTCTAACACGAGTTCAGCCACTTTAATATGATTTTCTGGTACTTCATCAAATGTGGAGCTAACTACTTCTCCTTTGATAGAACGTTCCATGTCGGTCACTTCCTCGGGACGCTCGTCAATTAAAAGCACAATTAACTCTACGTGAGGATGGTTTTCCGCAATACTATTAGCGACTTCTTTCATGAGTGATGTCTTCCCTGCTTTTGGTGGCGCAACAATTAAACCGCGCTGGCCAAATCCGACAGGCGAAACCATATCAATTACACGCGAAGACACACGGCTTGGTTCAGTTTCTAACTCAATTTTTTGATCTGGGTACAAAGGTGTAAGTGCTGGAAAGTGGGGACGTTCTCGGGATGTTTCTGGAGACTCACCGTTGACGGCTTCTACTTGTAACAACCCATGGTAACGTTCATTCTCTTTTGGTGGGCGCACCTTGCCCGAAACCTTATCACCGCTGCGCAAGTCAAAGCGCCGAATTTGCGAAACGGAAATGTAAATATCTTCTGTGCTAGGTAAATAATTAATTGGCCGTAAAAAGCCAAACCCTTCACCCGGAATGATGTCGAGTACGCCTTCCATGAACAATAGCCCGTCTTGCTCTGCTTGTGCCTTTAACATCGCAAAAATCAGTTCTCTTTTCGTCAACTTGCTGTAATTTAAAACTTTGTATCGTTTTGCTTGCTCGTAAAGTTCCTTTAAGGTCATGTTTTCTAAGTCAGCAATTTTTATGCTCATTGCAGCACCACTCTTCTCTTTTTATATTTGTCGCATCGTCATGTTTTCTACTCAATATTAGTATACAATGAGTACACTGTTATTTCCAGTATGTAAAATAAATGGCAGATTCATAGAAGAGAAACGTCAAAAGACTGCTACTAGGACATCGGTTGGAAAAGAAGCTATAATTATTTTACCCATAGCAGCTCAAAATAATCAATCTAAAAAATGAGTGGGGCACGATTGCCCCACTATGATAGACCTACAAGTAGACTCATTCACTTTTGACATAAAATTTATGGACGGATCACTAACTGCGGTTTCTTTTTCATACTATGTGTCCCATCGACAAATCGGACTGTGCCAGATTTCGCTCGCATGACAATGGATTGTGTCATTGCTTTTGTTCCTTTATAACGTACACCTGTCAAGAGCTCGCCATCCGTAACGCCTGTTGCTGCGAAAATACAGTCATCACCACCAACCAAGTCCTCCATTCGAAATAACTTGTTAACATCAGCAATACCCATGTTGGCGCAACGTCTTATTTCTTCATCAGACTGTGGAAGTAACCTTCCTTGTAGTTCGCCACCTAAACACTTTAATCCTGCTGCAGCAATGACCCCTTCTGGCGCGCCACCTGATCCCATTAACAAATCCACGCCTGTATCGTCAAAAGCCGTATTCACCGCTGCAGCCACATCCCCATCTTGTAACAGCTTAATACGTGCACCTGCTTGACGCACATCATGAATTAATTTCTCATGACGCTCGCGATTCAAAATGACCACGACCAAGTCTTCTACATCTTTGTTTTTCGCTCGCGCAACCGCCTTTAAATTGTCAATGACAGGCGCATCAATGTCAACGTTGCCAACCGCTTCAGGTCCAATGGCAAGTTTATTCATATACATGTCAGGTGCATGAAGAAATTGTCCATGATCAGCCACCGCAAGCACTGCTAACGCATTCCATTGTCCTGAGGCAACGATATTTGTTCCTTCAAGCGGGTCAACTGCTACATCCACACGCGGTCCATAACCATTTCCTAGTTTTTCACCAATATAAAGCATTGGCGCCTCATCCATTTCTCCTTCGCCAATGACAACAGTCCCTTTCATTGGGATCGTGTCAAATACATCTCGCATCGCTTCTGTTGCAGCACGGTCCGCCTCTTCTTTATTATCTCGTCCCATCCAACGTCCACAAGCTAGTGCAGCTGCCTCAGTGACACGTACAAGCTCCATTGATAAACTGCGTTCCATTCATTTCCCCTACTCTCCAATTAAAGTATGATCATGATTCTGCCGCTCGTTCTCGTTCATCCTCTGTTAAACGCTCGCGCTGTACTCGCGCACCAATGCTTGTTAACTTTTCTACCAACTGCTCGTAACCACGATCGATATGCTCGACACCAACGACTTCAGTTACACCTTCAGCCATGAGTCCTGCCGTAACCAGTGCTGCCCCCGCACGTAAATCACTTGCTCGCACACTGGCCCCCTGTAATCTCGTCTTCCCATGCACAATTGCAGAGCGCCCTTCCACTTTAATGTTGGCGCCCATTCTCCGTAATTCGTCAACATGCTTGAATCGTGCATCATAAATCGTATCTGTTACAATGCTTGTGCCTTGTACACTCGTTAACAAACTTGTCAGCGGCTGCTGTAAGTCTGTTGGGAAACCAGGATACACCAACGTTTTCACATCGGCACCTTTTTTTAATCGTCGTCCACCACCAATTGTCACGCTATCATTATCAATATCTACTTCCGTTCCAACTTCACGCAATTTGGCGATAAGTGACTCTAAATGAAGTGGGATAATGTGATCAATAGACACGCGCTGTCCAATTGCCGCTGCCATAATCATATAAGTACCTGCCTCAATGCGATCAGGGATGATCGCATGTCTACAACCTGATAATGATGGGCGTCCATCAATTCGAATAACATTCGTCCCTGCACCTTTAATCCGTGCACCCATACTTGACAACAACATTGCCACATCTACAATCTCTGGCTCTTTTGCTGCATTTTCTATCACTGTTCTTCCTTCTGCGCGAACAGCCGCCAACATAATATTAATGGTCGCCCCCACACTGACAACATCTAAAAAGATCGTTGCCCCACGTAAGCGCTCTGCTCTTAAATAAATCGCACCTTGTTCATTCGTCACACGCGCACCTAGCGCCTCAAACCCTTTTATATGCTGGTCAATTGGACGCGGGCCTAAATGACATCCGCCAGGTAAGCCAATCACTGCTTTATGAAATTTCCCAAGCATGGCCCCCATCAAATAGTATGACGCACGTAGCTTTTTCACATGTCCGTTCGGAAGCGGCATCGCGATCATTTTAGTCGGGTCAATCGTCATCGTTCGTTCAGAACGAGTCACATCCCCACCAATTTCACGTAAAAGCTCAGCTAATGTGTCTACGTCTGAAATTGCCGGCAAATTGTCAATCGTCACTGGCCCATCTGCAAGTATCGCGGCTGGGATTAACGCAACCGCACTATTTTTCGCACCGCTAATATTCACACGCCCTTCAAGTGGGTAACCACCTTCAATTCGTAATTTGTACATCGCAGTCGCTCCTTTCACTGCAAAAAGGGGATACACCCTGCTTGTCGCTCGTTCGAAAGTTTATTTACCCCAGTCCGCTAAAAAACGTTCAATGCCTTGATCAGTTAAAGGGTGCTTTGTTAATTGCTTAATGACTTTTAGTGGAACAGTAGCGATATGAGCACCGCGCTTGGCTGCCTCATTCACATGAATCGGGTGGCGCACTGATGCAGCAATGATTTGTGTTGATAGCGCATGCTTTGTAAAAATCTCTGTGATATCTGAAACGAGCGCAAGGCCATCTTGACCAATATCATCCAATCGCCCTATAAACGGCGAAATATATGTTGCCCCTGCACGTGCGGCAAGAAGCGCTTGTGGCACAGAGAAAATTAATGTGACATTTGTTTGAATGCCACGTTCAGAAAATGCATGCACTGCCTTCAAACCTTCATTTGTCATCGGGACTTTAATCGTAATATTGTCTGCAATTTTAGCAAGCTCAAGCCCTTCTTGAATCATGCCCTCTGCATCTAATGCGATGACTTCTGCACTCACACTGCCGGGTACGAGCGCTGCGATCTCTCGAATACGTGTATGAAAGTCAACATTCTCTTTTGCTACGAGAGAGGGGTTCGTCGTCACACCAGCTAATATCCCTAGCTCATGCGCTTCTTTGATTTCATCTATGTTTGCTGTATCAATAAAAAATTTCATTTAAGACGCTCCTTCTAAAGCGGTTTCAATTATTTTTTCAGTTTATGCTATAAATGGTAATAAAAGCAGCTCACACAGGAACTGCTTTTATGGCGGATCGCCTCATACGACCAACGACTAAGCCTTTTGAGAAGAACCAAATTCACGCATCTTACCGATCACTGTTGCTTTAATCGCCTCTCGTGCTGGTCCAAGATACTTTCTCGGATCGTACATTTCCGCATCGGCATCTAGCGTTTCTCGCACTGCTTTCGCTGAAGAAATTTGGCTTTCTGTATTTACATTAATTTTTGCGTGTCCAAATGCAATCGCTTTTTGAACGTCTTTTGTTGGAATGCCTGTCCCACCATGAAGCACAAGGGGGATTCCTACGAGGGAATCAATTTTTTTCATATGATCAAAACCAAGATTCGGTTCACCTTTATATGGTCCATGAACAGAGCCCAGCGCGGGTGCAAAGCAGTCTACGCCTGTTGCTTCAACAAGTTCTTTACACTCTTCTGGCACTGCATAAGCTGCCTCTGCATCGTCAACAATGAGGTCATCTTCTTGTCCACCGATTCGACCAAGCTCTGCTTCAACAGATACACCTAACGTGTGAGCCACATCAACGACACGTTTTGTTAATGCAATATTCTTTTCAAGTGGGTAATGGGAACCATCAATCATAACAGATGTAAATCCAGCATACATCGCCTCGACACATTTTTCAAAACTAGAACCGTGGTCAAGGTGAATCGCTACCGGTACAGTCACGTGGTATTCATCCATTAAATTTTTAACCAATCCAACCACAGTTTTAAACCCACCCATATAACGCGCAGCACCTTCAGATACGCCAAGAATGACTGGCGATTTCTCCTCTTCTGCTGCTTGCAAAATCGCTTGAGTAAACTCAAGGTTATTTAAATTGAATTGTCCTACTGCATAACCCTCAGATTTTGCTTTGTTTAACATGTCTTTCATTGAAACTAAAGGCATAGACTTTCCTCCTTAAATTCGCATGCCGAGCAAATGCATGTCACAACTTCTTTTTACAAGATACCCTTGATCTCGCAAAGTTATGTGCTATACTTCCTTGTTCCGTACACATGCTCACATGCATTTTGGGCAAAGATGACGCACAAGCTCTTAAACTGAAAGCTTCGTTCATCTTGCTCGTCCATCGCCTCTATTATAGCATATTCTTTAAATAATTGACGTTAGAAAGTAACGGAAATATGTCGGAAAGCGCTTACCACCAATATTTTCTTACATCGTGATGTGTGTACGTACCATTTTCCTGACATCTTCAATATCAAACGGCTTTGAAAAGATATCTCTTGCTCCGTGTTGCAACGCCTCATTCACAATTCCTTGCTCGCTGTATGCCGTCATCATAACAACACAAATGGCAGGATCATGCTTTTTCATCTGCTTCAAAATTTCAATCCCATCCATTCCAGGAATTTTCATGTCCAATAAAACAATATCAATATGATGTTCAGATTGAATGCGTAACGCATCTTGACCATTTCCCGCCTCAAATGTTTCATATCCTTCGTGACTTAACACCTCTGTTAGCAACATCCGAATTCCTGCCTGATCATCAACGATCAATATTTTTTGCGCCACTGATCCATCCCCCATTTTTATTCAGACTCTTTCCTTAAAAGAAATTCGCGATTTTTTCTCTATTCCCTGCCTAACAAAGAAAAAAAGACGCCTATGCGCCTTTTTATTTGCCTTATTTAGGAGACACCATTTTTTGATTGTGTAAATGCTTTCTGTACAAACGACTTAAAAAGTGGTTGAGGACGCGTTGGACGCGAGATGAATTCTGGATGAAATTGCGCTGCGACAAAGAATGGATGCGCAGGTAGCTCAACAATCTCGACTAACCGTCCATCTGGACTGGTCCCTGAAAATACTAAACCCGCCTCTTCCATTTGTTTACGGTATACATTATTAAATTCATACCGGTGACGATGTCGCTCATACACCACTTCTTCACCATACGCTCCATGAGCCACTGTCCCAGTTGCCAACTTACATGGGTATAAGCCGAGACGTAATGTCCCGCCTAAATCTTCGACATCTTTTTGTTCTGGTAGTAAGTCAATAACCGGATGAGATGTCTCAGGGTTGAGTTCAGCTGAGTTTGCATCACGCAATTGTAATACGTGACGTGCAAACTCAACAGATGCTAACTGCATACCTAAACATATTCCGAGAAAAGGAATGTGATTTTCTCGCGCATAACGGATCGCAGAAATTTTGCCTTCCACACCACGATCGCCAAAACCACCTGGTACAATGATCCCATCAGCATGACGAAGCTTCTCTGCAACATTATCATCTGTCACTTGCTCTGCATACACCCAGTCAATTTCAATATCCGCATCAACGCTGTAACCGGCGTGACGAAGCGCCTCAGCAACCGACAAATACGCATCTTGCAACGCGACATATTTTCCAACGAGGGCGATGCGGACTTTATGCGTCAAATGTTGTACACGTTCAACGAGCGAACGCCACTCAGTCATGTCTGCTGGACCGACTTGCAAATGTAAATGATCACAAACAATTTGATCTAAGTTTTGCGCCTGCAAATTGAGCGGCACTTGATAAAGCGTATCCGCATCTCCTGCTTCAATGACTGCTTCTTTCCGAATATCGCAAAACAAAGCAATCTTGTCTTTCATTTCTTCTGGTACAGGTCGTTCTGTACGTACAACGATGACATTTGGTTGAATGCCTAACGAACGTAATTCTTTTACCGAGTGCTGTGTTGGCTTCGATTTCATTTCACCAGCAGCTTGCAAATAAGGAATCAATGTACAGTGCAAGTATAAGACGTTGTCCATGCCAACGTCACCCTTGATTTGGCGGATTGCTTCCAAAAACGGTAAACTTTCAATGTCACCAACGGTTCCACCGATTTCTGTAATGACAACATCAGCGCCTGTCTCACGCCCTGCCCGAAGCACACGTTCTTTAATCTCGTTGGTCACATGGGGGATGACCTGCACGGTGCCGCCTAAATAATCACCCCGACGCTCTTTCTTTAACACCGTTTGATATACCCGACCGGTCGTGACATTGCTATTTTGACTAAGGTTGATATCAATAAAACGCTCATAGTGCCCTAAATCTAAATCTGTTTCTGCACCATCATCCGTAACGAATACCTCTCCATGTTGGTAAGGACTCATTGTCCCAGGATCCACATTGATATACGGGTCAAACTTTTGAATCGTCACTTGTAGTCCACGATTTTTTAGTAATCTTCCTAAAGACGCTGCGGTAATCCCCTTTCCTAAAGAAGATACCACGCCTCCTGTTACGAAAATATATTTTGCCATCTTACCAACGCCTCCTCCAATACTTATCCTGCCCTATAACAAAAACAAAAAAACAAAAGCGGCACCTCTCCCACCATCGTTGGGGGCGCGCTTTTGTTTGTCCATCTCATTCTTTATTTCTTCCCGACAATAACGAGAAGCCCAAAACTGATTGTACCGGAGTTGCCCCACATTCGTCAAGCACGTTATGAAGAAAAATCGTCTTCGTCTTCTTCATCCTCCATCAAATGACGGCCTTTTTTCTCGTCTGCCAAATCATCCTCTTCTTCGTCTCCGTCTTCTACCTCTGCTAACTCATCGAGCTCATCTTCTAAATCTTCAAATGCGTCATCCTCTAGCTCATCATCGACGTCAAAGTGTTTCTCAGGATGCGCTGAAACCGTAATTTCTTCCTCTGATTGCTCATGCAAATACCACGCTTTTAAACCCCATTGATTGTCTCCTAATGTTAAAAAGCGTCCATCGATATTCATATCTGTGTATAAAAATGAAATGCGCGCCTTCTTTTCTTCCTCTGTAAATCCTTTTACTTTCGCTACTTCACTAAGCAAGTCATAGAAATAGTAAGGTTCGCGCTTATTTTCCATAATCAAATAGGCCGTCTCAACCATTGACAACTCCGCTAGTCGTTCTTTTGTTAACTCTTTTACCTTCGCCACACATATACACACCCTTTCATACAAATCTATGCATCACTGTCTCCTAGTGTAAGACAGCTAGTAAAAAATCATACGTCCCATTATAACCATATTTCACTTACGATGGCTAGCGTAAAAAACATTCTCACAGATTACCCTTTGAACACGCCTTTTTTTAGCGTCACTCGCCTCTTTTACTGCGATAAAGCAAGCATGCTATTTGCATATTTGTATAATCTTCCAGTGTGAATTGCTTCTGCAACGCCCAACGACGAAACGTCCACATCTGCCCTTGGACTAAAATATTATGCGCCAACAGTTTCGTTTCTTGTTCATTCAGAACGAGTACACCTTCTTTTACACAAGTTCTTACTAAAGACTCCATCATCTCAACCATTTCCTGCTCTTTCCTTAATACATAAGGAAGTGTCTCTTTCGGAAGTGATTTTGTTTCTTGATACATGACAAGTACCTCATCTTGCATTTCGTCTACTACCATGAAGTATGCGCGAATCGCCGACTCCAACTGCTCCAGACACGTCCCCGTTAAATCGACTTGGGTCCGAACTCGTTCTGTCACTTGGTCGTAAATCGCGTCACACACTAAGTATAGCACGTCTTCTTTTGTGCGAATATATTCATAGAGCGTGCCAATACTAAAGCCCGATTCTTTAGCAATTTCACGCGTCGTTGTGCGGTGAAATCCTTTTTCAATAAAAAGATGCACCGCCCCCTTAATCATTTGTGCCCGCCTCTTCTGAATCAGTTGTTGATCTTTGACCATCGACGGAACGCTTTTTTTTGTCATTGCGTCACCCTTTCTACATGCATAGAAGCACCGCTAGAAATGACCTTACCCATCTCTCGTCGCCTCCTCTTTATTTTTCACCTAAATGGCGCGCGATGACCATTCGTTGGATTTCACTCGTTCCTTCGTAAATCTCGCATACTTTCGCATCTCTAAAATAGCGCTCTACTGGATATTCTTTCATATAACCATAACCACCATACACTTGTACAGCCTCGGTTGCAACATGCATCGCTGTACGTGAAGCAAACAATTTCGCCATCGAAGCTTCTTTCGCACAAGGGCGTGCTTCTTGTTTCAAGCGTGCCGCTGCATACGTTAATTGCTTTGCTGCTTCTACCTCTGTCGCCATATCGGCTAACTTAAACGCCATCCCTTGGTGTGCAATGAGCGGCTCGCCAAATTGCTTGCGCTCCTGCGCATAACTTGTCGCTGCCTCAAGTGCTGCTTCAGCAATGCCAAGCGATTGTGCAGCAATACCAATTCTTCCTGCATTCAAGTTAGAAAGCGCAATTTTTAACCCTTGCCCTTCTTGCCCGAGCAGTTGGGTTTTGGGAATACGACAATTGTCAAAAATGATTTCTGTTGTCGTTGATCCACGCAACCCTAACTTTTGCTCTTTTTTACCGACAAGTAACCCTTCTACATCACCGTCAACAATGAAAGCAGAGATCCCTTTTGAACCCGCGCTCGGGTCAGTGACCGCAAAGACAATGTATGAGCCTGCTTCACCACCGTTTGTAATAAACACTTTTGATCCATTTAAAATATAATCTTCGCCTTCCTTCACTGCACGTGTTTGTAACGACTTTGCATCACTTCCTGCATTCGGCTCTGTCAAACAAAACGCACCAATCATCTTTCCAGTTGCCAACGCTGGCACATAACGCCTTTTTTGCTCTTCTGTTCCGTAAGCAAGGATTGGACCAATCCCGACAGATGTGTGCACACTCATAATGAGACCGAGCGCCGCACTTGCTTTAGAAATTTCGTGGACAGCAATAATATACGAGACAAAATCCATGCCTGCCCCCCCATAATTTTCAGGCACCGTGACACCCATTAACCCCAGCGCACCCATTTTTTCTAACACGGCACGTGGAAAAGTGTCATGTTCTTCCATATCTGCAACAGCAGGGGTAATCTCTTCTTGCGCAAAGTCTCGCACCATCTTTTGCATCATTTCCTGTTCTTCCATCAACAATACACTACTCATACACAAAAAACCCCCTACCTGTTTTTCTTCCGAACCAGCCCGCTTGCACATATTTCTTTAACAATGGACAAGGACGATATTTATCATCCCCAAAACCTTCATGGAGTACGTTCATAATTGCAAGGCATGTATCCAGTCCAATAAAATCTGCCAACGTGAGTGGGCCCATTGGGTGATTCATCCCAAGTTTCATCACTGTATCAATATCTTCAGCCGAAGCGACGCCTTCATATAACGTGAAGATCGCCTCATTAATCATTGGCATTAAAATGCGGTTAGACACAAACCCAGGAAAGTCCTCAACCGTCACCGGTACTTTCTCAAGTTTGTGTGCCAAATCATTGACAGCCAAAAAAACGTTATCGTCTGTCGCAAGTCCACGAATGATTTCAACAAGTTTCATCCGTGGCACTGGGTTCATAAAGTGCATCCCAATCACTCGTTCTGGGGACGTTGTCACACTCGCTAAATCTGTAATTGGTAAAGATGATGTGTTCGTCGCTAAGATGGTTTCATTTTTTACATACTGGTCGACTGCAATAAATATTTGTTTCTTTGTGTCCACATGCTCTGTGGCTGCTTCAATGACAATATCTGCTTTAGCAGCGGTGTCTAATGTGCCCACCGTCTCCAGACGCTCTAACGCTGCATCGATCTCTTCCTGAGACTGCACCCCTTTTTCTACAAGACGCCCAAGCCGCTTGGCAATACTTTCTTTACCTGTCTCTGCTTGCGCAACTGTTTGATCACATAAAAACACATGATATCCTTTCATCGCAAACACTTCAGCGATACCGCTCCCCATTTGTCCTGCGCCAATGACCATCACGTTTTTTATATTCATACATTTTCTCCCTTCACATGTAACAGCACGGCATCTCCTTGCCCACCACCGCTACAAATAGCAGCAATCCCGTAACCGCCACCAATGCGCTTTAACTCATACGCAAGTGTCAATAAAATACGCGCACCGCTCGCGCCAATTGGATGACCGTATGCAATGGCGCCACCGTTGACATTCACCTTTTCAGCGTCTAAATCCGCAAGTTGATTGCTTGCTAATGCGACTGCAGCAAACGCCTCATTAATTTCAAATCGCGCAATATCAGTCGTTTGAAGCTGTGAACGCTTAAGCAAACGGTTAATGACAAGCCCGGGGGTTTCTGGAAAGTCAGCTGGCTGCACCGCGATTTCTTCGTGCGCTTCAATCGTCGCTAGTACTTCTAAATCATGACTGACTGCCTTCTCCTCACTCATTAAAAGTAGTGCACAAGCACCATCATTCACACCAGGGGCATTGCCGGCGGTAATCGTACCGTCTTTCTCAAATACAGGTTTAAGCGCAGCAAGTGCCTCCGCTGTTGTCTGTGGACGCGGCGCCTCATCTACGTTCACTTCTATTGTGTGTCCCTTCCGGTCTGTGATCAATACAGGCGTAATTTCCTCAGATATGATACCGCTTTCAATTGCGCGTGCAGCCCGCTCTTGACTCCGAAGTGCCCATTTATCTTGCGCTGCACGTGAGATTGATCGTTTTGCAGCTGTGCGGCTACCGTAAATGCCCATATGCACCTGTTCAAACGCACATGTAAGCCCATCATAAACCATCCCATCAACCATGCGTGTATCTCCCATTCGTGCACCAAAGCGGGCTTGAGGCATGTAATAGGGCGCGTGCGTCATCGATTCCATTCCCCCAGCTAAGACAACTTGCGACCGACGTGAGCGAATCGCTTCATCCGCAAGTGTCACTGCACGCATGCCTGACGCACACACTTTATTAATCGTCTCTGTCCGCACATGCCACGGCAAACCTGCCTCATGTAATGCTTGGCGAGACGGGAGCTGCCCGACACCTGCTTGCAACACATTTCCCATCATGACATCATCAACTTGTTCAGGAGACCAACCGGCACGTTCTAGCGCACCTTTCAACGCAATTCCCCCTAATTGTGGCGCTGTTAATGTAGCAAGTGACCCACCCATTTTCGCAAATGGCGTTCTTGCACCACTTACAATGACTGTTTTCATCGTAAAACCCCTCTCTTGTTTTCTTGATGTATGCGAGCGAACGCTCAGTCGTGATTACGGATAAATGGGAAGGCTCACTTCATAAGCGTGAACCTCCCTCTTACATCCCTTATGCCAATGATCGTTCTAAAATCTCAACAACATCCAATGTTTCAACGTGATCTTCCTGTTCTAATGCTTTCGTCCCATCACTTAACATTGTTAAACAATATGGACAGGCACTACCAATGACCGATGGCGAGACAGCAAGTGCTTGCTCTGTTCGTGCAACATTGACACGCTCTCCTCTATCTTCCTCCATCCACATCATACCGCCACCAGCACCACAACACATGCCGTTTTCCCGGTTTCGTTCCATCTCCACCACATTCACGCCTGGAATGTACGATAAAATCTCGCGCGGTGGATCGTACACATCGTTGTAGCGTCCTAAATAGCAAGAGTCGTGGAAGACAATCGTCTCCCTTACTTCTTTCGACGGAGACAAGCGACCTTCCTGCAACAACTTGACAAGAAGTTCCGTATGGTGGTAAACTTCGACGTTTTCTAACCCAAAGTCTGGGTACTCATTTTTAAACGTGTTGTACGCATGTGGATCAATCGTAACAATCTTTTTGACATCATGCTTCTGGAACAACTCAATGTTTGCGGTCGCTAGCTCTTGGAATAAAAATTCATTCCCTAAGCGCCGTGGCGTATCACCAGAGTTCTTTTCTTTATTTCCGATAATCGCAAATGACACACCAGCAAGATTAAGCAACTTCGCAAACGACTGGGCAATTTTTTGACTGCGGTTATCATACGCACCCATCGAGCCAGCGAAAAATAAATACTCAAACGTCTCACCTTTTTTGCTTAGTTCTTTCACCGTTGGTACGTGAATATCTTCGCGCCCATCACGCCAGTTTTCGCGTTCTTTGCGGCTAATCCCCCATGGATTACCTTGGCGCTCAATATTTTGCAATGCGCGCTGTGCATCTGGATCCATTTTTCCTTCCGTCAACACAAGGTATCGACGCAAATCAATAATTTTGTCGACATGTTCATTCATCACTGGGCACTGATCTTCACAATTTCGGCATGTTGTACACGCCCAAATTTCTTCCTCTGTGATCACGTCACCAATGAGACTCACATCATACCCTGCAGCTGCCTCACTTGCACCTTGTGCAGCCAGTGTATTCGCTTTCGTATTGGAAAATGCATACGCAGGCAACCACGGTGAGCGCGACGTCACTGCTGCACCTTTTTCTGTTAAATGATCACGTAAACGCAAAATTAAATCCATTGGCGACAACATCTTACCTGTTCCTGTTGCCGGACACATATTTGTACAACGACCACATTCCACACAAGCATATAAATCAAGTAGTTGCTTTTGATTGAAGTCTTCGATTTTCCCAACACCAAACTGCTCGGCGTCCTCTTCTTCAAAATCAATTTTTGCGAGACGACCTACCTTATGCGTTCGCCCTAAAAAAACATTAACTGGTCCAGCAATTAAATGCGCATGCTTCCCTTGCGGCACATACACAAGGAACGTCAGTAAGAATAACAGGTGCGCCCACCAAAATACAAAAAACAGCGCACCAGCAACATTTGTCGGTAACCAGCTCGTCACAAAGTAAACCGACGACGCCAATGGCTCATAAATCGATGGACTTTTATCTAACCAAATGAGCTCCATTCCTTTAGCCATCGTTTTTGATACCATTAGTCCGCCAATAAAGACGAGAACAAGACCTGCTTTCCAGCCGCGTTTTAAGCGAACGAGCTTTTCCATATAACGACGATAAAATGCCCACACAACCGCAACTAAAATCATGGCGACGACGATTTCTTGGAACAATGTAAAGTACGGATAAATGGGGCCTAGTGGCAAATGCGAACCCGGTTGTAAGCCCTTCCAAATTAAGTCAATCGCACCAAACTGCACGAGCAAAAAGCCATAGAAAAACATGAGATGGATCAAACCACTTTTTTTGTCTTTCATTAATTTTGTATGACCAAATACATTTTCCCAAATTGCTTTTAAGCGTTCATTCATCGTATGCTCAAATTCAGCTTTCTTTCCAAGACGAATAAAGCGTATGCGCGTGAAAACAAGCGACACAAATAAATAAACTGCGTAACCTACTACAAGTAGGAATAACGCCCAATTTGTCATTAGCAAAGCATTTGACATGATGCATCCTCCCTTTTTACAACTTCTTGTTTGTAGTATACCATAAATGAAGTGAATGATCATTCATTCATTTCATTTTTCTAGGTTTTTGCATGAAATCTGCGAGGTTGCAGAAAATAGCATCATCCGTTATCGCGGTCAGACTCGTAGAGGAAAGGGAGATGCTTTATGTGGTGGTTGTTACTTCTGACAGCGCTTAGTTTACTTTTATTACTCGCAGTGTGGTTAACAATCGATTATACATATGGGCACAAACAATTGCAGACACACAACCGTCCACACATGACAAGTGTACAACGAGCAGACCTCAACCTCTTCACAACTGGTGAAGATTTCTTCGACTGCTTTATACGTGACATCAATGATGCAACCGATCATATCCATATCCTCTTTTACATTTTCAACTATGATACACTCGGAAAACGCGTACTTACCGCCCTTGAACAGAAAGCAAGCCTTGATGTTGACGTATGCTTACTCGTTGACCGAGTTGGGTGCCACCTTCCTCGGAAAGCAAAGAAGAGATTAAAGCGGGCAGGCATCTCATTTGCTTATGCGAGACCTGTGCGTGGTCCACTGTATTTCTTCTCGTTAAATCGCAGAAATCACCGAAAAATCGCTGTCATTGATGGACATATTGGCTACATTGGTGGCTACAATGTCGGTGATGAATATGTGAGCCGTGACCCGAAATTTGGTTTTTGGCGTGATTTCCATGTGCGTCTAACTGGCGCCGCTTGCATCGATATCGCACGACAATTTTGTGCCGATTGGTACGAAGCAACAGAGGTACGCTTACCGCACATGGAGACGCCACCGGATCCAAGCGGTCATACTTCCGTCCAGTTTCTAGCGACAAATGGTATCGGATTAGAAAAAGAGCTGTGTGCTTTCATCTCACAAAGCAAAAAAACATGCTTCATTGCGACACCTTACTACATTCCTTCAAATCGGTTGCAGCGTGTCGTTGAAGACGCTGCACGTCGAGGCGTTGACGTTCGTATTTTGTTGCCTGAGAAAGCAGACCATCTACTTGTCACCGAAGCATCTCATCGTTACTTGATTCGTGCTCTTCAAGCAGGGACAACTGTCTACCACTATTATCGTGGCTTTTATCACGCCAAAGCGCTTATTGTTGATGGGGAAACATGCTTCATCGGCACAGCAAACTTTGACCGCCGTAGTTTACATTTAAACGACGAGATGGGTTTGCTCACACATGACAGCGTGTTTACGCGGCAAGTCATTGACTGCATTGAGCACGATATGAGTGTGTCGATGCACGTGACGCTGGAAGCGCTAGAAAAAAGACCGTGGCATATGCGTTTACGGGAAAAGATTGGTGGGTGGATTGAGGGAGTGTTGTGAGAACAGTATTGCTCCCTCCTCCCTTATTAACGAGCTAGATCATCCCGTCTCCAAAGACTCCTCACCCCGTGCCATTCACTACATCTTCTCCGGTGCAGATACGCCAACAAGCGCAAGGGTATTGGCAATCGTTACTTGCGTTGCCCGCATTAAAGCAAGACGTGCGGTTGATAAAGCCGCATTTTCTCGGTCCACAACACGCGTTACGTTATAAAAACTATGCAACGCTTGCGCAAGATCATATGCGTAGTTCGTTAAACGACTCGGGCTACGCCGTGTCGCTGCTTCAGCGACTACAGCCGGAAAGTCACCCATTACTTTTAACAAATCATACTCTTTTTCTGTAGAAATGAGTGATAAGTCGGCCGTTTCATCAGCAATAAGCCCAAGTGATTCTCCTTGTCGCAGCATGCTACAGACGCGAGCGTGTGCATATTGGATATAATACACTGGGTTTTCATTTGACTTAGAGACAGCCAAATCCATATCAAAATCTAAGTGTGCATCTGGACTACGCATCGCAAAAAAGTAGCGTGTTGCATCCACGCCGACCTCTGCTAATAAATCTTGCAATGTCACAGCTTTCCCGGTACGCTTACTCATCTTCACTTTTTCTCCGCCTTGAAAAAGGCTCACCATCTGGATAATCTCTACTTCAAAGCGATCAACATCATAACCGAGGGCTTGAATGGCTGCTTTCATCCGGGCAATATAGCCGTGGTGATCCGCACCAAAAATGTCGATCAGGCGGTCGTAGCCACGGTCAAACTTATTTAAATGATAAGCGATGTCTGGAAGCAAATACGTGTACGTCCCGTCTTTCTTTACAAGCACACGGTCTTTGTCATCACCGTACATGGTCGAACGTAACCATTTTGCCCCGTCTTGCTCGTAGGTTTCACCTTTCTCTTGCAAAACAGAGAGTGCCTGATCAATCTGACCTGACTCATATAAAGACGTTTCCGAAAACCATTCGTCAAAACGTACACGATACGCCTCTAAGTCTATCGCAATCTTTTCGAGCTCTTTTTTTAACCCATACGACCTAAAAGCTTCAAGTCGTTCTTCAGGCGCTTTCTTCAAATACGCATCGCCATGCTCAGCAACAAGCGCTTGGGCGATGTCGATAATATCTTGACCTTGATAACCATCTTCTGGCAAACTTGCCTCTAGTCCCAATGCTTGCTTGTAACGCGCTTCGAGTGAATAAGCTAAGTTTAACATTTGATTGCCAGCATCATTAATATAATACTCACGTGTGACATCATATCCAGCCTTCTCCATCGTATTCGCTAAAACATCGCCAACGGCCGCGCCGCGGGCATGACCAAGATGAAGCGTCCCTGTCGGGTTAGCAGACACAAACTCAATTAATACTTTTTCTCCGTGCCCAACACCGCTTTGTCCATAGCTTTCTCCTGCCTGCAACACAGTAGGAATCACTTCGCGTAAATAAGCCTGGTCGAGAAAGAAATTAATGAATCCTGGTCCTGCTACGACAAGCTCGCGAACCCCAGCTGCTTCTTGATCAATTGTTTCTACCAATCTTTCCGCTATTTGACGCGGGGGTTGCTTCGCAAGCCGCGCTAATTGCATCGCCATATTCGTCGCATAGTCGCCATGCGCCTTTTCTTTTGGCGTCTCCAAAACGACCGGGGGAAGTTCCTCAGCCGTCGCAAACCCGGCTTTAATTACTGCACTGGCAATGACTTCACGTAACTGCGCTTTCCGTTGTTCCACACCATTCATGAACACGTTCCTCCTCGTTCTGCTTCTCTATCCATCACCCGAAGGCAAATCTCATGTACTCCTGTCTCCTGTCCCTGTAACCAAAAGCCATACCGGACATGTATGTGACCGTGCTCACCACGACTGAGAGGGACCTCAACAGCCAATTGCTCTGTCGTTGCTTTTGTCTCGCAAGACATATGCGCTGTGACGTAACGTCCGCATGTTTCTTGCCCATCTATAAATGGTTGTCGCATCGTCACCGCACCACGGCGGATCAATAAAAGCGTGGTTTCGTCCCATTTCAACGTTGTTTGGATCTCTTCTTCCTGATGAGCGCGTTCCTCTTTAAACGTAAGATACGTACATCCATCCTTTATGTACAAGTCGCCATCGACATGAAATGCTGACGTCGCTTGCACCGCGCCGTCCTGCCATACTGTCGCTTGAAAAGAGATTGCTACTTTCCGCTTTAACGTCACACTCATTTATTGTGTCTCCTTCCAGCAACATCCCTAGATTCTCTCCTATTTTAGCCTGTTTACAACAGCGGTGCAACTAAGGAAAATCTGTATATGTGCACAAAAGCCTATGCGGGTGCGCTCGCATAGGCCGTTCATTTTTTACGCTCTATCAACGCGGACGCTTATGCACCCAACCAAGCAACATTTCCCGCACAAATTTACTCGCGGCAATTGCCGTCTGCCCCGTCGGATCATATGGCGGAGAAACTTCTACTAAGTCAGCCCCGACGATATTTATATCAGCTTCACTGAGCAGCATTTGTGCCTCTAACAATTCCTTGGCAGTAATCCCGCCGGCTTCTGCGGTTCCCGTACCTGGTGCATACGCCGGATCGAGAACATCAATGTCAATTGTCACATATACCGGTCGACCAGCAAGCTCCGGTAATGTTTTTTTGAGTGGCGCTGCGACATCAAATTTATGCAGGTGCATCCTCGACGTCCGTGCATATGCAAACTCCTCGCGCATACCTGAACGGATCCCAAAAGAATAAACATTTTCTGGCCCGAGGAGCTCACATGCTTTTCGCAGTGGCGTTGAGTGAGACAGGGCTTCTCCCTCATATTCAACACGTAAATCAGCGTGCGCATCAATATGAATGATTGCTAAGTTAGGATACTTTTTGTACATTGCTTTAAAAATTGGCCAGGAAACCAAATGCTCTCCCCCAAGCCCTAGTGGGAATTTCCCGTCCTCAAGTAGTTCATCAATATATTCTTCAATCATCTCTAAGCTGCGCGCAGCATTTCCAAACGGCAACAGTAAATCTCCTGCATCAAAATAACGTACCTCTTCCAAATGCTTGTCCGCATAAGGGCTATATTCTTCTAATCCAAGTGATGCTTCACGAATACGGGAAGGGCCAAAACGCGTGCCCGGCCGAAAAGAAACCGTCCAATCCATCGGCATCCCGTAAATAACTGCATCCGCTTCTGTATAAGATGCCCGACTCATGATAAAGACTTTCCCTGAATACGCTTCGTCAAATCGCATCGCGATCGCCCCCTACTTCAACAAGTCCTGCACAAATTTCGGCAAAGCAAACGCTGCCATATGGAGCGCCGGCGTATAATACTTCGTCTCTAGCGTATGAAAACGTGTTGATGCTACTTTTGTAGGATCATACTGTTTAGAACCGATTGTAAATGTCCACAATCCACTAGGGTATGTCGGAATATTCGCCGTGTATACGCGAGTAATTGGAAAGATTTCCTGGATATCCGTGTACACTTTTGCTAACAATTCCGGCTGAAACCATGGATTATCCGTTTGTGCGACAAACAGCCCGTCCGGCTTTAACGCACGCGCAATTCCTTCATAGAAACCACGCTCAAACAATTTTACTGCTGGCCCAACTGGCTCAGTAGAGTCAACCATAATGACGTCATACGCCTCTTTCGCATGCGCAATATGAGCAAACCCGTCATCGACCTTTACTTCTACCCGGTTATCAGACAATGATCCCGCAATCGTTGGCAAATATTTTTTCGCATATTCAATTACTTTTCCATCGATTTCCACAAGCGTCGCTTTTTCAACGGATGGGTGTTTTAACACCTCACGAATCGCCCCACCATCACCACCACCAACAACGAGCACGTGTTTCGGGTGAGGATGCGTGAACAACGGCACATGCGTAACCATCTCATGATAGACGAACTCGTCTTTTTCCGTCGTCATGACCATCCCGTCTAGTAAAAGCATATTGCCGAATTGTCGTGTCTTCACCATGTCCAATTGTTGAAATGCTGTTTTCTCGCTATGTAATGTTTCTTCAATTGCCATCGTAACCCCGACATGTTCTGTCTGTTTCTCTGTAAACCAGTCTGTCATATGATCATCCCTCGCCTCTCTTGATGTGACTAGCGAGATGATTGTCACCATCTCCCACAATTAAGTATACCAGATTCAACAAGGAAAGTGCGTGACTTGGATTCATTCAACACTTAAGACAACGTTTAAAAAAACGTTTTTCTTCCCAAAATAAGCGTAAAGACGTTTTCCCTAAATGAAAGGATGGTTTCATGTGAACATTGCTACAAGAAATAAACGTCGTCGCTTCAAAAAACTATATTTCTTCTTTCGTTTCTCACTGATTGTTACAATTGCTCTCTTACTTAGCTTGATCGTTTTACTATCCTATGTTCGGATGCAAGGTCCACCACCAATTGATGTTACCAGGACAACTGAGTTTCTTGCAGCGGACGCAACCTTACTCGTCAGCGGTTCAACAAATTCACGGAAACCCATCTCATTAGAAGAGATGTCTCCACATATTGTAGATGCCACCGTCGCCATTGAAGATCGTCGTTTCTATGGACACTGGGGATTTGATATTAAGCGTATTGGCGGATCGATCCTCGCCAATATTCGGACCGGTTCTAGATCACAAGGAGCGAGCACGATTACCCAACAATACGCACGCAATTTATACTTAACGCATGAGAAAACATGGTTACGAAAGTGGAATGAGCTACTTTATTCTCTTAGACTAGAGGCACATTTTTCTAAAGAGGACATTCTTGCTGGTTATTTGAACACGGTTTACTATGGACACGGCGCGTACGGCATCGAAGCGGCCGCACAACATTTCTTTGGGAAGTCAGCAAAAGACCTCTCTCTTGCCGAAGCAGCCATGCTAGCAGGCGTTCCAAAAGGTCCTAGTTACTATTCTCCTCTTGTCGACTTAGAAAAAGCACAAGACCGTCAAGCCATTATTTTAGCAAGTATGGTGGAAATGGATTTCATTACAGAACAAGAGGCACAACAGGCAAAAGAAGAACCACTCAACTTCGTGAAAGAAGTATCTACGGCACCGCAAGCAAACGCCCCTTACTTCCTTGATCACGTCAAAGCAACCCTTCAAGCAAACGGGCAAATGGACGATACAGGCACCGATCACCTCACTGTGCATACGACACTCGATCCTAATTTACAACAAGAGGCCGAGTCAATCATTGACCACTACATGCCTGATTCCGATTTGCAAGTCGCACTTGTCGCAATCGATCCAAGAACGGCCGAAGTGAAGGCATTTGTTGGCGGGAAAGACTATGCTGAAAGTCCATTTAATCGGGCAACGCAGGCGAAACGTAACCCGGGTTCAACAATGAAACCATTTTTATATTACGCTGCTTTAGAAAATGGTTTTACACCTGTTTCAACGTTTTTGAGCGAAGCCACCTCTTTTACGTATGACAACAACAAAACATACGCACCGCGCAACTTCAACGATGTGTATGCCAATGATTATATTACGATGCTAGAAGCAATTGCGTATTCAGACAATATTTACGCGCTCAAAACACACTTGTCTATTGGACAAGATGAGCTAGTCACCCTGTCCGACCGACTTGCACTTGGTTCATTTGCTGAACAACCATCACTCGCCCTTGGTGCGCAACCCGTCTCCATCCTTGACATGGCCAATGCGTACACAGCTTTAGCAAACGGGGGAAAATTGAGTGAACCTGTATTTATAAAAAAAGTGGTTGATGAAAATGGCAAAGAGTCCTTTAAACAAGAAGCAAAATTTGAAGAGGTGCTTGATGAAGCAACCACATACGTGCTCACCGACATGATGAAAGCAGTATTTGAACCTTCGTTGAACAGCTACACGTCTGTAACCGGTGGCAGTGTTGCCAAACAACTCACTCATCCAACTGCAGGAAAGTCAGGATCAACCCCTCGTGATAGTTGGATGGTTGGCTATACGCCACAGCTTGTTACAGTTGTTTGGACAGGATACGATAAGGACAAAAACATCAACCAAGCAGCGGAAGGGCATCTCGCTAAGCGGATTTGGGCCGATTTTATGGAAAAAGCAATGGCAGATGAATTGACATTGCCATTCACAAAGCCAGCGGGTGTGACTTCTGTCGTCATTGACCCTCATACAGGGCTTTTAGCAACAGATGCTTGCCCCGGGGGACGGGAAACTTCTTTCTTAGAAGGAAGTGCACCCGTTAAGTCTTGTGAAAACCCTGAGGCGGCTGAAGACCTTCAAGAAGAACCCGATAAAAAAGAAGATGGCTTTTTCAAGCGTTTATTTAAATGGTTTCGTATTGAAGACGGCGTAGAAACGCCTCCGCAAGAACACCCTGTAGAAGGGGAAGTAGAGTTACAGTAATGTCACAATTTCATCAATAAATTTTTAAACAGCGCCGTGCAGTCACACAGGCGCTGTTTCCTTTTGTAATTGGTAATATATTTGTGCCCCACTCATCGTAAAACCACAGGATCGGTATAATGATAACGCCGCTTCATTTTCAACTGCCACATCAAGCCATACTTCTTTCCCATTTGTCACTTCGCGATGGACAACGTCTGTCAGCGCTGCACGCCCAATTCCTTGGCCACGCTTTTCTTTTGTCAACACAAATCCGTAAATCCAGCTTTCTTTTTCTTGTCGATCGAGACGAAGCTTACCAACAGTGATACCGTCTATTTCAATCATATACAACCCTGTCATCCCCGTATTGGCATACATCGACTTCACTTCACCTGTCGTCATCTCAAATCCTTCCACATCGAATGCATAGATGACGGCTTCATCTTGCTCAACGGCTGGTCGGATTTTTACCCCTGGCTTGATAGATGGTACAGGTATCTCTTTACATACAAGTTGATATTCTGTAAACGCACGTTTCCCGCCGACCGCACGAATAAAAGCGTTGCCATTTTCAGAATCAAGTGGTGCATTTAATAAAAAGCGTTCTGTTTGTCGACCCCAGTCTTGCCATACATCGGCAAGCATCTGCCGAGCAATGCCACGCCGACGTACCTCAGGTGCAACCATCCCTGTACATTCAAGTTTGTTGCCAAACGAATAGACCGCAAAATAGCCGCGTAAAACCCCATCCTCGTAATAAAAGTAGTCTTCTGACTCGCCTCGTTCCATTTCAAGCATGTCCCAATTCAACTTCATTCGAATCCCATCTACATTCTCGACTGTTTGCTGCAAGCCTTTGATCGACTTCTTCTGCTCGGAAGAGAGCATTTTTCCACCGCCTTTACTAGAACGTTCTTTGCAAAGATTTATGTCTAGTATAACATAACCACCTCACCTCTCCCCCCTTATTTTCATAAACAATTGTAGTCTTCATCGGTTTCCAAACATATTTTGAAGCACTCGTGCTACAATAAAGAAGATGGAAAAAAGGAGTGTGAACGATATGACAACCTATCAATCACGAGATGACGTACCTACAGTAGAAAAATGGGATTTAACCGATATTTATCCCGACCTTGCTTCCTGGCAACAAGAAGCAGATCGTTGCCTCACAAACGCAAATGAATTAAACACATTTGATGGGCACATTCAAGACGGAAAAAGCTTGCTTGCCTTCTTAGAAAAGCAAGAAAAAACATCGTTTATGATGCGGAAATTGTTCGCTTATGCGATGCTCTTTTCCGACATAGACACAAGGAATGCTGAAGCACAGCAACTCCAAGCAAAAGCGTCTCAACTCGGCGTGAAATTGAGCGAAGCAACGTCATTCTTTTTACCGTTCCTCCTCAGCTTAGAGGAAGAAACATTGCGGGGCTACATTCAATCAGAAAAAGCGCTCGCTTACTTTGAAGACGAACTTTGGAAATCATTCCGCTTTAAAGCACATGTATTACCGAAAGAACAAGAGACCCTTCTCTCTAAACTTGGGGAAACGTTCTCCGCACCAAGTGATACATTTAATATGTATAATAGCGCTGACATCCAATTTGGCGACGTAACCAATGATAGTGGAGAGAAAGTACAACTCACGCGCGGCATGTATGCAAAACTCATTGAAGATGAAGATCGTGAAAAGCGAAAAGCAGCATACAAAGCATATTACAAACCGTATGTAGAGATGAACAACACCATTGCAACGATCTATGCCGCCGAAGTGAAGAAAAACACAACGATTTCCAACATGCGCGGTTACAACTCAACCCTCGCGCAAGCGCTGTTTAACGACAATATCGACTTACGCGTGTATGAGCAACTCATCGAAACCGCCAAAGCAAATATTGAACCGCTCCACTCCTACACGCGCTTGCGGAAAGACAAGCTTGGGGTCGATGAAATTCGTCAATATGATTTAAATGTTCCCATCACCCCTGGTGTAAAAATGGACATCCAATATGACGAGGCATACGAAATGATGCTGACGGCACTTGCACCACTAGGAAAAGATTATGTTGACA
This sequence comes from Shouchella lonarensis, assembly GCF_900096965.1. Lineage (GTDB taxonomy): Bacteria > Bacillota > Bacilli > Bacillales > Bacillaceae_D > Shouchella > Shouchella lonarensis. The sequence goes on along the minus strand of NZ_FMYM01000002.1, from coordinate 75,710 downwards.
CCCTTTCCTCTTTTAAAGACAAACGCTACATCGACGTGCGAGAAACACCTGGAAAACGTTCAGGCGCATACAACCTTGGTGTGTACGGGGTTCATCCGTTTGTCTTACTCAATCATCATGACGACTTAAGTAGCTTATTCACACTGGCACACGAAATGGGACATGCGATGCACAGCTACTATTCAAGCAAGCATCAGCCGCCGATTACAGCCCAATATCGCATTTTTGTCGCAGAAGTAGCTTCCACGGTCAATGAAATTTTGCTCATCAACCATATGCTCGAGGAGGCAACGGACCGCAACACACGCGCATACTTACTCAATCACTTTATTGAGCAATTCCGTAGCACCTTTTTCACGCAAGTCATGTTTGCTGACTTTGAAAAACAAACACATGAACGAGCAAAAGATGGTGAACCACTTGATGCAAGCAGTTTGAATACACTTTATGAAAACCTGTTCCGGACATACAATGGTCCAGACCTTGTTTTTGATGATGAAGTGAAATATGGTTGGTCACGTATCCCTCATTTTTATCGCGCTTTTTACGTATTCCAATACGCAACTGGCTTTGCTGCAGCGATTCAAATTGCGACGGATATTTTAGCCGGTAAAGAAGACGTGCGTGACAATTATTTAACATTCTTACAAAGTGGCAGCGCCGACTTCCCACTCGCTCTTCTGCAAAAAGTAGGTGTCGACTTGACCACTAGTGCACCAGTTGAAGCGGCGATGGAGAAGTTTCAGGAGTTGGTGGAAGAGCTAGAAAGCGTGTAGGCACTCCCTCCAGTGATCGACTAAACAACCTTATTGCTCAGCGCGTTTCGAGAAAAAGAAATGCGCTGAGCGTTTTTAAGCAAAATACTTGAAAGTCCTATTTACGCAATCATGTCTATACACAAAAAAACACCAGGTCTCCCCGGTGTTTTTCTTGTCCTAGCATGCTTGCGCTTGCTCTTTCTAGTTTACGTGCAAATGAGATCGTAAGCAACAATCGTCCACATTTATTCACGATTTGTTCATACATCCAAGTCTTGATGCAACTTTGCGTCAGCATGGTGCCACATCGCTTCATTGTGCGCTTTAAGAAAATCTTTAAGCACCGCTCGTGACCGCACATCCATGTGATCGACAAGAATATGACCTTTAATCGACTTATCCATATAGTTCACATGCTCCGGCAAGTTTTTATACCCACGTTTTGCTTTTTTATTGACCGTCATATAACAACCAGCAACACCCGCATAGTAAGGCTGCTTGTCTTTCACACCAATTGTAATCCAAACGAGCCAATATGCTTTCTCCCCCTCTTTTGGCACTGCATCCGCATCAGGGATGAATTTTACCCGTTTTTCCACTTCCGAGCGGGCGTGCATTGCCCCCATATCAATGAATGCTTCTTCTGCCTCAACATCAATGAATAAAGGTGTTACTTGATCTAAGTTTAACGTCCCTGCCCCATAGCCGCCGTGTCCATCATTCGCATCATTGCTTAAAATGGTGAAACCAGCTGACCGTTTCTGCTTCTTGCCGTTATCATTGTTCAACAAATCCACATCCTCACGCCCCTTTCCCGTTAACAATTGCACGCCACTAGTATATCATATAGACGCTCCTGAATGCAGATGAGTTTAAAACGACAATAAGTTTCCGAAAGTGCCTCCTAGAAAATCTCCAAACAGTAGTTCTGATTGCACCCTCGTGTATATCACATTGGCTAACACAATCAAGGCCACTGCATAAATCGGGTCAAATGCCGCTTTTGCTTTGTCTTTATAAGAAAGCAATGTGATGACCGTGACAATTAACAGCAATAAAGATGTTAACGATCTTAGTATCCCAGACAAACTGGTCATCCCTATCATGGCTAACAAAAAGAATGCTATTGAACAAACTACTGGAATGGTGATCAATGCGCCATAACGACCGAGGATGTGATGAAACGTTAGCGACGGCGCTTTAAACAAGAATCGCGTCACTAAAAAGATAGAAACCACACTAAACAAGGCTTCTAAGCCTACGGAAAGAAAGCTCTCAAAAAAAGTTTTCAAAAACGCTGTTTCCCCACCGAAACCCAAGCTTTCTTTCCAATAAAAATAGAAACCGAGCCCGTAAAACAAAGAAACGAGCACAATACTGATGTATCCAAACACAAAATGATGTTGATGGTCATTTAATTCTCGTTTTGACGGCGACTTTAAAATATCCTTCACAAAAGCCCAGTAATTCAATGCCGTTTCTTTTGACTTTTCAACATGTTCATTTGACCAACCCACATCTCGAGGGTCACCTGTCTGCTCGTCTATTGATGGGATTTGCGTGGTTGCGGCTGTTTCCGTTCCTTCACTCATATTATGCCCACACTTTGTACAAAACTTGGCATCAGTGCTTATCTCATGTCCACAACTTATACAATGCATTGTATCTCTCCTTTTTAACAATAGTGGTGGTGCTAAGGTCTTATTCCATTACGCCTACATATCTTTTTGACGACTAGCTTATTGATCTACTTTTTATAAATCATACACTTTCACATCTTCTTCATTACGGAAAGCATAGTCACCATAGCCCTCCTGTGATGTAGATACCATCCACTTCTTATTACCTTCGTCGTAGTAAACAGCAATGTGATTCGTCACACGTGCATGATCTTTATCTACTCTATCACTAAAAGAGTAAAACTCATTTGGATCTTTATGTGTGTATGCAACTTCTAATTCAATTTCATAACGTTCTTTTCCGCCGTTGTAGTTCAATTCCCCAAAAGAAGGCAAGGCGTATTCCGCTTTTTTCAACTTCAAGTCAATGTCATCTGCGTGTTCTGCAGCTTCTTCTATCTCCTCTTGGTATTCTTTTGATGCATGTTTCATCTTTGCCCCATCGCCTGACTCCAATGCTTCGACATATTGCGCGCGGTGCTCATTCAACATCTCCATAATTTCTCCCTGTTGTTCCTCTGACACAACCGGAAACTCGTCTACATACATATATCCACCATCTATCTCTACATCTTCTGATCGTACTTTCCCCCAAGGAAACGATTTCTCGACGGCCATCGTCACACTGCCATCCGTCGGAAGTGATCCAAGAGATGTCTCTCCTTCACCTACAGTCACATCTGTCTTTTCTCCATTGACATAGAGGTCCATATCATCATGTGCTGCTGTCACTGAGACTTCACGAACATCAGAATCAAAAAGGGCATGCTCCCTATCTGAATACACATCAAACAATGTCACTGTCTCCGTCACCTCTACATCAACAAGCGCATCTGGAAAAGTCATTTTCAACTCATATTTCCCCGGACCAAAAGGACCATACAAATCGTTCTCTTTATCCACTGCTGGTACTTCTTCATCATTGAAATAAAGTATAGCTTCCTCAGGGACAGACGCTTCTAAATGAACAGGGATCATCTCTATTTCGTATGTATCATATAAGAACCAGCTTCTCCCAGTTTCTTTTAACAATAACGAGGCCGACACATCACCATAGATTTGATCGATATCACGTTTCGCATCCCCAGATTGTTGACGGTACATGTCTGCTTGGTCAAATAATGTCGTCATTACTCTATCCATAGATCTCTCATCTTCTTTGAGATAGTCCAATAATGCTTCTGCTTCTTTTAGGCCCACTTCCCAATCATCACGATTTGAAGATAATAATTTTACAAGCCCCTCTGCATCTTCATTTTCAACCGCTTTCTCCAATGCTCTGACGACACGATCTGGGGAATGGATATATGATCCTACTTGGTACGCGATTCCCCCAGCAATGAAAACACCACCTACAACAGCAAAAATTTGGATTCTTTTTTTTGTGAAAAACGGTTTCTTTGGCTGTGGTGGCGCAATGTTTACTTTCGCTCCGCACTGACTACAAAAGCCTTCTGTTCCTGATAAAGGCGCTTGGCATTGTTGGCAATTCATTTATTTTCCTCCTCAAATTTTCCTATTTATTATGTAAACACCTTCTCAAAAGATATCAAATCTAAGCAGAGAATACAAGCATAAATCGACATTTAACCACATTTTACTGAGAAAATCCTACTTTGTTTGATTGTTCATTTTATTTTGATCTCAATTTTATATACATGTGCTGCTGACATGTATATAAAATTTAAGAAGCCACACCCTTCATGGGCACAGCTTCTCTATCCCCTCGTCAATATCCGCACAGCCTCTTCCCTCGCCACCCGCTGTCCACAAGCAGACAAGGTGTCCTTTGGATAATACAACTTATAATCCGTCCGTTTCTTCCCAGAAATCGCCTCGACGACATTCGACTCTTGCGATAGCTCTCTCAAAGATCCATCCGGCATTAACAATTGAATTGGCACACGTTCCCCCGCACCTGGACGATACACATCATATGGTAAATCCGACGACGAGTCTTGCACCAAATAATAGTCAGGATCGACCCCCATCTCCATAAATAGCTGTTGCAACTTTTGCCAATCTTCCTCGCGTTTTTCTGGCTGAAACTCGATATATTGAAATAAACGACGGTTCAAAAAACGCGTACACAAATCACGTAAAATTGGGTCCTCTTCGTCTTGCCATGCTTGGAAATAAAAATACATGACCGTTTCATCTAAGCGTAAATAGTCATCAAGTGAAAGTTCATTCGTAAATAGTGACGCAAAGTGGCGGGGTGGCTGTCGAAATTTATAACCTTTTTCTTGTAACTTACGCACCCGCCATAAAATTTTGCTCAAAATGACTTCAGAACTACGCGTCACTGGATGGAAATACACTTGCCAATACATTTGGTAACGACTCATAATGTAATCTTCAACCGCGTGCATCCCACTTGCTTTCACAACAACTTGGTCACATTCAGGACGCATCACTCGTAAAATTCGTTCTAAATCAAAGTGACCGTAACTCACCCCTGTGTAATAAGCGTCGCGCAGTAAATAATCCATCCGATCGGCATCGATTTGACTAGAAATCATGCTCGTCATAAGTTTATTTGATGACTTTTTCGCGATGACATCAGCCACCGCTTGTGGAAATTGTGGATCAACTTGGCGTAATACCGCATTCACTTCGGTCTCACCTAAAATGATCTGCCTTGTCCACCATTCGTGGTCGGTATGAAAGACTTTTTCAAAACTATGCGAGAACGGTCCGTGTCCAACGTCATGTAATAACGCCGCACTTAACACAAGCAAACGGTCTTCCTCGTTCCAATGATCTCGTCCCGCAAACACATTTATCATTCGCCGGGTAATTTCATACACGCCAAGTGAGTGACTAAAACGAGAATGCTCTGCACCATGGAACGTCATGGATGTCGTCCCCAATTGACGAACGCGTCGCAATCGTTGAAACTCTTTTGTACCGATTAACAACCAAATTAACGTATCACGTACGTGTATATAACGATGTACAGGGTCTTTAAATACTTTCTCTTCGTGTAGCCGTTTTGAACTTAATGACATACATCCGCATCCCCCTAGGATCACGTTTCTTTCATTATATATGATATCGTTTCACCACACAAAAAAGAGCAGACGAAAAGTGTCTACTCTTTTTAAAAAGATATACATACAGTTATACATCACCTGAATCATGAGATGGCAATGCCCCACGCCGTTTTTCACTGCGGTCAACAATGACTGCTAACGCTGCATCTCCGGTAATATTCACCGACGTTCTAAGCATGTCGAGTAACCGATCGACACCGATGACGAGCGCAATTCCCGCTGGACTTAATCCGACTTGTGTTAGTACCATTGCTAACATAATCATACCGACACCCGGCACACCCGCGGTACCAATACTTGCAAGGGTTGCTGTTAACACAATCACGACCATGTCCATAAGCGACAAATCAGCAACATATACTTGCGCAATAAACACGGTTGCGACTGCTTGCATAATGCCCGTACCATCCATATTGATTGTTGCACCGAGTGGCTGGACAAACCCAGATACTTGTTTAGATACACCTAAGTTTTCTTGTGCAATTTTCATTGAAAGTGGCAACGTGGCGTTACTACTCGACAAACTAAACGCCATCGTCATTGCTGGGAAAAAGCCTTTATAAAACGTGAGTGGGTTCATTTTCCCAAAGAAGTAAATAAGTAGGCTATAGACACCGAACACATGAATGAGTAACACCCCAACAACCGTCAGCATATACGCGCCCAAAGAAAATACTGCACTCCAGCCCGCCTGCCCAAGGGCGGACGCAATCAAGGCAAATGCACCAATTGGCGCAAACTTCATCACAAATGTGACGAGCGTCATCATGATGTCATTTCCTTGTTTAAAGAACGACTTCACAGTTGTCACTTTTTCTCCGAGCACTGCCATCGCCAAACCAACAAAGATCGCAAAAGCGATGATTTGCAGCATTGCACCTGATGACATGGCTTCAATGGGGTTATTTGGAATGATATTGACAAGCGTTTCTATAAACGGCGGTGCCTCTGCCGCCTCATAATTTTCTGCCAATCCTTCCCCAAGCAACCCTGGATCACCTGGTTGCACGATCGTTGCAACAGTAAGTGCAAGCGTTAATGCAATCACTGTGGTTCCTAAAAAGAAAGCGACCGTCTTTAGTCCCATACGTCCGAGTTGTTTTGGACTTCCTAAATCAGATACACCAACGACAATAGATAAAAACACAAGTGGCACAACGAGCATCATAATTAAACGTAAAAATAAGTTCCCCGCTGGATCAAATACGTATTGATTCAACGACTGAAACAAATCGGGTGCCCACTGATTTAATGCTAAACCGGTCACAGCACCTAATACGAGGGCAATTAAAATCCGAGTGGTTAGTTGATGCATAAAACGCCTCCTCTCTTTTTGTTGACAAGATACTGCTTGCTCTATCGTATGCGTCGTTACTTTCTGTTAGTATATTTTTTCCTTCACACAACAGTACATGTTATACTAATGCCACACCCTTGTCGAAAGGACGTTTATTGATGGCTTTTATCCAATCTGCTCGCTGGAGACTTCTAGCGCACCATATACACAATACAAACAGCGCACTCACATCTTTTGCGGCTGACGATACGCTTTGTACACTTGCAGGGCGACATGGGCAATACGCACTCCGCTTTTGGGTGCACGACAACACGATTGTGCTCGGTACGCAAGATACACGCTTACCACACATTAAAACTGGCCTTTCATTTCTTGAACAAAAAAATTATCGCGTCGTTGTCCGCAATTCTGGCGGTCTCGCTGTACATTTAGATAAAGGAATCTTCAATTTATCACTTATCTTTCCTGGAGATGTGACTACCTCCATCGACGACGGTTATGAACATATGGTCTCACTCATTCGCCACATGTTTCCTGAAGCAATGATTGTTACCGGTGAAGTGAACGGCTCCTATTGCCCTGGCAGTTATGATTTAAGCATTAATGGGAAAAAATTTGCTGGTATTTCACAACGTCGCATGCGTGGCGGCATTGCCGTCCAAATTTACCTTTGTGTGACCGGGAGTGGTCAAGCCCGTGGCGAAGTCATCCGCGACTTCTATATGCGTGCCGGCAGTAGCACGAGCGCCGCGCCATGTATCCAACCAGCTGTGATGGCTTCCTTAAATGAGTTACTTAATACATCATATACGGTCACTGACATCGCTCAGCGCGCCAAAGTCGCATTTTCTGACATGGGGGTCACCCTTACTTCAGTGCCGTTCACGGATGAAGAACAATCATTATATGACATGCATGTCCAACGTGTCACTGACCGTCATCAACGTTGCCTTCCGTCCTAAGGACTTACTCAGCCAGTAACAGTTTGCCCAATCGCTTGCATGCCCGTAATAAGGCATAGCTTATACACATCGTCCGTATTACAACCGCGCGACAAATCATTGACTGGTTTGTTTAACCCTTGCAAAATCGGACCAATTGCATCATACCCTCCGAGTCGCTGGGCAATTTTATAGCCTAAGTTCCCTGATTCTAAACTCGGGAAAATAAACACATTTGCTTCTCCTCGAAGTGGTGAGTCAGGCGCTTTCTTTTGCGCAACAGCTGGCACAAATGCTGCATCAAATTGGAACTCTCCATCAATTAACAAGTCGGGGCGTGCTGTTTGAGCCAACTTTGTTGCGGCAGCGACCTTTTTTGTTTCTTGAGAAGATGCCGAGCCAAGGGTCGAAAAACTGAGCATCGCCACTTTCGGCTCAATCGCAAACAATTTTGCTGTCTCAGCCGTTGCCACCGCGATCTCCGCTAATTCTTCTTCATTCGGCGCAATATTAATCGCACAATCAGCAAAAACAAACTTTTGCTCGTCTTTCACCATTACAAAAACCCCAGATGTACGCTTCATCCCAGGCGCTGTCTTAATGATTTGCAGCGCCGGGCGGACTGTATCACCTGTTGAATGAGCTGCACCACTGACAAGCCCGTCCGCTTTTTCCATATAAACGAGCATCGTCCCGAAATAATTCACATCTTTCAAGCGCATTTGTGCTGTATCCGTCGTTTCTTTCCCTTTCCGACGCTCGACAAATGCTGCCACCATTTCCGCAAAATGAGGATACGTAACCGGATCGTATATCGTCAAGCCTTCTACTTCTATCCCCCATTGACTTGCAAGGGCATGTATTTCTGCCTCTTCTCCAATGACAATTGGTTTTACAATGCCATCAGCCGCAAGCTTTGCAGCTGCTGTTAAAACCCGCTCATCCGTTCCTTCTGGTAACACAATACGCGGTTTATGTGACGCAACATGTGCTTTTATTTCTGTGAATAAATCACCCATTATTTATGTCCTCCTTTAACAACGAATCACTTTTACCGCTGATTCGATTCAAGCATTTTCACTTCCTCTTTAGCATACCCCTCTTCCTAAAAAAAAGAAATGGGTGAACAGAAAGCGCCAATTTTAAAATTGATTGCGTTTGCAGGATTGCTATGATTGCGTGTACAATGGGAAGAAGTGGTGTGTAAACGCCATCATTTTACTGATATGATTGAAGGAGGCCATTTTTATGAACACAACGATCGTTTCAACAAACATTGCAAACAATGTGGCAACCATTACATTAGGACGCCCAGAAGTGAAAAATGCACTGAATAATGACATGCACCGCGCCTTGTATGATGCCTTTACTCAAGCAAAAGACGACGACAACGTCCGGGCAATTGTGTTAACTGGTAGCGGTGATGCTTTTTGCGCTGGTGCAGATTTGAAATCCATTGATTTGAGTAAATTTGAGGAATTTGATTACGGTGAGGCGCTGCGCGAAACATACAACCGCTTAATTACGTTAATCACTTCCATTGATAAACCGATCATTGCTGCTATTAACGGCATTGCGATCGGCGCTGGCCTCAGTATTGCGCTTGCTTGTGATTACCGTGTCGCGAGTGAAAAAGCGACATTCGGCCTTGGCTTTTTAAATATCGGTCTCGTTCCAGATGCCGGTGCATCGTACTTTTTACCAAAGCTCATTGGTTATGCAAATGCACTCGAAATGCCATTGAAAGGCATTTTTGGCGCTGAAGAAGCGAAACGCATCGGGCTCATCCACGACATCGGCGATGTGACACCATGGGTTGAAAAGGTGAAACAATTACCACCTACTGCTTTTGGTTTAATGAAACGCAACTTACGTGAAGGATCAGATAGCTATTTGCAAGAAGTGCTTGAAATGGAAGTTGCCGCTCAAGTTGAAGCAAGTCAAGCGCCTGAACACCGTGCCGCACTTGCCCACTTTGTCGGAAAAGGTGTTCGCTAAATTGTGCTTTTGTAAGGGTTTTCTTTTCTTCAGTCATACAGACAACGTTACAACAAGCATGGTATAGTAAATGTAGAAGTCACCGTATCGGACTTCCGGCGAATGACTTCAGTACTCTGGAACCCGAGGTGGAACAAAATGAACGAAGCAGCAAAAACATTGGATGGTTGGTACGCCTTACATGACTTCCGCAACATTGATTGGGTCGCATGGAAAGAAGTACCATCAGCAGCACGAGAGAAAATGATTTGCGAATTTCAGTCGCTCATTAGCAAGTGGGAAGATACAGAACAAGCAGGTCAAGGCAGCCATGCCCTCTATACCATTGTTGGGCAAAAAGCAGATTTGATGATCATGTTACTTCGCCCCACGATGATTGAACTAGGTCAAATTGAAACTGCCTTAAATAAATCTGGCCTTGCTGCTTACTTACTACCGTCATACTCCTATGTATCCGTCGTTGAGCTAAGCAATTATTTAGCGGGTGAGTCGAATGAGGATCCTTATCAAAATCCGCACGTGCGCGCCCGCCTTTATCCAACACTTCCGCGCACAGCGCATATTTGTTTTTATCCAATGGATAAACGTCGTGACGGTGAAGATAATTGGTATATGCTGCCGATGGAGGAGCGTAAAACATTGATGAAAAGTCACAGTTTGATCGGCCGCGGCTATGCGGGGCTTGTTAAACAAGTCATTTCTGGTTCAGTTGGCTTTGATGACTGGGAATGGGGCGTCACACTGTTTGCAGATGACATCCTCCAGTTTAAAAAACTTGTTTATGAAATGCGCTTTGACGAAGTGTCAGCGCGTTACGGAGAATTCGGTTCTTTTTATGTAGGGAATCTGCTGGAAAAAACGCAGCTCCACTCATTTTTTCACGTGTAAAATTAGAACAAGCCTTTCGCCGATGCGAAAGGCTTGTTTTGTTATGCTTTATTATCGTCGCTCTCTGCTTTTTCCAATTGGTTTGGGCGAATGACAACAAAGTACGTTTGTGCAATCATAAAGAGGTTACCAATGACCCAGTACAATGCAAGCGCAGATGGTAACGTAAACCCTGCTGCAATAATTAAAACTGGGAAAATCCACAATAACATGTTCATTGGATTGGGCATACCCTCACCTAATGGATTTGCAGGCATTTGGCTCATTGACATTTTAAAAGCAATAAACGTCGTGATCGCTGCAATTACCGGCAATACATAATCGATCTCTCCTAAATTAAACCATAGAAAGTGACTCTCAGGTCCTTGACCGATCGCTTCTGTCCGCATGATGGCAAAGTAGAGCGCCATGATAATTGGAATTTGAATGATCGCTGGTAAACATCCCGCAGCAGGATTGACACCATTCTTTTGATATAAGCCGATCATCTCTCGTTGGATTTCTTGCTTTTTTTGCATGTCTTGCGCGTCTTTCATTCGCTTTTGAATCTCCGTCATTTGCGGACGTAACTTTTGCATCGCACGTGAACTCTTTTGCGCTTTCAAAGCGAGCGGTAAAATTAAAATCCGAATGAGAATCGTGACAATAACGATCCCCCAACCGTAATGTCCTCCCGTGAAATCAGAGAACCAAGTAATGAGCCACGACATCGGGTAGACGAAAAATGAATTCCAAAACCCTTCCGACTCAGCCGTAATTGGTTCATTCGTGCCACATGCAGCAAGCACGACTGTCATAAGTAATAAGCTGGCTATTAAGCCTATTCTCTTGTGCATTGAATGATCCTCCTTATTATGTATCCACACGACAAGCAGAAGAAAACCTTCTTATATGAAGGTTTCTTTTGCTTATCATACCATAGTTGTCTAGGTAGAACAAACAGCGTTTTTACTTCTCCTTTTTCGATAAAGCAAGTGCTTGTTTAATGCCATGTTTAAAGGATAGCTTACCGTACATAAGTACGCCACCTTTGTATACGCGCGCGGCAAGAAGATTGACGATGATGACACTCACCACCAAAATAGCTAAAATAAGCACGATTTCCCAAGGTGCGATCACCCCTTCTCCAATTCGCAGTATGAGCAATTGTGGCGAGAAGAATGGGATGTAGGATAGGACTTGAACGAAGGTTGCGTCTGATGCACCCATGCCTAACTGCACAATGATAAATGCTGCGAGCGCTAAAAAGACGAGCGGCTGCACCGCTTGCTGCACGTCTTCTGTGCGACTGACAAGTGCACCAAGCATGGCGGCGACACCACCGTATAAAAAGTAACCTAGCAACGTCAAAACAAGTGCATAACCTAATAAACCAATGTCAATCGCACCACCCGTAATCAGCCCATCCAGACCATCTTCTTTGAACGAAGATCCTATCACAACCGCAACAATGAGGCTTGCAAGACTCACTAAACTAACGAGTCCCAGCCCAATAAGCTTACCAAACATTTGTACCACCGGATTAACACTTGAAACAATGAGTTCCATCACCCGAGAAGACTTTTCTGTCGCCACTTCAGTAGCAATCATCATGCTACACGTTAAAACAATTAAAAAGATTGCATACGTCGTTCCCCAAATCATAAAGTGCCGGCTACCTTGCGATTCCTCCGTATCAACCGTACCTTCCTCATCAAACGGCTGATTTTCAAATGCCACTGGTGCATAAATCGCTTCTAATTTTCCTAAATCTACATCTAGCTGCTGCACAAGAAATGACTCTTTGACTTGCTGCACATTGTGCTGCACTGCTTCCATCGTGCCATAATCGTCTCCCTCGCTGTACAGTGTCGCTTGCAACGACTCGCCTGAACCCGTTACGTGTAGCACAAATGGATATTCACCATTCTTGACCACTTCACTCAAGCCCTTCTCTGGCACAACTGGCAAGTATTCGTAGCCTGACTGATCATTTATTTGTGCATTCAATGCGTCAGCAAAGTCTCCACTGTCTGCCTCTTCTGTCACGACAGCGACAACGTCCGTTCCCTCTTCTTCACCCGAGAAAAACGACATAATTGCACCGATATTTAAAAGACCTACTATAAGCGCCATCGTAATCACCGTTGACCACATATACGCCTTTGTCTTCAATCGCGACATCGCCGTATGCCCAACAATCGTCCAAAAGTTATGCATCTGCCTCACCCCCTACTTTATCAATGAAAATGTCATGCAAACGCGGCTCTTCTACTTCAAACTTGGACACAAATCCCCCTGCAGTCACCTGGTGAAATACCTGCTCGGCGACGCGCTCATTTTCCACTTCGATGACAATGTCTTGCTTTGTCTCATTATAACTAGTCACACCTGGCTCGGTTTGTAAAAAAGATACATCGCGATCTGTGCGAATAGCGATCCGCTTCATGTCATAGCTCCGTTTGATTTCGCGAAGACTCCCTTGTAAAATTGCCTTTCCCCGCTTCATCATAATAATGTCTTCACACATCTCTTCCACATTGTTCATTTGATGGCTGGAAAATACAATGGTTGTGCCGGCTTGTTGCAAATCGTGCACGGCATCTTTTAACATATCGGAATTAACCGGGTCAAGCCCACTAAACGGTTCATCCAAAATGAGCAGTTCAGGCTTGTGAATCACTGCTGCAATGAATTGAATTTTTTGCTGGTTCCCTTTTGAAAGCTCTTCTACCTTTTTATGTTCATATTCAGGCACTTGAAACCGCTCGAGCCAATGCTTCAGCTCTTTTATAATGGCTGGTTTTGTCATGCCTTTTAGACGACCTAAATATGTTAACTGCTCTTTCACTGTCAACTTTGGATACAGCCCGCGCTCTTCTGGTAAGTAACCGATTAAGTGCGTTCTTTTGTACGACAAGCGCGTACCTTCCCATGTTACACTTCCTTCCGTCGGGTCGAGCAACCCTAGTATCATTCGGAAAGTTGTTGTCTTTCCAGCACCGTTCGCACCGAGTAAACCGAAAATATCACCTTTTTCAATCGTTGCCGAAATGCCATCAACGGCAACATGTTGCTGAAACTGCTTCCTTACTTGCTCAATTTTTAACGTCACTTTGCATCACTCCCCTTTTCAACAAGTCTCGCAAAATCTCTGCGAATGTCAATTTCTCTTTCATAAGTACTTTCAATCGTTGGCGTGTTAACCCCACCTCTGTCTCATCGACCGCACTCGTCATCACTTCCACTTGGGGCCCTCTCTCTATTACGCTCATGACCCCTGGGAGGTTTCGAACATTTTCTGGTGCTGTCTGCACCCAGAAACGCGCATAGCTGTCCAGTAGCTGGTCTTTCTCATAAAAACCAACTTCTTTCCCTTGCCGTAAGCAATAAATATAATCGGCAAGTTCCTTTACTTCCTCAGGAATATGCGTCGCAAATAAAATGGCACGCTCAGGATTTTCCTCTAAATAAGTAATCCAATCTTCTAATAAAAGGCCTTGTGCCAACATATCAACACCTGCAAGTGGCTCATCTAATACAAGTAGCTCTGTATTACGAGACAATGCAAGCACAGACAGCGCTTGGCGCTGGTTCCCCACTGACATGTCTCTCAAACGTTTTTTTAGTGGCAATTCATAGCGCGCTACAAACGCTTGAAAAGCTTCCTCGTCCCAATTGTCATAACCAATTTGATACAATTGCGCGAGCTCTGCTAATGTAAAGGCTTCATACCCGCTACTTGTTTGCGGAACATAGCCAACACGATTTTTCCATTGATGTGCAAGGTGGTCTGTTTCACCAAAGCGCGTGATCATACCTTCTGAAGGATGAGACAGTCCCATTAGCGTGCGCAAGAACACACTTTTTCCAGAACCATTCGGACCGATCAGCGCCGTCACCATCCCAGGTGCAATCTTAAATGAAACCGGGCCTAATGTAAAACTTTCATCTACCTGCTTCACAACATTTTTTAATTGAATCATTGTCATCCCTCCATCAACGCTTCGGCAAACAGTTTTTTCAACTCATCATCACTATACCCATAGCGGCGTCCAGCTTCAATTGCTTTTTTCAACGCTTCCTCTACTGACACATGTTTTTGCATCGCTTGTTCCCGTGCAGACATCGCTTTAACAAACGTCCCCTTCCCTTGTAATGTCTCGATATACCCGGCCTGCTCTAAATTTTGATACGCCCGCCGCGTGGTAATGACACTACAAGCCAACTGTGTCGCAAGCTTCCGAATCGATGGCAATGCACTGCCAGATGGCAATTGTCCACCGACAATGAGTGACTTTATTTGTGCCTCGATTTGGTCATAAATCGGACTCCGGCTCGCGCTATCGACTTGGATCGGTAATCGCTCAAACACCGGCATCTCTCCTTTCAAGCTCCAAACGCATCCTCCTTGGCGTGATCAACAATACAATCATAAATAATAGCGCCAAAACGAGCGGGGTTCCGATAGGGTAGTATTTCACGCTATAAAAGAGTGGCTCAAAGAACCATATATTTTTGGTCCAAACTAAAACAAGCAATATGATCACCGTCACTAAAATTATTAGAGCGGTTTGAAGCCGTTCACGCTTGCTATACACCATCACCGGTTCATACATTACATTCCAAAGCATCCACATGCCATTTAGCAATAACCATGAACAAATGAGCGAAATAAGCGAGACATTCGGAAATGGTAAGTCAAACCAGCTCATTCCAATGACCATCACCACTAAAGCTACGGTATAAAATAACACCATATTGCACATCTGACTGACGATCCGACTCCAACAAAGCATTGTTATTTTTAGCGGAAACAATCGGTAGATGTCCCAAATAAGCAAGCCAATTCTTTTCATATTACCGGACCCTGCAAAAACATACGCTGAATGTTTTCTCACTAAAAACAACGGTCCCCAAATAAAGATATAAACAAGCACAAAATTAACAAACCCATTCGAATCATCTACACCATATGCAACAACTGCAACTGCCCCGCTCACCACTGCAAACAATACTGTCAATGTATAACGCCAAATCGACGTCATCCGAAACTCCGCTTCCATAAGCTGTAATACTGTCTTCATTCTTCTGTCTCTCCTTCTATAAGGCGCTGCGTATACTTTTCAAGCACGAATATCTCTCTTTTTTAGCAGAGACTTCATTCTTCTTAGCCCCACCAATAACATCAATACAAGTAACAATGCAAGTATAACCGGTGTTGCTACTGGGAAGCGTGCTACACTAAGAAAGAGCATTTCAAACATCCATATGTTTGTATGAAACCCGATCATCAAAATTATCGTTACAAACACCGCAACAAATGTAAAATGCTTCAAATAATCGACCCATGTATGGGCGATACAAAGATCATTTCTACCGTAAGAAAGAAACATCATGCCATTTAATATTAACCAGGAAATAATGAGAGAAGACCATGAGACATCTGGCAAGCTCACATTCATCATGCGCCAAACAATCGCTGCAACAACGAAACAAACTGTATGAAACAACAGAATAAAACATAGTTGGCTAATAACACGACTCCAATAAAGGCTCGTTGTCTTTATTGCGAAAGACGGATAAATGTGCCAAATAGGTAAACCACGGTTTTTTGATCGATAACCTGTATGCTTCATTATTAAGAACGACATACAGATGAAAAGCGGATATAAAAACGCCATATTGAAAATGAATGGCTCACCTATCCCATAAACGACCACACTCAATGTACCAATGGTCACTGCAAGCAAACACGTCACAACATAACCCCACACCGGTGTCATCCGGAACTCTGCTACAACAAGCCGTAAAACCACGCCCATCGTCTCACCTCATATCATTTTATTTCCCTTTCGTAACTGATACAGTAGCACCTTTGGAATGATAACTAAACAGAGAAGAAACAGCAAGAAACAAACAAGCACCGTCCATAACGGCGTACGTATCGCCGCTTCAATGACAATCCCGTAAAACCATTGATCTGTGAGCAACCCGACAGGTAAAAGCAACAATGCTAGTAGAAGTGATCCATAAGAAGAAAAGCCATAGCCATTCACTTTCCGCCCCTGATACCGTTCACACATCACATACACGAACATTGCCACCGCACTGAGGAGAAGCCATGACAGTGCTAACCCGAGGTGGTGAAATACCGGATATCCTCGCAGTATAAAGACAGTGACAACACTAGCGAGCAACATGGTGTTAAAAAACATCCCATGTAATAACTGACTAACGATCCGACTCCAGATAACCTCTGTTTCTTTTAACGCGAACGTTTTGTACAAGGAAAAAATGTCCGGGACGCTCACGCCATTATGTTTCAGTCGATAAGGCACAGATTGAATCACAAATGACGTCGGTAGCCCTAAAAATATCAGAAGAATGAGGCTAACCACAATGAACTTTAGTCCTCTTTCACCCTCCAAAATCCCTAGCTCGATAATCATATAACTTAACAAAAGACCGACGAACCCTGCATTAAAACATGTCCAAAGGTATTGCCACACCGATATCGTTTTAAATTCAAATAGCACAAGTTTCCATACTTTCATAAGTACGTTTCACCGCCAACCCTCGTTATCTAACAAACGTAAAACCTAACATATATCCCATAATTATCCCGAGCACACCCCATATGAAAATGCTAATTGTGTGCCAGAAAATTACTTTATTTTTGCTTGCGCCCGCTGCAAGTGATGTGAATGCCGCGATATGTCCAGGTGCAATGATTGGCGTTAAAATCGCGAGACCAGGCACACCGTACTTTTCATACATCCTCCGTGCCTTTTCTGCTCTCCCATGGATAAATCCCTTTTTTTCCTGTTTTCTTTTCCGCAGTCTCGTAAACAATGCATCAAAAGGTAAAATAATAATCATCACTGAAACCCAGTTTCCAATCATCGCAACCAATAGTACTGTTACAAATGGCGCACCAACAAATGCACCTACCGTCGCGGCAAAAAATACTTCAAGCAAAGGGATCATTCCAATGAGAAAAATACCTAGATGTTGTGCGATCTCATTCATTTCTGATAGTTGATTAATAAAATCTTGCATAGTAATAACACTCCTTGTCATCTTATAATCATGTAGGTTGAAATATAAACGTCATTAGTGCAACATCTCATATGTACTGCTCCACGCTAAGAGTGTATATATGTTTATGTGTTTATATCTATATATACAATAACACACCTTTTTCTGTTCATGCAACACTTTTTTAAAATCTTTTTCCCTCACCTTCATGTCATACAAACAGCTGACCATTCATATAGTGAAAGAGACGCAAAAAATGCAGATTTTGCAGGTCAGCACAGACAAAGTGGGCTCAGGGGTTGCCATCCTGACCTAACGAATTCTGATGCCAAAACAGGAGGTGTTCGCAATGGCAGTCGTGAAAGCATCCTCCAGCGATGTCGATATGCTTGCCCGACTGATGCGTGCCGAAGCAGAAGGAGAAGGCGAGATAGGCATGCTCGCTGCAGGCAATGTGATGATCAATCGCGTCCGCGTGCGCTGTCTCGATTTTGGCGGTGTCAACACGATCCCAGCAATGGTTTATCAATCACCGGGGGGATTTGAAGCCACACAAAAAAGTTATTTCTATCAACGCGCACGTGAACGTGATCGCCGGTTAGCTCGCCGTGTTATCGATGGGGAAAGAACACGCCCTGCTGATTTTTCGCTATGGTTTTTTCGACCAGACGGATCTTGTCCGGCACAGTGGTGGGGACAATGGAATACAGGACGTTATAAAGCGCATTGCTTCTATCAACCAATCCCTGCGGATTGCGAAGAAGTTTTTAGTACATTTTAAATTCGGAAAAGGAAGTGATACAAATGTACCCTCACGAATGGTTTGAACTTCATCGCCAACAACCTGTACAGCAACAACCTTGGCAACAGCAGCCTCCCCAACAGCAGCCCCCCCAGCAACAACAGCCATGGCAACAACAACCCCCTCAACAACAGCAACCTCTACAACAGCCGTTGCCGCAACCACCTGTCGGAGATCAACCTGGTTATTTCTCAGCACAACAGTATCAAGTACCGGGCTTTGTACAGCAACAGCAGCAACAGCAACCGACTCCACCAATTCCAGGGATGCTGCCAATTGAACAATCATTCATTGAAAATATTTTACGCTTAAACCGCGGAAAACAAGTGACTGTTTATCAAACGTTTGAAGGCAATAACGAGTGGAATGCCCGTATTTTCCGTGGGCGAATCGAAGAGGCTGGGCGTGACCATATTATCCTCGGCAATCCACAAACAAATGAACATTACTTACTACTGATGGTCAATTTAGACTATGTCACTTTTGATGAACCCATTACTTATGAATACCCATTCGGTCAACCGACACCACCACTTACGCAATATTCGCCACGACCGGAATAAAGATCGCAAAAAACCAGCCGTCGATCGACAGCTGGTTTTTTGCCGTTTACTACCCCTCCTGCTTGTATGTTAAAAGCATATAAGCGTAATCATGCTTCTCTTCCCCTGACTCTGTATCAGTTGCATCGGCTTCAGCTTCAGCTTCATCCAGCACACGCTTAATGGCTTTATTGGCTTTTTTCCATTGCGCGTACGTCATCGGCGTATGCAAAAATACCAATGACCCTCTACTTTCTCCCGTCTCCTCTTCGTAGAGGCCTTCCTCGAACAAAGTCATTGCTTTGGCAACTGTTTCATTTACATGGCGTATAACTTCGGGAAGTATTTCTTTCATCTCATCATCATCATCAAGCGACGTGAAATTCATCTCCCCCGATTGCGACATATAATAATTCTCCCGCAAATTCCCTTTTTGCTCCGTTTTTGTCTTTACAATCACCTTCAATTCTTCTAATTGTTTCATGTGATAATACAGACGTGAGGCCGGAACATCGATATCCGCGGCAATTTCCTTCACCGTTTTTTCTTGCTCACTAATCGCGTCCATAATTTTTCGTTTCGTTTGATTTAACAACGCTTTTGAGACCGATCCTCACAGCATGACTACTGAAAGATCGGTCTCTACATATCAAAGCGTAATCATATTCCACAAAAATATTGACAAACTCCTCACAAATCATCTAAGTTAAAACTGTATGCAATATCAATGGAAAAAGAGAGGTGCATGATGAAGCAGTCTAATTTCTGGTTTTTATTTTCCGGCAGGTTATTTAGTAACATTGGTGATAGCCTTTATGCAATTATTGCGATGTGGCTCACCTTCCAATTAACAGGCAGCACGGTGTATACAGGAATTGCGGGTTTTTTAACGATGATTCCAACCGCTTTTCAATTCTTAACAGGACCATATATTGACCGTGCCAACTTAAAAGCGGTTTTGATTACGACACAATTTCTACAATTCGTGCTCCTATTATTCATTCCAACACTCTATTACTTTGATTTATTGACCGTACACTGGTTACTCCTTATTATGTTCATCACTTCTTGTACAAATGAATTTGCCTATCCGGCTCAAAATGCACTATTGCCGCGTATTGTAGAAAAAAACGAGCTCATGAAAGCAAACTCGTACATGGCTTTCGCCTACCAAGGGACAGATATTCTATTCATGGGCATTGGCGGCGCTTTATTAATTTTTACTGACGCACCGTTGTTTCTATTTATGAACGCATTTTTATATTTAATGACCACTTTCTTATTTTCACGCTTAAAACTCACCAAAACCCGCAAATTACCTACCGGAAAGAAAAACTTTGGCACGATTTTCCGTGCCTATAAAACTGATCTGAAAGAAGGGATGACTTATGCGAAAAGCACACTGATTCCGCGAATCATGGTAAGTGGGATTATTGCTAACGCCTGCCTCATGGCCTTCATGGTCAATTTGCCGAGTATCGCCGCGCAAAAAGGTAGTGACGGATTGTACGGTGCCTATATGGCCGCGATTTCTGTTGGTATTTTACTTGGTACTGCAAGCGCTAACACGCTTAGCCGTTTTAAACTCGGAAAAACCACCATCATTGGCTTCATCATTTGTGGGCTAACATGGATCACAGCATCATTTGTCCCTTCAACCGTTATTTCCATTATCTTAACGGGGCTTAGCATGACCATTATCGGCGCAACGAATGTCATGGCCGTCGCCATCTTCCAGCGCTGTATTGAGGAGCGATTGCTCGGGCGTGTCATGTCGCTCATGATGAGTGCCTCTGCCATTTCAGCCCCACTCGGTTCACTTCTCGGAGGCTTCATTGGTGCGCAATTCGACTCCACATATACGTTTATTGGTGCTGGTGCTTCACTCATCGTTATCTCGCTTTATTGGCTGACACAACCGTTGTTACGAGAACTACCAAAACCAGATCAATGCGAGCTTGCATTGGACAAGCAAGAAGATTGGCGCGAGAAAAAGTCTAGCTAATAAAACAAAAGAAGTAACCGACCCCCTTCACTCATCTCGGTTACTTCTTTCTCTTCTATCTCAAGCGACTAGATTCTACCCTCTATCAAGCCATCTCTCTCATTACTGCCAGCCCGAGCAATACCCAACCAGCAATAAAAGCTAAACCGCCTATTGGCGTAATCGCCCCAAGCACACGTAAATCCGTCAGCGCCATTACATACAAACTCCCTGAAAATAAGACGATCCCTACGATAAATGCCCATCCTGCGCCACTAAACATCCCGCTCGTCCCTAATTTCCAGGCAAGTATGCCAGTTGCCAGTAAGCCAATGCCATGAATCATGTGGTATAGAACACCGGTCTGATAGTTTTTCAACATCCGCTCACTAATACGCCCTTCTAATCCATGCGCGCCAAACGCGCCAATCGCAATAGCCAGTGCCATCACAAACGCACCGATGACAATGAATAACTTCGCCATTTCCCTCACTCCTTCCGCTCTTACTATATCACAATTTTTGCCTACTGAAAAAAATCTAGCGCCTCTTAAAGCGCTAGATTTGTTCTACTTCTCTTCTTTAAATACCCGTAAAAATGTATGAAACCCTTCTGTCACTGTCTCGTCTTTTTTCGTGCACAGGCTTACAATATAGATGGCAACGCTACTTGCGATAAAACCAGGGACAATTTCATACAATTGCTTGTCTAAACCAGCAAACACCCACGCGATGACCGTTACAGCACCAACAACCATCCCAGCAAGCGCTCCCCATTTTGTCATTCGCTTCCAATAAAGACTAAGCAACATGAGCGGTCCAAACGCCGCACCGAAGCCTGCCCAAGCGTGACCGACGAGATCTAAAATCGTCTTATTTTGTTCCCATGCAAACAGGAGTGCCACCACCGCAACAGCGACAACTGCCGCCCGTCCGATATACACAAGTTCTTTTTCTGATGGTGTGCGTTGACGCAACACTTTATATAAGTCTTCTGTCAATGAACTCGAAGTCACCAGTAACTGGGATGAGATCGTACTCATCACCGCAGCAATAATCGCACAAAAAATAAATCCTGTAATGAGGGGATGAAACAAAATGTCTCCCAACAGCACAAACACGCGCTCAGCCTCTTCTTTACTGTCAAAAGAGATGCCTCGGCTCGATAAATATACATGCCCAAGCAAACCACTAATCATTGCACCAATCATAGAAATGATCATCCACGTCATCCCAATTCGTCGTCCTGGTTTTGCATCTTTTGCCGTCCTCATTGCCATAAACCGTACAATAATATGCGGTTGACCAAAATAACCGAGCCCCCATGCTAATAACGAGATCACACCAACCACCGATGTTCCGCGCCAAATATCCAGCAGTTTCGGATCAAGTGTTTGCACCGCTGTTATTGTTTCCGTCGGTCCATTTAAATTTAATATGAGTACAATCGGTACAAGCACGAGCGCTAAAAGCATGATCGCACCTTGCACAACATCTGTCCAACTAACAGCTAAAAACCCACCAAAAAATGTATAAAAAATCGTGACACCCGCAACAATCCATAATCCTGTATGATAATTCACATCGAGTATTGTTGTAAATACCGTACCACCGGCAACCATCGTCGCAGAAACATACATTGTGAAAAATAAAATGATGATGACACCAGACATCATCCGCAACATTTTTGCCCGGTCTGCAAAACGATTTTCTAAAAATGATGGAATGGTAATTGAATTATTGGCCACTTCTGTGAACGTCCGCAATCTAGGCGCCAAGTAGAGCCAGTTTAAATATGCACCGATCATTAAACCGACAGCCATCCAGCCTGCGCTCAGCCCCATCCAATACATGGATCCTGGTAACCCTAACATGAGCCAGCCACTCATATCCGATGCACCCGCACTAAGTGCCGCTGTTGCTGGTGAAAGTGCCCGTCCTCCCAAAGCATAGTCCGCGTGATTCACTGTCTTTTTATAGCCGTACCAACCAATCCATAACATCAATAATAAGTATAGAATAAATGAGATCATCATATACGACATCGTTAGTCACACCTTTCTTACAAGAAATATGTGAAGCCTCGGCAAGCGAGGCTCCTATTTTATTCTACAACAGTAAATGTGCCATTAACACAATAATTGGTAGTGTGATGACCGTTCGTAATAAGAAAATCCACACACAATCTAAAAAACTTACCGGTATTTTTGCAGCAATTAACACGCCACCTGTCTCGGACATATAAATGAGCTGCGAAACAGACAATGTCGCGATGACAAAAAGTGTGAATTCGTTTGTAATCCCAAAGGTCCCAGCCATAATGGTAGGTAGCAACATATCTGTAAATCCAACGAGCAATGTTTGACTCGCTTCAGCAGCTTGCGGCACATTCATCCACTCGAGTAAAGGAATAAACGGCATACCGAGCCATTCAAATAACGGTGTGTACTCTGCTGCAATCGTGGCAAGTGTTCCAATTGCCATAACGACTGGCAATACGCCTAGCCAAAGCCCAAGTACATTAGAAATACCGCTCTTTACATTTTTACCTACATCAGCATTTTCTGCTGCACGTGCGGTCGCCGCGGCAAGCCCTGCTGAAAATACACCTTTTACAGCTGGTTCTGGTCGACGTGGCGAACCATCAATATATACATCTTTTTTACGGGATAGCGGAGGAATACGGGGCATAATGAACGCCGCAATTAGTCCAGCAACAAACAATGTCAGAAAGAATGACCAAAATAAATGGCTAATATTTAGTTCCGATAAAATATAAATGCTAAAGGTAATCGATACAACTGAAAATGTCGATGCAACAATTGCTGCTTCACGTTCTGTATATGCTCCTGCCCGATATTGTTGATCAGACAACATAATCCCAACAGTGCCATCTCCAACCCACGACGCCATCGTATCAACAGAAGCGCGACCTGGCAAGCGGAACAACGGGCGCATAAATTTGCGCAACAACATGCCAATGAATTCCATCAATCCAAAATTCAACAACAGCGGCATCAGTAGCCCAGCAAATAAAAATATCGCAAACAAAAATGGCAATAAACCTTTCAAAAGCAAAGCCCCTGTCCCTTCATCTAAAAGAAACTCAGGTCCAATTTCATAAGAAACAAGCACTGCAAACAGTGCACCAATGATACGTACAACCAACCATGGTATCGTGGTCACAAACAAACCGTGATAAAACTTATTCCCCGTGATCATACGTGGTTTGAATAATGTCGTGATCAACGTCACGAGCGCTCCCCCTACCATGAGCCACGTAACAATGCTGATGATGACGCTTTCACCGAGTTGTCCTTGCAGCCACTTTGCAGCAATGGTTACTGGGAGCAAGATTCCTTCCTTATCATCCGGAAGAGGCGTCATAAATAAGAATATCCCTACTAAAGATGGCATCACAAACAAAAAGACATACTTGAGTTGTATAGGTTTGCCCATATGCCCAACCCCCCTAAATAAAAAATAAATGACTGTTTCTGTTATTTTAAACGAATACAGGAAAAAGTTCTACATAAATTTTCTCTAGAAAACTTTCTTCCAAGCGGAAAGAGGGTTCAAGACCCTCTCACTTCGTTTGTCATCACCTTTCCTGGCTCCTGAACTGCTGCGTGCAGCCAAGCAGTCATCGCTTCAATATCTTTGGAAAATACGCGATCGCCATCAATAAACGGAACAACATGGCGTGCAGCAGTGTAGAACGCATGTGTCACTGGTGCCATTTTATGCGCACCACGAATGCCCACTGCTTGCAGCGCACAAATCGCTTCAATGGCATACACACGCCGAACGTTTTCAATCACTTGATAAGCGTGCCGCGCCCCAATCGTCCCCATACTCACATGGTCTTCTTGGTTTGCGGAAGACGGGATCGAATCGACACTTGCTGGGTGCGCAAGAGTTTTATTTTCAGATACGAGCGCGGCGGCAACGTACTGCATAATCATTGCCCCAGACTGCAAGCCGGGCGCTGCACTTAAAAACGGTGGTAAGTCGTTTAACTGCGGATTCACAAGTCGCTCAATCCGCCGCTCTGACACATTTGCAAGCTCTGCCATCGCAATCGCCAAATAATCCATGGCAAATGCAATCGGTTGTCCGTGAAAATTGCCACCAGAAATCACTTTTCCTTCGTCCGCAAAAATGAGCGGGTTATCAGTCGCCGCGTTCATTTCAATCGTCAGCTTGTCTTTAACGTAAGTAAGCGTCTGCGCCGTTGCCCCATGAATTTGCGGAATACAGCGCAACGTATAGGCATCTTGCACACGCTTCTCCCCTTGCACGCTCACAAGCTTGCTCCCTTCTAAATGGGCCCGCATCCGTGCTGCCACAGCAATCTGCTCCGGATAACCACGCGCCTCATGCACAAGTGGATCAAATGCATCCATAATGCCGTGTAAGCCTTCCATTGTTATCGCCGCAATCAGCTCGGATTGTTTAAATAGACACGCTGCCTCTAAGTAAGCAACGACGCCCACCGCCGTCATCGCCTGTGTGCCATTAATAAGTGCCAAGCCTTCTTTTGCTTCAAGTACAATCGGCGCAATACTAAGACGTGCAAAACACACTTTTGTTTCTAGTTTTTCTCCTTGGTACATCACTTCTCCCTCACCCATGAGCACAAGTGCCAAATGTGATAACGGCGCCAAGTCGCCACTCGCTCCTAAAGAGCCTTGTTGTGGCACACATGGATATACTTCTTTATTTACGAGTTCAATGAGTTTCTCTAATAAACTTAGCCGCACACCAGAGAACCCTTTCGCTAATGCATTTGCCCGTAACACCATCATTGCCCGGGTAATTGTTTCAGAAAATAATGGCCCGACCCCACACGCGTGAGACAAAATCAAGTTTTTTTGCAAAGCAGCGACATCTTCGGCCTCAATCCGTACATCACTAAATTTCCCAAAACCAGTCGTAATGCCATATACAATCTCCCCTTCTGCCACAATACGCTCGACCATTAAGCGACTTTGCTTCACCTTGGCAATGCTTTCCTCACTAAGTGCAACCTTTTCCCCAGAGAATAAAATCGCTTTCATTTTTTCCATTGTTAACGTATTGCCGTCTAAATGAATCATTCATACCACCCTTTCTTTATCTTCCATACAAAAAAGACTCTAGCGAACAACACATGATCCTCGCTACAGCCTCCTCACCACTCGTATCTATAGGCATGTCTATTTTTATATATGGTTAATTCCTAAACCAATTGCCTCGTGCTCTAGCCCTTTGACTGGGGCGCCAATCGTGCCATAGAGCGCAACAGCTAACCAATCGCCCTCTTCCGTATTCTCATACGGATTGCCACGTAAAACCGCAAAACGAAGCCCCACTGTCCGCAACACAGAACCAAGCTGCAATGATCCACGCGTCACACCTTGAAGCGCTTCCAATATCGCATGGTACAACGCATGACCTTCACGATAACGATCCTCACCGATCACCCCTTCGCGCTTGGCAGCGGTTTCAATTGCTGCTACAACTTTATGTGCGTCCATGGAACCGACTTTACCCACACAGCCAATCCAACCTTGTTTTTGAATCACTTCTGCCCGAGCGTCCTCATCTAACACAAGCATGAGCGCTTGCCTACCAATACGTCGATCTGCATGTAGCAATATTTTCACTCACCTAACAACTAGTCATCTAATGTTAGTGTAAGTGAATTGTGGGATGATGTCAATTACCACACACATAAAAAAGAAAACCGCCTATCATTAGGCGGTTACACATGATCACAGCGTTTCTTGTGGGGCTTTGCGAACGAGCGCCATCATCCCTGCGATAAGATACAGGATCATAGGGATTAATGGCAGCAAGATCATTAAAAAGACATTTACCAACAAGCCATAAACAACAACCCCACCTAAAAATAAAATACCCGAAAGGATGGCGTTTTTCTTAATAACAATCGCTGAAACGAGACCCGCGATAGCCGCAATAAATGAGGCGAGCGCATATGTACCATATGGACGTTCGGCGAAAAATTCAACACCGGTCTTGACTTCATCAGGCACTTCTTCCCCTTCTTCTTCCTCCCAAGCCTCTGTAAACCCTTTAACAAAATCATCTGGTTCTGCTGACTGCTGTATAGCACTTATTCCGGCAAAGGCAAGCCCCCCAAGAACAAACAAAATCAAACCGATAATTCCGAGCGCGCGTTCTGCTGTTCGTTTCATAATTTTCTTTCCTCCAATATTTATGTATTCCTCAGACAATCCTCGAAGGTTTCACTTATGATCCTTAAAACAACCATTACCAAAATCCAGATAGTAGGCAACTAAAATACCTACTATCCAGAATAACGAATCGAACGACTACTCTTGTAACGAGACTGGATCTTTTGGCGCTCTACGCACAAGTGATATAATACCCGCGATAAGATACATAAGAATAGGTAAAAATGATAAAAGAAACATCCAAAGACCAACCATTAGTCCATAAATAACAATCATGACTAGAAATAACACACCAGATGCAACTGACTTCTTACTGACAATAATCACAGCAACAAGCCCAGCTACTGCGGCAAGAAATGAAGCGAGTGCATATGTACCATATGGGTATTCTGCCGCAATTTCAAAACCTTCTTTTTCTTCATCCGTCATTGTTTGTCCTTGCTCTTCTGCTGCTTGTATCCATTCTTCAAAAGAGTCCTCTAAAGCACCTGATTGCTGCATGACACTTACGATTGCAAATAGCCCCCCACCAATCACAAATAACACCAAACCAATAATCCCGAGCACACGCTCTGCTGTTCGTTTCATACTTTTCATCCTCTCCATATTTATGTACTTCTTCTCGATTTACGGATTGAAACAAGTACTGGTTTCAAATTCCAGCGAAAAAACACCAAATTGCCATAAAAATACTCACTTATTTGTTTTCGTATACGCTTTCTACATACGACAACCACAAGTCGCACAAAACTGGACAAAGCCTCTTTAAAAGAAGCCTCATCCTTATTTTGTGCAAACACCCATTAAGATGGATGTTTCGAACCACTCCGACGACCGCCACCACTACTTTTCCATTTTCCACGACGGTCATCACGCCCACGCTTTTGTGGCCAAGGGCGTCGATCACCGCGCGGACCACGCTGCTCACGGTGTCCACCACGGTTCCCGCCACTTGAACCGGGACGTTTTCTAGAACGTAATGGTGATTCGCTTGTTAATTTTACCGGTGTTTGATCTGGTTCTTTTGTCATTAACTTGAGCGCTACAGATAGTGCTGTAATTGCATCTGTTTCTTGCAACAATGCTTTTGCACTCGCACGATATTCAGCTTGCTCACCTTCTGCAGCTAGCGCACGTAACTGATTAAGTGCTTCTTGCTTTTGTCCCGCAAGCGCCTCCTCGTGTGTCGGCTTTGGACGCTTTGTCATCCGCTTTTTAGAGACATGTTCAATTAATTTTAAATGGTCACGCTCAGGTCCAGTCATCAAGGTAATGGCAATCCCCGAACGCCCCGCACGACCTGTCCGACCAATTCGGTGTACATAGCTTTCTGGATCTTGCGGCAAATCAAAGTTAAATACGTGCGAAACCCCACTAATATCAAGACCACGCGCAGCAACATCTGTCGCCACAAGTACATCAATGAGTCCTTCTTTAAATTTACGCAAAATACTGTTTCGCTTTGCCTGATTTAAATCACCGTGTAAGCCTTCTGCACGGTAACCACGCTTTACAAGTGCTTCTCCTAATTCATCGACGCGTCGCTTCGTCCGTCCGAAAACAATTGCAAGCTCTGGTGTCTCCAAGTCAAGCAACCGACAAAACACATCAAATTTTTCTCGTTCATGGACTTCAATATATTGCTGTGCAATATTTTCCATTGTGACTTCTTTTGATTTCACTGACACACGTTGTGGGTTTTTCATAAATTTCCCAGCTAATGACTCCATACGGCGCGGCATCGTTGCAGAGAATAACAACGTTTGACGCGTCTCTTCGGGCGTTGCTGCTAAGATTGTCTCAATGTCTTCAATGAAACCCATATTTAACATTTCATCGGCTTCATCTAACACAACCGTTTGAACATCCGATAAGGAGATGGTTTTGCGACGCATATGGTCCATTAATCGTCCTGGTGTCGCCACAACAATGTGTGGACGCTGCTTCAATGAACGAAGCTGCTTCCCAAAGTCTTCTCCCCCGTATACCACCGTCGTCCGCACACCTTTTACACGTCCAAACGCCTTAAGTGCTTGTTCAACTTGACTCGCTAATTCCCGTGTCGGAGCCAAAACCAATCCTTGAACCGTTGCATCGGCAACATCCACGCGATCAACAAGTGGAATCCCAAACGCGCCTGTTTTTCCTGTCCCTGTTTGCGCCTGTCCAATAACGTCTTGCCCAGCCAACACCAGTTTAATTGTTTGTTCTTGAATCGGTGTTGCTTCTGTAAAACCAATTTTTGTTACTGCATCCACAACATCTTTACCTAATCCAAATTGTTCAAAGTTTACCAAGTGCTAAAAACTCCCTATATTTAAATTGAAACACTTATGCACTTAAAAGACTGTCCAGATGCCAAAAGCGGGAAACAAGGCACGCTTCTCGCATCAAGACAGCCTTCGCTTACAACCTTTTTCACTTCACACTCGTACAAAAAGCGTTCCTGTGTTTTCAAAAAATAATCGTAACATATATGAACAACATATGCAAGGAGCAGTCCCGTAACTAAAGAATGCTCCCTACATCGGTTGTTTTACTTCGTTTGCTTTAAAAACGTTTGAAATGCTGTTACATCCCCTACTCCCTTTAACCTATCGACTTCTTCTCCATCCTTAAAATATACAATCGTTGGGGTTGCCTCAATGTGGTAGTCTTCCCAGCCCTTTTCATACTCGAGCAAATTATATTGATCAATGTGGACACCTTCTAACTCAGCAGCTTCCATCAGTGGTGCGGTCGATTGTTGGCAAGCCGGACAAGTTGGTGAAAAGAAATAAACGACGACGTCCGATTCCGTTGACAACTTTTTCTCCAATGCATCTGGCATAATGACATTTTGGTAATTTTTATCGCTCAGTTGCTTCACGGTCTCTGGGTGTAAATCCTCTTTATCGTATAATTTATTGTCTGCCAACTGTTTATTTTGGCTAATGTTTTGCAAAACCACCAACACGATAAAGAGCAACAACACGGCCCCTCCAATAAATAACAACTTTTTCATCTGCTTCTACCCCTTCCTCATTCGTATCACGTACAAACTTAATAAAAAGATCATTAAAAAAGCAGCACCAGCTAAAAAAGGAATTGTGATGAATCCAAGCCAGTTAATATACGCACCCGTGCACGGGATTCGTCCACAACTCATGACAACATCGTCAGCAACAGGCAACTTTTGAATCATATAATGATATGTAGAAATACAAAAACCAATGCCTGATAACACAGCCGCATAAATCGCAACAGACGCATCTTTACGTGCAAAACCGATGGCTAACAAAAGAACAAGCGGATACATAAAAATTCGTTGATACCAACATAGCACACACGGTTCAAATTGACGAATGTCGGAAAAATAAAGCGAACCACCTGTGGCTACAAGCGCGATTGACCACGCCAGCAATAGCCCATTCTCTGCTTGTCTCTTCACGTGAAAAGTACCCCTCTCTACGACATCAAACGTCCTTCATTCTTCTTGCCAAAATACCACATGTAACCTTCCTATAGCGTACCTCATCTCCTGCACGATTGTAAATAACTGAGATGATAAAAAACTAGCATTCTATAAAATAACCGACTTATTGTCATAAAAAAAACAAAACTTGTCCATCGTAATGATAGACGATTAAAACGGAGGGGACAAGTTGATGAAAAATGAACACCACACACTCACATCCTTATGGCAAAAACATCTTGAAATGCCCACGTACGAGACACTACAAGCAGACATCCACGTTGATGTCGCAATTATCGGTGGCGGCATCACCGGCGTAACAACCGCTTTTTTGCTTACCAAAGCACGCAAAAAAGTAGCACTACTAGATGCGGGGCGTATCGGTGGCGGGACAACAGGTCATACAACAGCAAAAATCACGACACAACACGGTCTCATTTATGATGAATTGCTTGCAAATCTTGGACAAAAAGAAGCCAAACAATATTATCAAGCGCAAGATGAGGCACTCACTTACATGCGCCAATTGATCGAAAAGGAAAGCATTTCTTGTGACTTTACGAATGAAGATGCCTATTTATACGCGACGACGCATCACGGTGAACATCGACTAAGACGGGAATGGGAAGCGTATCAAACACTCGAACTCCCTGGTGAATGGGTGACCGACACACCCGTTGCTCTTGGTGCACGTGCTGCAATCAAAGTAGCAAACCAAGCGCAATTTCACCCAATTCATTATATCGCTCATTTGTGCCAGTATATGACAGAACAAGGGGCGCAAATTTTTGAACAAACTGCCTGTGAAAAAGTTGAAAAAGACAAGGGTGCAGATACAACTGCTATCCTCACAAAAAGTGGCGCGCGCATCCACGCACAAACGATCGTTTGTGCGACCCACTTTCCGTTCATTGATGGGGGGGGCTTTTATATGTCTCGCCTGAAAGCGGAACGCGCATATGTTGTCGCTGCAAAAACATCTTTGGCGTGGCCAGGGGGCATGTATATGAATGTTGAGCAACCTACGCGCTCGCTCCGACAAGTCACAATAAATAATATTGATCACGTGCTTGTTAGCGGTGAAACCCATAAAGCCGGTCAAGGGGGCGACGCACGCCACCATTACGATGCCTTAAACACTTTTGCAAAAGAAACATTTCCCGGCGCAAATGTTGTCTGCGAATGGTCTGCCCAAGATTTATCCACCTTAGATCATGTCCCGTATGTTGGTCCACTCTCACCGCTCCAACCACACGTACTTGTTGCGACGGGTTATAAGAAATGGGGCATGACTGGGGGAACAGCCGCCGCCAAGATACTGTCTGACTTGATTCTCGAAGGCAATAGCTTGTACCGCGAATTATTTGACCCGATGCGCTTTCATGCTGATCCAAGCATTCGCGTCTTTTTAAAAGAAGGGTTTGACATCGCAAAGCATTGGCTGTCTGGCAAGCTTCGCGGACCTGTTGAAGATTTAAAAGAACTAGACCGAGGACAAGGGGCGGTCGTCAAATATAAAGGGAAAAAGGCAGGTGCCTTTCGTGATGAAAATGATGAAATTCATCTTGTGGATACAACATGCACACATCTTGGCTGCGAATGTAACTGGAACCATGCCGATCTTACCTGGGACTGTCCTTGCCACGGTTCACGCTATACGTATCGTGGTGAAGTCATTGAAGGTCCGGCGAAAGAACCATTACAGAAGTTAGACTGA
The DNA here is from genome assembly GCF_900096965.1 of Shouchella lonarensis. Classification (GTDB taxonomy): domain Bacteria; phylum Bacillota; class Bacilli; order Bacillales; family Bacillaceae_D; genus Shouchella; species Shouchella lonarensis. The sequence continues at coordinate 43,375 of NZ_FMYM01000002.1, read as the reverse complement.
TCCCTATATCGTTGTAAGAGGGGACCTAATATGTCATTAGGCCTCTCTTTTACTTTGCAAAAAATTGACGCTGCCAATGGAACAGTGGTTATCCTTTTAAGCAAAACAATTTTATTGCTAAAATGAAACTTAAATGAATGTACAATCGTAAATAAAACACCGGCAATCACAACCATGATGTACAATTTGGTTAAAGGAGGAGGATTTCATGGCGTTGGAGACGATGTATCTCATTTTGCTACTCGTAAGCGGAGGGCTAACCATCCTTTACGTGCTACTCTCTGACATTTTAGAAGGGATATTCTCAGTTTTAGACAGTTGGCTTTCACCAACAGTCATCCTATCATTTACAAGTTTCTTTGCCGCATGTGCGTACTTATTAGAACGTTTTTCCCCACTAACAAGTTTGCCTATCGCTGGGATTTCACTTCTTGTCGCACTCGTTCTCTCTAGCTGCTTGCACATATTTGTCCTTACACCGCTCAACAATGCAGAAGAGTCTAATACTTATCATGAAAAAGATTTAGAAGGGAGAAGTGGCGAGATTATTACAGCCATTCCACACGACGGATTTGGTGAAGTGCTATTAAAAAGTGATAGTGGGATGATTGCAAAAACGGCAACAGCAGTAGAGGGAGTCTCCCTTCCTGCGGGTACACAAGTTGTGATTGTCAAAATGTCGCAAGGCGTCGCCTACGTATCTACCCTTGATTTAGACATTTTATCAAATTAATTTGGAGGTTTTTCTATGACAACTGAAATCATTATAGTCATCGCTAGTGTGCTTGCTATTTTACTCGTACTTATTGGTGTATTCATTGCCCGTTACCGAACAGCTGGACCAGACGAGGCACTGATTGTCACCGGCAGTTATTTAGGTGGACGCAATGTCAATATGGATGAAGCAGGAAATAAAATTAAAATCGTCCGTGGCGGCGGTACTTTCGTCATGCCCGTCTTCCAACAAGCTAAACCTCTCTCGCTTTTATCTAGTAAACTAGATGTACAAACACCAGAAGTATACACAGAACAAGGTGTTCCTGTCATTGCCGACGGTACTGCCATTATTAAAATTGGGGGCTCAATCGGTGAAATTGCGACAGCTGCTGAGCAGTTTCTAGGGAAAAGCCGTGAAGATCGTGAACAAGAAGCAAAAGAGGTACTTGAAGGGCATCTGCGTTCAATCCTCGGTTCAATGACCGTCGAGGAGATTTATAAAAACCGTGAACGCTTTTCTCAAGAAGTACAAAAAGTCGCTTCACAAGACTTAGCCAAAATGGGGCTCATTATCGTTTCTTTTACGATTAAAGACTTACGCGACACAAATGGTTACCTTGAATCACTTGGAAAGCCACGTATTGCTCAAGTAAAACGTGATGCCGACATTGCCACAGCTGAAGCTGAAAAAGAAACACGCATTCGCCAAGCAGATGCCAATACACAAGCGAAACGTGCCGAACTTGAACGCGCGACCGAAATTGCCGAATCAGAAAAGACGAACCAATTAAAGGTTGCTGAATATCGCGGTGAACAAGAGCGCGCCAAAGCCCTTGCTGACCAATCGTACCACCTACAAGAAGCCCGTTCGAAACAAGAAGTCACTGAACAACAAATGCAAATTCAAATTATTGAACGACAAAAGCAAATTGAGTTGGAAGAAAAAGAGATTGCACGACGTGAGCGTCAATACGACGCAGAGGTGAAGAAAAAAGCCGATGCAGACCGTTACGCTGTAGAACAATCTGCCGCTGCACAAAAGAGTAGACAGTTTGCTGAAGCCGACGCGGAACAGTATCGGGTGGAAGCACTTGCCAAAGCCGATGCCGAACGTGTGCGTGTCGATGGTTTAGCTGAAGCAGAAGCCGTCCGAGCGCGCGGGGAGTCCGAAGCCGATATTATCCGTCTTAAAGGACTCGCCGAAGCCGAAGCGAAAGAAAAGATTGCTGAAGCATTTGAGCAATATGGAGAGGCAGCTCGCTTAAGCATGATTTTAGAAATGCTCCCAGCTTACGCTAAAGAAGTAGCAGCACCACTTTCTAACATTGATCAAATTACTGTTGTTGACACTGGTGGTTCCGGCGGTGAAGGTGGTAGTGGCGCTAACAAAGTTACTGGCTACGCAACGGACTTAATGGCCACACTCCAACAATCACTGAAAGCCTCGAGCGGCATTGATGTGAAAGAATTGCTTGAGAACATTTCAAAAAAATAATGCATACAAAGAGGAGGGCTCGGAAGATTGGGTCCTCTTTCTTATTGGTGCTGCAAATCAGCTCGATCACGCGTAAGCGCTTCTAAAGCCGCATACGCATTGACTTCCCCATATCCGAGAGAGACGGCTTCTTCATGACGTTGACAACCTTTTCTCAAATATTGGTGTACGCAAGCAATCGTCGGTCGACACTGCTTCCATTGCTTTAATTGTCCAATAATGACCGCTGCCACTCCCGTCACATGTGCCGCTGCTAAACTTGTCCCACACATTGGTCCGTATCCAGCAGGCAAACCGATATTTTCACTTAGCGACCGCATTTCCACAAGAGACTGTGGGTAGGTAGTTAAAATACACCCTTCATCAGACATCGGCGTAAGCCACTCTCCACCTGGCGCACTATATGCCACTGCACCGTAGTTAGAGTACGAGCTTTTCACTCCAGAACGATTCGTCGCTGCAACAAGTGTTACCCCAGTAAAGGGATCTGTCACTTGATTCAAGTAAGTATTTTCATTCCCTGCCGAGCCAACAACAAAAATCCCTTCATCAACAGCTTGTCTTAAGGTTGATGATAACGCAGCACTTGTCGTTGCTGATAAAGACTTAAACGTAGATAAACTTAAATTAATGACATCCACTTGCATCATCATGGCATGTTCAATCGCAGCAATGACTTTTTCAACAACAAACTCAGTTGTATTTGTGATCTTGCAAGCAACAAGTGATGCGTGTGGCGCAACGCCCTTCAAAACCCCATTTGCTGCAATAATGCCAGCAACCATCGTCCCATGCCCTACGTTGTCTTGAAAATCTTCTACTTGACCGATAAAACTCCTCGATTCCTCCACGGAAACGGCATGCTGCAAATCTGGATGATTTACATCAATGCCACTATCAATTAGCGCTACTTTAACTTGACTCGAGCAAGATGAAGCCACGTAGCTTTTTCCGCCGCCTGTCACCTTATTCATATTCCATTGATACGGAAAAAGATTCATCATCCCACCTCATCAGCTTACATCCTGTTGATCTTTTAGACTTTGTTCACGAACAAAGTCACGGTACTTCGCGTGTGTCTGCATAAGCTCATGATGCTTCCCAATTCCTGTCACTTCTCCTTTATCTAAGAAAACAATTTGATCGGCATCACGAATGGTCGACAACCTGTGAGCAATGACGATCGTTGTACGCCCCTCCATCAGTTTGTACATCGCTTCTTGCACCATTCGTTCACTCTCACTGTCTAAATTCGCCGTTGCCTCATCAAGAAGTAAAATTTGGGGGTTGATCATGAAAGCACGCGCAATTGCGATCCGTTGCTTCTGCCCTCCTGATAGTTTTACCCCACGCTCGCCTACCTCCGTATCGTAACCATCAGGAAAAGAAACAATAAAATCATGCGCGTTGGCTAATTTTGCGTACGCAATCATCTGACTCTCTTCTACTTCTTCTTCGTCTTCTATCCCGTACAAAATATTATCACGGATCGTCCCATTCATCACTGCACTGTCTTGCATGACATACCCAATGACTTTACGCCAATTTGCAAGTGGCAATTCCATAATTGGCAAGCCATTATAAGTAATGGCGCCAACAGGTGTTTCATACATACGCTCAATGAGTTGAAAGAGCGTCGTTTTCCCTGAACCAGAAGGACCGACAATTGCCATCATTCGATTTGGCTTGACTGTAAAGGAGACATCCTTTAGCACGGGTTGTTTCTCATTGTAAGCGAACGACAAGTGCTGTACAGCTAACTTTCCTTCCTTCAAAGGGGATGGCGTGTCATTCACATTCATTTCTTCTTGAGGCATTGCATAAATTTCGTATAGTCTCTCCGTTGCACCCGCTGTCGCTTTATATTGCGTAAAGAACGTCACAATCGCTGTAATTGGGAAAATCGCTTGGACTAAATAGAACACGACTGCCACAAAAGTACCCGGTGTGATCGTCCCATTCGCAAGACGCAATCCCCCATACCCTACAAGCACAAGTAAAATGAGCATAATTGTCGCCATCACAACCGGAGAAACAATGGCTTGAATCTTAGCTGCTTTTAAATTCAACTTAAATAAGTCTTGTACAGACCCCATTACCCGTTTGTATTCTTTGTTTTCTGCACTATGACTTTTCACAAGCCTAATCTCACTTAAAGAACGACTCAGCATTCCAATAAAACGCGCCATCTCCGTTTGCGTTTTTTGAGAAATGGCGTACGTAAACTTCCCTACAGGCAAAATAACGAGCATTAGAACCGGCACAGAAGCAAGCATTGCCAACGTCAACTGCCAGTCTTGCACAAACAACATGACAACAGCACCAATGACAACAAGTATTTGTGTCAAGAAATCGGGTACTTCCTGCGAAACAAAACTGTTCATCGTCGACACATCTCCTGTTAGCCGACTGACCGTTTGTCCAGTTTCATGCTGATCAAAATAACGGACAGGGAGCCTCAGAACGTGGTCCCACATTTTGTCGCGCAAACAACAAATTGTATATTCACCTATATAACGCAACATATAATACGAGATACCGCCTAATATCGCATTTAACAAAAACACAGCTGCAAGCCAAAAAACAGCAGTCATCTCTAACGTCTCTGTAGAAAAGGCGTCAATGACATTTTTCGTTAATATCGGGATTGACAATCCGAGAACCGCCGTCACAATCGCTAGCAACATCGTAAAAACGATTAACTTTTTTGGCCAATCTACGAGCCTAAGTAACTTTAAAAGATGATGTTTATTCATATTTATCTCCTACCTACTGCAAAATAGAGAAGCGAGCGTCCCACATCATGAATCGAACGGGCGTCACTTCTCGCACACGATTCATCATAAACATGGTCAATCAACAGCAAATAACCGCTCCCATCCTGTACACGTAGAAGGCTCGTTCACTGACAATAATGTCAAATAAATACCAGCCGCCCCCGTCAACAATCCCGGTTTTTGAAAAGTAAAACGCGCTTGATTCATCTCTTCCACATCACGGAAACCAAACACCGTATTTTCTTCATAATCATCATTAAGCATCTTTTGCAATTGCTCGGAGATGTCCGCAAAATATGTGTCCGCTGTTTTCTTATACATTGCATCCACAACGTGAAGTGTGCCAGCAATACCATGGCAATATGTTGGAGCGATTAAACCAGGCTGATGAAACGTTGGCTGTAGTGATTTAAAACAATCTAGTGCAAAGTCTTGTAAACCTTTGTCTTTTAACACATCACCAGCATCCCAAAGCGTTTTTGCGATCATTGGGTCACCATAACACCAACTGACATTTGCTGCGACTTGACGCTTATTGTCCTGCGCAAATGAAGCGAATGGTGGTCGCTTTTCCCAACAAAGTTGTCCATTTGCTGATCGTTCATGACGCGACACGAGCCAATCAGAAAGTGTCCGCACCGCGTCATGTAGCAATTGACTATGATATATCTCTATCCTTTTCGCCCTTAAGAGGGCGCAAAGTACGCCCGTAATCCCATGAGAAATACCAAGATTCACGTTCCCTTCAGGGTACATGACCTTTTCCTCTTCTAAAAATTGGTTTTCTGCCGCGATATGCCATGCCGGCACTTGCACACCATTCACATCTTTTGTCCCCATCGCTAAACGACACAAATAATCAAGCACTTGTTGTGACAATGAACGAAGCCTTGCATCCTGTACACTAGCCTCTATTAAATAAAGCGCCGTCCCTGCCAGCCCTCCCATAAGGTCGTAGTCCGGCATCTTTACTTGTTGTACTGCTAAATGCTCCTCCGCTTCGACAAGTTTATCGCTAGTTAGTACATGTAACTTTTGGTGCAGCTGATGCAATACACTTGTATATCTTGTGCCGTTTTTTGAGAGCGCCGCAATTGTAAAACAAATTCCCGCCAAACCACTCCATAGTCCTGGGTCATCTATATGGGGCAATGTATGACTGTTGATCACTTGCTGCAATAAATGATGCGCAATGCCGTCATAACCCTCTCCTGGAAAACGTTGATCCATTTCCGCTAAATACAAGCAGTGACCAACCACACCATTTCCAATATCAACATACGAGAAGTGATAAAATAAGTGTTGAATATGCGTTGGATATTGTTGTGATTCACCATCTATCAGAGACTTTAATGCCTCCATATCAGCCAATTGTTCTCCAAAAGCACGTGCCCGTTTCTCATAATGATCTAACGTACGCATCATCTAGCCGCCCCCTCATCTTGTTGTCATTTCTAGCGCCCGTTGCTTAAAAAATGCCTCTTTTTCCTTAAACAAGAGAAATTGTAATAACTGATGCTCGTCTTGTCCATGAATCCCGTAACGATTTAAATGCATATGCAAAAACGAGAGGATGATATCGTTTTGATACTTTTGTGGCACACTACGTTCCTTACTCATATATTCGGCATAAGCACGCACTTTCCTCGTTAAATCACTTAATTGTTGTGAACAATGTCTCTCTACATATAAAACAGCCTCATCATACGCATCGCGACGATTTTTATGCAATGTTCGATATGATTTATAGGTGTCCTTCGTGACTTCTACATGCTGCTGCAACCATTTATATAAACGATCTGCTGTTAAAAAACTGGATAACATATGAGACGCTGTAAACAACGCAACATCTTCTTTCTTAAAAGACGTTTGTTTTGCCCAGTGCTCGTATAAAGGCATAATGAGTGCGCTATCTGCACAAAAAATCGATTCAGCCATCTGTATAAGCGCCGGACCGCCATATCTTTCAATCTCTTGCATATACGGCTCATATATGATTGTTTGTAGCTGTCCTCCCCCCCGCAACCTTTCGAAAAAGTCGTGAAGAGATTGTACAATTTCAACTAACCTTTTTTGATCATTTACCTTCATGCGCAAACGAATATGTGGCAACGGATCAGTATACAAAATATAAAACCACTCATCCGCTAGCGATACGAGGCTTTCCTCCAACCGTAACAAAACAGTTTCTTTTGCATCTCTTGTGTAATATAGCTTCACTGACAACCATTCTGACCCGAGCGCTTTTTGGCGTTCGTTTTCAGCATAATAAGCATGCACATCCGAATGCGGCGTTTCTTTCATATCATTGATAAATACAGAGAAAATGAACTCATTTGCATACCCTGCGCCGTTCTGGTCGTATACAATGCTTTCATATGTCATCTCTGGTGCCTCACATAAGCGCAATTTCTTTTTCTTTCTCAATTCTCTCTTAAACAGAGCCATCATCGTCTTGGAATGTGTATCAATTAATAAGAAATGGTCATGATCTACACATTTAAAATAACGAGGCACGCGATAGTGAGCAAAAAACTGTGTGATAAACGTATCGATGTCTTCTTTTTCAGGTGCAAACGACATATGCCACGTTGCCGGAGAAAGCACTGCCTTACCAGCAACAACCCGAGGCACATACGGCATACTTGCCGATTCTCCCCAATGGAAACTAGTAAGAGAAAATGTCCTATATGCTGCGGCTTCAAATAAAAACCGATACATATTTGGCATGTGATATTGATGATTCACCATATGAGCAGTCAGCGGCACAATTTCACGCTGATGCGACTTAGAAAACAAATGAAATCGTCCATTAGATGCGTATACATACAAGTCATCTAACGTTATTTCTTGTTTTTCGGGATTACTCATAGATGATAGACTAAGCTCATAAGGAAAATCATTCTCTGCGTGCATGACATTCCTTGCTTTCAATTTTGCCGGATGGATGTTAACATTTACTAATAATTTATCTGGGTACAGTGCAAACTCCTCATCACAAACCATTTCACGAATCTCATGTTGTTCTTCAGGAAATAAGTCTAAAAAACGTCCAAATGTTTTCCCGGCACCTGGGGACAACTCATTTCCAGATGGATACAAGCGATAATTGCCCTTTTGTAACGCTTCCTCATTTTCAGCATAGAGTGCCGCGTATATATCGAAACTTCCTCGTATTGACTGACTAACAGACGGAAACGCAGGCACATCGACATTCATTAAGTCAATTTCTTCTTTCCCATGTAACAACGCTTCGTACAACAGCTCACGCAAAAACGTCGACTCTTTCGTATGGACTTGGGATCTCTCCGCAAAGACGGCATCAAGCTGTCCACGTGGAACCGTATACGTTGGCGGGGGTCCAAGTTGTGTTTGATCTTCAAGTAATGTCTTCACATTGATTGCATGATTAAAACCATAACGGTCGACAAATTGCTGGTAATAAACATCCATATGTGGCGCTTGTTGTGTTAAAACTGGTGCCAATTTAACATACCAGTCAACTAAATTAGAAAGTGTCGCTTCCATTTCCCCCATCGGAAGTGACATGTCTTTTTGTTCAAAGTATCGATCCATATGTAAATACTCTCGTGCAGGAACGATTGCCTTCATCATCTCTGTCAAGTATTGATATTGCGTCTCCTCAAACACGCCCCGCTCATTAACTAACTGCACCTTTTTATATAATTGAGCAAAATGATGATGGATGTTTTGATTCACTTCTGTTATCCGAGCATGCAACTTTTCTATAGGTCTCGGCACAGATAGAGAAACACGCAAATCAGAAAGTAAAAAGTCTTTTTCTACAAGTCGCTGTAAAAAAGCAACAATTTTCTCCTCTGACACATCTTGATGTGCTTGAATCGCTGTGATGATATCGCTGACACATCGTTCAGACGTTGTTTCGCTTAAAATAAATGACACTAAAGCTGTCTTACGGATAGACGCTTCTTCTATGTTGGCATTTTTCTGTGATGACCTGTCGGGGTAAAAGCTTAAATGGTATTTTTCTTTTGTTTCTGTAATGAGCTGATTGGCACATACGCGCAATTGTTTGAATGTCTCTATGTCTCTTTCTAACTCTTTAACAAGCGCGTATAGCCATTCATAACTAAATCGGTAGTGACATTTCCCTGCTTCTGTAGGTAACGCCATCGCCAAGTTTTGCTTTTCCATCCTTAAGTTTCCAACTCCTACTGAAGAGAACAACCCAAACGGCGTCGGTCGAGAACACATCCGAATATAATATTTTAAGATGGAATCAAAAATATGGTTAAGCTCCTTACCCGTTTTATGATCTAGTTGCGCTAACGCTTCAAATAAAGTTGGACTGGCGACCCGGATCGCTTCTTTCATATCATCATCAACTAACATTTTGATTGCGTCTTTTTTGGTCATCTTTTGCTCGTCTATGTTCGTCACACGATCTAAATATTGAAGTGAACGCATAGGTAATCGGTACATAAATGGGTGCATGACTTTATAAGTCGGCTGAGTCAAGACAATTCTCCCTTTCTTGTTCCCGTGGTTTTAAGTTTATCAGCTAGTTGTAAAATAGAGGGGAGAGGGAGAGCAAAGAGATGATTACTTGTTACCGCCTTCGAATGGGCACATTGATGTACATATTGATGTACAATTACATGTACATGTTGCTTTCGACGTGCATCCACACGTCGCCTTCGTCTTCAATTTCGTCACAGTTTTTGTAATCGTCAAAGTATCTAGCTCACCGTCACTTGCCATGTTATGACTGCTCGTCTCAATATCTAAATCAAAATCTGCATCTGTAAAAGATAGCTGGTTTTTTTTCATGATCAATTCCCCGCATTTCTATCGGAATATTTTCGCTTCTCCCTCTCCAATTTACATGTTACGCGGTTTTTTTCTTTATGTAAACGACTAATATAAACGAATCGTGTCGAATGATCATTCAATACGCGCCACAATGATTGCATATTGCGCAAAAAATACGCGTGTGATTCCACATTAACCCATGGCATCACACGCGCATCTTAGCATTTATTCATCCTGCTTTAATTGCAACTTCGCCAACTGCTCCGCAAGCGCTGAGTTCGCAAACGAATCTTCTTTGTTTTGCTTTTGCATATACTTATGCACGTCACGCTTCGACACATTTTTCCCTCGCTCTTTACGGCGCTCCTCAAACTGCGCTTTTTTCTCACGGTGACCACACACACAGGCAAATACTTGGCCGTCGCCTTGACCACGCAACTCAAGTTTCTTTTTACATTTCGGACAGCGCGCATTCGTCACTCGGGCAATGTTTTTCTTAAATCCACACGTCCGATCTTGGCAAACACGCATCTTCCCTTTCTTGCCATTCACTTCTAACAAAAACTTTCCACATTCTGGACATTTTTCGCCTGTTTTATTGTCATGACGGAACGTTTTTGTGTCAGCTTTCACTTGCGTCACGACTTGTGCCGCATAGTTTTTCATGTCGGCAATGAATGTCTCCTTTTGCTCTTTTCCTTGCACAATGGACTCAAGCCGCCGCTCCCACTCTGCCGTCAATGCAGGGGATTTTAACTCAGACGGAACCAGTTCAAGCAATTGTTTCCCTTTTGATGTAATGGAGAGTGCTCGACCTTTTTTCTCCAATAGGAAACTGGCAAACAGCTTCTCGATGATGTCGGCACGTGTGGCAACCGTCCCAATGCCCCCGGCAGCGACAAGTGTTTTTTTCAAATTCGCATCATCGCTCCCTAGGTATTTCGCCGGATTTTCCATTGCTGCAAGCAACGTTCCTTCATGAAAATGAGGAGGAGGACTTGTTTCACCTTCTGTTTGTTCTACGCGGGCAATGACTTTTGTCTCTCCCTCTGTCAATTTCGGTAAGTCGCTTGACGCTTGAGCAGTTGATTCTATATGCGCTCGCCAACCAGGGGCAACGAGGCGCTCTCCTTTCATACGTAAAGGCAATCCGGCCGCCACTGCCTCAACGGATGTTTGCTCACTTACACTTGGCGGGAAGAAATTCAAGAGGAAACGCCGGACAATCATGTCATAAATTTTATATTCTTTCTCACTCAATGCACGAATCGACACTGATTGTTCAGTCGGAATGAGTGCATGATGATCCGATACTTTGGCGTCATTAATCATTTGTTTTTTCGCCTCGACCAGTCCACTCTTCTTCGCCTGCGACACCGTTTTTCGGAACGGTTGGACATCAATTGCTTGCAATCTTTCCGGTAACGTATCAAGCATGTCGTTTGTTAAATAGCGTGAATCAGTACGCGGATACGTAACCGCTTTATGTTGTTCATATAACCGCTGCAACGTTTGCAGCGTCTCTTTTGCTGAAAAACCGAACCGCTCATTTGCATCACATTGTAACGTCGTCAAATCATAGAGCGGCGGTGGCGCTGACTGCTTCTTTTTGGCCTGCACGCGCTGCACGGTGAGCGTTTCTGACTGCAACTTCTTCTTTACTGCTTGCACTTGCGCCTTATCAAACATGCGCTCATCACCAGACGACTGATCATAATAGGTGAACGGCGTGCCGCACGATGCATGCACACGCACACGTGCAAATGATTTTGGCACAAAGGCACGAATTTCCTCTTCCCGAGCTGCAACCATTGCAAGCGTCGGCGTTTGCACACGTCCACACGAAAGCTGCGCATTGTGTTTTGTCGTGAGTGCGCGCGTCCCGTTAATCCCAACATACCAATCAGCTTCCGCACGCGCTTCCGCCGCCCGGTATAAGTTCTCGTACTGCTTCCCATCGCGAAGCTTGTCAAACCCTGCCCGAATGGCCTTATCTGTCACCGACGAGATCCACAACCGCTTCGTTGGTTTATTGACCCGGGCTTTTGCTAAAATCCAGCGGGCAACCAACTCACCTTCTCGTCCTGCATCGGTCGCAATAATGACTTCTGACACATCGGAGCGATGTAAAACCTTCTTTACTGCTTGAAATTGTTTCGATGTTTGCTTAATCACAACAAGATCTAACTGCTTTGGTAGCATCGGTAATTGATCGAGTTGCCACGTGGCATACTGTTCTCCATAATGTTCCGGGTCCGCGTGGGTCACGAGATGCCCTAGTCCCCACGTCACGACATACTCTTTTCCCTCTAAACAACCGGGTCCTTTTTGCGTACAACCGAGCACACGCGCCAAGTCTCGTGCCACCGATGGTTTCTCAGCAAGAACCGCTTTTTTCTTCGTCATTTCAAAAACTCCTTACGCACTCAATTTCTTCATGATCAATACTTTTAAATACCGTCCTTGTGGATATGCTTTAGAGACAGGAAAGTCTTTTGGCAAGCCGAATGTTTCTAACACTTCATAACGGCCACCGCTCATTTTTTGCGCCTCGGTGACAAATCGTTTAAACGCCTTGAGTGAAACGTTGCTTGCGTTCGTTGAAGCAATAATGACACCACCCACTTTTGTCACCATCATCGCTTCACTTAGTAATGCTGAGTAATCTTTCGTGGCACGAAACGTCCGCTTTTTCGTGCGCGCAAAGCTCGGTGGGTCCAACACAATCAAGTCGTACAACATCCCTTTTTTCCGAGCATACGCACAATAGCGGAAAGCATCCATCACATACATGTGCGCCTCTTCTAAAGGCAATTCGTTTACACGAAATTGTTCCTCCGTCCGCGGCACACTACGGTTAGCAACATCGACACTTGTCGTCGCGATTGCCCCGCCCAATGCCGCCGCAACCGAAAAAGCGCCGGTGTAAGAAAACAAATTAAGCACGGTTTTTCCTGCCGCATAATGATCGCGGATCCGTTTACGCACGTCACGTTGGTCTAAAAATATGCCCGTCATCGGGCCGTCATTTAAATAGACCGCAAATTGTATGCCATTCTCTTTCACAAGCAACGGGAACGCACCACGCGTGCCACAAACAAAGTCATCATCTGTCACATACTGCCCTGCTTGCGCAAACCGCTTTTTCTCGTATACACCTTTATATGCCGTAACATCGGCAAGCGCTTTAAGCAACGACGTACGAAAAGAATGAATGCCTTCGCTATACCATGTCAAAACATAAAATCCGTCATAATAGTCTATTGTCAATCCACCAATGCCATCCCCTTCACCGTGGAAAACACGAAAGACTGTCGTCTCTTCTGATGCAAACAATGATGCTCGCTTTTCAAACGCTTGTTGTAACTTTTGCGCAAAAAAAGTGCGATCAAATGGTTGTTTAGCGTCATACGTCAGCACCCAGCCACAGCCGACATTTTGTGAACCATAATAACCTTTTGCTAAAAACTGCCCTTTTTGATCTAGTAAATGCAATATCGTCCCTTCTACAGGTGGCTCACTACCACCCTCAAACCATTCTTTATGTAACAATGGATACCCGGTGCGCACTTGTTGCACTGCGTCTTTGTCAAGCTGTATCCTCGTTTCTCCTTGCGCCATCTACTTTCACCTCGTCCCCATTATAGCATACGACGATGGCGCGCACATTTTCTGGCAATCTTGACAATTTCCTGACACATATTTTCTTGTCCCCTCTTTTTAGCTGCACCTGCTATACTTGATAAGTAATTAAAGGATTAAAGGGGAGAGACACCTTGTTTAAATGGGTTAGTTATATTGAGGGGATTTCATTTTTATTATTGCTATTTATCGCGATGCCGTTAAAATATTTTGCGGACATGCCTAATATGGTGACGATTGTCGGCATGGCGCATGGGATTTTATTTGTGGCATATATGCTCTTTGTCGCAACATTTTTCTTTAATAAAACATGGACATTTAAGACGGCACTATTAGCGACCATTGCTTCTATTCTTCCATTTGGACCGTTCATACTAGAGAAAAAATGGTTGAGTCACGCTGAACCACCAGCTTGCTAAAAGGTCAAAGCCGCTCTAGCGGCGGCTTTTGGTGGGATTACTAGTGAGATCATAGGTATATTTATACTTATGACTTTTCTTTACACAATCCTCTCATTTTTTTGTCATAATGTTTGACATCTTGCTTCATATAGATGTATACTTGTTTCTAGTAATGCATACAATGAAAACACCGCGGTGCGACAACACCACGGTGATAAGCAGCAGGACTCCCTTTAAGGGGACAACAAAGTGGAGAGTAATCCGCCAGGCTCTGCAGCTTAAGGGCGGATTACTTCTTTTGTGACAAAGTAATCATTGACACGACTAAACCAACAGCCGCTACTAATAGACTGCCCGACGCAATCGTTAGCATTAGCGCTTGGAAGACGCTCACACGCAACACCCCCCTTCTAATAAGAGGTATGTTGTCCACCCTTAAAGATCCTAGACTACTACACTATTTATGATAACGTACCATAAGCGAAACTTCAAAATATTTCGTTCGACAATAACTGAATGACACATAAACACATAAACGCATAGACGCTATTCCACAAAGTCGCCTTTTTTACGAAGTGCGGCTTTTCTTGGCATTCACACGCAACGAGGAGGATATGACAGTGAAAAAGCATTGGAACTTACAGACAATTCATTCGCAAACTGATTTACACTCATGGATGATCGAAATTGCGCAAGCGATCTCAAACATACACGAACAACTACAACAATTACCGACAACGAACTGGCAACCCATCGTGCAAAACATCCTAAATGACCTTCAAGAAGTGATCGGTGACACAGATGAAATAGAAGATAGTCTCGCCTGCCTAAGCGAGGTGCTTGAAGATGAAGATAGCGATATGATGGCCCAACTCTTATCACAACACGCACGTGTGATGCAACAACGTTCGTCACTGCAGGCAACATTTGCCCAAGCATTAAAACACCTTCCAGAAAAAGAATGGCTGCGATTTCTAGATAAACCAGCTCTTGCGCCTATCCGCTTTTACTTGGACGAACAACGAACTGTTGCAAACGCGCTGCTCGCCCCTGAACAAGAACATTTGATCCAGGCGTTATCGACAGATGGATTTCACCGGTGGGAAGATTACTACGATATCGTTCGAGCAGCATGTCAAATTTCCCACGAAGGCAAAGTACGCTCTATTGATACAACGTTACACGACGTTTCACATATCGGTGAACGGGAAGAACGAAAAGCACTTGCACAAGCACTTGAGCAAACATTAGATGCCCACGCAGACACCTTCGCCTATCAACTTAACAGCATCGCTGGCTTTCGGCTCAACCTTTATAAACAACGAGGCTGGCGTTTACTACAAGAAACATGCCAACAAAATCGCATCAGTGAACAAGCATTACAAGTCATGTGCGGGGTCATTGATCAACACCAAACATTGGCACGAACATTTTTTAAAAGGAAAATAGCACTCACGCGCGTAAATGAGCCAGCATGGTACGACTTATCTATCGCCAACTTTTCTAGCGACACACGTCTTTCTTATGAGCAGGCAGCTGAACTGATCATCACACAATGCCACCGGTTCAATGAACGGGCCGGAAAACTTGCCACACACGCTTTCTCAGCTGGATGGATTGAAACAGGCACGGATGAAGGTGGTTGGGGCTTTTGCGCTTCGCTCCCACGTTCGAAAGAGAGTCGCATCTTTCTCCCTTTTCGCGGAACGTATACCGATGTTGTGACACTGGCACATGAGTTTGGCCATGCTTACCACAACCACTTACTACACGATGAGCCGATTTTTGCACAACAGAAAGGAACAAGCGCAGCTGAAGTCGCTTCAACTTTCATGGAAAACCTCGTGCTTGATGCTGTACTCGCGCAAACAAACAACACGCAAGACACACTTGCTTTACTGGAAACAAAAATTCAAGCCGATTTTTTATATGTCACAACGATCCCGCAATTATTTGCGTTTGAACAACAGCTTTATCACGAGCGTCAGACAGGAATACTATCAGCAAAAGAGCTATGTCACTTGCTCTCAGAAGTGCAAATGCCTGTCTATGAAGGAATCATTACTGACGTTTATCAGCACGAATGGGTCACATTGCCACACCTTTACGATACGCGGAAGGCATTTTATAACATTCCTTACACGATTGGTTATTTCCTTTCGGGCGAGTTGTACAATCGTTCTAAGCAGACAGGCGCTTCCTTCGCTGCAACGTACGATGCATTTTTAAAAGACTCAGGCAAGATGACGATTGAACAGCTAGCACAAACGTATTTACAAGCAGATTTATGTGGGGCTGATTTTTGGGAGAAGTCATTGCAGCCGTTACGTGACACCATTGATTTGTATATTTCGCTGACTGAAGGGATGGTCGGTGATAGAAATTGTGTTTAACACTAATTGGATAGGATTATACGCCTCTCTAATGGCCGGACGTGTGGATCATCCCGTCCGGCTCCTCGTTTTTTATCCCCCTCTTTAGATCATCTATATTCAGCACTTCATTTCCCTCAAGCCAATATCGAAGCTCTTTTGTTTATATGAATACTCTTAATACTCACAAGGAGTGCGACGGCGACTTATTACATAAAAAGGAAAATAAAACCCTTCCTCGTTTTCTAGATTCATTAAAAATATTTTTACAATTGACTTAGACAATGGCAAAAAAGCTTGCCACCCTCGCAGCAAGCCCCCTAAAAGGGATAAATAACCCAGCACTACACCCAACTATTTTCCCCTTCTGAAACCGAACCTAAATCAGTACTTTTGTGCAGACTCGCTATGTGAAAAGGAACCTGGCACTCCCGGGCCTGCTGTTTCACTCACCTGATCCATGGAAAAGACACTAACAATGACTAAGGCAATGCAAACATAGAAAGAACGCTTCAGTACCCTCATTTATTTTCCCCCTCCCGACCCTAAATCAGTACAAGGATTTTCAAGTTCTCTTCGGATAAGCGAAGCTAAAAATACACCATTGCCAGCTTCAAATTGTTCCAAGGCAGACCACAAAAACTCCTTTTTACCTGTAGCCATACCTTTATACCACACCAAAGGTATGCTACTCTTTCTAGCTTGCTCCAATTCCTCAATCATGCGAATTGCTTTCTCGTATTCACCCCGAACAATATGCTGGTGTATCTGCTCCTCATGTACGACACCAGATAAATCAAATTGTTCTCCGAGTATATTCCGAGCAAATGGATAATATTCATGCTCCAAACACTCTCGGTAAGCATGTTTACCTGTCTCTTTTGCATAAAAGATCGCTTCTTGAAAATAATGCGCACACATAACAGAATCCTTTTTACACATCATGACTAAACCTAATCCATGATTAACATCAGCTTTCATTGTATCTGGGGTCGATTCATTTTCGACTATTCCAAGATAATTGACCGCAGCCCTTTCTATATCTCCTTCCCCATATAAAAAGCTGTTACCTATTGACAACAAAGCACGGCTAGCTAATACACTTTTCATATAGCACGGCTCAAGACAATGAAAGCTACTAATAGAGTTTTCAAGCAAAAAAAGCGCTTCATCAAACTGCCATAGCTGTTCATAAGAGTGGGCAGCTAACAGCCTCAAACGTAGTTTCAACATTGGTTCCTTTACACCAACGTCTAGATGTCGTGCCTCAGTGACGACCTCTTTATGTGTTAATTGCCCTCTAAGACATTGGAGCAATAAACGATACACGGAAATCCATTCTTTCAAATCTTCATTGTCTTGATGTCTCTCCAGAAGTAATTGAAGTACTTCTGTTTGTTGAAATAGCACGGCATACTCAAACGAGTCCTTAACATGGGGTAAGTGTTTCAGAGATAAAACATACTCATTCATCATTTCCGCGGTTCTTGATTTGGCTCTCTTTTTAACAGCATATGCTACTTTTTCAAAACTCCATGTGAAATAGTCCTCGCCAGCCAGTTGTTGCATTAATGCGCCTGACCATTCCTTATTTTCCCACTGTAAATCCAATTGCTTCAACCGCTTTTCTGTCTCCACTATAATCATATGGACGGCATCCGCTTCAGACACCAAGGTGTAATATTTCGACAATTACTTTACCCCCCTTGCTTTCTCAGTATTTCTCTTACAAAACATTTCGATCGAAAAGTTTCTTTTCCTGCTTTATTTTTAAATTATCGTACGACAATTTATTACATTCATTATAAAATCAATGACTAAATAGATCATATTGTAGCGACTGTTGTAGATCCGTTCGTGTGCAATTTAAATACAGACATACAACTTTTATCTTGTGAATAACTTTAATTATACGAGTAGTATGAGCCACTCGATCCTAAATAACAAAAACATACTAACATTAATAGCACAAACCATGGCCTTGGTCTGTACTACTAATGTTAGTATGTTATTTTGACGTCACTGTGACTTATGTAATTCATTTATTCATACCTCAACGCCTCACAAGGATCGAGCTTCGCTGCCCTGCTAGCAGGGAGCACCCCAAATAAAACTCCAATAAATACCGAAAATAATAAACCTACTAACGCAATAAAAACAGGAACAGACGCTTCCCATCCTGTAATAAGAAGAACAATGAACACAGCACTGTATCCTAATACAATTCCTAATATCCCTCCAGCCGCCGATAACGTCGCTGATTCTACAAGAAACTGTACCATGATCTGATTCCTTGTAGCTCCTAATGATTTTCTTATCCCTATTTCCCTCGTCCGCTCGGTTACAGAAACCAACATAATATTCATAATACCGATCCCTCCCACCAGTAAAGATATTCCAGCAACACTAGCAATAATAAGTGTCATGATGGTGGTGACTGCTCCTATACTTTCAACAATCATATCCATGTTAAACACCGCGTAAGAATCAGTGTCATATTTATCATTCAACAATTTCAATGCTTTTTGTCCTGCCACTTCTAGATTATTTAGATTAGCAGTACGCAAGGTGATTTCTCCTATTTCATGATTCCCGGTAATAGATTCCCAAGTCTTATTAGGAACATAAACTTTCTCTGTACTCAAATTAAAAATCAATTGATCTTCATTGAACACACCAATTACTTCAAGGGGCACCTGATTTACTCTGACCAAATGCCCCAATGGCTCTGCTGTTTCAAATAGTTCATCAGCAAGATTTTTCGATAACATCACAACCCTGCTAGCTCCTAAAAAGTCTGCTGGAGTGAATTTTCTTCCTTCAACGAGAGAAAGTTCCTTTTCGTCTATATAGTCTTGATTAATAGATGTTATTTGTGTGTTTGTTTCTTCATTTTTAAAGCGAATCTGTCCCTGATCTGTTGTTGATAATTGTACACTTGTTACCTCGGGTATATCTTGTATCATGGAAACATCTTCTGAACGAAAAGCAGGCTCATTCAATATATTTGGATTCCTTGCCAGTTCCTCCTCGGTTGGTTCATAAATAATTTCAATCGTATTCTCCGATCCTGCAAATTGACTTTTCAAGGATTGTTCCCCGACATTACCAATGGCTATAATCGCAATCACCGAAGATATTCCTATCACGATCCCAATCATCGTCAATACCGACCGCATTTTATGCGCTAGAAGGGATGTAAATGCCATGGTAAAATTCTCTAACATATTCATTTATACCCCTCCAACATTCACTGTATGACCACTTCCGCTCCATCATACAGTTCCTCGTCACTTTTTATTATAATCAAGTGGTCTTCTGTAATCCCCTTTAAAACTTCTACATATTGACCGTCTATGATGCCTACTTCAATTTCTTCCTTTTCCGCAAATCCTTCTTCATTATAAACATATACAAAGTACTGTCCTTCTTCATGATGTATTGCATCTGAATGAATAGAGGGTATCTTTTCCTCTCCCGAAGTCACTATCTCCATATTCATTTGAAGTCCAGAAATCAAATGATCATCTTGGTTCTCCATCGTAATTTCTATTGGGTACTCAATTGCCCCAGTTTCAGAATTTTTATTTGGTATTCGCGATATACGTTGAACTGATCCCTTCCATGATTGATCTTCTACAATATCTGTTGAAATACGAACAGTCTGCCCAACCTCTACATTCAAGACATCAAATTCAGAAATTACACCGCGTATAACAAAATCTTGATCAGCAGCAACTGTTACAGTCGGCACCTCTGAAGAGTTTACATGTTCATTCACTGCAACTACTTTCCCTGACAGTTCACTCTTAATGCTGCGACGATTGATTTTATTTTTCGTGTTCTCCAGCTCAGAGTTTGCCTTTTCTAACTCCATTTCCTTGAGCTTCTTTTCTAATGTTATTTGCTCATGTTCTTCCCTAATTGATTTGGCAGCTTCTTGTTCTCCAATGTCTTTTGCAATCTCTCGCTCTTTTTCATGTAATAGATCATCTTGTCGATTAAGATTTTCTATTTGGAGATTTAACGCGCGAATAGATAAAAGTGCGTTCTGTTTTTCTGACTCTAAATCGCTAATGTCATAAGTTAATAACGGGCTTCCCTCATCTATCGTTTGTCCTTCACTCACAAACATTTCTGTGATCTCGCCTTTTTCTGCAGAATAATATACATTCTGTATGTTCATATACTCTAGAACACCCGGAACAACGACTTTAGATTCAATTTTTCTGTTTTCTACAGATGTTACCTCAACATTGACTTCTGTGTTACTCAACAACATTTTTATATTCACACTTAGAATAACAACGAGAAATAACAGCCCACACATAATCATGATTCTTTTCTTGCTAAACATAGAAGCCACCTCATCATTGATGCTCACCATATCAGCTTATTTCTCATTTTCCTTCACAAGATTAACGAAGTAAGCCTCGAGAGTTTCAGAACCTTGCTTCTTGATATTTTTTGTTTTTTGATAACTGAGCAGATGTCCATCTTTCAATATTGCCACATGTGTACAGAAATGTTCTGCTGCATCTAACATATGTGTCGATATCAGCACCGCATTTCCCTTATTCACATACCGTTTCATATAATCCTTTATAGCATAAACAGTCATCGGGTCTAAACCATTGAATGGCTCATCCATTACAAGAAGTTTTGGTTGATGTATTAATGCAATTAGTAGAGACAATTTCTTTTTCATTCCCAGAGAATACGTGTGAATCTTTTCTCCAAGAAAACGCCTCATATCAAGTGAGTCAATCGTCTCATTAATTAAGTTTTCATTATCAACATATAATTCTTCACCCCAAAGGTCTGCTGTGAATCTGAGAAACTCTTCTCCTTTTAATTCCTCATAAAAGAACGGCTCATCAGGAACATAACCAACCAAGTTCAGATACTGCTTGCGCTGATTTCTCACAGAAAAACCGTCCATTGTAATGCGACCTTTGTCCATACTAAGTAATCCCATAATCATTTTCATTGTTGTTGTTTTTCCCGCACCATTTGGTCCGATTAAAGCCACGTTGTCCCCTGCTTGTATATTTAAACAAAGATCATGGATGATCGACTTTTCTTCTATCGTTTTAAATACATTCTCGACCGAAAGCATATCAACACACCTCGCATTTTTTATAATGAAGAAGTGACCATTGTTTCTACAATACTAGCAGCAAACAATAACAGTACCGCAACCGCCAACATGAATCCTGTGTATTTATACAACTGTTTGTTCCTCATTTGATCATAAAATTTGAAACCAACAAAACCTATAGCAGCAGCCGCAATTATTGCTGGTACTTCAAAAATACCATGCGGTACGATTGCACCCACTATTTCAACAACAGATGCTCCCTCACTATAAGATGAAACCAATGCCATCCCCACTATCCACCCATTAAAGGCTAATAGTAAGAAGGTAATTGTCCCGAACAAGAAAATCCCGAGCACCATGAAAAGAATGACGATCAAGTTATTCATAAATACCTCATACCATTTTGTTTCCCCATCAATCATTGCTTCTGCAGGGTATGAGGCGTCATAAAAGATAAAATACTCTAATGCCCCTCCAATAAGGACAAATATACAAAAAATACTGCTAGCAAGAAGTACATACTTTCTCCAAAAATAGATCAAGATTACACCCCCTCTTTTCCTGAATATCACTCCATCAATTACCAAGTAAAAATGAAAATGCAATAATACCCATGAGATAGACTGCCAGAACAGACATCACTGCACTCTTTAGTCGCGCTTTAGAGAACGTATGTAACCCCCAACCCAGTAAACCACAGAACAGCAACATGAAGAAGTCAATATTACCAACTACATTCAGAGGAAAAGCGACTAATTGGAGACTTTCAACATAATGAGCCAGTGAACCTAGGGAATACATCAAAAACTCTCCTGAGAATATGGAAAAGGATGATCTTAATACATTAGAAATAAAGACAACTGCATACGACACTGTTGCCACCACAAGTAGCTGTTGCATCTTGAAAGACGTTTTAAACAACTTTCGAAAGATCAAAGTAAAAATTTTTAATCCTACAGCTGTCAATAAAATCACAAATATTGGGGAGAAAAAAGAGAGTAATCCCTGCGATACAGTGATAAACCTTTGCATGCGTTCGTCCTGACTCACAGCATCCAATTGTTCAAAAAGCTCTTTTCCTTCACCTACATCCGTCAATGGAAGGTTGGAAAACAGTTGGTCAATTGGAACACGAATACTCACAATGACACTTAATACGCACATAACAATAGCATATACAGCCATTCTTGTCAGGATTGATTTATTCGGTTTTTTATTACTTACAATAAACGGATTCATCTCCTGTAAGTCCACTTTCATTTCACTTTGTTGCTTTTCCGTATTCATGTGATCCCTCCATTTTACGTTCAATCAACATGCTTTTACGCATACCCTAATCATATCGATGATGCTAACTTCCTACGAAAGGAAGTAATTAAACTAACATTAATCACGATGGATGGAACAATATATACGATCCCCGCAATTAAAAACTCTCCAGACAAGCCGAAAAATATTGTCGCTAAATGTACGACTATCGACACGGCTATAAGGAGCCCCTTTCTTTTCCAAAACGAAGCATCCACATGACGTGCACGTCCAATACTAATCTCTTCAACATCAAAAGATTTCGTCCGTGTACGATACACCTTCAATAAAAGCACATACATAAATGCTAGGCCAATCAGGATCCAGGAAATAGATGTCATAACAAACTCACTAACGTCAATTTCCCCTGTGATGTACATTAACATCGGCAATACGGGCGATAACAACAACATAGAAAATGAACGAATCATTCTCATCATTTGGCGTTGATCTGGGTACTCGCCAATTTGTTGTTTATTAAAAAACTCGTAGTGAGGAACGAGAAAAGATGACAACAACACGAACCTAGATACAATGACAAAAACCAGCACTGATAAAAGCATCGCAATGATCACCAAATACCATGGGACTGGTAAAAGAATAAGGGTAAGGAGAGATACAAGAAAATAACCTGGAAAGGCAACTAAACTTAGCACCCTCGTCTTGAGCATATACATATATTGTGGCGAACCATTGTACGCCATCAACATTTGCAGCGCTGATCCTTCGCTATCAAAAGCCAATCTTATCCTCAACTTCGTATACACACCCCACAAAAAGTAAATAGGATATGTCACAACAATGAGAAATACCACTGGCAAAATAAAATGAGCACGCCATTGATCAGGGAGATAGTATATAAATCCAACATACAAAACAGCGTATACCCAAAGTCTTTCTCCAAAAATGACAAACAGGTGCCTTTTTGTTAAGTAATTCTGAAACAAAGAAACGAGCATATACTTTACATGGACATGACGGACAATAGACTTTTTAGCAAAAATAATACGATCCATGTGCACAAACGCATTTAGCAAACACTTGTCCAAGAGAGAAGTTTTTCCTTCAATCACATGATCTTTACGCGCAATCATTACACAGAGTAATACACTCAAAAACACCAAGACACCTACGTATATAGGGAAATAAACAAAAATCATATTATCCCCATTTAATAAATACTGCGCAAACAAGCTATGAGGAAGCCAAGGGTGATCCACAAAACTTATAAGCTGCTCAAATAATGCCCCTAAGGGTATGGTGATAGAGGACAACCAACCTAAATATGAGGTAACAAAATGCCCGTCAATTCCTACTGGGAACGTCATCATCCATGGCGTAAACAACTTAACTAACAACAGAATGATACCAACTGAAACAAGAGGGAGAAGTATATTATGAACAATTCCCCTTCCCTTTAGAAATACACTTTTGCGAATGATGTAGTATTGAATGAGCGTAACCATAAAAGCAATGGCCATTGTCAACGCATTTAACATTATTAATCCGATGAACAAATAAAGCACATTTACTGGGAATACAATGTAAATGCCCATCAACCCTGCCAACGATGATAAGAACTTCGATTTATTCTGCCACACTTCCTCATCAAACCATAGAAATAACAAATATTTTATGGTTGTAAACGGTGTGCACGCAAGTAACCAACGTTCTTCATCTGTACTTGAAATCCAGCGACCATTTTGTAGTCCTCTGGTCACACTCTCCCATAATGCCAATAAAAAAATAAATTGCCACAAATGATAGGACGAGTCTGATATAAACATGTGATACAAATACGCAACCCCGAAACCGAAAACAAACATCAATACAATACCAATCAGTGGACCAATCATTGAAATCAGCGGGATAATGTAGGGATTATCTACTTGAAACAATTTAAAATTAGACCACAAATGCAACAATCGTACCTTCGCTTTCCAATACATCCAAGTCTTCAGTTGATGCAATAACATAAGAACACCTCTTCAGGAATTGAGATTAGAAAACGAACATAACAGAATGACCTTCCCATTACTTAAACCCTCACAACAACCATTAAAAAGACGGGTTATCATGATCGCTTTGCTTAAACTTGCATGCCCATAAATCGCTGTGTTAAAATTACTGATTAAGAGAACTATCAGCGGCAAGCAGGCTCAACCACTGCTGCTGATAGTCCTCCTATTTAATAGCTAAAAAGACTACCACAGCCTTGTTGCTGTAAAGCCCATAGACGCAAGGCGCCATGCTACTTGAGCGGCCGCCATTGGAGAAACTACGGCAACTGCAGCTACACCAGCTATAAGAAGAGCCCCAGCAGCACCATTACTGATACCTAAAACAGCAGCTAATTGCATCATCATTTATCACCCTCTCCCGGGAATGCTTTCTCCCTCTAGTACAAATTATAACAGCGGTTTCATCCTCCGTAAGTCCTCACTTTATTAGTACCTATTTCTTTAAGAAGAGCCCTCTCTTAGATCCAATTATTCTTTTTCGCCATTAAAACTATTTCCTTACTGCTTCGAATCCCTGACTTCTGCAAAATACGGGTGACATGATTCTTAAACGTTTGCAATTCTATGCACAACATTTCTGCGGCATCTTTCTGACTGTATCCTCGGTAAATCTTATCCAAAACCTCTAGCTCACGAATTGAAAACTGCGCTTCCCATTTTGCTCGCTCAAGTTGACTATCTTTTAAGTTTTGCAAATGGGATATTTCTTGCTGTACGTAGGGTGCTAAATACGCATGATTCTCTTCAAATAACTGCCCATAAACATCTAACATGCGCTCGATATCTTGTGATGCTTTTGCCCAGTATAAAGTTAAAAGAATGTTTTTATGTCCATTGCGGCTTAATTGATCAGCTAATGAAAGGGCATTCTTCAATTCTCCTCGAACAAGATATTGGTGAATCTTTTCTTCAGGTAAAACCTCAACGCCTTCGGAAATATCAAATTTTTCTTTACGGACATTGCGTGCAAATGGAATATACTTCGCAAGTATCCGCCTCCGGTAATCACCCAGCCCCAAATTTGAGGCATAAAAATTTGCTTTGTGAAAATAAGCGATACAACGATCATCATCTTCAAACAATGTCGCGATTCCAAGAAGATGATAACAAGCAGCAAGTACAATTTCGGGGATATTTTCTTTTTTAAGCTTCAATAAATCTCTCTCTGCTTGTTCAACATCTCCCTTTTCATAGAGAACATGCATTACCCTTATCAAGGATACACGGTGCATTATCGTACTCCTTACAAACCCCGGTTTTACATGTTTAAATAATAAGTGGGGTAATTTCTCGATGAACGATAATGCTTCACCAATATTACCTCGATAAAACTCTGCAAGGATACACATAGACATCAATCGAAATTGCAGAACTGGTTCGTCCACTTTTTTCATTAAGTTAGATGATCGTTGCACGACCTCTTCACATGAGAGTTTCCCTTTTAAAATGTCTAAAAGCAGCTTGTACGTTGAACACCACCATTTGAAAGCGTTACCAATTCCATGTAACAAAAGAAGTCTTTCAAGCACATCTATTTGCTGGAATTGTACGGCATACTCCAAGGCATCTTCAACATGTTCTCTGTTGATCACTGTTAGCGCATATGTATTCATAAGATGTATCATACGATTTTGCGCCATTTCCTGGACAGAAAGTAAGATCTGTTCAAATGAATACCTTGGATAAAACCTTGCTAGTTGATACATCACTTCTTCAGTCCATGCATCCTCATTTTCCCACAGACCCTTTTCTCTTAACATTCGCTCCGTATCTTTCTCAATTACATTAACGTGGCTTACTTCAGCATCAATATAAAACAGCGCATCATTGATACTCATGTCAACCCCCCCAATATGTTGTACTCTTAACATACTAAATATCGACAGAACTATCAACAGAAATATCGAAATTATCTTTTGTCATTTATCAATATTTTTCTTGGATGCCGCGTTCAAAATCGAGCATTTGCGTCTAAACAAAACTAATCTGGTATGTAATTCATTCCATCCTATAAACAACAAAAGGCCTGCCCCCCACGGCAAGCCCTTCCCTCTTCTCCAACTAGTCACTATGTGCCTCCACAATCGTCTCCGTTTCTTTCGTCACCGGGCGAAGCCACTTCGATAACAGACCATGAGATGGCGACACAAGAAAGCTAACAAGAAAAACAACACCGGTCATGACTGCCATCGTGCCAGAAATGGAACTATCGAGCCAAACAGCGACATAATAACCACTAATCGCTGCAACCACACCGAATAAGGCGCTTAGCACGAGCATGACCGATAATCGCTCCGTCCACAAATATGCAGCCGCAGCTGGCGTAATGAGCATCGCGACAACCATAATCGCACCAACAGCATCAAAAGAAGCCACCGTTGTGACGGAAACGAGCGTCATAAATACGTAATGGAGTAATAATACCGGTAACCCTAAACTCGCCGCAAGCGCGGGGTCGAAGGCAATAATCTTCCACTCCTTGTAAAACGCAAGGACAAGCAGGAATACGAGCGCAAACACGCCAAGTAGCATCAGCGTCGCAACAGGCACATCAAAACCGAGCACGGACATCGTATGCCACGGGATAAAAGCAATCTCGCCCATAAGCGCATGCTTCACGTCTAAATGAACATTTCCAACACTCGTCGCAATTAAAATGACGCCAATGGCAAATAGCGCTGTAAATACTACGCCAATCGACGCATCATGCTGCACCCCTTTTGAATGAAACCACTGCACAAGGAACGTCGTCACTAATCCAGCAATCGTCGCACCAATGAGCATGTGGACCCCTTCCAAACTATTGGTGACAAGATAGGCAAGTACAATCCCTAATAGCACTGTATGACTGATTGCATCCGACATCATTGCCATCCGCCGTAAAATTAAATAGACGCCGACAATCCCGCACGTCATGCCAACGAGCGCACCTGTTAATAAAATCCACCCTTCGTAAGAAAGCATCTACCTGCCACCTTCTTTCGATAACACACCAGGAAGTTGGGTTCTTTCATCCTCAGGTTGCGCCAGCTCTTTTTGCTGCTTTTTATAGGTGAAGTATTCCGTTAACAAACCATGCGACCTACCAAACACAAGTGACACAAGGAAAAATGCGGTTGCTGTTAAAACGATGAAAGGACCGGTTGGCCAGTTCGCTCCTTGTGCGCTGACAAAGGTGCCAATCGCACCAGATAAACCACCAAATATGGCAGACAAAAACATCATCACTTTAAAAGAATGCGTCCAATACCGTGCGCTCACTGCTGGAATGATTAGGAGCGCGGCCATTAAAATGACCCCGACCGCTTGAATGCCGATAACGATCGTGACGACAAGTCCTAGCACATAAAAGATATGCATTAATGATGTCGGTAACCCTAATCCTTTGGCGAATTGTAAATCGAATAAATAAATTTTCCATTCCTTAAAAGCAATGACAATCATCATAATGACCACTAACGCCAGCGCCGTCATTGTATACACGTCTTGACGAACCATGCTCGCCGCCTGACCAAAAATAAATGTGTCCAGCCCACTTTGACTGCCACTCGCCGTTCGATTCACAATCGTTAACAATACCATTCCGGCACCAAAGAAGACCGATAAAATCATGCCCATCGCTGTATCTTCTTTAATGCGCGTCGATGAACGAATCACATGAATAAACCAAGCCCCAAGTAACGCACTACATGCCGCCCCGACAACAAGGAGAAATAAATTTTTCTCATTCATAATCATAAAAGCGACAATCACACCAGGTAAAGCAGCGTGAGACAACGTATCACTCATTAAACTTTGCTTTTTCCAGTACGCCAATACACCGAACATGCCCGCTGCAATCCCAAGCATCGTCGTACTAAGCAATACCCATTGGAAGTTAGCGGACGCGAGAATGGCCATTGAACGTCCCCTCCTTTATAAACCGCACAGCACCACCATACGTTTTCTCGATGTTCTCATTTGTAAATGTTGTCTCCGTCGGGCCGTGTGCAATCACCGTCCGATTTAAAAATAATACATGATCAAAGTAGTCGGTAACCGTCTGCAAGTCATGATGCACGACAAGCACGGTTTTCCCTGCTTCTTTTAACTGCTTTAAAATCGCCATGATCGCTCGCTCGGTCGCTGCATCAACGCCCGCAAGTGGTTCATCCATGAAGTATAAATCCGCTGCTTGCACAAGCGCACGCGCTAAAAATACACGTTGCTGTTGCCCGCCTGAAAGCTGACTAATTTGCCGCGTCGCATAATCCGTCATCCCGACTTGTTCGAGCGCCGCATGCGCTTTTTCTTCGTGCTTTTTCTTTGGCCACTTTAACCAACCAATATGACCGTACAAACCCATCATCACGACATCAAGTGCGTTTGTCGGGAAGTCCCAGTCAACCGACCCGCGCTGCGGCACATATCCGATGCGCTTTTTTTCCTTTGCGAGGGTGGAACCAAAAAACGTGACTTCCCCAGCAAGACGTGGGTGCAACTCAAGCAACGTTTTAATCAACGTGGACTTTCCGGCACCGTTTGGCCCAACAATCCCCGTTAATGATCCTTGCGAGATTGAACAAGTGACATTTGTTAAAGCTGTATTTTTACGGTAGGCTGCACTCAGCCCTTGTACCTCTAACACATTCATTTTTTCATCCCCTATTACTTGCGCATTAACGCATCATAAATCGTATCTACATTATGACGATACATGCCGATATACGTGCCCTCTTCTGTTCCGGCTTCTCCCATCGCATCTGAAAATAATTCTCCACCTAGTTCTATATCCAAACCGGCTTTACTGGCTCCTTCAATAACTGCTTCAATCGAAGAACGGTTCACACTGCTTTCCACAAATACTGCTGGAACACCTTTTTCCACGACCAGATCAATCGTTCCCTGAATATCCATAATGCCTACTTCATCTTCTGTGCTCAACCCTTGTAAACCGATTACCTCTATATTATTCATCCGCCCAAAATATTGGAACGCATCGTGCGCAGTGACAAGCACCCGTTTTTCCTCGGGGATCTCGGCCAATTTCTCCGTCGCGTACGTATATAATTCCTCTAACTCCTCAAAATACGCCTGCTTATTTTCCTCAAACATCTCTGCATCGTCAGGTGAAAATGTCTTTAACTCTTCCACTGCCGCATTGAGCGCTTGTTTCCATAAACGAACATCAAACCAAATATGCGGATCATTCGCTGTTTCATCTTCTTCATCTTCAAGTAAATCAGTTGTTTTCACCGCTTCACCGATCGGGATCGCTGGGACATTAATATTTTCAAACACTTTGTTCATTTGCATTTCTAAATAGAGACCATTGTAAAAGATCATATCGGCATCACTTAACGTTTTAATATCTCCTTGGGTCGCTGTATATAAGTGTGGGTCAACACCTGGACCCATTAAACTCGTCACATCTACCCGATCTCCGCCAATCACTTCTAGCGGTTCTCCAATTTGCGCGGTTGTCGTCACAATTTTAATTGCTTCGTCCTCGCCATTATTTTTATTCGCACTTTCCTCATTACAGCCGCTTAACAAAGCGATCGCACTTAAATTTAACAAGGCGCCGCTCCATAGTCGGTTACCCACTCCGCACACTTCCTTTCGTCTGATTGCTTCTCTCAAATTGTGCATCACTTGCCGTCCATCAATAAAGTTTCTTTAAGGCAACTTTAATAGTCTTCACCAACTTTGTCAAGCTTTTTACCATAAAAAAGACAGCATAGGGTAGTTGCCCCTGCTGTCTTCTTGCAATGATATGTTTATTCTTCCGATGAATCTAACTTGCGTCGGTGGGCTATCGTTTGTGGTACAATCACCCAACGTTGGATCGCGGCTGCTACACCGTCTTGCTCATTCGTCGCCGTAATCCAATCGGCCGCCTGTTTCACAACATCTTGGGCATTGCCCATCGCAACACCAACACCTGCTTCTCGAATCATCGCAATATCATTTAGACTATCACCAATCGCCATCACTTCATTCATGGTGATCCCTAACTTCTCACCTAGTTGTTTGATCGCTGCCGCTTTGTTAATACCAAGCGCATTCACTTCTATATTATATGGACTTGAATTTGTAATCTCGGTTAGCCCTTTTTCCTCCAGCGCCGCTTTTAATGATTCACGCACATCGTCATCTTCTGTATCAAAACCAAATTTCATCCATTCATGTGCCTCATCACGGTCGGGAAGGGCGCCAGAAAAGTTTCTTGCTGTTGTCATTCCCCAAATACGCGCCTCATGCTTCGCGTGCAAATCATAAATATGATCGACGACTTCTTGATCAAGTACACGGCGATACAGGAGTTGTCCAGTTTTATCACGGATCTCGCTGCCATTGACATTCACAAAGAAAAAGTCCTCTCTTAAATTCAACCCATCAGTATGCTCCGTGCATTCCGGATAACACCTTCCTGTACTAATCACAAGTGTCACACCAAGAGCCACCATCTCCGTGATCGCTGCTTTATTGCCTTCTGAAACTTTTCCCTCTCTATTTAAAAGCGTACCATCCATATCAATGGCTACTAACCGAATTGGACGCACCACTTCTTCTTGGGATTGTTGTTTCTCCATTCCTACCCACTCCTTTTTCTAAAGCCATTCACATACAATGAAATTGCGACAATCCTTACCCTTTCTGTGCATAATGTGCCCAGAAAGCCACAATCGTCTCCAACCCTTTATCAAAATTATCTAAGTGAAAGTGCTCATTCGGTGCATGGAAATTCTCACTTGGTAAACCAAAGCCCATTAAAACAATCGGCACGCCAAGCGCAGCATCAAACGTCTCCACCACTGGGATGGAACCCCCCATACGTGTGTAAGCCACCTCCGTGTTATACACATCAGCATAGGCTTGTGCCGCTGCTTGGAACGCACGATCTGTCACTGGCGCCGCAAAAGGTTTGCCGCTATCATGTCGTTCGGTCGTGATCGTCACACCCGGTGGCGTATGCGCCGCAATGTGGGCTTCAATTTTCTCGAAAATGTCGGTCGGATCTTGTCCCGGCACAAGGCGGCACGTCAATTTCGCATGCGCTGTTGCCGGAATGACGGTTTTGACACCCTCTCCTTGAAAACCACCGTATACGCCGTTTAATTCTAACGTCGGGCGCGTCCATGTCCGCTCGCGACTCGTGTATCCTGCCTCACCAAACAACTCACGCACACCGGTCTCTTCTTTCATTTCTTCATCGCCGCTTCCTAGTGCAGCGAGGCTGTCTTTTTCTGCTTCAGGCAAAGCTTCAATGCCGTCATAAAAGCCAGCCACTTGAATACGCCCTTGCTCATCGCGAAAGGAAGCTAAGAGCTGCACGAGTGCATGCAGCGCATTTTGCACGGCACCGCCATATAAGCCTGAATGCAAGTCACCTTTTGTCCCGCGCACATCAATTTGCAGCGCAGCAATCCCGCGTAACCCGGTACAAATGGCGGGACGACCAGCCGAAAGCATCGGCGTATCGGAAATGATTAACACATCCGCAGCAAGTTTTTCTTTCTCGCTTTCCACAAACGCATCTAAACTTGGCGAGCCAATTTCTTCTTCACCTTCAATTAAAAACTTCACATTAAACGGTAGCTTCCCTTCTACTTCAAGCATTGCTTGCACCGCTTTGATGTGCATCAACGTTTGTCCTTTATCATCGCTTGCCCCGCGCGCATACAACTTGCCATCCCGAATACTCGGCTCAAACGGTGGCGTCTCCCACAAATCAAGTGGATCAACCGGCTGCACGTCATAATGTCCATAAATCAAAATCGTCTCTGCCTCTTCGCCCGCACGAAGCCATTCGGCATAAACAAGGGGGTGCTTGTCTGTTTCAATTACTTCTACTTTATCCATTCCAGCCGACGTTAACGCCGCTTTTAACCAGACGGCTGTTTCCCGCACATCTTCATGATGCGCAGAATCGGCACTAATACTCGGCAGTTTTAAAAAATCTTTTAGTTCCTCTACATATTGATCACGATTTTCACGTAAATGTGCAATGACTGCTTCTTTCATTAAACAACACCTCATTCTCTAAATTCCTCTTTATTGTATCACGCGCATCTTTAGCATGCATGTGAAAAGAAAAAGGCGTCGCCTACCATATGCAGACGACGCCTCTTTGTTATTTCTTCACGACTGGGATCCAAATCTCACTTTGTTCTTCCGTTCCACCTAATATCTCGGGCCCTCCAGCGTGTTCATAGCCGGAAGTTGGGAACCATTCACTATAGATGCGTCCCCACAGCGCTTGCACATCCTCCCAGTCTCCTTCAATTGAAAACACCGCCCATGACGATACATCTATCTTCAACGTTTCAAAGTGCGCAGGTGCCTGCTTTGTCGTTGTCGCAGCCACGTAAAAATCAAGTTCACCCGCACCTGAACCTTCTTCAGAAAAGTTGGCACAAACATTCAAAATCCCTGCTGGCGCCATATTTGAAAGAGCTTCTAGTTCGGCGTATGTCTCATCGCTGATCGCTTCTAACACCTCAACGATCTCCGAATTCTCACCCGTCGAAACAAGCTTTACCCGCTTTTTCAACCCAACAACCTTAAAGGCGTCTTTCTCTTCGATACGATAATTCATCTCGCTGCCCCCTCAAATCGAAAGGTGGAATGTCATCGGTGGATATGCCGTTAGTAAGTGCCCTGCTTGTCGCGCCGCCGTTGGT
Organism: Shouchella lonarensis; assembly: GCF_900096965.1. Classification (GTDB taxonomy): domain Bacteria; phylum Bacillota; class Bacilli; order Bacillales; family Bacillaceae_D; genus Shouchella; species Shouchella lonarensis. Next base: position 10,081 of record NZ_FMYM01000002.1, on the reverse strand, counting down.
GTCACCCCATGCATGTGTTGAAACGCCCGCGTAAATGCATCGGCTGATTGGTATCCATACGCTAGCGCAATATCAATCACTTTCACGTCTGTCTCCTTTAAGGCAAATGCCGCTTTAGTCAAACGCCGGCGCCGAATGTACTCTGCTAACGTCACACCTGCAATAAAAGAAAACATCCGTTTAAAGTGGTATACCGAACAACAAGCTTTCTGCGCCACCACACGAAGATCAATGTCTTCTGTCAAATGATCCTCGATGTACCGCAGCGCTTCATTCATTTTTTCTAATGCATCCACCCGAACAACCACCTTTCGTAAAATAGTGTATGACTTTTGCCACCTATTTCAGGATACCAACGAGAAGGATCTCATACCCGACAATCGGTGCACCAGTTTTGTCGGGTTACATACTGTAAGAACCCGCCTCAACCCCTAAATCTCCTGAAGCAAGCCAGTCAAGCGCCTTTTGCACGAGTGGCGATAATGGTACTGTGCTTGCTTCACTCGGGTCAAGCCAGTATACACCACCTGAGTCATTCGGTTTGACTTGGCTATCCGCTGACACTTTCTTTGGCAACTCCCTCGCTTGTCCTTCTTTCACTAATACTTCGTAATATAGCGCGATATGGTGGACACATCTATTTCTTTTACTCTCTTCTACTAAAAAATCAGCCGTACCGATACTTCTTACAACTTCAATTTGATATCCAGTCTCTTCAACAAACTCTCGTTTCAACGCTTCTTCTAACGTTTCGTTTGATTCAAGTGATCCGCCTGGCAAATCATACATCCCGTCATAAGGACCACCCTTCTTTTGAATGACACACAGTTTCTTCGTCGCTGGATCATGACAAATCCCGTACACGCCGATATGCCGTTGCCAATTCATATAATCACCTTCCTTGAGCTAATTTTTTCCCTAACCTACGCTAACGATCAACTTGACGTATTCCACGCCGTGCGTGTATACTTAAACTTAAGAAAGCATAAACTAAAATGACCGCGAGTGCTTGAACACCCACGGTCTGCAATAACAGGGCTCCCTTTAAGAGGGGCGGCTCACAATATGAGGTTACAACTGCCACCCTACCGCTCGCACGCTTAAGGGTGGTTATTTCTTATCATTATCGCAATTTTCCTTCTGCGACACGTTGACGATTGATACAATCAGTCCGCCAAATGCAATCATTAGCACTAACGTATGAAATGTCGTCATCACAGCACTCACCTCCTTTCGGAGGGATTGCCGCCACCCTTAAAAACCCATATGCTATTGCACCGTCAGTATAACATGATGAAACTATTTTTGACAACGCTATCATGATTAGATAGTGTTATCTCTATTTCACATCTCAACATAGCACATTGGCTTGATCTATGACGGTAAGTAAAAAAATACAAGGAGACAAACACTATGAACAAAAACATCACTTTACAACCAATCGGCTACATCTCCTCTCCGCGAAAAGCACTCACCGATGATGAATGGGGCGCTGTTGACAGTTGCATTACATTGTGCGACAACCTTCACCCAGATACACTTGTTGGACTCGAAACTTTCTCACACATCGATGTTCTCTTTTACATGCACAAAGTCAGCACCATTACGACTAGCGCCCGCCATCCACGTGGCAACACTGCCTGGCCAAAAGTCGGCATCTTTGCCCAACGCGCGAAAAATCGGCCCAACCAGCTTGGTGCGACGACCTGTCAATTGCTTTCGGTAGAAGGGAGAAATGTGTACGTCCGTGGCTTAGATGCCGTCGATGGGACGCCTATATTAGATATCAAACCATACGTAAAAGAATTTGCCCCACGCGAAGAAACAACGCAACCGGAATGGATCACGGAATTAATGCGGGATTATTTTGTAGACAAGTTATGAGCGGTCAGCCGCCTCATCCTCCTTGTCTTTCTTAAGGTAGAGAAATACTAGGAGCACCGCAATAATAAGTAAAACAACTCTCCCAATAAAGTAATCTTTATAGCCTGGAAAGTAATCTCCGATAAAATGATCTATTAGAAACATCATTAATATAGTACCTGCAATCGTCTTTTTATCCATGGACAGCTTCTCCCCTCCTGTTGTCGCAATGATTTTTTCTAGTATATTATGAACAAACAAGGCGGTGCTAATATCAATGCTTAAATATATGGCAAAGCCCGGAAATAAAGGAGCTTTTTACATTCCCGTCTCCTTTTGCACTACATACACCATATCCTGTGCATCCTCTCTCAGCGGGTGTCCTTGCCAGTCTTGATACGAGGCAACAACTTTAAATTGATGTGCCGAAAATAAGCGTAACATTTCTTGTGGGTACACATACCGCAAATCAATCTTTGACTGATTGACCACAGTATTGTCTTTCTTTCTCCGTCTCACCGTTACATTCTTCTGTACTTGACTCACTGGATCATAAGTCGCCGATGTGAACACATCAATGACTTGTCCTTGTTCATCTTCGTAACTACGCCAATACGCCTCGTGCTCTTCTTCTAGCAATTCTTCTGCACTCGGAAAACGTGTGTCAAAAATAAACAGCCCACCTTCTTTTAACAAACGTGATACCCCAGCAAGTAACGCATCTTGGGCTTCATTTGTTAAAAAGTGTTGGAACGAGTTGCCGACCATATACACGAGCGCACTTTGTTCCATTCCCTCCAACTGCAATGCAGTGCAGTGTTGTTCATAGAAAGGAATGTCTACATTGGCATGTGCTGCTTTTTCACGCGCTCTTGCTAGCATGCCAGCGTGAATATCAATGCCGACCATCTGATGACCTGCTTGAGCTAACGGGATTGTGACCCGACCCGTGCCACAAGCTAGGTCAATGATGGGTCCTGTCACTTTTTTTGCCCACGACGCAATGAGCGGGATGTCCGCAGTATGAACGTCATTTTCTTTATCGTATTCAATCGGATTTTCGTATTCTTGTAGATTATCATTCATATTGTTCACCTTTTTAAACCTCTCATTCATCTTTACGCATGTGATGTCACTGGAAACAGTAACTTAGTTGTCGCAAATGGTACTGATGAGCGCACAAATAACGCATCTCCATCTGTTTCTTTCTCTACTAGCCCTCTCTCCAGATAATCAGGGACAAAGTGAAAGACAATCTCTTTTGTATGAGGCGAAATGATCATCGGCAACATTTTCTTCAAATCAACACGCTGTCTACTGATCACATCATACAAATGTAATGTTCCTTCCACTTCATCATATAATACAATTATTTCTTCTTCCTCGATCAAATAGATTGACTCAGGAAACCCAAGGAGAAAATGAAACATCAATAGATGTTGACCATCCTTTATCCCACATTCCGAAGACACGGGCACTCTTTCCTCAGCAAATGTTTGCAAGAGCGCAAAGTCTTTTCGATCTTCTGGGTCCAATTTGCGAACCTGCGCGGTTGGCTGCTTCTCCCAATTCCGCACATCCAACACATCGTTTCTCTCGTGCATACGTGTAAATCCAAACTTCGGATAAAAATCAAGGACATCATCATTTGCAAACAAATACATGAAGTCATACTGACCCTCATACCTATCATCAATTTTCTTCATTAAGGCTTTGGATAAGCCTTGATTCCGATAGTCTGGATGTGTCATGACCGTCCCTATCTGTAATGCTCGGTATTCCTTTCCGGCACGCACCACGGTCATTTTATTAACCGACACATTGGCGACAACGCGATCACCGTCGACGTAAGAATGACAAATATAACGATCATTCCAACATCCTTTTTCATACCATAGGTGAAAATTGATTCCGAATGTTTTCTCAGCAAGTTCATTGAAGCTCTCTCTATAAACTTGATGATCTTTGTAATCGTAAATGTATTGATAGTTTTTCATATACTACACCGCATCTTCTACGCCCTACACACCTATCCTAACGCACCCTTCCGCTTTTACAGTCACATTTCCAGCCAGCGCACGCGAAACCATACAACTCCGCTCTGCTGCTTGCATGCAAGAAAGAATGGCCTCTTTATGATCAGCGTGTCTCTTTTCCGTTACAATGACTTCCGGCCGGTGCGTCACGGCATCCAAGGTCGGACCATTTTCCCCAATGGAAACGGTCGCTTCTGACTTCAATTCAATCCGCGTCACCTCGATTGCTTTCATCTGCAATGAGATCGCAAGTGTGATTAAGTAACAATTGCTCGCAGCCGCAAGTAACAATTCCTCTGGATTTGTCCCTACACCTTTTCCGTTCATTTCTGCAGGTACAGATATATCATGCTTGAGTCCTCCTGCCTGGAACAACCCTTCCCCTTTCAAACCTCCATGCCAATTGCCCTCGTATTCAACAACATGTTTCATTCCTTCACTCCCTCTCTCACTAGTTAACATTTTTCTCGCATTCTTCCAATAGTTCTCTTATACCATATACCATATACCATATACCGTATGAAAAATATCATTCCCTTTAGTAAAATTTCTCGCCACCTTTCCCCCTCACACCGCTTGATCGACTTGCGTTACTTTCCCATATGACCGACGCAAGAAAACAAATACGAAAATCACCCCGGACACTCCAGCAATATTTGCAAAAAATGTTGTCCAATAAAAGTAGGAAAGCAACCCTAATTGCGCAGTCAACACCCAACTGACCACAATAATCGTCGCAAAATACGCCGCGTTCATCCACAACGCCATAAATCCTCTATTAATTTGCTCCAACACCGATGTCGTCATTAGAATTGCACCCATTAACATATATGTCGGTGCGACGATATTTAAATAATCCACTGCATAAGGAACGGCTTCAGCATATTCAGCTAACATCCACCTTGCCAGCGTTTCATTGAAGAACAACATCACAAACGAGAACACAAGATAAAATAAACACGTCAACAAAACCCCTGTTTTAAATGTCGTAAACACCCGTGGCAGAAATGGCTTCCCTGCACCAATGTTGTGATTCATAATAATCCCGATCGCTCCACCAATGGCGAGCGCAGGGACAATGATAAACACTTGGATGTTCCATGCTACTTTAAATCCCGTCACCGCCGCTTCACCGAAAGGGACAGCAATTTTTGCAAATAAAAATGTACTTATAAATAATACGAGATAAGACAGCGACACAGGAATACCGACACGCCCCACCATAGCCAATGTTGACTTCATTTCTCGCAAGTGCGCAAAACGTAATTGAACGATTTTCTGCTTAAACAACAAGAAATAGGCAGCCACACCAGCACAAAGAGAACTAATCGCATTTGCATACACAATTGATAACAACGCTTGGTGCCAATAAACAGAAAACAAGAACACCAAACTGACATTTAGTAGCGCATACCCGACACTCAGTATGACCGCTTGTTTCACATGACCATAACCTCGCAACATCGCAAATAAAACGACTGTGAATGTCACAAGTATATTAGTCAAAAACATGACCCGTAAAAACGACATAAACATTGCTTTTACATCCGCTTGCAAACCAAAGAAATTCGCAATAAGTGGCGCAGAAATATAAATGGTTATGACTAAAATGAGCATCGCAACGAGCACAAGCGTGACAAAATGCGTGACACACTTTCGAATCGCGACATCATTTTGTGCCCCTTTAAAACGCGCAATCATCACTTGGCTGCTAATGGCAAATCCTTCTGCTATCGCAATTGTCAAAAAAGCGAGTGGTGTGTACAAACTACGAATATAAATTGCCTCCGCACTCACATTTCCCATAAAAAACACATTTGCCACCATCACTGCCATCGACACCATGGTCCCTAATAACATTGGTAAACTTGTTCTTACGATTAATCGAGTAATCGGATCACGAACAAAATCTAACTTCCTTGCCATCGCCCTCATCCTCTCTATCAACTAAGCAAACTGATACGGCACAAACGAGAAGTCTTCTCTCAATACACGTTCTAACACATTCACTAAATCCGGTGGTGCAATCAGCTCTTTTGTTGCTTTCAACTCCTCATACGTCCACCATTTCACATCTATCATAGACGCCGCTTCTTCTGTCGATAAGCGCTCAAATGAAGCATTTAAACGGTTACATCTGACTAAATAGTATTTTTCGTAACTAAGAAAAGGCTCTTCGGTATCTGAAATGACGAGTTCTCGTACACCTAAAAATGGACCGACATGGTCAAAAATCGTATTCGTCTCTTCCATGAGTTCTCTTTTTAACGTTTGTTCGTCACTCTCGCTCCCCTCTACCCCGCCACCAGGCGTGACCCACAGTGCCTGTTTACTCTTCAAATATTCAGGTGTGAATTTAAAGAGTAACACTTCATTTCGTTCATTTATAAGCAATGCACGTGATGAACGTCGCGTTTTCATTCATACATCCCCCTTTGAGTCACCATGAAGATGACAATATATTTCGACTTTGTCATATTGAGATAAGTTTGTATAGCAACGTTCGATGATATTTTCATATACCTCTTTCACCTCATCAAATCCGCTTTAAAATCGCGAAAATAACCCGCTCTTGCATGAAAGCAAGATGGATTAAGCGCTAGCTTTGTTTCCTTTTGACTGGAAGATTTCAATCCGTAAGTAGACGATCACCTTACCCCATCGGATAGACTCCTAGCTGGGGGTGACTTTTTAACTACTTTCCTGAATTTCTTCATTTTGCTCATGATTCATCTTGTATTTCCTTAACGACTTAATCAAAAAAGCCAGCAACGCGACACCAACGTATAACCCACCTGCAAACAAAAAGACAAATTGAACCTTTACCACATCTGCTAAAAAACCCATGATTAAAACCGCTATGCCATTCCACGGCGTTAAAATAGCACTTCTTGTCGCCATCACGCTCGCTCTTTTTTCGGCCGGAATAGCATGTTGCAATACCGTTACTTGGCAGACATCACGTACTTGATACATCGGTCCCATTAAAATACACATCACAACAGCTAAAAGTGGTATCGTATTTAAAGAAAACAAAATGGTGAATATCCCCATTGAAATACCACCTAACCCAATCATCACCCCGATATTTGTAGAAAATCGCTTTGCCTCAAGCGTGACAATTAATCCGCCTAAAATCGCTCCCACAAAATAACCCGCATTTAAAAAACCCCACCACGCCTCACCAACCATGAGCACAGACGTTGTAAAAGCGAGAAGCAAAGCAGATGTCCAAATGGCATTGGCTAACGCTTCAGCAGCATCCATGATCGTAATCGCGCGTACAATCGGATTTTTTAACACAAACGCCCAGTTAGATCCTTTTCGCTTTCCTCCACGAACATGAGCATCTTCATTGACATTGATGGAACCAATCACAACACTTGAAATAACATAAAAAAGGGCAATGCTCACCATTGTGACGGTCAAAGGGACATACATTGCGATAAAGCCCCCTAATCCCCAGCCGGCCGTCATCAATATTTGCCTAGCAAGAACAAGCGTCCCATTTGCTTGCATGTACTGACCTTTTTCAATGATCAATGGCAACATCGCAAACCGCGCTGGTTGATACCAAGCATTCACAAATGAATACGCAAATAAAATTACGTATAAGACCACCAACATGACTGGAGAATCGATGAACAAAACACCTCCGATGATTATCACTAACACCGCTCTCATCCAACCGCAAACCTGCATCACTTTCTTTAACGGAAAACGATCAATATGATTAGAAGCCACGATACCACCAAGAAAAAGCCCCAAAGATATCGTCGCCAACACAACAGAAGAACCAAAAATAGAATTGGTCCTCTTGTAAACTTCGATCATGACCACAACTTGCAGCAAAATACTTGATAATACATTTAAATTTTGCGAAAGCCATAACTTCCGAAAGTGAGGAAGCGACCATAATGAATGATTCATTTTCCCGCCTCATTTCTAATTTTATGTATAATTTACTTTTTATCAACTGCACTTACAAAAAATATCGAAATGGAGCTATGTTGTTTGAAACCGTCTTACCCAAATCACTACAGGATATTCTTGTTGCCCCTTGGAGAAGTAGGTGGTCGTTTAAGCAATGCACCTCACACTCCTTAATTCCAAAAGCATCGCCATTATACTTGATTGCATGAACTTTTCTAGCAAGCGCCTCCCCTAAACGTTTGTATATTTGTTTTGTTGTCTCTATGTCCCCGCTATCTAAAATAACTTGACCGCTGGTTCCACTGCAATACGCCATCACCATTATGCGTGAAGGACTATTTTCAATCAAATCGTACATTTTTGGAACCGCACTGATACGCTGCGTCCTTTTCAAACAATTGATCTCATTACGAGATGATTTATGGTCTAAGTTATATACTTTCGCTACTAAAAGAGGTGTCGTTCCTTTTAATAAAAAGGTTTCATTTGTGTATCCACCTGTTAACCGAATTGGGGTGATGTCACCATACTGCTCACCTAAATAATTTTTCAAATCCCCGTTGATGCTACTAAACCCACCATTTATAATAACAGTAAGCAAATGAAGAAGACTATGGGTCTACACGCCCGCGGTCTATGATAGCAAAGTTCCCATTAAAAGAGGCAGCTTTTTTAGGCAGAGTAACGATTGACTCAACTAACATTAGCGTGGACACTAATAGGTTACAGAACATACCAATTAATAACGCCGTCTGAAAGTAGATCATGACACCATCATAGCTTCTATTCTAGCATACTTGACAGATTGAAAAAATCACCCCTCATTCACTTCCTTCTGCTCCATCTCTATCTCTCTCCCACAATACGTCTCTTTTACAAACATCGAGGCGATCATACCCACCGCACTAATGAAAAACATCATTCCGAGACCCCATTGATAGTGTGTAAATGTGTACACGCTCACACCACTAACCTGTGCCCCATCCGACATCATATCCATGATCAACCCAAATAACGGTTGAATACCACCAACGGCTAAAAATACACCTGCATTCACTAGTGCAAGCGCCATACCAGCCACAAGCGGCGACACCGCTTCTTTCACAACAGCAAAAGAAACAACCATTTGCGCCGCCGAAACCCCGACAATGGTGTACAACAAGAAGCCCGACCAACCAGATTGCCAAGGCGCAATAAGAAGTCCTAACCAGCCTACACATGCTAACACCGAGCTGACCACAACAAACGGTTTGCGCACACCTGCTTTATCAGAGCACCAGCCAATTACAACAGAAGCAATCCCATAGCCGACTAGCCCAGCCGTTGTATACAAAGAAGCTTCTCTTATCGTTAGTTGAAAGCTATCGGTTAATAGCGGCACACCCCATAAACCAACAAACGCATAAAACACTGCATTCGTTCCAACACTCGCAATTAAAACCGGCCAAACCGACTTTTCAGCAAACACACTGCGTAACTCTTTATCCCACCTGTTCCGATTCTTTTTACGCGACACTGCCTGAGTTTGATTGAACCCCACCTCTTGCGGAGAATTTCGCACCACAACATAAATCAAGATTCCAAGTGTAATCGCAATCAATCCCGTTAAGAAAAAGGTATTCCGCCATGTCGCATAACTCAACAACACAGCGAGTGGACCAGCACTTAAAGCGGCACCTAAGTTCCCAAGTAACAACGTGATCCCACTAATCAATCCGTACCTTTCTTTTGCGAACCACTCTGCATTAAACTTCATAATCCCAATGAATACCGTTGCACCACCAAGCCCAACGAGTAAGCGCCCGATACTCACGAGCGCATATGTAGGCGCAAAACTAAAAATAAGCGATCCCAGTCCAGCAATGACCGCCCCAATCCCAACAATTTCCCTTGGACCGACACGATCCGCAAGCACACCTGCTGGAATTTGCAAGGCTGTATACGTCACAAAATACATCGCTGTCATCGTTCCTAGCATCGAACCGCTCGTCTGAAATTCCGCCATCAAATCAGCCGCAAACACCGCTGGCGCAAATCTTTCAAAAAATCCGAGCATGAAAATCGCGATTAATAGTAAATACATGAGCCATTTTTTTCTTTGGAGACTTTTATTTTGTAATTGGTCCATGTGCATCCCTCTTTTTAAGTAGATTTGTATGTGTAAAATAGTTCTCGAGGACTGAAACACGTAATATTCCACATTGTGGAATATTGGGTGCAAAAGACTGGGCAAAAAAGAAAAGACCCTC
>NZ_FMYM01000003.1:135204-303794 GCF_900096965.1 Shouchella lonarensis | reverse complement strand
GTAGGTCCAGTCGATCCAGTAGGTCCAGTAGGTCCAGTAGGTCCAGTAGGTCCAGTAGGTCCAGTAGGTCCAGTAGGTCCAGTAGGTCCAGTAGGTCCGGTAGGTCCAGTAGGTCCAGTAGGTCCAGTAGGTCCAATCGATCCAGTAGGTCCAGTCTCCCCAGTCGCCCCAGGTTGATTGATTTGTACCCAATCATTCCAAGTTGCTGCACCTGGTTGAGAGCTACGGAGATAAATTGTAGGATTCGTAATTAAAAGTTGCAATACTACAATTGGTGCGGTTGTGATGACTGAGACATACACTGTCCAAATGGGTCCAATGGTTACAGGTTGCCCTAACGGTGTAAAAGAAGGTCCACCCGCGCTTCCATCTGAACTGTACACACCGGGTGTAATGAAGCTGTCTAAATCAGAATCAGAAGCAGTGACACCATATGGAAGTGCACCAACATCTTCAGCATTTAGTGAAACGTTGCCATCCACATCTGCCGTGACACCATTAATATTTTCGATTCCCCCGGGAATGTCTGTGATCGTTAAAAGAACATCCCCCATTTGTCCATTAATCGTTTCTATGCCACCAGTTGGACCGACAGGCCCAGTCGGTCCAGGGACGGTTGGGATATTTGCGGCAGATTTTAATTTTGATTCTAATATTAATTCTTTTTTAAAGATCGTATCAAGTAAGTCTGATACACTTTCATTTACAGTTAAAATATCTTGTAACGATACCGGGCCAGTCGTCCCGTTTAATGTCCCTAGAGCGTATTGAATTTTTTCTCCCTCTGCGTTAATGATATGGGATAACCCCATTTCTTCCATTGCAATGGAAGCTAGCAAAAGATTGACAACATCTTCACGGTCTATCGTAATGCTTGGTGTGAAATTGGGCATATTTGGTTGAGACATACATATTCCTCCTTTCTTTTCTCGATATGATTGGTCATCGCGATCATCTTAACTTGATCACACTGAGTTCAGCAGCGAGTCGGCCTTGGTCAGTTGATAGGGTGACAGCTCCTGCGAAGTTTCTAATTGTCAGCACATCTGTCGTTGAGACTTCAATAACGATGGCAGAAGAGAGAAAATGCGTATTACTAATGCCATTTGAAACAGCAACGCTACCTGGAACATCTCCGCCGAAGTGTAACCCAAATTGCACATTTCCTGGAGATGGATTTGGTGATCCATTTATTCCCCAATCAACGAGATATGCTCCGGGTTCTAAACTGAGGCCACTACCTGATGGCGTGATAAAAGGAGCACCATTATCAACAAGATCAGTGTCTAACGGTACGTCAGAGCCAATGCCAATGAGTTGGGTTGCCTCTTGATTTGCTCTAGTAAAATTAAACATTGTTGTCGTTGACCCAGTAGGACCAGTAGGACCAGTAGGACCAGTAGGTCCAGTAGGTCCGGTAGGACCAGTAGGACCAGTAGGACCAGTCGTTCCGGTAGGACCAGTCGTTCCGGTAGGACCAGTCGTTCCAGTAGGACCAGTAGGACCGGTAGGTCCGGTGGCTCCAGTTGATCCAGTAGGTCCAGTAGGACCAGAAGGTCCGGTAGGTCCGGTAGGTCCGGTAGGTCCAGTAGGACCAGTAGGACCAGAAGGTCCGGTAGGTCCGGTAGGTCCGGTAGGACCAGTCGTTCCGGTAGGTCCGGTAGGACCAGTAGATCCAGAAGGTCCGGTAGGACCAGTGACTCCAGTCGGTCCAGAAGATCCGGTAGGACCAGTAGGACCAGAAGGTCCGGTAGGACCAGTAGGACCAGTAGAACCAGTAGATCCAGTAGATCCAGAAGGCCCGATAGGTCCAGAAGGTCCAGAAGGTCCAGTGGCTCCAGAAGGTCCAGAAGGTCCAGAAGGTCCGGTAGGACCAGAAGGTCCAGTGGTGCCGATAGGGCCAGTCGATCCAGTAAACCCAAAAGGTCCAGTGGTCCCAGAAGGCCCAGAAGGTCCAGTGGTTCCGGTAGGACCAGAAGGTCCAGCGGTTCCAGAAGGCCCAGTGGTCCCAGAAGGCCCAGAAGGTCCCGTGACCCCAGTAAGTCCAGAAGATCCAGTCGGACCAGTAGGACCAGTAGGTCCAAAAGATCCAGAAGGTCCGGTAGGTCCGATCGTTCCAATCGGTCCAGAAAGTCCAATCGGTCCAGAAGGTCCGGTAGATCCGGTAGGTCCAGAAGGTCCGATAAAACCCGTCGGTCCGATTGGACCTGTGGCAGATATTTCAACCCAATTATTCCATGTTGCAGCGCCAGGTTGTGAACTACGTAAATAGATACTTGGATTAGAGAGTAATAGTTGTAAAACAACCATTTGGGATCCAGGACCAGGTGTAATTAATGATACATACAATGTCCATACTGGGCCAATGGTACCTGGAGGTGGTGGGCCATTTAACGGTCCTCCACCAGTGCCATCTGAACTATAAACCCCTTCGACAATAAAACCATTCAGGTTCGATTCAGAGTCTACAATTGTATGTGGAAACGCGCCAATATCTTCTGCATTTAGAACAAGGTTGCCATTGACATCCGGAGTTACCCCATTTATATTTGCGATGCCACCTGGAATATCTCCGATCGTTAAAGTAACGACAGGACCTGGGATGCCGTTTACTGAGGCGACGCCACCAGTCGGTCCGGTCGGTCCAGTCGGTCCTAGAAATGATGGAATGGCGGTGGTTGCTTTCATTTTCGACTCCAATATAATTTCTTTTTTGAAAATTGTATCCAGTATGTCGGCAACGCTTTCATTTACATCTAAAATTTCTTGCAATGTTGCTGTTGGTCCGGTAATGCCTTCTAAAGTACCTAAAACATATTGGATCTTTTCTCCTTCTGCGTTAATGATGTGTGCTAAGCCCATTTCCTCCATTGCAATGGATGCAAATAATAGACTGACGACATCGTCTCGACTTAAGTTAATATCAGGTGTGAAATTTGGCATGTTTGCCTGTGACATTTGTATCCCTCCTTTCTTTTAAAAATGATCATGATAATCTGGTAATACTCACAACAGCTGAGTAGCGCCCTGCAAATGAGTTTATATTGATGGTAGCACCAGTGTTCACAAGCGTTAAGTTCCCACCTGTAGTGTCGATAATAATGTTTCCAGAAAGATAGCGTTGAGCAGGTGCATTTGTGATAGCCGAGCCACTCCCAGAAACCGGCGCCCCGCCAAGCTGTAATTCAAACTGTATATCGCCAGGTGGTGTAGCTGGTGCGCCATTGATGATCCAGTTGATGAAATAGACACCTTCTGTTAAATCAATATCTGTGTTTCCTCCTACTCCTGGCCAGGTGATAAACGTTCCACCATTGTTGATGTCATTGTTATTAAAGCTCACAGCTGTTCCGTTCGTGAGACCAGCGGCACCTGACGTTAGGGAGATGCGTGAATTAATGACGGTATTTAGATCTCCCGTAGGTCCAGTCGGTCCGGTAGGCCCGGTAGGTCCAGTCGGTCCAGTCGGTCCAGTCGGTCCGGTAGGCCCGGTAGGTCCGGTAGGCCCGGTAGGTCCAGTCGTCCCAGTCGGTCCAGTGGGTCCAGAAGGTCCAGTCGGTCCGGTAGGCCCGGTAGGTCCGGTAGGTCCGGTAGGTCCGGTAGGTCCGGTAGGTCCAGAAGGTCCAGAAGGTCCAGTGGGTCCAGTCGGTCCGGTAGGTCCGGTAGGTCCGGTAGGTCCGGTAGGTCCAGAAGGTCCGGTAGGTCCAGTCGGTCCAGTGGGTCCGGTAGGTCCGGTAGGCCCAGTCGGTCCAGTCGGTCCAGAAGGTCCGGTAGCTCCAATCGATCCAGTCGGTCCGGTAGGTCCAGTGGGTCCAGAAGGTCCGGTAGCTCCAATCGATCCAGTCGGTCCGGTAGGTCCGGTAGGTCCGGTAGGTCCGGTAGGTCCGGTAGGTCCAGTCGGTCCGGTAGGTCCAGTCGGTCCGGTAGGTCCAGTGGGTCCGGTAGGTCCAGAAGGTCCGGTAGGTCCGGTAGGTCCAGTCGGTCCGGTAGGTCCGGTAGGTCCGGTAGATCCGGTAGGTCCGGTAGGTCCAGTCGGTCCAGTTGGTCCAATGGATCCAGTGGGTCCAGTGGGTCCGGTAGGTCCGGTAGGTCCAGTGGGTCCGGTAGGTCCAGAAGGTCCGGTAGGTCCGGTAGGTCCAGTCGGTCCTGTAGGTCCGATCGGTCCGGTAGGTCCAGTCGGTCCAGTCGGTCCAGTCGGTCCTGTAGGTCCGATCGGTCCGGTAGGTCCGGTAGGTCCGGTAGGTCCGATCGGTCCAGTTGCTGCAATTTCAATCCAGTTGTTCCACATGACAGCTCCTGGTTGTGAACTACGAATGTATAAGCTCGGATTAGTAATAAATAGCTGTAACACAACAATTTGTGATCCAGGTCCTGGTGTGATCAACGATACATATAATGTCCAAATGGGTGATGTTGCCCCTACGGGTCCATTGGTTGGTCCTCCTCCACTTCCATCCGAAGTATATACTCCGGAATCAGTGAGGACATTCAAATCTTGTGTAGATGGGACAAGTTCATACGGAAATGCGCCGACATCTTCTGCGTCTAATACCAAACTACCATCGGCGGCTGCGGTGATGCCATTAATATTTTCAATTCCTCCGGGGATATTGCCAATCGTTAATGTGACAATGGGTCCTTGGAGTCCATTGATCACATCTACCCCACCTGGAACCCCGGTCGGTCCAGGCGGCCCACTTACGGCTTCTGGAAATGTAATGGCTTTTTTCATCTTCGAGTCTAGGATCATTTCTTTTTTGAAAATGGTGTCCATCATACAAACGACACTTTCATTTATAGCTAAAATCTCTTCCAATGTTGCCGGTGGTCCAGTCGAACCATTCAAGGTCCCTAAGGCGTATTGGATTTTTTCTCCTTCTGCATTAATAATGTGTGCTAAGCCCATTTCTTCCATCGCGACAGAAGATAACAGTAAATTAATGACATCATCCCGACTTAAGTTCAAATTGGGTGTGAAATTCGGCATGGTTGGTTGTGACATGTACACTCCTCCTTTTCGTTTTTTAGGACAGAACACGTTGGTTATTCCTAATAAAGATACGGTTCATCAGCGGATATAAATATATGAGTATGAACTCTATTATTTAAGAGTCATCTCCAATGGTCATTTATTAAAGTATCCCTTATTGTCCACAATACTATATGCGATCACAGCGTAGAGGGTGAAAAAAACGGGCTTTCATCATGTTGCCCTCTTCTTCAGTGTATGGCATGATAGAGTAAGAAACAGGATAATGATATCGGAGGTTAGTATGGGACAACAAGCACAAACACCGATGATGAAACAATATTTAAAGATTAAGAGCCAACATGAAGATGCATTTCTCTTTTTTCGGTTAGGAGATTTTTATGAGCTTTTTTATGAGGATGCAAAGCGAGCAGCTAGTGAGTTGGAGATTACTTTAACAAGTCGCGGAAAAGGTGAGGACGCAATTCCGATGTGTGGTGTCCCGCACCATTCAGCGGATGGCTATATGGCGACGTTAATTGAAAAAGGCTATAAGATCGCGATTTGTGAGCAAGTAGAAAATCCAAAATCAGTCAAAGGTGTTGTCAAGCGCGAAGTAACGAAAGTGTTAACGCCGGGAACATGGATGAATGATAAGCAAATAGGGGCGAAAGAAAACCATTATATTGTGTCGGTGGCATTAGATAACGCAAAGGCATATGGACTGTTGCGTTGTGATGTGTCAACCGGGGAAGTGTCTGTGACGCCTGGAACGGGTGATTGGGACGAGCTATATGAAGAGATTGTGGCGAGTCAGGCTCGAGAAGCGGTTTTGCCGCCAGATTTTCCTGCTAGACTGCAAGAACAACTGCAAAAGCAAGCGCACGTCGTTGTGTCGATTGAAGAGAAGGCGGAGAAGATAGCAGCATATGATGCGCTTATAGCACATATTGATGAGCCCGTTTTACATGCGGCGTTTGCGCGCTTGCTCCATTATTTATTGGCAACTGAGAAACAAGCGCTCAATCATTTGCAGCAAGTCGTATATGTACCGGCGGATGCTTATTTGAAAATGGATGAACATGCGAAACGAAACTTGGAACTGACCGAAACATTGCGAGATAAGAAGAAACGTGGTTCATTGTTGTTTGTACTCGATCAAACGATGACTGCGATGGGCGGGCGTCTTTTACGCAAATGGCTAGAACGACCCCTTATGCGCCAGTCAACAATCGAAGCACGTCAGCAAACGGTGCAATTATTTCTTGATCATTATTTTGAGCGTGAAGCTTTGCGAGATGCATTGAAAGAAGTGTATGATATTGAGCGTCTTGCTGCACGCGTGTCATGTGGACATGTGAATGCGCGTGAGCTCGTACAATTAAAGCGATCATTAATGAAGATTCCCGAGTTACAACAACAAGCAGCGCGGATTGACACGTCTTTTCTCACCCGGTGGTTTGGTGAGGTTGAGTCATTTCAAACGCTCGTTACATTACTTGATTCAAGCATTTCCGAAGACGCGCCAACGTCTGTGACAGACGGTGGTTTAATCGTTACGGGCTTCTCTGAAAAGTTAGATCAGTACCGGGCTGCAAGTCGCGACGGAAAAAAGTGGATCTCTGCGTTAGAGCAAAAGGAGCGGGAGCAGACGGGGATTCGTTCTTTAAAAGTCGGGTACAACAAAGTGTTTGGCTATTATATTGAAGTGACGCGAGCGAATACACACCTCATTCCAGAAGGGCGTTATGAGCGTAAACAAACATTAACGAATGCCGAACGGTACGTAACACCAGAATTGAAAGAGAAAGAAGCGCTCATTCTTGGGGCGGAAGAAAAGATGGTTGAGCTTGAATACGAGTTATTTACAAATGTGCGAAAAGAAGTAGCGGAGTATTTACCGCATTTACAGCGATTTGCCCATCATGTGAGTGAAATGGACGTGTTGGCAAGCTTTGCCGTCGTCGCGGAGGCGAATCAATATGTGTGCCCACATCTCAATGATACACGTGATGTGACGATTGAAGGCGGGCGTCATCCAGTTGTTGAGACGGTCATTCAGCGAGGGAGCTACGTGCAAAATGATATTGATTTAACGGGCTCGCGGGATATGTTATTAATTACTGGTCCGAACATGGGCGGAAAAAGTACATATATGCGTCAGTTAGCGTTAACGGTTGTGATGACGCAAATTGGTAGTTTCGTACCGGCAACAAGTGCGGCACTCCCAATTTTTGACCAAATTTTTACCCGTATTGGTGCGGCAGATGACTTAGCGAGTGGGCAAAGTACGTTCATGGTCGAGATGCTCGAAACAAAAGATGCACTGATGAAAGCTACAAAACAAAGCTTAATTATTCTTGATGAAATCGGGCGCGGGACATCAACGTATGATGGGATGGCACTTGCCCAAGCGATTATTGAGTATATCGACGAACACATTGGTGCGAAGACGTTGTTTTCAACGCATTATCACGAGCTAACGACGCTCGCAGAGTCTTTGCCGACCTTACGAAATGTCCATGTTGCGGTTGCCGAAAAAGATGAAGACGTTGTGTTTTTACATCAAGTCATTGAAGGCGCTGCTGACCGGAGTTACGGTGTATACGTTGCCAAGCTTGCGGGACTACCCGATGCAGTGACAGAGAGAGCACGTACGCTTTTGCAAACATTTGAGCAACCGGCATTGGCGACAAAAGAAGTGGCAGCTGTTACAGAAGAGGTAACCGAGTATACACCGGTGCAATTGCCACTTTTTCAAACAGATGAAGAAATAGCACGGAAAGAAACACGAACGGTCAAATCTGGTGAGAAAGCGGTACTTGATAAGATTTGTGAGGTTGATTTGCTACATGTTACGCCGTTTCAGGCACTTGAACATATTCAAGCTTGGCAAAAGCAATTAAGAAACCAACGGAAATAGGAGGGAACCGATGGCACACATTCAGCAACTTGACGCAACGCTATCGAATAAAATCGCCGCTGGCGAAGTGGTCGAGCGTCCCGCTTCAATTGTAAAGGAACTAGTAGAAAATGCGATTGATGCCGAGAGTACGCACATTTTAGTTGAGATTGAAGAAGGTGGACTGCAATCTATTCGCATTGTTGACAATGGTATAGGTATTGCAGCTGAAGAGATTGGCTTGGCGTTTGCCCGGCATGCCACGTCGAAAATCCAGTCTGATCGTGACTTATTCACCATTCGTACGCTTGGCTTTAGAGGTGAGGCGTTGCCGAGTATTGCTTCGGTTGCCCGTGTCGAGCTGCAGTCAAGTACAGGGGGCGCAGGTGCGGGTATTGTGCTTGAAGGAGGCAAAGAGGTGAAACGCGGCCCTGCGGAAGCACGGCGTGGCACAACCATTTGCGTAACGGATTTGTTTTATAACACACCGGCACGATTAAAATATTTGAAAACCGTTTCGACGGAAGCGGGTCATATCAGTGACGTTATTAATCGGATGGCGTTGGCCTATCCGGGGATTTCTTTTCAGTACGTGAGTGACGGGAAAACGATTTTACAAACGAGTGGCAATGGCGATTTGCGGCAAGTGATTGCCCAAGTGTATGGTCGCAACACAGCGCATGAAATGATCAAGATTGACGGCACATCACTTGATTATGAGATTACTGGCTATATTGCGAGACCGATGTTGACGCGAGCGAGTCGGCAGTATATGTCGCTGTTTATTAATGGGCGTTACATTCGCAATTTCAAATTGGCACAGGCGATTCAACAAGGGTTTCATACCCTTCTACCAATTGGTCGTTACCCAATTGCGGTCATTCAACTTAAAATGGATCCGATCCTCATTGATGTAAATGTGCATCCAGCAAAATTAGAAGTACGGTTGAGTAAGGAAGAAGCGTTGTCAGAAGTGATTACGACGAGCATTAAACAAGCGTTACGGGCCGAGGCGCTCATTCCGGAACCGACAAAGCAGTCACTAGAAAAGAAACAAGCAGGAGAAAAGCAGTTGTCATTGTCGTTTTCTGCCCCTCCGCAACAGGAGCAGCAACTTGCATACGAGTCGCAGCCAGAAATACCTCGTGCGGTGCAAGAAACAGCTTCTCTATATGAAAGCACACCCTTACCGGTGGCAGAGCAAGTGCAACAAGCTAAAACACCGTTGCTAGAGGAAGACAAAGAGAATGCTGATCAAGAGATTGCGGTGACGACCGATGAACAGTTGGCTCAACCAGACCGAGCTACGTCGTTATTGCCAACGCTTTATCCCGTTGGCCAAGTTCACGGGACATACATTATTGCCCAAAATGAACAAGGAATGTATTTAATTGATCAGCATGCTGCGCAGGAACGAATTAAATATGAATATTTTCGCGCCAAACTAGCGGAAGTCGCACCTGAAACGCAAGCGATGCTCGCGCCGTTAACAATGGAATTCACAAACCGAGAGACGTTAGTCATTACAGAGTCAATCGAAAAACTAGAAGCGGTCGGCGTGTTTTTAACGGCTTTTGGGAAAAATACATTTATTGTACGCGCACACCCTGTTTGGTTTCCAAGTGCGGAAATCGAGTCACTGATTCGTGAAATGGTCGCACAACTTCTATCGCAAAAACAAGTAAGTATTGCTGATTTACGTGAGGAAGCAGCCATCCTGATGAGTTGTAAAGCGGCGATCAAAGCGAATCATCATTTACGAGATGATGAAATGATGCAGCTGCTTGAAACATTGCAACGTTGTGAAGAACCATTTACGTGCCCGCACGGACGTCCAGTGGTCATCCATTTTTCAACCTATGAATTAGAAAAAATGTTTAAACGGGTCATGTAGAGGAGCACCGAAGATGATTGTGACAACAGCACGTAAGCAAGCGCACACGTTTATTGCACAAGCAAAAAAATATGCTGAGACATTGGCGGTTCCTCTTGTTCCACGAGAGGACCGTTCTCTCCAGTCACTTTTTGAACAGGTCGATTCAGAAGTATTGGTTGTTGGAGCGGAGAAATTGTCATTACATAAGCAAGGTGTCCACGAACCGTTCTTTTATCACCCAAATGCGGCCCTTGTTCGTTACAAGCAATGGCGTCACACGAAGCGCGATCCACTCATTGAGGCCGCTGATTTACGGGCGGGCGATTCTTTTTTAGATGGGACACTTGGCATGGCTGCCGACGCAGTCATGGCACAACTTGCGGTGGGACCAAAGGGACGTGTGATTGGTGTAGAAGCCGATCCGCGTGTTGCCTTCATTGTGCGTGAAGGGTTACAGTCGTGGACAGATGGTGATCATTTGGATGATTTTACGAAGGCGATGCGAACAATTGAAGTTGTTTGCGCTAATAGCACATCTTACTTGCAGCAGTGCCCTGATCGCAGCATTGATGTCATTTATTTTGACCCGATGTTTCAAGTAGCGGTCGCTTCCCCCGGCATTGCGGGATTACGCGCCTTTGCGCATGGAGCCCCGTTGGATGATGTGATGATGACAGAAGCTAGACGTGTGGCGCGGCGGGCCATTGTATTAAAAGATCATAGAGGAAGCGAGCAGTTTGCTCGTTATGGATATACGATCCGTCGTCGTTTGCGTGCGTCTTTTCAGTATGGTGTTTTAAAGGTATAGAAAGGAAGTTTATGTATGACAAAAACATTGATTGCGGTCGTTGGACCAACCGCAGTTGGAAAAACAGCACTAGGGATTCAATTGGCGCAGAGATTTGCAGGCGAAGTCGTCAGTGGTGATGCAATGCAAGTATATAAAAGAATGGACATTGGTACAGCGAAAGTACGATTTGAAGAGATGCACGGAGTACCGCACCATTTGATTGATGTACTGGAGCCAAGTGAGTCGTGGACGGTCGCTTCGTTTCAAGAAAAAGCGCGGGCGGTGATCGATGATATTCGTGAACGTGGAAAGCGACCGATTCTTGTCGGTGGAACAGGGCTATACGTGCAAGCGATCACGCATGCACTTGATTTTAATGAGGCGAGTAGTGATCCAGATTTCCGGGCACGGATGGAGGCATACGCTAAGGCACACGGGGAAGCAGCGTTACATGCGTGTTTAGCTGAGCAAGACATGGCGGCCGCACAACGCATTCATCCGAATAATTCGCGGCGGGTTATTCGCGCGCTGGAAGTTATTCATGTGACAGGAAAACCGTATTCCGCACAAGAACAAGCACCCGCAACGGAGCGAGTGATCATGATCGGTTTGACGATGGCACGGGAGCGGTTGTATGAACGGATTAATAAGCGCGTCGATGAGATGATGACGGCGGGATTGTTAGAAGAAGTGAGACAATTACATGAAGAAGGCATCCGCGGGCAGTCGATCCAGGCGATCGGCTATAAAGAATTGTATCAGTATTTAGATGGCGAAGTATCTTTGGCAGAAGCAGTTGCCCAGTTGAAGCAAAACTCTCGGCGCTATGCAAAGCGACAATTGACCTGGTTTCGGAACCGGAGTGAAGCAGTGTGGTTTCATATGGATGAAGACGAGCCAGCGCGGGTCTTTGAAAAAATATTTGCTTTTATAGAAGGAAAATTGTCTTACGAGCACGAATAAGTTCATACAGATGATTGTATATACAGAGAGAGGGGTTTTCCGTATGAAAGCATCAGTGAACATTCAAGACCAGTTTTTGAATCAATTGAGAAAAGAAAATGTACCCGTTACCGTATTTTTGTTAAATGGGTTTCAATTACGTGGGCACATTAAAGGATTCGATAATTTTACCGTCATGATTGAAACAGAAGGACGACAACAACTCGTCTATAAGCATGCGATTTCAACCTTTGCCCCACAAAAAAATATTCAATTAAATAATGGATCAGAAGAATAAAACGAAAAACCGAGCAGACAATTTGCTCGGTTTTTTACTTGAATGGTGTTACCCAGCTAAGTCACGTCTCCGGTAAGCGATATGTCCCGTGGTAATGAGTATGAGACAAATGGCAGAAAGCGTGAGGATTGATAGAAAGCTCACATCTGCGAGCGGGACTTGCGGAACATGACCAAATGGTGAGAGCGACTGGATCCATTCTGGGACATTCAGTAAGTCGCCTAAATAGACCACAAAGAATGAGAAGCCAATGTATAACCAAATAAGCGATGACAGTTGTGGGCGCACACCGATGATGCTAATGGAGAGGGCGATAACGAGCCACATCGCCGGTACGTAAACAGCCGCAGATTGGATGATGGTGCTGGTCGTAATCGGATCATCGACGACCGCTTGCATACTGATGATCAAACCGAATGTTGCGGCACCTAACATCATGACGCTACCGACAAGACCTAGCGTGCTATACGTAGCCATTAACTTCAAACGGGAGATCGCATGTGTCAGTAACGGTTCATTGCGGGCTTGATTTTCCTCTGACTTGAGCTTTGTTGCAAATAAAATACCAGGGATGGTCGAGAAGATCGCGATCAGCGACATGATCTTTGCCAAAAAGGATTCAGATAATGAAAACTCGCTTGTGATCGGGAGTAACTCCGAGATCATTTCATTGCTCTCAAAAAAGCTTTCTAAATCGCCAAAAATGGAACCGTAAGAAACACCGAGAATCAACATGCCAATGAACCATGAGATTATCGCTGTACGTTGGAGTTTAAAAGCGAGACCGAATGGTCCAGTTAAGAAACGTGAAGCCGTTCTTCTTCCACGCCGTGTCGGAAAGAAACCGGCTTGGAAATCACGCGCCGTATACAAGAATAGCGCGAAAACAGCCAACGTGACGGCGATGCCACCTAGTAGCAAAACTGGCCACCACTGATTTACGACGAAAGCCTTAACCGCTACAGTCCAACCGAGTGGAGAGAAAAGCGACAACGTCTCATTTGAAACATCACCGATGGCACGTAGTAAAAAGGCGGCACCTAGCACGGCAAATGGGAAGCCAATTGTTCCTCGACTACTCTCACATAGCTGTGCAAAGATGATTGTGACCGCGGCGAAGAAAAAGCCAGTTGCACCGAGTGCGCTCCCATAAATCCAGGACCCAGCTGCATCCATACTATCAATTTGTAACGAAAGTAAGCTGAGGCTAACGCCGCTGGCTAAGACGATATTTGTGAGTAGTAGCACGATGAGTGTGGCGCTCACATTCGCCAGTCGACCGACTGGGAGCGAGCGGAGAAGTTCGGTTCTACCTTCTTCCTCTTCGGTGCGGGTATGACGAGCGACAAGCAAAATATTCATGATCGCGACAACAACTGCTGTAAAGAGCAACATTTGATGGGCCATCATCGCACCTTCTGTATAATGATCCAGTCCATACCCCGGTCCAACCATTGCAATCATCGCTGGATTATTCATCGTCTCTGCAATGACCTGGCGTTCCTCGTCAGAAGGATATAATTGTGCAAGGGAAGAAGCGGTGAGGAAAGTAATTGCGATGATTGAAACAAGCCAAATAGGGATGCGGAGCCTGTCGCGACGCAAGATGAAGCGCATGAGACGGCCAGTTGCATGGAAATTTTCTGTCCACATGACGATCACTCCTCTCCTGCATCGTTGTAGTGCCGCATAAATAAGTCTTCCAATGTCAGTGGCGTGCTTTGCAGCTTCAAAATACCAAATGAGCTGATGTAGCGCATGACCGTATCCAGCGCAGTTTCATCCGCATAAAAGGATGCTGTGTGGCCGTGGGCGTCAATCTCATAAACACCACTTTGTTCATGCAATGCGGGTATTTGCTCTTGCGTCTCGACCGTCACATGAATGCGTGTCAAATGCCGTAATTGGGCCAGGGTACCGGATTCAATGACTTGCCCTTGGCGAATAATGGCGACACGGTCACACAAACGTTCAACTTCGGACAAAATATGAGAGGAGAGTAAGATACTTTTGCCTTCTTGCTTGGCAGATTGAACACAATCTTGAAAGACACGTTCCATCAACGGATCAAGACCGGATGTTGGTTCATCGAGCAAATACAAATCACTGTCTGCGGCAAATGCCGTAATTAAAGCGACCTTTTGCCGATTTCCTTTTGAATAAGTACGACATTTCTTTGTAGGGTCTAACTGAAACTGTTCAATAAGTTGTTGCACGCGAGTTGTCCGTGCTTTGCCACGTAGCTTTAATAAAAAATCGATTACTTCGCCGCCAGTTAGATTTGGCCATAAATTGACATCACCAGGCACATAGGAGATACGTCTATGAATATCCACGGCATCTTTCCAAACATTCTTCCCAAAGATGGTCGCTTCTCCTGAAGAAGCTTTTAACATCCCGAGTAAAATACGAATGGTTGTTGACTTTCCCGCACCATTAGGTCCGATAAATCCGTAGACTTCCCCATGCTCAACTTGCATATTAACGCCATTTAATGCGTGGGTTGTGCCAAATTGTTTTGTTAAGTCTTTCGTTTCCAATACGGGCATGTTTGCGCCCTCCTTTGTTATGAACTTTTTAACTATATATACTTCATAATATACAATATGTATGTCGGTGGCAAGTAGTTATGAGTCAAGTTTTTCGTTGTTTTTCAGGGCGTTTTTCCTTACAATAAGATGGAGGTGAGTGAAGGATGGATGGATTTGCCCGAAGGAGAGCAAAAAAAGAACAACAAATTATTGCGGCTGCGAAGAAGTTATTCATGGCATATGGTGTGCAAAAAGTGGCAATCACAGAAATTGCGCAAGAGGCGCGCGTGTCACAAGTAACCATCTATAATTATTTCAAAAATAAACATCGTCTTGTTTATGAAGTGATCTTAGCAATGATGGAAGAATCAGCGCAAATGTTTGTGGACATTGTTTACAGTGATCAAGCATTCCCAGAAAAAATGAAGCAAATGATGGCTTACAAAATAGAGATTTCACAAAAAATTAATGAAGAGTTTTATCATTATATGATGAAAGAATATGTCAAGCCGGGAGGGCAGTTAGAAACTTTTATGCAAGAGAAAATCATGAAGCACTGGCATGTCTTGTTAGCTGAGGGGAGAGCGTATGGCTATATTGATCCGACCATTTCAGATGAGGCCATTCTTTTTTATTTTGAAATGATGAGGGACTGTGTGCGGCAACAAGAAGTCTATCAGAAGATTTTGCCGCTTACTGAAGATATTACAAAGCTCTTTTTTTACGGTTTGATCGGGAAGAGTAGAGATGAAGGGAACACAACATCGTGAAGACATTTCTATATTTTGGTTACGGACAGGCACTTTCCTGTGTGTTTCCTGTCATTATTTTTCTTACTTTAGCATTCAGCCAATGGTTCAGTGTCCCATTTTTACCACGTTACGATTTGATCTTGATCGTGTGTTTGCTTGCGCAAGGCGCGATGCTTTATTTTAAGTTAGAGACGTTGGATGAACTGAAAGTGATTTGTCTGTTTCATCTCATTGGTTTAGGACTTGAGATTTACAAAGTGCATATGGGCTCTTGGGTGTATCCAGAAGAGGCGTATAGTATGATTTTTGGGGTGCCGCTTTATAGTGGGTTCATGTATGCGAGTGTGGCAAGTTATATTTGTCAAGCATGGCGACGCTTTGACTTGCGAATGACAGGCTGGCCACGGTCGTTGTATGCAGTTAGTTTATGTGTATTGATTTATGCAAATTTCTTTACGCATCACTTCGTTTGGGATGCTCGTTGGCTACTGAAAGGATTACTTATTCTTGTGTTTTTGCGGACGGTCGTATTTTTCCGTGTGAATGGGAAGGTCTTTCGTATGCCACTGACGGTGTCGTTTTTGTTGATCGGGTTTTTTATTTGGATTGCCGAAAATATTACGACATTCTACGGTGCATGGCAATACCCGAATCAAGAGGCGACATGGTCGCTTGTACACATCGGTAAAATTAGTTCATGGTTTTTGTTGTGTGTCATTAGCGTGATCATTGTCGCGCAGTTGAAACGGGTAAAACTTGGACAGGCGCTCACCTCTTCACAACATCAATCGCGTGGTGAAAAGTGATTCATTATATAAAAGGAGATCATCGGATGGCGATTCAAGGGCTAAATCATTTTTGTTTTTCAGTAAGTGACTTACATCGTTCAATTGATTTTTATGAGCAAGTATTTTCGGCGACATTGTTAGTAAAAGGGCATCAAACAGCCTATTTTGATGTAAATGGGATGTGGTTTGCTTTAAATGAGGAAAAAGACATCCCGCGTCAAGAGATTCGTGCATCTTATACACATGTTGCGTTTTCGGTCGCAGAAAAAGAGTTAGACCAGTTGTATGAGCGATTGCTTGTGGCAGGGGCGACTGTGCTTTCCGGGCGACCACGCGACGCGCGTGATAAAAAGTCCATTTACTTTACAGACCCAGACGGACATAAGTTTGAATTTCATACAGGTACGCGGGAAGATCGGCTTGCTTACTATCGAGAAACAAAGCCGCATATGGTGTTTCCAAATATTGATTGAACAAAGTGTCTATCTATTTACACACATTCACACAATGTGGTATAGTACTTTTAAGCGCTTGCATCATCCTTGGACAGTTGGTTGAGCGTGAAAGGAGCCATGTCAGTGGCTTTTTTTTGGTGTTTATATCACAGCATAAGGAGAAAAGAATATGAGGCAAGTGATCGTCACACCTTATCAAACAGCATGGATAGATCAATTTGTATGTGAAGCAGTACGATTAAAACATATTTTTGCAAATCACATCGTTGCATGTCACCATATTGGAAGCACAGCTGTACCCGGACTGTTAGCAAAGCCGGTGATTGATGTATTAATAGAGGTGCACGAACCAATTGTGCGTGTAGACGAGTTAAATGAAGCGATGAAGCAAATTGGCTATGAGGCAAAAGGAGAGAACGGGATCGAGGGGCGACGCTATTTTCAAAAGGGTGGGGATCAGCGTACACATCACGTACACGTGTTTGAAACAGGCAGCAGGGACGTATGCCGCCATTTAGCAGTACGCGATTATTTACGTGCACACCCGAAGGAAGCGCACGCGTATGGCGAATTAAAACGGATTCTTGCGGCAATGCACCCTACAAATATCACTGCATATATTTCAGGTAAACATGAACATGTGCAACAACTGGAGGCTGCAGCACTTGCGTGGTATATGCAGTGAAGCGTGTGAGGCAAAATGTTTTTGAGCACGTTTTCTCGGCTTTTGTCACGTTTTGGACTGTGCTTGCGTATACTGTTATAAGTAAGCAGTGGGGCGCACGAGTCGTTCGAGGAGGTGGAGGCGAGTGACCCATCCACTAAAGGCGAGAGAGGGCGCAGAAACGGAGCACAGATTGGTTCGTATCTAAAGATGAAAAAGAGAAGCATGAGGTGCTTGCTCGGTGTGAAAAGAAGCTCTCAGCTTTTATCGATTTGTCTGAGATTAAATCGCTCATAAAAGAGTGATACTGAGAGAGAACGCTCTCCCTCAGTATCAAATGAGAAATATTAATCGACCTTTATTCGTTTTTTGGATTGTTAGGGTCGGCTTTCTTTACGTAATCAATGTTGATAGTCCCTGAAATATCTGTACTTGATCCTGATTCGAATGGTTCATCGTGGGTGAGGCTTGCAGCGACTAATTTGTAGGTTTTACCCGGTGTTACTAGCCACGTATAATCATAAGTGCCACCGTTTTCCACTAAAATTTGCCCCGTGTACTCTAACCACCAATTTGCCTCTTCATGGAGCTCCATTAAAAACCATGCAGTTGTGTACTCAGGACCATCAGGGATTAAACTTGTAGAGGCTTGGATGCGAATGGCTGACTGTGTAGCTGTAAATTCTGCATAATCTCCCCATCCAGTTCCAGAAGCTTTTAAAATATAATCTTCAGTCAAGACATGAGAAACAACAGTATTATCTTTATCATGCTCATTTGTTTCTTGTGTGATGCCCTTTGTTGCTGCATATGTAGGCGTCGCAAATGTAAATCCCGTTGTCAACAACATACTACTTGCTAAAATGCCTGTAAAAATACGCTTAAATTTCATATGCAAATCATCTCCCGTTAACTTATTTGTGCCACTATTTATATTAACATGCTTGACTAAGTAATAGAATGTTTAATTTTGTCTAATTCATGTCGAATGAAAGCGCTTCTGTCACACAAAATGTTTTTGAGCACGTTTTCTAGGCTTTTGTCACGTTTTGGACTGTGCTTGCGTATACTGTTATAAGTAAGCAGTGGGGCGCACGAGTCGTTCGAGGAGGTGGAGGCGAGTGACCCATCCACTAAAGGCGAGAGAGGGCGCACGGATTAATGTGGTCTTGAATAAAGCGCCAACCAAACGAGTGAGCACAGATTGGTTTGTATCTGAAGACGAAAAAGAGAAGCATGAGGTGCTGGCTCGGTTTGAAAAGAAGCTCTCAGCTTTTATCGGTTTGTCTGAGATTAAATCGCTTATTAAAGAGTTATACGCGTGGATTTATGTGAATGAGCGTCGAAAAGAGCATGGTTTACTTGTTACAAAACAAGTACTCCATATGGTGTTCAAAGGGAATCCAGGAACGGGGAAAACATCTATTGCTAGGTTGATTGCATCTTTTTTGCATGATATGAAGGTGCTTTCAAAAGGGCATTTCTTAGAAGTAGAACGGGCTGATTTGGTTGGGGAGTACATTGGACATACTGCACAAAAAACACGTGAAGTACTCAAACAGGCGAATGGCGGTGTCCTTTTTATCGACGAGGCGTATGCATTGTCACGTGGCGGAGAGAAAGATTTTGGTAAAGAAGCGATTGATACACTTGTAAAAGGAATGGAAGACAAAGCCAATGAGTTTGTATTAATCATTGCTGGTTACTGTGAAGAAATGGACTATTTCATGTCACTCAATCCCGGCTTGCCTTCGCGGTTTCCTATTGCGGTGACTTTCCCAAACTATACAGTGGATCAATTAATGGACATGTTGCGTAATATGGCGAAAGAACGCGATTATGTATTAGTAGAGAGTGCATATAAGGGGGTACGCGCACATATTAAGCGTGTCATTGAAGAAGAAGCCCATACATTCAGCAACGGCCGCTATATCCGCAATTTAATGGAGGAGGCCATTCGTCTTCAGGCAGTTCGAATCATGAAGCAAAATGATTACACAAAGCAAGCGTTGCAACAACTAAGGTTAGAAGATTTTGACTTATCAAGTCGATAATACGAACCTTTTTTTGCAGAGAAAGCGACTTTTTGACAAAATCATGGTACGATAAGTTGTAGGAAGAAAATATCGTTTTGGACAATAAAGTGGGTTGAATTTCATTGAAGGAAAAACGTTTATTTACAAATGAGGTACAAGAATTACTTGACCAAGTAGAGGCAACGCTCCAATATGAGCACGGACAAATTGAAGCGACTGCACTGGTCAACCAAAAACGCGTGCTTGATGCATTTCGTGCACACCAAGTATCTGATTTTCATTTCACGCCATCTACAGGTTATGGTTATGACGACGTTGGGCGAGATACACTAGAAGCCATTTATGCAGATGTATTTGGTGGAGAAGCTGGGCTTGTCCGCGGACAAATTGTTTCCGGGACGCATGCGATTGCGACCGCATTGTTTGGTGTCCTTCGTCCAGGCGATGCGTTATTATATATTACCGGCAAACCATACGACACGCTTGAAGAGATTGTTGGTATACGTGGAAACGGGAAAGGTTCTTTAAAAGATTACGGTGTATCTTATGATGCAATCGCATTGAAAAATGAGGCGATTGACCGAGAAGCGATTGCGCGTGCGATTTGTCCGAACACAAAGGTGGTAGGCATTCAGCGCTCAAGAGGTTATGGCGATCGTCCATCTTTCACAGTGGCCGAAATTGGAGACATGATTGCGTATGTAAAAAGTTTAAAGCAAGATGTGATTGTCTTTGTTGATAACTGTTATGGTGAATTTGTAGAGACAGAAGAGCCATGTCATGTTGGGGCTGACTTGATTGCGGGTTCTTTAATTAAAAACCCAGGAGGTGGCATTGCGAAAACAGGCGGCTATGTCATTGGGCGTACGGACCTCGTGGAGCTTGCTTCATATCGTTTGGCGGCACCAGGTATTGGTGCTGAAGGAGGAGCAAGTTTACATACCCTTTTGGACATGTATCAAGGATTTTTTCTCGCACCGCATGTTGTCTCACAAGCATTGAAAGGGGCCGTATTGACGGCTGCATTACTCGAAAAACTCGGTTTGCGCACGACGCCTTGTTCTTCTAGTGTACGAACGGATTTGATTCAAGCAGTGCACTTTGATACAGCTGCGCAGATGGTCACATTTTGTCAGGCGATTCAGCAGGCTTCACCTGTCAATGGGCATGTGGTACCTCAACCAAGTCCGATGCCAGGGTATGCAGATGATGTCATTATGGCTGCTGGGACATTTGTTCAAGGAGCAAGCATTGAATTAACTGCAGATGGACCGCTCCGACCGCCGTACACCGTTTACGTTCAAGGAGGTCTCACGTACGAACACGTGAAACTTGCCGTCATACAAGCGATTGTGAAGACCTTTTTTTCCTCAGAATCGTAAGAACCTTCTTGGAGGCATATCATTTTGCTTGACTTCCAATTTTTCTTTTAGTACGATACTTTCAGGTGTAGAAACACGATTTTTAACGATAACTACGGGAGAATAGAGGGCGCTGCCCTTTTTCTAATATAAAAAAAGCATGATAAGGGTGAGAGGAGAGGACGTATGTCAAAGTATACAAAGGAAGACATTGTTCGTATTGCTAAAGAGGAGAATGTTCGCTTTATTCGTCTTCAATTCACAGATTTGCTCGGTACGATTAAAAATGTAGAAATTCCGGTAAGCCAAATCGAAAAGGCGCTTGACAACAAAATGATGTTCGATGGTTCTTCAATTGAAGGATTTGTCCGGATTGAAGAGTCAGACATGTATTTGTACCCAGATTTAGACACGTGGGTTGTATTTCCATGGACGCAGGAAAAAGGAAAAGTCGCTCGTTTAATTTGTGATGTCTATCAACCTGGAAAGCCAGGTGAGGAGCCAACACCGTTTGAAGGGGATCCACGTGGGATTTTAAAGCGCGTGTTAAAAGAAGCACGCGAGCTTGGGTTTACAAGTTTTAATATTGGTCCTGAGCCAGAGTTCTTTTTATTTAAGAATGACGAAAAAGGTGAGCCAACGTTAGAATTAAATGACAAAGGTGGCTATTTCGACCTTGCACCGACAGACTTAGGGGAAAATTGTCGCCGTGACATTGTCCTAGAATTGGAGGATATGGGTTTTGAAATTGAGGCGTCTCATCATGAAGTGGCACCGGGACAGCATGAAATAGATTTTAAATATGCAGATGCGATCACCACATGTGATAACATTCAAACATTTAAATTGGTTGTCAAAACGATTGCGCGCAAACATGGCTTACATGCGACATTTATGCCAAAACCGTTATTTGGTGTGAATGGTTCGGGTATGCATTTGAACATGTCGCTTTTTAATGAGAAAGGGAATGCGTTTTATGACCAACAATCAGAAACACAACTGAGCACGACAGCGATGCAATTTTTAGGTGGTATTTTAGACCATGCGAAAGGATTTACGGCGATTACGAATCCGATTGTTAATTCTTATAAACGACTAGTTCCCGGCTATGAGGCACCTGTGTACATCGCTTGGTCACTACGTAACCGCTCACCACTTGTCCGCATTCCTTCTTCGCGTGGCGTG
The DNA here is from genome assembly GCF_900096965.1 of Shouchella lonarensis. GTDB lineage: Bacteria > Bacillota > Bacilli > Bacillales > Bacillaceae_D > Shouchella > Shouchella lonarensis. The sequence continues at coordinate 282,245 of NZ_FMYM01000003.1, read as the reverse complement.
TCAACACGGATCGAAGTTCGGAGTCCTGACCCATCTGCAAATCCTTACTTGGCAATGGCATTAATGCTTGCAGCAGGTTTGGATGGGGTGAAGCGGAAGCTGACGCCACCGTCACAAACAAGTGGCAATATTTATGACATGAACAAATCTGAACGAGTGCAGTCAGGAATTGAAGCGTTGCCTTCAACGTTAAAAGATGCATTAAATGAGCTAGAAAAAGATTCAGTGCTCGTTCAGGCACTTGGCAATCATGCATTCGAGCATTTTATGGAAGCAAAAGAAGTAGAATGGGATCAATTTCGGACCCAAGTACATGCATGGGAACGAGATCAGTTTTTAAGTTCATATTAACCTCTGTTTTGCTTCGCGTAGGCATTTCCATAAAAGACAGCAGCCATGGGAAAAACGTTTTCCATGGCTGTTTCGTCGGGTGAATATGACTTTTGTGTTTATAAGCATGTTATAATAGAGGTTGTCATACAAATAGGAACATATATGGTCGTCTTAAAACCAACATGATGATTCTCTACTTTGCCACATCATCATACGCGGGATAAAAAATGAAAGAGGGTTTCCGTTGACGAACTTTATGAGTAAAAGAATGGTCAAGATCGTGCTTGTAATCGTTTTGTTGGTTGTTGCTTGTTTTTTAATACTACCAATTTCATTGCCGTTGATTGCGGCATATTTAACAGCATTGTTATTGCTTCCAGGTGTGAAACTACTTCACCAACGTTTAAAAGTGAGTTATTCCATATCTGTGTTGCTCGTTTTTGGGATATTTATTTTCTTGCTGGCAATTGGCACATATTTTTTGACAACCACAGTTGTGACACAAGGCACGCGTTTAGTTGAAAACCTACCTCATTATATTCGAGAAATTAATCAAGGCTGGCTTAACTTTCAACATGATCTTCGGGCCAATGATAGCATCCCAACAGAATTTGTCCAGGCATTGAATCAAGAAGTGACCCAAGTATTAAACAATCTTGGTGCGTATGTAAATGATTTAAATCTCATTGCTCGGGTTGCAACAGTTGTGTCGAGTATTCCGGGATATTTGGTGTCATTTCTTGTTTATTTGATTGGATTATTTTTATTCTTACTAGAGATGCCGAAACTAAAAGTATTATTTTATGGGATGTTGACTGAGCGGTCAAGAGAAAAAGTATCGTTTATGTTTACGCGGCTGTCACATGTTATTTTAGGTTTTTTAAAGGCACAATTTCTCGTAAGCATCCCGATTTTTCTCGTTTCTTTCCTGTTTTTGTTATGGGCTGCACCAGAAGTTGCGTTGCTTGCGGCGTTACTCATCTGGGTGATTGACTTGATCCCCATTATTGGTTCAATCATTGTATTAGCGCCTTGGGGAATTGTTCAGCTATTAACTGGTGACGTAGCGATGGCAACGAAGCTGTTTATATTGGCAGCCGTATTGCTCATTATTCGACGGACATTAGAGCCAAAAGTGATGAGTATCCACATTGGATTGTCTCCACTTGCGACACTCATTTCGATGTATCTCGGGCTGATGTTGTTTGGTGTCCTTGGTTTTGTGGTTGGTCCGCTTATTATGATTGGATTCATTTCAGCGAAGGAAGCAGGGATTATTAAGTTCAATTTTAAAATATGAAGACATAAATGGAAAAGGCCATCCGTTGTGGAAGGTCTTTTTTGTGTGCTTGACAAGGGATCGTTCGTTCTGTAATATAAGAACATACGATCTGTTGTGTGGAGGTATATATGTCAACTTTTTCACGTGTTATTGAGTTACCAGAGCCTCGAAATGATGAAAGTAGAAAAATCATTCATATTGATATGGACGCTTTCTTTTCTTCAGTTGAAGAGCGCGAGCGGCCTTCATTGCGAGGGAAGCCAGTGATTATTGCAAAGCACCCACGAAAAACAGGCGGCAAAGGTATTGTCTCAACGGCAAATTATATTGCTCGGCAATATGGTGTGCGTTCTGCCATGAGTGCGTATGAGGCGTATCAACGTTGTCCAGAAGGTATTTTTATTGAGGGAAACTATGCGGCATATCAGAAAGCTTCGGCACAAATTCAATCGATCATGAAACGTTACACCGATATGATCGAGCCGATGTCTATTGATGAAGCGTATTTAGATGTGACGGAAAATAAGCATGCCTGTTGTGCCACGCAAATTGCCCAACATATCCAACGGGCAATTTGGCGTGAGCTACAATTGTCAAGTTCAGCAGGTGTATCTTACAATAAGTTTCTTGCCAAAATTGCTTCAGACATGAAAAAACCTTCCGGGCTAACGGTTGTTCCTCCTACGAAAGCAATGGCATTCATCCACAGTTTGAAAGTAGAAAAATTTCCAGGGGTCGGTCCGAAGACAGCGGCAAAAATGCATGATCTTCATATTTATACTGGGGCAGATTTGTATGCAATGGAACAATTGGATCTCATCTACCACTTTGGTAAAGCTGGTGTGACGTACTATCGACGTGTTCGCGGGATTGACCATCGACCTGTATGTATTCATCGCGAACGTCAATCTGTAGGAAAAGAACATACATATCCTCGGGCGCTTGTTGCAGAGGGAGAAGTACGAGAGGCACTGAAGAAGTTATGTCAAGAAGTTCACGTTGCATTAGGGCGGGTACGAAAAAAAGGGAAGACAGTGGTATTAAAAGTCCGTTACCGCTCTTTTGAGACATATACAAAAAGAGTCAGTGTGGCAGAGGGAATGGATGACAAATTATTGATGTTTCGCTATGTTTGTGAGCTGTGGGAAGAGATAGGTCAACTTTCAGAAGGTGTTCGTCTCCTCGGTGTGACGGTGACAAATTTGATGTGTGTTGAGGAGGAACCATTGTCTTTATTTTCTTGCCTATCGCATATGAGAGCGTAAGCCTGTCGGTTGCTTTCAATGAGGAACGGTGTTATATTTAGTGTACCGAAACAATAGGTGGCGTCAGTTGAGTCGTTGAAGATGTAAACGAACAGTTCTATGCGGAGAAACGAAGGTGGTCTTATTGAAGTAGAAAAACGAAATATCGTGATTATGTGGATCGCGTGCTTTTTTGTTGGTGCGAGCATGACGATGATTTTGCCTTTTCTTTCTTTGTATATTGATTCTTTTGGTCATTATGAACCAGAAGAAGTGCAACGCTTTGCAGGGTGGGTCTTTGGCATTTCTTTTTTTGTAGCATTTCTTGTGTCACCATTATGGGGAAGAATTGGTGATCGATATGGACGGAAGAAAATATTGATTGGGACTGGTTTTGGCATCGCCATTTCCGTGTTTTTTATGGGGCATGTCGAATCAGTCGGCAGCTTGTTTATTTTGCGTCTCTTTATGGGGCTAGCTACAGGCTTTATACCGGCATCTATGGCTTTAATTGCAGCCCAAAGTGATAAGCGTATTGCTGGTCAGACATTAGGAACGTTAATGACGGGGCAAGTATCAGGTGGACTGCTCGGTCCTTTATTCGGTGGACTAATTGCAGATGCAGTTGGAATGCAGTATACATTCGTTCTTACATCAAGTGTATTATTTTTGACAACATTGCTTGTTATGATTGGCGTGAAGGAAGTGTTGCACGAGGAATCGGGAGAACGGAAACGCCACTACAAAGCAAAAGAAGTTCTTTCCTATATTGTCACACATCCGATGTTGCTATTAATGATGGTCATTTCTCTCATGATCCAAATGGGTCTATTTAGTGTCCAGCCACTACTGTCATTGTATGTGGCAGAGTTGATTCACTCTCCGGGGAATATGGCGTTTCTAGCAGGTATAGCGTTTTCTGTGACGGGTTTAGGGAATTTGTTTAGCACTCGGAGATGGGGCAAGTTTGGTGATCGGGTTGGGCATGAAAAAGTTATTTTACTGTTGCTTGTTTTAGCGGGTTTGTTGTTTATCCCCCAGGCGTTTGTCAATGCTTTTTGGCAGTTACTCGTACTCCGCTTTTTGTTTGGATTAGCTGTAGGAGGACTAATTCCATGTACGACGGCATTCATTCGACAAGTTGTTCCGTCATCCATGCAAGGAGAAGTACTTGGTTATAATCAAAGTTTTCGTTTTTTAGGCAATGTGTTGGGCCCAGTGTCGGGTGGGATCCTTGCTGGTTATCTCGGTATGTCGTCGGTGTTTCTTATTTCTGGTTTATTGTTTCTTGTGACGGCTAGTATGTTGAAAGTAATGGGTTCGCATGTTCGAAGACGAGAAATGCTGGAAAAAGAGGGAAGGTAGTCTCCCTCTTTTTCCGTCTACCATCTGTGTCTAAGATTCATGCTGGTTGTTCTCGCATTCTTTACATGTGTGTCGATGTTCCTGTGTCTGAACGTTCCTCGAAAACAATGGTTTTTTTACACCAACACGGCGTGTATGTTGCTTACTTGTTTGACAAGCACACTTTCGTTTCGCATTTTGAGGCATGCTAGTCACCCCCCTCTGCTTTATCTTATGCTAATAGACAACAATTGCTTGGACAGCTAGAGGGGGTTAAATGCACAATGTGACATGATTCATAGACATGTAAGCTGGCGTCAATGAAACAATCATCAGTGAATGGTTCGAAAAACGCCAACAACTTTCCCTAGAATAATGCATCGATCGAGTATTATTGGTGTCATTGTGTTATTTTCCGGTTGTAAGCGAACGTGATCTTTTTCTCGGAAAAATCTTTTGACAGTCGCTTCATTTTCTTCCGTCATGGCAACAACAATGTCGCCGTTGTTTGCTGTTTGTTGTTGTCGTACAATGACGTGATCGCCTTCTAAAATACCGGCATTAATCATGCTGTCTCCTTGAATAACGAGGGCATAAGTGTCGTCCTGTCCTGTTAAATGATCGGGGACTGGTAGGTAGTCTTCAATGTTTTCAATGGCGGTAATTGGGAGACCTGCAGTGACTTTGCCGATAATCGGGATATAGTGAGCGATGTCTTGTTTTTGGTTCGTGCGATCGCTTTCATGGTCTTCAGATGTTAAGATCTCAATTGCGCGGGGTTTTGTAGGATCGCGGCGAATGCAACCTTTTCGTTCAAGTCGTTCTAAATGACCATGAACGGTGGAGCTAGAGGCGAGTCCAACCGCTTCGCCAATTTCACGAACAGATGGTGGATAACCTTTTTTTCTTACCTCTGTTTTGATAAATGCGAGAATTTCTTCTTGACGTGTCGATAGTTTAGGCATGATTGTTCCTCCTATGTATGAAAGTAATCTTACACAAGTTTAACATATCGAACGTACGTAATGCAAACGTAAGTTCTAAAAATACTTGACATTCTCTAAACGCTCTCATACAATCGGTTAGAACAGACATTTGCTCATGATTTACATCGTTAATAGAGGCGTTGAGGAGAGGTAGGATGAAGAGTCAGAGAGATGTGGCGGCTGTTTATTGTCGTGTGAGCACAGAGAAAGAAAATCAGCAGCGATCATTAAAGCGGCAAGCGAGTGAGTTAGAAATGCTTGCGAAACAACATCAGTTGCCTATCGCATCTATGTATGAGGATCGTGCGAGTGGTTACAGTTTGGAACGTGATGGACTGTTGAATTTGTTAGAAGATGCACGCGCGCGCCGCTATACGCATTTATTGTTACAGGACGATACGAGACTAGGGCGAGGAAAAGCGAAAATCGCGTTACTCTATCAGCTACAGAAGTATGGTGTAAAAGTGTATACCATTCGCGATCAAGGGGAACTGTCTTTATCAGAGGCGGATGAGATGGTGTTAGAAATTGTTGCGATTGTGGAAGAATATCAACGGAAGCTCCATAACTTAAAAATTAAGCGAGGGATGCAAGCAGCCGTGCGTAATGGTTTCCGGCCACAAGATAATCTTGGCGACAAACGAGGCGGGGGCAGAAGTTTGCTAGACCTACCAACAGAAGAGATTGTTCGCTTGCGTAAAAAAGGACTGACGTTTCATGAGATTGCGGTGACGCTTCGTGGGCTCGGTTTTGAGTGTTCAAAAGCAACGGTGCACAGGCGTTATCGGGAAGTGGTCGATGCACCAGACAAAAAATAAGGGGTAAGGTATATGTTATCAAAAAAAGAATTGGCACGTTTAAATGAGTTATCACGTTTAGCAAAGGCTGGAACGCTTACGGAGGCACAAACGAAGGAACGTCAAGCCTTGAGAGAATCGTACCTCGCTACATTCCGCCAGTCGTTTAAAGACCATTTACATACAGTAAAAGTCGTCGATGAAACAGGACAAGACGTGACACCGCAAAAACTGAAAGACGAACAAGCAAAAAAGCACCGAACAGAGGGATAATTTGTTACCGGAGATGTCACTTGTATATTAAGTGAAGAAGTTATATGATGTAGTGAAGCATGTAGGACAGAAAGGATGTTAACTTTGACAAAGCGAGTAGAAGATTTAGCGGTGAATACAATCCGTACATTATCAATTGATAGTATCGAAAAAGCAAATTCTGGCCATCCGGGGATGCCAATGGGTGCAGCACCAATGGCCTTCAGTTTGTGGACAAAGTATATGAATCATAACCCGGCAAACCCGAATTGGTCGAATCGTGACCGGTTTGTCTTATCTGCAGGACACGGCTCAATGCTGTTATATAGCTTGTTACATTTGACAGGTTACGATGTGACATTAGAAGACCTACAATCTTTCCGCCAACTCGGGAGTCGCACGCCAGGACATCCTGAATATGGTCATACACCGGGGGTTGAAGCAACAACAGGTCCATTGGGACAAGGAATTGCGATGGCTGTTGGAATGGCGATGGCAGAGACTCGTTTAGCTGCACAATATAATAAAGACGGTCATGAGATTGTTGATCATTATACGTATGCCATTTGCGGTGATGGCGATTTAATGGAAGGTGTGTCGGCGGAAGCGGCGTCATTAGCAGGACATTTAAAGCTAGGCAAACTTGTCGTTTTATATGATTCGAATGACATTTCTTTAGATGGTGATTTACATGAGTCATTTTCTGAAAGTGTAGAGGACCGTTTTAAAGCATATGGCTGGCAAGTCATTCGCGTTGAAGAAGGCATGGACTTAGATGCGATTGGTGCGGCGATTGAGCAAGCAAAAGCAGACGAACGCCCAACGTTAATTGAAGCGAAAACAGTAATTGGCTATGGCTCACCGAATAAATCAGCTAAATCGGCCTCACACGGTTCTCCGCTTGGAACAGACGAAGTGAAGTTAACAAAAGCTGCTTATGAGTGGCACTACGAAGAAGAATTCCATATTCCTGCAGAAGTACAAGCTTATTACGAAGATGTAAAAGCAAGAGGCGCTGACCAGGAAGCAGCATGGAATGAACAATTTGCGGCGTATAAACAAGCGTATCCAGAGCTTGCCACACAGTATGAGCGCGCATTTTCTGGAGAGTTACCAGCCGACTTTGATGCAGCTTTACCAGTGTATGAGACGGGAAGCTCACTTGCCACGCGTGCTTCATCCGGAGAGGCATTGAACGCACTTGCGAAGCACGTCCCAGAATTGTTTGGTGGCTCAGCGGACTTGGCAGGTTCAAATAAAACAACGTTAAGTGGCGAAGACAACTTTAGTCGGGATCGCTATGATGGACGTAACATTTGGTTTGGTGTGCGCGAATTTGCGATGGGTTGTGCGCTGAATGGCATGGCGCTTCATGGTGGATTAAAAGTATTTGGTGGGACGTTCTTTGTCTTCTCTGACTACCTTCGTCCTGCGGTTCGTCTCTCGGCGTTGATGAACTTGCCTGTGACCTATGTATGGACCCATGACAGTGTGGCCGTTGGTGAAGATGGTCCAACCCATGAACCGGTGGAGCAACTCGCGTCGTTCCGCGCGATGCCAGGACTTTCTGTCATTCGCCCGGCGGACGGCAACGAGACAGCCGCAGCTTGGAAATTGGCGGTCGAGTCGGAAGATACACCGACTGCGCTCGTGTTAAGCCGACAAAACCTCAAGACGCTTCCAGGAACGGATAAGCACGCCTATGAAGGTGTGAAAAAAGGTGCGTATGTCGTCTCGCCGGCAAAACAAACACCACAAGCGTTATTGCTTGCGACAGGATCAGAAGTGTCACTTGCGGTAGAAGCACAAGCAGCGTTAGCAGCAGAAGGTATTGACGTGTCTGTGGTGAGCATGCCATCATGGGATCGCTTTGAAGCACAGTCAGATGCATATAAAGAAACAGTATTGCCGAAGAGTGTAAAGGCGCGTGTCGCGATTGAGATGGGCTCTTCACTCGGCTGGGCAAAATATGCCGGTGATGAAGGTACTGTCATCGCAATAGACACATTTGGCGCGTCTGGTGCCGGTGATGCAGTCATTGAACACTTCGGTTTTACCGTTGAAAATGTCGTTGCAAAGACAAAAGCAGTAATGGGTTAAAAATAAGGGTATGGAGCAAACGGTGGTAGACGCGCCGTTTGCTTTTTTGTTTTTATCATCAAAAGAAAGCGCTCGCTATCCCTTTGTGATGGAAGGGTAGCTATTTAAACATAGTGGAACAAAATAAATTTATTATATGCTACTATTCGACTCATATAGTTTTATAACGACAAAAAAAACAATTGATTATGTTTATTGTTGGATTGTACAATAAAATTACCTCCTAGTAAAGGAGGAATTTTATCAAGGGAGCGAGTGTCTATGCGAAATTTGTTGTCGAAGTCGTTGTTTAGTGTCGCGTTAGCAGCAACCTTGTTTGTCCCGGTATCTGAGGCGAGTGCGAATGGTGTGACGGGAGGATTTGTCGACTTGACTGATGTGAAGCCATTGAGTAATGACGAGATCACGCCGTTTTGGATTGATGAGAAAGTTGGCGGTGGAACTTGGAAGTATCGATCAGGACTGACGGATTGGGGTATGAGGAAGTATGCAGAGTCAAAATATGACCACCCTAGTAAGACTCACGGTGCATCGGCAAAAGTAGGAGGTCGTACAGCGAATAGTTCTTGTGCTGCTGCAGGAAAAACGGCACACGCTAAACAAGTAGGTAATCGTTTTGATTATGGCCAGACACGGGTGACCTGGAATACGAGTTGTCGACTCTAAATAGTTATGCTAATGGGGAGGAACTTGTGCTTCCTCCCTTCAGATAATGTGATATGAATGGTAAGGAGGCAATCTTCATGCGTAAAATCACTGTATTGATGTTAACAGTGAGCCTGATGTTCAGTTTTTATCTCGCTTACTTGCAAATTCAAGAAGAACAGTTCATTCAAATCAGTGCATTAGAAGATGCGTTTACAACGCCGTTTATGATTCCGAATGATGAGGCACTTACGGATGTAGAAACGTTTTACCCATTACTTGTAGATAGTGCTAAGGAAACTGGTGTCAATGTGTTTCGCCCGGCGCGCTATTATTCCCCTGATGAAGAAGCGCCTGTTGAAGTTATTAAGTATGTGTTACTCACACAAGAGACAAATTTCGATGACTATATACATATTGGTAATGGGCGCTTACTAACTGGGGAAGAGTCTGAAACTGGGCTATCCTTTCTATCGTCAAAAGAAACGGGAAAAGTTGAACAAGTGGGGCGTATTCGCTATTTTGATGATAAAACGACGATCAAGGTGAAGCCACTTTCGCAATCATTTGTACATGTGCCTATTCATGGGTATTACTTTATGGAAGCTAGTGAAGAAGCGAAAGAAAAGTTTTTACAAGTTTTGGCTCAGAGACTCAATGATCATTTACAAGGAAATGAAGACGCAGTGACTTATACAGTGGCTGATTTACAAGTACCTGCAGATGAGGCGAAAGCAGAACGATCTTATCTTGCTTTATATGATCTATCAAAGTTGTCGGCGCTAAAAGCGATTGTGTTTGTGATTACGTTGCTATTGTTTATGTATACGATTTTTCACACAACGAAAACCATTGGAATTAGTAAATTATATGGGTTTTCCAATCTCCGTATTTGGTGGCAGAATGTCGTTCGTCTTGCGAGCATCGCGCTTGTTTTTGCAGTGAGTTTGGCACTCGTTTTTGCGTTTACATTACAAGCACCTTGGACTTTTTTGATAGGTGCATGGTCGAGTGTGGGGCGAGATTTTCTCCTTTTTCTTGTAGGTTCATCCGTTTGCTATGGCTATATTCGCTGGTTGAAAGTGAGTGACATGTTAAAATATCGTAAAGACACGACAGCCATCTTCATATTGAATACAAGTTTAAAAGTCATTTGTTCGATCGCTTTAATTAGTTTGAGTTTGCTTGCGTTGCAAGATTATTTCAGGTTGTCCCACGGTAAAGAAAACGCCATCTTGCAGAGTAAAAGTAAGGCAGACACATGGCAAGCGGTCAATGATCACTATGGACCGATGACTGTTTCAATGGGGCATGTAACTGCTCGTACTGGTAGAGAAGACGATTTAGCAATGCAAGAAGATGGGCGTCGTCTTTATGCATTGTATTCGGTTTTAAATAAGCACGGTGCCCTGTATATCGATGCGAGTGAATATGAAGAAGAAATGATCTTATTAAACCGAAATTCAGCTGGCATTCGCTCGATTAATGTCAATGTCAATTATTTAGAAGCGTTTCCGATAGAAAATGAGCATGGGGAACGTATTGTCATATCAGAAAATGATCGTGAATGGCTATTGTTAGTGCCAGCGCAGTACCGAGAACGCGAACAAGAAATTCGTAATTATTATGAGTCAGAAGGACGACGTGATTTTTATCTTGTAGAAGATGAGGATCAATCACTAGAAATCATTTGGACGAAAGAGAATCAATCTGTGTTCAGTATCAACCCTGATGTGTTTCCTGATGAAGATCATATGATTGTTGATCCAATTATTCATGTGAAAACGGATCAGAATCATTTGTTTGTCTATAGTGGCGGGATGCGAGGAGGAGGGCTATTTGATCCATTAAAAATGAAGCTCATTGACAATGATAAAGAAAAAACACTGCAAGCAATTGCCCCAGCACTACGCGAGTTACAACTGGATAAACGGATTGAGGTTCAATCCATTAGGGAAGCAGTCGAACAAGATTTGCAGAAGCTCATTCGCGATCGAAATATTGTGCTAGTGATGCTAGGTGTGATCATTGTTGTCTTCTGTCTGCTAATCGGACAAAACACGCTCATTTTTTTCACTAAACATAAAAAACGTCTTGTTGTGCGTCGTTTATTTGGCACAGGAATTCTCAAAACGTATCGCGGTTATTTTCTGTGGTTGTTTTTAACGTGGGGTGCGGTCATTGGTGGTGCAGTATTGCTTGCTACTGTTGTGGAGGAAGCAATTGATTTGCCGTTTTTACTTACGATCTTGGGCATCAGTCTCATCGAACTCATCGCTTCCATTTTGGCGCTTTTAATCATGGAAAACCGCAACCAACTACAAGTGACAAAGAAAGGGGCATAACCAATGAATACAATTTGTGAACTGAAGCATGTCACAAAGCGTTACGGGGACGCGACGATTCTTGATCAGGTCAATTTAAAGATTGTTGAAGGAGAGATGGTTGCTTTAACAGGAGAAAGCGGTTCAGGAAAGACAACGATTTTGAATCTTATTGGTTTGCTTGAGCGTGCGGATGAAGGGGAGGTGCTTTTATTTGGCAATGCGCGCCCGTCCCGCTTTTCTCGTCAAGTGACGAAATTATTGCGCGAAAAAATTGCTTATTCGTTTCAACATTACGCGCTCATTGATAATGGAACGATCGACGAGAATTTAGAAATTCCGTTGATATACTCAAAGTTATCAAGGAAAGAGAAGCAAAAAAGAAAATTGGAGGCGTTGAAGGAAGTTGGGGTTGCGCTGCCCTTAAAGCAAAAAATTTATACACTTTCTGGGGGAGAGCAGCAGCGCGTTGCCTTGGCACGTATGTTTTTAAAACCATGTGAACTCATCTTAGCGGATGAGCCAACAGGATCACTTGATAGCGATAACCGCGACGACATTATGCGGATTTTCAAACAGTTACATGAGCGTGGCAAAACGATTGTGATTGTGACGCATGATCCTGAAGTTGCGCGGCGTTGTGGGAGGATTATTGATCTGGCGGAGTTAAAAGGTGAAGCGCGTGCGGGGGCTTGAAGGGAGATAAAAGTTCGTGGGGAAAGCTTGTCTAAAGCCGTAGTCTTGCTTGAAAATCGAGATTGACCAATTTTTGACGCTCCACGTGCGACATAAAACAATCATTTTTGCTAACGGGCATACACAATCTGTAACTATTTGTCGCACGAAAAATGGTAAACAAGAGAGGAAAATCCGTTTTTTTGAGTCGAAAAGGAGAGGGAACGACAAAATTAAAGGAGATCCATGTTTTGGCGATAAAATATGCCGGATTATTTGGTGGCAACACGCTTCGGGATAACAGAGGACACAGAAAAGCGGTTACGGCAAATAAACTTTAGGAAGGAATTGTTGTTGTCTGCCGTGGAACAGTTTGAAAAAGGTCATGGAGCATTTTTAGCGTCGATTATCCGCGAAAAACTCGAACACCCTAATTCAGGAGGGGAAGTTTAATGAAGGCGATAATAGGCTTCATAATTTTTGCTGTGAAGTAATGACTAGCCCGCAAGCAAATGCAGAGATCGAACCTAATGGTCATGGAGTACCACAAATCAAGTCACATGCAAATCATCAATAATGTAGTTTATGCTCAGAGGGCTTCTTGCCCTCTTTTTTACGTTTCATACCCTGATAAATCAATACATCGAGGAAGGCACCCCTAAATCATCTTAATATTTTAATATTAAATACCAATAAGTTTATCAAAAAACTATTGAAACTACATAGTATAAAACGTATAATGAAGTAGGAAATATCGTATCATTTCGTTAAAAAAATACATAGGCTGTGTCAGTCTTTGTAAAGAATGGAGAGGAGAATCAAGATGAAACGTTTCTTTGTTGCGCTCATTGTAATGTTACTTGCGCTCAGCGGTGTACTGTTCGAGGGAGGACAGGCGCGGGCAGAGCAAGAGAAGCCATTTGATCCAAATGATTTCTCTACTTATGGAACCGGTTTAAAAGATTCACCTCCGACGAAAGACATGGAACCTTATGTTCCAGAACAAGCATTTGTAACGGAAGAGGAATTAAAGAAGCGTGCCTTTTCTCAAGACGGAAATGGCATCCAGGTGTTGCCTTCAGAAGTAGACCTTCGTCCTTATTTTGCGCCGGTGCGTAGTCAAGGTCCGTTTGGTACTTGTGTTGCGTTTGCGACGACTGGCTTACGAGAGTACTATATTGGAAGAGCGACAGAGGCAAGAGGGAGCGATATTACGCATTTGTCGCCAGGTTTCATTTACTATCCAAGTGGTCCAGACGACGGGATGCACTTCTACACGGCATTTGACATTTTGAGAACGTACGGTGTGCCGCCAGAAAGTGAGCGTCCGTTTGATTTGAATCGTGACAACACAGACCAGTTCCAGCAGCCACATACGCCAGTACAACGGGAAAATGCATTGCCATACAGAATCAATGGCTTCCGGTATATCTCTGGTCGTACGATGGTAGATCAGATTAAACAAGCGGTTGCAAATGGCAATCCTGTTATGGCAGCAATTAATGTTTATCCAAACTTTGACGCTACACCGAAGTCTGGCATTACACCGCCAGTCGAAGAAAGAAAATCTCGTGGTGGACATGCAGTTGTGGTCACAGGTTATGATGAGGAGAACGAGTGGTTTATTGTCCGTAATAGTTGGGGAACAGGTTTTGGTGATGGCGGCTATGCGTACATTAAATATGATATTTTAAGAGACTTAAGCAGCGGCTATTCTTATGTGGCTGATGTGCGTACGCGTCATTATCCGCCACAAGGAGTAAATGTGTCTACGTATCACGTTGATTCTGATTACGCGATGCTTTCGGTATCGGCTATGAATGTGGATCAGTTTGAATTATACCGTGATGGCGAGCTCGTGGGCACATTCCGGAATAGAACGGTGATCAACACAGGTCTTGAACCGGACAAAGAGTACACTTATCATGTTGTTGCCAAAAATGGTTATGGGAAGACGAGAAGCATGAACATTCCGATTCGCACAATTGTAGTAGAAGAAACCCCTGTACTCGAAGAAGCAAGCTAAAACTGGGTCACAGTGAGCGTCTATCTCTAAGGAGATGGGCGCTTTTTATTTGATTTGGGATCGCTATTTAAAAAAAATATTTACAAATCTTTTAGTAGACTTCACTTTAATTTAACTGAAAATTAACACATGTAGGTGCACAATGGATGAAAGGGGGCGATTGTGTGAGAAGAGTCATCAAGCTACTTGTTTGTGTGTTCATATTGTCGGTTTTTTCGTCTGTCTCTGCTGCTCAGGAACGTATTTACCCAGAGGATTTCAAAATACTGACCCATAACGTGTATTTTCTTCCGCGTAGCTTATTTCCTAACTGGGGGCAGCTAGAGCGGGCAGATTTGATCGCGGACGCACACTACATGGACGGTCATGACGTGATTATTTTTAGTGAGCTGTTTGACAATGGCGCTTCTAACCGATTGCTCAACAACATCTCAAATCAATATTCAGACCAAACACCAGTGTTAGGACGCGGTCGATCAGGTTGGGATGATACCCGCGGTAGCTATTCATCGCTTACGCCAGAAGATGGCGGTGTATCGATTGTGAGTAAGTGGCCCATTTTGGAAAAGATCCAGTACGTTTATAAGGAAGCTTGTGGGTCGGATTGGTACGCAAATAAGGGGTTTGTTTACGTAAAGATTGAAAAGCAAGGGCAAATGTATCATGTCATTGGCACGCACATGCAATCTGAAGATGAGGGATGCGCCACTGGCGAGGCGCGGTCCGTGCGACGTTCGCAAATGCAAGAAATAAGCGATTTTATCGCGGAAAAAGACATCCCTATAGAAGAGGCACTGTGGATTGGTGGCGATTTAAATGTGGTCAAGTCATCTTCTGAATATACGGAGATGCTCTCTCAACTTAATGTGACTGCGCCACGTGAATACACAGGTTTTGCTTCGACGTGGGATCCAGCGACAAATGGGATTGCACAGTACAATTATCCAGGTGGTGAATCCGAGCATTTAGATTATATTTTAGTGGAAAAGGACCATGCACAGCCACGAAACTGGCAAAATCAATCCTTGTACGTAAAATCACCTTGGTGGACTGTCACGTCTTGGTTTAAGAAATACACGTATAACGACTACTCTGACCATTATCCAGTCGCCGGTTTTTCTAAGGAATTTTGACTTGTGTAAGTGTCATAGTGTGGGATGACAACGTCTTGCGTACAGATCTTGGAAAAAATATCTTTTTCGACGTGAATAGTGTGATATTTTTTCACAAAGAGACAGCATCTTTCTTTCAACATCGGTATGATAGATAGAAAAGCTTGTTGTCTTAGAATAGATGAGTGAGGGTGACCTCATTCCATTCTAGGATAGGAAGAAAAGTCCGATGGGCGATGGAGGGATGTGTAGATGAGGCATTATGAACTCTATTTACTCGATCAAGCAGTTGCTGCATCATATTTAGGGCAAGAAGCAACATTGTTTCAACTTTTTGAGGAGTTTTCTCATGCGTCAGCGAATGAGCGGGTGCAATTAGAAAAACAGATCCATTATATTACAAGACCTATCCCGAAGTTGGCATTGGATGAAACGATCAGTCGATATTGTTATGAGATTGATGAAGGGGTATATACGACGTACGTACAGAGAGGGCGTGCACATCGTTGCCAACTGAAAATAAAAGAGAGGGTCGTATTCGTCTCTGCTGAGGGAGATACATACACAGAGACGGTTATGTTTGACTTATTAAAGAGTGTGGATGGTTTGTTCTTTGCTGTGAATGTGAGGGAAGGAAGATTTGGTTGGTTGCAACCACTTGCGAAAGAACGCGTGTATTAGGCGCGTTTTTTCTTTTGTGCCTTTTAAAACATGCCATTTTAAGGTATAATAGATGAGATTCTTATTATGTACATAGGAACAATGGTTGAAGGAGGCAAGAAAGATGTGGATCCATATTATTGGTTATACGCTTGCGGTAATTGCGGGGGTCGCAATCGGTTTCTTTGTAGCACGGAAGACAATGATGTCTTATTTGAAAAAGAATCCACCGATTAATGAGCAAATGTTACGTGTGATGATGATGCAAATGGGGCAAAACCCGTCGCAAAAGAAAATTAATCAGATGATGAAGGCCATGCAAAAGCAACAGTCGAAATAAAAACAATCCCTCGTCTGACCATTAAGGCGAGGGATTGTTTTGTGTGCGGTCGAGCAAATGTTCGTAAGGCGTTAGATCAATGTTTTTCTCGTTTAATTTTTTGATGAGAAATTTGTGATCACGCTTTGGGGTTGCGATAATGTAACCACGAATGATTGTGTCCAAAGTGAGGGTCGTGGCTTTTTCTTTTAAAGCGAGCTCACTAATCTTCCCGGCAATTTTTTCTTTCGCGACATCACGGAAGAGCTGTGGGACAGGTTCTACAAGTTCATTTAAAAGGGTGCGCTGTTCATCTTGCCACAGAGGTAATGCTTGTTGAATATAATATTCTTGCCAGTCTAACGTTGATTTTCCGTCTGCTTTAGGGAGGCGTTTTAAAAACTTGCGGAACATAAAGAAACCACCGATTAACATGAGTCCGAGTAAGATGAATGCCCATAAAATAATAAATCGCATAAACCATGAGCCAGGCATGATGTTCTCCCCCCTTAGGATAAAATTTTGCTTAGATTATGTAGGATGTTCAGAGGCGTACGAAGAAAAAGCTGCCTTTTTTCACTTTACCATAAAACGGTTGGGAAGGCTACTGACGCTAGGAAACTGAAAATGTTGCTGTTTTTTCGGATTTTTCCTTTCCGCATCGGCTGTTTGTTTGATACAGTATCATTATAGAGAAAAAAGCTCAAAGGAGACTGGTATTTATGGAAGCAGAGAAGCCCCAAAGCCGAGCAAAGCCTGCGTGGCTTAAATGGTTCATTCGAATCGTATTGGCTTATATTGCGTTATTGGCGCTCATATTATCTATCACAATTATTACAGTAACAGGCACTTTTACGCTCATTGTGTTAGAAGGATTTACAGGGAATGCAGGACTAAGGGAATTTTCTGAGCGTTTTTTTATTCCCACGTCTGAATTTTTATGGCATCTCTTTATTTGGCTTGTGCCAGGGTTGTCATAGGTGATTGGATGGCTGTTGTAGACGTTGTCTGGATGAGTGCTCTTTTTTTACTGTTTTTATTAGCTGGCGTATTTGGCGGAATCACGTTAACGGCTTTCATGCGCGGAAATAAACATCTGTTAAAATGGAGCATTCCGCTTGCGTTGTTGTGTGCAATATTGTTTATCATTCTAATGTTTGTTGTGCTATTTCAATGAGAGGTGACTTATGGAGAAACTTGTGCAAGCAAAATATAAAACAGGTCGTTATATTGGTAAGCTCCTTACGATTGAAGAAGAGAATGCGCGTGCACTCATTCAAGTGCTCGCAGTGCTGAGGCATCCAAACCAAGGTGACTTGCATCATCCTAAGCAAATAGATGTCCCGCTGTTTCACCAACGGAAAGCACTGGCATATTTAGAAAAGACATGGGTGCCTGACTCGACTGTAAAGCCTTATACAGAAGAGGTGCCAGACTACGCTGCGTCGTTGCAAACCGCTTGGTGCAAGCAAATGGATGATTTGAAGAAGGATGAGGATAACGCATGGTGCAAACAAAGCATCGCTGCTCTTGTATTACTACGGAAAGAGTACAAATTTCCTCATAATGAAGGACGTCTTGACTAGAGACGCCCTTTTTTGATTTATTGTATGTCTAGCTGCATAAAAGTTCCCTTGTGTTTTCATTACATGATGCACGATATTCTTGCAGATGGTTTAGTAAACTGTCTAATTCTTGGGAGCATTTAACGGTTTGTGAAGCATTTAAGCCGTGCTTTTCAGCAAGCATCATCATTTCTTGTCGTTTCACTTCGATATTCATGTCCATATCAATCATCTTGTCCACTCCATCTGTGCATTTTTCAATCCACTCTGTATTATAGCGTATTTTCCCGAGAAGCCAACCTATTCAACAAAAGAAGTCAAACAAAATAAGTATTAGCGACTGTTCGACAGCTTCTTTGTCGTGTATTTCTAGATTTGCTAAAAAAAACTGTTGAAAATGATTCTCATTATCGTTATGATAGAAAAGTACATTTAAATAGGGGGAGATCATATTGTTTTTACAAATGAAGACGTTGGTTGTTGAAGAAGGTTATAGTGAAGCGATGGTTGAAAAATTTGCAGCAGAGGGCATCATCGAAGAACAACCAGGATTCATTGATTTATCAGTTGTGAAGAAGCGGAAGAAAAAACAAGGAAACGAAGAATTGCTCGTGTTGATTCGCTGGGAATCAGAAGCCGATTGGCAAGCGTGGGAGACGTGTGACGTGCACTTGGCGGGACATCGTGCCAATCGAGGGAAGCCAAAACCTTCATATATTTTAGATGGAACACAATACGTGTATCACCAAATTGGGTATAAATCTTATCGAAAGCCTGACCATTCATAAACATATATCGGTATAAAAAACGGGGGAGCGCCCGTTTTTTTATACCGATCCATTGATAATGATTATCATATTCATTCGCTTCAGAAAGGGATTGTGAAAAGCCATGTCAAATGAGAAACAAGTTGCCGAAAATGCTACGTTTCAAGCTTTCTTAAATAGCTATTCACGTGAAGTGTATGCAGGAGAACTGTATACCCTATCACAATGGCGAGAAATATGCCCATATGACAAGTATATGAAAGGTGCTCATGTGCTTGTACTGTCATTGCGATCGATGTCTACTCGACTTGTCATTGACGTGTGTCACTATTCTCTTGTGGGGAGGCATTCTTTTGGACAAGTGTTACGTGAGGCGTCGGGAGGAGCTTGGGTTCTCGTAGAAAAGTTAGCGGCTGTCATTTTACTATTGCAAGAAATGCAACATCGTCCGTTAACACTTGGACAAGCTCCTTGCTTTGATGAATGCTTAACGCGTCTGATGGAAAGTTACCAGGCAATTGCTTACTACGTGTCGCAAAGAAGTGGGGAAGGAGAAGGTTTATACGATTGGCAGCAATCATTTATCGAATCGGAACAAGCGTTATTATTTGGTCACTGGTTGCATCCGACACCTAAAAGCAGGCAAGGAATGGCGATGTGGCAACAAACATATTATGCTCCTGAGCTCAAGGGAGCGTTTCAGTTGCATTATTTTCAAGTGGATGCTTGTATGATTCGGCAAGACACGGCACTAGACGTGCCAGCAACAACACTTGTTTGGCAGGAACTGGCGGACTTTGTTCCTAATATGACCTATGACCCGCAACGTCCAGTCGTTCCGATGCACCCACTGCAAGCGCAATGGTTATTGCAGCAATCCTACGTACAAGAAGCGATACATAAAGGGATGCTCACATATATGGGTCCTCTGGGCAAACCATTTACAGCGACTTCATCTATTCGAACGGTTTACAGTCGACACAGTGCGTGGATGTTCAAATTTTCTATTCCAGTGAAAGTGACGAATTCTGTTCGTGTTAGTCGCATGAATGAACTGCGGGCGGGTGTCGCGGTGGCACGTTTGTTGCAAAAAACAAGGTCGTTCAACCAACGTACGTCTTTTCAGATCATCCATGATCCTGCCTACATGACACTCGCTTGGCCAGGTATGCGTGAAAGTGGATTTGAAGTGATTTTACGTAAAAATGTATTTTCACCACCGCACGACAAAGGGATCTCTCTCGTTGCGACCCTTGTCCAAGAGCCGTTGCCGCCGTATCATTCTAAACTTGCA
This sequence comes from Shouchella lonarensis, assembly GCF_900096965.1. Taxonomy (GTDB): domain Bacteria; phylum Bacillota; class Bacilli; order Bacillales; family Bacillaceae_D; genus Shouchella; species Shouchella lonarensis. Next base: position 262,520 of record NZ_FMYM01000003.1, on the reverse strand, counting down.
TCCTTGATCAAGGCTTTGGCTCAAAAAGAAGGACGAAGCACAAAAGAGGTTGCACTTGACTGGTATCGCTTATATATTAAACAAGCGATATTCCCGCTCATCCAATTATATGATGAACTTGGATTGGCACTTGAGGCGCACCAGCAAAATAGTTTACTTGATATACGGACGGGTTATCCGGGTGCAAGTTATTACCGTGATAACCAAGGGTATTATTTGGCATCGTCTTATCGGGGGGAATTGTTACAAAAAGAACCGTCACTAGCAGATTTACCGGAGTTGTTTTTTGAGGAGTCGTTAATTGCCGATCGTTTTGGCTACTATTTATTCCAAAATCAAGCATTCTCGATCATTCAACGACTGGCAACGGATGGATTTGCGGATGAGCCCTTTCTATTAGGTGAACTCAAATGTCAGTTGCAACAATTACAACGAACGCTGTCTGGGGCAGGGAAACGTTTCCTCACCCATTTGTTTGAGAAAGACAATCTTGCATTCAAAGCGAATTTACTCACGTGCTTTCATGATATAGACGAGTTAACGACGCCGCTTGAACAGGCAGTTTATACAATGACACCGAATCCATGGAAAGAAACAAATGTAGCTGAATGGAGAGGGGGCATCCAAGTTGGGACGACAGCAACAAGAGACGCATAATGCATTACGCATTCGCCGTCAACTCGTCGAGGCAATGTTGTTTGAAGGGATATTTCCTTGTACAGAAAAGTTGCTTCCTGATGGACGAACGTTATTCATCATTCATGCAACAGAAGAAGAGTATCATTGCATTGGGAAGCGCACGGCGTTTGGGCGAATTCGTTTAGCGGAAAAAGCGATGACGATGATCAGTGAGGGCCATTTGGAAGCAGAAGTGACAATAGAAGCGTTGCTATCATCACTGGCAAAAGCGGGGAATATTGCCCAGCTGTCAGAAGAATTAACGCGTACCCGTTTGTTAGCAGACTATAATGAAGCACATTTACCAAAACAAATGTCGCGCCGCGATTTATCCTACGAAGCACTAGAGTTGGCACTTGAGGAAGGGCATTTATATCATCCTTCTTATAAAGCGCGCGTTGGTTTTACAATTGAAGATCATGTGTCCTATGGTCCTGAGTTTCAGAAAAGCTTTCCTCTCCATTGGGTAGCGATTCGTAAAAAAGATATGCGCCTTGTGTTGCCAAAGGAAGAACAAAGTTTTTGGCAGGAAGAAATGGGGCGAGAGGTGTGGCGCAGCCTTGTGCTTTCCTTATGTCGACAAGGTGGACAATTGGATGAATATACATTTTTACCTGTTCATCCATGGCAGTGGAAAAAACTCAAATGTACGCAATTGGGGGAGGCGCTTTTAGCGAAAGACGTGATTGACCTCGGTTGCCTCGGGGATACGTACCAAGCAACACAATCGGTTAGAACATTAATGAATGCGACAAATAGTAAGAAAGCACATGTAAAACTAGCGCTGCAAATGAGACAAACATCTTCGGTACGGACGTTACCTGCGCATACAGTTTGTGCAGCACCGCCTATTTCGGCATGGCTTCAAGAAGTGATACAGGGAGATCCTTTTTTGCGAACGGGCAATCGATTGGCTATTTTAACAGAGTATGCGAGCGTGTGTTACGCACCACAGAATGCTCCTTGGCAAGAAGAGATCGCTGGGCAACTTGCTTGTATTTGGCGAGAAAGTGTAAGCACGCACGTAAAGGCAGGCGAGAGAGCGATTCCATTTACGGCGCTCGCGCTCACAGAAGGAGATGGAGATCTATTTATTGCACCATGGCTAGTCAAGTATGGCGTAAATGAATGGGTAAAACAATTTTTGGAAGTGGCAGTGCTACCTGTGTGGCATTTGCTTGTTAATCACGGCATTGCTGTGGAAGCACATGCGCAAAACATGATTTTAATTGTTAAAGATGGTTGGCCAGTTCGCTTGTTGCTCCGAGATTTTCATGAGAGCCTTGAATATCATCATGAGTATGTTGCTGATCCGACGCTTGTGCCTGATTTTTCCACGATACATGAGGTATTTGCTAATGGCATTGTCGACCACTTTTACTGGATGTCTTCTGTAGAAGCGTTGCGTATGCTTGTGATGGATACATTGTTTGTTTTTCATTTGACAGAACTCTCTCATGCGCTTGCGGCGCATCATTATTTAAATGAGTCATCATTTTGGAAACAAGTACGCACGATATTGGCGGACTATGCGCGCGAGCCATTTGTGAAAGAAAGCCGTCTGAATCAGCTTGGTGCTGATGCTGCGTTGATTGGGGCAGAGTCGTTATTAAAGAACAAATTACTGGAAAAAGAGTGCCATCATCTTGTTTGTAATACGCTTTGTGAGGAGTTGGGAAAAGATGTTTTATGTTAATGATGAATATTACTCACAAGAAATGATCGAAGCTTACGAAAATCAGTTTTCTGCACACCCAATTTTAAAACGATGTGAACAGCTTCGTATCGCAGTTTGTCCCGATCATACTGGTATGTGGATTGCGTTTGTATTGTATGTAAAACGAAAGGGCGGCTCGGTGTTGCCGCTTCATGCACATATGCCCCAGTCACAAGCGGTGAACATGGCGGAGCAAGCAGGATGTGACTATTTGTTTTATCAAACATTTCATGAGGCGATTCCTTGCGTCAGAAATCAACATGGACAAGTTGGCACACTCATCCAGTTTAGCTCTGGGACAACAGGTGCACCAAAAATGATTGAACGTTCTTGGGCATCCATTGACGAAGAATTGCTTCATTACACAAACCGCCTTGCTGGTGAACCGTGGGATGTGACAGTGGTTGCATGTCCGACAACACATTCCTATGGCTTAATTAGTGGGGTGCTGGCGGCATTAAAAAGTGCATCAATGCTCGTCATCATCGTGAACACGAATCCGAAATATTTGTTGAAAAAGCTGCGGTCGTTGTCATCATATTTGTTATATGCAGGGCCAACGTTGTTATATACGCTGGCGCGATTTCAACAAAATCATGAACAGCTTGAGGCAGTAATGACCTCGGGCGCTTCTCTACCCCCATCTTGGCTTCAACTTTTACAGGCGCGGGCGACCCGGGTGTTGCAACAATATGGTTGTTCGGAAGTAGGCTGTATTAGTTTACACGCACATGTGGAGACAGCCGAAGTCGTCGGACGACCGCTATCGCATGTGCATGTAACGAGCGGCACGGTTGCGCAACCAGAAGAAATTGTTGTCCGTATCAATGAGCATCTGGTGCATACAAGGGACATTGGTTATATAAATCATAAAGGAGAGATTTGTTTTTGTGAGCGCAAAGATGATGTCATTAATGTGGCTGGACTGCTCGTTTACCCTGGGGAGGTAGAGAATGTCTTACGGACCCATCCAGATGTTGATGATGTCATTGTATTTAAGAAACAAGATCCGCATGCGGGTGAACGGGTATGTGCGTGTTTCACAGCAAAGAAACAGGTACAAAAAGACACCCTTGTGTCTTTTTGTCAGCGGCATTTAACATCTTATCAAGTGCCAAGTACATTTATTCAAGTACCACGCATAGAACGAGGACAGAACGGAAAAGTCAATCGTAAACAATGGGCAGAGGTGTATCAATGAAACAAACAGAAGTGATCAATCTTTTAAACAAAGTTGTGAAAGAAGAGATGGGCATACAAATCAACGGATTGCTTACGGAGGATACGCGCTTGGATGAGGATTTAGGCATAGACTCTGTGCTTGTACTAGAGTTGTTGCTTCATCTAGAGATGACGCATGCGTTTGTCATTCCGGATGATATGATGACACCAGAAGATTTTCGTACAATTGGCACACTCACGCATTTCTTATGTTCGTGTGAGCGGGAAATGGACAACAAAGATGATTAAAGTCCATTGTTTTGTGAGTTGTGTATGTGAAGTGATTAAAAAAGCAGGCATTGACCACCGTCCATATTACTTTGGTGTTTGGGATGCTGATTTTACTGTTGATGCAAATGACGTGCTGCGTTATCACTCTAAGCAAATTAATCACCAATTTTTTTGTGACTGGTATGAGCGTTTATACGGGATTGAACTGCATAAATGGTACAGTGAGTCTAAAACGAAGGAAGAGAACATCGTTGTTTTGGAAAAGCTCGTGATGGAAAAACCTTCGCACCGACATGTCATGGTGATGCTTGATTTATCGCTGTTGCCTGAGCGAGAAAACAAGTTTTGGCAAAAATCATTTCCGCATTACGTGATGCTTGAGAGAACGGAAGACCCCGATATGTGGATGATGTTTGATCCTGATTTTCGCTTTGAGGGACGTTTAAATAAGCAGCGGATTTTAGCAGCTGTGGCTGCGCCGTCTGTCTCTGGTGGGTATTATTTTGACGCGTCCCACATATACGCGCCGACCAGAGAAGTGGTTGATGCATATTTCCGTACATGCTTCAAAGCACAATCCCAACCTCTGACGGAGGCGGTGGCGCACATTGTCGAAGTGTATACGAATGGGGCGCGAAAAGAAACAATGGGACAACTGCAAGAGGCGTTGAGACAACTACCTATTTTGGCGATACGTAAATATGCCTACGAGCATGCACTTGCTTTCTTTTTAGAAGCGGGTTGCTTGTCCGAGCAATTGTTTGCATATTGGTGTGATGAAATTGAACGTCTTGTAAAAGGATTTACAACCGTACAATATCGTGCCCTAAAAGTGGCAAAAATGGATACAGCGGACCATCGTCACGCATTGTCGGAACAATTAACACAGCAATTTGAATGTGAAACAAACATAAAAAAAGCATTGTATGAGTGTTTTTTGCGTTGGACGGAAACTGATGGTGAGCGAGAGGAGAAGAGCAATGAGCATATCACTTTGCACGATCACGTTTAGACATCATCTCCAATCGATCGAAAATATTGCTACATGGGCTGCTAAAAATGATTTTGAGGGAATTGAATTATGGGGTGCGCACGCGCGTAATTTGGCGTGCCATGAAAAGTATGATGCGTTATGGATACAGTCGTACGGTTTATCAGTGAGCATGATTAGTGACTATCTCTCCTTTCATGTCTCAACAGAAGCAGTGTGTGATCATGTTGCCGAGTTGTCGGATTTAGCCAAACGTTGGCAAACAGATAAAATTCGTGTATTTGCAGGTGACGTCGCGAGTCAAGCTGCGACGTCATCAACGTACGAACAAGTAGTAAACACATTGCGCTTGGCATGTGAACAATTACAAGCACATGGACAGATGCTTGTTATTGAAACCCACCCTCACACATTGGCAGACACACCAGCGTCATTGGTGCGATTAATCGAGGAAGTGGACTACCCTAATTTAAAGGTAAACTTCGATGTGTTGCACATTTGGGAGAGTGGGGCTGATCCAGTCATAGTGTATAAAGACCTCGAATCGCATATTGTGTATATGCACTTAAAAAATGTACGTGCTCGTGCAGACTTAGCTGTCTTTGCACCGGAGCAGGTTTTTTCAGCAAGTGGTGTAAGGGAGGGAATGACGTCGCTTTTCGGTGGCTGCATCAATTATGAGCGTTTTTTTAAGGAAATTGCACCAATAAACAAGGAGTTACCTATGGCTTTGGAGTGGTTTGGTGAAGCACCCTTCTCTGTATTACAACAGGATAAAAATGACTTGGCTCGTTGCTTATATCACACGTAGTTTTACATCATTTGGCGATTGAATTCACTTAGATATAATAGGTTTTTGACCAATCATGCAAAAAAGGGTTGACTGTTATAATACACCTGCATATACTTTTATTATACGAGAAGATATTCTCTGAGAGGGTGTGTGCGCGGTGGAAAAAGTAGAAAAAAAGAGGGAACAACCAAAACAGGAAGAACAAACGATTTTACAGATGATCAATGCATACCATGCGTGAAGGCGGTTTTTGCCGTCTTTTTTCTTTGTCTTAAAAATGGACAAACTCGTTGGGAGCGGATAAAATTTACAACATAAGTCTTAAAAAGTGGGGGATATCTTTTATGAAGAAAAAACGACAACAACGCTTTTTAGTATATACTGTAGCTATTTTAGCCGTTGCGCTTGTGACATTTCTGGCGATATGGCAAGAAACATGGTATCGACTAGCTGTACTTGGTGCCCTTGTTTTTGTTGGGGTCATTGTCATGCTGTTGCTAGTGAAAATGAGGAAGTTCGATGCATATATTAAAGACGCGCCGCAACGTCTTTCTGTCGACAAGACTTTACCTGCTGAAGCCATTGACTTCGAGAAAATTGAGGAGAAAGAGCGGAAGTTAAAGGCACTTGACTCGGAGAAAACGCAAATATTTGAGGAGTTATTGAGCAAAACAAAAATTGAAGAAAGGGAGAAAATAAGATTGCGCGAGAAGATGGTTCGTGCTGATGAAGAGACTTCACGTATTCGAACGGAATGGTTAAAGACGTCAGAGCGTTTTTCCTCACTTGTCCACGGAACAAAACGTTGGCTTTCACGTGACGGGGTGATGTCTGAAGTGGCATCATCAATTGACCCTGTCGTGCTTCGAGAAGGCACGATTGCTGAGTTAAACCGTGAAATTGGTCGGGTTGTTCCAAGTCTTTCAAAAGAGACCATTCACGGGATGAAAAGCGCTGGTTATGTTGACGAGATGTACCAACTTACACGCGCTGGTTATAAAGCATTAAAACAAGACAAGAAAAGCCAAGCTCATAAATAGTGAGCTTGGCTTTAGGGTTTAGGCGTAGCTTGCTTCTAGCTCAGTAACAAGTGTATCCACATACGAGATTGCATCGCGAATGGTTTGTGGGTCTTCCATATTTATCCCAACGATATTCAACAAGTCAAGCGGGCTTTTTTTGCCGCCTGTTTTTAAAAGTGAGAGCCATGCATCCATGATAGGTTGACCTTGTTCTTCATACAGCTTGTAAGCTTTTGTTGCGGCGGTTAAACCAGCAGAATACGTGTATGGGTACAAGCCCATATAATAATGGGGCTGCCTCATCCACGTGCGACCAGCACGCTCGTCAATGGTGACAGTATCCCCCCAGAACCCCTGTAATACAGCTTGCTTTTCTTGACGAAGGAGCGCTGCAGTAAGTGGGGTTCCTGATTCGGCATGCGCATATATGCGACGCTGGAATGCACCCTCAAGAAGGTGGGTGACAAAGTTATGGTAATAAGTGCCAAGGAACTCTAAAATGACCCAACGTTTCATTCTAGGATCGTCACTTTGTTTCAGTAAATAGTTCCCCAAAAATAGTTCGTTCATTGTGGATGGTGCTTCAACAACATACATTGAACACTCCGTTGCGTTAAGTGGCTGGTGCTGATTGGCTAGGTGGAAATGACCAGCATGCCCAAGCTCGTGTGCCAATGTAAACGCACCACGCATGCTGTTTGTCCACGTGAGCAAGATGTATGGATGCGAACCATAAGGACTGGCACAAAATGCGCCTGTACTCTTTCCGATATTATCAGCGCGATCGACCCAACGCTCATCCCGTGCGGTCACAAGCATTTCTTGATACGCTGTTCCAAGCGGCGTAAGTGCTTTCATGACAGCATCAAAAGCTTCCTCGTAAGTTGTTTCTGGTTGGAATTCAGGGTCAAGTGGCGCTTTTAAATCACAAAAATGAAGTTCGTCTAAGTTGAGGACTTCTTTTTTTAGTCGTGCGAAACGTTGCATAATTGGGGCAAGCTCATGATAAATGATATCAAGCTGATTGGTGTACATTGCCATCGTAACGTCTTGTTCATGCAATAGCATCGCCGTGGCAGATTCATAGCCACGTGATCGCGCCAAAACGACTTGTTTTTGTACTTCTGTGGCATAAAGTTGCGCATACGTATGCTCATACTGTTGGAGCGTTTGGTCGAATGCATCATAAGCGCGTCGACGTTCACCTGTATTGCTTGATTCTTCATAATGGTCTTCAAACCGAGCAAATGAGAGCGGTTTTTCTAAGCCATCTGCGCCAGTAAAAGTAGGAAATGCCATATCAGCCGCTTTGCTCACAGAATATGTGCTGTACGGGGCAGATAAAACTGGAGAGAGCGCTGCGAGTATTTCCTCTGTTTCTGAAGGTAAAACATACGGTTTATCACGAAGAAGCTGATCTAAATAAACGTCAAAGCGTGCTAAACCAGGTTCTTGTTTACGAAATTCATTGATCTTCTTGTTTGGAAGCGCGGAAATATCTGCTTCAATTTTTGCCAATTGAGACTTTAATGACGCACCTACATGATCTGTACGGGTTTCGTTTGCTTGCGCTTGTTCATTTGTACCGTCTTCAGATAGACGTAAAGAGGAATAGTGAGAAACAAGCACATATTTCTCAAGAATCGTTTCTGCTGTTTGTAAGACACTGAGTAACGTCTCTGCCCCTTGATCTAATGTTCCTTGACAGATGGATAACTGGTGTACATCTTGTGCTAAAGATTGCAATGCCTGTTCCCACTTGTGATCATCTTTGAAAAGATCGCTTAAGTCCCATGTTTGTTCGAGTGGGACGTTTGTGCGTTGCGTTAAATTCATGATTCTCCCCCTGACCGTTACATTTTACGAATCCCTTTTATTATACATAACATTTAACATGATTGCATGGAGATATCGTTGCCTGGTGAAAGTGTGGATAGATGTTTATCTTTAATGTTATGGCAAAATTGGGTCATTTCATTAGTACACGTTGACTAGTGCTGACATAAGGTATTAGTGAATCACATCTAAAAAGGAGGAAAATACACTATGTTTTGCAAGAAACCGCAGCATTGTTGTCCGCCACCTAGACCTGTATGTAAACCTGTATGCTCGGCACCTGTTGCGCCTATGCAATATGGGAAGGGGCCAGCGGCTCCCGTTCAATCAAAGCAAATGCCGGCTGTTGTACACCCGACGAAACATCAAGTCGTTGAAAGTACACAAGAATATATCGTACCAGAAATCCATCCTACGCATACAACGCACATAAAAAACCATGTTTATAAACACGTCCATCAATATCCACAAACACAAAGCGTGGAGGAAAACGTAACAAATGAACAATATTGTGAGCAGCCAGCACCATCTGCACCATCGTATGGAGCACCATCGTATGGAGCTCCAAGCTATCCAGTGGCACCGTCAGCATATGCACCTTCGAACGTGATGCCAGCAGCCAATGTACCTGCACCTTCGAATGTCATGCCAACTGCCAATGCCCCAGCAAATGTGCAACCAGCGACAAAGCCAGCAGCAAAACCAGCGGCAAACATGCCAGCACCTGAAAATGTGCAACCAGCTGCAAAGCCGGCGACTAAGCCAGCTTCTAAACGTCCATATTGGGGATAGCATATGATCGATAGGGCGAGCTTTTTCGTCCTATCGCTCTGTTGTACGTTTGGACAAGCGTGTAGATATAAGTCGACATTGTCGAGTGATTATAATTGACTTTGCCGCCAATTTTTGAAAAAATAGATGTACATGAAATTGGAGACAAGAGGTGATATCATGGGTAGCTTGGATACACGACTTAGCGCAAAAGACATTTTAGATCAAGACTTTAAAGTAGGTATGCGCGGTTATAACCAGGATGAGGTTGATAAGTTTTTAGATGCAATTATTCAGGACTATGAGGCTTTTCAAAAAAGAATTACGCAATTAGAACAAGAAAATGAACACTTAAGAAAGCGATCAGAGCGTTCTTCATCTGGGCGCGTGACACAATCAGTGAGTCCTTCTCCAACAGGTAACACAAATTATGACATTTTACAGCGGTTATCTAACTTGGAGAAACAAGTATTCGGAAGCAAAATGAGTGAGTTGGATTAATAAAATGATTCGTTTGTATACGGATGGGGCAAGTAGCGGTGATCCTGGTCCTTCTGGTGTTGGTATTGTTTATGTGCTTGCGGACGGTACAACAAAGGAAGACCGATATTTTATTGGTAGCGCAAGTAACCATGAAGCAGAGTTTATGGCACTACGTATTGGGTTGTTAACTTGTCTCCATCACGGCTGGCGTCAAGTAAGTGTTTGTACAGATGCTAAATTGGTTTGTGATAGTGTTGAAAAGCGTTATGTGAAAAATAAACATTTCAGCACACACTTGCAAGTGATTTTGAAGCAAGTCGATCAGTGTGAGCTTTTTTTTATTAAGTGGATTCCAAGTAAGCAGAACAAAAAAGCAGATGCGCTGGCAAAACTGGCTTTACGCGAGCCATTGAGGCGATTTAACGAGGAAGGCGTATGAGCACTCAAAGATGCTTCTCGCATCTTGCTGGAGGCGAAATTTTATGTTATAATTACAAGATCGCTTTAACGAGTCATCCTTTCAGGTAATCGCTGCGCCAAAAGCGTAGAGGAAAGTCCATACTCGCACAAGCTGCGATGCTTGTAGTGTTCGTGTCTAGCGAATTCATAAGCTAGAGTAGTCAGCATGTCTGGCTAACGGCAAGCGTTTTGCCTAAGTCTTTTAAGATACGGCATACACGCTTTGAAAGTGCCACAGTGACGTAGTCTGCTTGGAAACGAGTAGAGTGGAACGCGGTAAACCCCTCGAGCGAGCAACCCAAACAATGGTAGGGGCATTGTCTTGCCTGGAAATGAACAGAGCAAGATGAATGATGAAACAACTATGTTTCATTGTAGATAGATGGTTACCACCTGAGTACGAGGCTCATCCCCGTTTGTAGTACGATGGAACAGAACATGGCTTATCGATTGGATGCAAGATGGCGTTACAAGCGACGAAAAACCCTTTCATGAGGGTTTTTTATTTTGGTAAGCCTTTAATTTGTTTAAGATATGCGCATCCCGCTAATGATAAACATAGGAGGCGAAGCAAATGAAACGTTCATTTATGCTATACTGGGTGGGGGTCGTTCTTTTTTTATTGAATGTCGTTGCATTTGCAGTGCAAGGCGCTTTATTTGATGGGGGTTTGTTGCTTATATTTGCGCTGATCGCTTATATTACGATGATTTATTTGTACTATGCGTCAGCACAATTACGTATTGCTGTCATTTTGCTAAGTTCTACTATAGGTGTAGGTGCCATTTTATTTTCTGTGATCGTTTATTTAAATGATGGACAGTGGCTGTAGTTTCGGCAGTTAGGAGAGGTGTATGGGATGGAGAAAGTCACATTAATTGCAACAGCAACGATGGGATTAGAAGCAGTTGTTGCACGAGAAGTTCGGAATCTAGGTTTTGAAGATGTAAAGGTGGAAAATGGACGTGTTGTCTTTACGGCTGACGTATCAGCCATTCCGCGTGCAAATTTATGGCTTCGCACAGCTGATCGGGTAAAAATTCAAGTCGGGTCATTTAAAGCAACAACGTTTGATGAGCTATTTGAAAAGACAAAGGCACTTCCGTGGGCAGATTTATTACCGCCCGATGCGGAGTTTCCTGTGCTTGGACGATCGGTGAAGTCAACGTTATTTAGTGTTTCTGATTGTCAAGCAATTGTTAAAAAAGCAGTCGTAGAAAGTTTAAAAATACGTTATAAGAAAGAATGGTTTGTAGAGGACGGGCCACTTTATCGGATTGAGGTTGCTTTATTAAAGGACATGGCGACATTGACTATTGATACGAGTGGAGAAGGACTACATAAGCGTGGTTATCGTGCTTTACATAATGCAGCACCGTTAAAGGAAACGCTTGCGGCAGCGATGATTCAATTGACGACATGGCATCCTGAGCGTCCTTTTGCTGATCCATTTTGTGGGTCAGGTACGATTGCCATTGAAGCAGCGATGATTGGTCAAAATATTGCACCGGGTTTTAACCGGGATTTCGCTTCTGAACAATGGGATTGGATCGGAAAAGATCGTTGGGATGAGGCACGACAAGAAGTTGAAGATTTAGCGAATTACGACCAATCGCTTGACATCGTTGGTTCTGACATCGACCATCGCTCTGTTGAATTAGCCAAGGGAAATGCACGTGAGGCAGGATTAGGCGATGTGATCAAGTTTAAACAAATGCAAGTGAGAGACTTTCACAATAAAGGTTCCTACGGTGTGGTTGTCGGTAACCCTCCGTATGGTGAAAGAATTGGTGAACGCGCAACGGTTGAGAAGATGTATCAAGACATGGGGGAAGCCATACGACACCACGACACATGGTCGGTGTATATTCTTACTTCACACGAAGGTTTTGAAGCGTTATATGGTAAGCAAGCAAGTAAAAAGCGGAAATTATATAATGGCAACATTAAAACCGATTATTACCAGTTCTTTGGACCACGCCCGCCGCGGTGATTAGGGTTGTTAAAGCACTATACTTTTAGTGATCGAGTTAACGATATTATTATTATGTAAACTTGTTGAAGTGTTCGACCTCTCTTGAAGAGGATCGAACACTTTTTATAAAAGCAATCGGTTACCCAGTAAAAACGTCTTCTTCAGGGTAACGCACATTAGATCTTTTAGGTGTTGCTAGCGTAAAGGCGATTGTCAGTGGTCCGATTCTGCCAATAAACATGACGACAATGATGACACACTTACCTATAATTGAAAGTTGGTCTGTAAGCCCCATGGACAAACCGACTGTGCCAAAGGCAGAGAAGACTTCAAAGACAATCATCATAAACGGTGCATCTTCAGTAATGGTGAGAATAAACAGTGTGACAACAATAACGATCATACTAATGACGATGATCGCAAATGCTCTTAAAATGGTGTTCAGTTTAATCGTTCGTGAAAAAATAACGGGCTCAGCTCTTCTTCTTAGGAAAGACCATGCTGCTAAGATGATTACGAAGAAAGTAGTTAATTTCACGCCACTTGCTGTCGACGCGCTACCAGCACCAATAAACATGAGCAGCAAAATGAATAGAATAGATGGTGTTGTCATACTTGCGATGTCCAATGTATTGAACCCCGCTGTTCGAGGGGTGACCGCTTGAAAATAAGCGCCCCAAACTTTTTCTACACTTGACAGATGCCCAAGTGTATTTGGGTTTGTATATTCCAATATGAAAATAACAAGGAATGCAATCACATTGAGGGCAAACGTCCCGATGAGCATGATCTTTGTATGTAAAGAGAGTGCGTGAAACGTTCGTTTATACCAAAGATCGGCCAAAACAGTAAATCCAATCCCACCAGTAATAAAAAGAATGGTAATAACAAGATTGACAATCGGATCACCGACATAAGCAGAGAGTCCGTCAGACCAAAGGGAAAACCCGGCATTGTTAAACGCAGAGATTGTATGAAATAAACTTTGGTATATACCTTCCTGCCAACCAAATTCAGGTACCCATCGAATGGATAATAAAAGAACTGAGATTGTTTCCATTGCAATTGTAAAAATGAGTAAAACCCGAACAAGCCGGATTAATCCTCCAAGTGACGTTTGATTCATTGCCTCTTGAATGAGCAGGCGCTGGTGTAAGCCAACTTTTTTTCCTAACATCATGACGATTAATACAGCAAAAGTCATCAGCCCTAATCCGCCAAGTTGGATTAAAATCATGATGACAACTTGTCCAAATACAGTATAATCAAGTCCAGTATCAACAACAGCAAGTCCCGTTACCGTAATGGCAGAGGTTGCGGTGAAAAAAGCATCTATCCATGAGATGTGTGTTGTAGCGGCAAACGGTAGTTTTAATAAGAACGTTCCAATAACGATAAAAGCAAAAAAGCTCAGTGCGAGGATTTGAGGCGGATTAAAATGAAGTGTCTTTTCTTTAGAAAGAGATTTCCGTAGAAACTTTCCCATCATTACATGCCTTCTTTCAATGATGTTTTGGATGCCATCGTATGAATGAAAGGTATCGCTCATACGATGGATATATTCTAAATGAAAGGAAGGCAATAGGCAACCATTTTTTGCGAGAGATTAAGCAGCCATCCGTCTATGTACAATCGGGAAGGCTTCGACAACGCCAAGGACAATCATTTCGATGGCAATGGCTGTTAAAATGAGTCCCATGAGGCGTGTGATGACTGCCAGTCCAGTATGCCCGATTTTCCCTTGAATCCAATTGGCCAACATGAGAACGATAAACGTGATAAATAAGACAGCAGTAAACGCAAAGAATGTTACACCGACATGCATCCAACGGTTATTCTGACTAGATGTCAAGCTCATGACCGCTGCAATTGTGCCAGGTCCAGCGATCAATGGGGTACCAAGTGGAGAGATGGAAATATCACCTTTGTCTTCTCCTTCAGATTGCTCCTTGTCGTGCAATGAGTGACTTGATGTCCTCTTTGCTAAAACGAGATGATAGCCAATGCCAAATAAGATGATGCCACCGGCTATTCTTAGCGCATCAATTGTAATACCAAATAGTTTAAAAACGAATTGTCCAAGCAACAAAAAAATAGTCAAAATGACAAAAGCAACGAGGACCGCTTTCAGAACCGTTTTCCGTCGTTCCATATTAGTCTGATCTCCTGCTAAGCCAAGAAAAACAGGAATGTTCCCAATTGGATTCATAATTGCAAAGATAGAAACGAAGGCGTGAATAAAAAACGACACCATGTGACGATCGCTCCTTCTCATTATTCTTAAGGTGAATTTCAGGGCTAATCTCTCTAGCGCTCACAGGTAGTTTGACCAGTCATGTAGTAAATATGCATAAAAAATCCCAAGAAAAGTTTCTAATAGTCACATCGTTTCAATGTAGTAAGTACAAAAAAGTGACCAGAAAAAAGTTTTCTAAACAAAATAAATGAAACCCCTTTCATTTATGGCAAAAATTATGCATAATGGGGAGGAGGAGTCATATGCGAGAGGAAACATTGGAGAAGGGTGGATATATATCATGGATAAAAAAGTTATAATTGTTACTGGTGGCAGCAGTGGTATGGGGAAATCAATGGTGAAGCAATTTGCGAATGAAGGCGCTTACGTTGTTGTTTGTGCGCGAGACGAGGAAAAATTATTAAAAACAAAGCAGGAATTAGAAACATTCGAGGGGCAAATTGCGACATATTCTGTCGATGTACGTGATGACGAAGGTGTTAAAAACATGATTGCCGACGTCGTGAGTAAATTTGGTGGCATTACAGGTGTCGTCAATAATGCAGCGGGCAACTTCCTCTGTCCAGCTGAGGATTTGAGTCTGAATGGTTGGAATGCAGTTGTTGACATCGTCTTGAACGGTACATGGCACATGACACAAGCGGTTGGACAACATTGGATTGAAACAAAACAACCAGGCTCTATCGTCAACATTGTCGCGACGTATGCATGGACAGGCGGACCTGGTGTTGTCCACTCTGCTAGTGCAAAAGCAGGCGTGCTTGCAATGACAAAAACGCTTGCGGTCGAATGGGGCAGTCGCTATGGTATTCGTTTTAACGCCATTGCACCCGGTCCAATTGAAGAGACGGGTGGCGTAGAAAAACTTATCCAAAGCGAGAAAGCACACAAAATGGCGTTAAAGAGCATCCCAATGCACCGTTTTGGAAAAGGTGAGGAAGTCGCTAACTTAACCTCTTACTTAATGTCCGAGCAAGGATCTTATATTAATGGCACATGTATTACAATTGATGGTGGACAGTCCATTGGTCAATCGGGCTTCCAAACAGGTGCAGCTGCTTTTACGAGCTAAGTGAAATACAACTTGCAGTAGATCGTGGTTTGATAAGCTACCGGTCTGCTGCAAAGTTGTATTTACTCGAGTACATCGAGGTTTAGCGCTGCGTCGGAAGAAGCGTTTTATTTTCCTCCCCTAGCACTTCGGTCACCTAAAAACCCTCTTACTTTTATACTCTTATAGGTCTACTATGGTAAAATACATGCAAAACTGAATATTAAAGGGGTTTATTATGAAACGGATCGCAGTATATTCAATGTTTGTCGCAAGTCTTTTGTTCGTTAGTGGGTGTTTACAAAGCAAGTCAGTGCTTGAGCCGATTAACTGGAGTGAGAAAGAACAACGTTTGTTGATGATCGGTTTAGATGGCGCAGTTGCTTTTAAGACAGCTCATTTGAAAGAAACAGTGAAGGGCATAAATGTGTATCTCGATATATACGAGAATGGTGAATTAAACGAAAATGAATCAAGAAGTTTATATGAAAGTGTGGATCCGGCAACAGAGCGCCATTTTGCGTATAAATTTGCGAAAGTACCTGCGGGCGAAGATCTTTCTTTTTCTTTTTTTACGCATACAGTAGATAATGATGGCACAGCTGGCTTTGAATCTCTTGAAACACTTCCTTACAGTAACGAGATATTTGTCACTTATGCAACTGCGGGAGGGCTGGATCCGGATGCGGAAAAATCCCCATTGTTTTTGTGGTCTTCATACGAAGGCATACACTCAGGTTGGTATACAGATGAAGGAATAAACGCATTACGAGAGACAAAAGAGACATTTGTTGTGATTGGGATTGAATGGATACACGAATGAAAAGGAGCGTGAACACCGAGTGCTGCCGGTGTTCACGCTGTTATTTCTCCCCTAAAATCGACGTAATAATATGCTTTGTATGCCATTGACCGGAAGAGAAACGTGTAATCGGGTATACGCGGGGGAACAGTTTGTGCTCGATTTCTTTGTTTGTTAGCCCTTTTTCATGTAAATCCGTCACTTCTTCTGTCAAACTACACAAATAATCTCGCTTAGCACGTAGTTGTTCTTTCCCATTCGGGAGATGTCCTGCGTGACTACAAAATACTTCTTCAAAATCATAACTTAGGACATGTTCTAGTGAGCGAATAATTTGCGGGATGGATTCTGTGTCCATGATGACTTTTGTGCGTGCTTGAATAAACAAGTCACCGGAAAAGAGTTGCCCCGTTGATGTATTTAAAAATGCAGTATGGTCAGCCGCATGGCCGGGTGTGAAGATACTCCTCCACTCGAATGTGCGTGATTGAAATGTTTCAGGTAGTGGGCTAGCAATGAAAGCTTTTCTTCTGCCCCAGAAAAGTTGTCGGTATAAAGGATATTTCCCTTTTTTACGCGCTTCACCAACCGACAAACCGTCTAAATAAATGGGCAGGTCATATTGCTTTTGCAGCGCTGCGGCACAACCGGTATGGTCTTCGTGCACATGTGTACAATAAACGGCGTTCACTGATTGTGTGGAGAAAAACTGTAGGAACTGCTTAACGAGTGAGTGAGCACCTGTATCAATCGCAATTCCGTCTATGACGAAAGCATGGACGTTGAGCTTGACTGCTTGGAACTGAATGATGCCGTTAGCGTATTGTACATCGCCAATTTGACCTTGAACCATCTTTTTATGTAAAAACAACGTGAGCACCTCCGATTGAAAAAGTGAGCATGATATGAATGAGTCATCATTCATTTTGTGTGAGTAAATAAAGACGCCCGTCTGGATGTACAGCTGTATTTCATTCCAACGGGTAGTCTGCTAATAAGACGAAAGAAAATCCGCGTTCTTTCAATAACGAAACAGCGGCTTTTACGCCCTCGGCCGTACCGCTTTTTGGTTGGTTCATGTGAAGAAGCGCAATGGAACCGGGTGTAGCATCGCGCAATGCCTCTTGGACTTGCGCTGCCGAATAAGTGGCACCAGCGTCACCGAGCACATTGTAGTTGACGACGTTTAATCCGAGTGAAGTCACCATCTTCACAGAAACGTCATCATAATAAGCGGTACCTGAGCGAAAGGCGGTTGGCGCACGACCGGTTTCTGATACAATCCGATTATGGTTTTGTGCTACTTCGAAAAAAGCTTCCGTAATAGAAGCCGTCCCGGTGATACCCCATTCTGATTGTCCTGTGACAGATAGCGGTTTGTGGGCGGTGCCGTGGTTTTCGATTTGAAACAGTGGGTCCGCAGCAAGCGCCAAAAAACGTTCATAATTGTGGTCGATCCATCGTTCATTCACAAATAAAGTAGCTGGGATTTGTTCGTCCAGTAAAAAATCAAGGAGTACTTCGTCTACATCGCTCCCGTACTCCCCGCCACATGCATCAAATGTCAGCGCAATGACTTGGTCTGTAGTGGCAAGCTTGGTTTTCACACCTGTGACGGTTTCACCCCATTCGCTTGGTTCATCGTTAAAAGGCGTGAGGTCAATATCTTCTGCGCGTAAAAATAAGTGTTCTATTTTTCCTGTAGTCGTTGTATGCTTCACTTCTTTAGTCTCTTCAGGTTGTGTGGACTGTTTATGATCCGTGTTGCAACTTGTAACGATGAGGCTGCCTAACAGTAAAAGGGTAAGTGCGCGAAACTTCATCACAACGCTCCTCGCCAATGATTTTCTTTATCATACCGTAAGTCCTTTCATATCGCAAAGGGTACACATTTTTTTGCCCTAGGATAAAAAAGTTTCCTGATGGAAAAATAACAGTGAGACAGATATGAGGGGGATAGAGCAATGATGTTTGCTGCAATCGGGTTATTGTTTGGAGGGCTTTTCATCATCAATGCTATTTTTGCCTATCAAGCAAAGCATATCGAGCCGGTTTTCCTAACAACATTATGGTACCAAGTAAAACTTGTTCCGCTCATGTTAGCGGCGAACTTAATGATTGGCTTTGGCGTAAAGAAAGCGTATGATGTGTTGCAGCAACTGACTTTGTCTTTAACATTATCCAAAGCGATTGAAATTTCCGTGTGCGTGTTATTAGGATGGATCTTTTTAAAGGAAGTCCCAAATTGGCGAACAGCGGTCGGGATGGCCATGATTGTCGGTGGTTTTTTTGTGATGAAAATAAAGGGAAGTTAAGGGGGCTTGTTTCGGTGTTGTATTATGATATGATTGCAATGAAAGCGCTTGAGGAGGTATGACCATTGAACCAAGATATCCAAACAAAACGATTACAGTTAAGAGAAATGCAACTTGAAGATGCGCCGGCGTTATTTGAAATTTGGTCAGATCCAGATGTGACCAAATTTATGAATGTGGATGCATTTGCTGATGTGTCTCAAGCCGAAGAAATGATTGCTTTTTTAAGGAGCTTGTCGGAGCAAAAACGAGCTTTGCGCTATACGGTATGGAAAGCCCCAACAAAGGAAGTGATTGGTTCTTGTGGGTACAACGAGATCGACGTGGCGCAGGGGAAAGTGGAAATTGGTTATGAATTCGCAAAAGAACATTGGGGACACGGGTATGCACCTGAGGCAATTGATGCACTAATGACCGATGCCCGTGATCATTTGCACGTCAAACGGGTGGAAGCAAAAGTAGAACGAGAAAATATCAATTCAATCAAAGTGTTACAAAAGTTGAACTTTGTTTATGAACGCGAGGTAAGAGAAGAGGAAAACGGCAAGGTGACGGTGCTGGACGTTTATGTAAGGGATCTTCGAGACGCGTAGATTGGGGAAGAAAAACGGATGAAAATAAATTTACAAACAGATAGATTGTCCATACGTAATTTTACTTACAATGATTCAGTGCAATTATACGAGTACACCTCTTTGTCTGAAGTCATGACATACATTCCAGAAGGGGTTTTCACAAAAGAAATGGCGAAAGAATTTGTTGAAAAGCAAAGTTGCCCCAAACAAGCAACAAAATTTGCGGTGTTTTTAAAAGGACAGCCACGTTTAATTGGTCATATCGATTTTTTCAAATGTTTCGGGGAACACACCTATGAAATCGGTTGGGTTTTTCATCCGGAATTTTACGGACAAGGTTTTGCGACCGAAGCAGCACAAGCATTTGTTAACTATGTATTTACCTATTTAAAAGCTCACCGCATTATTGCAACTTGTCAACCAGAAAATCACCCTTCATATAAAATAATGGAAAAAATCGGAATGCGCCGGGAAGGGTTTTTTAAGAAATGTATTCCCCATGAAGGCGGCTGGTGGGATGAATATTTCTATGCGATTTTGCGGGAGGAATTTTAAGTAAGTATTGATAGGGGGCGAGCAATGAAAACAATCAATGTCGCAAGTCTTACAGAGGAGCAGCCATTTTGTGCAGGGGTGATTCTCCAAGACTCGGAGCACCGCCTGATCGCTACCATCAACACAACAAATCGAGCAGGTTATTACCGGATTGGTGGCGTTGGCGGTGGGCAAGAAGTCGGAGAAACGGTCGTCCAATGTGCGATGCGCGAGGCTTTAGAGGAAGTCGGTGTGGCTGTTCGACTGAAACATTCATCAACGACATATTTGCATGATTTAGATACGAATAATTTCATGCAAGTACAGTGCGAGGATGAGCTTGCGCCATTTCTTGTGCAGTTTAGAAAAAATAAGTATCCACACAAACCGTATCGGGAAGGGTTGCCATGTGGGGCATATACGCATTATGTGCTTTATTTAGCCGACGCTGACTTGGAGGGTATCACACCTTCAAGTGAAGTAAAAGGTCTTATACACGTGAAACGAGAAGAATGGAGCATCTTAGAGCAAGGATTGACAATTCGTGCCCTGCAAGAAAAGGGCGTATGTATTGTTGCGCGTGCGGATGTAGACGAGCATTTTCAAGTGATGGTGCATGAAGATGAATCTTTGCGAGTGATTGCGGACTTTTTGTCTACATAGTCGGTGTAGGAAAGTGACAGAGGAGAGAAAGCGGTTGCTTGTTATGTATTGTCAAAAAATGTTTCAGTGTGTTATGATTGTCATGCAGTAATTGGATTTTTAAGGGTGGACAGCACTTCCTGTAGAAGGGAGGTGTTGCATGATGACGACATTTCAAGCGCTAATGCTACTCATCGCATTCACGGGTTTGATTGTATCGATCATCCATTTGTCAAAAGACAAATAACCACCCTTAAGCGCTGCCATGCTTGGTAGGGTGGTTTGCATCTGCTTACATTGGCTGTCCCTCTTAAAGGGAATCCAGTTACTCGCGACCGTGGGTGTGTTACGAGCACCTGCGGTCTTTATCATCATACGCTATATGTAATTTAAGTATACATGCAGTGTGTGAAGTGCGTCAAGTCTATACTAGTTGAAGAGAGCCAAGCAGGATAAGATCCTTCTTGGCTGTTTTCTGTTATTTTGTGGGGTGCAAGTGGTATACTAACGATACATGAAAACGGATTTTCTCAGAAAAAGGAGACTGATATGACAGAAAGCAGGAAGATGACGGAAGCAGGCTGGAATTTTGATAATAGTTATGCACGATTACCACATTTGTTGTTTGAAAAAGTTGATCCGACCCCTGTAAAGGCGCCAAAACTTGTCGCGTTCAATGAATCGTTGGCGACATCACTTGGATTGAACAAGGAAGCCTTACAGCATCAGGCTGGTGCCGAAATTTTTGCGGGCAATACGCTTCCGCAAGGTGCGGCGCCACTTGCACAAGCGTACGCCGGGCATCAATTTGGCCATTTGACGATGCTAGGTGATGGGCGCGCAATCTTACTTGGTGAGCAAATGACGTCGGCAGGAGAACGGGTGGATGTTCAACTGAAAGGAGCAGGGCGAACGCCTTATTCTCGCAGAGGAGATGGACGGGCAACGCTTGGGCCGATGTTACGCGAATATATTATTAGTGAGGCGATGCACGCGCTTGGCATTCCGACGACGCGGAGTTTAGCTGTCGTGACAACGGGTGAGGATGTCGTGCGGGAAGCGATGTTACCAGGGGCGGTGCTCACCCGGGTGGCGCAAAGTCATTTACGGGTCGGGACGTTTCAGTTTGTCGCACAAGTTGGCACAATCGACGACTTACGCACACTTGCAGATTACGCATTGACGCGGCATTTTCCTGAAATTGAAGCAGCGGATGAACAACGCTATCTCGCTTTATTACAAGCGGTGTGCAAGCGCCAAGCAGCGCTCATTGCGAAATGGCAGCTCGTAGGCTTTATTCATGGTGTCATGAACACTGATAACATGACAATTAGTGGCGAGACCATTGACTATGGACCGTGCGCGTTCATGGACACGTATGACTCAGCAACGGTGTTTAGTTCGATTGATGTGCATGGGCGTTATGCATATGGGAATCAACCGCAAATTGGCGCGTGGAACCTTGCTCGTTTTGCGGAGGCGCTGTTGCCATTGTTACATGAAGATCAGGATGAAGCAGTCAAGCGCGCTGAAGCTGAGATTTCCCGTTATGCCGAAGCGTTTGAAGCGCAGTGGCTCACTGGAATGAGGGCGAAGCTTGGTTTATTACGTGAAGAAAAAGAAGATCGGGCACTGATCAACGAGTTGCTTACGCTTATGCAAAAACATGAAGCCGACTTTACAAATACATTTCGTGCTTTAACATTAGACGACGTAAACGAAGCAAACTTGGATAACCAGCCGGCATTCAAAGAATGGTACGCGCGTTGGCAAACACGGTTAGAGAGAGAACAAGCGTCTGCCGCTGACATTGAACGCTTAATGAAGCAAAGCAACCCCGCGGTCATTCCGCGTAATCACCAAGTTGAAGCCGCGCTCAAAGCAGCGGTTGAAGAGGACGATACGCAAGTGATGACGCAGTTACTAGCCGCGCTTGATACGCCTTTTGCGCACACGTGTGAAAAAACTGTATATACCGCACCACCGCTGGCTACCGCACCACCGTATCGAACATTTTGTGGAACGTAAAGGGTAGGGGAAAGCAAATGTTTAAAATTTTTCTAGTTGAAGACGACGCAACGTTGTTTAGTGAAATAAAAGAACGCCTTTTGCAATGGTCTTATGAAGTATATGGCGTAACCGATTTTGAAAAAGTGATCGAGGAGTATACAGCGATTCGACCAGACTTAGTCATTATTGATATTCAGTTGCCGAAGTTTGATGGATTCCATTGGTGCCGCATGATTCGTCAACACTCAAATGTACCAATTATTTTTCTCTCTTCTCGTGACCATCCGACAGACATGGTTATGTCGATGCAACTTGGGGCGGACGATTTTGTCCAGAAACCGTTTTATTTTGATGTCCTCATTGCTAAGATTCAAGCAATCCTTCGCCGTGTCTATAATTACAGCACTGAACAAACGCAATTAAAAACGTGGTGCGGTGCAACCATTGATTACGAGAATAACACGGTCAGTAATGAGCACGGCATGATTGCGTTGTCTAAAAACGAATTTTTTATATTAAAACGGTTGATCGAACGGAAAAATAAAATTGTCTCCCGTGAACAATTGATTAAAAGTTTATGGGAGGACGAGCGTTTTATTAGCGATAATACATTGACGGTCAATGTCAATCGTCTAAGGAAACGGTTGGACGAGCTTAATTTAGGGTCATACATTGAGACGAAGGTAGGTCAAGGGTATATGGCGAAGGAAGAAGGAACTAGCGGTGATTAAAACCTATTTAAAAGAACGGCGTAGTTGGATTCTCACCATCTTCTTTTTGCAGTTTTTCACGGTTTTTATTGCTTATTTAGATCAAGCCATTCCATTGGCACCCATTTTCTATAGTGTTTTTTTAGCAACAGTCATTTTCCTCATTTTTTTAGTGATACGCTACAAAAAAGAAACGCATTTTTATCGGGAAATAGCGGAATGGGACAAAGGGTTAGATGTGACAAATCTTGCTGCGGCGGAGAGTCCATTTGAAAAAGTGATTGAAGAGACGATTGTCAAACAAACCGGCCTGCTCCAAGACGAAGCGCGTCATCATCGAGAACTGTTGACACAAGAAAAAGATGATCTTCTGGCGTGGATACATGAGATGAAAACACCTTTAACTGCAATGCACTTAATCATTGACCGCGTTGAAGACGAAACCATCAAAAGTCAGCTTACCTATGAATGGCTACGTATCCACTTGTTATTGGATCAACAGCTACACCAAAAGCGGATTCCTTTTATTGAAAACGACCTTTACGTAGAGTCAGTCGATGTAGAAGATGTGCTTTACCAAGAGATTAAAACATTGCAGTCTTGGTGTATTCAAAAGCAGGTTGGTTTTGACTTACAGTTGCATGTAAAAAACGTTGTAACGGACGCAAAGTGGTTATCATTTATTTTAAGGCAGCTGTTGTCTAATGCAGTCAAGTATAGTGATGGTGCTGATATTATGATTAAAAGTGACATCGTGGCTGAGAAGGTGGTCATTCAAATCATAGATTGTGGCAGAGGGATTGATGCAAAAGACCTCCCACGTATTTTTGAGAAAGGTTTTACTTCGACAAAAAATCACCAAGAGCATGCGGCGACAGGAATGGGGCTATATTTAGCTGAGCGTGTCGCAAAACCATTGTTGATTCACATGGATGTGACGTCACAAGTCGATCAAGGCACGACTGTGACATTAACCTTTCCAAAAGAGAACGAATTTGTCCGTATGCTCGGCATGTGACAACAATGTCACATGTTTTTGTCTGTTTGTTCGTTGATTCGCAGGAAAAGGGAGAGAAATCACTTTATCATAAAGGTAAGTTAATAAAAGGAGTGAAACAACATGGCAATATTAGAAGCAACGAACATTCTCAAAAGTTATGGAACAAAATTAAACAAGCAAGACGTATTGAAAGGTATTGACATTCGAGTGGAAAAGGGCGAATTCGTCAGTATTATGGGGGCGTCTGGCTCAGGAAAGACGACATTATTAAACGTGTTGTCCTCCATTGACACACTCAGCAGTGGTTCAATTAAAATTGAAGGCCAGGAAATGACGGAGCTGAAAGAAAAGGAATTAGCAACTTTCCGGAAAAAACATCTAGGATTTATCTTTCAAGACTATAACTTGCTTGATACATTAACAGTGAAAGAGAATATTCTGCTTCCGCTGTCCATTACAAAGTTACCAAGAAAAGTTGCCGCGGAAAGGTTTGAACAAGTGGCAAAGGAGCTTGGCATTTATGACATCAAAGACAAATACCCAAACGAAATTTCCGGTGGACAAAAGCAGCGCTCCTCGGCTGCACGCGCGTTCATCCATGAGCCAAGCATTATTTTTGCCGATGAGCCTACAGGCGCGCTCGATTCAAAATCTGCTTCAGACTTATTAGGGAAACTAGAGCAACTAAATGAGAAATTGGCATCAACCATCGTCATGGTGACACACGATCCAGTTGCTGCTAGCTATTGCAGTCGCATCGTCTTTATCCAGGACGGGCAAATATACACACAGCTTCATAAGGGAGAGGAAACAAGACAAACGTTTTTCAAAGATATTATGAAGACGCAAGCGGTGTTAGGCGGGGTGTCTCATGACCGTTAACGAGCTAATCATACAAAACTTTAAGAAAAACTTGAAGAACTATTATTTGTACGTTTTTACCCTCATGTTTAGTGTTGCGCTTTATTTCTCTTTTGTGACATTACAATATGACCCGGCGATGGAATCACTTCAAGAAGGGGCGAAAGGTTCAGCTGGAATGAAAGCTGCCTCTGTATTGCTCGTAATTATTGTTGCAACGTTTCTGCTGTATGCCAATAACATTTTTATTAAACGACGTAGTAAAGAAATTGGTTTATTCCAGTTAGTTGGGATGACGAAGGGGAAAGTGTTCCGGATATTGAGCGCGGAAAACTGTATGCTTTATTTCGGATCACTGGCAATTGGTGTCTTCCTCGGCTTTGCAGTTTCTAAACTGATGATGATGATTTTGTTTAAAGTGACCGCGATCGACGCCGTTGCCACACTTTCATTCTCATTTTCAGCGCTTACTCAGACGATCATTGTCTTTTCATTCATTTATGTGCTCGTATTGTTTGTAAATTATTTCTTTGTGAAACGGCAAACGATTTTGTCGCTCTTTCGCGTCATTTCATCATCAGAAGCGCGCGTGAAAAGAGTTTCGTGGCTAGAAATCGTCATCGGTATTCTAGGAATCATATTCATTCTTGTTGGATACGCTGTGTCATCAGTCATGTTTGAAGATACGTTGTCGAGTCTATTATTTCTCGTGATGCTCTTCATTCTTGGATCGGTTATTACTGGAACATACTTGTTTTATAAAGGGTCTGTGACGTTTCTTTTTAACCTCGTTCGTAAAAAGAAAAATGGTCATCTAGGAATTCAGGACGTGATGTCCTTATCATCTATTATGTTCCGGATGAAGTCAAATGCACTCATGCTCACAATTATTACGACGATTTCAGGCCTTGCCATCGGGTTGCTGTCGCTAAGCTATATCTCTTATTATTCAGCAGAAAAAGATGCTCAGAAATTTGTCCCGAATGATTTTTCGTTTGTGGACGTGGCGGATGCAGACAAATTTAAAGAGACATTAAACGCTCATGCGATTGGCTATGATGATGTAAACTATGATATTGTTCGGTTAGAAGTGAATGTAGCCGATATTCTCGATGGGTCTGCCCCAAGTTTGGGAGACGTTTCAGACACCCAATTTTTGTCCGTGGTCAGTGATGCAGTGATAGATGATATGGACATAGGTGCAGAAGAAGCGATCTTGACAGGTTATGATGACATGGTTCAGTTGACGCTACCACTTCAAGACAAAGGTTCAATTAAATTGCACGGAAAAGAAGAGACGTTTGCTTTAAATTATACCGGGTTGCGAAAAGAGTATATCATTTCTGCTTATTTCACAAGAAATAGTCCGACGGTCATTGTCGACGATACGATATTTGAGAAATTAATGCACGACATTGATCCTGAATTACAGTCTGAATCGTCCACTTATGTAGGGATTGATATAAAAGATGAAAAACAGTTAGAAGAAGCAACCGTTTTACTCCATGAGATGCCTTTTATGAGTGAAAGTGATGCTGACACTTATCCTCCTGACGTCCAAGTGGAAGTAGAGAAGATGAGAAAACAATCATCTGGGCTTATATTGTTTGTCGTTGGTTTCCTCGGTCTCACCTTCCTCATGACATCAGGCTGTATCCTTTACTTTAAACAAATGGATGAAAGTGAGGATGAAAAAGGAAGTTACACGATTTTACGCAAACTAGGATTTACGCAAGGTGATTTGCTTAAAGGGATTAAAGTGAAGCAAGCGTTTTGTTTCGGTATTCCTTTACTTTTAGGACTAAGCCATAGCTATTTTGCGGTGAAATCTGGATGGTTCTTTTTTGGGACAGAGCTATGGACACCAATGATTGTTGTCATGGGTATTTACGCCATCCTTTATTCAGTATTTGCGATTTTAGCAGTGATGTACTGTAAGAAAGTGATAAAAGAAGCACTTTAACATAGTGTCTGATGAGCCTTTCATGGGTTCATCAGTTTTTTATATTGTGATGAATTTATTTGCAAGCAGTGGTTTACAGGTATCGAACGTCATTTCAGAAGCTGTTTGAGGGTCCAGTTCATAATTTGGAAGCGTTTTCATTGACGGTGAATGAAAGAGCGTTTACACTAGAAGATATTGCTGGAAAGCATGAGCGTGTAAAGTTAGAGGAAGTGCAACTGTCGGCAAGCAAACACGTCTTTCCAATTATCGATTCATGAAAGGATGTTTGATGATGGCTCTTTTGCAAACGCTTCAATCTTTACAAGTGTCGTCTCACCAAGATCTCATTCGTATTATAAAGACACTCGATTTGTCAGTCGAAAAGATCGCGCATTATAGGAAAAGTCCAGATGAAATGGAATATGGTAGAAATGTCATTTACAAGACGGATGAGCTAGAAGTGCTCGTCCTGCATTTTCCCCCGTTAACAAAGACGCCTGTTCATGATCATGGACGATCGAGTGGGTGTGTTTATATTGTTGAAGGGCAGTTGCAAAATGTGTTGTACCGCTCTGATTGTTGCGATGCATCCCTGATGTATGATCGGACAGAAGATTTTAGGCAAGGAGAGATGGTTCCCGTGCACAACGACATGATTCATATGATGCAAAATGTGACGATGTCACCGGTGACGACGTTCCATATTTATTCGCCGCCCCTTGAGGAAGGGAGGGTTTATTCTCCTGATATGTAGGTAGAGCCTTGCAATGATACAATTGGTTGGTAATAAAACAAGGAGAGAAATGACTGTGCGTAGTCATTTCTCTCCTTTAAAAGTTCCCGTAATTTCTCATCATCTTTATATATTTTTTCAAATAAGAAGACAATCGCCCATAAAAAATGAAATATTACATATTTGCAGTTATTTTTACTTATGATTTCTTCATATAATATGGTCCCACATCAGCACCTGTTTCTAAAGAGAGCAGCTCAGATACCGTCACAAATTTATATCCTTTTTCTTTCAATGCTACGAGCAAGTCAGGCAACGCTTCCGCGGTTGCCGATTGAATGTCATGCATGAGAACAATGGCGCCGTCATGGACTTGTTTTAACACTTCTTTTTTCACAGTTTTAGCATCACCTTTCCAATCATACGAATCGACAGACCATAGGATTGAGGGCATGTTCATATCTTGAAAGACATTTAACATCGCGTCGTTATATGCACCATAAGGTGGACGAATCGTTTCAGGTTGTTTTCCTGTGGCTTCTATAATCGCATCATTTGTTTGTTCAATCTCTTTTTTCGTTTCTTTCAGTTCTATTTTGGTCATATTTGTGTGGCTTGCGGAATGATTGCCGACTTCATGTCCAGCATCAGCAACGGCTTTCGCTAGGTCAGGGTGTTTTGACACGTTATCTCCGAGCATATAAAATGTCGCTGGAATATTAAATTCAGCTAATGTGTCAAGGATGGATGATGTCAATTGTGGATGCGGACCGTCATCAAATGTTAGTGCGATATATTTTTCATCTGAATCGGGCTTAGTTGAGTGAGTGATATTGTCTATCATATTACTCGCCGTCGTATCGCCTGCAAAAAGCTTCAGGGCCCACGCACTTGTTGCAAACAAGGTGATCATGATTGTTAGTACGATGAATAATTTTTTCTTCCTCATCTTTTTGGTTCCCCCTCGGATATGAATCTCTTTTTCTACAATACGTATATTGTAGAGATCCCTATTGTATCATGCTCATAATACAGTTCAAGCAAAAAACCTTTCCAAAATATAGAAACCACAAAAAAGATGACTGCACAGGGAGGGATATGCAGTCATCTCTTTTTTTGTTGGAGGTGGGGACTATTTTCCTACCATAATGTCACCATTGACGGTGTCTAGTTGAATCGTGTGTTCTCCACCACCAAATATTCTTGCTGACGTATCAAGATTAAAAAGTGTCACGTCCCCATGTGTGACAGAAGTGGTGATGTTTGCACTGGTTGGTTCTGTATCTACCGTTACAGTAATATCCCCATTGACGGTGGAGAGATCAACGTTGCGATCTACATGACTCGCTGTCAGAAGAATGTCTCCATTCGTTGTTTTGCCTGTAATGTTTTCGGTCGCATCATGAATGTTTTCTATGAGAATGTCCTCGTTTGTAGATGTAGCGGCAATCGACGCGCTCTTCATGTTTGTGACGACAACATCTCCGTTTTTTGTTTGCGCGCTAAAAATGTTGGCATCGAGGTCTTGAACATGAACGGTGCCATTGTTGCTGTTGACTTTTATTGATTCATATTGCTTTTCGGGCAAATAGATGGTGATGGCATAAGAAGTCGGAAATAAGTTGAACCACTTGCGGTTTTGATCGGTTACTTTCATTTCTAAAATGTCATGACGGACTTGAGAGGAAAGCGTATAGTTTTGCTCGTTACCTGATATCACAATCTTCGCTTGCTCCTCTGTGGTCGGCAGGACATCAATTTTGGCGTTGTCCGTTGTCAGATCAATTGCGTGAAAAGATGTATCATCAATAACGGTTTCTTCTGTTGTCCAAGCATTGTTGACTTTGCTAAGAGTGACTACACCGCCGATAAGCCCGATAACGAGCAGAAGACTAGCGATAAGTGTTAGCTTTTTAATGATTGTCATGGATAAGCCCTCCTTTTACAAGCCGTGCATTAAATTTTAAGTAACGAACGAACCACTTGCTCAATATTCGTGTTACATAAAACATGCCAAGTGCGATAAAGATGCCGAGCCCACAAAGGCCAATGGAAACGAACAGTTCAAACATCGTAAAAGAAGATGCATAAAGGATGGTTTGTATGAGCCAAAGGAACGGTGAAGCAATAAACGATGCAGCAACAACCCAACCTGCGAATATCATCGAGACTAGGCCAATAAAAGGACCAAGGACGATGACAAGGTTAAAAAAGCCTAAACCAATAATTGCCCACATCGCACGAAACACGTTTCCTGGTGTCGCTTTTGTTCCTGCTTGTTGTAAATGATAAGAGGCCACTGCGTCTTTGGCGATTTGTCTTGGTGAGCCGAGTGCTGCTGCAATTTCCGCTTCTTTTTTTCCTTCGGCTAAGCCAATCGCAAAATGTTCTTCAAAGTCTTGTAACATGTCTTCACGTTCGTCTGCAGGCAGTCGTTTTAAAGAGATATTTAGTTGTTGGAGAAATTCCTTCTTAGTCAATTTGATCACCTTCATTCATGAGTAATTGATTCACACCCGTCGTGAATGCTTCCCATTCACATAGGAGTTTATGCAACTGGTCTTTCCCGCTATCGGTTAGTGCATAGTATTTACGGGAAGGTCCTTCTGATGACTCTTTCAAGTACGTTGTAAAGTAACCGTCCTTTGTGAGTCGTCTTAATAATGGATACACAGACCCTTCCGAAATGTGAATTTGAGCAGAGATCTTTTGCACAAGTTCGTATCCGTAATGATCTTGTTTGTTTAATAAAACGAGGACGCATAGTTCTAGCACGCCTTTTTTGAATTGTACATTCACGGTTTAAAACACTCCTTTCATACGGAAGGTAACTACTGTTTATTGTATGATACCTTGCTATGGATTATTATAACGCATAGTTCTATATTATGCAAGGTAGTATATAGTGTGCACACTATGGATGGGGGAGGATGTTACAAACCATAACTTTAGACATTTTTATACAATTTTTCTCTTGAAATGTATTAAATGCATGATACAATAGATTATGTATTATGCATACAATACACTTATGTTTGTGCAATGGTTTTTACAAGAAATACAGAGGGGGATTAAATTGCAAAAAAAATTACTAATGATGTTCATCATCGTTATAGTCATGGCGACGGTTTCCGCCTGTAACTTTCTTTCAGAGAATGCAACAGAGGTGATGAAAGAAGGAGAGGGAGAGGACTTAGAGATAAGAGACGAACTAGATCCGAACGGCAAATATGTCGCACTGACATTTGATGACGGACCACATCCAACAGTGACACCGTCTGTCTTGGAAACATTAAAAGATCATGAGGTACCAGCAACATTTTATATGGTTGGATCCCAAGTTTCACAACATCCTGACCTAGCAAAAGCAGTGACTGAAGATGGACATGAGGTAGGAAATCATACAGTCAATCATCCAAATATGACAAAAATGTCACTTGCGGACGCCAGACAAGAGATTGAACAGACAAATACCTCTATAAAAGAGGCAACGGGAAAAGAGCCAAAAACGATACGCCCCC
The DNA here is from genome assembly GCF_900096965.1 of Shouchella lonarensis. Taxonomy (GTDB): domain Bacteria; phylum Bacillota; class Bacilli; order Bacillales; family Bacillaceae_D; genus Shouchella; species Shouchella lonarensis. The sequence goes on along the minus strand of NZ_FMYM01000003.1, from coordinate 231,387 downwards.
CATATGGTGCACATAATGAAGATGTCCTGAATCTTTTTCAAGATATGGAAATGCCAGCGATACTTTGGTCTGTCGATTCATTTGATTGGAAAAGCAATGCAGAAACGGTGAAAAAAGAAGTAATGAAACAAATCCATGATGGCTCAATTGTCCTCATGCATGATATTCATGAGTCAACAGCAAATGCATTGCCTCGGTTACTTACAAAGTTAAAAGAGGAGGACTATGAGTTTGTGACGGTATCTGAGTTGCTGTCTTTAAAAACAGGTGCTGATGTGGGACCATACTATATGCAATAAGGTTGTGAAAAACAGACAAATTAATGAATGAATAATTTTAATGTTATGAATAAAATTGAAGTAAAGGTGGTTTTAAAGTTGACATTTGACTTTAAAACCACCTTTTTTTGTCGTCAGTTTTGTGTTCATATCTCCTTCTTGACAGTGCCTACGTGTATTCGCTACACTGAAACACAAGAAAAAGATGGTAGAGAGGGGCACGTATCATGATACAAAATCCGTCAGATACACGAATCAAAGAGATTTTAGCGACGAAAAAACGAATTGCGGTTGTCGGTCTTTCCGATAATCCTGAACGTACATCTTATATGGTTTCAGAAGCGATGCAAAAAAACGGTTATACGATCATTCCTGTCAACCCGAAAGTAGGCGAAGTGCTAGGGGCGCGTGCGTACCCGTCTTTAACAGCGATTGATGTGCCAGTTGACATGGTAAATGTTTTTCGAAGAAGCGAGTTTTTGCCTGAGATTGCCAAAGAAACGGTCGAAGCGGGCATTGACACATTTTGGGCACAACTTGGCGTCGCAAATGAAGAAGCGTATCGTTATTTGCAAGAAAACGGCGTTGAAGTCATTATGGATCGCTGCATCAAAGTGGAGCATGCAAAATTTAAATGAGCAGTTGAAGGCTTTCTCACCGTAGGAAGTCTTCCTTTCTGTCTTGCGTTTTACAGACTTTTAATCGTTCAAAGTATGTTACACTATGAAAGAGTAGAGGAGGTATGAAGATGACAAAAACGAATATCGCGTATAATGAAGACGCGATTCAAGTGTTAGAAGGCCTGGAAGCCGTCAGAAAACGACCGGGTATGTACATAGGTTCTACCGATGCACGCGGCTTGCATCATCTTGTTTACGAAATTGTGGATAATGCGGTGGATGAAGCGCTTGGGGGCTACGGATCGACCATTAAAGTGACCATTCATAAAGATGAAAGTGTGTCTGTTCAAGACGAAGGGCGCGGGGTGCCTGTTGGGATGCATCGACTTGGCAAACCAACACCAGAAGTCATTTTTACTGTTTTGCATGCTGGTGGAAAGTTTGGTCAAGGTGGGTATGCAACGAGTGGCGGTCTTCATGGGGTCGGGGCATCTGTTGTGAACGCACTTTCGGAATGGCTAGAAGTCGAAATTAAGCGTGATGGCCACCGATATGTGCAGCGATTTGAATCAGGTGGAAAACCAGTGACAACGCTGGAGAAAAAAGGACCGACGCGACAAACGGGGACGACGGTCCATTTTAAACCTGACACTGCGATGTTTAAAGGCGCTCATTTTAACATAGAAACTTTATCGGAACGTTTAAGGGAGGCTGCTTTTTTATTAAAAGGCGTCATTATTACGTTACGAGATGAACGGGTCGGTAAAACATATGAAGAAACGTATCAGTATGAAACGGGCTTAGAAGCGTTTGTGCAATATTTAAATGAAGGGAAAGAAGCGCTGCATCCAGTTGTATCATTTGAAGGGGTGGTCAATGAAATTGAATTGTCCTTATCGTTTCAGTTTCATGATGCTTATACAGAGAACGTTTTATCCTTTGTGAATAATGTTCGGACAAAAGATGGCGGCACGCATGAGCTTGGTACAAAATCGGCGATGACACGCGCCATCAATGAACATGCGCGAAAGCTTAAATTATTGAAGGAAAAGGATAAAAATTTAGACGGTGCAGACATTCGCGAAGGGCTGACGGCCATTTTATCCATTCGTGTGCCTGAATCGAAGCTGCAATTCGAAGGTCAAACGAAAAGCAAGCTTGGCACCCCAGAGGCACGATCAGCGGCAGAGACGCTTGTGTCTGAGAAAATGTCTTATTTTCTCGAAGAAAACCCAGCAGTCGCACAAACATTAATTAAAAAAGCAGTGAAAGCAGCAGGTGCGCGGGAAGCAGCGAGAAAAGCCCGCGAAGATGCCCGTAATGGCAAAAAAAATAAGCGCCGCGACGTGTTATTGAGCGGCAAACTGACGCCGGCACAGTCGCGCAACCCCGCGCGAAATGAGTTGTACCTTGTGGAGGGGGATTCTGCGGGAGGCTCGGCGAAGCAAGGGCGTGACCGGACGTTCCAGGCGGTGTTGCCGCTTAGAGGAAAAGTCATTAATACGGAGCGGGCGAAACTTGATGACATCATGAAGAACGAAGAAATTCGGACGATGATTCATACAATTGGTGCCGGTGTTGGCGCCGACTTTGATATTGCCGACTGCAATTATGACAAAATCGTCATTATGACGGATGCGGATACAGATGGTGCGCACATTCAAGTGTTGTTACTCACATTTTTCTATCGTTATATGAAGCCGTTGTTTGAAGCAGGTAAAGTGTACATTGCCTTACCCCCTTTATATAAAGTAAGTAAAGGCAGCGGCAAAAAGGCGCAACTGTTGTATGCGTGGGATGAGCAAGAGTTGCAACAAGCATTAAAAAAGGTCGGCAAAGGGGCAACGGTGCAACGCTACAAAGGACTTGGTGAAATGGATGCGACCCAACTATGGGAAACAACGATGGATCCGAGTGAAAGAACGTTAATTCGCGTCCGTATAGAAGATATCGCACGCGCGGAAAAACACGTGACAACATTGATGGGTGACAAAGTAGAGCCACGCCGAAAATGGATTGAATCACATGTTGCTTTTGACTTAGCTGACGATATGAACATTTTAGAAAACGAGAATTTGCACGTAAGGGAGGAAGAATAGATGGGTCAAGCAGATCGGTATCTTGACTTACCGCTTGAAGATGTAATGGGCGATCGTTTTAGTCGCTATAGCAAATACATTATTCAAGAGCGCGCTTTGCCAGATGCACGGGACGGCTTAAAACCGGTACAGCGTCGTATTTTGTATGCGATGTACCATGAAGGAAATACGGCGGATAAGCCGTACCGTAAATCCGCAAAAACAGTCGGAAATGTGATCGGTAATTATCATCCACACGGTGATAGCCCGGTGTATGAAGCAATGGTACGGATGAGCCAAGATTGGAAAGTGCGGCAACTACTCATTGATATGCACGGCAACAACGGTTCAATTGATGGAGACCCCCCGGCCGCGATGCGTTATACGGAAGCACGTTTATCTGCGATTAGCGCGGAGTTGATGCGAGATTTAGAGAAAGAAACCGTTGATTACATACCGAATTTTGATGACTCGACGTCTGAACCTGTGGTGTTGCCGGCGATGTTCCCTAATTTACTCGTCAATGGGGCAACGGGCATTTCAGCTGGTTATGCGACAGACATCCCACCCCACCATTTAGGTGAAATCATTGATGGAATCATATTCCTGATGAAGAAGCCGAACGCGACACTGGATGACATGTTAACGATCGTAAAAGGACCTGACTTTCCAACAGGCGGTATCGTTCAAGGCGCTGACGGTATTAAACAAGCGTATGAGACAGGCAAAGGAAAAGTAGTTGTCCGAGCGAAAACAGCGATTGAGACCGTTCGCGGCGGGCGCGAGCAAATTGTCATCACCGAGCTGCCATATGAAATTGTCAAAGCGTCACTCGTAAAAAAAATGGATGAAATTCGTTTTGACAAAAAGGTCGATGGCATCGCCGAAGTACGTGATGAAACGGACCGCGCGGGTTTGCGGATCGTGGTCGAATTGAAAAGAGACGCTGACAGTGAAGCGATTTTGCATTACTTACTCAAACATACAGATTTGCAAATGACGTACCATTTTAATATGGTCGCCATTTATAACCAGAAACCACAGTTAATGGGCTTACTGCCACTAATGCGTGTGTATATTGCCCATCAAAAAGAAGTGTTCACACGCCGGTCCCAGTTTGAGCTAGAAAAAGCAAAAAAACGCGCACATATTGTGGAGGGGCTCATAAAAGCGGTTTCCGTGTTAGATGATGTGATCCGCACGATCCGTGCTTCTCGCGATAAGAAAGATGCCAAAGACAACTTGATGATGGCATTTGGCTTTACCGATATGCAAGCAGAAGCGATTGTCAATTTGCAACTTTATCGCTTAACGAACACAGATATTGCCACTTTACAAGAGGAAGCGGCACAGTTGTCAGCACAAATTGCCGAGCTTGAAGCAATTTTAGCGAGTGAGCAACAATTGATCGCCCTCATTACAAAAGAAATGAAAGCACTAAAGAAAAAATTCGTCACACCACGCCGGACAGAAATTAAAGCCGAGGTGGAAACGCTCCAAGTAAATATGGACATGCTCATTGCATCTGAAAACGTGCGGGTTACTGTGACAGAAGCAGGATATGTGAAGCGAACAGGACTACGTTCTTACTCGGCTGGTAGTAAAGATGCACCGGGGATGAAAGAGGGCGACCGCGTCCTTTTCTGTAGGGAGGCAAATACGACCGACACATTGCTGTTATTTACAAAAAAAGGGTTTTACCTGTATGTGCCTATTCATCAACTCCCAGATATTCGTTGGAAGGAAGACGGGCAACATATTGCTAATTTGGTACCACTTGAATCAGAGGATGAAGTGATTGATGCTTGGGCGGTAGATGATTTTGAAAAAGAGACTTTCTTAATATTTGTCACACGTGGTGGGATGATTAAACGATCTGCCTTGGCATTGTATGAATCGCAACGCTACACAAAGCCACGGATTGCTTTAAACTTGAAAGAAGATGATGAGGTTATTGCTGTGCTTGAAACGACTGGGAAAGAAGAGTTATTCATCGCGACAAAAAATGGTTATGGTCTATGGTTTTCTGAACAAGACGTTTCCCCGGTTGGTCAGCGGGCCGCAGGTGTGAAAGCAATTAATTTGCAGGGTGATGATGTGGTTGTGGATGCATCTACGTTTAGTCTTGATGACAAAGTGGAATTCTTTTTGGCGACACATCGTGGTGCGGTGAAGCGGATGGCAATTACCGAATTTAAAAAGATGAGCCGTGCGGGGCGAGGAACGCCAATGTTACGCACATTAAAACATAACCCTCACCGTGTGATTGGTTGTAAACGAGTCATGGCGAGTGATGACGTATTTGTCATTGAAACAGAGCGAGGGGAATTCGTTGAGGTTTACCCTGCCGCGTACCGGCGTACAGACCGTCACACGAATGGTTCATATGTATATGATGATCAAGAAAAAGGCGTCGCACAAACTTTAAAACGCGTTGTCCCTACAGTCGATTAGTAAAATGTTTTGCGCAATAAAAACAAGGCTGTTATACTTAAAAAGATTCGCAAATATAGAGAGGAGATGAGTATATGGCAACTGAAACGTTCCCTTTAGTAGTTGAAAAAGTGAACAAGCATCTCGGGTCAACGCATGTCATTAAAGATATGTCTTTTTCCCTAGAGCGAGGCATGATTTATGGTTTTCTCGGTCCAAACGGTTCCGGTAAAACGACGACAATTCGCATGATCGTGTCTTTAATCGCGCCAAACAGTGGGGAAGTGTATATTGAAGGCAGTAGTATTAAAACTGAACGTGAGAAAGCATTGAAACATATTGGGGCGATTGTTGAAAACCCTGACTTGTATTTGTACTTAACAGGGATGCAAAACTTGCGTCAGTTCGCACAAATGAGTGCAGAACCAATTTCCGAAGAGCGATTTGAGGAAGTCATTCGTCTTGTCGAGCTTGAGCATGCGATTCATAAGAAGGTGAAGAAGTACTCCCTGGGCATGAAGCAACGGCTAGGCATCGCGGTGTCCATTTTGCATCGTCCAAGTGTACTAATTTTGGACGAGCCAACAAACGGTCTTGATCCGAAAGGGATTCGTGATTTGCGTGATTATTTGCGTAAGCTAGCCCGTGATGAAGGCGTGACATTGCTTGTGTCTAGTCACCAGTTGAATGAAATTGAAGTCTTATGTGATCGTGCGATCGTTATCAATGATGGTACAGTTGTGGATGAACTTCATATGGGTACGAATAAACAGAGTCATGAACAGATGACGATTACAATTGAAGCAGAGCCGGTCGAGAAAGCAGCTACGTTACTACAACCGTTAGGTGCAACGAAACAAACGGAGCGTGGACTTGAAATTGAGGGACAATTGTATGATGCGATCCCGCAACTTGTAAGGACACTCACTGAAAATGATGTCTCTATTTATGCCATCTCTTATCAAAAACGACTAGAAGATGCCTACTTCTCACTAACAGAAGAGAAAAGAGGTGACGCGACATGATTGATTTAATGAAGAATGAATGGATTAAGGCATGGTATGGACGAAAAGTATGGGTTTTTCTTATTGTGCTTGCTGCGTGTACGATTTTAGGCACAGTTGTAGGTGTGATGATGAAAAACTATGCCGATGCTTATATAGACCTTCTTTTCTTTGAAACGGTGTTTCCTATATTTGCAGGGTTCGTTTCTCTTTATGCGGTGATCTTAGTCAGTGGAGCGCTCGCAAAAGAGTTCTCTTCAGGAACGATTAAACAATTATTTATTCGCCCTGTGTCGCGCACGCGCATATTGCTATCCAAATGGATTTCCATCATGTTGTTGTCGTTTCTCCTTTTATTGGGGGCAGGGTTTGTTTTATTCCTCGTAGAGATGCTCTTTTTTACAGAGAATACAACATGGATGATCGGTTTTAAGACGATGTGGAGCATGGTGCTGCATCATACTCCAACCTTGCTCTTTTATATCGCGCTGGCGACGCTGATCGGTGTCTGGATGCGTAGTACCGCACTAACTATCGTTGTCGCGTTTATTCCGATGTTCTTTAAAGGGATATTGATGGTGTTGCTTATGCAGTATGACTGGTCAAAATGGATTGTATTTATGCATTTTGAGCTATATAACTCTTATGAAAAACCTGTTGACCTAATTTTTTCATCGGATCTTTTTGATTCCGTCTGGCATTCGGCCGCGTATATCGGCGCTCATATCTTGATTCTTTTACTCATCTCTCACCTCATTTTCAAGAAAAGAGATGTATTATAAGAACCGACAACGATATCAAATAACGACAGGTATGCCCTCGTGGCGTACCTTTTTTGTGGTTTCTGCCTATTTTTCAACATCGTCTTATTACAGGCAGATGACAATAAGATTAAGAACGTCGTAATGTGTTTTATTATTTCACGAAAGCGAGTAGGTATCATAGCAACTCCTAACAGATTAGAAACATGGCATCTGTTCATTTGAGAGATCATTTGAACAACAGGGAGCTCTTTAAATACGTTTGCGCAGTGGGGTGCGCGAACAATTTTTTTAAAAGGAGTGAAGGTCTTTGGGGAAATTGATATTAAAAAGGTTTGACGCCTTTTTTGTGAAATGGCTGGTAAGTGGTTTCATTGCTGTTGTGGCTTTCGTAGTGATGATTGTAATGCAAGAAGTGCACGCTGCTATACCGCTCACTCAAGGAGAAGAAGATGAACGAGTAGAGGCGTTACAGGAAGAATTAATTGCGCAAGGGTATTTAGACGGAGAAGAGACGTCTCGTTTATTTACAGAAACAATGGAAGAAGCAGTCATTGCTTATCAAGAGGACCACGGGTTAATGGTGGATGGGATTGTCGGCCCACAAACACTTGGTGCCATGACGGTTTTACGTGAAGGAAGTGAAGGAGAACTTGTTTACATGCTTCAAGAGAAATTAAGCATGTTGAATTATTACCAGGGTATGCTCGATGGTATATATGGTCCACTAACCAAATCGGCAGTGTCCTCTTTCCAGCAGGCGGAACAAATTCAAGTGGATGGGATTGCAGGACCAGAAACGTATCGTCATTTATACGGACCGCAAGTCATCGCGGCGGCATCAGTCCCTGTTATTACGGAACAACAGCGCAATGATCACTCACAATCAAAGGCGGCAGAGGCAAGTGAGACCATTGAACCCGCTACGAACACGGCTGTAGAAGAAACGAGGGAGAGCGAGCCAACCGAGGAGACAACATCTATTCAGATGGAAGCGACTGCCTACACAGCGTATTGCAATGGATGTTCTGGTGTGACGAGTACGGGTATTGATTTGCGGGCAAATCCAAACCAAAAAGTGGTGGCTGTTGATCCGAATGTGATTCCACTTGGGAGTCGTGTATATGTGGAAGGATACGGGGAAGCGATTGCAGGCGATACAGGCGGAGCAATTAAAGGTCACAAAATTGATTTATATATGCAAACAAAAGATGAAGCATATGCCTTCGGGCGACGGACCGTAAGTGTGACAGTGTTGGAATAGAAAGTATCGTTGTCAGAGATCAGATAATCTGATCTCTGACGCTTTCTTTTTTATCATTGTCCTTAAAATGTTTCTGCAAACTTCATATTACATTATGTGCTAACTATACAACGGTCCTGTTAGTCGTAAACCAGACATCACAGCGATGCTATAAACACCTTCTCCCACCGTAATAGTTTCAATGATCACTTGATTAATGCCATCAATAATGGCTAAATTCGGTGCTGCAATTGTGTCAGGATATCCAGTGTAGATTAAGTTCTGGTTAGGATTTATCGCGACATGCTGAGGTTGATGAACACCTGTAGAGATTGTCGCAATCACTTCATTTGTACTCCCAAAAATAACAGAAATTGAGTTCCCTCTTATGTTTGCTACATAAATAAGATTAGTGTTTTCATTTACTGCGATGCCTCGTGGTTCTTCCCCTACAGAAATGGTGGCAATTACTGTACTATTCATACCATCATCTGCATGATTGAGAACAGAAACGTTGTCGCCCTCTAAATTGGTTACGTATAAACGATTAGTTTGAAAGTTTACAGCCATGTTGTCAGGGGCGTCACCTACAGTGATTGTATTGACGACTTGCTGTGTAAAACTATCGATGACAGATATATTGGATCCTTCTGAATTAGCAATATACACGTAATTGGGCACAGCGACCCCTCCGAGTGGTGTCTGCCCAACGGAAATTGTCGCGATAACGGTATTTTCTTGTCCATTAATAACAGACACTGTGTTGAAATTAGCATTTGCTGCGTATAAAAGATTTGTAAATGAATTAACGACAACATCATAGTCTCCGTTTCCAGCGGTAATTGTGGCAATAATAGAATAATCGACCCCACTAATGACAGAAACGTTGGCAGAAAAAGAATTTCCTACATAAATTCTGTTGGTTTTTTGGTTGATGCTTATCCCTGTTGGGACGAGTCCAACATTAAAAGATGTCATGACTGTTCTAGAATCGCCATCGATCACAGAGACAGTGTTGGCATTAATACTTGTTACAACAATTGTATTCATAAATGGACTTGCCCCAGTAGCGCCAGTGGCGCCAGTAGGACCAGTGGTTCCAGTAGCGCCAGTAGGACCAGTGGTTCCAGTAGAGCCAGTGGCTCCAGTAGGGCCAGTAGGACCAGTAGCGCCAGTAGAACCAGTGGCACCAGTAGGACCAGTAGCGCCAGTAAGACCAGTGGTGCCAGTAGGACCAGTAGCGCCAGTAGAACCAGTGGCGCCAGTAGGACCAGTGGCACCAGTAGGACCAGTAGGGCCAGTAGGACCAGTAGGACCAGTAGCGCCAGTGGTACCAGTAGGACCAGTGGTGGTTGTGCCGATCTCTTCCCATGGGTTCCATGAAGTGCCGATATCATCCGTTGCGCTACGAAAATAAATGGTTGGATTTGTAAGTAGTAACTGTAAAATAGATGTTGCTGGTCCGGGCGTAATGACAGAGACATACAATGTCCATACGGGCGGAACAGGTTGAGGGAATGGCGGGATTGAGCTTGGCCCACTGGCGTTCCCTTCAGAGCTATATACTCCTGGTGTTGTTAATGTGTTTAAATCTGTATCGGATGATACTTCTTCGTAAGGGAATGCCCCAACATCTGCTGCTCCTAACGTCAATTGTCCACTTGGTGCTGCTGTAATCCCATTTATGTTCGAAATCCCTCCAGGAATATCGTTGATGGCTAGTGTGATATTCCCAAGTGGATCAGGAAAAATATGATTAACACTGATAACGCCACTGGCAGGACCAGTAGGTCCAGTCGTCCCGGTCGGTCCACTTAAAGTTGGAATCGTTGCGGCGGTTTTCATTTTTGATTCAAGGATGATTTCTTTCTTGAATATTTGGTCAAGCATTGTTGCTGTGCTTTTATTGACAGCTAAAATATCTTGTAGTGTTGTCGGAGGACCAGTTACATCGTTCAATGTTCCTAGCGCATATTGGATTTTTTCTCCTTCTGCATTGATGATATGCGCCAACCCCATCTCTTCCATCGCGATCGATGTGAGCAATAGATTGACAACATCATCACGATTAAGGTTAATGTTGGGCGTGAAATTCGGCATGCTCGGTTGAGACATGATGCTTTCCTCCTTTCTTTAGGAGTTAGATCTTTATTAATTTTATGTCAACATTACTGTTAGTGATACATAAAAATAAGTTGCATTCTATTGCGTGAATTACGGAGCAAACCGAGGTTTTCAATGAACTATTTCAGCGCTAGCAATTCCTCCTAGCGCTCTTATTCATCTTCTTGCGGTTCAATATGCACACTCGTATGATCAATGCCGTGCTTTTGAGAGAGGAGTGATTCAATTTCGTCCGCAATTTCATGGCTATCTTTTACAGTCAACGTTGATTTCACTTCAATGGTTACATCAGCGTGAATCGCGCTACCCACTTGGCGTGCTTTCATCGTCTTTAATGATTGTACATGCTCCAAATCTGCAATTGTTTTTTTGTATGCTGATAAAGAGCTGTCGTCAAATCCATCAGTGAGTGCATGCGTGGCATCACGGAAAATTGTCCAAGCGGTATAACAAATAAGTAAACCAATCACAAAAGCAGTAATAGAATCAATCCACCCTAGCCGAAAGTGGGCAGCGATGATACCGATACAAGCACCCAAACTGACGAGTGCATCGGCTTTGTTGTCCTTTGCGGCAGCCATTAGAGCTTGGCTATTGATCCGTGTCGCGAGCTTTTTGTTGTATCGGTAGACGAGTAGCATAATGATGCTACTGAAGATGGCGACCCATGCGGCAACTAAGCTTGGAGCAACAATCGCTTCGGGATTTAGTAAGCTAGAACTGGCTTCTATTAATACTTGTATGCCAATGGCCGCCATGAGCACTGCTGCGAATAATGCGGCAATATGCTCGGCGCGAAAATGACCGTATGGGTGGTCGTGATCAGGTGGTTTTTGTGAAATACGTAAACCAATTAAAACTGCAATAGAAATAATGATATCAGATGCGTTATTAAAACCGTCGGCAACGAGCGCTTGGGAAAAGAATAAATAACCGATGACAAGCTTTAATGCCGACAAAAAGATGTAGGCAATGATGCTTAACCATGCGCCCGACTCACCTTGACGTAACTCCTCATATCTTTTCATGGAAGAAGACCTCGTTTCATTCTTGTCATATATGTATCGTATCAGACGAAAATCGAGTGGGTCTATAGAAACATGTTTTTCCACTTACATGAATATGGCATAGGCAGAATAATTTTGCATAGGGGAAACTTTTTTTATTTTGACTTCATCAGTATAATCTAGAAGTAAAGGAGATATGCACTTTAGATTTGTACATACCTATGGTATGATGGATATGCGATAATTAATTAATAAAATATGTATCCGCTAGGGGGGCTTTTTGGCTGAGAAAGATGTCTATCGCATCTTGACCCTTGTGACTTGATCTAGGTAATGCTAGCGCAAGGAAGTGGAACCGTTCATAAGAATGAAATTGTGACGTTTTTCTTTCTGTTCATGCATACATAACACCGCAATGTCACAAGAATTTTTAGTACCCCTTGATGTCATCAGCAAGGGTTTTTTGTCATTTGAAAGGAGAGAGTCTTATCAATGAAGAAAAAGCAATTAACATTAACTGATATTATTGTCACAATTATGATTGCCGTTGTTTTTGCGATCGTCTATCGTTTATGGACACCGCTCTATGATATTGTTTCGGTAACGGGGTTACAACTTCACCAATTGATTTATGGAATGTGGTTTATTGCTGGACCACTTGCCATGTTAATCATTCGCAAGCCAGGGATAGCCATTTTAGCTCAAACAGCAGCGTCGGTCGGGTCATTTTTAGCAGGGTCTCCATATGGACCGCTCTCCCTACTCTTATACGGTTTCTTCCAAGGACTTGGGGCAGAATTGGCTTTTGCGATGTTCCGCTACCGTTTGTATCACATGGGTGTGGCCATTTTAGGCGCAATCGGTGCTTCAATTGCATCATTTTCTGTTGACTATTTTAATGATTATTTACTGGATTATACGACATGGAACTTATCAATTCGAGTGATCCTCCGTACGGTCAGCGCCATTCTTATTGCCGGTGTGTTTGCGACAGCACTTGTTCGCGCGCTTGAAAAGACAGGTGTCGTTCAGCTCATTCGGCCCGTTTCACAAGCAGATTACGCACGGCTAGACGCGAAAAGGAAGCAATGATTGTGTCCGATCCTGTGATTCAGTTAGAAAATGTTGTCTTGACTTATCCGCAAAGTGATAACTTGTTGTTTGATGAACTCAGTGTAACCGTGCAAAAAGGGGAGAAAGTGCTCTTGCTCGGTCCAAGCGGATGCGGAAAATCGACGCTTCTCCAAGTGATGGCGGGGTTGATTCCGCGGGCAGTTGAAGTGCCTTTTAAAAGTGATGTGGCCACAATTCCTGCAGAAGCAGGAATTGTGTTTCAAGATCCTGACAGCCAATTTTGTATGCCCTATGTGGATGAAGAGTTAGCGTTTGTGTTAGAGAACCGTCAAGTCGCTCGCGAAGACATGCCTGCTTACATTGCGTCCTTATTGAAGCGAGTTGGGTTAGATGTGGCGCCACATACAGCGATTTCCACGTTGTCACAAGGCATGAAACAACGACTCGCGATTGCGTCAGCACTTGCATTGGAAGCTGATGTCCTATTTTTAGATGAACCAACGGCATTGCTTGATCCTGAAGGGACCGTTGCTGTATGGGAAACGGTTAAGCAATGCACGGAAGCGCAAACGATCGTGATTGTGGAACATAAAATTACGCATATCCTCAACTTCATTACACGCATCATTTTATTTAACGCAGCCGGAGAGATCATTGCTGATGGTGCGCCGGACCATATTTGGCAAACGTATGAAGAGGCGTTTGACGAATACGGGATTTGGCATCCGCATTCGTGGAAGCACCACTTAGCTGCGACGCATTTGCCACGAGTAGCAGTGGAGAAGGGGCCACAACGTTTGTATGTGCACGAGTTCCATGCTTATCGTCGGAAAAAAGTGGTCAGCCGTGTCGCGTGTGCCGATGCAAAGGCAGGACAATGGATCGTCATTACTGGAGAAAATGGGGCCGGGAAAACAACGCTGTTGTATGCGCTCATGAACTTGCTCAAAACGAGTGGGACGTATGAAGTAAATGGGAAGCAAGTGGACAAAAAGCGTATCCTCGCACGAGAGATTGGCTTTGTATTTCAAAACCCAGAATTTCAATTTATTACTGATGAAGTGGAACAAGAGCTATATGCAGGTACACCTGGAAAAAGTGACGAGAAATATAAAGAACGTGCGACAGCGCTGCTTGACACATTTGGTTTGACAGCATTCAAAGCGTCTCACCCCTATCGGTTATCAATTGGTCAAAAGCGGCGCTTAAGTGTCGCAACGGCACTCATGCATACGCGTGACATATTGCTACTTGATGAACCGACATTTGGTCAAGATGCCTATCATACCTTTGCGTTACTTACCCAACTCGAGTCATTTCGTGCGAATGGGGGAACGGTTGTGATGGTCACGCATGATGAGGAGATTGTGACCCATTATGCAACCCACGTATGGGAGATTTCTAAAGGGAAAGTGGTCAAGCAGTATCCAAATGAGCGGCGGATGACTAAGGAGGGCGCTCATGACTGAATATAAATGGGAAGAAACGTGGCTAAGTCGGATTAATCCGAGCTTAAAACTTATTGTGACGATGGTACTACTAGTGGGCGTTATTTTCGTCCATAATCCCAATGTATTAATACTTGTTGTAGTCATAGCGTTATTTACTTTATTTACTTTCTCTGGCCATCCGCGCTTGTTTGTATTGTTGTACTGTTTGCCATTTATACTTGTGTTTGTGTCAGCATCGACGGCGATGGTTTTCTTTGGTAAAGGTGAGACGACGTGGTTTCATATGGGCATTGTTCATATTACTGAGGAGAGTTTCTATCGCGGAATTCATTTAGGTTTACGTGCACTCACATTTGCAACGTTTGGGTTATTATTCGCGTTAACAACAAAACCCGTCTATTTATTTTATTCATTAATGCAGCAGTTACGCTTGCCACCCCATTTTGCGTACGGCTTTATGGCTTCGATTCGGATGATCCCGATGATGGTGACGGAGTTTCAAACATTGCGCTACGCGTATCAAATTAGAGGGATCGCGGCTCGGCGTGGGGTGGGCGGAATGTATGACATGCTGCGCTTTTATAGTGTACCTTTACTCGCTCAAGCGATTAGACGAGCCCAGCGTTTGTCGGTGGCGATGACGGCGAAACAATTTTTCTTAAAACAAAAGCGGACGTATTTTTATAAACTGCATTTTCAACGCGAAGATATTATATTTGTCGGAGGGTGTATACTTGCGGTAGTATCGGCTATTTATTTTTCCACAGTGGAGTGGTGGATTCCTGTTCATGATGTGAGGTATGTGGGCGTTTAGTATAAATTACACTTCGCAGCATTATTTGTGCTAGTGGGTATGAAAACAGACAGCGTTTTTAATATGTGACATGCTAGTGTTAATAAACATTAGCCATCCTTTTTAATGGATCAACAGAAACACCCAAAGTGTTGAATGCACACTTTGGGTGTTTCTGTACAAGAAATCTTAGCTTTGAACGAAAGTGCCGGTATGCTTGATACCATTTTCAAGAAAGAAACCTTTCTTGAATCAAAAATGAAAGCAGCGAAGGAATGAGTGTCTCATTCTTCTAGGATACATTATGCAGCACTGAGGTCCGATGTGTCAGCTATGAATAAAAAATGGGTCTTCTGTTGAGTAAATTCCGAAGGGACAATGATCTTCTTACACATCTAGCCATAGAAAAGCTCTCCCAAGTGCTCTGGTGTCTACGGTCTAATTTTTCACAACGTTGTCCGTACTTTCCAAAGCTCAGGGAAAAATTGCTCATCCAATACAGCTTTCAAATAACCAACACCGCTCGAGCCGCCGGTGCCTTTTTTCATGCCGATAATGCGCTCAACGGTTTTCATGTGGCGGAAGCGCCATTGTTGGTGCCAGTCTTCTAAGTCAATCAACTTCTCAGCGAGTTGGTATAGATCCCAATAACGATCGATGTCTTCGTATACTTGTTGCCAAGCATACAATACCGATTCGTTTTCTTCATGCGTGTTCCGAACGTCGCGCGTTAGCACTTCTTCGTCAATCGCGAGTCCCGCACGAGAAAGGGCGCGAATCGCTTCATCATACAAGCTCGGTGCTTCGTAAGCAGTGCGCAATGTTTTTACGAGTGCTTCGTCATGTGCATAAATCTTTAAAATATGGTCTGTCTTTTTCCCAAGCGCAAATTCGAGCTGGCGATGTTGGAATGATTGAAAGCCAGACGCATGTCCGAGGGAATCGCGAAATTGTTTATATTCCGCTGGTGTCATCGTCGCGAGCACGTCCCATGCTTGAATAATTTGCGATTGAATTTTGGAGACGCGTGCGAGTTGCTTGAAAGCTGGTTGATAATGATCTTGCTGAATGGCTTTTGTCGCGCCGTCTATTTCATGCAACATAAGTTTCATCCATAATTCACTCACTTGATGGATGATAATAAAGAGCATTTCATCATGCTGATTTGATAACCGTTTTTGACTTGCGAGCAGTGTATCGAGCCCTAAATAATCACTGTAGCTCATATCTTTTTTGAAGTCGGTATGCATGTTTTCAGACATTGATTTCACTCCTTTGATTGAATAGGTCGAAGCACAGCGCGGACAGGGCTACCATCTGCACCGACAAGACGAAGCGGTAAAGCGATGAGCTCATAATACCCAGAAGTGACGTGCGCCAACTGAATATTTTCCAAAATGGCGATGCCTGATTTTGCTAATGCATGATGCCCGGCGAGCTCTTTACTTGTTGGCTCATCGACACTAGGGACGTCGACACCGAGTAAAATGACACCCATGGTTTGTAAATAAGCGGCAGCTTCCGGCGTAACGGCAGGGAGCGTGTCTGGGAAAATATGTTCATTTGTTTGTGTCTTCGTTTTCACTAACAGTCGTTTCGTGTTTTTCGGGACGATTCCCTCAAGCAACGATTGTGAAATTTCTTTGACCCCGATCGCTTCAATGACATAGGCGTCGCCGATATATGTCGATAACGGCAGCTCGTCAATGCGATCCCCGTTATCATCAAAATGGAAAGGCGCATCGACGTGTGTGCCGGTATGCGCGCTCATCTGAATTGAACCGACATTAACAGAGCCAGTCGTTTCTTTTGTGGCAACGAGCCGATAGGAAAAAGGTGTATCTCCTGGCCAATGGGCAATACTTGCGGACAGCGGTTGGCTAATATCAATCCAAGTCACTACGCAATCACCTCGCGCGTGTTACTAAATCGCTCATACGTTTTATCTTTCATAATTTGTCGTAGTGTAATGACGACAGTGTATACATCTGTAAATGAATTATACAATGCAACGGGTGCAATGCGAATGCCGCTCGGTGCGCGGTAATCAGGGATTACACCTGCTTGTTTCAGCGCTTTACAAATGCGCGCGGCTTCTTTATGCTCCAAATAAATGTGCCCGCCCCGTTGCTCGTGGGCGATCGGTGTGCGAACAGTGAACACTTGTGTTTCTGGGAATGCAGCAAGTAGTGCGAGAAAGTAATCTGTCAGTTTCAGTGACTTTTCCCGAACTGCTTCAAGGCCGACTTCTGCAAAAAGTTCAAGTGCGCCGATAAGTGGTGCGAGCGAGAGGAGGTGGGGCGTGCCCATTTGGAACGCACCCGCTCCGTCTCCTTGGGTGAATGTCGGTGACATATCAAATTGCTTTTCTTTGTTAGAACCGAACCAACCCGCTAATCCAGGCATCCGGTCGTGGTGGCGACGATGAACGTAGAGACCAGCGACACTACCAGGGCCACCATTAAGATGTTTATATGTGCACCAGACCGCAAAGTCAACGCCATCCGCACTTAACGTATGCGGGATGGAACCAATGGAGTGGCATAAGTCAAAACCAATGATGATCCCTCGAGCGTGGGCAGCGTCGGTGAGCTTTTTCAACGATAAACGTTGCGCACTTCGGTAAAGAACGGACGACAAAAGGACGACAGCGACTTCTTCATCCATCGCAGCGATGATGTCGTCTTCACATAACGTGTGCCCATCCTGGCTCTCAACGACCCGCAAATGTGTTTGTCCATCGTCATGGTGCAAACGGAGATGAGACTTGATTACATAAAAATCAGTTGGGAAATTCAGTGCATCCGTGACGATTTTGGTCCGTTTTCCTTCGGGACGGTAAAATGTGGCTAATAGTTGGTGCAAGTTTGATGTTGTGGAACCGGTTGCGATCACTTCATCAGGATGTGCGCCAACGAGTGATGCGAGTGCTTGCCCAATCCGTTCTGATAAAGTAAACCAAGGATACGTGCCTTCCCCCCAACCATCAATACCGTGCTGTTTCCACATGGCAAACACCGATAAGACAGCTTGCTCGGCCCGCTTGCTACATAGACCAAGCGAGTTTCCATCGACATATGTGATGCCGTCTTTTTTATAAAACTCAGTTGCATAAGGACGGAGTGGGTCTTTTTCGTCAAGTGCTTGGGCGTGTGCGAGGGTTTGTAATTGGGACATCTCATTCATCTCCTTTACAGCATCATTTTTTTTCAGGGGTAAACCCTTCACGAACAAAGGTAAATACACTTTGAATGATGCCAATGTCATACAAAATGACGATGAGCACCAGTATAATGGGACCGATAAATAAACCGGCGGCACCAAATAGTTGTAAACCAACAAATAGCGAAATGAGCAAAGCAATCGGGTTTAAATTCATGTGTGCGGACAGTAGTTTTGGTTCAAGCAACTGCCGCACAATGACGACAATCGTATAGAGGATGAGCAAACCGACCCCACCTGAGACATCGCCTGTAATAAATAAATAAAGAAACCACGGAATCAAAATCGTTCCTGTCCCCACGTATGGCAGGAGCTCGGCAATTCCGACAACGATGGCAAGCATCCATGCATTCTCAACTCGTAAGATGAGTAAGGCAAGAAAAACAATGGTTGCAGTCACAATCATGACGACAATTTGTGCACGTATGAAACCGAATAAACGTAGCCGCATCGCCTGGACAAATGCTTTTGACTTGACTCGAACGGTATGGGGCGTATGACGTTCATATATCGATTCATAAAATCCCCAACTCTTTCCCATGAAATAAATACTTAGCATAATAAAGAAAAATGCCACAAGAAAGCTTGGAACCCCGAGCAACAAATGGGTGACAGAATCAAGTGCTGCTTGTCCGATATCGCCTAATGTTTTCACAATGACAGTTCCTAACTGATCGATTCCTTGAATAACGACGTGTTGAGAGTTTTCATCAAACGTATCAAATAAACCGAGAACTTCGCGCCAATGCGGCCAAATCGTTTCATTAAAAAATAATTGTGCCTTTGTTGTTCCTTCTTCAATCCAAGTGGGGACTTGTCTAAAAAATTGACTTAAATTGTAATAAATAAGAAACGCTAGACCACTCAAAAAAGCACTAATTGTAAGGATCCCACCAAGCAAACCAAATAAACTTGCTGAACCTGAATTAAAACGCAATTTTTCTTGCAAAAAACGAACAAGTGGTTGCAACATCCAAGCAAACAAAGCGGCAATCCAAAAAGGGTACGTGAGAGAAAAGACACGCGCAAATAACCACATAAAAATAATACAGAAGAGTATAACGACTGCCGTACGCACAGTCATCCATATGATATTTTTTGACATGATCGACTCCCTCTCTTTTAAGCGACGAAAAACGATTACTATGGACTTCATTGTAGAGTGCAGTTTGGAATATGTCAATTCCACAGCCTAGAAGGTGCCTTAATATTCTACAAACATTTTTGCTACAAATCTTTACAAGAAATTAATAAAATATCTCCTTTTTCAGCAGGAACATTGCTATTTTCGTCGAATTAACTACTATGCGGAAAAATTGGAGGTGGATAGGGCGCTTTGCAATCACGCAACGAAGTGCAAATGAGCTTATCGAGACGCGTTCAAAGAGTAAGGTAGAAAAAATCACATACGTGATCTTGTTAAGGGGAGAGAACGATGAAAATGAATAACATTGTAGACAATCGGCACGCGCCGAGTGATCTGCTAGGGCAACGCATGCAACAAGAACGAACGTACGCTCAGTTAGGGCGAGATCAGGAATACTTTACGGGTATAACGGCCATTCCTTTTGTAGCACAAGATGATATCAAGGAAGGTTACGGGCATCATTCTTTTACGATCCCGTCCGCGTTAACTGCTGCGCTAGGTCGCTTCACAAAGCAAGAAAATGTCACATTGTATACGGCATTACTCGCTGCCTTTTATACTTTATTATACCGTTATACGAGCCACGAAGACATTGCAATTGCAACACCCGCCATGGATCAACCAGGCGCCAATATACGCATCATTCGTGCTAGTGTCAAAGGCGATAGGCGTTTTCTTGATCTATTACACGGGTTGGTTGCTGCTGATGCATATCAAGAGATGCCGGTTGAAGCCGATGCGGCATCATCATATCAAGTATTTTTCGCACTACAAAACGGTGTTGCTGGGGTCGCGCGATCGACGGATCTTTCATTAACGTTCCAAGAAGAAGGGACACATTTTGTTGGCCGTCTGGCGTACAATAAGCGTTTGTTCACAGCCGAAGCAATCACACGGATGGAGCAGCATTTTTTAACATTGTTACGAGCCATTGTCGATGAGCCAACAAAACCCATTGCGGCATTGCCATTGTTGACAGACGCCGAGCGCCATCATTTACTTGTTGAGAAGAATGAAACGAATCAAGCATTTCGTTTTGATATGACGTTACCCGAACTATTTAGCGCACAGGTGAAAAAGACACCTAAAGAGGTTGCTGTTACATTTGGTGATACTTGCCTTTCTTATGAAGCGTTAGATGCAAGAATCACGCAACTTGCAGCATATTTACGGGCGACCGAAGTGAAAAGAGGCACCGTTGTTGGTTTACTTTTACCTCGATCGATTCATATGGTCGTGGCGCTTCTTGGTGTGTCAAAAGCCGGCGGGACGTATGTACCGATCGACCCAGATCATCCAACAGAAAGAATCTCTTACGTGTTACGCGACAGCGGCGTCACGTTTGTCTTAAGCACGTCACAAATGGATGTACCCTTGGTAGATGGGTTGAAACGCATCAATGTTGATGAACTGTCCTGTCATGCTGCTGGACATGAGGAAACGTGGACGTACACACACGATGAAAATGACAACGCGTACATCATCTATACATCTGGTTCGACTGGGCAACCAAAAGGTGTCATGATCTCTCATCGTGCGGTGACAAATTTTGTTTATGGAATCACAGACTTTCTTCCTTTTCAACCGGGCGAGCGGATTGCTTCGGTCGCAACGATGTCATTTGACCTATCTTTATTGGAAACGATTGTGCCGTTAACAGTCGGAATGCAAGTGGCGATTGCCGACACAATTGAACAAACAAATCCAGCACACTTTCATCAATTTATTAGCAGAAACGAGATTGATTGGCTGCAATTTACCCCGTCTCGTTTACAAATGATGTGGGGTGATGGGTCTGCTTTTTCACGATTGAAAGGGATGCTCGTTGGGGCAGAACCGTTATCTCAGGCGTTGCTAGACAAGGTGAACCAATCATTTACCGGCGACATCTATCACCTATACGGTCCGACCGAGGCAACAATTTGGTCATCTGGAAAATTGCTTGATCCTACGGCACCGATTGATTTAGGTCAACCATTTGCCAATACAGAAATATATGTGCTCGATGCATCGTTATCACCGGTGCCAACTGGTTTTGCCGGTGAATTGTATATCGGTGGGCTCGGACTGGCACAAGGTTACGTCAACAAGCCAGCCTTAACGGAGCAAGCATTCATCCCTCACCCTTTTAAACAAGGGCGGCGTCTATACAAAACGGGTGATGTTGCGCGGTATTTGGAGGATGGCACGTTACAATTTTTAGGCAGAAAGGACGCCCAAGTAAAAATCCGGGGCTTCCGTATTGAATTATATGAAGTGGAACATGTGTTGCGTGCGCACAGTGCGGTCCAGTCTGCAGCTGTCGTCGCGCGCGAAGATGCGACATTCGAGAAGCAGCTCGTTGGTTATATTGTGCCTACACCAGGAACGGACGTCTCGATCCAAGAGGTGCGCACATTTATGCAAAAGAAGCTTCCTACGTACATGATTCCGACGTTGTGGGTTAAGTTGGAGGAAATGCCACTGACGCCAAACGGTAAGGTGGACCGAAAAGCGTTGCCTGCGCCAAATATGGATGGTGCGCATGGCGAAAAGCCATCACAAGCGCCATCAACACCAGTAGAAACATTCCTTTCTCAGGCACTTGCGACGTTATTGGCATCAAGTCATATTGGGTTACATGACAAATTCCTTGATATTGGCGGGCACTCGTTGAAAATGACGCAGTTGTCGTCGCGAATTGAAAAGCAATACAACATCTCGGTGACGTTGCAAGACATTTTTGCTCACCCAAGTGTATACGAACTCGCGCGGTTTATTACGGAAAAACAAGCGGCGCACGTAGACACAGCGACGGACGAGCACACGACTGACTTGGTAGATACAATGAGTGAAGAGGAGATTGAAGCGATGTTAAATATGCTGTTAGAGGAGGGCGCTCGTCATGAGTGATAAAAAAGCTTTGTTGAAGGCTTTGTTGAAAAAACAAGGTGAGAAAAAAGTGCACCCGCTTTCTTACACGCAACAACGGTTCTGGTTGAGTTCAAAGATGGACGAGACGAATGCTGTCGATCATATTTCGCTCAACTGGCGTATGCACGGGGCAGTTAGCGTAAAGGTGATCGAAAAATGTTTCCAAACGCTTGTTTCTCGCCATGCGATGTTACGAACGACATTTCAAGCGCGCGATGGACAAGTATTACAAGTAACCGAGCCAAACGCGAAAGTGGCCATCAAACGAATAGATCTCGCACATACACAAAACCGGGAACAACAAGCGTATGCATACGTGCAAACGGAAGCGCACCGCCTTTTCGATTTAGAAAAAGGCCCACTTTTTCGTGTAACGATGCTTACGCTTGACGAGGAAGACCATTTTATTCTTGTTAACATGCATCATATCATTGCGGATGGTTGGTCCATTGATGTATTACAAGCAGAATTTGCGCGTCTTTACGAGGCATTTTCGGCTGGAGAAGCACCAGATTTGCAAGCGCTCCCGCAACAATATACAGACTTTGTGTTAACGCAAAAAAATCAATGGCAGCATGGCGATTTTGAAGCGCAACTTGATTATTGGCAACAACAATTAGCTGATGTGCCCGTATTGCAATTACCGACCGATCGACCACGACCACCCGTGCAAACGTACAACGGTCGGACGAAAAAGTTCCCATTACCAAAAGCGCTCGTCAGTGATTTAAAAGCATTGAGTCGGAAAGAAGGAACGACACTTTACATGACGTTGCTTGCCGCGTATTATGTGTTGCTTGCCCGTTATAGTGGACAAGAAGACATCGCAGTAGGGACGGCTGTAGCCAACCGGAACCGGGAAGAATTAGAAGGCATCATCGGGGCTTTCGTCAACATGGTTGTTTTACGCGCCAAAATGGATGCGGATATGAGCTTCGATTCGCTGTTACAACACGTCAAAGAAGTGACACTCGCCGCGCAGGCCCACCAAGATGTGCCGTTCGAGCAAGTCGTACAAGCAGTACAACCGGAGAGAAATGCCGAACATACACCGTTGTTTCAAGTTGCTTTTGCGTTGGAAACCAAAACGACTCCACTAGCAGCATTAGATGTTGACATTGACATGATTGATGTTTCATGGAAAACGAGTTTATTTGATTTGTCGTTAATGATGGAAGACCACGGCGACCATCTCGTTGCCGGGCTTGTGTATAATGTCGACTTGTTTAATGAAGAGACCATTGACCAGATGGGGCAGCAGTTACAAGTATTGCTTGCAAGCATTGTGCAGCGCCCGTCTGAAGCGGTGCAAGCGTTACCGCTCATGTCTGAGCAAGAGCGAGAGACGTTGCTTGTTCAGTGGAACGACACGGCGTGCCCATATCCAGCCGAGAAAACGGTCCCGGCTTTATTCGAAGAACAAGCAGCAACGAGACCGGAAGCGATTGCACTCATTGCGAGCAAAAGCAACGAGGTGATGACGTATCGCGAGTTGAATGCCCGTGCGAACCGAATTGCTCGCTTTTTAACAAATGAAGGCGTCGAGCAAGGAGACTTTGTCGGCGTTTGTATGCATCGTTCATTTGATCAAATCGCAAGCATCCTGGCCATTTTAAAAGTTGGCGGCGCGTACATTGGCTTAGACCCGGCGTATCCGCCAGAGCGCTTGCGTTATATGATGGAAGAAAGTGAGATGCCACTTCTTTTCACCGACCGTCATTTCGACACGACTGGCTGTGCATCAACGACGAAGGCGGTGTTGCTTGATCAAGTGGTGTTACCTGAAGAAGCAACAAACTTGCCTGAACTTATGTGTACACCGACAACCATTGCTAACGTTATTTACACGTCCGGTTCCACTGGCACACCAAAAGGCGTGTTGATCCCTCATCGCGGCATCGTACGACTTGTGAAAGGAGAAACGTGGGTGCCGATTACGCCTGAAGATGTTTATTTACAAGGCGCAAGTATCGCTTTTGATGCAGCGACGTTTGAAATTTGGAGTAGTTTATTAAACGGCGCAAAACTCGTACTTTTGGAAGCAGAACGGGCGGGTGTACAAGACTACGCTGATGTGATCAAGCAGCACCGCATTAGTACCCTATGGTTGACCGCAGGACTATTTAACGCGATTGTAGACGAACAAGTAGAAGCGTTACAAGGTGTGAAGTACTTACTCGCAGGTGGTGAGGCATTATCGGTGCCACATGTGAAAAAAGCAATGAACGTATTGGAAGGAACGCAAGTCATTAATGGGTATGGGCCTGCTGAAAATACGGCATGTACAGCATGTCACTGGGTGGAAGCGCGCGACTTAGACCGTGTGTCGATTCCAATCGGTCGCCCCATTGCCAATACAAATGTGTATGTACTTGATAGCGAGCAACAGCCGGTGCCGATCGGCGTCGTTGGCGAGCTTTATACAGGCGGTGACGGTGTCGCGTCTGGTTATTTGAAGCGGCCGGATTTAACGAAGGAGCGTTTCATTCCTCATCCATTCAAAAAAGGATCCGATGAAAAATTGTACCGGACAGGCGATCTCGTTCGCTATTTACCTGATGGTTCCCTTTCCTTTATTGGACGAGCCGATCACCAAGTGAAAATCCGTGGTTTTCGAATTGAATTAGATGAGGTGAGTGCGCTTCTCGGACAGCATCCAGACGTCCAAGCTGCGATTGCTCATGTACATGAAGATCCAGTGCGTGGTAAACAACTCATTGCATATGTCGTCCCAACCGATCAGGACCACCTTCAAGAAACAACATTACGCACACATTTACAAAAATCATTGCCCTCTTTCATGGTACCGTCTCACATCGTCATGCTACATGCCTTGCCATTGTCACCAAACGGAAAAGTTGACCGCAAAGCATTACCAGCACCGACATGGGGTACGTCTCATGACAACAAGCATGACAATGGTCCACAAACACCAGTGGAAGAAATATTGGCCCGCATTTGGACAGAAGTGCTTGGTGTCGAACGGGTGGCGCGTAACGATCACTTTTTTACTTGCGGCGGACACTCGCTGTTAGCGACGAAAGTTGTCGCGCGGGTCAGGAAATTGTTCAATGTCGACTTACCTGTACCCCAACTGTTCAAAACGCCGATCTTTGCCGATCTAGCCCGTGAAATTGAGCGATCGTTCGGGATGGCAGTAGAGAAAAAACCATTGACACGCCAACCTTATCAAGAACGGATGCCGCTTTCGTTTTCACAAACGAGCATGTGGTTTTTCGAGCAAATGTACCCCGGAAACCGTCATTATCACATGCCAATGTCGTGGCGTATTCGCGGGTCACTCAATGTATCCGTGTTGGAACAAAGTTTAAAAGCGCTTGTTGATCGTCATGCATCGTTCCGAACTGTTTTTACAAAGCAAGATGATGAAGAGGTCGTACAACAAGTCGTCCCGTCGTCCTTCTCGTTGGCTGTCATTGACGTTCGCAATGAGCCAGACAAGGAAGTGCACCTGCAGGCAGAACGTAAACAACCTTTTTCATTCACGACAGGCCCACTTTTCCGAGCGCAACTCGTGCAACGCGCGACCGATGATTATGAGCTTTTCATAAACATGCATCACATCATTTCTGACGGCTGGTCGATGGGGATTTTCATTCGAGAACTTCAGGCATTGTACGAAGCTTTTTTGGCTGGAAAGCCGTCTCCATTACGAGCACTGCCACTCCAATATACTGATTACGCGGTGTGGCAACGTGAGTGGCTGGAAAGTGGTGTGTTAGAAAAGCAAATGGATTACTGGCGTGAACAACTGGATGGGGTAGAGGTCTTACAACTAGCGACCGATTATCCGCGCCCAGCGACGCAAACTTTTACTGGGAAGACGCACATCTTTACACTGGATCAAAAAATGACTGCTTCATTACAACGTGTCAGTGATCAAGCGGGGGCCACGTTATATATGACGTTGCTCGCGGCGTTTCATATCCTTTTGCAACGATATAGTGGACAAGAAGACATCACTGTAGGAACGCCTGTTGCCGGTCGCAACGAAGCAGAAGTAGAAAATGTCATTGGCTTTTTTGTCAACACGCTTGTCATTCGGGCGCGCGTCGATGGCTCTTCCAGCTTCTTGTCATTGTTACAGCAAGTAAAAGAAACGGCGCTACAAGCGTATGTACACCAAGACGTGCCGTTTGAAAAATTAGTGAGCGAGTTAGATGCGGCGCGCGATCCAAGTTATTCACCGCTGTTTCAAGTGTTGTTTGCGTTGCAAAATATGCAAGTAGATACGTTGACTTTGCCAGACGTGACCGTGGAGCAGGTGAATGAAACAGAAGAAACCGCGCTATTTGATCTGTCATTAATGATGACAGAAATAGAAAATGGCGTTGTGGGTGAACTTGTATACAACACAGATTTGTTCTCAAGCGAACGGATTGCACTCATGGCCCACCATTTTCAAGTGTTGTTAATGGAAATTGTGGAACAGCCAACAGCAGCAATTGGGACATTGACACTCGTGTCCGCACAAGAGCGCGAGCAATTACTAACCGAGTGGCACGAAACCGTCACGCCAAGTGATGTCAATGGTTGTGTGCACACACTATTTGAAGCGCAAGCTGGGCGCACACCGAGTGCGATTGCTTTAGTCGACGAAGAACACGCACTTACGTACGGAACGTTAAATGCCCGCGCCAATGCGCTCGCGCATCGGTTAGTCACGGAAGGGGTAAAGGCAGGAGAGGCTGTAGGAATCTGCATGGGGCGTTCGATTGAGCAGATTGTAAGTATGCTCGCAATTTTAAAAGCGGGCGGCGCGTATGTGTGTTTAGACCCGGCGTATCCGCAAGAGCGTTTGCAATATATGATTGACGAAACAGCAATGAAGATGATTCTTGTGAACGGGGACGAGCAGCTCCATTTCCGGAACGTCGAGACGGTTTGTGTCACAACGCGGGTGCAACCTGCTGAAGATACAAACGACCTTACAATACAGGTGCAATCAAAAGCGACTGCCAACATCATTTATACGTCTGGTTCAACCGGGGCACCAAAAGGTGTGCAAGTAACACATCAAGGGATTGTCCGTTTGGCAAAAGATGAAACGGTCGTGCCACGTTCGTCTGAGGATGTATATTTGTATGCGTCAAGCATGTCATTTGACGCGGCCACATTTGAAATTTGGCGGAGCTTACTCAATGGTGCGCGCCTAGTCATCATGTCAACGGCACGACCAAGCTTGCAAGATTATGCGCACCTGATCCAAACGGAACGAGTAAGCGTGCTCTGGCTCACGGCTGGATTGTTTAATGTCATTGTCGATGATGATGCGGAAGCACTCCAAGGTGTGAAGTATTTATTAATTGGTGGAGAGGCATTGTCGACACCACATGTGAAAAAGGCGATGCACACATTACGCGGTACACAAATCATTAATGGCTACGGGCCAACGGAAAACACCGTGTTCACAACGTGTCACCAAATTAAAGAGGAAGATTTGGCGCGTCCGGCCATTCCAATTGGTCGACCGATTGCTGGGACGGATGTGTATGTGCTTGATGAACAGCAAACCCCTGTACCAATTGGTGTCGTTGGTGAGCTGTATACAGGCGGCGCCGGACTTGCGGCAGGTTATTTAAATCAACCTGAGTTAACGGCAGACCGATTTGTTTCGCATCCGTTTAAAGAGGGAACGAATGAAAAATTGTACCGTACCGGCGATTTGGTCCGTTATTTGCCAGATGGGACACTCACTTTTGTTGGACGTCGTGACGACCAAGTAAAAATCCGCGGCTTTCGGATTGAACTGGGTGAGGTAGAAGCAATTTTACTAAATGACGCGCGCATTCAAGCAGCTGTAGTTAGCGTGCATGAGCAAGAAGGGCACGGGAAGCAACTCGTCGCGCACGTCGTGCCAGAAAATGCCGACCTTGATCGACACCAATTGCGTGCCGATTTAAAACAACAATTACCACCGTTTATGGTGCCAGCAGCGATTGTCGTGTTGCAATCATTGCCGCTCACAAACAATGGCAAAGTCAATCGCAAGGCTTTGCCAGCACCTAATTGGGAAACAGCAGCCAATGAGGAAGGCACCGGTGCGCCGATCACGCATACTGAACACGTGTTGGTGGATATTTGGAAAGACGTGTTACGGGTGCCGCACGTCAGTCGACATGACGACTTCTTCGCGCGCGGCGGGCACTCTCTCCTAGCGACACAAGTCGTATCTCGTATTCGGAAAATGTTAGCGATCGACTTTCCATTAGCGGAGCTGTTCCGTGTGCCAGTACTTTCAGAGATGGCGCGGGAAATTGAGCGATCCGGCGGAACGACCGTGCGCGACGAGGCGTTTACCCCGGTGTCACGAGACGCGGCGGCATTACCATTGTCTTTTGCGCAACAACGGATGTGGTTTTTTGACCAAATGCATGAAGGTACTTGTCATTATCACATGCCTTCGCTCTGGCGACTTCGTGGTGCCATTGACGTTGCGTGTCTCGAAAAAAGTTTTCAAGCGCTGATTGAACGCCATGAGTCATTACGGACATGTTTTGTCGCTGCCGATGGACAAGATACAGTGAGCCAACACATTATGCCAACTACTTTTACACTACCAGTGATGGAAGTAAACAGTGAACATGGAGTCGAAGCATTTGTTGCGGATGATTTGAGCGCGCCGTTCAACCTGGCGACGGGTCCACTTGTGCGCGCAAGTTTATTAAAACTTGGGGAAGACGACTATCGACTATATGTGAATATGCATCACATCATTTCTGATGGTTGGTCGCTCCAGCTTTTCGTGCGTGAATTAAGCGAGCTATACGCGGCATTCGTTACTGACAAACCATCACCACTCCCGGCATTACCGGTTCAATATGCTGATTTTGCTGTCCGACAACGAGAATGGTTGGCACAAGGTGTGCTCGAAGCGCAAATGGCTTATTGGCAAAAACAGTTAGACGGCGTCAGCGTCTTACAATTGCCGACCGATTATGCTCGTCCGTCGGCGCAAACATTTACCGGGAAAACAAAAAGGTTTCAACTGCCGCTTGCACTCACGACATCATTACGGCAGCTTAGCAACGAAACGGGGACGACACTCTATATGACATTGCTTGCCGCTTTTCAAGCGCTATTGCATCGTTATAGCGGCCAGGAAGATATTGCTATTGGCACACCGGTGGCTGGACGTAACCGTACCGAAGTAGAAGGATTAATTGGTTTCTTCGTCAATACCTTGGTCATGCGGACACATGTGGCACCATCACTTCGTTTTAGTGACTTACTAACCCGTGTGAAAGAAACGACACTCGCAGCATATGCGCATCAAGATGTCCCATTCGATCAACTCGTGCAAGCGCTCGTCGTCGACCGTGATGCCGGTCATACGCCGCTGTTCCAAGTGTTGTTTGCGTTACAAAACACACCAAATGAAACGAGTCAACTTGGCGATGTTGACATGGACGCGATTACGCTTGAGAATGAGACCGCATTGTTTGATCTCTCACTTGTGTTAGAAGAAACAGGAGAAGCGTTGGACGGTTTATTCGTATACAATACCGCTTTATTTGAAGAAGCCCGGATCGACCGCATGATCGCTCATTTTCAAGCATTACTTGCCGCGGTTGTTGAAAACAATGAGACATCGGTTGCCGATATCGTCCTTACATGTGCGGCAGAGCAGCACGAATTGCTCGTCACATGGAACGAGGCCACCAAAGACGAGCCCGTTTCAAGTGCTGATTTTGTCCATACGGTCTTTGAAAAACGCGCTGCGACAACGCCAGAAGCAATTGCATTGCAACGAGAAAATGACACGATGACCTACGCTGCCTTAAATGACCGCGCCAACGGAATCGCGATGTTATTACAGGAGCAAGGGGTGAAAGTAGGTGACAAAGTCGGCATTTGTATGAGCCGCTCGTTCGATCAAGTCGCAAGCATGCTTGCTGTTTTAAAAGCAGGCGCGGTATACATTGGGCTCGATCGTGAATATCCAGAAGAACGGTTGCAATATATGATTGACGATACACATATGCCGCTTTTGCTTACGGAAAGTGATGTCGTCGCCAAACGGCGCTTACGTCATGTGCAACTCGTTTGCTTAGATAAACTGGGAATCGAACCGAAAATGACAAACATCGCAACAGCGCTGTCGGACAATACATCTTTAGCGAACGTCATTTACACTTCGGGATCAACTGGGAAACCAAAAGGCGTCTGTATTACCCACCGCGGAATTGTCGCCTTGCTGACGGGTGATACGTATATTCCGATTACTTCATCGGACGTGCTACTCTACGCATCTAGCCCTTCATTTGATGTAACGACGTTTGAAGTGTGGGGAAGTCTACTTAACGGTGCGCGCCTCGTATTGATGAGCGAAGCGAAAGCGAGTTTACATGACTATGAGCGTGTCATCCAAAAGGATCGCATCAGCACGCTATGGCTAACGGCCGGTTTGTTCAATGTCATGGTCGATCACAATGTCAAAGCGCTCCAAGGTGTGAAGCATTTAGTCACTGGAGGCGAAGCGGTCTCTGTTCCGCACATTAAGAAAGCACTTGAAGCACTGCCGGGCACGCGCGTACTCAATGGGTATGGCCCATCAGAAAACACCGTATGTACGACCATTCACTGGGTCGAGGCAGCTGATATGGCACGTCCGTCCATTCCAATTGGCCGTCCCGTTCCGCACACGGATGTGTATGTGTTAGATGAAGAGAAGCGACCGGTGCCAGCCGGTGTCGTCGGTGAATTGTATGTTGGCGGGATTCGCCTCGCGGCCGGCTATTTAAACCGCCCTGAGTTAACAAAAGAACGGTTCATTCCGCATCCATTTAAAGACGGCGCGCATGAAAAAGTATACCGAACCGGTGACCTTGTCCGTTATTTGCCAGACGGTACGTTGTTGTTTGTCGGTCGAACTGATGATCAAGTAAAAATCCGTGGTTTCCGCATTGAACTTGGGGAAGTGACAGGCGCACTGCTCGACCATGCCGATGTCCAAACAGCTGTCGCGCACGTACATGAAGATACGTCGCGGGGCAAGCAGCTCGTTGCGTATGTTGTACCAAAGAACCAAGCTACGTTTAACGTAGCAACATTGCAAGAAGATTTAAAGGCAAAGCTGCCGTCATTTATGGTACCAACAGCAATCGTCATCTTGTCTGCATTGCCATTATCGGCAAGTGGCAAAGTTGACCGGAAAGCATTGCCGCAACCCGATTGGGACGCGCGTCTTGATGCGCAAGATGATGTGAGCCCACAAACGCCGGTAGAAGAAATATTGGCGACGATTTGGGGCGATGTTTTAGGAGTCACGTCGATTCGTAAAAATGACCACTTTTTTGAGCTCGGAGGACACTCGCTTCTTGCTACGCAAGTTGTCTCACGGATTCGTCAGCTGCTTCACGTTGACTTCCCGTTATCGCGCTTATTCCAAGTGCCGCGACTTGCGGATATGGCGCGCGAGATTCAAGCGCAGATGGGCACAACGGTAGCTGAGAAAACCTTCTTGTCTGTACGCCGCGATGAAAAATTGCCGTTATCGTTCTCACAACAGCGGTTATGGTTCTTTGAACAAATGTATCAACATAGCTGTCACTACCATATGCCATCACAATGGCGGCTAACAGGCACAGTGAACACGGCAATTCTTGAACAATGCTTTACAGAAATGATTCGTCGTCACGAATCACTGCGGACAACATTTGTATCCGCGGACGGAGAAGCTGTCCAACTTATTCATGCACCGGAATCATTTTCGTTGCAAGTGATTGAAGCAAGTTGTGAAGAAGACGTCGCGGCGATCATTGACCGTGAGCGTACGCAGCCGTTTAATATCGGCACCGGACCGCTCATGCGCGCGATGTTAATTAAATGTGCGCCTGATCGTCACGAACTGTTGGTCAACATGCACCATATTATTTCAGACGGTTGGTCGATGGGAATTTTCATCCGCGAGCTATGTAGCTTGTATGAGGCATTTTCAGCGGGGCAATCATCGCCACTTTTGCCGTTGCCAGTCCAGTATGCAGATTTCTCTGTGTGGCAACGAGACTGGTTAGAAGGGGCAGTCATGCGTGAGCAATTGGCGTATTGGCAACAACAATTAAACGGCGTTTCCGAGCTACAATTGCCGACTGATTTTCCACGTCCGGCCGTGCAAACGTTTCATGGTGAGACAAAAATGTTCACGTTATCACCAGAATTAACAGCAGCCTTGAGACAGCTTAGTCGCGAAACAGGTACAACAATGTACATGACGTTGTTAGCCGCTTTTTACACGTTCTTGCATCGCTATAGCCAGCAGGATGACATCGCCGTTGGCACACCAGTAGCCAATCGCCATCACGGTGAAATTGAAGGGGTCATTGGCTTTTTCGTCAACACGCTCGTCATGCGAACGCAAGTCAAAAGTGAACGTACGTTCCGGACGTTGTTGCAAC
Source organism: Shouchella lonarensis (assembly GCF_900096965.1). Lineage (GTDB taxonomy): Bacteria > Bacillota > Bacilli > Bacillales > Bacillaceae_D > Shouchella > Shouchella lonarensis. The sequence continues at coordinate 198,821 of NZ_FMYM01000003.1, read as the reverse complement.
AAGTAAAAGAAACGACACTTGCGGCCTATGCACATCAAGATGTGCCATTTGAAAAGTTAGTAGAAACGTTGTGCACAAGCCGAGATACGAGCTTTACCCCGTTATTCCAAGTGTTGTTTACGTTGCAAAACGATCCAACAGATCGTGTCAAGATGGGCGACGTCACGCTCCAGTCTGTCCCGCTTGACAACAAGACAGCGCTATTTGATCTGTCACTCGTCATGACTGCACATGATGACCAACTGACAGGCGGTTTTGTCTACAATACAGCGTTATTTACAGAAGAACGAGTCGCTCGGATGATCGCCCACTTCGAAACATTATTGACCGCGATTGTCGCGCAACCAGACAAGGAAGTCGGGACGTTGTCGCTCATTCCTGCAGCAGAACAAGAGCAGTTACTAGTTGAGTGGAATGACACGGCCCATCCGTATCCGCGAAATCACTGTGTTCACACATTGTTTGAAGAACAAGTCGCAACCTCACCGGAAGCGATTGCACTGCAATCGGTAGATGAGACGATGACGTATCGGGCATTAAATGCGCGGGCAAATCGCATCGCCCATTTCCTCCTCGCACAAGGGGTACAACCGGGTGATTGTGTTGGCATTTGTATGAACCGTTCCTTCGACCAAGTCGCAAGCATGCTCGCCGTGTTGAAAGCAGGAGGCGCTTATGTCGGATTAGACCCAGAACATCCAGTCGAGCGCTTGCAATTCATTGTTGATGAAACCGCCATGCCGCTACTTCTAACCGATCAGCCGGTGAGCGTCGCGCATGTTTCGATCGTTTGCTTGAACGAACAAGAGATGCCAACGGTCGAGACAAACGTCACGGTGCCAAATGAAGCAACCGCTTTGGCGAATGTCATTTATACGTCCGGTTCAACCGGTAAACCAAAAGGGGTGTTAATTGCGCACCGCGGAATTGCGCGGCTTGTGAAAGGAAAAACGTGGGTGCCGATCTCGTCCAATGATGTGTTTTTATATGCATCAAGCATTTCTTTTGATGCATCGACATTCGAAATTTGGAGTAGCTTGCTTAACGGTGCGCGCCTCGCCCTCATGACAGCGAGCAATCCTCGTTTGCAAGATTACGCCCATATGATTCAAACGTACAATGTCAGTACGTTGTGGCTAACAGCTGGGTTGTTCAATGTCATTATCGATCACCATATTGAGGCCCTTCAAGGCGTGAAATATTTGCTCGTTGGTGGGGAAGCACTCTCTGTTCCGCATATCGAAAAAGCACACGCTGCTTTACATGACACACAAATTATCAATGGCTATGGCCCGTCTGAAAATACAGCATGCACGGCTTGTCACTGGATTGAGGCAGAAGATATGACGCGCCCGTCGATTCCGATCGGTCGTCCGATTGCTAACACGACGGCGTATGTGCTCGATCAAAATGAGCAGCTCGCACCAATCGGTGTTGTCGGTGAACTATACGTTGGTGGTGATGGGGTATCCCTCGGTTATTTGAACCGACCTGACTTAACGGCGGAGCGTTTTATTCCGCATCCGTTTAAACAAGGATCAAGCGAAAAGTTGTACCGTACGGGTGACCTTGTCCGCTATTTACCTGATGGCAAATTACTGTTCATTGGTCGAACCGACCATCAAGTAAAAATTCGCGGCTTCCGCATCGAGCTTGGAGAGATTGAAGCCGTGTTACAACAGCATGAGGACATTGACGGCGCGATCGTCATCGTCTCTGAAAATACCGTCGGCGATAAAACGTTGACCGCGTATGTAGCGGCAGAAAAGGGGATGGATGCAACAACGGTTCGTGCCCATGCCAAAGCGCATTTGCCACATTATATGGTTCCAACACATATTTTCACGCTGGAAGCATTCCCGCTCACGACAAGTGGCAAAGTCGATCGGAAAGCATTGCCAACCCTTTGTCAAGAGGAGCGCGAAGAAATTGCGCGCCCACAAAGCGAGACAGAACACCAATTACTGGCGATTTGGCAACGTATATTAAAGCGCCAACAGATCGGTATTCATGACAACTTCTTTGAATTAGGTGGACACTCCCTGCTTGCGACGAAGCTTGTCTTCATCATGAGTGAAGAGCTAGGCATTGATCTTACGTTGCGTCATTTGTTCGATCACCCAACGATTGCCGGCATGGCGCACATCTTGGAAGAACCGTCGCGCTTCGATGCAGAAGGAGAAACGCTTCAAGCGCAGTTTGAACAAGATTGTGTGCTGGAGCCAGACATTACCGCACCATTGCAAGACGCTGCACCGCCAAGCGAACAAGTCAAAACGATTCTTTTAACCGGTGCGACAGGTTTCTTAGGCGCTTATATGTTGCGAGACTTGCTGCAAACAACGCAAGCGGTGATCCACTGTGTTGTCCGCCATAAAGAGGGTGCTGCGCCACTTGAGCGCATCGAGAAAAATTTGCGCCGTTATGACTTATGGCAACCAGCTTTTGCCACACGTATTAAACCTGTCGTGAGTGATTTGGCGAAATCGCGCCTTGGTTTAAACGATACAGAATGGGCCGAGTTGGCAGCCCAAGTCGATGTCATTTATCACAATGGGGCTGATGTGAACTTCATGATGCCTTACGAGCAATCGCGTTACCCGAATGTATATGGGACAAAGGAGATCATTCGCCTTGCCGTCAGTAACAAAGTGAAACCACTTCATTATGTGTCAACGTTGTCTGTCTTCTCTGAGCCAAGTAACGATGAGACGCTTTTCACCGAAACGAGTGACCTCGGCTCACCTGATGGCTTGCACATCGGCTACACGCAAAGCAAATGGGTCGCTGAACATGTCGTCGCGCATGCCCGTGCACAAGGAGTACCGATTTCTATTTACCGCCCAGGTAGGGTGTCAGGCGATAGTGTCACTGGGATTGTCAATGAAAGTGACTTTTTATGGCGCCTCGTCCGTGGTTGTCTAGAGTTAGGCATGGCACCACGGATGGACGAAAAAATTGAAATGACCCCGGTCGATAAAATGAGTCAAGCCATCGTCTGCTTGTCGCAAAAAGAGACTGTCGGTGGGACGTACCATCTATTTAACCGACACAAAATCAAATTTGCCACGATCGTCGAAGCGATGAAAGCATTTCACGAAACGTTTGCGGAAGTGTCAACCGAGGCGTGGTTAGCAGCGCTTGAACAAGATGCGCGCCAGCATGAAACAAATGCAATGGCCCCGCTCATTCATTTGTTGAAAGAAGGCGGCTTCTCGGAAGCGCGCACCGCTTTTTCGAATGACAAAACGGTCGTCAAACTCGACCAATATGGCGTTGATTTCCCAATCCTCACCGCTGATATGGTCGCAAAAACGATTGCCCATTTCTACAAAACAGGCATACTCAAAGCAAAAACAACGACGATGTAACGAGGATACACCCGACTGCGCGTGCGATTGCAGTCGGGTGTCCTTTTTTGCCCACATTCTGTCACACTTTCTTCAATTGCTTCCCGTAGGCCCAACCGCTAAAATGGGGTTATATACGTACAGGGGGTAGAGGGTATGAAGAAGAAAGTATCACTATTTATGATCGGTGCACTAGCAAGTGTGGTTATCGTTGGTTGTGGGAATAAGACGGAAGAAAGCGGTGAAGTTTCAGAAAGCGGACCGTTTGCTGGAGACGATTTTTACCTTAAAACAGATTCCCTTGTCATGACGCATATCCACGGGTTAGGATATGCTGGGAATGACGACGCGGTCTATTTTGCGACACATAACGGCGTTGCAATATTAGTTGAAGACGATTGGTATGAAACCGCAAAAGAACGCAATGACTATATGGGGTTTAATGCGGTCGAAAGCGGTTTTTACACAAGTGGACACCCTGGTATGGAATCATCTTTTGAAGTCGATCCAATTGGACTTGTGAAAAGTACGGATGGCGGGAAAACACTAGAATCACTCGACTTGCTCGGGGTCACTGATTTTCATGTGAAGGGTGTTGGCTATTACACAAACACCGTTTACGCCTACAACCCGGCCCCGACTGATCGCCTGTCAGAAACAGGGCTTTACATGACAAATGACGATGCAAACACATGGACAAAGGCAGCGTCAAAAGGCTTGCCGAGCTTAGAAAATGAGCAAGGTCACGTCATGGGTGCAATTGCTGTCCATCCACGTGATGAAGCGATACTCGCTGTCGGAACGGCGGAAGGTTTATTCTTGTCAGAGGATGCAGGCGACACATTTACACAAGCGGACATCACGCCACAAGTCACCGCCCTTACTTATCAAGAGGACGACCTTTACGTTGCGACGTATGACCAAGTCGCAAAACTGGTACATCTCACTGCCGACGGCGCGCAACATGAACTAACGTTGCCTTCCATCGAATCAGACGATGCAATTAGCTACATTGCGGTGAACCCGAAAGATCCAAACACCATCGTCATCACGACCATGGAACTTGACGGTTACCGCAGCACAGATGGTGGCAAGACGTGGGAGAAGCTGTTCACAGAAGGAAACATAGATTCGAAGTAAATATCGTTGAATTCATGACTGTTTGCACGTATACTATTCACATTGTATACGTGCTTATTTTTATTTTGAGAGGTGATCCCACATGTATATAGGTCGCATCGTCCGACACGGAATTGATTGTTTACGAATATTTAATGCCGTTATTGGGTCGATCCTTTGCGTGTTATTGTTATTTTCCGTTCCAGGTATGATGCTATGGGGTGTGATGTATGGACTCCATCTACTGCCATTCTTTCATTTTCAGTTCTTCACAAGTATAGGGTTGAATCTGCTCTATTTCACGGGCTTCTTTGGATTAACAATCGGAGTTGCGTTGGCAATTGTTGTTTTACATACACGACTGCACAACCGCGACATTGTGCACATCTCAGCGCTATGCCCGAAAACATGGCGAGAATGGGTGAGTGTCTTTATCGGATTCACTGCATATATCCATATATTCCACTTGCTATCCGATCGTTTACAAACAACCATCGTTGGTGGAACGATTTTTGCGGTATGTGTCTTTGTCATCATTGTCGGTGTAGTGATCGGCTTGGTGATTCTTGCGAACAGAGAGGAACAGGAAGACGACGATATAGATGATGACAAAAGCAATCTCGCCTTTAACCGCTTCGATCCGAGTGACATCTTTGGCATGACGTGTGCGATCACACTCGCCGTAGTTGCGTTTCTCCTTTTTTCGGCTGTACCTGTTGCAGTCTCCTGGATAACCATCCATTTATGGGCCAAAACATCCCTTGTGACGATGGACTATGGGCCAGATTTCTGGGGTAATGTCTTGTATTTTAGCGGCTTTACCTTATTGGGCTGCCTCGTCCTCGCCCTTGCAGAAGGCATCGTCATCTTTAGTAAACGTAAAGAAGTTGATAGTCTGAGAGCGTTACTACCAAACACGTCAGCGGAATATATGATGTGTATCCTTGTATTAGCAGTCTATATGAATCTATTTGTGTGGTTTTCTGAAAAACTACAAGCCACCGTACTCGGCGCAACACTCATTGCCTTCTGTTTTGCAGGGACATCGTTTGTAACGTCATGGTTGTTTGAGCAATTGGAGGGGTTGGATGAGGATGAGGGAGAAGAAGAGGAAGAGTGAGGGTGTGTATGAGCTGGGGAATTTAGACAAAGTGAGAAGTTGCAGGAGGGAAAGCAATGAAATGGTTTCTTAGTTCAGTTGGAACAATTTTAGTATCATTTGCTACAATTTTATTCATAGCATTCTTGTTTAACTTTCAATCTCCCGAAGTATTTCTGATTTCATATGCCATAGCCAGTATTCCTATTTGCTTGATCGGTACATTAATCGGAGAGTTAATTTATCATCTCTTGCCAAACAAAAACTTTTCCTTTTTGAAAGCACTCATGTTTTTATTTCTTGGTGCTGTAGTCCTATGGCTAGTTCGTATAGTGGGAATGATTTTTACTGGCGAATATATTTGGAATAACTTTTCCCTTATTAAAAATACCCTCCTTTTCTTTTCGGGAATTGGCGCGATTTCTTCTTTGGCGTTTTACTTGTTAAGGAGCTATACAGAAAGGTTATTTTCTTATACGGGTTAAAAGGATCGCATGTGGATTTTACTGCGCATTCCACAAACGAAAAATGACTTGATCTTCTTGCGGAGGCTTCAAGTCATTTTTGACGTCTTTCATGTATCAATCCCCAACAAGATACCCCACAATGAAACAAACCTTTTCCCGACTTACCACCAACAATGAACCACTATGATTATAAATGTCGAAAAATGCATAAAAGTTATCCTTTATTTTGCGGGAATTTTCTTGTAAACTTCTAATTAAGAAATACGTTACACCTTTTCGTAGAAATTTGTTTTCATATGATCGTGCGATACATATGTTGCTCGCCGATATGAAAGGAGCTGGTAAGAAAGGGATTTGTGTTGCAAGTCTGGAAAGCGATAAAACGGATTCATCACCAACAGAACCGACCGAGAGGGGTTATTGGAATGAAGCTAAAGTTAGGAAATTTGTTGCCATTCGTGTTACTTTTTCTTCTATCTTTTCAACTGTTTTTTCAGCCAGGACAAACATTTGCGCTCAACACAAATAACGGCCTTACACATACTTCTACAGAATTGAACACCGACGATCCTTGTGTGAAACCGTATGAACTGACTGCGTCGTTTATGAAAGAAAAAGAGCGCGTGCCAATTGATCTCGTATTTGTACAAGATGCAAGCGGTAGTTTCCGCCATACGATCGACACGGTTAAATCGACATTGAATGAAGTCATTGACCTCTTATATCCTGAAAGCCGTGTACAATTAACGACATTCCGCGGCGCCAAAGGAAACAAAACCGCTGATGGAAACGTGCAAGAGATCGACTGGTCTTACAATGTTCATACCGCTCAACCACTGACGAGCGATTTCGCGCAAGCAAAAGCTGCGGTCAATGCTTTTGAGATTGGCTCAGCTACGCCGACTGCTTCTGGTCTAAAAGAAGCATTGGAAAGCTATGAAAGTAATAAAGGTGACATCCAAGATCGTCAAACAGTGTTTGTCCTCATTACAGACGGGGTTGCCAATACGCGTCTCGATGGCTACCTGCATCAACGTGACAACAACTTTACGATGCGCACACCGAAAGGGCAAATGAGTGTCGAATACAATCAAGATTATAAAACCGCAACTGCCGAGGCTGTTGCCCAAGCGAATGAGATTAAAGCAAAAGGCTACGGGATGATTACCGCTTACTGGGAGGATTTTGACCTCTTTACGCAACCAGGCCAAATGGAAGATCGCTACAATGGTGAGCTTGTCAATCCGGAGCGTGACAGCGAAGATTATCCGGCACGGCCATATGTGATGGCTGCGTTACAAAATATGGCTTCTACACCAACTGATTTTATTGAAGCAAGCACAAAAGATGGTGACCGCATTAGCGACTTCACCGACAAGTTGAAAAAACTGATTGCGACAAAGCAACAAATGCACGCGACTTTTACCGTTGATGAACGCTATGACATTGATGAGGATAGCGTGAAGCTGATGGCCAGTGACGGTACGACGATCACACCGGAAATAAACGGCAATGAGATCACCTTTGATCTTGCTGACGTGCCGGTTGGCCAATATGAGATCACTTACAAAATCACGCAAAAGTCGTTGATCAAAGAATCTCACACCGCAAGTACCGGCACGCTGTTCATTGAGGGGAAAGAAATGGCGTTTCCAATCGTGACCCATGACGCAAACGATGCATCATGTTGGGATGTGCCCCCACCGCCAGTGACACCAGATCCACCAACAATTACAAAAAATATCAACGACACCGATCATCTATTGATTGATCGCGAGATGGAATTTCTTTATACAGTTGTCACAACGATTCCAGAAGACATTGCCACATATGAGTCATTCACGATTACCGACAATGTTGATGCTGGTTTAAAAGTGAATGAAGGTGCTGTAAAAGTGGAGGTTGATGGCGAGGAATATGAAGGTTTGAAGCTTGCAGTGGAAGGTAATCTCATCACCGTTGCAGTGACAGACTTTGCTGGCTTAGAAGGGAAGAAAGAAATCACGCTGTTCATCCCAGCGATGATCGACGCAGATACAGATTTGCGCCAATATGAGGATGAAAAGATTCCAAATATGGCGACCGTTAGTTTTAAAAACGGTTCAGGTGAAGAAGGGAAAGCCGATTCACCGGTCGTGACGGTGACGTCGCAAACAAAAGAACAACCGAAAGAGCCAGGAGAGGAAAAAGATCCTCCAAAAGACCCAGGGAAAGATCCTGAGCCACCAAAAGCTGGACCAGAAAAGCCTGGCAGTGTATTGTTGCCACAAACAGGCGAAGCGTTTCTCTGGTACTTGATGGTGATTGGTCTAATCTTTGCGGCGGCAGGTGGTTATCTGTTGTTCAAAAAGAAAAAGAAGGTCTTGAACGATTAAGTATTAAAACATGAGAAGGTTAACCGTGCTTTTGGTTAGCCTTCTTTTGTAAATAAAGGGTGGATCACAACATGCGAAAGAAACTCGGCCTGGTGCTACTGCTAATTGGCATTTTAATCATTACTTATCAACCAATCATGAATCATGTGATTAGCCCCTATTTCTTAAAACGTGCGCAAGCAAATATGTTGCAACTTTCAAATGAACAATTGAGGGAAAATCAAACGATCTCTTTTGATGATGCGTTTCGATTCGAGGATATTGACCAGGTCAGTGTATTGGACCCTTTTTTTACCGTAGATACGTCCCGTGTGCTTGGAGAAATCTCGATTCCAAGTGTTCATATCCATCTACCTATTTTATACGGAACGACCAATGAAACATTGAAAGTTGGGGCAGGGACGATGAAGCCTGAGCAAAAAATGGGTGCGGGTAATTACGCACTAGCGAGTCATAATTCCCGCAATCAAGCGTTGTTATTTGCGCCATTGCGCAAGATGGAGGAAGGGGACACGATCTACATTCGTGACGACCGTTACACGTATGAATATGAAATGATTTCAAAGGAAATCGTCGATCCGACCCGAGTGGACGTCATTGAAGATCGTGGAGACACCCCGATTATTACACTTGTCAGTTGTTACAGTGAGGATGGTTCTGATCGGATCATTATTACTGGGGAGTTGGTCAACAAAAAATGAAGCCAAGAATCGACGCTATTCGGTACGTGGTAACGAAAGTGGTAAAGAGAACTAACCTTTGTAGGCTAGTTCTCTTTTAGGTTTAGCAATCATCGTTGTGGAAGAAGACTGTTAGTTTAAAAGAAATTCTCCCATTTAAACATACATAAAGTAAGCTGTTTATCAATGACCTTTTGTGACTGGATGATAAATCCTGCGTTCTCATATAAGCGAATGGCAGGTGCATTACGTTTAGATGTAGACACATATAACGTGTTATATTTCGTTTGTACATATTTTACAAGTGCGCGCCCGATCCCTTTTCGACTATATTTTCCATCAACAATCAACTTTACAATGGTTGCTGCGTGTTCATTTCCATCTTCAAAGCGTTCAATAAAGATGACACCTAAAAGTTTTTGATGATGCTCGCCATAAATCCCATAAACAATGCCAGGAAAACCCTTTATCTCTTGTATCGTCTCACGTAATGGTGGGATGTCTGGATATTCAATGAGTCTTGCTTCACGTGTGTAGGCTTCCATCTGTAGTTTGTGTATGTCTGTAGCAACGGCCGGTGACGTTATTTGCAGGATTTCAACTACCATTCATATCCCTTCTTTCGCGAAAAGTGGATCGTTCTTTCATATAATAACACGATAAAAACGATTTTGTGCAGGAATACACCTGCACGATGTCGAATATTAATATTGAAGGTTGTATTGAAATGAATTACAATGCTCAAAGCTTCACAATGCATTTCAGAGACAAAGATAGGGGTGTGAGACAATGGCAAATAAAAAAGTCCTTTTACCTGGAGGTTCTGGATTTCTTGGGACGTCATTTGCGAATTATTTGGTAACAGTAGGATACGAGCCAATCATTTTGACACGATCACAACAAGCGGATCGCAATGGGATTAAATACGTACAGTGGGATGGGCAAACAGTTGGGCATTGGCAGTCAGAATTGGAAGGGGCTACGGCGGTCGTTAATTTCACTGGCAAAAGTGTCAATTGTATCTATACAAAAAAGAATAAAGAAGAACTGATACGGTCACGTCTGGATTCTGTGAAAGTCATTGATGAAGCCTTAAAGCAAACAACAAACCGTCCGTCAGTCGTCATTCAAGCCGGTTCATTGGCTATCTTCGGTAATACGACAGAACGATGTCATGAAGATAGCCCACATGGCGATGACTTTCCGTCTTCCATATGCAAACAATGGGAAGAAGCCTTTTTTAAGGAAGACATTACCGGTGTGAGAAAAGTCTTATTCCGCATTGGCTTTGCGTTAGGAAAAGGCGGTGGGGCGTTAGGGCCGCTCTTAAAACTTGCAAAAATAGGGTTAGGCGGTACCGTTGGAAATGGTCGGCAATATATTAGCTGGCTTCACATCGATGATTTAAACCGGATGATCGTTCGCGCGATCGAAAATGAGGCGATGACAGGGGTTTACAATGCAACGTCAACTGAGCCGGTCCAAAATAGTGAATTTATGAAATCGTTAAGAACGTCCATTGGCAAAGGATGGGCCCCGCCGGCTCCGAAATTTGCGGTCATACTAGGAGCGTACACGTTTATGAGAACAGAGCCAAGCCTCGCTTTGACAGGGCGGCGCTGCTATCCACAACGACTGATTGATGAAGGGTTTTCTTTTTCATACACGGATTTAGATCAGACATTAAAAGAACTTGTAGGATGAACATTGGAAAAGGGGTGCTTCCGTTGCTGGCGGCACCTTTCTGCTGTCGTGTGTTGTTGCGGATCACTTGCCAGCGTTGTAAAATGGTATGACGATGAAGTGAGTATAAAGGCAAGGAGAAAAACAAATGACTTCTTTTATGTTCATGGTCAGTTTAATGTTGTTTATTTGGGGCCTGATCTTCACCAATGAACTGGCCACTATAGACGAACAAGCGACGTTCATTTTTATCATTACAGGATGGCTCATACTCTATTTTCTCCGTCCACTCATTCCTGTGTGGAAGGCGTGGCAATTGCTGCTGATTATCTCCTATACAGTCATTCATTTATGTTTGCTGTCACCCGAGTCGCTATATCCATGGCTGATGTATTATTTTTTTCTCGTTGATGTTGCAATGAATGAGAAGGGGACGAACAAAACACCAATTTTTATAGCGCTAGGTATGATAATTAGTGGTGTCTCCTTTATACCGTTTATACTTGATACTGTTACATATCCAATCTTTTTTCATTTGTGCATCCTCATCGTGATCTTTTGTGCGATCATTTACTTAAGACACTTTAAACAAGAAAATGAGGCGCTTAAAGATAAGTGGACATCTTCTTCTATTGAATATCGTGCATTAAAAAGACATGCCTATCATTCTGAACAAAACGCTAGAGCAGAGGAACGAACCCGCATTGCCCGAGACATGCATGACTCAGTCGGTCACCAGCTGACGGCATTGATGATGCAACTTGAGATGACAGAACGTAAAACTGGGGAAAAAGAAGTAAAATCCCTAGTTGCGCAAGCTAAGCAAATGGCACGTGATAGTTTAAATGAGACAAGACAAGCTGTACGAGCTTTAAGTGATCAAACATATGGCATTTCTTCTGTGCTGCAATTGATTCGCAAACTTGAATCAGAAAGCCACATTCGTGTCCAACTAACGACAAAAGAAGGTGCATTATCAGCATCTTTAACAAATGAACAATACGTGACAGTTTATCGGTTCGTACAAGAAGGGATTACAAATGCGATGCGGCACGGATTTTCCCGTGAGGTGACGATCATACTTGAAGTGATTGGATCAAGCAGCTATCAAATGCGTGTTGAAAACCGGATTCATTCATTAACACCATTTGAAAAAGGGTTTGGTTTAATCGGTTTAACGGAACGCTTAGAGTCACTTGATGGCCGCTTAGACATTTCGAGATCAGCCACACACTTTTGCCTTACTGGTGTGTTCCCATTGAAAGGAGCGATCGTGAAGTAATGAATCATTTACTGTTAGTAGAAGACCTACATCTTGTAAGGCAAGGATTGAAGATGATGATTGAACAAGATGAAACGCTCCGTGTCATTGCTGAAGCGGGTAATGGTCAAGAGGCGGTGGAAGCATATGAACGACACATGGTGGATCTTGTGCTTATGGATATAAGAATGCCAGTAAAAAACGGCTTAGAAGCGACAAAAGAGATTCGTGCCCGTCATCCAGTCGCAAAAGTGCTCATGCTTACGACGTTTGATGATGACGCATATGCACTTGAAGCGCTGAAATACGGGGCATGCGGTTATTTATTAAAAGATGCTGATGCAGACTATTTAATTCGAGCAATTAAAAGTGTTTTAAATGGTGGCATGCACTTAGACGACAGTGTCGCAGCAAAAGTGATGCCACACTTGTTACATGCGCAACCGTCAAAAGGAGCTGGAGAAAAAATAGCATTATTGACAAAGAGAGAGCTCTCCATTGTCAAACTGGTTGGCAACGGGAAGAACAATCAAGAGATTGCGGATACGCTGTTTTTAAGCGTTGGAACGGTGAAAAATCATATTAGTCAAGTGCTAGATAAACTGGATTTGCGTGACCGAACGCAGCTAGCGATTTATGCTATAAGGCAGCAATTATGCTAAATAAAACCACGCGACAGAAGCATCTGGTTAGCGTGGTTTCTTTGCGTCAACAATTAAGGACGGGAAGGTGATTTTGTCCCCTCGATTTCGGGGATCATATTTCTTCGATCGAAAGATGACCCCACCCTCGCCATCCCAATCTACATAATGGAAAGTGCCAGTCTCATCACAATATTCAAGACAGTCCACGATAAATCCCGCAGCTTCAAACATGTGCGTCAATGTACGGTATGTATGAACAACTTTATGGGTTGCGGCTGGATGATCGATTGGACCTGGACCCCCAATCTGAACAACATGTTGGTATGCTTCGTCTGGGAAAAATCCATCAGGAACGGCACAGCGAATATAACCTAAAGGTTTCAGGAAATCATAACAGAGCTTCGCTGCGCGCATTCCTTCCTCTAGTGTTAAGTGCTCCCACACGTGTTCGGCTAAAATTGCGGAAATTGACTGAGGTGAGAAGCGCTTTTCCCATGTATGTCTGGCGAGCAAGTTAAGTTCAGTCTCGTTTGTGTGAATCCAACCCGGATTATTGTTGTACGGTCCGGCACCGACAACAACCTTTATATCTACTTGTGTCAATTTATGTCGCCTCTCTATATTAGACTTCGCTAAGAGTAACTTGTATTCCTGCTAAATGGCACGATGATTTTAAAATTGTGACTTTGGTCATGGTTTTATTGTATGAACATGTGACAAAGTGCAGTGTGCACATGCTTTCTCGTTTAGTACACTGTGAGAAAGAGAAATGAGGGAGGAACAAACATGCTTGAAGTAGTGGACCTATCGAAATCTTACCGCAAACAACAAGTTGTAAAGGGCATTAATATGTTTATTGAAAAAGGAGAGATGATTGGATTAGTCGGACCGAATGGGGCAGGAAAATCAACAACGATTTCCATGATCGCTTCTCTCATTCAACCAACTGAAGGGGACATTTTGATAAAAGGGAAAAGTATTAGAAAGAAGCCACAGGCAATTCGCGAAATACTCGGCATCGTTCCGCAAGAAATCGCGATTTATCCTGATCTAACCGCCCGTGAGAATCTCATTTTCTTTGGTCGCATTTATGGGTTAAAACATACCCAGTTACAGGACCAAATCAAAAAAACGTTACAGCTCGTCGGATTAGAAGAACGCCAAAGCGATCGCGTCCACACATTTTCTGGTGGGATGAAGAGGCGTTTAAATATTGCTGTCGCATTGCTCCATCAGCCAGAGATTATCATTATGGATGAACCAACTGTTGGCATTGATCCTCAATCGCGCAGTCACATTCTAGAAACGATCAAATCATTAAATCGTGAATATGGGATGACGGTCATCTATACTTCTCATTACATGGAAGAAGTAGAGTATCTTTGCGATCGACTCTACATTATGGATCAAGGGCATATGATTGCCTCAGGCTCAAAAGAAGAAGTAAAAGGGATTCTTTCTTCAAATGAAACGATTGCCATATCTGTCGTGCACGAGTCGCCTCATTTTTTAGCAGCATTACAAAGTCATCCTAACATTTTATCAGTCAAAATGGAGGGACGTACACTCACCATGATTGTAGCTAAACAAGACAATATTTTAGAAGACTTATTTACTCTTGCTCGTGAAGCAAAGGTAGTGGTTTCAGCCATTAACATTCAGACGCCAACACTGGAGGACGTTTTTTTACATTTAACTGGGCGTACATTACGTGACTAGAAAGGAGGGAGGAAGATGTTTCGAACATTAGTAAAAAAGGATCTGCTTCATTTTATAAGAGATCGGAAAGAGCTACTCATGCTCCTGTTTTTACCGTTTCTATTAATTACGATCATGGGATTTTCATTAAAAAATATCATGAGTGGTGATGATGAAGCCTTTTCCGTGACAATGGCAATCGTCGACGAAGGAAACCATGGCGTGGAAGAAAGTCAGTTTCTAGCAAAATTACAGGCACAAGGATTGTCCCATCAACAAACCGAGATGTTGACTGATGTGTCATTGCCGGATCTACTCACGACACAAATTGAAGAAAACGAGCACCTTAATTTTATTCAACTAACAAAAGTGAATGATATTAGTCTCATTGAGACAAAAGATTTTGATGGGGTGATTCATTTTCCGTCAGGCTATCGACAAGCAACATGGGAACAACTTTTCTTTGGGGAACAGGAGGTTCCACCTGCTAACGTATATTTAAACGGACAATCATCATTAAAAGCGTCTATCGTTGAACAAATCATTGACCAGCTGTATCGTTACTGGAATCTTCATATTGGTTTCGGTGAGGATGGATTCACTGTGGGGGAGGAAAATGTGTTGACGTCAGCACCTGTGGGCAGTTGGGAATCTATTGATCAACGTGAATCTGTGTCTGCTTTTTCCTACTATACAGTCGGCATGAGTGTAATGTTTGCTTTATATATGATATCTTTTGTGGCAAATCATGCGCGATTAGAGATGGTCAACCATGTTTTCTGGCGTATGATGCTGGCTAACGTGAATCCGTGGATGTATATGATGAGCAAATGGGCATCGGGTACACTTTTAGCGTTTGGACAATTGGTCGTCGTTTTTAGTTTGTCGGCAATCTTTTACCAAACAACGTTTCCTGATTTAGTACCCTTTTTAGTCGTGACAATGTTGTTCGCAGCAACAGTTGGTTCTTTAGCGGTTTTACTCACAGCACTTAGTTTTCGGTTAAAAACAGGGAGCTTAACAGACCTTTTTTCAGGGGGAATGGTTGCACTCATGGCATTTGTCGGCGGAAGCTTTTTCGACATCGAACAAATATCGCGTACGCTTTCTGACATTGGTGGATGGATGCCTAATGGCGTCGCGCTACGATCCTATTTACATCTATTAGGGGGCGGGGAAATGTCAGCACTTTATCACACCTTTTATCGCTTACTATTGATGATCGTCATTTTCTTCTGCGCTGCATGGATCATATTCCCGAGAAGGAGGGGCGCACAATGAGAATAATTTTATGGAATTATTGGCGTCACCTTCTGTATCGGCCATGGTATATACTAGGTTTCTTTGGATTAGCGGTTATCTTCTCTTATGCAATGGGGCAGACAACCGTCTCTAAACAACAAGTCCCCGTTTATACAGAGGACATGACAATAGAAGAAACAGATGCGGTGATTCATCGTTTAAATGAACATGAGGTGTTTCATTTCGAGTTGAAAGAGAAACAAGGCATTGAGCAAGGGCTACGTGATCACGAGTTGGACTTTGCGGTCGCATTAGAAGCAAATCACTTTCGCTTTTTGTCGTCAGTTGAGACGGGAGAGTCTCGTGCGATTTACATGTACTTGACCACTTTTTATGAGGAAGAACAAATGATGAATGAAATGGCTGAGCAAATGTCGCACACGCCAACAGCGGTGCGGAACCTCATTGAACAGCGCCTCGAAAACCCTGTTTATACGCTGAAGAAAACCCAGACAGGGGGAGAGAGCGACTTTAAATACGATCAAGCATTGCAGTCATTGTTTGGTTTCAGTCTTTACTTTACAATCATGACCATTTCTTTTACACTGAGCACCATTGTTTATGAAAAACAGTATGGTTTATGGGACCGCCTAATGATGTCGCCGCTTCGCAAAACACAAGCTTACTTCGGGCACTTGACATTCAGTTTTTTGCTTGGTTATGGGCAACTCATCTTGATGTTCGTTCTTTTTAAGTATGGGTTTGGTGTTGATTTTTACGGGGGATTTTGGGTGTCACTCGTAGCGCTCATTCCTTATGTTTTTGCTACGGTCTCGCTTGGCGTTATGATCAGTGGCTTTGTCTCAAATGCAAGGCAGCTTGATGTCGTTATCCCACTTGTCTCTACGAGTATGGCGATGGTGGGAGGGGCATTTTGGCCATTGGAAGTGGTAGGATCAAATATTGTTCTTTTCATATCCAAATTTATACCCATCACGTACGGAATATCATTGCTGAAAGGAGTGACAGTCAACGAGGCACCTATGAGTGAATTGTTGTTCCCAGCAAGTATTCTTATGTTGATGGGGGTGCTATTCATGAGTATTGGGTTGAATATGATGGAACGAAAGGCAAGTCGCTAGCGAGGAGCCGGAAGTTCGTGAAAGGCTTCCGGCTCCTCATTATATTTACTTTTCTCTCTGTTGTTCCACTTGAAGTTCGCTGACCTTTTTCTCGGATAAGCCGGTAGCTTCTGCGACAAAGGATATACCCATCTCTTTTCTAAGCAAACGCTTTGCTGTTTCAATGACACCTTTCTCAATGCCTTTCTCAATGCCTTTCTCAATGCCTTTTTCAATGCCTTTCTCGATACCTTCTTGAATTCCTTCCGCGCGTCCTTTCTGCCAACCAAACCGTTCATACGAATTCATGAAATCATGAATGGCACAGCTTTCCTCGTGGCTCAACTGCTTAATTTCCTCTCGCAACGTGAACTCCTCCTTTTCACTTAACCTGAGATATGTGTCAAAAAACTTTACGACATGATCACGGTGTTCTTCTTTTAATTCCAATTTTAGCAGGAGTCGCAAGAAGGCTTTCTTGCAAGCGACTTTCTCCTCTTCAGTATACCCCATAAGCGACATCAATGCAGCTGCAGCAGGATTTTTCATCTTCATAAACTTCCGCCAAGAAAGCTTCTTTAAAAACAAACTTTCATACGTAAAAGAGAAATACGTTTTTCCATTAATTGTATGCATGATTTCCGTTTTAGGTTCCTTGTTTGGGGTTTTATAACTAAAGATCGCAATTGGTAGAATGGGACATTGATAACGGTCAAGCAGGCGCGCATAATAGCCGCTCATGCGTTGGGCGAAATGTGGTTGATAACTCGCCTGTGCTTCGACGTGAATAAGGATGACGACGTCTTCAGACTTCAACCTTGTTTTCACAACAAAGTCCGGACGTTGGGGAGGACTTTGTTCACCAGAAAACCACGCATCAGTCGAAATAGGTTCAAGAGACTGTAAATCAATATCAAGAACGATGTCGGGGAAAAACGCTTCCATAAAATTAGCGAAAAAATAGTCGAGTAGTTGCCGAAAATTTTGGTCGTGAGAGGGATGTTTCGGGGACATATAAAAAGCTCCTTTCGAGGTGAGGTGGGGGAAGTTGGCACGGGGGTCACAATGAATCTATTCGTGAAGCAAGGATGGCATTCCTGCTAAATGGTACAAATTCCGACATTATTTTTTTTGGTGTCGTGCGAAAATGCATGTCTAAACAGATTAAAATCAGCTTTCGTCTCAACATATAAGTTTACTATTTCATATGAGATAGAGCTGCGTTTGCCCGGTTTGGTTCCTGTAATGTATATTATGTAAACTAATACTGCGCACAACAACGGTGTTAACTCATCTCACGTTCTTGGTTCTCTCCGTTGGTATTGTTCACATACTTGTGTTCGTATTCTTCCCACGCTTATTCGATTTGTGAAAAATCGCATATAGACCAATGAAAATGACATCGCTCAATGCCTAGACTAGAATTTTGCGAAAAAGCACCCATTCATTATCCTGTAAATCATATTGTCTAGTACAGTAAAAATCTCCCCTCTCCTGCTTCCGATTTACAATGTTCAAAAAAATGATTACCACTTTTTTGTCACATTTGTTTAAAGAAAGATAGTGACAGAAGCTTTATGCCCTTTTAAATGAGCGATCCTTTTATAGAATCATCCCTCACTCAGATAAAAAAGCGCTTTCATATTTGTGACAATCATGTTACAATGTAGTTGTCACAGAAAAGTCACAACCTGCATTGGCTATACTAACGTACAAGGAGGGAAAAATATGGATTTATTTTTTGCTTACATGCTCGTTGCATCGGCAACGCCGTTATTTTTATGGCTCGAGCATCGCAAGATCGCATTCATGAGTATTCCTTTTATTTTAATCATGTGGGGCTTGTTCGCTTCCTTCCTCATGGAATTCACCCCACAAACCACTTTTGTTGTAGCATTTCTATTAAATGTATTGATTGCCCACGTTGCAGCTTTCCTTTTGTATACGTATCCTTACTTGCAAAAACGTAAAGTACGAACGACGATTCGCTCAAAATAAAAGGTGACAATGCCTTATGCATCGTCACCTTTTCCTTTACAAATGCCCCGTCATCAATACAAAGTATGTTCCGACGACAATGATAACAGCAATAAACAATGCAAACACGGTATGACCGATTTGCCACTTGCCTTCTTTTCCTTCACCGATGTGCATGAACATAAACAGTTGTACCCCCATTTGTACGAAGGCAAACACAAAGATGATGATTACCCGCACTCGAAGAGAAAGTGCCGTTTGCGACATGACCCAGACGGCAAATAGGGTGAGCACAATTGAAAGCAAGAAGCCGACAACATGTGACCACGGAAATGTATCGTGTGCGGTCGATTCTTTTTCTGCGTTCATATTATATCCACTCCATTCCAAGCAAGTAAACGCCCGTGAAAATAAGCACCCAAATGACGTCGAGAAAATGCCAATACAGACTTGCAATGAAAAATTTAGATGTCGTTTTTGGCGTCAAGCCACGTTGCTTTAGTTGAATCGCCAAAATGATCATCCAACCAATCCCAATTGTTACGTGCAATCCGTGTGTGCCAAGTAAAACAAAGAAAGCGGACCAAAATGCACTCGTTGATAAGGTTGCCCCTTCGTGCGCGTAATGAACAAATTCGTAAATTTCTAAGCCGAGGAAACCAAGACCTAGAGCAACGGTAATCCCAATCCAGATGAGCATACGCTTCAGTCGTCCTGCTCGCATTTCGTAGATTGCGATCCCACACGTGAAAGAACTTGTTAATAGTGTAAAGGTCATGAGCAGTACAAGGTCAAGGGCAAATAACTCTTGACTTGTTGCCGCCGCTCCGGCGGTGCGATCGACAAGCGCAAAGTAAGAAGCGAACAACGTTGAAAACAAGGCAAATTCAGCACCGATAAAAACCCAAAACCCAAGAATGTTGTTTCGTCCCGCAGCTGATTGGTACTCTAACGGCATGTGCGGGTTCATCTGTTCTTCTGTTCCCATCGTTATCGCTCCTCCCTCTGTTGCTTTTCAATCGCTGCCACTTGCTCGGCACTTACATAATAGCCATCATCTTCTTCAAACGAGCGTAAAATCATACAAACGATAATCCCGAGCGCCCCTAAACTTGCGAGCCAGAACCAGCTAAAGACGAGGGCAAATGAAGCAATGAACATCATCAAGCACATGACAGGTGAGATCCACGTGTTGTTTGGCATGTGGATTTTCTCGTAGGAAGAAATATTGTTCGGATCAATGCCGTTTTCTTTCCAATCCCAAAACGCATCGCGACTTTTCACTTCCGGTAGTTTTGCAAAGTTATAGAAAGGCGGTACCGCTGAAGAGGTTGCCCATTCAAGTGTACGCCCATCCCACGGGTCGCCCGTTGTATCCCGCTGCGCATAGCGGAAACTGTAATAAATGTTGTAAACAAACAACGCAAAGCCAATCGCCATCATTACTGCACCGATAGTTGAAATGAAATTGAGCGTCAGCCAACCATCAGATTCAAAGTACGTATAAATGCGGCGCGGCATCCCGTCTAATCCTAAGAAATATTGCGGGAAGAAACAGACGTTAAAGCCAATCATAAAGAACCAAAACACCCATCTACCAATGCGTTCATTCAGACGATGTCCAAACATTTTCGGGTACCAAAAGATTAATCCGGCAAAACAAGCAAATACAGTTCCTGCAATTAATACGTAGTGAAAATGTGAAACAAGAAAATACGTATTGTGATACTGGTAATCAGCCGCCGCCATTGCGAGCATGACGCCAGTAACCCCACCAACGACAAAGTTAGGAATAAACCCTAATGACCAGAGCATCGGTGTCGTAAAGCGAATCCTTCCTTTGTGTAACGTAAAGAGCCAGTTAAAGATCTTCACACCGGTTGGAATTGAAATTGCCATCGTTGTAATTGAGAAAAACGAATTGACCATCGCGCTATTCCCCATCGTAAAGAAATGGTGCACCCAGACAAGGAAACTTAAGCACGAAATAATGACAACGGACGCAACCATTGCATCATATCCAAACAACTTTTTCCGCGAAAATGTTGAGATAATTTCTGAAAAAATCCCAAACGCTGGTAAAATGACGATATATACCTCAGGATGTCCCCAGATCCAAAACAAGTTGGCCCATAACATGTCGAGCCCTTGCCCTTGTAAGGTGAAAAAGGCGGTCCCAAATAAACGGTCAAACGTCATCATGCCAAGTGCAACCGTTAAAACTGGAAATGCGAGTACAATGATGAGTGACGTGATGAGTACAGTCCATGTAAACATTGGCATCTTCATTAACGTCATACCTTTTGTTCTCATCTTTAAAATCGTCACAATGAAGTTAATTCCGGTCGCAAGTGTCCCTATGCCAGATAGTTGCAAGCCAAGCGCATAAAAGTTCTGCCCCACTCCGGGGCTAAAGTCATTCGACGCAAGCGGAAAATAAGACGTCCACCCTGCCTCAGGAGAGCCACCAATAATGAAGGACACATTAAACAACGCCATCCCAAAAAAGAATGTCCAGAAACTCAAGTTATTTAAAAATGGAAACGCGACGTCCCGCGCCCCGATTTGTAAAGGCATCACGACATTCATTAACCCAATTAAAAACGGCATTGCCATAAAAATAATCATAATTGTGCCGTGTGTCGTAAAAACTTCATTATAATGCTGTGCATTTAAAAATTCCATTCCTGGTGCAGCGAGTTGTACCCGCATCATTAACGCATCTACCCCGCCACGGAATAACATGAGCAAGGCACATAGGATATACATAATCCCAATTCGTTTATGATCAACAGTGGTGACCCATTCTGTCCATAGCCAGCGCCACTTTTTAAAATATGTGAGTGCGACGACCATGGCAATACTCGTTAGTGCAATTGATATTTGTGCCCCAAGTATCATCGGATCGCCTGTCACAATGAATTCATCCCATTTCAACAGTCTATCCCCTCTCCAAAAACGTTCAATATCTTTTTTCTATATCAATTGGCTGTGATAAAAGTGGCATCTCCCACTTTTTCCCTTCACGAGAGTGTGGACTTAACGCTTTATATCCAAGCTCCGCTCGCCGATCAAGTGCGTACGTAGGTTCTTGTACATGGTCGACAAATGTTAAATGCGTCGAAGAGAATGTCATCTCCGTTGCATGTCCTGGTACCATTAAATGTGCATACTCTTCTTCTGATAGGGGTGGCGCTTCCGACTGGACTTCCTCCACCCATGCTGCGTATTGATCATGTGTCAACGCATTTACTAGAAAGCGCTGTTCTGCGAATCCTTCACCAGTAAAGTTTGCGTTTCGGCCATCGTAAGTGCCAGGTGAAGTCGCAGCCAAATATAATTCTGTCTCCATCCCAGCCATGCTATATTTTTGTCCCCCTAACTGCGGCACCCAAAAAGAAGCCATCGAATCCGCGGACGTTAGTTTGAATAACACGGGACGGTCAGTTGGGATATTGACATAGTTCACCGTCTCAATCTCTTCGTCTGGGTAACTAAAAATCCACTTCCAATTGACACTCGTTGCGTGAATGACAAGTGGCTCCGTCTCCACATTGTCTGCTGTAACTTCTGGCACTTCTTCTAATTGATAAATGGTCATCACAGTTGGTATCGACAATAGTGTAACAATGATGATCGGAATAATCGTCCATGTGATTTCAAGTTTATGACTGCCTTCAATCGACGGATCATATCCTTTATGGTCACTACGGTCACGGTATTTCACGAGCATCATTGTAAATAAAATAAAGACAACCAACACAATAAAAATCATAAATCCAATTGAAAGGATAATTAAATGGCTTTGTTGCTTTGCTACAGGTCCTTGTGGATCAAGTACAGTTAAATTGCCACACCCACTTAACAGTAGTACAACAGCTAACAACGGAAGCCATCTTGCATAAAAAAACGGTGTTCGCACATCAATCACCTTTCTTGTTGGTCCCTAAGTTAATCTCTGAACCTTAGTATTGTATACATCCTATCAGATATCTTCATAAAAAGCGCTATGTAAGCCTGCATCTTGCACATCTCTCATAAAATAGACAAATAAAATTTTTAAAGTGGTCACATCTTTTTTGTAACATCGCTCATATTTTGACACTTTTTTGCCATAATACGAAAGACCGTAGTAAGCATTTGCCTTCCAATAACTAATTTTTGTATTCCGAAATAGGAGGATGATCGCATGTCACAACCATATTTATGCCCAAAATGTAAAACAAATCGGACGAGGTTTCATCAAATTGTGCAAGAAGTTCGTCCTGTAAAGCTAGACCCACATACTGGAGAGATTGCTGAGCAATTCTCTAATGAAAAGTTAGACGCATTTCACATGCAGTATAATGGACCCGACATGCGGATTCAGTGCGGAGCATGTGGCTTGAATGAAATGGAAGAGTGCTTCATTACTTTTGCCAAAAACGATGCGCACAACTAAAAAATTAGACCCGTCCATGTAAAATGTTCAACATGGACGGGTCTAATTCCTATATAGCTACACTTATTTTTGATCAATGTTCTTTTTTAAAAGAATTAGCGCCGTTGTAGAAAAATAATACCAATATGAATGCAACACATGCGGTCCCGTGAATGTTTTGTATCGAACTGCCCCTTCAAAAACAAATTCTCCCTTACTAAAATCAAGTGAGCCTCTTCATTTTCTTTCCCTAAGTAAACTTTCTTTCCCTTGGTGAATATACTGACCAAAAGGAGGCAGGCATATGTCAAAAAAGAAAAGACGCTACGGTTACGCTTATTTTTTACACAAATGCGGTTTTATGACGACCGAGCAATTTAATACATGGGTTAAAAATGGAACAACAAACTAAGCAGGCACATGAGTAGGTGCTTGCTTAATTTAAATATCGTCAGTGCCGCACAACTTTCTCCATAAAATTTCTAGAACAAAACCCACGTACTTCTTCCTCTCGATAAAACTTCAGCAAATGATTGATAAGTGTGTCGTAACAACCTGCGTGTGATAACCCTGTCACATACGTGTCTATACCGTCAAAGTCAGAGCCAAATCCAATATGTTTGATGCCTCCCCGGCTGCCAATATGGTCGATATGGGGCAATAAATCGTCCAAGCATGCTTCATCTTTATTTGTCACAAACGGCGGATAAAATACAAGCCCAATGAAACTGTCCGTTTTGATCAGTGCATCGAGTTGATCGTCACGTAAATTGCGTCGATGTGGACAAACCGTATATGCATTTGAATGACTTGCCATTGTTTTCTTTGATTGTGCCATTACATCCCAAAAGGCACGCACACTCAAATGAGATACATCATTCACCACGCCCCGCGTATTGTTCTCATCAATTACGCTTTCTCCATACGAAGTCAGTCCTGCCCCTCTTTTTTCGCCAATTCCATCCGCACACATATTTGCATCATTCCACGTCAATCCGATGGCCAAAATTCCTTGTTCATACAACCATGACAATTGTGCACGGTCACGACCGATGGCATCCATCCCTTCCAATGTTAAACCTGCCCCAATTTGTCCGTCTTTTAATGTCGCAATCTCCGAGAGAGAACGAATGTGAACCATGTTTGGACAAGTGAGTACCGCTTGATGAAAAGCAGCGATTTGTTTTCTCACCATGGCAAACATGTTTTCTTGTTTCACACTTGGCGGCACATATAAAGCAAACAATTGACACCGTACTCGTCCTCGCTGCAACCTTTCTAAGTTCGTTTCAAGCGTGGGATCATTAACAAAGCTTTGCGCGGTCCCTGTCGCTAACTTACATAGTGCGTCGCAATGTGTATCAACAATTGGAAACATCCGCAATCACCTTTCCTTTCCTCTGTTCATACGATACTGTAGTTACTTGACGAGGAGGCAAATTCAAATGCACAAAGACCACACATCTTTATCAAAACGGGATCAGGCAACGGCTCACTTCTTAGCGTCCATTGACCAGTTTTTTCAGTCAGCATTTGAACAATTTACAAATATGGCCTTTGAAGAAGCGATTCCTATTCAAACAAGCGAAGAATCAGGATATTTCGTAGTCGAGGCTCAGCTAGGAAATGTAATGAAAGAACAAATTGACTTAGAGGTGGCACCACAAGCACTCATAATACGTGTACGTGATGAACATGAGTTCACAACGCTAGATGATCAAACAGAAGCCATTTCTTATCAGCGTCAAAGTCATTCAAGAGAACGCATTGTGAATGTGCCGTTTCCATTTTCTGAAGAAGATGTTCGCGCTCAATTTGAAGCACCGCAATTAACTGTGTTTATCTCTGGTAGGAGAAAAACGATTTTTATTACGTAAAAAGGAGGAGTTGCGATGTTTGCAAAACAACGAGGACCGTTGTCAAGAAGACCAATGGGGCACATGCACGGCTACTCTCACCCGTACCATCCTGGACATCCACATGGTCACCCATATGCTCCCCCACATCCGCAACAGCAGTGGCACCCGCAACCAGCTCCACGTCAACAAGCATTTCGCCCAGGACCACAACGACGCCCTTTGCAAGACAACTTCCAACAACAACAAAAACCAAAAATGCAGGCAAAGGAATTTTTCACAGCACCTTTCACTGATCATGAAGGAAAGTTTGATATTGGTCGCACCGCAAACACTGTTGATCAACTTGTGAAAACATTTCAACAAGTTTCTCCGTACGTTGCCAAGGTTGGTGGCTTCTTTATAAAATAGAAAGAGAGACGATGCGCTCTCTTTCCTGTCCACTTTTTAAGACATCTCAGCCTCCGTTTGCAGTAAGCGTCCTTTTGCAACGAAAATAGAAAGACCAGCAATGGCGGCACTTATCGCCATTCCAGTATATAAGGAAGCCATACCAAATTGGTCAATCCACCACCCACCTAGGAGCGAACCAATCATTCCCGATACACCAAAGAATGTAGTTAAATAAAGCATATGACCGGTAGCTTGTAAATGATCCGGGATAATTTTAGTCACAAATTGAATCGCACTCACATAAAACATCGCAAAACTTACCCCGTGCAAACATTGGATAAGTAGGAGCATTTCGGGGCTTGTTGCATTTGCCATGAACATCCAGCGGATCGCATAAATAAAGCAAGCGATGATTAAAAAAACGAGTGGATGAAAACGACGAAACCATAAAAATGATAGAGCTAACATGAGTGCCTCGGTCACAACACCAATAAACCACGCTGTACCAATAAGGGATTCACTTCCCCCTAGCTCCACAATGTACAAACCTAAATAAATATCATTTGCCCTATGTGTAAGCGAGACAAACGCAACAAGCAACAAAAATAAAGCAAGTACCCGTATGATTCCAGATGTAAAAACACTTTTTAATGTCACAACTTTGCCTGCGATTGGTAAGTCAACGAGGAAATGAGAAAAGATTAACGACCAAAATGCAAAAAATGCTAAAGCAGCAAAAAGATAGCTAATGCCGACGGAATCTAAAAAGACTCCTACTGTTAAAGAAGCAAAGCCAAACCCAAGAGATCCCCACAATCGGATGGAGCCAAATGAGATGTGATGGGCATTGGCAGTACGTGCAGCTAGACTGTCCGCTAAAGCAGTGCTTGGTGACATGAACAGGAACGTCAAAAATACGAGCACGAGATATGCCGTGAAGCCTGACACAAACATAAACAAGCCTGCCGAAAATAGCAAGCCAACGATTGCAAGTGA
The DNA here is from genome assembly GCF_900096965.1 of Shouchella lonarensis. Taxonomy (GTDB): domain Bacteria; phylum Bacillota; class Bacilli; order Bacillales; family Bacillaceae_D; genus Shouchella; species Shouchella lonarensis. The sequence continues at coordinate 172,440 of NZ_FMYM01000003.1, read as the reverse complement.
TAACATGCGTTTAATCGTTTGATATTTATCACTTAAAAATCCCCAGGCTGGTTGTGAAAAAATAGATGCCAACGGACCAACAGCCATCAATAAACCTATCTGGCTGCTCGAAAGTCCTACATGTTGGAAGAACACAGGTAAGTAACTCATGATGACAGTCATTCCAGCATAGGCTGCAAATAAGTAGACACGCAATGACCAAATGCCATTTTTCTCTCTGTTTTTTCGTTCAGATGACACAGAAAACCCTCTTTTCCTTAATCGAGATCAATAATGGATGTGAAATCCTACCACACGTCGATTATAACACACTATAACGATTGATCTGTGCGCTTTTCTAAAATGAATTGATCAATTGCTTTTGCAACTTCTTTTGGTCGTTCTTCTGGAAGCAAATGTCCACACTTGCGAATGAGCTTAAATGTACTTTCTGGTAAATCTTGATGTAGTCGTTTCCCTGTACTTAAAGGAATAAGGCGATCTTGTTCAGCAGCGATAACTAAAACAGGATGTGTAATGGTTTGCAACACCTCTGTCGCCATGTCACCTTCACGTTGTTGTGCTAAATAAAGCAAGCTTTTATAAAAAACGTTTTCATTCAAGGATCGCTCAAATGCCTGCATCTTTTCAACAGTGAGACAGGATTTTCGATACACCACTTCTTGCAATAGTGGCTTAATTGTTTGTTTATGAACCAACCATTTCAACAATTGTGCAGAGAAAGGCAAATAAGAAGCAAGGCGAACGGGTCGCTTCACACATTTTAGATAACCTGAACTACATAATAAAATGACACGGGACACATCCTCAGGATAGCGCTGTGCAAATTTTAACGCCACTTGCCCTCCCATCGAATGTCCCACGACCGTCACCGATCCAAGGTGCAATCGTATGACAAGTTGGTGGACGACAGCTGCATATTCCGAGAAGGAATAAACCTTTGCGCGTCGTTTGCTGCTGCGACCAAATCCAGGCAAGTCAAAGACAACAACATCATACTTTTTCCGCAAAATGGGGACCAATCGGCGATAGCTATCGACTGATGCGAGGAAGCCATGAATGAGGACAACCACACCTTGTGCGGGCTTTATTCGACTTTCATGACGCTCGTAATAAACGCTTGCTTCATTGATAAATAAAAATGTTGCTTCTGAACGCTTACTTGTTCGCATATCGCCACCCCTTTGTATGTTAGTTTGTGCGATATGGAGAAAAAAAAACGAGTAGACAACATATCATTTGTTGTCTACTGTAAATGGGAATACCAATTGCCCTGTCCGGAAATGATCTGTATATAGTAGTTCAAACGATGCTCCTTTTGGAACGATAAATGCCACTTCACCACTGACGGCACGACCCGATGGAATTTGACCACCTAAGATCCCTTTTGTTTCAACATTAGATACATGCTCATAAGCATAATGATCCGTATCCATTAACGTAAAGTTCATGAGTGAAAAATTGACAGTTGATTTACGAGTATTTTCAATGGTCACATCTGCGAGGACGAGAAGTGTGTCATCCTCCTGCTTTTCCGTCGTAACCCCATTGAGCGTGAGCACAAGTCCGCTCATTTCTTGCGTCTTATTTGAAGATGCCGCTGTTTCTGTTTGGATGGATGTTGCATCACTTGGCCAAGTTTTCCAGAAGGTCACACTCAGTCCAACCAGTAAACATAAACACAAAATTAATCCTGACAAAAGCAACCACTTTTTCTTCATGATCGTCTCTCCCTATCACATCTAGTTCTGTCTTTACATTAGATATGATCATCCATCCGATAACATGTCTCTTTTTTCATCGTGTATGCTTCTATACCCACCACGTATCATAAATCGTCACGGGCCCTTGCCGCTTATGCTCTGTTGCTGTATATGTTTTTTCAATCCGTTTTCGAATTGAATCGGGTACTTCTTTTCCTTCTAAATAGTCGTCAATTTGCTCGTAGGTCATATGGAGTGCTTCTTCGTCAGGCAACCCTGGTCGATCATCTTCCAAGTCAGCTGTCGGTACTTTTGTATAAAGTCGCTCAGGTGCGTCGAGTACTTGTAAAAGTGTTCTGCCTTGTCGTTTCGTTAATCCATACAGTGGAGCAAGATCACAAGCACCATCGCCAAATTTTGTGAAAAAACCGGTGATAGCTTCTGCACCATGGTCGGTGCCAAGCACAAGACAGCCATAATGTGCGGCCAAATCGAACTGGACTTTCATTCGTTCACGTGCTTTCGTATTTCCTTTCAAAAAAGAAGAGAGTGTCGACTTGGTTGCTGTTTCAAATGCATGTACAGAAGCATCAACAGCCGCTTTTATGTTGACCGTGTGCAAACGATCAGGCTGAATAAATGCAAGTGCTGCTTGCGCATCGGCTTCGTCTTGTTGTATGCCATAGGGCAAACGAACAGCATGAAACGTATAATGATCGCCTGTGTCTTCATTCAATTGTGAAACCGCCATTTGCGCCAATTTCCCAGCAAGCGTGGAATCTTGGCCTCCTGAGATCCCAAGGACAAATCCTTTTGCGCGTGCTTTTGTTACATATGCTTTTAAAAAATCAATTCGCCGTTTTATTTCAAATGCTGGATCGACGTGCGCTTCTGTACGTAAGGCGGCACGGATCGTTTCTTGATTCACATTCATGATGGATCCTCCTCTTTGTTCACTTTTCTAGCATGAGCGAAATTAAATGGCTTCATACCACCTGTTACATCTTCCATTCTTCATATAGGTGAAACCAATCAGGAAACGCTTTTTTGAAAGCTACCGGCTTAAATGAATCCTTTTTAACAATAATATGAGTGGTGCAACCTGTGACACATCGTGCGCCGTTTTCATTTGTTAGTTCATATGCATACGTCGTCTTAATGCCATCATTGTTAGATAACCAAGTAGAAAGTGTCGCTTTGTCCCCATAACGTAACGGACTTTTATAAGTCACTCTGGCATCATATACAGGCGCATAAAACCCCTTCTCTTCCATCTGGACATAACTGTAGCCGGCTGCTTCAATGAAAGCTGTTCTTCCAAGCTCGAAATACTTCAAATAGTTTGCGTGATACACAACACCCATCATATCTGTATCTGCATACTGTGGTTGAATCACAATTTCTACTGTCCGTGGCAAGATGAACACCCCACTCCAATGAACTTCCCTTGTAGTATAACGCACGTATCGACATTTTGCACGTATGAGCTAATGGTGATGCCCTTCGTGAAATAACTGTCGCTTATTCACTTCCTCAACGACCTTCCCTTGCGCGTCTAACAACCGATAATGATGCGCTTCAGTCAATGGTTCTTCTATTGTGATAGCCGAGAAAAATACTTGATCAGATACATCTACGCGCATTGTTTTTTCAGGAAAGACAATTTCCACCGTCGCAATATTTTGTGGCACAAACCCAATTGACACGTACGTATTTACATTCGGTTGATCAAACCAATCATTCGTTAAAAACATGAATGTCTCCATAAACTGCTCACCATAAGTGAAAAAACCGCCGGATATTTTTACGGTTGCATCTAAGTACTTTCGATAACCATCTGCTTCCTTTTTTAATCTTTCTGCTACGAGGTCACGATCATTTACACGGTACAAGACAATCAAATCTTCTTTTGTACGCGGCAACGCGGTGAGTAGCACGACATCGTCTGTCTCCTCATAACCAACATGTATCGCCTCTTCCATCGTTTCATGCAATGTTAAGTTCACCGGAATCGCACCTGGTGTCAAACTGAGCATCGTCGCAATGTACATACAACCAACAAACCCAAGCAGGAAACTTGACGTCATGAACGTCTTTCGTACACGCCATGCCGCTATGATGGCAATCATCAGTAAGGCGATTGCACAAATGAATAAAACGATAGCGATTCCGCTTGGCGTAAATGAGAGTAGTTGGTTCTCTAGTAAAGGCTCGCGCAAAAACAGAGATGTGATGGCATTCATTGGCTCAAATTGCAATGTCCGCAATACATTGTGGGGTGGCTCTGTTTCTGTCATCCACGCCGTCACCGCAAAAACTGTAAGCGCAAATAACGATTCCATTCGAAATGAACGCATTCTTTCTGCAGTATCCAGATGGACACCTTTTCCGCTTAATGACAGCATATGTCGAAAGCCGAAGATGAGCAGTGGCAAAAATAATAAGTGTTTAATGAGTAGCAATTGACCATAAGATAACATCCAGCTATTCACATAGTCAGGTGCCATCTCGCCCATTAAAATAAAACCACTCGCAATAAGAAATAATAGAGAAAATAAAGCAAGCACCGAAAATATCCGTTGGAATTGATGTGGACGTTTCAACCGTGCACCATAAAGGCTGACGACAAATAGTGGACCGATCCAAAAAGCCATACCAATTAAATGCAAGCTATTCGCTAACCAGCCAGTGCTGCCTGCGACAGAAGCACCATGACTGGCACCACTCAGTACGACAATCATGAGCACAATGCCAACGAGGTTGATCCACGCCATTACAGCAGAATTTCTTTTGTAAAAAAATAAAACATTGAGAATGAGACACAGCCAAATGATCATGGTGTACAACCAACTTTGGCCAATTGCATGATCTTGCAATGTGACGAACACGGCATCGACATATGGCATTGAAAAAAATTCTGCATAGGTCACCGATAGAAATAAAATTTGGATGAGCAACAATGCTGGCATGCTACTGAGCAAAGCTACGAACTGGCTTCGTGATCCTATGTTCATCTCCCGAGTGCTCGGAAGTATTTGACAAATAGTCACACCAACAAGCAGTGCTACAATGATATACCCAATCAAGTTAAAAATAATTTCCACGCTCAATTCTCCCCTAATGTACATTTTGAACAAATGATATGTGCATTCATCTTAACAAAATTCGTCGTCCGTGTCCTCTGTCTCATGACACATGACGAAAAAACGTCAAAAAGCCACCAATTGGTGGCTTTTATCCTTTAGGTGGGACATAGTCAGGTTGATGATTAGACTTACTTGCCATCTTTTTTCCGTTGTTGCGGTTAGATGTGCGTGATTGTTCGCCTAGATGGTCAGGCGTGAATTGTGCAAATCCGTTTTTTTCTCCCATGACAATCCCTCCCATACATAGCCTAACCGTCATAAAAATGATTATACAAATGGGATGAGGCTATTTTTAGGCATCATATGTTTCTTTTAAAATATCTTTTCCAAGCGTTCCATTTCTCTTTCGTTCTGTAATAAGTGTTCACGATTTTGTTTCACACGTTCATTAAAAGAAATATGTTTTCTCACCTGTTTCACCTCAGTTATTTTTAATTCAGTTATCCCCTTTTTTTCTTAATAATAAACATATTGTAGTGGATCATTTACAAGAAATATAAATCGTTTTATTTTCATCTACTGTCATTATAAAGACTTGCGTTGTATGCAAGCCACGTGCTTGTAACTCGGCTTTTAACCACTGCATATCTCCGACTTTATGCAAATTCTGTTCAATAATGACACCATCTTCAATTACGACAGTAGGATAACCGGTTTTTGGAGAAGGAACATTTATATCTGCTCGGGACACCGGGGTATCGGCGCTTTTTTTAATGATACTAATGAGTCCATTCATCTCTAAAATTGCGTAGTCAACTGTATTTAAATCACTTACATTGTTTAAACGTAAATCCATCATAAAAGAATCAAGTGTAATTTTTGTTTTTCTCAATTGATCAGGTAAAATTTCTCCATCTCTCATAAGAATAATCGGTTCATTTTCAAAAAAGCGACGTAGCCTTCTTGACTTTAGCGAAGAGTAACTTAATAACAAGTGTAAAGATGCGACAACAGCCGCAGCAACCATGGGTCCGGTTAATGAGGAATTTCCTTCTGTCAATGTTTCCCCTAAGATGTCGCCAATGACAACGCCGAAAATAAAATCAAGGGCATCAATAGAACTCATCGTTCGTTGTCCAAGAACACGTACAATGAAAAAAATATAACTATAAATAATCATCGCTCGGATAAGGAACCCATAAATCGGGAGATCTTCGGTGCCCGTCCAAAAATCAAACATGTTGACTGCCTCCCTCTGACAATCTTTCTTCGCATATATTGTTCGTCTTGTTGCAACGATTTATGTATGGAAGCTGCCGAAGAGTTGACAACAAAAAAAGAGCTTGGCTTCTCCTCTCCTGCAAAAGAAAGAGTCGCATCAAGCTCTGTCACCCACTACGCCAAAATGTCCAAGGATGGTGTGAGGGCGTGTCTCCACTATAACACATAATGAGTTTGTGTGTAAATGTGTGTGTAATTTTTTTTAAGACTTATTAGATATGGTTGTAAAGTCTCATCGCTTTGAGTAGTGAAGAAGAACCTATCACATCTTATGCAGATAGGTTCTTCACGACAATCGTTATACGGTTGCTAATTTATCACGCAACACCATTTGTAAAATCCCGCCATGACGATAGTAATCAACATCTACATCACTATCAAAACGAACGAGCGCTTTAAATTCCGTTTTCTTTCCGTTCTCATCAACAGCCGTCACCGTCACATAATCACGCGGTTTTACCGTATCATCAATCGCTACAGAAATAGCCTCTTTCCCAGTCAAACCAAGTGTTTCTGCACTTTCGCCTTCTTTAAATTGAAGCGGGAGTACACCCATCAACACAAGGTTTGAGCGGTGAATACGCTCATAGCTTTCGGCGATAACGGTTTTAATGCCGAGCAAGTTTGTTCCTTTTGCCGCCCAGTCACGAGATGATCCCATACCGTAATCTTGACCAGCAATGACAACAAGGCCTGTTTGATCTTCCTTATATTTCATCGCCGCATCATAAATCGACATCACTTCTTCGGTTGGCCAATAAGTTGTGAAGCCACCTTCTGTGCCCGGTGCGATTTGGTTACGAATGCGGATGTTCGCAAACGTCCCGCGCATCATCACATCATGATTTCCACGACGAGATCCATAGGAGTTAAAGTCTACCGGTTTTACCCCTTTTTCAATTAAGAATTTCCCTGCTGGTGTCGTCTTACCGATCGCACCCGCTGGTGAAATATGGTCTGTTGTGACAGAATCACCGAACTTCCCAATGACACGCAACGCTTGTAATGGTTTGACCGGCTGAGGATCTTTTGAAAGTCCTTCAAAGAACGGCGGGTTTGCAATGTACGTCGAGCTGTCATCCCACTTGTAAAGCGCATCATCCGTTGTATCAATCGCATTCCAGCGGTCATTACTTGTGAAGACGTCCGCATATTCACGGCGAAACAGTTCTGGTGTGACCGTTTTGTCAACAATGTTGCGTACTTCTTCGTTGTTTGGCCAAATGTCTTTAAAGAAGACATCTTTACCATTTTTATCTTGACCAATTGGGTCATTGAGTAAATCAATATCAACCGTACCCGCTAACGCGTACGCAACTACAAGCGGTGGTGACGCCAAGTAGTTTGTCTTGATGAGTGGATGAATCCGCCCTTCAAAGTTCCGGTTTCCAGATAGAACGGACGATACTGTTAAATCATGCTTTGTGATCGCCTCTTCAATTTCATCTTCAAGTGGTCCCGAGTTTCCGATACATGTTGTACAGCCATAACCGACCAAATTAAAACCGAGGTTTTCTAAATATGGCATTAAACCGGAGTCTTGTAAATAACCGGTGACGACTTTAGAACCTGGCGCAAGAGAAGTTTTTACATATTCTGGTACAATTAAACCAAGCTCGCTCGCTTTTTTCGCGACAAGTCCTGCTGCGACAAGCACATACGGGTTCGATGTGTTCGTACAGCTTGTAATGGCCGCAATCGCGACTGCGCCTGTTTTCATTGTTGTTTTACGGCCGTCTTTATATGTCACATCAACTGTTTTTGCAAATTCATCTTTTGATAAGCCAAGTCCTTGGTTTCCGGCTGGTGCGACAACTGCATCACGGAAAGACTGGCGCATGTTCGGTAGCTCAATTAAATCTTGTGGACGCTTCGGGCCTGACAAGTTCGCGTGAATTTGTGACAGATCCACTTCCACAACATCTGTGTAGGCTGGGTCAGGCGTTTCGCCTGGTACATAGAACATGCCGTTTGCCTGACAATACGTACGGACGAGGTCAATTTGCTCCTCTGAACGTCCAGTCAAACGCAAGTAATTAAGTGATTCTTCATCAATTGGGAAGAAACCACACGTTGCGCCGTATTCAGGTGCCATATTAGAAATGGTTGCTCGGTCTGCAAGTGGCATGACCGCAAGTCCAGGACCGAAGTACTCGACAAATTTACCAACCACATTCTTTTTACGGAGCACTTGCGTCACTTTTAAAGCAACATCTGTCGCAGTCGTTCCGCTTGGCAACGTCCCTGTAAATTTCAAACCGATGACTTCTGGTACCGGGAAGTAAGACGGTTGTCCAAGCATACCTGCTTCTGCTTCGATCCCGCCGACACCCCAACCAAGGACGCCAAGACCATTGATCATCGTCGTATGAGAGTCTGTCCCAACTAATGAATCTGGGAACGCTACAAGCTCGCCATCTTGAGAAACAGCATGGACAACGCTCGCAAGATACTCTAAGTTCACTTGGTGAACAATACCCGTTGCTGGTGGCACGGCATTATAATTATCAAATGCTTTTTTTGCCCAGCTTAAAAACTCGTAACGTTCACCATTACGTTCAAACTCACGGTTCATATTATAGAGTAATGAATCATCTGTACCGAATTTATCTACTTGTACAGAGTGGTCAATGACAAGATCAACTGGAATTTCAGGGTTGATTTCATCTGGATTCCCACCTAAATCTGCCATCGCTTTCCGCAGTGCTGCCAAGTCAACGACCGCTGGTACACCTGTAAAGTCTTGTAAAATGACACGTGATGGTTTGAACGGCACATCAATTTCTTTTTGTTCATCCGTGCCCCACTTCGCTAAATTTTCCACATGTTCCTTTTTAATGACATAATCATCATACTGTCGAAGAACAGATTCGAGTAGGACTTTAATGGAGTAAGGCAACCTACTTACTTTGCCAAGTCCTGCTTTTTCTAAAGCATCAAGTGCATAGTAATGATACGTCTTCCCGTTTAGATCGAAAGAAGATCGCGCTTTGAATACATCATGTTTTTTTGTCATCTAAAGATCCCCTCCTTCATCAATCCTATCATACCGTATTATGCGCGCGTTGTCTAAAGATTGGTTTCGCTTCCACGCAGCCATCTAGAAAGCGCTTTTACAACATACGAGATAAGACCCACTCATAAGCATAGCAAAGTTGAGGTGAAGTTTAAATAGTTTTTTTAGGATTGGATAACATTTGGTCGTTTGACGCATAAAATCCCTCCTGCATGCCACACTGACTACAGGAGGGATGAACGATGACTGAACGACACAACGCCAAAGATCAACGACGAAACGCATCGAAAGAGAATAGCGGGCACATGCCCGAACCTCTCAGTGGCTCACACAAAACAAAGCAGAAAAATCATGTAAGCCAAACAAATGGCGAAGGCTAATATGCGTTATTTGGTCGCGAAATTTGTCACGACTTGCGCAAAAGCACGTGCTTCTTCTAGAAAAGGACTGTGATTGCTTTCTTCAAAAATAATGAGCTTTGCACCAGGAACTTTTTCGGCAATCTCCTGTGAACAATCGACCGGACATTGCGCATCATGTCGTCCACAACACACGACAGTCGGTACGGTGATATGTTTTAGTGCGTCTGTTAAATGAAAATGCGGTAATTCTTGATAGCTAAAGTAATCGAGTCGGCGCGGGACAACGCGCCCGCTTGATGGCTTTGCGAAATAATCATCATATTTTTCTGGACGGAATAATGATAGCTTTGTCCATGCTTGTGCTGCTTCTTGACGTTCGGAGCGGGTTGCATTCGGGTCATTTAATGTTTGTAAGTACGACTTCACCGCAGCGTTGTCTGGGTTACGTGCACAATACATACTTTTCTCATGATCCATGTAGTTATTGCTTGCTGCGGCACCATTAATGAGTAATTTTGCGAGTGAAGCACCTGATGTGAGCGCATACACAAGTCCAAGCATGCCACCAGTAGAGTGCCCAGCGAAAGCCCATTGTTTTATTCCTAACGCTTCTCGGATGGCTTCTAAGTCTTTTACAGCCTCTTTCATTGATAATTCTTCCTCTAATTCCGCACCGCACGATGCACCTGCTGCGCGTAAATTCACAAGGAAAACTTGAAAGTGTTCACAGAACGGTTCTGCGAAATACGTCCCACGCTCGTCAAATGCGCTGTACAGATGTGTGATGCACAGCGGTGCGCCAGATCCGTTGCAGAAAAGCTCAAAGTGCCCTCGGGTCGTTTCAATGATGTATTTTGTCCACATGCCCACACTGCCTTCCCCATTCTATTTCAGGTGCAACCATATCCCTCGTTAAAATAAAGCGCAAGCCTACTGCATTTATGCTGCTTTTTCTGCTTTCTCTAGTTTTCTAGCAGTTACATATGTACCCGCAGCCAAGTCATGGATGGCACACTTATCATCGCGCCCACTAATCAGGAAGGCACTAATGATGGAAGAAATACCACTTGTCACATGAGCAAGACCACTTGATACGACCGCACGTAATATAAGTTTACCGATACCGGCTGGCGAGCCGTCTGCAGCGACAATGCGAATCCCTAGCGCTTTCTTCCCTACCGTGTAGCCGTTCCACACAGCCGGTAACACCGTAAAATAAGCACTTAAAATGATAAATGTCATAAACATTAGAGCAATAAAATTTGCGTGTAAAGCAGCGAGTATACTGGTTAACATGATTATAAGCACAACAATTATAAGATCAATCAGGTATGCTCCTAAGCGAGGTGCAAAACCGACTCTTTGATCCATCATATATGCTCCTGCACGAGGTCCAAGACCCATTCCTTTATTTTTCATAAGGTTCCTCTCCTTTCCCTAGTTATCTATTTACCACCATCATGCATTATTTTACATGATTCGACCAAAAATAGGAAGCATTGCATGTATCCCACAAAGCTTTGGACCCATGGCAGAAAGATGCCCTCTAGCTTCAGGGCAATCTCACCATGAGTAATCGGTCGTTCACAACAAAGTTCAAAAGCTATTATTACTTATCACGACAAAAATACGCCGCCCAAAAACCGATCACACACCGCTGCTGCCTTTCTTCCCTCGTCTATTGCCCAAACAACAAGGCTTTGCCCGCGGCGGTTATCACCCGCTGCAAATACACCAGGGACAGAAGTTTCATACGGACGTCTGCCTTGGGCCACTGTTTGTGAAGTGCTCATCTGCACGCCGAGCGCTTCACATAGGGTCGCGTCTGCCCCCTCAAATCCGAGTGCTAATAAAACAAGATCAGCATGCCACACTTGCTCGCTTCCCGGTACTTCCGTACGTGTTTTCCTCCCTTGTGCATCGATTGTTGTGTTGACTTCGATAGTTTCTAAACCCGTCACATGTCCATTCGCACCAAGAAACCGCTTTGTTTGTAGCTTGTATGCTCGTGGATCTTCGCCATATATAGCAATCGCTTCTTCGTGCGCATCTGAAACGGTGTGGACAATCGGAAAAAGTGGCCATGCATTTTCAGACGCGCGCGTAAACCCTTGTTGCGCATTAATATCAAATTGTGTCACAGAAAGCGCGCCATGGCGTACAGACGTCGTGATACAATCGGCACCCGTATCTCCACCACCGATAACAATGACATGTTTCCCGGCAGCGGATAAAAATTGCTCGTCTTGGTGGTTAGAGTCAAGCAAACTTTTCGTATTCGCGCGCAAGAAGTCCATTGCAAAATGAACGCCGTCAAGTGTCCGTCCCTCACATGACAAATCCCGTGGTTTTGTTGCGCCCGTTGCTAAAATGACCGCATCAAACGATTCTCGTAAGACCGCAGCGGATATATCCGATCCAATGTCCACGCCTGTTTCAAAGGAAATCCCTTCTTCTCGTAAAAGATTGATCCGGCGCTCGATGATCGAAAAAGGAAGTTTCACATCAGGAATGCCGTATGTGAGTAAGCCACCAACACGATCATCGCGCTCAAATACGGTCACCGTGTGCCCTGCTTGGTTCAATTGATCGGCGGCGGCTAAACCAGCAGGTCCGGAACCGACAATGGCAACCGTTTTTTCGGTTCTCGCTTTTGGCGGATGCGCAACGATCCAGCCTTCCGCAAAACCGCGCTCAACAATATGATTCTCAATCGACTTAATTGCGACGGCCTCGCCATGGAGGGCAGCCACACAAGATCCTTCACACGGCGCCGGACAAACACGTCCTGTAAACTCCGGGAAGTTATTCGTTTTGTGCAGGCGGACGAGCGCTTCTTTCCATTGGTTGCGGTATACAAGTTCATTCCACTCAGGGATGAGGTTATGAATTGGACAACCTACCTCTTCTGTACCCGTATGACAGAATGGGACAGCGCAGTCCATACAGCGCGCGCCTTGTTCTTGTAATGTTTGTGTAGACATTGGACGCGTAAATTCTTTCCAATGAGCTACCCGCTTATGTGGTGCTTCTTTTTTTACATCTGCTCGTACATACGTTAAAAAACCAGTTGGTTTCGCCATGATTTCCTCACTCCTATCTCTTTAGTGGTTGAGCAACACGTCCTTGCTTTTTATTTTCGAATGCAAGCAGGCGTGCTTCTTCCAATGGATAGCCTTGTTTCTCGTATTCATCTATGCGCGCCAACATCTGTTTCTCATCCTTTGAAACGACTTTCATAAAATGAGTGGCTGTTTTTTGCCAGTCGTTTAGCAGCGCTTGCGCATGTGGACTGCCTGTCATATTAACGTGTTCCATTAAACAAGTGTGCACATGGTTAACGTCTAAAGGAGAGAGTTCTTCTAACAAAACCATTTCATGATTGCATCGCGCTGGCAAATGTCTATCTGGATCATACATATATGCCACGCCTCCTGACATTCCGGCTGCAAAATTGCGGCCGACCGTGCCAATGTTAATCACTTGGCCACCCGTCATATACTCTAGCCCATGATCACCCATGCCTTCAACAACGACATGCGCACCGGCATTGCGGACACAAAAACGTTCGCCTACTTGTCCGGAAATATATGCTTCTCCACTCGTCGCCCCATAAAAAGTGGTGTTGCCAGCAATGACATGAGGTTGATGACAGAAAGTTGAATGTTTGGGTGGATAAAGCACGATCTTCCCACCAGATAATCCTTTTCCAACATAGTCGTTCGCATCCCCCTGCAAATATAACGTCATTCCTTCCGGGATAAACGCCCCAAAGCTTTGTCCGGCCGAGCCATGAAAAGAGAACGTCACCGTATCAGCCGGTAATCCCTGTACACCGTATCGTTTGCTTATTTCACTTCCAACGACCGTGCCAATTGCCCGGTCCGTGTTCGATACGGGCATAGCGTGCGTGATCCGCTCTTGCTTTTGTAATGCAGGTTCTGCTGCCCGTCGTAACGATTGTGCCAGTGGCGAAACGGTTAGTGGCGCTGGTAATGTTCTCATACAGCGGTGTACACCTGCAGATGAAGGTTGCCATAGCAACCGTGATAGATCAATCCCACGCTCATTTGGTGCTTGCTCTAATAAGTCTACACGACCAATTAACTCATCGACCGTGCGCACACCGAGTGACGCCATCCATTCACGCATCTCCTCTGCTACAAATGTCATGAAGTTTACGACATGGTCAGCTTGTCCTGTATACAACTTTCGTAAGTCTTCATTTTGGGTAGCGATGCCAACCGGGCATGTGTCTAAATGACAGACACGCATCATCACACAACCGAGAACGACGAGCGGCGCGGTTGAGAACGCATATTCTTCTGCCCCGAGCAATGCGGCAATGATGACATCACGCCCTGTCATTAACTTCCCATCTGTTTCTAATGTCACGCGGTCACGCAAACCATTTAAAATGAGTGTTTGCTGCGTGTCAGCTAACCCAATCTCCCATGGTAACCCGGTATGCTTAATGCTTGTCCGCGCTGCTGCACCTGTGCCACCATCGTATCCGCTAATAACGATGCCCTCTGCACCGGCTTTCACTACACCAGCAGCAATGGTGCCAACGCCTGTTCCAGACACGAGCTTCACGCTAATTTTTGCGGATGGGTTGGCGTTTTTTAAATCAAAAATGAGCTGTGCCAAGTCCTCAATTGAATAAATGTCATGGTGTGGCGGGGGAGAAATGAGCCCGACTCCAGGTGTGGATCCTCGCACTTCTGCGACCCACGGATACACTTTATCCCCTGGTAACTGTCCACCTTCTCCCGGTTTCGCACCTTGGGCAACTTTAATTTGAATTTCATCGGCATTTACTAAATAATGGCTCGTTACACCGAAACGCCCTGATGCCACTTGTTTAATCGCACTCCGACGGCTATTGCCGTTATCATCTTGGAAAAAACGGACGCTTTCTTCACCGCCTTCACCCGTATTGCTTTTTCCACCAAGCCGGTTCATCGCAATCGCCAACGTTTCGTGCGCTTCTTTTGAAATCGAGCCATATGACATCGCCCCCGTACGAAAACGTTTGACAATGTCACTAGCCGGTTCGACCTCTTCAATAGAAACCCGTTGCTGCGGACGAAATTTTAACAATGCCTTTAGCGAGGTCGGATCACCATCTTCTCCATTGACCAAAGCAGCATAACGTTTAAATAATGCATCATCATTTGAACGGCAAGCGCGTTGCAACAAATGAATGGTTTCTGGGCTATATTGGTGTGTCTCACCATCTTGACGCCACTGCCAGTCATCTCCTGATGCCAACGTGCATAAGCCGACTTTTTTACTTAACCACGCTTGTTCATGACGCACACGCACGTCTTTAGCAATACGAGAGAGGTCAATCCCACCAATTCGTGAGGGTGTGCCTGTGAAGTAACGATTAATGACTGTTGAATGAAGACCGATTGCTTCAAAAATTTGCGCACCACGATAGCTTTGGATCGTAGAAACACCCATTTTCGATAAGACTTTCATTAAGCCACTTGTAACACCTGCAACATAACGGCGACAAGCTGCTGCCTCATCCGCCACTTGGATCATACTTGTAGCCACTGCTTCTTTCACAATGTCAAACACAACATAAGGACAAATGGCTTCTGCACCATAGCCAAGCAATGTCGCATGATGATGCACTTCACGCGCGTCCCCTGTTTCAACGATGAGGCTCACGTTCATTCGCAACCCTTGCAAAATCAAATGTTGATGTAAGGCGCCGACAGCGAGCAAGGCAGGAATTGCTGCACGTGTTTTCGACCCATTACGGTCACTTAAAATAAGTAATGTTGCTCCAGATTTGATTGCTGCCTCAGATTGTGCACAAAGTTGTTCAATGGCTGTCTCTAAACCAGTCCCCTCGTCTGAGACATCATATAATGCCTCCAGCACCGCTGCCTTTAACCCCGGATCGTTGAGGGATTTCACTTTTGCCAAGTCTTCATTTGTTAAAATCGGTGTGTTCAAATGAATCGTATGATGCTTGTGAAGTGATCGCGCCAGCAAATGTCCACGTGATCCAATCGTTGTTTCTACAGATGTCACCACTTTTTCCCGAATCGCATCAATCGGTGGATTCGTCACCTGTGCAAACGATTGCTTAAAATAGTTGTAAAGTAACTGCGGCTGCGTAGATAGCACAGCTAAAGGAGAATCGTACCCCATTGAACCAACCGGATCGCTTCCGTCTTCTATGAGTGGAAAAATCATTTTTGTTAGTTCTTCGTACGTGTAGCCAAAGGCACGCTGCGTCCGCGTCATCTCGGACGGATTCGTTGCTGATATTTCCTCTCCTTCTTTGACCTCGTCCAAAGACAAGATATGTTGATCGACCCAATCTGTATACGCTTCCTCCCAAATGATAGACGCTTTTACCTCATCGTCTCCGAGTAAACAGCCACGCTCAAGGTCAATCGCAAGCAATTGCCCCGGCTTTAGTCGTCCTTTTTCTACAACTTCTTCAGGCGCATAAGGTAACACCCCAGCTTCAGAACTAAGCACAAAATGGTCGTCGCTCGTACGGTAATATCGAGCTGGACGCAATCCATTTCTGTCAAGCATCGCGCCAATTTTTGTGCCATCTGTATAAACAAGTGCCGTCGGTCCATCCCACGGTTCCATCAATGTCCGGTGGTACGCATAAAACGCCCGTTTCTGCGGACTCATTGACAGATCACTTTCCCACGAATCTGGCACCATCATCATTGCCGCATGAAACAACGATCGTCCTGACAACATTAGAAATTCTAATGTTTGATCAAATATGGCCGAATCACTGCCACTTTCATCAATGATGGGCAACACTTTATCTATCTCCTCTGTAAACACAGAATGGCGAAAAGTCGCCTCTCGTGCGCGCATCCAATTGACATTCCCTTGGATCGTGTTAATTTCCCCGTTGTGTATCGAACAACGATTTGGGTGTGCGCGCTTCCAACTTGGGAATGTATTTGTGCTAAAGCGTGAATGAACAAGTGCAAGTGCTGACTTAAATTGCGGATGACATAAATCAACGTAAAACGATCCCACTTGTTCCGTCGTCAGCATGCCTTTGTACACAATCGTCTTGCTCGAAAAACTCGCAAAATACCCTTCTCGTACTTCACCTTCTGCTGTACGAAACTTTTGTTCGATTTGTTTCCGCGCGACAAACAGCTTCCGCTCAAATACATCCGGATCCCATCCATCGTATTTTTTGACAAATAATTGGCAAATAAACGGCATCGCTATACGTGCTGCATTGCCAAGCATTTTAGGATCAATTGGGACATCACGCCAGCCGAGCAGCGTCAAAGACATCGTTTGTAGCACGTCTTCAATCAAAGATATTTGCTTCGCTCGAACCGCCATATTTTGAGCCAAAAACACCATACCAACAGCATATGACGGAGCGTCAGGAAGTGCAAACGGTACCACTTGTCGGAAAAAACAGTCTGGTAGTTGCACAAGGATGCCAGCACCATCACCACTATTCGTCTCTGCACCTTGGCCACCGCGATGTTCTAAACGACACAACATCTGTAATGCATCAGCAATGACTTTATGCGACTTTTCTCCCCGCAACTGAGTAAGCAAGCCAATCCCACAATTATCATGTTCAAATGAAGATTCGTATAAACCACGTGTCTCTTTATTGATCATCTTCTCCACATCCTTCCTCTCCACTCCAGCAGCTATTTTCTTTTATTACTTAAATCACTGCCTATTTCAAACATCATGCATATAAATACACATAAAAAGTTTTGAACGTCAATTTTATCGAGAAATGAAACATTGGTCAAGCAAAATGCCGACATTTATAGCAGATTCGTTGCGGTGAACAGACATTTCCGTCATAATAGAACCAAGAATCTTTTTTATGATATTTGAAAATCTCCAAGAATGCCCTGTACAAAAATGAAATAAAGTTAACTTATAAGACTGTCCGCAGTTACATTAAAATGAAACATT
The DNA here is from genome assembly GCF_900096965.1 of Shouchella lonarensis. Classification (GTDB taxonomy): domain Bacteria; phylum Bacillota; class Bacilli; order Bacillales; family Bacillaceae_D; genus Shouchella; species Shouchella lonarensis. The sequence goes on along the minus strand of NZ_FMYM01000003.1, from coordinate 155,036 downwards.
TTTCCGCTTTCATACGTATAAATCGTGATAGCGCATGTATCCATGAAACGGTTCAAGAAGAAGAGACAATGGGGGTTACAATGATGAGTGAAACACAAAATCAAACAAATGATGCAATGCTTGCACCATATAAAAACGAAGGCAACATTCATACGTTACTTGAGAAATTGGAGTCTCTTGGAGAACAAGAACAAAAACAAGCAGGAGAATCTCTTGAAGCATTAAAGCGCCCTGTCAAAGAAATGATGAGCGACAAAGCGAACACATTGCCAAACCAATTGCATGAATTAAAAGAAGTTGTTAGTCAACTGGAACCTGGTTATTTAAAGGATTCACACGTCAAGAGATTCTTTAATAAAATGTTACGAAAGAACCCCGTTGCGAAATATATGCAGCAGTACCAAACGGTGGAGGCGCAAGTCGATCAGATTATTGAAGGATTGCTCTCCGGGCGTGACAAGTTGCAAGAAGATAATTTGATGTTAAAACAACTTAAAGTTGTCGCACATGAACGGATTGGCAACTTGAACAAACAAATTGACCTTGGCAAAGAATTACACACGATGTTAGAGCAAGAAATGACATCAGAACGTTGGATTGATAATACAAATGAACTGAAAAAAGGTCAGGTCAAAGTTGTGACCCGTATGAAAAACATGCAGCAAGCGGTCATGGTGTTGCAACAGTCGCTTGCCTCTGTGGACCTCATTTCCGAAAATAACGAGAAACTTGAGGAAGCCATCTTTAATGCCATCACCATGACTAAAAATATTATTACCGTCACAGCTTCGATCCAGCTAGCATTAAACAACCAGAAAAAAGTCATTCATGCTGTCCAAAGTGTCAACGAAGCAACAGAATCGATGTTGCTCTCCAATGCGGAAATGTTAAAAGAAAATACGGAGCAAACATTAAAGACACTAGAGGAACCAGCAATTGCCCTGGATGCATTTAAACGCGCCTACGATAACGTGTTTAAAGCCATTGAACTAACAGAACAATCAAATGAACGTATTGTCTCGAGCGGAAAGCAATTTATTGAGGAAATGGATACATTAAACCGTGAGATGCAACAAAAACTGCTTGATCGCTAGGGGGCGCGTAAAAAAATGGGTCTATTTTCTACAAATGCCTTCATTGATTTCTTTACCCCAGCGTATAAGCGGCCTGTTGAGGATCATATTATTTCCGATGACACAACCATTCGGATGTTTAATGATGTCGAGCGCTTGCTTCAACGGATGGCAGAAAATGCAACTGGAAAAAACGAGCGGCGTCATATTCGACGACGTCAAAAAGACTGGGATATTCGTGTCAAAGTGACGTACAATCACATTCGCCTCCTTGTTTCCGATACAAAACATTCGCGCTCGCCTATCCATAAACGATTGCGCATTCTTTGCTTTAGAAAGTACATCAAGTCCGAAAAAGATTACGGCAAAGTGAAAGAAGCAACGATTCATTATTTAAAAGATGGACGACGTCATGTTCGTGCGTTACAAAATGTTCCCGCCATAAAAGGTATCTTTTTTGCGATTCACCGGGTTGATCTTGCGTATGTTGGGAAAAAAATTGATACGGTCTCCCTCGAGCGTTTACAAGGACACGAGCAACAATTGAAAAAACAGCCTGCACACGATATTAAAATGTTGATTGAGGAAGCAAAACGTTATCTCCAAGCGATGGATAGCTTTACCATTGACCCAATGTTAGATAATCGTTTGACACGTATTTTGACTCACGCCAATAAACTAGAGAAAGACTTTCATTTGTTTGGCTACGAAGATAAGCATACAGTCAGGCGGTTACTTCGTGATGATTTACCAAACTTGATGGGTGCTTACTTAGCTTTATCTAAACGTAACCAGTTAGAACAACGCGACAATGTCTTTGTTTCGCTGTCAAAAATGGAGCTCTCTCTCATTGGGTTACATGATCGTTTAGAGCAAATGAAAGTCGAGCGCATGGAACATGTCATGCGTTTGCAAGAACTCCGTTATGGCGCTTCTGATGAAAAAGAACGTCTTAATGGGAAGCCTCATCCTCGAAAAAAGAGAGAATGATTGTACACATGAAAGAACATGTGTAAGCAAGTCGCACGGAAGGATGAAGATCATATGGATCGCTATGAAGCAAAACGCGCCCTAGGGCAATTGCTCGTCGTCGATTTAGGAAAGAACGGTGTTTACCTTGGAGAGTTACTCCAAGTGCAAGCTGAACCAAAGAAACCTTGGCAAGGGGAAGTCCGTATTTTCTCCGTCCTTGCTCTCCCATTGTTTATTTTTCATGAAGAAAGCATTGCGTTACACAAATTGCCAGTGAGTGAAGGGAACGTGATCACTGTTTCAAGCAGGCACTTGCGTTACCGAACAAAACAGCAGCCAGTCGAGCCTTTTATTGATTCTATTTTGACAGCTTTAAAAAGGCGTTACATTGACCTTGCGGCATCAGATCATGTGAACTTTCGCGAACTGGAAACATTGGAGGTGTACATTAAAACTTTAACGACACAAAAAAGGAAGACGACGAAAGAAAAACGCTCCCCTCCTTTGCTTACAGGTCCGCTCTACATTGAATATACATTTAAAATCAGTGGCGAACGATTTTATTTATGTGACAAAGATGGGGATTTACTCGAATTGTCTCCCTCCTCCTTTGAGTACACTTGGCTTGATGATGAAGACACGATGAAAGAAGGTCGCTATATCGGTGAGGGCGTTTTCTTACAAGCAAACGGTCAGCGTTATCAACCAAACAACGGCGCCACCATTCTTATTGACCAACAACAATTCGATCCGTATACAATCTTTCAAAAAGAATTAGATCCTGTCGCACTACAAGGATTTGAACATCATCTTCAAAAATTCTCTTTAACCCATCACGATTTAATCCACTGCTATAATTCTTTATTAGAACAAATCATTTATCATAAAGAAGGTCGTCTGCTCGAAGGTGTAAGCTTTTTGACATACCAATCAAACCAACTATTTGTCCTCGTACAACATCATTTTAAACGTATATTGTTACCAGGAAAATCACGTCAAGCTATTTATGACCGTTTTGAATTTACGACTGACAAAGGCAAACGGACAATTGCCATTTTTAAAAACCCGCCATCATAATGTTCATTACAGAAAAGACCCTTACAGAACCAACGTCAGTCAGTTCTGTAAGGGCTTTTCTTTTTCTCGTGAGAAAACCATTGATACAAACGCGCCCCTGTTTCTCCCCCAATATCTTCAACAGAAAAGTCTTTCCCTGTCATACTAGACTGAACGGAAAATGAGACGGAAGAAAGCCTTCGAAAACGTTGTAACCAGGACACGTGCATTTCCACTGCTTGTATTTTTCTTTTTGGTGAGATCACGAACGTTTGCGACAATGTTCGTGACTGAACCCACAGAAAGCGGTCATTACACCCTGCCCCTGCATCTCTGTATTGAAAGTATCCGAGAAGCGCGGCAAGCATGACGATCACAAGTCCAAGCCATCCCCACACGCCAAGGAAATATACAGCCACCCCCGTCAAAATAAGCGGGATAAGTATATTCCGCAACAAGAAGCGAATCAACGCCCGTCTTGGCGCAACTTCCATTGGCCGAAAAAACGCATAGTCAGGAAGTACTTGAGCGAAAAAAGTTGGTAAATCACGCTCGTGAATGAGCGGTACAAGTAACGTTGAACCTTCCTCTTCCTTGCTGCCGCCACCGGCTGACTCTACGTAGATCGAGACGAAACCCAATGGCTGTCGCAAAAGACCACGAACGATGCGAACAGCTGTAATTCGCTGTGGCTTTAAGGTTAATTGTTTGCGTTCAATCAAACCACGTCCAACGACGATCTCTTTCTCGTACACATTGATTTGGAAATGACCGTATTTCATCATCGTTAAAGCGATAGATGCCAACCATGAGATCAGGATAACGATGAAAACAGCCACCGCAATCCACGTCGGATTCAATCCTAATACAAATCCCATTGTTCGGTCGTACCAATGTTCGGGGAGATAATTTTCCAATTGCCAAATCCCGCCGAACAACGCTGATAAAATAATGCCAACACTACTTGAAGTGAGTGCAGCGTACAATAAACGTCTCATACCTAAGTTCCATGTCACTGCTGACTCTTTTGCAGGCTCTGCAGAGGTCGTTTCTTCTTTTCCTGCTTCCTCGCCCTCTAACGCTTCCTCCTGCGTAGGACGTGCCTGCTGATATAATAATGCGTGGCGAATATTTTCCGCTTCTGCTTTCGTCACAGCAACAATATCAACTTCTGTTTCACCAGCGCCTCCAGCTGTTTCAATGTTGACTTTTACAAGTCGGAACATCCGGTGAAAAAGACCTGCCGTAATGTTGATCGCATGCACACGGCTTTGTTGGATGTAACGCTTTTTCTTCACAAACACACCTTGCTCGACATATAACTCTCCCTCAGCAAAGCGGTAGCGAAATTTTAGCCAATCTAACCATGCAGCTAGTAAGCTAAGCAGATAAATAGCAGCAATCCCTATTACTGCCCAAATGAATCCGAAGCGGAGTGTAGCAAATGCCCCACCACCAAGAATCCAACCAATCCCGCCACCGTTACTAAAGGTTTGGATGAGAACCATCGCCCCGTGTTGACGTTTTAACTCAGTCATCTTCTGTCACCGCTGCCAATTTTGCAATTTGATCCCGCACCTGATCTGCATCTGCGACATCCAAACCGGGAATCTCATGTGTCTCCGCTGCAGACGTAATTGAAACGACAGACATATCATGTTTGCGTAAGATTGGGCCTTGTACTGTATCGACATGCTGCACTCGCACCATTGGCACAAGTGTCCGAGTGACAACGAGCACACCTTCGCGAATGTCAATTTCATCATCATACACTTCGTAGCGAAACCTGCGCCAACGAATTGGCGGCCAAATGATGACATTGATAATCAAATCTAACACAACGAGTGCCAACAACACCCACGTGATCCACTCATAAAAGTTTGTAAAGATGAATCTTCGTACAAGCTCATACACGACGGGTATGAGCAACCAAAACAACGTATTTAATAAATTTTGCAGGCGCCATACGCGAATCACTTTTTCTGGCAAGCGCAATGACGGTTCAGCTCTCATCTTTTCGCTCCTCTCTGTCTTCTTCATCTGTCACATATATCAGTTGCACGCCTTGTGCTTCTAGCCAAGCAAGTAAACGTTTATTATCATTTAAATTAACAAGTAAACCAATGGAAGGGACAATCTCTACTTCTTCCACTTTTCCCGTTTTCGCATCTTCAATCAGATCAAGTAGTTCCTCTGCGTTCACATCCCTTAGTTTTTCAATAATATCTTGAATGTCATTTGTCATATACGTGTCCCCCTTCCTTTGCTACTTCTTACGTGCTTCTGTCATTTGCTTCCAAACGGACCCTTTTGCTTCTTCGCCGTCTTTAATACGCGCAAGCGCCATTTTTACTTGTAACGCCACTTCAAATTCCGGATCGTCTGCTGCTGCTTCTAATGCAGAAATAGCAGTTTCATCGCCGACTTCATACAAAAACATGGCCGCCCGCCAGCGGACAATTTTGCTTTCATCTTTTAGCGAGTCGATCATGGCTGGTATCGCTTCCGTCGAACCAATATCAGACATACAGTCACCTGCCGTTCGGCGTACGGTTACCGAAGGGTCTTTCAGTGCTTTCTCCAGCAACGGTAAAACAGATGCTGTTTCAATCATGCCTAAATACATCGTGGCTAAACGGCGAATGGATGCTTTTTCATCCTGTAATGCCACTTCTAACACAGGCAAATCTTTTTCCTTTGGATCCATTTGCTCGAGCGTCGCAAACCGTTCACGCCAATCATTGACTTGCAACATCTCCACAGTCACATCTTTGAACCGTGCTGCGAAGGCTTCCGCAGCAGCTTTTTCCCCTTTTGCAAGTTGCACAAGGCTGTCCAGCCGAGAAGGAGGATATGCCGCAGTCATTTCATCTATAACATCATTGACAACGTCTGCCAGCTCTCCATACCGCGGCGCTTGTTCAACCCATTTCCGTTCAAATACGACATTATCGACATCACTTGTCGCTGCCGCAATCGCTTCCGCAAAACGAGGTGGCAATGCTGCCCGTTTCTCTTCTTCCCCATCGGTGATTTTTAATTGCATGGGAATGCCTTTAAATGTTTGCACATGTACTTGTACTTCGCCAAACCCTTCTTCTTCCCCGTTATGCGCACGCGTTTGATCCGTCTCTTCCCCAAACAACGCGCGCACTTGTGGTAAGATTTCTTTCCAATCCACTTTCGGGAAGCGATCAATCGCTAAAAAATCTTCTACATGATATACGGCTTTAATACCTTCAATCGTAAATAATTGCCGGATGATTTCCGGTGCTGTTTCTTTGTTGTTTTCCTGATAGGTTGCACGTGCTCCTTTTAGCACCTCACTTAATATGCATTTCATTGTGTTCGGACTTGGTGTTGGCTCTATAGAACGAATAAACATCATGACATAACCCCTTCCGTAAAACATCTCATCTCTCGTTCAAAGTTTAACATAATTGCGCCACTCCTGGCTAGGATGAGCCATAATGATTCCCTTTTTAAAAGAATTCTGTTACGATTAAAAAAAGGAGGGGACGGATCATGATGAAATTCGCTTTTTTATCTGATATTAACGGCAACGCAACTGCTTTAGAAGCGGTGTTGAATGACTTGCACATACAAAAGATTGACCGAATTTATGTTCTCGGAAATTTGTGCCTTCGTGGTCCAGAACCAAAGCGGGTTTTGAAATTGTTACAAGCATCAAATGCCCACGTGTTAAAAGGGGGCATGGATGATTGGCTTGTAAACGGCATCACTGACCAAAACTTGTCTCATTTGAAATTAGCAGCACTTAACGAAGAACGGCAATGGACGTTAGCTCGGTTGTCGGAAGAAGATTTGGCGTATTTAAATGCACGTCCGAACGAATGTATCATTGACGAAGGGTTTGAGCAAATCATTCACGCCTTTCACGCAACACCAACAGATCTACACATGACCGTACTCGCTGACGATACGGCGAAAATGGAAGAAGCCATCATGCAACGCGATGAAGCAGATACGTATATTTATGGTCATACTGGACGACCTTTTATCCGCACGCTGTATGGAAAAACCGTTATGAATGTTGGTAGCGTCGGCATGCCGCTAGACGGACATCCTTTGGCTTCTTACATCACGCTGACGTATGTTGATGGTCGGTACAGTGCCGCCATACATCGTACGCCGTACAACCGCGAACACGTTGTTGAGATTTATAAACAAAGTGACTATCCAAACATAGAAAAAATGAGCACCATGATTTACTATGCTGTTCCATCAGAATAGTTTAAAAGCCTTAGTCTCACATTTATGAGGCTAAGGCTTTTCTTTTATTTCTCGTTGCAATGATCATTGTATGCTTGTGCTAATCGGCGTACAAGTGTCTCGGGCGCTGCCCCTTCAATATCTTCACGTGGAATAAAGTGGACGACCTCTGTCCCCTTTAACAACACCATCGATGGTGAGGATGGCGGATATGCGTCGAAAAAGGTACGCATCTTTGCGGTTGCTTCTTTATCTTGTCCAGCGAATACCGTCACACAATGATCCGGCTTATGGTCATGCTGGAGAGAATATACTGCTGTTGGGCGCGCCAATCCAGCGGCACAACCACATACGGAGTTAACGAGGACAAGTGTCGTTCCTTCCACTGTCGCCATGTAATCTTCCACTGCCTCTGCTGTTGTCAATTCCATAAATCCTGCCTCTGTCAGCTCTTTTCTCATCGGTGCGGTTACTTGCCGCATGTATGCTTCATATGCCGTTGACATGATCTTCCATCTCCTTCATTTCAGTTAATAATTGTAAAATCGAGTGAAACGTATACCATTTCCCGTAACAAACACCCTCTTTATAATAAAGCAATGCAGGCACTTGTTCAATTTGTAACGTTTGCGCTACGTGAGAGGCTGTTTGAATATTGATTCGATAAAATGGCGCAAGCACTTTCCTTTCTTCAATGACAGAAAGCATTTCTGCTACGTGCGTACAAGCGAGACAAAAAGGCGAAGAGACATACAACCACCCGCCGCTTTGTGGCAGCACAACAGGCGCTCCTTTCGCCAACTCTAACTCAATCACCTACACTGCCTCCCCGCTTTGCAAGTGAATAAACGAACAAATCGCGCGCAACGAGTGCTGTTGGGAGATGCGCCTCCACCTCATCAAGGAAGACACTCGGTTCACGCACATAGCGCGATGAAATATGGGTTAAAATCAACTGTTTTACATGCGCATGTTTGGCAAGACGACACGCATCCGCAACGGTCGAATGACCAAATTGATGCGCGTCTGCTTCGCAATCAGACGCAAAGGTCGCTTCATGAACAAGCAAATCCGCCCCAGATGCAAAATCAACCATCTCCGGTATTGGCTTTGTGTCCCCTGCAATGACAATGACGCGCCCACGTATTGGCTCACCGACGAATGCTTGCCCCGAAAGGACTCTCCCATCCGTCAATTGTACCGTTTCTCCGCGTTTTAATTGTGCATATAACGGTCCTGCAGGCACACCCTCTGCTTGTAGACGTGCGATATCCAAACGACCCGGCTTTTCTTTTTCCGTCACTTTAAAGGCATAGCTCTGAATCGTATGGGCGAGAGGGAGCACTTCTACCTCGTGATGCGGTGTTTCAAACAAGGAGCCGGCCCTTAACGTCACAAACTCAAGTGGGTAGCGAAGCGTTGTTTTCGTCACCTTTAGAGAGACACGCACAAACTCCTCCACACCCGGAGGTGCATAAATGGTTAATGGTGAAGCCGCACCTTGGAATGAGCGTGTACTCAAAAGACCAGGCAACCCAAATAGGTGGTCTCCATGCACGTGACTCATCAATATTTTTGTGATCTTTGATAAGGACAATGGTGAGTAAAGCAATTGGTGTTGTGTCGCTTCTCCACAATCAAACAACCACACATCCCCCTCATCTTCTAAAAAACGAAGCGCAAGCGCACTCACATTCCGTTGTTTCGAAGGGACCCCTGCTCCAGTCCCTAAAAAATGTAACTCCATGATTTAACCCCTTCGCATCATCTAATAGAAAACAAATGCGCATGTTGATTCACTTTACTATAATCAAAACCGTGTGCATTCATTCGTGAAATGAGTCCATCATAGTCATTAGACGACTTTAACTCAATTCCGATCAAAACGGAGCCAGTCGGTTTATTGTTTTGTTTTTGATAGACTAATCGGGTAATATTATCTTCTGGCCCAAGTACTTCCATTGTAAATTGCGTCAATGCCCCGGCTCTTTCTGGTAATTGAACGATAAAGTAGTGTTGTAAGCCTTCATAAATGAGTGAACGCTCGCGAATTTCTTCCATCCGTTCAATATCATTATTTCCTCCACTGACAATACACACAACGACTTTTCCTTTCATTTGTTCCGCATAAAAGTCGAGCGCCGCAATCGGCATTGCCCCTGCAGGTTCCGCAACGAGCGCATTTTCATTATAAAGCCGTAAAATCGTTGTACAAATCTTCCCCTCTGGTACACTGACAATGTCGTCAACGAGCTTTTCGCAAATCGCAAACGTTTTTTTGCCTACTTTTTTAACAGCAGCCCCGTCCACAAACTTATCAATCTCTTCCAACGCAACAACATGCCCTTGCATTAAAGCGGCTTGCATCGACGCAGCCCCACTTGGCTCACAGCCAATGATTTTCGTTTCTGGACTCACTTGCTTCATGTAGGTCGCAATGCCACTAATGAGTCCACCACCGCCGATCGAGGCAAACAAGAAGTCTGGCGCCACATCAATTGCGTCCATTACTTCCAACGCAACAGTGCCTTGCCCGGCAATGACTTTTTCTTGGTCGAACGGATGAATAAATGTCATTTCATGTTGTATGCAATAATCTTTTGCCAATGCATACGCATCATCAAAGGTGTCTCCTACTAAATGCACATCCACATAATCGCGCCCAAAAAACTTTACTTGCGCCACCTTTTGTTTCGGTGTGGTGATGGGCATAAAAATGACACCTTTTGTTTTTAAAGCGCAACACGAATAAGCGACGCCTTGTGCATGGTTTCCAGCACTTGCACAAACAACACCACTTTGTAACTCCTCTGCAGTAAGAGAAGAAATTTGATAATACGCGCCCCTCAGCTTGAAGGACCGGACAATTTGTTGGTCTTCGCGCTTTAAATACACGGTGCAATCATATCTTTCAGACAGCACCGGATCTTTTTGCAACGGTGTTTGATAGATGACATCTTTCATCATTTCATTTGCATGCACAATATGTTGTAAATTAATAGCCACTTGATAGCGTCCTTTCCATACGCGTACCAGTTACGACAAGGCTCGTACGCAAGGAGTATGGCTTCATTTTACCATATGCAGGCACTTTCGAAAACCTTTTCACATTATAAGTTGAAAGCAAGTGTGACATTCTTTATAATAAAGGAAGCGGTAATAAAGGTACTATCATCACTTTGGAAGGAGGGCATTCATTTGTTAAAGAAAAGCCTCTTTGCGGCTGCACTTGTACTTCTTTTCTTCGTACTCGGGTCTGACCCGTCTGTTCTTGCAGCTGGAGCTGAAACAACTGAACCAGCAGCGGAGTCGGATGGCTTTATTCGCATCGTGCTGAATGTGTTATCAGTCGCTACCCTTGCTGTCATGGCGTATTTGATTGTGACCGATCGAGGATAAATTACGGTTTATACATATGAAACTGTCCGAAGTAGGGCAGTTTTTTATATTCACGTAGGCAAACGTATTTTCTTCCCTCTTTTTGCTTATAATTGATCGTAACTTGGTATAGAAGGAGCAGGACAACAATGACAAGAAAGCTTTTTAGACGTGGCTTCGTCATCATTTTTATCAGTATTATTCTTATCCTATCATCTACAATCGTGTTAAACAAAATGTGGCGCACAAGCTTTGACAAACTTGATGATACTGACAAAGAAATGCTCACAGAACTGTCACGTATACACGAACGCTTCCAAACAGAAAGTGACCAACTTTGGACAGCCAATTATCGCTTTGACAACGAACCACTCATTCTCGTTCGCAGCAATAAAGATAAAGGGTTTTTCCCAACACATGCTTATGCTATCAATGTCCCCGAAATTGCAAACAGCCTATTCGCACAAAAAATTGATACACCCAAACACCTCAACCTGCCAAATGTGTATCGCATTAACCAACTTCACCTTGGTCTTGTGCCGTGGGTTCCTTGGAACTTTGGAACGAGACATGTCGCAGATGCGGACGTATTTTATTTTAAGTATCATCCAGAAATGTTTACTAATCCACCACTGTACTTTCAGTTCCATTACTTTTTGTTGCATGAAGCGTTCCATACGTATAAGCAAAAAACGTGGACTTACGATGCAGAAGGTGACCACATGTTGGACGATCCTGTAGATGAGGAAAACTACGCTTTAATGGGCATTGAATTTAAACTATTAGACAACGCGATGACCGCCACACGCCAAGAAGATGTGCGTGATGCTTTACGACAATGGACGATTGTCCGTACATCTCGTTACGAAAAATGGCCGCAACTCGTCGCAGAAACAAAAGCAGAGGCAATCGAAGGTACCGCGCGCTACATCGAATACCGCTACAGCGAGTTAATCGGTGACACATTGACTGTGCTCGCAACTACGGAAGATCCTTATCACATTCAATTTAGCGATGCCTTTCGCTTTATTTCAGATGGTGAAGCAGAGTCAGCCCACTTTTTAGGACGGAGTATGCGTTATGAAACAGGTGCTGCCCTTGGGCTGTTGTTAGACAAGATTGATCCTGAATGGAAAGAAAAAATTGAAGATGAGCCAGAAAAAAGCGGGCAGACGCAATATGAAATTTTGCAGACGCTGTTTGATATAGACGCACCCATTGATGAAGCTGAACTAGCGGAAATCAAGAAGGCACATGATTATGAGACATTGTTGGAACAAGCGCGGAAAATTGTGGCGCTGGCTGCTGAGGAGGAGTGAGGTAGAAGACCTGAATACCAACGTAAAGCTTGACGCATCTCACACACTGCATGTATACTTAAACTACGCACAGCATACAGTATAAAAAGACCGTAAGTGTGCTTGTACACACCCACGGTCTACAATAACCGGACTCCTGAACAAGGGAGAACAGCAAATTAATAGATCGTCGCCCACCCACTTGCTCGCTACGCTCAAGGGTGGGTTTACTTTTGACGTTGCATCAAAGTAACAATTGAGACGACTAAACCAGCAAATGCAATCATCAGCATTAGCGATTGAAAGACGCTCATCGCGGCACCCCCTTTCTTACGGGGATTGCCGTCCACCCTTGAGAATCCGTATGTTATTGCATCGCAATTGTAACATGATGAAACTATATTCGCAAACGCTTTCATTTGTGCGAACTGGCTCTCATATGAACTACGCCCAACTCTAAAGAATGTACACGATGACAAAAGCGTTGTGGATTACTGTCCTTCCTTCGCTGATCTAAAAACCGGGTTATGGTTGCTTGCCACTCTATTTAGATTTTGTAATTAACACCTCTGTTCACTTACTCTACCATTATTTTCATTAAAATAGAAGAGACCGCACAACACGCAGTCTCCTCGATTAATTATTGGGCATTAGGTAAACTTATTACGACTGGACGAGAAGGACCATTTAAAGGTTCCACAGTGGCAGCACTTTGCACAACTATCGCTCCTGTTAAGCACAGCGTCAATATAAAGGCACAAAACCATCGTTTCATCGTTGAACATCCCCTTTAAATTGAGATTGGTCGATTTTCCTCACTTCTTTCTCGACAAGTGGCAGCATATTCATCCAATCTTCTTGTGCAAACGTCGCATCGCTTGAGCTAACAATGACACGCTTTTTGTTGCTTTTCCTTTATAAAATACTAAAAAGGCATCAACATTTTTTGTGAGTTCTATCTCTTCGATAAGTTGAAGTGCTTTTTCACACTCACCACGAACAATATACTGGTGCACTTGTTCGTATACGTCTATCCCTTCAATATCAAACCGTTCACTATTCACATTCCATACAAAAGGTAAATCTCGTGTTTGTAAACACTGACTATAATCTTTCAACCCCGTCTCTTCCGCATAAAAAATCGCGCGTTGCATATATTGGATGCTTAAAGAGCTAGGCTCCAACTTGTCAGAACCCGGTCTTGCCGGTCGCAACAAAGCCGCATACGAAAGCAAATGATAACAATAAGCGAGCATTGTTTCAGGTGTCGCGCCATTTATAACTGACTGGACAACATGTCTTTCCGCTTCTTCTGACTTCCCTTGGTTATACAACAAATCATAAGCAATCTGGAATTCTGCCCAACTTTCCACGACTCTTTTTGCAAAGCCATCTTTTACAGAAGCTAATTTCTTCGGTACTGTCTCACTAAGATACGCTGCTTTTGCATGGCGACCTAATTTCAAATGAGCAGCTATTTCCAACAACTCCAGCCTTACCTTTAACAGCGGGTCCGTCACAGAACCAATCAAATCTCGTGCTTGATCAATCGTCTCTTCGTGTGTGATACGCTCATTAAGGACATCAAGCAACAATTGATAGACAAGTGCCCACTCTTTTAATGAGTCTCGTTCTTCTCCCCATTTGGTGAGTTCTTCTAATAAGTCAATTTGCCTATATTGCACAGCATATTCAAATGCATCTCGAATATGCTCCGTCGTTTGCAAGGCAAGCACATATTCATTCATCAATAATATCAATCGATTAGAGGCAAATGTTCTCACAGCGAATGTGACTTGTTCAAACGCCAATACGGTCTGCCCATGTTCGTCTCGTGACAATGCCAAGTCGCGCATCGCTTGATTTGTCCACGCACTTTCTTTTTCCCATAATCCTATTTTCCGCAAATAGTTTTTTGTATCCGTGCTCATTTGCTCCGGAACCATTCCATTACGGTATTGCGCAAAGTTTTCCCGCCATCGTTCTCGGTATGTTTGCAATACGCCCGCCACCTTTCCAAATGAATACATGCCCAAACACTTTTTCGACGTGATTAACCGGCATTCCTGCTAGATAAACAACTTTTCGTCCGACATTTTCTTTGATTTAAACAAGAATACATTCGGATTTTGGTGTATTGTGTCGCATCCACTCTCCACTTACGAAAAAGCAACAGAATTATCACAGCAACATCTATCATAGAAACAAACACCAATAAGAACTGCAACACAATAGACCCCGCCCAACGACGAGGTTTTGTTAATCTTACTATCAAACTTCTCCCACATACGGATGTTTTCTATTCGGTCCCCTCTAAAACATATTTACATTTGTCCACTTTTTATTATTTATCACTTCTTTAAGCGTATTACTGTTAATTTTCACATGCGCTATCAATTCTTTAACTGTTTCATATTGAGTGCTATCCCCTTCGTAGGTGAAAAGAACACCATCATCTACCCAAGAAATATGATACTCTTTATCATGAAAATTGAACTGAAATTCATGTCCTATTTCCAGATCCTCAACAAAATCAGTAAACGTGTAACGTCCAATCCAGTCTGGATCAACACCATCATAAATGACAACACTTTCCCATCTCTGTTGGTTAATTATTTCTTCCAAGGTGCAGCCCTCAATCTTTACACCTGCAATGGGTTTCTTCTCTATTTTATAGTAAATCACTTGTCCGTCCTGAGTAAAGCAAACACCATCACTACGCCAATAGATACGATATTCCCTATTGTTAAATTCGAATTTAAATTCATTCCCGGATTCCAGATCCTCAATGAATTGAGAAAACGTATACCCTTCCATTTGCTAACTCCTCCCTTTTTTGATCACCCAAAACAATACAGGTTTATCATCACCGCACCTCATCCAGATTCAATTTAGAGTAAGAGCAAAGATTTTTAAAAACAGGCAAACCATTTCTAGAAAGAAGTTCCACGGGTTTGATTACAAAGACAGCACCAAAAAGATTTAACAGAAACAGAAAATCCTACCCCACGTGAAGTGACATCACAAAGGGATAGGATTTTTCCAGGCTACCGACTAAAAGAATCTGGGTCTTGCCCAAGGCGACGATTTTCATTTAATGCATCCAGTTTTCCCATATCTTCTTCACATAGCTGGAAGTCAAAAATATCGGCGTTTTCTCGAATCCGTTCTGCTCGCACTGACTTTGGAATCGTCACAACGCGGTGTTGTAAATTCCAACGCAACACAATTTGTGCCGGTGTTTTTCCGTATGACTGTGCGAGTGATTGGACGACCGGATGGGTAAAAATGACGCCTTTCGTGAGTGGGCGCCATGCCTCCACTTGAATTTCATGTTGCCGGCAAAATTCACGTAATGGCGCTTGCGTCAAAAACGGATGGAACTCCACTTGGTCGACCATTGGATTGATATTGGAGATTTCCATTACGGCTTCTAAATGGTGGACATTAAAATTACTCACACCAATCGCCCGCACCTTCTCTTCTTTATAAAGTGTCTCTAGTGCACGCCACGTGTCTAAGTATTTCCCTTTCATCGGCCAATGGATTAAATATAAATCAATGACATCCAGCCCAAGCCGTTTGCGACTACGTTCAAAAGCTGCAAGTGTTTCATCGTATCCTTGTTCGTCATTCCATACTTTTGTTGTGACAAACAGTTCTTCTCGTGGCACATTACTTTCACGAATGGCTTGTCCGACCCCTTCTTCATTTTTATAAAAGCTCGCTGTGTCGATACTCCGGTAACCTGCTTTTAAAGCCACTTTCACTGCATCAACAACTTCTTTTCCTTCATCTGCTTGGTATACACCTAGCCCGAAAAAAGGCATCTCTACACCATTTGCTAGTTTTGTGCGTGCTTGTATCGATTCCATCATGTTGTCACTTCCCTTTAAAGATTTGGCACTTGCCATTCAATCGGCGCTTCGCCCAATCGTGTAAGTATATCGTTCATTTTTGAGAAAGGTCTGCTTCCAAAAAAACCGCGATTCGCAGAAAATGGACTTGGATGTGGTGCGGTAATGATGTGATGTTGTTTGCTTGTAATCAACGCCTGCTTCTCTTGTGCATGGCGTCCCCATAAAACAAAAATGACTGGCTTCTTTCGCTTATTCAAACACGAGATAATGCGATCCGTAAAATGCTCCCACCCTTTACCACGATGCGATGCTGCCTGCCCTTTACGTACAGTGAGCCCTGTATTTAACAGCAATACCCCTTGGTTTGCCCATGTCGTTAAGTGACCATGGTTTGGGATTTCGTAACCGAGGTCATCACGTAGTTCTTTAAAAATATTTTGTAACGATGGCGGCAGCCGTACACCTGGTTTTACTGAAAAACTTAAGCCATGCGCTTGATTCGGTCCGTGATACGGGTCTTGTCCTAAAATAACAACCTTTGTTTCTTCATACGACGTGTAATGTAAGGCGTTGAAAATGTCATGCATCGTCGGATAAACCGTTTGTGTTTTGTACTCCTCTTTCAAAAACGCGCGCAACTGTACGTAATAGGGCTTTTGAAATTCATCATGCAACATATTTGCCCAATCATTATGCAAAATTGACATTGGCTCCACTCCTACTTCATTGCTATATCTATATTTTCATAGAAAGTACACGCACATACGATACATGAAATGCTTTTTAAGAGTATAGCACGAATCGATTTCTTCTTCCAACCAACTGGAACAAGAAAAAAACGCCCGAATGTCGGGCGTTAAACGAATCATTATTTTGTTAGCCGCGCCTACACATGCTGCCGTGCTTCATCTGCAAGCATGGTCAATATTTCTTCCAATACATAACGAACGGCTTTAAATGTTTCGCGCTGCCGCTTCATACCTGATGATGGATAAAATGACTTAATGGCAACAACATCGAGGTTTTCAACCGTTTGCTCCAGTTGTTGAATGTGCAAGTCACGCGGCTTTGCTTGACGCAATAAGGCGCTTGCAAGTGGCAACCACCTTTGCGCAAGTGGCTGTACTTGATCCGCAAACGGCTTCACCCGTCCCCAAAAATCGACCTCGTAATTTGGGTCTTGTTTGACGACTTCTATATAATAACTTTCTGCTTCTTTTGTCAATGTTAACAATGTCGTTGTGACTTCCTTCAATGTTTGTTCTTTCAAGTACGACACCTCCACCTTTTATTGTAACACGGTGGATTTTTCTGCGTAAACCGGCGTCATGCGAAACTAAATAGCTTCATGATTGCTCGCCATGGTCCTTGTCGTACTTTATTTGGAAACGTTGTCTCTCGTGGTTGCTCATTGACGGCAGCTGCCAAATGCTGGCTCATTTTTTCATCCATCGCTTCAAGCCGCTTCTCTAATTGCTCAATCAAGCTCACCATCTCATCCAGCTCACTCCGATGTTTTAACAATTGGTAGCTCACGATATCATCTGCTTTTGTTGACAGTTTTTCTTCTAGGTCATTTACTTGCACGAGTACTTTTTCCAATTTCGCTTCGTACTGTTCTTTCGGGACCGAAGGAATGCGCACAGCAGCACGTCGTTTCGTTTGACCATTAAATGCAATGTCCTTCATTTTCTTCCCTTCCTGTAACTGTTTTTGGATGTATGCAAACGTTGCAATTTGTTGTTCCTTATACACATAATGTCCATGTTCATTTGTGTTGTGCTCAATTCCGAAAAATTTCGTCCACCGTTGTACCGTCGTTGGATTCACGTCAAGTCGATCTGAAATATCCTTTGTTTTTAACAACGTCATCCCCATTCTCCTCCTCGTGAAATGATCTTTGCGTGGTGACATATTGTCGCTGTTATACACGTTCGTTCCCTGACTTTGTAACTCCTATGTGCGCGACAAAACTAGAATACGTTCAACAAAGAAAGTGTATGATGGCAAAAATCTCCTTTCTTTTAAGAAGAAATCACAGCAGCCGACATACATAAAATAGAGGGTGTTGCCTCATACTGTCTGTAAATCGAGAAAAAAATGGGAATAAGTACCCACATTTTCGAAAAGGAGGGCAAACGAATGAATGAAGTTGAAGGAAAAACAACAAAAGAGACAGAGACACACGAGGAGAAAGATGGTTACACGGGCGACAAAAAACTTGGGGGACCGAACCGTCCGGCGGAATGACGAAGGTCTTTTGCTTGACTTAAAAAGAATGATACTCACCTCTTTAAAAGCTAAACACACTGGTCGAAATCTAATGACCAGTGTGTTTTTTCGAACATAAGAATTGTTTTCATCTACCGTTGGAAAACTTAATCTTACGATTCTGCCAACTTTAGAACCGTTAAATAACTGACATCAACGTTTGAGGTTTCATTCACCGTCACTGTCAAGGTGTCAGGACCAGGTGGATCGACAATCACAACGACTGTTTTGGACATCGTACTTGTTCTGGCAGGTGCATTTTCTCCTGCTGCGGCATAGAAGGTGCCATTTACATTTAAATGCACTTGGGCATCGCCAGCAAAATCATTAAACGTTCCAAATCCAACAAGGTAAACGCCAGGCTCAAGGATTGCTTGCGTCGAAGTAATGGAAATATCACTACCATTGAAGAAAGCATTATCATCCATCACAATAGGTACGTCTGCTGTCACACCGGTAGGACCGGTTCCAGCATCTAGAAAAGCATTGTTTGCAACGATCAATCCCCCAGTTACACCAGTAGGACCGGTTGGACCCGTTGGACCGGTGGCACCCGTTGCGCCGGTGGCACCCGTTGCACCCGTTGCACCCGTCACGCCCGTGGCGCCGGTGACACCTGCAACAACACTTGTCGGTCCTGTAGGTCCTGTAGGTCCCGTTGCACCTGTAGGTCCTGTAGGTCCTGTGGCACCCGTTGGTCCCGTCGGACCCGTTGCGCCCGTGGATCCCGTGCTACCCGTTGCACCTGTAGGTCCTGTAGGTCCTGTAGGTCCCGTCGGTCCTGTGGCGCCCGTCACGCCCGTCGGTCCTGTGAGTCCTGTTGCACCCGTTGTACCTGTGGCTCCTGTGGCTCCTGTGGCTCCTGTGGCACCCGTTGCACCGGTCGCACCTGTTACGCCAGTGGCACCCGTTGGTCCCGTGGCGCCGGTAGCACCCGTTGCACCTGTGGCACCCGTTGCACCCGTTGCACCCGTGACGCCAGTTGCACCGGTTACACCTGTTACGCCTGTCGGGCCAATTACGCCGGTTGGACCTTGAACCGCGAACTGTTCCCACGTACTCCACGTAGACGTATCACCATTAAAACTACGAATGTAAATTGTTGGATTAGAGAAAAATATTTGCTGCACCCAAGGATTGACTGTTGCAGGTGAAACGACCGATACATAAAGCGTCCAGATTGGTGATGTCACCCCAGGTGGTCCTGCGATAGGGGGACCATCAGTACCGTTAGAACTATATACACCCGGCTCCATAAACATTGGTGCATTCAAATTTGAACCAGATGAGACCGGCATCGTTAATGGAAATGCACCGACATCTTCCGCGTCAAGCACGACATTTCCAACCTGCCCGTTGACACTTAACACATCGCCTGTCGGACCGGTTGGTCCCGTTGGTCCTGGTGGACCTTGCATCGTCGAAATACTGGATGCCGATTTCATTTTTGAAGCAAGCATAATTTCCTTTTTAAAAATTGTATCGAGCATATTTTGTGTACTCTCATTTACACTAAGCACTTCTTGGGCCGTTGGTGCAGGACCTGTAGCGCCATTTAACGTTCCTAGCACATATTGAATTTTTTCTCCCTCAGCATTGATAATGTGCGACAAGCCCATTTCCTCCATCGCAATGGAGGCCAATATTAAATTCACAACATCTTCACGGTCTAACGTAATGTTGGGCGTGAA
>NZ_FMYM01000003.1:0-134480 GCF_900096965.1 Shouchella lonarensis | reverse complement strand
ACGCCCGTTGGTCCTGTGACACCCGTGGCACCCATAACAATACCGGTTGGTCCCGTTGGCCCGGTGATACCTGTTACACCGGTCACGCCGGTAGCACCAGTCATGCCGGTAGCACCTGTAGCGCCTGTGGCACCGGTCACCCCTGTTGGTCCCGTCGGTCCTGTTGGGCCTGTGGGTCCCGTCGGTCCGGTTGGTCCGGTTGATCCCGTTGGTCCGGTGATCCCTGTTGCGCCAGTGACTCCTGTTGTGCCGGTAGCACCCGTTGCACCCGTTGCGCCCGTTGCGCCCGTTGCACCGGTGACGCCGGTCACACCCGTGACACCTGTCGTTCCGGTTGGACCTATTGCCCCTTGAAGACCTGCCAAGCCGATAGGTCCTGTAGGTCCCGGTGGTCCCGTCGGACCAGTTGGCCCCGTCGCTCCTTGTGGACTAATTTGTTCCCAAGCACTCCACGTCGACGTATCACCATCAAAATTACGAATATATAGTGTTGGATTAGAAAAGAGTAATTGTTGGACCCATGGATTGACCGTTGCTGGTGTAATGACAGATACATAGAGTGTCCATACTTGTGGCGTACCTAGTGGCGCTGAAACGGGTGGGCCATCGGTCCCATTTGAACTATATACACCTGGATCTGTAAAACTATCTAAATCAGAACTAGATGAAACGGGCATCGTCAATGGAAAGGCATCCACATCTTCTGCATCAAGAACGACAACGCCGACTTGCCCGTTGACACTAAACACCTCTCCCTCTGGACCAATTGGTCCAGTTGCACCCGTTGGACCTAGTACACTTGGAATACGTGCAGCATCTTTCATTTTAGACTCTAAAATGATTTCTTTCTTGAATATCGTGTCCATCATGTCTTCTACAGCACCATTAATCTCTAAAATTTCTTCAATAGACAGTGGCGGACCCGTTAATCCATTTAAAGTGCCTAAAGCATACTGAATTTTTTCTCCTTCAGCATTAATAATATGCGCCAGACCCATTTCTTCCATCGCAATGGAGGCTAACAATAAATTGATCACATCACTGCGGGTCAGTGTAATGGTCGGTGTGAAATTAGGCATACTTGGTTGAGACATATACCATTCTCCTTTTCATTTTAATCTTGTTTCTAATCTCGCAATAATGAACGAAAGTATACAAGTAAAATCATGACTTATTCGACGCCACGTTGTTTAAGATTACCCTTCTATTAATTTGAAGGCTGTCATATACGCCCATTGCATCTGGGCATCGACGCTCGTTACAATGGTGAGTGTCACTGCAGGTCCAGGATCCACATTTAAAATGACATCATGAGAAATCATCCCTTGAGAAGTACTAGGTCCTTGATATGTGACCGCATAAGGTGTGCCGTCAACAAGTAATGTGAGTGCTAAATCAGCGATTGAAAATTGTCCGCCAAATGAAACCCAATAAACACCCGGATTCAATACAACAGTACTTGTCGTACCAGTAATGTCACCATTGAAGATTGTCGTATCATCCATGACGATTGGATCTCCTGCTGTGATATTTTCTACTCCTGCTCCATCGTCTATATATGCATAGTTTTGTAACACAAGTGGTGGCGGAGGTCCTGTTGGTCCGGGTGCGCCTGTCGCACCTGTGGCACCAGTAGCACCCGTCACGCCCGTTACACCTGTCACGCCCGTCGCGCCTGTGGCACCCGTTGCCCCTGTTGGTCCGGTCGGTCCTGTTGGTCCGGTCGGTCCGGTCGGTCCGGTCGGTCCCGTCGCGCCCGTCGCGCCCGTTGGTCCGGTTACGCCTGTTGGTCCGGTTACACCCGTTGGTCCCGTCGCGCCCGTTGGTCCGGTTGGTCCGGTTGGTCCCGTCACGCCCGTTGGTCCGGTTACACCCGTTGGTCCCGTCGCGCCCGTTGGTCCAGTTGGTCCGTTTGGTCCCGTCGCGCCCGTTGGTCCCGTTACACCTGTTGGTCCGGTTGCACCTGTTGGTCCCGTCGCGCCTGTTGGTCCCGTCGCGCCCGTTGGTCCGGTAGCACCCGTAGCGCCCGTTGGTCCCGTCACGCCTGTTGGACCCGTTGGTCCGGTCGGTCCTGTCGGTCCAGCTGAACCGGTTGGTCCCGTCACGCCTATTGGCGCTTCTAAAGACTGCCAATTACTCCATGTTGATGTATCGCCATTAAAGCTACGAATATACAACGTTGGGTTTGAGAAAAGCAACTGCTGTATCCATGGGTTCACCGTAGCAGGCGATACGACAGACACGTAAAGCGTCCATATAGGAGATGTCACAGTCGGCGGTGCTGAAAGCGGTGGACCATCGGTACCATTTGAGCTGTACACACCTGGATCTGTAAAACTGTCTAAGTCAGAGGCAGAAGAAACAGACATGGTTAACGGGAAACCACCTACATCTTCTGCAGTGAGAACGACATCTCCAGTCAAACCATTTACACTTAAAACGCCTCCAGGTGGTCCAGTCGGACCCGTGATACCCGTTGGACCCACGACCTCCTCTGGAAAGTTTGTCGCCGTTTTCATTTTTGAATCGAGGATAATTTCTTTTTTGAAGATCGTGTCCAACATTGAAGCAGCACTACGGTTAATGTCTAAAATTTCCTGTATCGTTGCCGGTGGACCTGTTGTACCACTCAGTGTTCCTAAGGCATATTGAATCTTTTCTCCTTCAGCATTAATGATATGTGCCAAACCCATTTCTTCCATCGCAATAGATGCCAACAACAAATTAACGACATCATCGCGACCTAATGTAATATTAGGCGTAATATTGGGCATATTTGGCTGAGACATATGCATGTACCTCCTTTATTATTTTCAGGGGAAAATGTTCCGTAAATGTCAATTGCTCTCACATTACAGTGGAATGAACCAAATCATGTGGTACCCGTCAAACACTTTCTCCTGCTCATAACAAAATATTCCCCCCGGTCAATTCGGTGTCAGCTTATACAAAAAAAGGCGCTTGCTTATACATAGGGCAAAGCTATAAAATTAGTTACATGATGATTACCGATTATTTGGCAATGAAATCCTTTGGAGAACGAAAACCGGGACCTCTGGCCCCGGTTTCTTACTGTTTCCTGTTTTTATTCATATACATCTTAGGTACCACTGAAATTGGTCGAAATAGCCGTTCAATCTTTTGAACATCACAATGACCATACCAGTCACGGTAATGTGTATGTTTCACAGGAATATTTGTCTTACACTTCGGAAAACTTATCCGTAGTGGCCATGCATTTCCTTGATTACAGCAAGACAAGTAATCTCGACGCGAGCCTGTTGGTTCCACCCCATATAGAAACCGATATGCGCCCCACTCAATATGCGGATGATATAATAATGACGCAGTTTGTTTTAAATACTTAACCCGCTTTGTAGGATCATGTACCTGTTTCATATGAATATGATACAATGGTCCCCTTGAAGTTGGCAGGTCCATGCCATTCTCCTTGACATCCTTTGCCCATATGCGCATTAATTGAGGGGGCAATCGTCCAAGGAGCCGATGTTGTATCATGAACTGTGCATGAATAATTGCTGCATGTAGCAATCGGATTTCATCGCGCCCTTCCCAAAAACGTAGCCACTCTTGTTGCATAAAAATAGATACCCCATATGTTGACATGGTATCAAGCAGCAATTGTCCTTTTCTTTTTGACCGCGAATACAAAGATAACTGGTAATATGTATCATAAAAAATGAGGTGGCTTATTTGTTCATATATCCATGCCAGTTGTTTTTTTTCCGCCTCAGAAAGCCACCGCTTTTTTTTCGTTAGTAAATCGGTCATTGCCCAGCCAGTGTTCCGGCTTATTAATCCGGCTAAACGTGCATAGCGAATTTCGGGCAATTTCCTTGCGAACGCATCATACATTTTTGTACGCGAAATATTATCAGCATTATGAAACGAAAATTGCCATTCCATCACATATTTCCCCTCATTCTTTGACAACTTTTAACTAAAAATGGACAGATATGCTCACTTCTAAAAACAAAACTATGGTAAAATGAAAAGATGAGTATGTCATACATTTACCGTTACTATTTACATTTGTATACAATTTATACGCGAAGAGAACAAGTATGGATGATCTCTAGAAAGGGGGCTTACGTATGACGATCCGTTATCCAAACGGCCAACCTTATACCAGCAAGTCGTCCTTACCAAGTCATCACAACCCTTTGAAGAAAAGCAACTATAGTGGTAGAGGTATGACGCTTGAGCAAGATATTGATGAGACAAACACGTACTATTTACATCAAGGTGTTGCCGTCATCCATAAAAAACCAACCCCCATTCAAGTCGTCCATGTCGACTACCCAAAACGAAGCGCGGCCGTGATTCGGGAAGCATATTATAAGCAAGCATCGACCACCGATTACAACGGGGTTTTTCAAGGTGCATACATTGATTTTGAGGCGAAAGAAACGAGAAATAAAACATCATTTCCATTAAAAAACGTCCATGAGCACCAAATTGAACATATGCGCCAAGTCCTTACTCAAAGTGGGATTTGTTTCTTCCTCATCCGTTTTCAACCCGCTGATGAGGTCTATTTACTTGAAGCGCATCATGTGATTAAATATTATGATGAGCAACAACGCAAGTCGATTCCAAAAAAAGATATTGAACAATATGGACACACAGTGAAAACGGGGCTTCACCCACGCATAGACTTTTTAAAAACAGTAAAACAACTATATTTTTAAGTCATCACAAACAAACATACGTGTATACACATAGAACGTAGGGGCTTTTCTTCATTACAACTGGCTCCGTTGAGAAGGGGAGAATGATATGTCTGACCGATTCAAATCACGTCAAGAAAGAAAACAAGCACAACGTAAAAAAGGCGCATCGTCCAAAAAACCTCGCTCGCTTTTTAAAAAGATTTTACTCACCATGGCGATCCTTTTTGGGATTGGTGTTGTCGGTGGCGGGACGACGATTGCCATTATGATTGCCACCGCCCCGGACTTAGATCCTGAAAAATTGACGCTCATTCAATCAATGCAAATTTACGATATGAATGATGAACTCGTCTCTACTTTAGACGCGAGCGAATTCCGAGTAAGTGCCAACATTCAAGATATGCCTGATCATTTAAAGAATGCATTTATTGCCGTTGAGGACCAACGCTTTTATGATCACTTCGGGATAGACCTTAAACGTCTCGGCGGTGCCATCTGGGCCAATATTACAGGAGGTTTTGGTGCAGAAGGTGCTTCCACAATTACACAACAGCTTGTGAAAAACTTATTTTTAACGAATGAAAAAGCACTGACACGGAAAGTACAAGAGCAATATTTGGCGATTCAACTTGAGCGGAAGTACTCTAAAGAAGAAATTTTAGAGATGTATTTAAATCAAATTAACTTAGGTCCCTCCGCCGGTTACGGTGTCCAAATTGCTGCAGAAACTTACTTTAACAAGTCATTAGACGAACTGTCGGTTGCCGATGCGGCCGTACTCGCAGCGATCCCACGTCGCCCCACATTTTATGATCCACATAGGAATCCTGAAAATGCTGAGGGACGCCGGAATACTGTTCTTAACCTAATGGAAGAACAGGGATTCATCACAAAAGAAGAAGCCGATGAAGCGAGAAATACGCCGATTGCTGACCAAATGGATTATACAACGAAAGAGCGCTATGCGTATGCCACGTTTTATGATGAAGTACTAGATGAACTACAAGACAACGAAGAATTGGCTTCAAACAACTTGCTTAATTCTGGCTTGAAAGTGTACACAACACTCGATCCTAAAGCACAAGAGAGTGTCGACCGTGTCTTAAAATCGGGAGAATACCAAGGATTGGTTTTCCCACAAGACAATGAAGACTTTAAAGTCGGCGTGACATTAGTGGATACAAAGAGCGGAGCTGTTCGCGCCTTTGGAAATGATATAAAAGAAAATAACCAACGAGATTGGAACCATGCAACAGATCCAAAACAACAAGGTTCAGCGATGAAGCCACTACTTGCGTATGCACCGGGTATTGAAATGAACAAATGGTCGACGGCGAAGGTTTTGGTCGATGAAAAGCACAATTACACTGACGGGACACCCATTAGTAATGCTAACAACTCGTACCTAGGTGCAATGACGATGCGGGAAGCGTTAGTTAGGTCACGGAATATCCCAGCAGTTAAAGCGATGCAAGAAGTAAGTAAAGACGAAGCGTATGCTTTCTTAGATCCGATGATCAAGATCCCCGAAACAACGAAAGATAAGGACGGAAAAGTGACTCATCACCGCGTTGAAGCGGGCGTTCTTGGGGGGACTCAAGTATCCACAAAACAAATGGCAGGGGCTTACGCTGCGTTTGGGAATGGTGGTACATTCACTGAACCATATATTATTCGCAAAGTCGTCTTTCCAGATGGGCGCGAAATGAATATGGAACCAGAAAGTGAAAAAGTAATGGAAGACTACACCGCATATATGGTTACGGATATGTTAAAAGATGTTATAAACAATCCGATTGGAACAGGAAAAGCCGCAAAAGTCGCTGGTATACCAGTTGCCGGAAAGACTGGAACAACGAACTTTAATGACAAAGTAAGGGCACACTATAACATCACCGACCCTAATGCCTACCCTGCCTCCACCTTTAGTGGCTACAGCACAAACTACACGGCATCGGTATGGATGGGCTTTAGCAAGAACGGTGAAAATAACTATTTAACAGACGCGCATAAAACAACTGCCCAGTCCATCTTTAAACATATCATGACCGAAGTTCACAAAGGGGTTGACACGCCTGATTTTGTGAAACCGGACTCTGTCGTTGTTAGGAACGTAAAGACACCGAGCGATCAAATTAGCCGCGAACTATTTGTTCGTGGTACGGAACCAGAAGAGATACCGGAAAACACAGGGATTTCGGATCCAAGCAAACTTACTGCTGACTACGATAAAGATACAAACACACTTACCTTCTCTTGGGACTATCCGGAAGACGAACGTGAAGAGGTTAACTTTGAAGCATCGATTGATAAAGGCTCCTTACAAGTGAATCAAAATGAAATGAAAGCAGTTTTCACGAATGTCACGCCAGGTGAAACGTATACTTTCACAGTTAAAGCAGTCTCTGCGAACGAAGAAAGTAAGGCTGTTATCCTTAAAGTAACGCCAGGTGCTGCAAACGACGAGGACGAGGAGGAAAATGAAGAAGAACCGCCAGAACCAACACCACCTGGTGATGACGACAATGGTGACTCACCTCCCCCGTCTAACGGACGGCCACCGGAAGAAGAAGCGCCACCAAGTAACGAGAATCCAGGTGACGGAGATACGACAAGCCCTCCTAATGATGGTGATGGTGACGGCGGCGACACAGAGACACCGGTCGAGCCAGATCCACCAGACGAAGAATAGCGAAAAACGCCCATACTTGCGCATGTTACTGCGCGTATGGGCGTTTTCGTGCTCTTTTCACATCGCTATGTCCGTTGTTGCTCGCGCCGCCGCTTGCGGATTTCATACCGCTCTTGCGCCCCTGCAAAATGCCATTTCTCTTCCTCTGTTTCCGGGACGACGCGCGGTACTGATGCCGGTTTCCCGTTTCCGTCTAGCGCGACAAATGTTAAGTAAGATGTTGCTGCTTGCCGGCGTTCTCCTGTTAATAAATCTTCTGCCTCTACTTTCACAAACACTTCCATCGAAGTCGTCCGTGTCGAAGTCACGTAACCTTCAATGCAAATGGCTTCCCCCGTTTTAATCGGTGCTAAAAAGTCAAAGCTGTCACTTGCTGCGGTGACGACTTGCATACGCGAGTGACGCATCGCAGCAATGCTTGCGACTTTGTCTACGTAAGCCATGACATTGCCGCCAAAAATTGTGCCGTGGTAATTTGTATCTGGTGGTAAAACAATGTCTGTTAAAACGGTGCGCGATTCACGAGATCGTTTCGTTGTTGTCATCAGTTTCTCCTTTTCACTCTGTTTTCTCTATGGTGTCCATTTTTAGGCGCAAAAAAAGCCTCCTCCCTATTTTATCATTTCACTCTAGGAGGAGGAAGCGCATTCATTCTTTTTCTTGTCGTTTCAATTGCCTGCGTGCTAACACAAAGAACGGAAGTGGGATGAAAACCCAGAAGCCGCTGTACAGTAGTTGATTCACTGTATACCCTTGATCACGTTCGACTTCCTCTGTTTGATAACGCTCATAATTGGCAAGCAACTGCTCTTCACTTAAATGTTCTCTTTCCTTCTCACCTTCGTCTTCGTAGTGCTGGTTTTGTTTGTAATCTTCAAAGCTCATGTAATACGGGGTTGGGTTTACAAGTGAAACAACATTCACCGCTGCGGCAATCATCCCGCCAATCATCATTACAAGCGTGATTAGCATGACTGCGTAGTAGTAAACATGACGAACCAAAAAATCACTTCCTTTTCTTTTTGATGCTTTCTTTACAGTATACAAGTATAAAACAAATTTATCATTATTTTTTCTTGACTGATGAGATTTAGCTGAACTTTTGCTGCCTAGTATTGGCACCCTATTCCTCATACATGTATACTTAACTAACAGAAGCACATATAATAAAAAAGACTGCCTGGTGATCACCAAGCAGTCAGTATAGCACAACGTCCCCTAAGGGGCAGGCTTTTTGAATGGAGCATAGGTCCACCGTGAGCACGGAACTCAGACGGTGGACTTAATCTGTCTTAGACACATTCACGACGGCGACAACAAGTGTTCCAAACGCAATGGCGATTAGAATCCAAGCTTGTAGCTCGTTCATGCGCGGCACCCCCTTTCAGTCGGGTGTGCCTACCATCTCTAAGTTACGTACATGCTATTCATTGAAAAAGTGTATGGAAACGGTTCGGTTTCCATACACTTTTTTTGCTTGCTGACGACTGACATAAAGCAGACTATAAATTTGGTCCCATTGTCGCATCTGCATTGCGCCCAGGAACGATCTTCATCAATTGTTCTCTTTCTTGCGTCATCGCTTCAGCAACTTGTGGATCCGTCCACTCCACAAGTTGTGCTTGTTCAGATGCGATCGCTTCAGATAAGCGGTTTTTCTCTGTCTCATAAATCCCAGCAACAAGTTCCGTTAACGCTTGTTTCGTTGCTGCTTCATACGTTTCAATGTGCGCGCGATAAACTTTTGTTAACGCCTGAACCGCTGTCTCTTTCATTTGACTCAGTCCACCTTGTTCAAAAAATGCTTGCGCTGAACGAAAATGAGCGACATAAGGGGCAGCCTCAAATGCAACAGAAAGAGATGCTGCATCTACTTTTAATGTAAAACGAACGATTTTTTGTGCATGAAACGAAAATGTCGGGACACATTTTTGCATGCGTTCTTCCCATTGTTGTAACCATTTGTCGCGTGCATGACTTAGTGCCAACTGTAATCGTGCCTGTGTTGCTGCCAATTCTTGTTCTAAAAAGAACAAGGTCTCCTCATGCCACTGATACAAAGACATTTGTAGAGATTTTCGTTGTGCTGTGCGTGTCGTTCCTTGAACAGTGGCTACATTGACGTGTGCCGTAAAACGATCTCGCAACACATACACAATTCGCTCTCGCAAGTACAAATAAAGTTCACTCGCTTCTCGAATGATGCGATCTAAAAGGAGATCGCCACGCTCGTGTGTAAAAGCTTGCAAAAACGTAGCCATCTCTGCTTCAAAGCGCGCGGCTTCTTTTTGTTGTGTCTCTTTATCCGCATTGACGTAGGCAATTTTTTCTTCCAGGAAGTCGACATATTGCATTGTTTCCACATGTAATAGCTCGATATTAAACGCTTTTAACGACTGCAACAGACCTTCATGCACGTATCTTTCAAACGATGCAAACAGTTCACAACCTTGCCCCGTTTGTTTCTTCGCTGCCAGTCCTTGTTTACTAGACACTGGGTAAAGGCGGATGTCTGCGACACCGGCTTGCTCAAGTGAATGATATACGTAACGCTCAACGCCACGCCGTTCGTCCTCATTCATCGCCAAGTCAACGGCATTCAAAATGAAGTATAACTTATTCGTCGCAAAATGCGTATTCATCTTCGCTAATTGCTCTAAAAACTGGGCATCCGCTTTGGAAAATGCGTGGTTATAGTACGTCACATAAAAAATCGCGTCGGATCGTTCAATTTGTTGATAAGCAACCTGCGTATGACGCCCATGAATGGAGTGAACACCTGGTGTGTCAACAAGCGTCATTCCTGCTTCTGTTAATTTACAGGCGTAATAAATATCGACTGTCGCAATTAAACAAGCGGTTGCTTCGTCCGCAACAAATGTTTGCAATGTTGATAACGACACTTCCCTACTCGTTTCAAGTACATTGTTGTTTTCTCGTAAACTTGCTTGCAACGTCTGCAAATAAGCAAGTGCCTGCTTTTCTGCATTCGTCTTGCCTTTGCTTGCTTGTAAGCGACAAGAAGCGAGTGAATCAAGCGTCAAGTCCATGGCCAACCAGCGTGCAAGTGAAGCGACTTCAGCTCCGATGTCATCTTTTTTCTTATACGTGACGATGACAGTGCCGTGTGCATAGGTTGTTGTTGGGCGTGATACTGTTGTCACCGTCGCAGTAGTTGGATGTGGTGAAGTTGGCAGTACATCATCGCCTAAAAGTGCGTTCGCAAAACTTGACTTTCCTGCGCTAAAAGCGCCGAATAATGAAATCGTGTATGTTTCCTGTTCAATTTGCTGCAATCGATGCTGCAGACGCATACGCCACGTTCGTCCCCATGCGCCTGTTCGTTCTTGTTGAAAACATTCATTTAATGCGGCGAGCGATACTGTTTGTGCAGTAGGACGCGTGTTTTCTTCAGATAGCACCTCATTTGTATGAGCAATGACGCTTTTATCCGTAAAATTGAGTGTTTGTAGTTGCGCACGCGCACGTGCTTCCGCTGCCTCTTCATCCGCAGTAACTAACTCATTTCGTGCCTGATCAAGCGCGTGTGCAAATGTATTTGCGCCTTCATATTGGGCGGCGATTTTCTCTAGTTTCCTCGCGCGCGCGTGGCACTTTTGTTGTTGCGTTTCATACCTATCTACATAGGGACGAAGCACGGCTTTTTCTTCATATGATGCCACTGCTTCTTCATATCTTCGTTTATCGGCATCTTTTAACCCTGCCTGCATCACATCTAGTGCTGCTCTCGCACGACGCCGTAGTTCACGCACGATGTCATCCGTCCGTGATTTTGTGAAGGCGTACACATATTCTCGTCCAGTCGTCCCAGTTGGTTGATTGTCGGTAAAAAGTGTTGACGCCACCGTGTATGTAAGCGCTTGTATTGCGGTTTGAAATGCTTCATTATTCGTTAACTCAGCAAGTGGCACCGCTTGAAACGAGCGTTGCAAATGAAACACGAGTTGGGAATTGACTTGATCTTGCAACGCTTTAAGCAATGTTTTCAACCTGTGTGTCCGTTCTTCAGCCGTTTTCTTTTTCGAAAACAACAACCCGACTCGAAAATTTGGTTGTGTCGCCAATAACCAATCTCTCGTCAGTTCGGTCAGATGAGCGTTAAACAACGATACTTGGCGAAATAATGAATCCCATTCCGCTATAAACTGTGCCTCTCGTTGTTGGGAAGCATGTTCGTATGCTACCAATTTCTCCGCTTCCTTCGTATACGTTTGTACATCTGTTAGCGTGTATCCAAGTGTTTCAACTTCTGCTTCAATCGCCGCAACGGCCTCATCCAGCTCTTCAATGATGCGCCGTTTCACAGCAAAGTAAAAACTTTGTTGCAGACACTGTTGACTTTGCTCGCATAAAACAGCACTCGCACGCATCATTGCTTTCATTTCTCGTTTAAAGCGCTCGTTTTCATTCCCAGCATGATTCATTTTTCGCATGCTGACATAATAAATATCCTGATAACTGATCCCCCAGTTGCGAAGTGTTTCCGCGACATCTTGTTTGAATGTCGTAAATGCCAGTTCAGATTCGTCATGTTTGTCAATTTGATTCACTACGAGAAAGAGTGGCTTCCCTTCTGTCGAAAGCTGTTTTAAGAAATGTAAATTCGTCTCTGATTGCACATGGTTATATTCCATCACATACACGACCACATCCGTCGTGTAAAGCGCATCCATCGTCATTGTTTTATGCGTTGGATCTGTAGAGTCAACACCCGGCGTATCAACAAGCTGACCGAACGCCCCTAAAAAAGGAAGTGGTGCAGTGATACAAATAGACGAGATTGTCGCACCGTCCATACCGAAGCCTCGCACGTCGTCCCATGGAATATCATCTTTGAAATGAATCGTCTGGCCATCTGTTCGTTGCACAAACACACCAAGTGGACCATTTTTAAGGGTGATCCGGTTGGCACTCGTTGGAATGGGGCTTGTCGGCAATAAAGGGGCACCAATAAAATCATTAATGATCGTTGATTTACCAGCTGAAAAATGCCCGCTAAAAGCGAAACAAAATTGTTTTTCAATCTGCTTTTGCTCGATCGCGCGCCAATTGGCTTGTTCTTTTTCTGTATATATGATTTCATCGCTTATGAACTCATCCACAGCTGACACCCTTTCTATTCTCATCCGGTGGTTTGCTTTTTTAATCGTTTCTGTCCTTCACGACAGCGGTCAAGCAATGGGCAATTTGGACACCGCGGTGACTGCGCTTTACAATGATAGCGACCAAAGAAAATTAACCGATGATGCGCATCGCCCCACGTCTCTTTTTCTAACTTCTTCATGAGTGTATCTTCCACTTGACGAACCGTATCCTTCCATCGACAAATGCCTAAACGTTTCGTCACACGCTCCACATGCGTATCAACGGCAATGGCTGGAATGCCAAAAGCGACACTTAGCACTACATTGGCTGTTTTCCTACCTACGCCAGCAAGTGCCTCCAATTCTTCTCGCGTTTGCGGGACGTTGCCACCGTGTTTCTCTAATAGTGTATAACATAATGACTGAATATTTTTTGCTTTATTACGAAATAACCCAATGGAGCGAATATCATGTTGCAATTCCTCAAGCGGAACAGCAATATACGCTTTTGGATCACGATACTTTTCGAATAAATGTTTTGTCACCCGATTCACAAGCGCATCTGTACATTGCGCAGAGAGGACAACTGCAATTAATAGCTCAAACGGATTCCGGAAATTTAATTCACATTCCGCTTCGGGAAACAATGTGCCCATTACCCGGATCGCATCTTGTGCTTCTTTTTTCGTTCGCATCATACACCGCCTCTACAAAGCCCCTACAGTTTCTCCAACCAGTGAAAACCGGGAACATCTTTTTTTTCTGCTTGCTTCGCTTGATGCTTGGCAGGCTCACTTGTTTTTTTCCTGAACCGCTCACTATGCGTACGGGCTTCATTCACTGTTCGAACACCATTTCGTTTCCATTCAAATAAAATACGGTCGATATAACGGAAATTTAGTTTTCCGGAAATGACCGCTTCCCGTAATGCCGCAAAAATCAATTCAGTTGAATGACCGTCTTGATCATACCACATTGACAATGTTTCTGACTCAATGGGCGACAACGGTCTTGCGAATTCTTGCTCGAAACGTTGATACAACTGTCCTTCTTGCGCTTTTTGGTCTGCTTTTGCCTCTTTTTCATCCCAGCGCGACAAAAGGGTTATGAGTGACGACCATAACGGCTCAAGTGTATACGATTCGGAGACAATCCCTTCCTCATTTAAATGGCTTTCAAGTGACAATAAACGCTTTTTAATTAATTGCCCGAGGATAGATGTACATTCATCAAGTGACAGCGTCATGCGTGTGCTTAAATGTTCCGGCGTGGGAAATGCATCTCCTTTATCTAAGGAAGACTGTATGTGTAATAACATCACGAGCTCTTGTTCATCCATACGAAGGTCCGTGTAATGGGCCAGTAACAATTGAGGTATACTGACATGTCTTTGTTGTACCCACTGCATAAAAACTTTTTTATCCACCCTTACCAACTCCATCCATTCTAAGTACAGCATGCAGTAACCCAAGGTCACGTCAAGGCTGCTTCACATGACCTCCGGCTTCTGACTTCCGACCTCTGTTAAGGGTACATTCGATTTAATAAACGTGGAAATGGAATCGTTTCACGAACGTGGTCCACACCGCCAAACCACGCGACTGTGCGTTCTAGTCCGAGTCCAAATCCAGCATGTGGCACAGATCCGTATTTACGTAAATCCAAATACCAGCCATACTCATCCAATGATAGGTTATGCCGCGTTAACTCTTCTGTTAATAAATCATAATCATGAATCCGCTCAGAACCACCAATAATTTCCCCATATCCTTCTGGGGCAATCAAATCAGCGCATAAGACGACATCATCGCGGTCAGGTGCTGGCTGCATATAAAACGGCTTAAGCGCACGAGGGTAGTTTGTAATAAATACCGGACGATCGAATCGCTCAGCAAGCGCGGTTTCATGCGGGGAACCAAAGTCCTCTCCCCACTGAAGCTCAGAAAAGCCGTTTTCTTGGAGCCAAGCCACTGCTTCATCATATGTAATCCGCGGGAACGGCGCACGAATCGCTTCCAACTTGCTTACATCTCGATCAAGTAATTTCAATTCTGTTTGGCAATGACGAACAACTTGATCAGCTAAATACGCCACATAATTTTCTTGTAGCTGCAAACTTTCTTCATGCTCCAAAAAAGCCATTTCTGCTTCAATCATCCAGAACTCAATTAAATGACGGCGCGTTTTGGACTTCTCAGCTCTAAAAGTCGGCCCAAATGTGAACACACGCCCAAGCGCCATTGCCCCTGCTTCTGCATACAGCTGCCCTGTTTGCGACAAATATGCATCTTCCTCAAAATACTTTGTATGGAACAATTCCGTTGTGCCTTCTGGTGCGGAACTTGTTAAAATCGGTGCGTCTAGCTTTGTAAAGCCATGATCTGCAAAGAAACGATACGTCGCATGAATAATTTCATTTCTAATTTTCATCAATGCATGTTGACGCTTAGAGCGTAACCATAAATGACGATGGTCCATTAAAAATTCCGTTCCGTGTTCTTTCGGTGTAATCGGATAGTCCGTCGCCTCATGGATCACTTCAATTTTGTGAACAATGAGCTCATATCCTGAAGGCGCACGCTCATCTGCTTGCACTCTCCCAGACACATAAATCGCACTTTCTTGCGTCAAACCCTTTGCAATCTGAAAAACATCCTCTGCCACTTCTGCTTTCACAACGACGCCTTGAATAAAACCAGTTCCATCGCGTAATTGTAAAAAAGCAATCTTACCACTTGAACGTTTATTTGCCACCCATGCGCCAAGCGTCACTTCTTGGTCGAGTGATGCGCCAATTTGTGCAATTGTTGTTTTCATCTTTGTCTCCTCCTACACATCGCCGGTCTTCATTTAGAATAACGACCCATACATACATGCATCTATATCTCTTGAATTATACCTGCTCCTGAAAATGAAAGTCAATGACCGTTCCAGGGAAAGCCTATGGCTGTTATTATTTAAGTGAATAGCTCTTCAAAACATTGCCATCACTAAAAGCGACATACATAAACGTTTTGGCTCCTGACTCCTCCGAATACGTTACTTCATAAACAGCCTGTCCATCTTCGTAACCAAGGCGAATTGTATCCACCTGTTGGACCCCTTTTTCAGCAGCAACTTTTTGCTTTGCTTCCTGCTCAGAGATCCCTTCTTTCACGGGTAGTGTCGTTGTTTTCTTTAATTTGTCATCCTTTTGTTGTAACCATACATAAACGTCTTGCCCTTTTTTATCACTGCCACGCACAACCCAATAAACGTCTTTACCGTGATAAAAGTCCACATCTTTGACGGCTTCAAGTATCTTTTCATCCAACACATATGCAGTGGCCCGCTCAGTAGCCTCCACAATTGGCGCACGAATGAGTTGGTATACGTAAATGCTGACTGCAACAAGAATGATTACAACTGCTGTCGCGGTAAGGCTGATCACCTTTTTCATTTGCTTCTTGTCACCCTTCATAAATGGACAAAGTCGCCTTTGTCTGCTCTTGTTTATTAAGTGAAAGACCAAAAATTAGTCCCCGGTCTTTCAATGTGTGGTTTAACTCACTGACAACTTTATACATGTCATCATGATATTGTATTGTCACAGATGAGAGCAACTTTTTCCTTTTGATTGTGTCCATGTTTGACTTCCTTTCTTTACATTTTCGAGGAAAGCATTGTACTATTCAAGGCAATATCTGTTCGATCGTCACAATCATTGCTAACATAGCAGCATCACAGGCGGTCATACTATGGATACGCCAGTTGAAGGGGGGCGCACGTCATTGAACAAACACGATTTAGCCGCATGGTTTCAGCAACATAAAGACACAGCTTCTTTACTTTGTCGCGCCAACCGTTCTGTTCAAGAGGCTTGGCCACTTGCAATTAAACAAACAGCTTTTCCAGCTGTATTTCGTCCCTCTGCTCAAGGAGCAGATACGCCGGCTGATATTGACTAAAACCTTCTACCCACACCTCAGACGTTGCGGAAGACTCCGCAACGTTTTTATTTACTTTTTAAGCAGCGCTAACTGTGTGTTCGCTTCTGCCAAGATTCGTTCTTTGTCTAATGTCAACAACGTCCGGTCTTTCATCAAAGGCTTTCCTTGTACATATACATCCGTGACATCAGACCCTTTTGCCGCAAATACGAGGTGTGAAGTAACAGGTTCTGTTGGATGCAAGTGAGGCCTGTCGCAATCAAGCAAAATAAAATCAGCTTCCATACCGACAGCAATCGCGCCGAGATTATCATACCGTAACGCTTGTGCCCCAAAAATGGTCGCCATTTGCAAACCGTGCTTTGTTTTAACAATATTCGCTTGCTCTGAGATCCCGCGCGGTAACAGAACAGAAAAGCGCATTTCCTCAAATAAATCAAGCGCATTGTTAGACGCTGCCGAATCGGTGCCGAGTCCTACAGTCACACCGCAAGCGAGCATTTGTGCGACTGGGGCAATGCCTGAGCCAAGTTTTAAATTGCTTTTTGGGTTATGAGAAACAGCAATTTTCTTTTGTGAAAGCAAGTCAATGTGATGCGGTTCTACATGTACACAATGGGCAAAAAGCCAGTTGACATTGTCTAAAAGGCCTTTTTCGTTTAATAAATCGATTGGATGAACAGCGTATGTTTCCTTAAAATTGGCGACTTCTTGTCGTGTTTCTGCAACGTGCATATGGACAGGTAGATGTACGGCGCGGGCAGCAGCGACAATTTGTTCGATATACGCCGGTGGACAAGTATACGGTGCATGCGGTGCAAGCATCGTTTGAATCCGACCATTTGCTTGCTGATGCCACGTTTTTGCAAAGGCGAGTGCTTCTAAAAGCTTTTGCTCCCGCTCTGCGTCCGCGCATAACCCGATGACTGAGCGCATGAGCGTTGCACGCATCCCAACAGACGCGATCACTTCCGCAAATTGCGGCATATGCAAATGATACATATCTAAAAACGTTGTCGTCCCTGACTCGATCATTTCAATCATACTAAGGTTGCGGGCCGCTTCTGTTGTTGTTTCTAAAAAGCGTCCTTCAAGTGGCCAAATGTCCCTCTTTAACCAGTCACCTAATATGGCGTCATCGCTAATGCCTCTGAGCAAACTCATTGCCGGATGACCATGTGTATTAATGAGGCCCGGCATTAACCATTTTCCACGTCCGTTTTCTACAAGATCGGCTGTATCGCACAATGAATCATGAGGGTCTCCATGGGAAACTTCAGTGAATACCCCTTTCTCTACAACGACGTAACCGTGCTTTATGACCTCGAATGTAGGGTTCATCGTGATGATCGTCACATTTTTTACAACTGTTTTCATGTCTCTTATTCCTCTCCCTCGTTACAAATCATCTCAAGCAGTGCTTCAAGTTTCCCCTCTAAGACGGGAACGGACGGGAGTGACTGAATAAACGTTGCCCCATACTTTGTTGTGACAATACGACGATCAAACACAAATACCGCGCCATTGTCGGCTGTGGAGCGAATGAGTCGACCGAATCCTTGTTTAAAACGAATCACCGCTTGTGGCAATGATATTGTTTTAAACGGGTCTTTGCCACGCGATTTCGCCTGCTCAATTTGCGCGCGAACAAACGGCTCATCTGGAGAAGCAAACGGCAAGCGAACGATAACGAGGTGGCAAGCGCCGGCTTGGCGTAAGTCCATGCCTTCCCAAAAACTGTTTGTACCAAATAAAATGCCGCTTGTCTCATGTTTAAATATTTTTAATAGCCTCGCTGGTGAGCCATTTGTGACCCCTTGTCCAATTAACGGCAGACAGCGTGTTTCGTTTAAATTCCTTACATTATAATATACTTTGCGCAACATGTCATATGATGTGAACAGCACAAGCACCTTTCTATTCGTTTCTTCAGCAATACGCCATATTTTAATGGCAATGTCATCCACAAATAATGTGTCGTTCTTCCCACGCACATCCGGTACATCTGATGGGATTAGCAATTTCGTTTGTGTTTCATATGCAAATGGAGAAAGAATCTGTAATGTTTCCACACCAAAATCCGCTAATCCTAACTGATCAACATAGTAAGAAAACGAATCATTCACTGTCAACGTCGCTGATGTTAATACGACACTCCGCTTCCGCGCAAAAAATTGATCTGCTAAACAGTCTGAGACATCCATTGGTTTTCGATATAAATACGTCGCGTTTTTCGCTCCCTTTGGCTCTGCCTCAATCCAATACACATATCCTTCTTCAGCGGTCAGTAGTAACGTGTTTAGTGCTTGCGTATGGCGATAAACTGCTTTGGTTGCTTCGTTCGTCGCACGTATCTTCGCGTATGTAGCAGGCGTACATTGCGCTTCTTGCAAAGAAGTAAGCACGCTGTCTACCACTTTTATTAACTTTAAACCATGTGTATAAATCCGCTCCGCACAAACAAATATGGCTTGCCACATCGCACCAACTTGGACAGTTGGTGCATACGAACAACTACGCCGCCCTGTATTTCCCGTTCGTCCATCTTCTGTCTCCATCACAAATGCGCGGAGCATTCGGAACAAATCGTCGACATCCTCTTGAATGACTGACATATGCGTTAATTGCGCTTGCAGTTGCAATGAAAGACCACTTGCCTCTTCAAGCAACCGTGCCAATCGTTGCCATGCAAAGGCATAAGACACATAGCGCAATGATGTCCCTAAATGATCCCGGGCGACATCAGCAAAATGATGTGCTTCATCAACTATGACATGGGAAACAGAGGGTAGAGCAGGCACCTCTCGTATTGTATCGATCATTAATAATGCATGATTGACAATAATGATATCTGCTTCTGTCGCATGCATTTGGGCGCGTTGATAAAAGCAACGTGGGTCTGACGCGTCCCCATAGTCACTCTGTACGGTCAACCAATAATTTTCGCCACCGGAGCTTAAATTCAATTCTGTTCGGTCCCCATTAGCTGTTTCTAGTAGCCATACTAATATTTGTGCTTTCGTAAGCAACACATCGTATGAATCCTCTTCACAATAAGCGAGTGAACGCTCAAACTTTTTTACGTCTAAATAATGATGACGCCCTTTTAATATCGCTGCTTCAACCGGAAAATCAACTAGTGCACATAACAATGGGATATCCTCTTGTAATAATTGTTCTTGCAGCGCCACGGTATACGTAGACACAACGACAGGCTTTCCAGTTTTCTTTGCGACATGTACACTTGGTAATAAATAGCCCAATGTTTTTCCTGTACCTGTGCCTGCTTCAAGTAATAAATATGCCTCGCTTGAAAGCGCCTTGTATACTCGTTCCATCATGAGACGCTGACCTGGGCGATCCTCAACATGGTCAGTGGCATGCGTAAAAGCAGTTGTCATCGTATCCGTGAAAGATGGTTGAGATAAAGAAGGTTGCTTCTCACTTTTTTCTTCGTGTCGCTTTAATACAAGCTGACCGAACATGTCATATTGTGTCTCTGCCAATGCCGCATGAATATTCATCTTTTTCTTTATGACTGGACGGATAAGTTGGGACCAATCACTGGATAAGCGTAAAGTAACCTTATCCAGTTGTTGCAATGTTGCAAGTGGAAGTGATTCCAATTTATGTACCAATGAAAGAAATAACTCAGCAGTTATTAGCGCGTCACTGTCTGCTTGGTGCGGACGCGTATGGTTAAGCGCCAAAAAACCGCTGAGTTCCGATAACTTGTAACTATCCTGGCTCGGGAATAACACCCGGCTCATTTCAACTGTGTCAAAACTGACCTGTGGCAACCAGTGATAGCCTTCCATGTCTAATTGCGCCGTTAAAAAACCTTGATCAAAAGGAACGTTATGCGCCACAAACGCGCACCCGTCCATAAACGCCAGCAACTGCGGAGCAACCTCAGCAAAAGCCGGCGCCCCCTTCACTTCTGCGGCAGTAATTCCTGTTAATTCCGCAATAAAAGGTGGGATTTCGCAAGCCGGATCGACAAACGTATTAAAACGGTCAATGATCTTTCGGCCTTCGACTTTCACTGCCCCTATTTGAATAATTCGTGCCCCTTGTGTTGGTGTATTACCTGTCGTTTCTAAATCTACAATGACAAATCGCTCTGACATATGAATATCTCAGCTCCCCTGGCGCGATTTCTTCTTTAGTTATTTTGTTGCTTCGTGAAGAAGGCACCATGACCGATGGGCTTCTGCGTCTGCTTGTCCTAATGTTGCTAAGAGAAGCAACCCTTCCTCATCCCCACTTAGCGCTTTATTCCAGGCAAAACCGTGTAATAACGGGATCGTTTCCCCATTTATCTGCATGAGCTGCTCGTAACAATGACAAGCAAGATCATGCACACCAAACCACTCTGCTGATTCCGCAAGTCGGGCAAGCAAGGCATCTGAATCCGTTAACGCCGCACTCGCAAGCCACACCTTTTTCCCCTCTTCAACACGACCTGCTTTCATTAATGATAATCCCCACAACACATAGACATCACAATCTTCATGTCGATTGACATACGTATGGAAATAGCACGCCGCGCTCTCATATGCACCAAGTAAATAATAACATACACCTAAATTATATACGACATCCGTATTGGATGTGAGTGATTCTGCTCGTTCAAAATGAATGATCGCCTGTTCCCAATCATGTCTGACCATCGCAAGTAACCCTAAGCCAAAATAAGCAAAATGCGTTAAAAGCGGTGTGACAGCGACTTGTAATACGTAAGCAAAATGGTCGCGCGCACACTCGTTTTTCTCCGTATAGAGCGCCGCATAACCAACGTACAGCCGGCGAACGCAATCTGCTTCACCACATGCTTCTTCTGTCTGTAATTGTTCAAGCGCTTGTTCAAAACAGTCCGCCGCAAACAATTCTGTTCCTTTTGTTTCATAAGCCAAAAATGCGCGCCGGTTTGCCAATTCGTGCTTTAATGCTTGCAATTGCTCATCCATCGTTCCCCATAAGTTCAATAATTGCTGCGTCATATGTTCCAATGTTTTCACATATGGATGATCGCCTGCAATTGGTGTCGTACGCGCATGCTCGTATAATGTCTGCCACTGTGAAATAAATTGATGCAAAAAAATCCCCTCCCTATTGCATATCTTACTTATAAGTGTGCAACAGGAAAAAGGGGAATATGCGGATTATCGAACGGTAGAAGCTGGCTCTGTTCCTAACATTTCATCAATCTCATTGTGCTCATTCATGATCGCTACACGAGGAACATGCGTTTTCACCTCATCTGTAGACATCATTGCATAAGACAAAATAATGACAACGTCACCCGGCTGAACTAACCGAGCTGCTGCACCATTTATACAAATATCGCGTTGTCCGCGTGGACCTTTAATGACATACGTTTCAAATCTTTGGCCGTTATTATTATTGACAATTTGTACCTTCTCATTTTCCAATATATCGACTGCATCCATTAAATCCTCATCAATGGTAATACTACCAACATAATTTAAATTTGCCTCTGTGACGCGGGCGCGATGCAGTTTGCCTTTCATCATCGTACGATACATCTTTCGTCACTCCATTTCTCTATTAGCAAAGTCCAATTGTATATGATCAATTAAACGCGCGGATGGAAAGCGATACGCAAGTGCTAAAATCATCTTATCTTTTCCAATCACTACTCGCTTTAACGACGGATACGTATAGGCTTCAACATAATCAATTTCTCCAAGGGGCAGTTGCGCTAACCTCGTGCGTATAATTTGAACGAGTGTCGCAACATCACGTTCTCCTTGTTGCACGCACTGCTTTGCCGCTTGTAATGCTTCATATAACACTGGCGCAAGTGCACGCTCTTCCGCTGTCAAATACGTATTGCGAGAACTTCGTGCCAAGCCATCAGTTTCCCGCACTGTTGGACAAACAACAAGTGTGATTGGCAAATAAAACTCGCGAATGAGTTGCGAAATAATCGCCACTTGCTGGGCATCTTTTTCGCCAAAAAACGCATACGTTGGCTGCACAACACCGAATAATTTTAACACAATTGTTGCAACACCGTCAAAATGACCCGGACGACTTTTTCCACACAACACATCGGCTCCTTCACGCACGGTTACGATATGCATGGGTGTTTCTGGATACAGCTCTGCTTCGGCAGGGGCAAACACAACGTCACACCCCGCTTGTTTCGCGATGTCACAATCATGCGCAACATTGCGCGGGTACGCATCAAAGTCTTCCCCAGGACCAAATTGGAGCCGGTTAACGAATATGCTGAGCACGACGACATCACTTTTCTGACGCGCTGCTTCGATGAGTGACACATGTCCCTCGTGAAGCGCGCCCATCGTCGGCACAAAGCCGATGGTCTTTCCTTGTTCCCGATAGGGGGCGAGTGCTGATGTGAGCGCAGCAATCGTCTTTGCAACAATCATTTTTGTTCGCCCCCGTATAACGACAGCTTTTCTGCTTGTTTCGTCATATACATATGGGTTTTCTCGGGAAACTTACGCACCTTTACATCATCAACGTAGCTTTGTAGTCCTGCTTCAATTACTTCCGAAACGTTCGCATATTGCTTCACAAACTTTGGAATGTGTGCCGATTCATACCCGATGACATCATGGTAAACAAGCACTTGACCATCCGTCTCACCTGCACCGATCCCAATGACAGGAATCGTCAACGTTTGTGAGAGTAGCTGACCTAGTTGTTGCGGGACACATTCGACTACGAGCGCGAGAATACCCGCTTGCTCTAGTGCCTTCGCTTCTTCAACGATGCGACGTGCATCATCTTCTTCCTTTCCTTGCACGCGGTAACCACCTAGTACACCCACTGATTGTGGTGTTAAACCGACATGCCCGACAACAGGCACACCCGCTTGCACGAGCTGTCGTACCGTCTCGACTCGCTCATA
Organism: Shouchella lonarensis; assembly: GCF_900096965.1. Taxonomy (GTDB): domain Bacteria; phylum Bacillota; class Bacilli; order Bacillales; family Bacillaceae_D; genus Shouchella; species Shouchella lonarensis. The sequence continues at coordinate 111,156 of NZ_FMYM01000003.1, read as the reverse complement.
TCCACCTTCAAGCTTAACTGCATCTGCCCCAGCTTCTTGAATGAGCCTACGTACATGTGTGGCAGTCTCACTAAAAGACGTATGATAAGAAAAAAACGGCAAATCAGCAACAACAAATGTGCTCGGCGCGCCACGTTTCACCGCTTTTGTATGCAGCACAATATCATCGACTGTTACGGGTACAGTCGAATTATAGCCAAGCACAACCATTCCAAGCGAATCGCCAACGAGGATCATGTCAACCCCTGCTCGTTCAGCTAAGCGTGCAGATGGTGCGTCATACGCCGTTAACATCGCGATTGGTACACCCTCTTTTTTCATTTGCAAAAATGTCTTCGTTGTCTTCATATTCAATCTCTCCTTACAGTTTCATGTGTTCAAATCGAACTGCATGAAACGGCCAGGATTGCTTGATTCATTATCAAGCAGCGCACATTTTCTCAGGAGTCTCTGTTCCTGATGGAATCAGAGCTCATTCAATATGCACGTATCCTTTCCCTAACTACAGGCCATTCTTCCCCAAAACAAGTGAAGAAAGCCCTATGATCGGTGCCGTTCTTACAGATACAGCCCTTGCGCTTCTAGTATATCATACGATTACCGTGTTGTGTCTAACTCAATATCGGCTGAATAAACCAAATGGATGTCGCCACCCTCATCCCGCACTCGTAAGCGCCCATCATCAGTGATCCCAAGCGCATAACCATGTAACGTCTCACGCGACGTTCGGACGTGCACATATGTATGTAAGCTAATCGCCCGTGCTTCCCACAACGGCTTGATCGCCATAAATCCTTCCTCCACATAAGCCTCATACAACCATTCAAATTCATTTATAGTTGCCGCGACGAGGTTAGCACGCGAAATTCGTTTCCCTGTTTCTAATTGAATGGATGTCGCCACATCTGCCAAACCATCTGCAAAATCTTCTCGCTCATGATGACAATTCACACCCATCCCAACAATGACATATTTGACCCAGTCTGGGTCTGCGGCCATCTCCGTTAAAATACCGACCAATTTTTTTCCTTTATACAAAATATCGTTCGGCCACTTAATATCACAAGAGAGTCCACTTACTTGTTCAATCGCACGAACAACCGCCACAGCTGCTAGTAACGTTAATTGCGGCGCACGCTGCGGCTCAATTTGCGGCCTCAGTAACAAGCTCATTGAAATACCGACACCTTGCTTTGACTGCCACGGACGCGCCAGCCGTCCTCGCCCTTGTTGTTGCGCATCCGCGACAATGAGTGTCCCTTCTGGTGCCTCTTTATTCGCGTACTCATGGGCAACAAACTGTGTGGATGACACCACCTCGTAATCATGAATGTGTCGACCCAGGAATGATGTGGTTAAATATGGCCAAATGTCATAACTTTTTAATGTGTCGGGACGCGAAACAATGCGGTACCCTTTGCGCGTGACAGCATCAAACGTATATCCTTCAGCAACGAGCGCTTTCATTTGTTTCCATATCGCTGTACGCGACACACCGAGCTGCTGGCTAATTTCCTCACCTGATACGTACGTTTTCTCATTTAGTAACGATAAAATTTTTTCTTTCATCCTATCTCTCCTTGCAAAAACGATTGTAAAGCAGCGCGCTCATTTGCCACTACCCCTGTCACCACTGCATATTCCGCTTTTTCTAGTGCAGCAGCGAGCCACGGGCCAGGCTTTTTCCCCGATACAGCGAGTAAATCATGGCCATTTATGGCAAGAGCATGACGTGACTGGATCGGTAGCGCCTCATACTGTTGCGCCAATACTACACGAGAAATGGCATCTTCACCCCGAGAGCGTCGCACATCTTCAATTAACTGGGCGAGCGGCAATCCGAGTTCATATAGCTCCCAATCATTTAAAGCTGCCATTTGCCGTTTTATGTAACCAGCATATGCCTGTTTTACTGATTGCTTTTGCTTCTTTGCAATCGGAAGTGCTGCTAAAAAGCCCACTTCGCCTAGGCTCACTGCCACTTCCAGCCATACCCGCACACCATCATCCCAGTGCTCATCCGGTAGCGTCCGCAACTGCTGATAGCGCGCGTCTGTCAATGGAAAAACCGCAATATGTGCCCCAACCCCGGTATGATGTAACAATGATAGTGATGCTTGCGCAAACGCCCCCGCAAACAACCGTTCAAGCTCAGCGGCAACGCGCTCGTTTGCGACATTTGTCAGTTGCGCGCGCCGCGCCGTCATTTCAGCCTGTAACATTTCATCGACACGAAACCCGAGCTCGCTCTGGAAGCGGGCCACCCGTAACAGCCGAAGCGGGTCATCGACAAACACATCCTCAGGTGCATACGCACGCAAAATACCGATTTGTAAATCGGCTTGTCCACCGACAACATCAATGAGCGCCCCTTCCGCTGTCATCGCAAGGCTATTGATTGTGAGATCACGCTTTTGTAAATCCGCTTCTAGCGTCTCACCTTTAAACATCGTCACTTCGACAGGTACCCCGTTGTGAAACAATAGGACCGTCTCATGTCGCTCATTCATCTGGACTGTTTTTGGAAATAATTTCCGCACCGTCGCAGCATCTGCCGAAGTTGCCACGTCTAAATCATGGACAGGGCGCGCAAGTAACGTATCTCTTACGGCGCCACCCACAACGTAAGCTTCATACCCCGCTTCATGCAAGCACCGCAACACTGGATATGCTTTTTCGACACTCACAAGCATCCATCCTTTAATAACAAACTTTCATATAATTGCTCATACTGATCAACCACATCTTGCGAGTAAAACATGTTTCGCACACGCGCAAGCGCCGCCTCTTTAAATTGCGCACGCAATACATCATTTTCCAACAATGTGAGCGCGCGTTGACTCGCTGTTTCTGGATCGTTTACCGGACATAAAAATCCCGTCACCCCGTCCTCAACAACTTCCGGAATGCCTCCGATATTTGTCGCGATCACCGGCACCCCGCATGCCATCGCTTCCAACGCAACAAGACCAAAGCTCTCTTTCTCACTTAACAATAGCAACAAATCACTCATAGAAAGCAACTCAACAATATGTTTTTGGTTCCCGAGGACGAGCACATTTTCTTCTAAGTCATGTTCCATAATATACTGCCGAGCAATTGGAATTTCCGGTCCATTACCAATGAGTAACAACTTTGCCCGCCGCCGTTTGCTAATGAAATGAAACGTCTTCACGATGTCTAGGACACGCTTGACCGGACGGTAATTGGAAATATGAATGAGCACATCCTCGTCCTCAGCAATGCCGTAACAGCCCCGCAATGTCGCGACCGGCTTGGGGTAATAAATTGATTCATCAATAAAATTATAAATCGTTTCAATCGGCTTATCCGTTCCGACAAGCTTGTTTGTCGCGCGCACTAAATCCGCCGACACAGCTGTCACCGCATCTGACTCTTCCACCCCAAAACGAATTAACTGGCGCAAAGACGGGTCCCAGCCGAGTACAGTAATATCCGTTCCATGCAACGTCGTCACAATTTTCACATCTCTCCCACTCATTTGCCGCGCCAAAATCGCACATACGGCGTGAGGCACCGCATAATGAACATGTAAAATATCCAGCTCATGCGTACGAATGATTTCCGCCATCTTACTCGCCACCGTTAAGTCATGGGGTGGGTGTTTAAATACCGCGTATTGATTCACTTCGACTTCATGAAAATAAATGTTTGCATACACTTTATCGTCTAATCGGAAAGGAATGTCGGTCGTGATAAAGTGGACTTCGTGGCCACGAGAGGCAAGCTGTTTTCCTAGCTCTGTCGCGACGACACCGGAACCCCCTACTGTCGGGTAACAACTAATACCAATTTTTTTTGTTTTCATGGGGCGCCCTCACCCTTCTAATAAATTCGCGACAACTGGCGCACGGTCACTATAAAAGCCTTCCGCAAACTGCACGCCTGCTTCTTTCCCTAACAATCGGTCACGGCCAATGACGGTATCAATGTACGCATCCGTTAGCGGTGTACTCACACCATCCGCCGGTGTAAATTGACTTTCATATGCTTGGAGCGCTTGCTTCTTCTGCTCATATACTGCACTAACGTCTGTTAAAAAAGACGGCGCCGGGATCCCGTTTATAAAATACGCATAACTTGCCTTTACACGATGCGCGGAAACGCCTTCCGTTGCAAAACGACGAATGGCGGCGTTAAACACGGCTTCTTTCACCATTTGACCACAATGCCCGTGGTCAGGGTGGCGATCATGATGTGGGTAAAAAACGAGCTGTGGTTGCAGTGCGCGTACCAACTTCACAATTTGAGAAAGCTGCGCATCTTTTATATCACGTAAACCACGATCCGGAAAATCAAGCTGATAACGTGCATGAACGCCGAGAATCGCCGCCGCACGCGCTGCTTCCTCCTGTCGTGTCGCAACCGTCCCATTCGATGACAGCTCCGCTTTTGTCAACGTTAAAAAGGCGACCCGCGCCCCCTTTGCTACATATGCTGCAATCGTCCCACCCATGCCGATTTCAATATCATCAGGATGGGCGCCGCACGCGAGTATATCGACTGTTTCCGTCATACGGCATCCCTACTTTCCATTCGTTCTCACTATATCACATTCGTCACAATGACAAAAATAATCTGCCTCACATTAGGAAGTTCAGTCAAGTAAGTGTTCGAGTCCGTACACAAGCGTCTTTAGTGTCATCACTTGTTCTACCGCGAGCTTCACACCAGGCATAAAGCTCGCGCGATTTAACGAGTCGTGTCTAATAGAGAGCGTCTGCCCTTCTCCACCAAACAGCACCTCTTGATGTGCGACCCGACCTGGCAAACGGACACTATGAATTCGCATGCCTTCAAAATCACCGCCGCGACAATGCGCAAGTGTTTCTTCTTCATCCGAATGTCCCTGTGTCTTTGGCGCACGCACTTCGCTAATGAGCTGTGCCGTTTTTAATGCTGTCCCCGACGGTGCATCTAACTTTGCATCATGGTGCTGCTCAATGATCTCTACATCCGTCATATATTGCGCTGCCATTTGCGCAAACTTCATCATCAGAATCGCACCAATCGCAAAATTCGGGGCAATGACAGCACCAATGCCTTTTTGTTCCGCTTGCGCCCGTAATGAATGAATATCATCCTCTGTAAAGCCGGTCGTACCTACAACCGGGCGCACGCCGTGAGCAAGCGCGATCTCCATATGCGTTTTCGCAACAGCTGGTGTCGTTAAATCAATGAGGACGTCAACATGAAGTTCAGAAAAACATCTCTCCATATTTGTATAAACAGGAATATCTCCTTCTATGTACCCATCAAGGTCTTTTAATAGTGCACCATCATGCTGCGTATCAATGACTGCCACAAGCTCAAATTGCGATTCGCGCAAACAAAGCGCCACCGCCTCTCGTCCCATTTTCCCCCGTGGTCCAGCAACAACTAATTTATATGTATTCATTTTCAGTTATCCTCTCGTCCAGCGGTGTGCATCCCGCGTTTTAAATTTATGTAGCACTTCATCATGTGCTGTGCTTAAGTCGATTTGCAGGGAATTTGCTAAGCAAATGAGCACAAACAACAAATCGCCCATTTCTTGTTCAATTGTATTCTCTGCTTCTGTTTCTTTTTTCGGTTTCTCACCATAGTAGTGGTTTACTTCGCGCGCAAGTTCTCCTAGTTCCTCAGTAAACCGAGCAAGCATCGCGAGTGGACTGAAATAGCCTTCTTTAAATTGCCCAATATAATCATCGACTTCTTTTTGCATTTGCTGCATGGTCTTTTCCTGTTCCAAGGCTTGCACCTCCTTTGTCATTCTTCAACATTTTAATTGATGCACCTAGATGGGGAAAGCAGGATAATTTCAATCGTCGCACCCGGATGGGGTGCGACAAGGCAGAACAAGAATGATGGAGCTGTTTGCAATAATTTCAATCCACGCACCCACGCGGGGTGCGACGCGGAGAAGCAAAACCTTTTTACGCGGACAACCGATTTCAATCCAGGCACCCACATGGGATGCGACTTACGGTCACGGGTCCGATTAAAGTTAACGGTCATTTCAATCCGCGCACCCACATGGGATGCGACTGCCGCCATCGAATCTAAAAAGAATAACTTCGATATTTCAATCCGCGCACCCACATGGGATGCGACATCCAAGCATTTATGACCAAAATGGCGCAAGTCGGCATTTCAATCCGCGCACCCACATGGGATGCGACGTCATCCAACGTCCCTCGTGAGCATGCGAAAGGGATTTCAATCCGCGCACCCACATGGGATGCGACAGCGTTTTATTACAAAAAAAGGAAATTAAATGCTTTTTCTGGAATAAAACCGCATATTTTTCCCTGAAGAAACATTAGAGAAGTATACAAGTAACCAAAAATAAATAAATAACCCATAAACTGCATCTTTTTTGGTGCGAACCCCCTAGGGATTTTATGTGCACTTGGGGTTCGCACTGATAAGTTACATGCAACTTGAGTTAACAGTAACGCATATTTTTTCAAAAGCGATCCACGCACTTACATATTAAAATTACCACAAACCATAGATAGTGTCATCTCATATACTCGGGCGCTTAGTTTTTAGACTATTTCCCCTTGTCACTTCCTCATAAAGTCTTAATTAGAACGACATGAACAGCATATGCCTTTCTATTTAATGTACATACTAACCAAAAATAACAGCTAGACATCATCAGAAAAAATAACGATATAAACATTCCTTTTTTATGAAAAGTTGAGTACACTAAGGATCAGGGCAAAATAAGACACTCGCTCTGTAAACGCTTAAAATGATGATTCTTTAAAAAACACAGCACAAGAAAAGGAGGTATCCTCATGATACGACACTTTAAAAACATTGCTTTTATTTTACTCGGCACTGCGCTCATTGCAATGGGACTTGTTTATTTTAACATGACACATAAATTAGCGGACGGTGGCATTACTGGTATTACGTTGTTGTTATTCTTTTTATTCAGCTTCAATCCAGCAATTTCTAATATACTTATTAACATTCCCCTTCTATTTATTGGCTGGCGATTACTTGGGCGCACAACGTTTATTTACACCATCATTGGAACGGTGAGTCTATCTGCTTTTTTGGATGTGTTCCAACGGATTCCTATCAATTTCGTTCTTCATGATGATTTGATGCTCGCCGCCCTATTCGCGGGTGTAATTATCGGGGTTGGTCTCGGCATTGTGTTTCGCTTCGGTGGCACAACTGGCGGCGCAGATATTTTAGCCAAACTTTGTTTACGTTATTTTGGATGGAGCATTGGTCGTACATTGTTTGTGTTTGACTCGTGCGTCATCGCTTTATCAGTCGTCTTTTTCCTCGATTTACGGGAAGCGATGTATACGGTGGTTTACGTCTTTATATCCGCCAAAGTGATTGACTTCATGCAGCAAGGTGCCTATTCAGCCAAAGCAGCTTTCATCATCTCCGACCATATTCAAGCAATTTCCGACGACATCGCACGCGAAATAGGGCGCGGCGCCACTGCGCTTCAGGGACGGGGCACCTTTACGAACAACGAAAAAGAGATTTTGTATTGCGTCATTGCGCGAAACGAAATTGTGCGATTGCGCAACATCGTCCACCGCATTGATCCGCACGCCTTTTTAACGATTCAAGATGTGTCTGAAGCTTCCGGCGAAGGCTTTACACTGGATAGTAACAAAAGGCCGTTGCAGATGGAGTGAGTGAAAGAGTGTCTCGCGAATGAACCCTCTAAAGGCCCCAAAGCTTTAGATAATCAAAGAGAGAGTAGCCCACATTCCAAGGGGCTGCTTTTTTAGATATCTTCTTTAAAAACTTCGCTATAATCGTTATAACTTTCTTGAGGTTAGCTCACCCACAAGAAAGTAAATCCTTTACTACCGGAAACACCATGCCTACACTCGCAAGGATTCTTTCTACTGGAGCTAGTTCTCTTCCAGTGATTGGATCCACGCCGGTAACTGCCTCGATCCCGGATTTCAACGTTCCGGCTCCGTATGTGAAGTCTAGTATCATCGAAAATTCTTCAGACTCATAGAAACCTTTGGATTTAGCATCTCTTTTCTTCTCTTTTATGAGCTCTTCGTAAATAAGTTGCTCCATCTTTTCTGCTACGTGATGGAAAAGCCCCCTGCGTCAGAAACACATATATGACACAAGGGACTGTAATAATTATTCCTCTTTTTCAATTGGCTCTAAAAACGGATAACGCTTGCCTTGAGATTTTTCTTCAAGATATTCTTCAAGTAAATCTTGATAAAATGAGTCTTCCTCATATGTTGTGCCAAAGTTCTCATACTGCCATGCAATATGTGTTAGTAACGAATCGAAAGGGTTTTCTTCATAGCTAAAATGAATATTAAACTTACCATTTGAATTCAATGTCATTTGAAAACTTGTCCAAACCTCGCCAAATTCCTCTTGATAATCCTGTTTAAAATCACTAATACAAAAGGAAAGTTCATCCTCTAGTTTATCAAATTCCTCTTCCGGAAACTCAAAATTCTCAGTAATAGTCATGTTATAGACCCATTCCTGTGTCTTAGATGACTGATAATAAAAGAAGTATTTTTGGGAGCCTTCTTCATCTTCTTGAGCATAAAATTTTATTTCTGTCCAATCTTCTGGGATCATCTCTACAATTAAGCTGGCTAGCTTTTGATAATATTGTTCTACTCGATCTTTCACTTCTTTCATCCCCTTTAACTATTCTTCAAGACATCCTTTTCCCATGGTCGATCACCAATTTTATATTGAACATCAAATTTCGCTGGACGTTGTGAATCACCTTTATATTTAGGTGTAATCTTTACTTGCACGTTTTCGGGTGGATTTTTGTCTAATGCTTGTTTCCAACGATTTTCAAGTCTCTTATACGCCCCACGATTAATATTCTTATTCATCGGCACAAGATTATCCAAATCACCCGATCCCTTGAAGATCGAAGCAATTAAGTGCCCTCCATCATCATCTGGCAAACGATCTTTTCCACCGACATTTCTTTGCGCATATTCATTACGCTTGGCAACACCTGCAGACAAATCACCTTCCACGTGACGAATCCGCCCATACTTGTCTGTGCGATACAAATGCCCCGCTGGCGTCACATACTCCACATTCGGCTTTAACACTTTCTTCCGCTTTGTCCGCATATAATGATCACCATATTCGACGCGCGTATACCCTTTTGCTGCTTGTGCTGCACCTCCAGCGCCTTTCACGGCTTTTCCCGCTTTAGATGCGCCTTTTACGACTGGAAACACCATGCCTACACTCGCAAGGATTCTTTCTACTGGAGCTAGTTCTCTTCCAGTGATTGGATCCACGCCGGTAACTGCCTCGATCCCGGATTTCAACGTTCCAGCTCCGTACGTGAAGTCTAGCATCATCGAAAATTCTTCAGACTCATAGAAACCTGCGGCTTTAGCTTCTCTTTTCTTCTCTTTTACGAGCTCTTCGTAAATGAGTTGTTCCATCTTTTCTGGGTCGCCTTTACTGAGGGCGTTCGCGTGTACCCATTTATCCATCTCTCCGGCTTTTTCTGGGTCTTTCATAATGGCGCGGGCTTTGGCGCGTAGGGTCTGGACTTCTACTTGGCGATCCATCGTTTGATAAATGGTCGTTGCGTAATCTTGTTCGATGGACTGCTAGATCATTTGCGACTGTAGTTGAAGTCATTAAAATCCCCTGAGCCAGCAACAGCTTGGCGACAGGGGCAACTCTCTTCTATTCTTCTTTCACTGGCTCTAAAAATGGGTAACGCTTGCCTTTCTCTTTTTCTTCAAGGTATTCGTCGAGAAGGGTTTTGTTAAACGAGTCTTCTGATGGTACTAAGCCTAGTTGTTCGTATGCCCAAGCTACCTCTGTTAACATGGGGTCTAGGGAATTCTCGTCGTAATTGAAGTGAACATTGAAATTACCATTGTGACTCAATGTTAACTGGAAACCAGTCCACGGCTCCTCAAACTCTGCCTCATAATCATTCTTAAAATCCTTGATACAGAAAGAAAGGTTGGTATTCAGATTATCAAATTCTTCTTGAGGAACATCACACTTTTCGGGGATGTCCATGTAGTATACCCATTCATCCTTTTCGTTGGAAAAGTAGTAGAAAAAAATACCTTGGTATCCTCTTCTTGATTCTGCGTAAAGCTTTACTTCTTGCCAATCCTCCGGTATCATATCCACAATCAAATTAGCCATTTGTTGGTAATATGACTCTACTTGTGCTGACATAACCTTTCCTCCCCTTTAATCATTAATTAGATCCTTCTTCTGCCATCCTTGATTTCCGATTTTATATCGAACTTCAAACATCTCAGGACGTTGTGAATCCCCCCTATATTTGGGGATAATCTGCACTTTCACATCTTGAGGTGGTTTTGCTCTTAATGCCTGTTCCCAACGCCTTTCTAAATCCCTATACGCTCCCTGCTGATTCAAATTCCTATTCATCGGCACAAGGTTATCCAATTGCCCCGATCCTTTAAACATCGACGCAATCAAGTGACCACCGTCATCATCAGGCAAGCGGTCGCCACGTCCGACAACTCTTTGGGCGTATTTGTTTTTCTTCGCCGCCCCAATTGACAAATCACCTTCCACGTGACGAATCCGCCCATACTTGTCTGTGCGATACAAATGCCCCGCTGGCGTGATATACTCCACATTCGCCTTCAACACTTTCTTCCGATTCGTCCGCATATAATGATCTCCATACTTCACACGCATATAGCCTTTTGCTGCTTGTGCTGCGCCTCCAGCGCCTTTCACGGCTTTTCCGGCTTTAGATGCGCCTTTTACTACCGGAAACACCATACCTACACTCGCAAGGATTCTTTCTACCGGGTCTAGTTGTCTTCCCGTGATCGGGTCAACGCCGGTGACTGCCTCCACCCCGGATTTCACCGTGCCTGCGCCATACGTGAAGTCTAGCATCGTCGAAAATTCTTCGGACTGGTAGAAGCCTTTGGATGCGGCTTCTCTTTTCTTCTCTTTTACGAGCTCTTCGTAAATGAGTTGTTCCATCTTTTCTGGGTCGGCTTTACTGAGGGCGTTCGCGTGTACCCATTTATCCATCTCTCCGGCTTTTTCTGGGTCTTTCATAATGGCGCGGGCTTTGGCGCGTAGGGTTTGGGCTTCTACTTGGCGATCCATTGTTTGATAAATGGTCGTTGCGTAATCTTGTTCAATGGACTGTCGTAGACGACTGTTGGCGTCCAGTTGTTTGTTTACATCTACGTCGCCCATATATTGAATATCTGGCTTCTCCATGATACTACGTCCATAGCCAAATTGGTAGTCAATCGGAAAGGAGAATGCATACATGCCGGCACCTGGGGCAATGTCCATTGGCTCTGATACTGCGGCCGCTTGGATAATCGCTTTTGAAATCCGATGACCGTAATAGTCATCCAGTTGTAGCGCCAACTCTGCGACCACTTCGGGATGCGCGCCCATCGTCACCATCGTATAGAGGATCGACACTTGCCGGCGTAATGTTGGATCGTTTGCGACAGCTTGGTTAAACATCGGATCGTTTGCCCATTTTAATGGCGGTGCCTCTGTATGTAACTTTTTATCTTCAAAATAAGTTCTTACATTGTTAATGTTCACACCTGTCATGAACAAACCACCAGTATTCGTCCAGTCTGTCGCTTGCTTGAGGACAGCTTGGAATTCCTCCATATCGCCATCAATTTCTTCTAGTAGACTCATACATTCATTGTCGAGGATATGTAAGCCGTCTACTATGTCGCTTGCGTGTTGGCGCGCGTAATCAATATTGGTTTCCACATCCGTCACATCAAGTTTACCGATGTTTTTGCCCATAATCGCACTTGCCCGCGCGGCGAGGGCGTCGATTTCAGTTTTATTTTCATACAGAAATTCTTCAACTCGATTATAGCCGATCGGCACTTCATGTCCCCAATATTCTTCAGAGACTAATCCATCTTCAGACGGTTCAAACTCGAGAATGCGCTCCTTTACTTTTTCCAGCTTCTCAATGAGTTGGGTGCCAAAGGCGCGGCATGTCCGCAAGGCTGGTAACTGCAATTCAGCGTAGTTACGCAACATCGCTTCTCCACCTTCTCCAGAGATGGATCCTTGCATATCTAAAACGCCTGTGATCGCCGCTGTTTTAAAATCACAATGATCAAGCCCTCTTTGGATAGATGAAATATTTTGGTCAATGATATTTAAGTGTTTTGCGACATCAAGAAATTTTGCCATTTCTTCCCCTCCTTAACCTGAGCCTATTTTTGTAGCTAGTTCTTGATCGACGCGCTCATATTGGAGGACAAGCTTTTCAAATTCAAGTGCCATTGCATAAGACGCTTGCATATATGCTTCTAGTGTTTCATTAAATGCTTCTCTTTGACTATCGAGCTTTGTCATCATATCCAGTTCGTCTGTACTTTCGGCCGTTGTCATCTCAAAACTTCCGGCAACATCTCCAGCCGCTTTCAACATGAGTGCAGCTTCTTCTACATTAATCTTTATTTCCACTTTGTTGCTTCCTCCTTTCTACCGAAATATTCGTTGCTTTGTTTTTAATGTTGTTATACTATTTCTCTTCGATGCAATGATTGTATTGTTGCGATTAATTTCTCGTTGGAGCCGGCTTCTTTCTTCCGTGATCGCATTCATCATGTCTTGAACTTGTTCGGGTGTTTCTTTGTACGTGCGTTCAATGAGATTGCGCACACCATCATGGGTGGTTGAAAGGGTACCACGTGTGATTTCGTTTTCGATTTCTGGCTCATGAATCCACTTGTTATCGCTTTCTAAATCATCTTTTTTCCTCCCCAAAGACTGTCGTATCTCGAGTAGTTCTCCGCGCTGCGCTGTCGCATCAGAAACGACACTAGTTAGCGAGTCAATTTCACTGTTCAGTTGGCTGATTTTTAGTGCATCGTTCATCTTGTATTCTCCTAATAGCGTGATTGTTGGTAAAATCGCCCATGGTTCACATATATTTTACCATTCTTGTGGAGATGCGACAATAAAAAAGGACAACATATTGTTATCCTTCTTCTATGTGACTAGCGTACCCTGCACTCACGATCTATTAATATTATACCAACGACACTTATTCCTTTCTCACAATCTCTATTCCCTCCGCAGCAATCAAAGGTGGGTGATACTCTCTATTCATATAATCTCCTGCTTCGATAACTGTATAAGTCAGATCAATTTGGTCATCGACCTCGATTTCATCCATCAATAAGCTTTGCTCTTTATTAAGAGAAACGTGTACAGAGACCCCTCTATCATCGACAATCAATAGCGAATCGGCTTTTTCCAGCACGGTTGCTTTCATAGAAAGCAGTTCGCCTTCTTCAACGCGTTCAATTTTCACAGCGATCATTTGTGGAGGGTAACTCTCCATCAAAATGCCTGTAGTCCATAATTTGATATGATCGCCAATTTCAAGTTGATCTACAAGTAAAGGCGTGACCTGATCTTCTGCTTGTACCCCGATAAATATCGGTTCGAAATTCGAATGCCCTTCCATATGATCGACCATCAGCGGAGAAACCTGCGCAACACGAGCAAACCGTCCATCTTTATCGACTTGTGGGATCCTATGGTTCTCTTCTACTTGACAGCCGGCGACGGAGACGACGAGTAGTGCAAACAAAAACAGACGAGGTCGACGACGTATATTCAAAACGCTCCCTCCTAAATGCGTTTAATTTCAATGGAATTTTGTAATCCCCTACATAACATTAAAGCGCTCCTATTTCGTAAACTTCATAAAAAAGAACCCAGTTCAAATATATGTGGGTTCCTTTCATTTCGCTTCGCTATGATTGAGGGTGAGGTAAGTTCATTGGATTTGGATGGGAAGGTCCATTTGAAGGTTCAACAGCATCCGCACTTTGTACACCGATCGCTACTGCTAAACATACCGTCAAAATAAAGGCATAAAACAATCGTTTCATTATCAAACCTCTCCTTTAAGTTGAGATTGGTCGATCTTTTTCACTTCTTGCTCGACAAGTGGGAGCATATTCGTCCAGCCTTCTTGGACAAATCGTCGCATCGCTTCAGCTAATAAAGACGCACTTTTTGTCGCCTTCCCTTTATAAAAGATTAAAAATGCTCCAACTTGCCCTTCCCGCTCAAGCTTTTCAATAAGTTGTAGTACTGTTTCGCGTTCACCACGAACAATATACTGATGAACTTGTTCATATGGATCTATTCCGTCGAGATCAAACTGTTCGCCATTCATATTCCATATAAAAGGAAGATCCCGCGTCTGTAAACATTTGCTGTACTCTTTCAACCCAGTTTCTTCGGCATAGAAAAGCGCACGCTGTATATATTGCATGCTGAGCGGATCTACTTCTAACATCGCAGACTCAGGACTCACCGGTCGCAACAATGTTGCATACGAAAGCAAATGATAACAATATGCCAGCATTGTCTCTGGTGTAGCACCGTTAAGGACAGACTGCATGACATGCTTCTCCGCCTCAGCCTGTTTTCCCTGATTGTACAATAAATCATAAGCAATGTGGAATTTTGCCCGGCTTTCCGCTACCTTTTTTGCGAAGCTTTCTTTCGCTTGCTCTAACTGCTTCGGTACTTTCTCACCAAGACCTGCTGTTCTAGCGTGGCAACCTAATTTCAAATAGACATGCACCTCAAGCAATTCCAATCGCACTTTCAATAGTGAAGATGTCACATGACCAACCAAATCGCGTGCTTGCTCAATCGTCTCTTCATGTGTCACCCGCTCTTTCATCACATCGAGAAACAAGCGATAAACAAGTGCCCATTCTTTCAATGAATCACGGTCTTCTCCCCACTTAACAAGCTGTTCCAATAAATCAACTTGTCTATACTGAACAGCATATTCAAAGGCATCTCGGATGTGATCGGGTGATTGCAAAGCAAGAGAATATTCATTCATCAGTGATACAAGCCGGTCAGCAGCAAAAGTCCTTACCGCAAACATGACTTGTTCAAACGCGAGCACTGGCTGTCCATCTTTATCTCGGGATAAAGCTAGGTCGCGCATCACTCGGTCTGTCCATGCGCTTTCTTCCTCCCACAACCCTGCCTGTTGTAAGTATATTCTCGTATCTTTACTAATTTGCTTCGGAACCATCCCTTTGCGGTATTGCGTAAAGTTCTCGCGCCATCGCTCTCGATATTTTTGCAAAATCCCCTCCACCTTTCGAACGAAATAACAGCTTTAAAGAACCTTTTTCGACGTGATGAGCGGAGATTCCTGCTAAGAGGTTGGCTTTTCGTGCGACATTTTCTGCTGCCTACATAATATGATTGGCGAAAAGTGTCGCAATTTGATGGATTGTTGTGGTTATAACCACTAAGTTCAACAAAACTTGTGATGTGGAGAGACGCACTGCCTTCATAACCCACTACGTTCAAATAAAACCTTCTTAACAAATCCCCCAACGCACCAATCTTTTTCACGCGGAGAAAATACGAGGTGCAACCTATTTGACAAAAATCCCTCCTGCTATAATGTCACTTTTCTGTGTATATCCTTATCCCATCTCCCTCACCACCACCGAAGAAGTCGCACTCGCAACAAGTTTATCTTTTTGCATCATCGTCGCGGTCAAGTAACAAACCGTCTTCCCGACTTTTTCAACTTTCGCTTCGACTGTTACTTCTCCTGGAAACACCGGGCGATGGAACGTGACATTTAAGTTTATGGAACCAAATGTTTGCGACGATGTAAGTAAAGAAGAGATCGCATACGCCATCGCAACATCAGCCGCCGAAGAGACGTAGCCACCCATGACAACACCGACGCCGTTAACAAACCGTTCATCTGGCTGCCACAATGCCCGCGCGCAGCCGTCGCTTGCGGTAACGACTTCAATTGCTAATGTATCGTCACACGCGGGTGGTTCTTTTCCTTCTAACACAACTTCCATTAAGCGATTTGCTGACACGTTGTTTGCTCCTTTCTATGTCGTCACTTGTTTTTTTGGACGCTTTTTCTTAGGTGGTTGATGGATCGTTTGATCGAGCCAGCCGTCTGCTGTTTCCATCACCACTTCTGCATAAGACGGGTGCGGGTAAAGTGGGAAACGAATGTCTTCATCACGCGCGACCATTTCCAGTCCGAGCGTGCCCATTGTAATAAGTTCAGCCGCGCCTTCTCCGATGACGTGCATGCCAAGTAGTTCATCTGTATCGGCATCTTTCACTAACGTGCAATGCCCATCATTTTCATTCGATAATGTCGCATAGCCGTTGCTACGGAACGGAGTTGTACTGACGACCACTTCTCTTCCTGCTTGCGTCGCTTCTGCGGAAGTCCATCCGACGGTGGCCATTGGTGGGATTGTTCTATATACGCGTGGGATAAACGTTTCATCCCATTCCGTCGGTTGTTTCGCGATTTGTCCGGCAACAACCGTCGCTTGTTTGATCGCATTGGTGGCGAGGTGCACCGCGCCTTGGATGACGTCGCCAATCGCCCAAATGGATGGACTCGACGTTTTTAACGCTTGATCGACTTCAATGTAACCTCTTTCATCGGTCGTGATTCCGAGTCGCTCGAGCCCTAAATTGTCCGTGTTTGCCCGCCACAAGTCCGCTTCATATAGCCGCGCTGCTTCAATTGTTGTGTGCTTGCCGCCTTTTTCATACGTCAATGTTATCCCACTAGACTGGGCATCGAGTGTGGCAATGGCAGCATCCTTCACGACACGCATGCCGGCTTTTTTCGCCGCGCGCCATAGTTCTTTTTCCAAAGAATCTTCCAACGAAAGCGGCGTTTCCACAAACAACGTCACTTCGCTCCCGAGCGCTTGGTAGCTAAACGCTGCTTCAAGTGCAATCACATCTTGGCCGATTACAATGAGTGATGGCGGAATCTCTTCTTGCATAAACAGCGTATGGGCGGTGAGCGCTACACCAGCCAGTGCGTCTGTCACGTTGTCTGGTCGCTGCCCAGTCGCAATGATCGCCTGCTTGAAACGATACACGTCAAATTGATGCCCGCTCGTCACGCCGATGCGGTCTTCTGCTAAAAAGCTTGCCTCTCCGGTGACGACTTCAATTTTTTGCGCTTGACATAACTGTGACACGCCTTCACGCAAACGGGTCATCACGGTCTCTCGATGTGCAGCCAAGTTCGCAAATTGGTACGGCTCTTGTGGGACTGGTATGCCTAAATGGGTTTGCTGCTGCGCTTTTTGCCACATATGAGCGGCGTGGGCGTATATTTTTGATGGGATACAACCTTTGTTCAGACACACCCCACCGAGCTGTTCTTTTTCGATGAGTGTCACCTCTAAGCCAAGTTGTGCCGCACGAATTGCGGCATGGTACCCACCGGGACCGCCACCAATGATGATGAGTTCACGCTCTTGTACCATTTCACCAACAACCATTATATCAACTCCAATGCAAGTATCGTTGGGTCTTCTAGTAGCGTCACCCAGCGATTCGTGAACGCGACGGCCGTTGCCCCATCAGCAACCCGATGATCAAATGAAAGTGACATCGTCATCACGTCACCAATCGTAATTTCATCATTTGCGGTCACAATCGGGCGTCGTTTCGTTTTATGGATGGCCATGAGCGCAGTTTGTGGTGCATTAATGATCGGCGTTGCGCCGATACCACCAAGTGGACCGACGTTGCTCACTGTAAATGTACCTCCTTGTAATTGTGCTGCTGAAAGTTCGTTGTCTTGCGCTTTTTTCGTTAGCACCTTCATTTCTTGATCAATTTCAAGGAGAGACTTTTGTTCTACGTGTTTTAACACGGGCACAATCAAGCCTTCTTTTGCTTCTGTCGCTAACCCAATATGACAATACTCATGAAGCCGGATTTCTCCCTGTTCTTCATCTAGCTCCGCGTTGAAGATTGGGAAATCGCGTAATGTGAGGGCGAGCGTTTTAACAAAATAAGCACTGAGTGAAAAAGCGCGCCCTGCTTCTTTGCATTGCTTACGCCATGCGATGAGCGCCGTGACATCCGCTTCTTCAAAATGGGTCACATGTGGGATCGTGTAAATGGACTCGGTCATTTTTTTGGCAATTTGCTTGCGCCGCCCAGTGAACGGCATTGTTTTTGTGGACGTTTGCGGTGACACAGGTGCGGGTACAATTTTCTCTACCGCTGGCGTTTTTTCAGGTGCTGATTGCTGCTGTACAAAAGCGTACACATCTTCATCGAGCACCCGCCCGCCTGGACCCGTTCCGACCACGTCGGTGATGTCTATGCCATGTTCTCGGGCAATTTTCCGTGTATACGGCGCCGCGAGCACGCGCTGTAATGAGCGCGCTGGGGCTTTTTTTTCAGTTTTTGGTGGAGCTTCTGCGACCGCGACCGCGGTGTGAGAAATTTCAGACGGACGCATCGCCCCTTCGCTTTCTAACACAATGAGTGTTGTCCCAACCGCAATCGTCTCTCCCGGCTTGGCTTCAATCGCTTTTACAATGCCAGCTTGCGGGGCGGCGATTTCTGCGGCAACTTTATCGGTTTGCACTTCAACGAGTGGCTGATCCATATCGACTTGATCACCGACTTTAACAAAATACTGTAGAATTTCCCCTTCGGACATGCCTTCGCCAATATCGTGTAACTTTACTTCGATCACCTTTTTCACCTCCTAAAATGTCATCACCCGGGCAATGGCTCTCTCCACCCGTTCTGGAGTGGGCAAATAATGATCTTCGAGTGCAAATAATGGTGGTGGCACATCGAAGCCAGTCACGCGTTCAATCGGGGCTTTCATATATAAAAATGACGTGTCATTGATGAGTGAGATCAAATCATTCCCAAACCCACCTGTTGCATGGGCTTCGTGAACAATGACGACGCGCCCGGTTTTTTGCACGGACTCAGCGATGCAGGCGCGATCAAGCGGAAACAGCGTGCGCAAGTCAATCACATCACAAGAAACGCCTTCTTTTGCTGCTGCCTGCGCTGCTTGTTCCGCAACAGGAACCATCGCTCCCCACGCCAGCAATGTCACGTCATCTCCTTCTGCGACCGTCTTCGCTTTGCCAATCTCAACGCGATAACCTTCGTCTGGGACGGGCGCTTTTGTGCTTCGATACAAGCGCATCGATTCTAAAAATAATACTGGATCTGGATCTTCAATCGCGGCAATAAGCAATCCTTTTGCATCTGCTGGGTGTGACGGGCAAATGACTTTAATCCCCGGCATATGCGTAAATAATGCTTCGGTACTGTCAGAATGAATTTCCGGTGCACGAATGCCGGCCCCGTATGGTGCGCGAATAACCATCGGCACGTGATAATGCCCCATCGTCCGCATCCGAATCCGGGTCACATGGCTCATAATTTGTTCAAAAGCTGGGTAAATAAAGCCAAGAAATTGCATTTCTGCGACCGGTTTTGTGCCGCTTACAGCCATGCCGACTGCGCTGCCGATAATACCCGATTCACTGAGGGGTGTGTCAATGACACGGTCTTCCCCAAAAGTCGCTTGCAAACCTTCTGTCGCGCGAAACACACCGCCATTTTTACCAATGTCTTCGCCTAGTAAAATGACATCCTCATCTGTTTCTAGTTTATACGCGAGCGCCTCAGTGACCGCTTGCACGAGATTGAGTGAGGATACCCCTTTTTCTGTTTGAATCATCGACTCACTCCTTTCAACTCAGCCATGTACTTCTCTTTTTGTTCCGTAATTGGCCACACCGGTGTCGCGAACACATGATCAAATAAATCATTCACATTCGCTGCTGGGTAGGCTTCCATCGCCGCAACGGCTTCATTAATTTCTGTTGCTGATGCTTTCTCAATCTCCGTTTTCTTCTCGTCTGTCAATATGCCGCACTTGCGCATATACCGCTCTAATCGTGCAAGCGGATCGTTGTTTTTTCTGTAAAACTCGCTCTTTTCTTGATCACGATAACGTGTTGGATCGTCCGCCGTCGTATGAGCGCCAAACCGCCAGGTCACCGCTTCTATGAGCGTCGGGCCGTCTCCTGCCCGTGCTCGCGTAAGCGCTTCTCTCACCGCATGGTGCACTGCAAACACATCGTTACCATCGACCCGGACTCCAGGTATCCCATAAGCAACAGACTTTTGCGCAATCGTCTCAGAATTCATTTGTTTTTCAATCGGAACGGAAATAGCAAATTGATTATTTTGGCAAAAGAAAACCGCAGGAACTTGAAAAACACTGGCAAAGTTTAATCCTTCATGGAAGTCACCTTCTGATGTCGCGCCATCACCAAAGTATGCAATGACTGCTTGCTTACTTTTTTTTCGCTTCAATGACATTGCCACACCCGCCGCATGCGGAAGTTGTGTCGCAATTGGCACGGCAGCTGGGAAAATGTGTTTCCCCTCAGGCGGTACACACCCCTCCAATCGGCCATTCCAATATAAAAATGTCCGCACCATATCCGCACCAAACGTCAACATCGCGCCATGGTCTCGATATGTCGGGAACAGCCAGTCCGTATCCTCTAATGCAAGTGCACTACCAACTTGCGCTGCTTCTTGTCCTTCAAACATCGCATACGTACCAAGTCGTCCTTGTCGTTGTAGCATCACCGCTTTCCGGTCAAATGAGCGAATGCGCAACATATTGCGGTAACATGCCATCGTGAACTTTTCTGACGGGCGCTCCAGTGCGGCAATCCACTCTCCTTCTTTATCAATGCATTGATATAACGGAAACTCTGTCATCCTTCTATCACTCCTTTTAAAAATTCCACTTGGGACGCACACGTGGACTAAAAAAGCTGTTTCTACTCATTCTCTCTTGCAACCGTCGCTCACATATCCGGTCCGCAGCAACATGCGTCGTCACTTTTTCTGACTTTGCTGTTTGCAAAACCTCTAATAATGAATGGTAAATGTCTGCCACTTTCATCATGACACGGTCGGCATTGCCACCATACAATTCGTCGGCCACTTGAATTAAACCGCCGCTATTGACGATGTAATCGGGCGCATAAATAATGCCGCGCTGGTCAAGCATGACGCTATGATGTTCTTTCTCTAATTGATTGTTGGCCGCTCCCACGACTGCACGTACTTTTAACTTTGCAATCGAATCGTCGTTTAAAATACCTCCACGTGCACACGGGACAAATACATCCGCATCAGCCGTATAAATATCATCACCGTAGGCGACATGTACCGTTCTTCCTAGCGCCTGTGAATACGCTTTCACTTCTGTGATGGCAGCTTCTTCTGGATCCGACACATATAGATCGCATCCTGCTTCAAGCAACTGATAAGCTACTTTTAAACCAACTTTTCCAAGCCCTTGTATCGCATAGGTGTAACCAGCCAGCGTATCATCGCCATACATAAACTGATTGACCGCCCGCAAACTATTTAAAACACCAGCCGCAGTTGGAATAGACGTATCTCCGTTCCCACCGTACTCTTTCGGCTTTCCAGCAATGCAGTGTGTTTCTTTCAAACAATGAACGAAGTCATCAAGCGCTGTCCCCATATCCGTCCCCGTATAAAAGCGGCCTTGTAATGACTCAACAAATTGACCAAATGCACGAAACAAATCTGGTGATTTGTCTTTTTTCGGGTCACCAATAATCACCGCTTTCCCACCACCAAAATCGACATCGACAGCAGCACATTTTTTCGTCATCCCGCGCGACAAGCGCAACACATCATCTAGCGCCGCTTCCGTAGAAGGGTACGGATACATCCGACACCCTCCTAAAGCAGGCCCTAACGTTGTATTATGGATGGCGATGATTGCCCGTAACCCGCTTGCGCGATCATTGCAAAACACCACTTGTTCATGCTCTGACATTTCGGCAAACACATCCCACGAAGCGGTTTCCATTGACGGACTCAATTCCATCTTCATCATCCTTTGCGATTAAAATAGTAAGTCGAACACACCAATGACACTTAGAAAAACAAGCACGATTGCAATTGGCACGACATATTTAAGCAATAGCAACCAACAGATAAATAGCTTTTTGCCAAAATACTTTCCTTTGATCAACTCATCCATTAAGACTTGACGAGACATTTTTAGTGGTACAAACACGGCGATTAATAGTACACCAATTGGCAACAAAATATTGCTTACTAGAAAAGCCACCGCCCCAAAGATGTTCTTGTCAAAAATTAAGACGTCTTTCCAAACGCCAAAGGAAAGTGCCGATGGTACGCCAACAAGAAAAATGAGTAAACCCACAGTCCATGTGACTTTGCTACGCTTACGATCATCTCCATTCGATCGTACAGCAACAATAATTTCTAACATAGAGAACGCCGATGTTAACGCAGCAAACAAAAACAAGATCAAGAAAATCAACAAAAAGAACATTCCGAATGGTAACTGGTCAAATACAGCTGGTAAGGTTACAAATAATAAAGTCTCACCTTGTGCCGGATCCATACCGACCGAAAATACGGCTGGAAATATCGCTAATCCCGCAAGTAGCGCTACGAAAAAATTCATTCCAACAATGGACAAGCCTGATTGAACAAGGTTTGCCTTTTTATCTAAGTACGAGCTATAGGTGACCATGACCGATGTTCCCACACTAAGCATAAAAAACGATTGCCCCATCGCAAAAAGGATCACTTCCGGTGTAATGGAAGAAAAATTAGGTTGTAAGAAAAATGCGACGCCCTCCATCGCGCCCTCTAGTGTGAGCGAGCGAATGACAATCACTAAAAATAATACAAATAATCCTGGCATGAGCCATACACTCGCCCGTTCAATGCCTTTTTGCACCCCGCGAGAGATGACAAACATGACAAGGACCATAAACAATAAGTGTGCACCAACCATCACAACAGGGTTTTCAATCGTTTTAGCAAATAACGGACCATATTCTTCTGTTCCGAGATGAACAAGTGCGCCCGTTGCGGTTTTCCAAATGTAAATAAGAATCCAGCCACCTACAACACTGTAAAAAGATAATAAAAGAAAACATGTGACCATACCAAGTTTCCCAATCAAATACCATGGTTTGCTTGGCGCAATCTCCCGGTACGACTCAACCGCATTTTTTTGCGTACTCCGCCCGATCACAAACTCGCCAATGAGAAGCGGTAATGCAACTAAAAGAGTAAAGAAAATAAAGATGAGAAAAAAAGCGCCACCACCACTTACCCCAGTGACATATGGGAACTGCCAAATTGCACCTAACCCGACTGCAGAGCCTGCAGCTGCTAAAATAAAACCTAGTTTCGAAGACCATTGTTGACGTCCCATATCCATTCCCCCATTCGAGTAAATGTAACTATATTACCACATAATCACACACTCCGCGCCAATAATCTGCAACTTTTTTTATTGAGGGTGTCTTTTTTGATCACACATTTCAGTGAGCACTGCTTTTGCCTCACTCATTTGCGCAATGGCCTCGTTCATCATTGTCGTGAATAACACTGAAACTGACGGCATTTCGGAAATTAAACCGGCCACTTGTCCACTGTTCATGAAGCCGCGTTGCTCATCTCCTTCAAGGGTTCCTTTTACATGAGCCACTTCTGATGTCATTTCCACATACTCTTCTATAGAGAGGGTGGATTCTAAACGGTGAATATTTTCACTATACGTCCCTTTTAACACGCGACGCACTTGACCGAAATGCCGTCCAATCACAATCGTTTCTTCATCTCCCGCCTCGATAATGCGTTGTTTATAGCGATCATGATACGGGGCTTCCTTTGTCGCGATCAACCTCGTTCCCATTTGCACGCCAGACGCACCAAGTGACAATGCGGCCGCAAGCCCGCGCCCATCAGCAATGCCCCCAGCAGCGACAACCGGAATGTTGACACGGCTTGCGATTTGCGGAATTAACGTAAATGTCGTCAGTTCCTTAGGCGAATTAATGCCTGCCGCCTCGAATCCTTCTGCGACGAGCACATCTGCGCCACTTGCTTCAGCACGCAGTGCATGGCGGACGGTCGCAACAACACACATGACCTTTATGCCAGCGGCTTTTAACCGCGCCATATACGATGCTGGGTTTCCAGCAGACAACGAAACAACAGGGATTCGCGCACGAATGACAAGATCAATGAGTGCGGGAACATCTTGTTTCATATTGAGAGCGATATTGACTGCGAATGGGCGTGCTGTCCGGGTGCGGGTCTCTTCAATCAACTTCGCTACTTCTTCCGGTGACCGTGTACCGCAACCAATCGTACCGAGTCCGCCCGCTTCGGAAACGGCTGCGACAAGTGCTGGATGACTAATGTTTCCCATTCCTCCTTGGATGAGTGGGTACTGTATGTTTAATATGTTACAAAGCTGCCTCACTGTTTCCCCTCCTCCTTTCCACTCCATTCACGTGCTTCACGGGCAATGAGCGGATGATCCCGTGCATCATACGTCGTTGTTTTCCGCGCCAAATCATTGTCCTCTGCAAAAATGCTTTCAAAAAATTGACTCGCGGGTACCGCTAATAATTCATAGTACCGACGAAATAGCTGCATTGCTTCATGTCCTTGCCACCTAGGGGGACGTAATTGTTGTGGTAACCCAGGATCAATGAACAAAAACTTGCGGTACTCATGGACAAGCTTCGTACGGGCAACGAAACAAGCAGCGGCGTCGAGCTTTCCGGTACGGAGCGCTTGCTCGTGTTGACGAAACAATACACCATACCCGTCCATAAATTGCGTATACTTTTCATTAATTGTCGCCAAGGACCAGCTTTGCGCTACCAACGCTTCATTCGTCCTTGTACCTTTGTAAACCGCTTCAAAGTAGTCGACCTCATGGGCAACCTCATATTTTTCAATGAGTGCATCGACTTGCTCATCTAAGCAATGCGGAGAAATAAAACAGCCGCTCGCAAACTGACCGAAGCCACTCCAAAGCAATTCTTGTTTTAATGTCTCGCGAACTTGTCGCGCGCTCGTCGGAATTTGGTGCATGAACAAACGCCATTTTCCATCCCACTGATATTGCTCAAATTTGAAAATCCGCTTTGCTGCTTCATCAATGCGCGCCACACCACGAGAGGTCAACGAATAATAGCTTTTGGTGCCGTCTTTGTTAGACTTGAGCCACCCTTGTTTCACCATCCGCGAAATTGCGACACGTACCGCTTGCTCATGATGACCAAATTGTTGCAACAAACGAATAAGACTACCGATCCAAATTTGATTCCCGTAATGACGAATGTAATCGCCGTAAATTGTAAAAATTAACGCCCGCGTGTTCGTTTCCATTTATCGCCTCTCTCTTCTTAGTTATTTCATCCGTTCGACAATTACCGCAATGCCTTGTCCAACACCGATACACATCGTTGCGAGTCCATATTGCGCGTCTCTTCGCTCTAGTTCATGCACCAACGTCGTTAAAATTCGCGCCCCACTTGCGCCGAGCGGGTGACCGAGGGCAATCGCACCACCATTCACGTTTACGCGCGTTTCATCCAAACCGAGCGAGCGGATGCATGCCAATGCTTGCGCAGCAAAAGCTTCATTTAATTCGATCACATCCAACTGCGCAATTGTTAAATTGGCACGCTTAAGTGCTTTTTGTGTTGCCTCAATCGGTCCAATCCCCATGAAACGAGGCGCTACACCAGCTACGGCACTAGCCACAAATCGCGCAATTGGCTTCATCCCGAGGGCAGCCGCTTTGTCTGCTGTCATCAATAATAGTGCACTTGCACCATCATTAATGCCGGAAGCATTGCCTGCTGTGATCGTCCCTCCCGGAAAAATTGGTCTCAGCCGTGCCAACGTCTCAACGGTTGTTTCTGGACGTGGGTGTTCATCAACTGTGACTGTCTCTACGTTTCCTTTCGGGTCTTTTGCTACTACTGGCACCATTTCTCGCGCAAACGTCTGTTGGGCCATTGTTTGTTTCGTTCGTGCTTGGCTTTGCGCGGCAAATTGGTCTTGCTCCGCGCGCGAAATTTTATAGCGGCTCGCAACATTTTCAGCCGTTTGTGCCATCGAGTCGGCACCATACATTGCTGCCAATCGCTCATTCGTAAATCGCCAGCCAATGGTCGTATCTTGCAATGTCATTTCTCCACGAGAAAAGGCTATCTCCGGTTTTCCAAGTACATACGGCGCGCGCGTCATGCTTTCCACGCCGCCAGCAATCATCACATCCGCTTCTCCGCAAGCAAGCGCACGCGCTGCATAGATAACCGCGTCTAATCCTGAACCGCATAAACGATTGATCGTACTCCCACCGACTGACACCGGTAACCCCGCCAGTAGTGCCGCCATTCGGGCAACATTGCGATTGTCTTCACCAGCTTGGTTGGCATTCCCAAGAATGACTTCTTCCACCTCATCTGCTGGCACGCTCTCATTTCGTTCCATTAGAGCTGCAATAACTTGTGCGGCGAGATCATCTGGGCGCACGTATTTTAATGCGCCTTTATAGCGTCCAATCGGGGTGCGCACCGCATCGACAATGACGACCTCTCTCATTTCGTCACGCCCTCACTTGATGTCGTATAGTCGTAAATACCGCGCCCTGTTTTCCGGCCGAGTCGCCCTGCTTGCACATATTTTTCCAGCAATGGTGCGGGGCGGTATTTTTCACCGAGTTTTTCGTGCAAGTACCGTAAATTATTTAAGCGTACATCTAAGCCAACGAGATCAACGAGTTCAAATGGCCCCATCGGGTAATGCAATCCCAGTTTGATCGCTTGATCGATCTCTTCTGCCGTGCCAATGCCTTCTTGCAACATATGAAAGGCTTCATTGCCGACAAGTGCGCTCATTCGGCTCGTCACAAACCCGGGGAAGTCTTGAATCGTCACGGTTTTCTTGCCCATTGCATGGGCGATACGCGTCATCGCCTGAACCGTTTCCTCGCTCGTTTCTAGTCCTTTCACCAGTTCCACGAGGGGCATTTTATGAACCGGATTGAAAAAATGCATCGCCATCGTTTGCGCCGGCCGATCACCGTAAGCGGCAATCTCCGTCGGACTCATCGTTGACGTATTTGTCGCAAACAAACATGTAGGCGGGGCATATTGCGACAGTGTTTCAAACACTGCTTTCTTTATGGCCGCCCGCTCAGGCACCGCTTCAATTACCAAGTCCGCTGTCGCCACTGCTTGCTGTAAAGAATGCGCATACGTCAGGCGCTGTTTGGTAGTACGAACTTGTTCTTCCGTAAGCTTTTGACGCGTGAGCGCTTGCGCAAATAATTGTTTCACCTCTTCTTCGGCACTTTGTAACGCTGCGTCGTTAATATCAACTAACGTAACAGAAAAGTGATGCGTTGCTGCAACATACGCAATCCCTCTGCCCATCACACCTGCACCGACAACGACAATATGTTCCATCTCTTTTCGCTCCTTACATGCAAAGTCAGTTGACAAAAGAGGGGGGTGTCCCCCTCTTCATTTAAATGCCAAACGGATTCAGTGGGCGCTTGCCGTAGTAAGATAAAATGCTTTTTGTCTCCGTATACAAATCAAGGGTCTCTATACAAAGTTCGCGCCCAAATCCAGACTGTTTGTAGCCACCAAATGGTGTGCCTGGGAACGCTGAGAACGGGCAATTGACCATGACAATCCCAGCTTCAATCGCATCTGCAACCCGCTTTGTCCGTGCGTCGCTTGTCGACCAAATCGCTGAACCGAGGCCATAAGCAGTGTCATTTGCCAGCTTGATTGCTTCTTTTTCATCCTTAAAAGTGGACACGACAACGACAGGACCAAAGATTTCTTCTTTCACAACATCCATCTCTTGCGAAACCCCTGTTAATATTGTCGGCTCATACCAGCAACCACCTTCAAAGCCTGGCACCACGGCGCGTTTTCCACCAGTGACCACTTCTGCACCTTGTTTGATCGCTGACTGAACGTATGCATCAATCGTTTCACATTGTGCTTCGTCAATGATCGCACCGATATGGGTTCCTTTATCAAATGGATCGCCGAGCTTTAACTGTTTCGCTTTTTCCACAAACCGAGCCATAAACTCTTCATAAATGTCTTCATGCACGTATAAACGTGACCGCGCTTCACACGATTGACCGGTGTTATAAAAAATACCGAACAATGAACCATCCACCGCAGCTTCCATGTCGGCATCTTCAAACACAAGATTTGGCGATTTCCCGCCTAATTCAAGCGTTACACGCTTCAATGTTTTCGCCGCCATCTCCATAATGTGCTTGCCGACTTCGGTTGAGCCGGTAAACGCAACTTTATTGACGTCTTCATGGGCAACCATATATTCGCCGACTTCGCGTCCAGCACCAGGGACGATGTTCACGACCCCTGCAGGCACACCAGCTTCTGTGCATATTTCTCCTAAAATTAACGCTGTCAAAGGCGTCAAACTTGCCGGTTTCACGACAATGGAACAACCTGCCGCAATGGCCGGGGCAATTTTCCACGACGCCATCATAAGTGGGTAATTCCACGGAATGATTTGAGCACAAACGCCGATTGGCTCTTTTTCCGTGTAATTGTGGAATTGTCCCGGGACATTGTTCACCGTCCCGCGGTGGCCAACGATCGCACCCGCATAAAACTCAAAGTTTTCAATTGCCTGGTGCACTTGGCCTTGCGCTGCCGATAGGGCTTTCCCAGTGTCTAACATTTCTAGCTCAACAAGTTGCGCGAACCGCTCGCGCATGAGATCAGCAATTTTATGCATCACTTTCGCGCGCCGGCCGACGGGGTACTTTTTCCACTTGCCATTTTCAAACGCGTCACGTGCAGCGGCAATCGCACGGTCGACATCGACAGTCGATGCTTTCGCCACTTCGGCAACCACTTCCCCTGTTGCGGGGTTGACAGTCGTCATTGCCTCGCCCCGCTCACTACTTACCATTTCACCGTTGATGAATAATCCGTAAAAATCACGTTTCATTTCTTTTGCTTGCGCTGTCACTTCTGTTTGGTGCGCCACTTCAACATTCCTCCTTTTTCATTCACTTCCCTTTAAACTGCGGCGTGCGCTTGTCCACAAACGCGCACATCCCTTCTGTTTGGTCCTCTGAAGCAAATAATGCATAAAAATTTTTGCGCTCATAGCCCATGCCCTCTCGCAGTGGCACATCGACCGCATAATTGACTGCGTCTTTGATCATCCGTAAAGACAGCGGCGGCTTTGCTGCGAGTGTCGTCGCGTACTTGTGTGCTTCTGATTCAAGCGCCTCAGGATGGACGACATCTATGACAATTCCGCACGCTTTTGCCTCATCTACTGCCATCCGTTCACCTGTTAATAGCCAGCGGAGTGCCCTTGTGCGCCCAATCAACTTTGTTAACCGTTGCGTCCCGCCAGCCCCGGGCATGACACCTAGGTTCACTTCAGGAAAGGCGAAGGTCGTGCCCTCTGCAGCGATGAGTAAGTCACAACAGAGCGCAAGTTCGAAGCCCCCACCAAACACATAACCGTGTACCGCACCGATCAATGGCTTTTTTAACGATGCGAACTGATCCCAATCCGCAAATTGATTGAGCAACTCAAGCGAGATCGGCGTCTCACTCACCATTTCATCAATGTCGGCGCCCGCTGAAAACGCGCGTCCTTTCCCGGTTAACATGAGCACACGCACCTCGTCATCACGGTCGTACATTGTGAGTGTGGAAACAATCTCTTTGACCATCACCCGATTCAGCGCGTTAAATTGATTTGGACGGTTCAGCTCAATGCGCGCAACCCCATCTGTCACCGATGTGTCAATATAATCGTACATGCGCCACTTACGCCTCTTCACCAATCATTAACGTCACAAGTTTCCCGGCAAAGCCCATTAAATCTTTCCCCGACGCTTTTCCTTCTTCAGAGCGCATCCCTTTTTTCATATCATCCATGCTGTCATAAATCATTTCACACATAAGGTAATACGGCGTCTCGCCCCCCATTGGTGAACCCGTAAATTTCGTCACTTTCATTTCTTTTAACCCAGGAATCTTCGCTGTTAACGGCGCATGAACCTCAAAATAATGCTTGTCAAATGCTTCCTTATCCTCTGGATGCTTATACATTGCGACTAGTTTTGCCATTGTCAATCTCTCCTTTTTTTATGATGATAGGGTAGCGATCGGTTTCATCGCTTCAAACGGATTTTTACACGTTTTGCAATACAAAATGCTCCGACAAGCTGTCGGTCCAAACAAATTATCAAGCGTGACATACGTTGAATCACAATAAGGACACGCGACATGCCACTCACCATTTTCAGCCGGCATCGACGGGGGGGGCGCAATGCCAAATGCTTTTAAGGCTTCCCGTCCGCGATCTGTAATCCGTGCCGATGTCCACGGTGGATGACGAACAAATGCCACGGTTACCTCACCAATGCGTGGCAGCGCACGCAGCCTATTTTCAATGTTTTGTTGAATGATAGACAGCGCCGGGCACCCAAGAAATGTCGGCAAAATGGTGACCGTGACATTCGCTTCATCTATGACGATCTCTTCAACCATGCCAAGATCAACAATACTCACCGTCTCTATTTCCGGATCTTTGACGTGTCTTAGTTGTTGCCAAACATCACTTTCTTTCATTTCCGCGCCCCCTTTGTCACCACGCCGCCGTGACATCGGTGCAATACACTTCAGATAACGTCGCAAGCGCCGCGGTCAAGTCGTCTGTATGAATGTGGTTGCGCCCATTCTGCTTGCATGTATATGCGAGCATGTCTTCATTTAATCCGACAGACTGAAGCACGTGACCGACCGTCTCGGTAAAACGTGCCGCAAGTTCTTCCTCTGTTTCTATCAGCTGTGCTGCTTCGATCTTTGCGGCATCATGACCATATGAAAACAAGTCACCGAAGTCTTCCATCA
The DNA here is from genome assembly GCF_900096965.1 of Shouchella lonarensis. Lineage (GTDB taxonomy): Bacteria > Bacillota > Bacilli > Bacillales > Bacillaceae_D > Shouchella > Shouchella lonarensis. The sequence goes on along the minus strand of NZ_FMYM01000003.1, from coordinate 80,461 downwards.
CCCGCGCAATTGCTGTTGTCATCCTCACCTTCGCTTCATCGTTTGCTTGTATGAGCGCGACAAACCACGTCTTCCAGTGAAAGATATGATAGTGAAGTTCCATATTCACCTTTGTGGCAATCTCTCTTAATGGTTCACACGCGCTGTTTTCAAGAGAATCCATCTTAATTTTCTTCGCTTCTGTATAAAAATAGTTTCGAACGACCGCATAAGCGAAGTCATACGCCGGTTGTCCCATGTAACTGCCCGGTCCATTGACGCGCTCAACGAGTATGCTATTTTTCCGCTCAGTTGCTTTGCGCCCATGAGCCAGCTCATCAACCGTTCCGGCACCAAGCTCGCTTGCAAGCTCATAAAACATCGCCGCATGCCCCATACTATTTTGACTAATTGAAGCCGAGGCAACATCTTCTTCAATGTGCGGGGCAATACCTAGCCATTCCGATCCACGGTAAGCAAACAGAAAATCATCGTCCGCTAATTGCAATGCCAATGTGATGATTGCATCTTGTGCCACTTGACTCATGTTGTATCACCACCCGACCACGACATAATCTCTTTTTCATCCAACACTTTTTGCTCGTACTTGCGCCATTTTTGCTTTAAATAGCCATACCCTTTCGTATTGCGATAATCTTTATTGTCGAGGCGTTTAAGCGTTGCTTTTTCTGTTTCATTCATTGAGCGAATTCTTTTCCGCTCAACGACCCAAATATCCGCAACCGGTTCACGACGCATGAAATTTTCTTGTGCCATTGCAAGTGCCAATTCTGAATTTGGGGCGACGAGACTGAACTTATGGGTCAGATCAGACGTCTCTGTTCGCTTACTAAACACTTCGTACTCTTTATAAAAACTTTCTTGCTCCGACATTCATGTGCCCCCTTTCGTTATCGCAACGCTTGTCGCACCCAGGCATGTTCATCGTAAGCTGTTCGACGTAATTGTAGACGCTCTGTTGAGCGCGGCCCTTCATTTCGCGTGATTTTCTTAAATTCCTCCCAGTCAGGCTCTTTGTATGTCCATGTTTTCGTTGCCTCATCGTATCGCAATGTGGGATCCGGCAGCGTCAACCCGAGCGCTTGCACACGCGGGATGTATTTCGTTAAAAAACGTTGCCGCAATTCTTCATTCGTGTTCGTGCGGATCTTATATTTGATCGTCACATCTTGCTTTGAAGAACCTGTCGTCGCTTTGCTCGCCGGGCCAAAAAACATTAAGAGTGGCTCCCACCAACGGTTGAGCGCTTCTTGTACCATTTCCCGCTGCCGCTTGCTCCCTTCTACGAGCGCCAGCATAATTGACTCGCCATGCTGGGCATGGAACACTTCCTCGGCACAAATCCGCTTTAATGCACGTGCGTACGGGCCATATGAAGCGTGGAGCATATTCGTTTGCGTAATGATCGCAGCCCCGTCTACTAACCAACCGATGATTCCAGCATCTGCCCACGTTTTTGTCGGCATGTGAAAGACGTTATGAAACTTCAGTCTTCCTGAAAATAAGTCATTCATCAAATCTTCACGCCCGCGCCCATCACGTTTCATTAAATCTTCGACCACACGCAAAAGCAATTGTCCATGACCCATCTCATCCTGCACTTTGGCCATAATCCCTAGTTTGCGCCGTAACGTTGGCGCACGTGGCACCCACTCTTTTTCCGGCAGTGCCCCCATAATCTCACTAATCGCGTGCATCGAAATTAATTTGATTAATGTCGTCCGGTATTCTTCCGGCATCCAATCATCTGCTTCAATCTTTTCTCCAGCATCAATTCTGTCAATAAAAGCTTGGTGACGCGCTTCATCTGTCACCGTTCCTTTCGCTATGCTCATTCCACCACCTCTTTCCCTCTTCATCCTAAAAAGCAGGTGCACAATGATCCGTGTGCGTCAAGATAACACTTTTATGTTTATCGTTCACAATTGTGTAACATGAGTCAAGCGTAACACCGTATGAAAGCGCTGTCAAAATGTTTTTCTCGACAGATTTTGCATGGTGGTGGGAGGGGCGGCATTTCTTCTCTTATGTGAAATTCCCAACCTGACAATGATATATAGAGACTTAGAAGCGTACTAATACTTGGGAAACAAAGAGCGAAACACTTACGGTGAAAGAAAAAGGGAATTAAACTGTGTTAGAGGAACGCTTTTTCTGCGGGTTAAACTTGAACAGTGGCTGTTGACACCTTACAAACGCCAAGTGTATAATAAATCTGAACAGAGCATAAACTAAAAAGACCGCAGGTGCTCGGGCGCACCCACGGTCGCGCGTAACTGGATTCCCTTTAAGAGGGACAGCCTATACTAGCAAGTTCAAACCACCCTACCAGCCGTGGCAGCTACAAGGGTGGTTTATTTGTTGGCTTGTTGCAACAAACCGATGACCGATACGATCAAACCACCAAATGCAATCATGAGCACTAGTGCTTGAAATGTCGTCATCGCGCATCACCCCCTTTCTAGAGGGGATGCTGCCCACCCTTAAAGATCCTAGTTACCGCACTATTATCGTAACACAATGAATCTATTTTTGACAATATGATTCAATCAAACATATTTCCACATCCTAATTATGTTTTACTTTCCGCTAAAGCCTCGATACATTGCTCCCTAATGTACCACAAACGCGGTACATCAAATGTCCGATGTAGCTCACGCTCATTTAACCACTGCGCCATCACGGCACGATGGAACGCAAGCTTAAAGTCGCCGATTTGCACAGGGGTAATTTCCTGTTCTACTAAAAACGTGCGGATTGGCTCTCCAGCATGATGAAACCTTGTAAAGTCAAAACGCTTTCCTCGATATTTTAAGTAACAATGTGCCTCCGGAATCGATTGTAATCCATAAGCGTGTAGAACTTGACCGACACCAGGCGTATTACTTTCTTCCATCTCATAGATTCCTGTAAGCAATTTGACTTCCTCGACCGCTTGTTCTATACACAGCGCTGATAATAGTGCGTGCTTTGTACTACACGTCCCTTTTCTCTCAGTCAATACACTTTCGTATTCTGTTCGATCCGTATTTCTCCCGTAAGGCAATTGATGTACAAAAGTTACCGCTTCATGAAAGTTTGTCACGCCTAATTGTAAGAACGTATTTGAAATTTCCCCTCTTAATCGAATTTCAAAACACGGTAACCGCTGACTCATGATGAATGCTCCTCTTCAAAGATTTCCTTTTCCTTGCACTATCTGCGACGTTCCAAATGTTTTTTATTCATCCTCTTGAATCTCTTTTAGAGTTTTTCCATCTTTATCTTTCCAGTATTTAAGACCATTTACAGAAGACCCCAGCACAAATTTTGCCGCAGCAGACGGGCTATGAAAAAGTTCATCCTCTTTCAATATCCCATTCTTACTAATCAAACCTTTTCTCCTGGCTATCTCCCGACGCTCTTTGGTGGCCAACGGAATACTATTAACGTCTTCCTTTTTAACATGACTATTTTTCAGAACAACAAACCCTTCACTCGTTCGTTTCCCTACTGCTTTAAATTCCTGGTCGACTCCCCATGTAAGATATAACTTTAAGTTGTCGCTTGTTACCCGTTTCGGCTCAAACACTTGATGCCCCAATGTGCCCATGATAATTTTTGCGTAATCGATGAATGCCTCAAGTTCACTTTCCTTCTCCTCGGTAATGTTACCGGGAGTAGGTTCATTACCATTTTTAACTTCATACCGTTGTGCCTTTACGGCCATAGAACAAAAGCGGTTTTCGAGATAACTGATTTCAGTTGGACCGAAGGAATTATTCGATGTAGTGAACACGACTACCTCTGTCCAGTATCCCTTTTCAGGATTGCGTTTGTGCTCCTGCAAACGACTAAGAATGCCTTCACCATTTTTTCGCACACCCGCTTGACCGATGTAAACGACATTTTCCTCTGTTTGATCAGACGTACCAAACAGAAAATAAACGCCGCTTTGAGAAAGATGCTCACGCTCTTTGCACTTCTCAAGCTCAGTGCGCGGAATTTTATAAACGACGCCAGTCCAATTCGCAAGCGTGCATTTCACCCGCCCATTCGCATGACCATCCATTAAAAACAAGTTGATACTTTTCCCACGTACAGTCATAATCTCTCCCCCGTAATCTCTCTCTTAGATGATACCGCCGACTCATGATGAGCGCTCCTCTTCCAAAAGCTCCCCTTCATGAAATAGCGCGTCATCTTCTTCCTCTTCAAACAGTGCAAACGACTCGAGCGGTGGCAAATCAGCGCGCGTTTCCAATCCGAAATGGTCGAGAAACGCCGGCGTCGTTCGGTACAGTAATGCCCGTCCTGGCCCTTCCGCACGGCCGCATGTCTCAATTAATTGCTTTGTCACAAGTGAAGTGATCACTCTCTCCGAATTGACCCCACGTACTTCGTCAATTTCAACGCGAGTAATTGGCTCATGGTAAGCAACCATCGCTAACACTTCTAATGCCGCCCGCGATAATTGGCTACGAATAGGCGAAGCAGCCAAGTCTTTATAAAGATGTGCGTGCTGTGCTTTTGTCGTCAGACGGTACCGGTCCCCTAAACGGGCGAGGCGGATCCCGCGGTCGTCTTGTGCCATCCTTCCAGAAAGTACGATTAATGCGGCATCTATTTCCACTTCCGGGCAGTTAAGCAACGTTACCATTTCTTTTACGGACAGCCCTTCCTCTCCGCTTACAAATAAGAGCCCTTCCACCTGCGCCAATAGATCAGTCTGCATAAGCTGCCTCATCCCTTATGTAAATCACCATATCTGTAAAATTCCTTTCTTGCACACAGCGAACAACCCGTGTTTTCATTAACTCCAACAACGCCAAAAATGTCACGACGATATCGGCGCGATCACCTGATGCGAGCAATGTTTCAAAGGCAGTTCGTCCCGAGCATGCCTTGAGCTGCGTAGCAATCTCCTCCATACGCGCTTCTACCGACACGACTTCACGCTGAATTACTTTTAACTTCGGTGCTCGCACACGCTGTCGCGCCAACATTTGTTGAAATGCACGGACCATGTCCGCGACACCGACATCGCCAATTTGTAAGGCACATTTCTCTTCTTCATTTAAAAATTCATCCAGCGACTCCGGCGGGCGCGTATAAACAATGTCTCGTTCCTGCGCCGTCTGTTGCAATGATTTGGCTGCCTCTTTTAACGTACGATATTCCAGTAATTGCTCTACCAATGCATCACGCGGATCTTCTTCCACCCAATCTTCTCCGTCAAACAACACTTCTTCTCGTTTCGGCAACAATAGTTGGCTTTTCATATGAATCAGTGTCGCCGCCATCACCAAATATTCACTTACGACATCGAGTTCCAACCGTTGCATCGCATGAACATACTGCAAGTATTGATCAGTAATGCGCGCCACCGGAATGTCATAAATGTCAACTTCCGCTTGCGATATTAAATGCAACAACAAATCAAGCGGTCCTTCAAAGGAGTCCACTTTCACCTGGTATGTATCCATGCCATCACCATCATTCTCCTCTTTACTATCGGTCATTATATCATACCAGAAATGAGTGGTCAGGGGCTAAAATTTTCGTCCGAAGACTACGTGCAAAAAGCCGCACGCAAGCGCACGGCCTTTTTACCAGGAGGAAGAGAACCTAGGCTTATTTAGATCCCCTTTTATTGCCTTAAGGAAACTTTATTTCCTTTGTGCAATAATATCAAGCTTTACTGCCGTTGTCAATCATTAATTTCACAAAAAAAAGCGCCATCCACATGCATCCATGTGAACTGCGCTCCTCTTCGTATATACCCTTATTCAGCAAGTGATTTTGCCAAGTTAGCCATTTCGATTGCTGCTGTTGCCGCTTCCCAACCTTTGTTGCCGGCTTTTGTTCCGGCGCGCTCTACAGCTTGTTCGATCGTATCGGTCGTAAGTACACCGAAGATGACCGGGATACCTGAAGTGAGCGACAACGACGATACACCTTTGGCCACTTCATTACAAACATAATCAAAGTGTGGCGTTGAGCCTCGTATCACTGTTCCAAGTGTAATGACCGCATCGTATTTTCCACTCTCGGCCATCTTTTTTGCCGCAAATGGAATTTCAAATGCGCCAGGTACCCATGCCACATCCGCACTTTCTGCCCCGTGGCGCTTCAACGCGTCTTCAGCACCGCCTAATAGTTTACTCGTAATAAATTCATTAAAACGTCCAACGACGATGCCTACTTTCAATCCTGTTGCGACTAATTGTCCTTCATATACGTTTCCCATTTGTCCCGTCTCCTCTTAAAACTGAAGCATATGCCCAAGTTTTTCTGTTTTTGTTTTTAAATAGTGCTCATTTTCCTTCACTGGCGCAAATTGCAACGGCACCCGCTCAACGACTTCTAACTCATATCCTTCTAGACCGGCAATTTTACGCGGGTTATTCGTTAGTAAGCGCATCTTTTTCACACCTAAATCACGAAGAATTTGCGCCCCAATCCCGTAATCGCGCAAGTCAGGCGGGAACCCTAAGCGCTCATTCGCTTCAACGGTATCATAGCCTTCTTCTTGCAGCTTGTAGGCTTTAAGCTTATTCATCAAGCCAATCCCGCGTCCTTCTTGGCGCATGTAAAGCAAGACGCCACGCCCAGCCGCGTCAATTTGCGCCAGCGCGGCATGGAGTTGCGGTCCACAATCACAGCGCTTCGAGCCAAAGACATCACCTGTCAAGCATTCAGAATGCACCCGTACCAGCACCGGTTCGCCAGTCCCAATGTCTCCTTTGACGAGCGCGACACTTTCTTTTCCGTCCAATTCATTCGTATAACCAATCGCCCGGAAATCACCAAATTCTGTCGGCAAGCTAATATCGACTTCGCGCTGAATGAACGTTTCTTTTTGCCGGCGATAATGAATCAAATCTTTAATTGTGATCATTGGTAAGTCGTGCTTATCCGCTAATTTGCGTAATTCCGGCACGCGCGCCATCGTTCCGTCCTCATTCATCACTTCACAGATGACACCTGCCGGCTTCGCACCTACTAGTTTTGCTAAGTCCACCGCTGCTTCTGTATGCCCAGCCCGGCGCAATACACCACCTGCTTTTGCGACTAAAGGAAAAATGTGCCCTGGTCTTTTGAAATCGTCACCGAGTACATGCGTATCAACAAGCGCACGTACCGTAACTGCCCGCTCATGCGCAGAAATCCCTGTCGTCGAACTTGCATGGTCCACGCTCACCGTAAACGCGGTCCCATGTGGATCAGTATTATTTGTCACCATCGGCCCGAGATCAAGCGCCGCAGCCCGCTCTTCCGTCAATGGCACACAAATTAAACCACGTGCATGCGTCGCCATAAAATTGATCGTTTCAGCTGTCGTATATTCAGCCAGTGCTAAAAGGTCACCTTCATTTTCACGATCTTCGTCATCACAAACGATGATCATGCCACCTGCTTTTAATACTGTGAGTGCTTTTTCAATTGTATCAAACATCGGCTCGCCTCCTTATTAACTTCCATAAAATCCGTTCTCTTCAAGCAACTGCGAAAGAGATGTGGAACGATTGCCTTCCTTTGGTTGCAACATCTTCTCTACATATTTTCCGATCATATCACACTCAATATTCACAGGATCACCCGCTTGTTTCATACCGATGATCGTTTCGGTTAATGTATGTGGGATAATCGAGACGGTAAACGTCGTTTCTGACACCGCAAACACCGTTAAACTCGTCCCGTCCATTGCAACCGACCCTTTTTTGACGATGTAATGAATCAATGCTGGTGCTGCGCTCACCTCGAAGTAAACGGCATTATGAGCAGGCGTGCGCCGGACAACTTGACCAACACCATCGACATGCCCAGAAACGATATGCCCACCAAACCGACTAGACGCAAGCATTGCCCGTTCTAAATTGACCGCCGATCCGCGAACGAGATGTGAAAGTGTTGTTGCTTGCACCGTCTCCGGCATCACATCGGCTGTAAACGAAGATGAATCATAGGATGTAACCGTTAAACACACCCCATTCACCGCGATGCTATCGCCTAGATTTACATCTGTTAATACTTTTTGACAACCAATCACCAAGCGCAGGGCTTGACCGGTCTGGTGTAACTGCTTGACCGTGCCAATCTCTTCAATAATGCCTGTAAACACTGTGATTCCCCCTCGCCACAACTTAAAAACACAATAAAACCCTGAAAGAACTTTCCTTCCAGGGCAAGACAAATAAACGTTTAGAAAATATTTTTTCATAAACCGCGCACACCAAATAAACATGTGTGCTCACAACTTCTCCCATCCAGACTCTCACTGTCGGCTCTGGAGTTACACCAGATCCACCGGCTTGCGTGAAGCAAGCACGGGTCACGGACTGAGAGGGACACTCCCTCATCACCGCCGGTAGGGAATTTCACCCTGCCCCGAAGTTATTTTGTATGAAGTTGTCAATTTACTTATACCGAACATACGCACAATCATTTCAACAAAAATTGACACAATGTTCGTGTATGTACTGTCATCATATCATGACTTCCGTTGTAAAAGCAAGTGAAAAAGCTGCCAGCATTGTGCCAGCAGCTTATTTTATATTTACTCTTCTAAGTTCCGTTTTTTCGAAGAGACGAAAGCAAACGTCATGGAAGTTCTTGCGTACAAAACAACGAAAGCCCTACCTCTCAATCGTCCTTACGGCTCCGAAGCCGTGCCAGTGTGAATTGTGTTACAAAAAGTCTTTTTCCTACAATCTTATCTTACTCATCATTTAGGGGGATTTAAATCAAAGGAAGGCATCTACTTCCAATGTGGAGTAGAAAAAAGAAGTTTACTTTCTATATGGTATTTAATCTATTATACACGATAACGAAAAGCATTGCAAGACACTTTTCAAATCCACCAATCATAGCGCTGTAAAAGCGCTTTAGCGATACGGTGCGCTGCTGTGCCATCACCGTAGGGGTGGCGCACTTGACGCATCTTTTCGTAAACTGCGTGCTTATTCAGCAGCGCGCTCGCCATTTCAACAATGCGTGCCTCCTCGGTGCCAACTAATTTCAACGCGCCCACTTCCACCCCTTCTACTCTTTCCGTCACATCACGCAAAACAAGCACAGGCACACCAAGTGACGGTGCCTCCTCTTGTACACCGCCAGAGTCTGTCAAAATTGCATCCGCTTTTGCCATGAAATTATGGAAGTCACGTACACTCAACGGTTCAATTAAATGAATCCGCTCAACCCCTCGTAACATCGCATCCGCCTGCTTACGAACAAGTGGATTCAAGTGGAGCGGACAAACGACATGTACATGACGATCCATCATCACAATCTCTTTCATCGCCCGAAAAATACGTTGTAATGGCTCCCCGATGTTTTCTCTTCGGTGAACCGTTAACAGTAAAAATCGATTGTCACCTATTTTTTGCAATAATGGATGCGTGTAATCTCCTCTCACCGTCAACTTCAGCGTGTCAATCGCTGTGTTTCCCGTCACGACGATCGAATCTTTCCGTCTATTTCCAATCTCTAAGTGCGCTGCCGCTCTCTTCGTCGGCGCAAAATGAATGTCTGCAAGCACACTCGTCATTTGCCGATTCATCTCTTCTGGGAATGGGGCGTACTTCCTATCTGTTCGTAAGCCAGCTTCAATATGACCGATAGCGATTTTCTCATAAAATGCCGCTAAACTTGCTGCAAATGTTGTTGTCGTATCTCCTTGAACGAGCACAATATCTGGTCTTTCTGTTTGAAACACACGCTGCATTCCTTGTAAAATAAGCGCTGTTAAATTGGTCAAGTCTTGCCCTGTCTGCATCACCGCCAGATCACAATCCGGCTTTATTTGAAACGTTGTCAACACTTGATCAAGCATGTGCCGATGTTGACCGGTGACCACCACCGTTGTATGAAATGACCCGACATCCTCCTTCAATGCAGCAATCACTGGTACCATTTTAATCGCTTCTGGTCTTGTCCCGAAAACGGTCATCACTTTTAATCGTCGCTTCATATGATCACCTCTTATCGATCTATCATTAATCTATGCGCCAATTTAGCCACCCAGCACAAACGGAAACATTCACGCATCTTCCCAAAAATCGACTCATACGATAAATATAGCGCGTCTCTCAACGAGGAGGATCGACGGATGAAAAAACAAATGCGTGTGCTCATCGGAAGTCCAGTCAATCAAACCCCACAAATTTTACGTCCTTTTTTAGATATGCTTTCCCACATCGAACAAGAGACAATAAGCATTGATTATTTGTTTCTTGATGACAATGACGATCATACATCGCGTGCACGACTACAAACATTCGCAAAGAAAACCGCACGATGTATTGTCCGTCCTTCAACTTATCCAAAGACGATGCCTTACCATAAAGATGACATGACACACGGTTGGGACGTCTCTTTAGTAAAAAAAGTTGCCACCTTTAAAAACGATATGATCCAATACGCAATAGAAAAAGATTATGACTACTTATTCCTTATTGACTCCGACGTCCTCATCCATCCTCACACCATTGAACACTTAGTCCAAACGGAAAAAGACATCGTCTGTGAAGTGTATTGGACACAGTGGCAGCCGGAATCCATCCCGCTCCCACAAGTATGGATGTGCAACCAATACGACTTATTCCGTCGTGAAGAAGGGGAAGAACTGTCCGCAAGCGAAGAGTCACAGCGAAACCTCTCCTTTTTGAAACAACTGAAAAAACCCGGTCTATATGAAGTGGGCGGCTTAGGCGCTTGCACCTTAATAAGCAACAAAGCACTCACTGCCGGTGTCAATTTCAACGATATTCACAACCTCTCCTTACTTGGAGAAGATCGTCATTTTTGTGTACGCGCCGTCGCGCTTGGTTTCCCGTTGTTTGTAGATACACATTACCCGGCTTACCACATTTATAGAGAAGCAGACTTAGCGGGTGTGACACGTTTTAAAAAAGCATGTGGTTTGAAAGAAGAAGCGCAGCCTGTTTTTGAACAAACGCATCAAGCACCCACCATACAGACAAACAACCGAAAACAGAAATTGACCCTCTCAATGGTCATGAAAAATGAAGCCGATCGTTATTTACAACGAGTGCTAGAAGAACATAAACAATATATTGATGCGGCTGTCATCATTGATGATGGAAGTGATGATGACAGTGTTGCAATTTGCCAAGACGTATTACAAGGTATCCCACTCTACCTCGTCCAAAACAACGTCTCGGCGTTTGAAAATGAAATCAACTTACGGAAACAACAGTGGCATGAAACGATTAAAACTGATCCCGGCTGGATTTTAAACGTCGATGCAGATGAAATGTTTGAATCACGTTTCAAAAACCACATACACGCACTTATTGAAACCGATGACTATGACACAATTTGTTTTCGACTGTATGATTTTTGGGATGACACCCATTATCGTGAAGACCCGTTTTGGTGTGCCCACCTCACTTATCGTCCTTTTTTAGTCAAATATGACCCGAGCAGATATGATACATGGCATGAAACACCACTCCATTGTGGGCGATTTCCTAAAAATGTCCTCGACTCGCGTATATACAAATCATCGTTGCGACTGAAACATTTTGGCTGGGCGAAAGAAGCCGATCGCATCAAAAAATATGAACGCTATTTGCAACACGATCCAGATGGCACATATGGTGTGCTTGAACAATATCACAGCATCCTTGACACCCACCCTCGTCTGATCAAATGGGAAGAATGAGTCATGATAGTTGCAATCCCCCCTCACAATACGGCACAATAAAGATGTAAACGATTACTTTTATATTTTAGATGAGGTGAACCGATGACGAACAACGTAATCATTGAAAAAACAAACACTGGGGTCGGTCGCATAACATTGGCACGAGAGAAAGCATTAAACGCACTTTCTTATGATATGATCGAAAGCATGTTGACGACATTAAAGTCATGGCACCATGACCCTGATGTTCATATCATCATCCTTGAAGGTGCGGGCGAAAAAGCATTTTGTGCTGGTGGCGATATTAAAACATTGTATCAAGCGCGAGAACATGAAAATGGCATTGCCGCTGCCAAACAATTTTTCACATTGGAGTATGAACTAGACCTCCTTATCGCGACATTTGAAAAACCAATCATTGCTTTACTAGATGGCATTGTCATGGGCGGCGGTGTTGGTCTCTCTTACGGCGCGAGCCACCGGATTGTCACCGATCAAACAAAATGGTCCATGCCAGAAATGAACATTAGCTTCTTCCCTGACGTCGGTGCGTGTCACTTTCTCAACCAGTCACCTGGCTATGCAGGACGCTACGCTGCGCTAACGGCCGCCGTCATCCGCGGAGAAGACGCGATGCTTCTAGGTGCGGCTGATCATTATGTCAAAGCGGATGTCCTCTCGAAACTGAAAGAAACCTTGCTTGCCTATGATTGGATTCACACGCCTAATCCAGAAAACGATGTGGATGAACTCATTTCTATTCATGAAACAGCGCCACCTGAAAGCAAATTAAGTAAATGGCAATCAGAAATCGACCAACACTTCTCTCATGAGACAATGGAAGGCATCATTCACTCATTAGAAGCAAGCGACACCGACTTTGCAAAGGAAACAGCAAACACACTTCGTCAATTGTCACCACTTTCATTAAAAGTGACCCTTGCGCATTTACAACAGTCAGCGCACACAACGTTAAAAGAGACGTATGCAAATGACATTCAGCTCGCACTCCAATTTTTAACGTGTCCAGACTTTTACGAAGGCGTGCGTGCTGTATTAATTGATAAAACGAGGCAGCCGACGTATCAGTATGAAACGGTTGAAGCTGTCCCAGACAAAGCGATTGTGCCTTTCTTCGCAACAAATGAAGTCCGATAAAATGAGAAAATTGGCGAGCCATAGCGGTTCGCCAATTTTCATTTCTTAGCAAAAATCCAGCACAAAAATTGAATCTGCTTCCTACTAACCTCCTACCCGTTCCAGCTCTTCCAAAGTAGTTATACATCCATTATCCTCTTTATTCCTGCCCTCATGCCTTAAAGCCCGAACCAAAAAAAAAAAAAACATACACTATTATGAAAGAGTATTCCAATCACATTAAGAAGGGAATGATTCAAGTGTCTCAACCAAACATGCCAAATTTCACGCCCAATATTACCCTCGACCGTGATGATGTTGTCAACTTACTACTCGCATCGATTGCGATGGAGGAAATGGGCTTAGCACACATTATTAATGCGGAAGGAGAGAAGATTCAATATGCCTTAGGGACATTAAACGGTCTCACTGGACCCCCTGCAACACTACAGGAAATTTTGTCGATCAACGAAAGTGCTGCGGACATGCTCGACACGATTTTCAAGAAAGAAATTATCCTTGAATCAAAAATGAAAGCAGCGACAAACATTCCTACGTTGATCGGACCGACGGGTGCGACTGGCGCGACGGGTCCAGCTGGAAGTGTAACAAGTGTGAACAACATCCTTCCTGATGGCTCAGGCAATGTCGTCTTCACCATTGGCGACATTCCAGGAGGCATTGAAAACATCAACGGCATTACTGCCGCGCCTGATGGCAGTTTAACACTAGACGCTGAGGATGTCGGCGCTTTTCCGTATGATGAAGTGCCTTCTGGGAGTGATTTAGATTCGTTTATTACCGCAGGGGTATACAGTTCTGAAGGGAATGCAGGGGGACCTGTGAATGGTCCACTTGGGTTTACAAGTCCAATATGGACATTGTATGTTTCTATCATTACACCGGGACCGACAACATCTATTTTACAATTGCTCATTGGCAACCCGACAATTTATGTAAGAAGCGCAACCGATGATACAGGAACAACTTGGAATCCTTGGGAAGAGCTCGGTACACAAGGACCGACCGGACCAACGGGGGCTGGGGTAACGGGCGCTACCGGCGCTACTGGCGTGACCGGGGCTACTGGCGTTACTGGCGCTACGGGCGCTACCGGCGTTACTGGGGCGACCGGCGTTACTGGAGCCACTGGCGCGACCGGGGCGACCGGGGCTACTGGTGTTACTGGCGTCACAGGTGCCACAGGGGCGACTGGCGCTACGGGGGCCACTGGCGCTACTGGCGCTACTGGCGTTACTGGCATGACCGGACCGACTGGCGTTACTGGACCTACCGGCGTCACAGGTGCCACTGGCGCTACTGGCGCTACGGGGGTGACTGGCATGACCGGACCGACTGGCGTTACGGGAGTGACTGGAGCCACTGGCGTTACTGGACCTACCGGCGTCACAGGTGCCACAGGGGCGACTGGCGTTACTGGAGCCACTGGACCTACTGGCGTCACTGGCGCTACTGGCGCTACTGGCGTTACTGGCGCCACTGGACCTACTGGCGTCACTGGCGTTACTGGAGCCACTGGACCTACTGGCGTCACTGGCGTTACTGGAGCCACTGGACCTACTGGCGTCACTGGCGTTACTGGAGCCACTGGACCTACTGGCGCCACTGGACCTACTGGCGCCACTGGACCTACGGGCGTCACTGGCGTTACTGGCGCCACTGGACCTACTGGCGCCACTGGCGTTACTGGCGCCACTGGACCTACTGGAGCCACTGGACCTACTGGCGTCACTGGACCTCCCGGAGCATTACAACCCGCGATGCTTTATATAGGAGGAAATACGTGGGTGAATGCAATTAACACGTTGACTCATCAGATTGTCGCTACAATTACTGTTAATACCGCTATCGCCCAATGGTCAGGGGGCGTTGCAGATCCACTTCATCACCGTGTTTATTTCTCACATGGGCAGCCAAGCAACGGCGTCGTAAATGCGATTGACACGTTAACAAATCAACTTGTCGCAACATACACAGTAGGTGGTTCACCACGAGGAGTAGATGTGAACCCCTTCACAAATAAGGTGTATGTTGCAAACTGGGCGGTCGGATCTACTAATGCCTGGGTCATCGATGTTGAACAAAATACAGTCTCAACGATTACTTGTGGAACTCGACCGATTCATGTAACGATTGATCCATTAACAAACCTTATTTATGTCTCCAATGACGGAAGTTCAAATGTTACAGTTATTGATGGAGCTAGTGATACAATAACGACTACAATTACATTGACAGGTCAAGTATCTGGAAACTTCGTTGATCCGTTACGTAAAAGATTGTGGATATCTGGATTTGGTCCTAACCTGGTGTATGTGATGGATGTATCCGACATTAATGCAGTGACTACAGTTACAGTTATTTCTGGTGTGGCTAATCCTACCAATATTACAGGAAATTTAATAGATAATCTATTTTATGTCTCAGAACACAATGTCTCCAACATTTCTGTATTTGATGGAGAAACCTTTACACTAGTATCACAGCCAGTCGTTGGCGGTAGTGGTAATGATGGGATATCTCTTAACCCTTATATCATTCTTTTTGGCGGAACCGTTCAAACCAAGCTTGTTTATACAGGGATATATCAAGGAACTAATGGGAATAGTGTTGGCGTCGTAGACCAAGTTACACACCAATTTTTTGATCGCATCCAGACAGCAATGACTGGAAGCGGGGATAGTGGCGGACCGTTCTGGACTGCTGTTGATCCATTTATCACGTAGTTTAGTTTACACGATTGCAGATGAGTAAAGTGAACGTTATTTATCTAAGAGCAAAAATAAACCTCATAAAGTAAGAAAAAGCTGTCCAAAAATTTATATTTCAACTTCGGACAGCTTTTTCTTATTTTCTTTCTCACCTCAACACCGGTCCCGCCCTTAAAACCATCCCCGGCTCATATGCTGGATTCAAAAATGCATTTGGATCACTCGATAAAAGCCGAACAATGCGCCAGTCACCACCATCGATTTGTTCAACGATGAGATGACCTTCCGGACATGAGATCGTCATTTGCGACTGATATGCGCTGGCATCTTCTGGGAAAATATGTTCTAGTGGTACATGTGTATATAAAATCATTCATGCGCCTCCTGTTCACTCCGTTGTTCTTCTATCAGTGCATTCAATTTTTTCAACGCTTGTCCAACCCCACCGACTTCATTAATTAATCCATACTGAACCGCATCTGTCCCGATCACATTTGTGCCAATATCACGTGTCAAATTCCCTTTTGAAAACATTAACTCTTTAAACTTCTCTTCTGAAATATTCGAGTGTGTCGTCACAAATTGAATCACTCGTTCTTGCATCTTATCCAAATACTCAAACGTTTGCGGGACACCGATGACCATTCCTGTCAGTCGGACAGGATGAATCGTCATCGTCGCTGTGTTTGCGATAAAAGAATGATCTGCAGCTGTCGCGATCGGTACACCAATTGAATGTCCACCACCAAGCACGAGTGTGACTGTCGGTTTAGACAAAGACGCGATCATTTCTGCCAACGCCAACCCGGCCTCCACATCACCACCAACTGTATTTAAAATAATTAAAAGACCTTCCATCTTCTTGTTTTGCTCGACTGCCACAAGTTGCGGGATAATGTGTTCATATTTACTCGTCTTATTTTGTGGCGGCAACTGCATATGCCCTTCAATTTGTCCAATAATGGTTAAGCAGTGAATGTTGGATGAACCCATATCAGGGACATTTGTTTGTCCTAATTGTTGCAGTTTATCGACTAACGTACTTTTTTCTTCAGGTTTTTCCACCTTTGGTTCTGTTGTGGGCTGTTCATTTTGCGCCATGTTCACACACTCCATCCATTCCAGCATTTGGAATTCCGTTGCCATCATTCCGACTCCTCGTGCAGTCGACTTCTGTTCCTCACAATCCCGACAATCTATATGTAGTATGATCCGCCAAAAAAAGAATATCCGCGCACATGTAAAAAGCTCCGTGCCAACCACATTTGTGATCAACACGGAGCATTCATTATACTTCCATCATGATTGGTAAAATCATTGGACGGCGCTTCGTCTTTTCAAATAAGAACCGACTTAAACCATCTCGAACACTGCTCTTTAAACCAGCCCAATCATGTTTTTTCTCTGCCATACATTTTTGTAAAATAGAGGTAACCAAATGGTTTGCCTGCTCTAACAACTCTTCAGATTCGCGTACATACACAAATCCACGTGAGATGACATTCGGACCTGAAACAATGATTCCTTGTTTCTTATTAAGTGTCACCACAACGACGAGAATCCCATCTTTTGATAATAAGCGTCGATCACGTAAAACGATATTGCCAACATCACCTACACCAAGCCCGTCAATTAATACATGACCTGACGGGACTTTCCCAGCAAGACGGGCGCCGTTTTGCGTAAACTCAACAACCTCACCTTTTTCAATGATGTAAACATCATTTTCAGCAATCCCAACACTCGTTGCAAGCGACCGGTGTGCATGTTGCATACGAATTTCACCGTGAATCGGTAAAAAGTACTTAGGGCGCATTAAATTGAGCATGAGCTTTAATTCTTCTTGAGAGCCATGACCTGATGCGTGAACGGATTGATTACCATAAACGACATCTGCACCAAGACGATGCAATTGATCAATCACTGCCGATACACTTTTTTCATTCCCTGGAATGGCTGAAGCAGCAATGACGACCGTATCTTCATGCGTTAACGTAATCGAACGGTGCGCACCACGCGCCATCCGCGTTAATGCAGACATCGGTTCTCCTTGACTTCCAGTTGTTAAAATCACCACTTGCTCTGGCTTGTAGCGTTTCACCTCATCAATTTCAATGAGCAAACCTTCTGGGACTTCCAAATAACCAAGATCAGCCGCAATCGTTAATACACGCACCATGCTACGCCCGACAACAGCCAATTTCCGTTTCGATTGTACCGTTGCTTGGATCACTTGTTGCATGCGGTGCACGTTCGACGCGAACGCTGTAACAATTAATCGACCGGTCGTGCGAGCAAATACGTCTTGAATCCCTTGACCGACCTCTGCCTCAGACTTTGTCGTTCCCGGACGCTCAGCATTCGTAGAGTCTGATAATAAGCAAAGCACCCCACGCTCACCGATCATCGCCATTTTTCCGACTTCTGCATGCTTCCCATCAACCGGTGTCTGGTCAAATTTGAAGTCACCTGTGTGTACGACAGGTCCAAGTGCTGTTTCCACACACACACCGACACAGTCAGGAATACTATGACTTGTACGGAAAAATGAGACAGACGTTTCGCCAACTTTGATTTGCGAATTTGAATCAATTAGCCGCAATGTCGTATCGCGATGAATGCCTGCTTCTTTCAATTTCTCCTCGACTAAGCCAAGGGTTAGCTTCGTCCCATACACTGGGACATTTACTTGTTTTAACACGTACGACAGTCCGCCGATATGGTCTTCATGTCCATGTGTCAAAATAATGGCGCGTACACGTTCAGCATTTTCTACCAAATACGTGACGTCAGGAATGACGATGTCAACCCCTAACATATCATCGTCAGGGAACATTAGCCCTGCATCAATGACAATAATATCTTCATTTACCTCAACTACGTACATGTTCTTTCCAATCTCGCCGACACCGCCGAGTGCAAAGACACGTACTTTCTCTGTATGTTGCTTAGACAACGATTCATCCTCCTATTACAACTACGATTCCTCATCTTTCATAGTAAACGGTTGTATTTTCTTTTTTATGATCATCCATCACTGGTTGATAACGATATCCGTCGTAATACAGACTTTCGTACTTCTGAGCGATTCGGCTCCCTCAAAGAAGCCACCTATCACCCGTACGCTCATTTCAAATTCTAAGAAACATTTCAGCCTTCCACAATCTCGTTCCGATACACTGCTCTTATGAATGAAAAAATGACAGCTTGCCGCTGCTGCCCATTGCCGTACGTATCACGTGCTTATAGTATACCCCATTTTTCTAGTTGAAAACAAGAGGGGATCTTTAGAAAAGAAAAAAGCCACCCACAAAAGTTGTGGATCGCCTGATTTACTGCGCCTTAACGAAGCATGGTTACCTATGAGCTAAAACTTGATTCACGAGTGCTTGCTCCTGCTCATTCGCAGGGACTAAAGGCAATTTCACTTCTCCTACATGGACGCCTTGTTTGTTGAGCGCATATTTGACACATGTTGGATTTGGTGCGGCAAACAATGCTTCTACAACTGGAACAATGTTGTCTTGTAATTGTTGCGCTTCTTCATCCCTACCCGTGTGAAAAGCACGAACCAATGCTTGCATCTCATCACCAATCACATGAGAAACAACAGAAACAATGCCATCACCACCAAGCTCAAGCACAGGCAATGTTAAACCGTCATCACCGCTATACACAGCAAATGTGTCAGGCACTTGCTTTATAATGCTTTCAATTTGCGCAAGGTCACCACTCGCCTCTTTCACCGCGACAATGTTTGGAACAGCCGAAAGCGCGATGGTCGTTTCCGCCACCATATTCACACCCGTTCTCCCAGGAACATTGTAGAGCATGATGGGAAGTGTTGTCGCTTCAGCTACGGCAGTGAAATGTGCCTGCAAACCTGCTTGCGAAGGCTTGCTATAGTATGGCGTTACAAGCATCGCCCCTTGCACACCGGTTTTTTCAGCAGCTTTTGTGAGCGCAATCGTCCCTTTTGTGTCATTGGATCCGGTGCCTGCAATGACGGGCGCTTTTCCACCAACATGCTTGACACAAAAAGAAAAAAGCGCCAGTTTTTCCTCATTAGATAATACAGGTGATTCTCCTGTTGTTCCGCCAACAACCAATACATCTGTTCCTGTCTTTAACAAATGATCGATCAATTCGCCACATGCAGTAAAATCAATCTCCCCCGATGGCTGAAAAGGTGTCACCATCGCTGTCCACACTGGACCAAACATTCCTGTTGGTTTCATTCTCAAAAACTCCTTTCGTACAACGACCTGCCACAAACTGTCGTTTCGTGGCAGGTGTTTTTTGTCCTATTTATTTCAAACGCTTGCTTCACTTAATTGGAACATCCGATGAAGTGCATTGACGGCGCGTGACATGTCTTCGTTTTTCACAAGCATCCAAATTGTTGTATGCGAGTCTGCTGATTGCAGAATTGGAATATTCTCCGCGCTTAATGCGGTCACAATCTTGGCAGTGATTCCAGGGACACCACTCATACCCGCGCCAACTGCGGATACTTTTGCACAGCCACGTTGGCACGATGTTTGATAACCGAGTCCGTGAAGCAACTCAAGCGCCTCGTCTGCGACATCATCACTAACGGTGTATGTCACCCCACTCGGACTAATATTTATAAAATCAACACTAATTTTCGCTCGTGCCATCGACTGAAAAACGTTCTCCTGTAAGTCAAATTGCCCTTCCTTGGCAGCAACTTTCAATTGTGTGACGTTTGGAACATGGGCAATCCCTGTAATTGGACGCTCACTGACATCCATCCCACGCTCGCCTGTCATCGTCGTGATGAGCGTGCCTTCGCGGTCAGAGTTCGTCGCCCGTACGCGGATTGGCACCTTCGCTTGCATTGCAATCTCGACTGCACGCGGATGAATGACTTTCGCGCCTTGGTAAGCCATATTACAAATTTCATTATAAGACATCGTCGCAAGTGCGCGTGCATCTTCGACAATACGTGGGTCTGCTGTCATGACACCTTCTACGTCTGTAAAAATATCAACCCATTCCGCTCGCAACGCTGCGCCAAGTGCCGTCGCGGATGTATCGCTCCCGCCGCGACCAAGCGTCGTTGTCTCTCCGCTCTTAGACTGACCTTGGAAGCCCGTCACAACAACAACGTCATATTTTGTGAGAGACTTACGTACATGCTCGCATTTCATTTCAATAATTTTTGCATTTGTAAATGTCTCATCTGTGCGAAACCCTGCTCGCGCTCCTGTCATCGCAGTTGATGCGATCCCATGCTGATTTAACAATGAGGAGAACACGACAGAAGAGATGACTTCACCACATGACATGAGTAAGTCTTGTTCGCGCGCCGAAATATGTGCTGTATCTACGAGAGAACATAACGTGTCTGTGGCGTAAGGATCCCCCTCTCGCCCCATTGCCGAAACAACGACCACCACTTTATAACCATTGTCTATTGCCTTCTGTACTTGACGGACTGCTTGCCCGCGAGACGAATCTGTCTGTACTGATGTGCCACCGAACTTTTGTACAACTAACTTCATTGGACTGCACCCGTCTTCCGGACAAGCTGAAGACGTGCGAGCGATTCGGCAATTTGCACAGAATTCCAAGCCGCACCTTTCACTAAGTTGTCTGATACAACCCAAGCATGATAACCATTGTCTCTATCTAAATCGCGACGAATACGACCAACAAATACATCTTTTTGCCCAACAGAAGTCGTCGCCATCGGGTACACTTGTGCACTTGGTTCATCTTGTACAGTCACACCCGGCGCGCTTGCAAGCAGTTCTTTCATCTCCTGTACACTTGCCCCGCCCGTTTCCGTCTCGAAATAAATGGACTCTGAGTGCCCTGTCTCAATTGGCAAACGTACACACGTTGCTGCCACTTCTAAAGTTGGCATATGCATAATTTTCTTCGTCTCTTGAATCATTTTCATTTCCTCAAATGTATACCCGTTCTCTTGGAATACATCAATTTGTGGAATCGCATTAAAAGCAATGGGATAATGCTTTTTTTCTGAGCCGACAGGTAAAACTGCCGCTTCTGGTTGCTCGTTATTTAATAATGCCCGTGTTTGTTCACGCATTTCCTCAACTGCGGCAAGTCCTGCACCGGAAACGGCTTGATATGTGGACACAATGATTTTTTTCAGTCCTAATTGCTTGCGAATGGGTTCTAACGCGACCACCATTTGGATCGTTGAACAGTTTGGGTTGGCAATAATCCCTTGATGCTGTGCCAAATCCGATTCATTCACTTCTGGCACAACGAGCGGCACACCTTCTGTCATCCGAAATGCACTCGTATTATCAACACAAACAACGCCACGTTGGACAGCTTCAGGCACAAGCGCTTTTGATACGCTCCCACCAGCAGAAAAGATTGCAATGTCAACGCCGTCAAACACATTTGGTGTTGCTTCTTCGACGATATATGGCTCCCCTTTAAACAACACACGCTTTCCGGCAGACCGCTTCGATGATAGTAATTTCAATGTTGCAATCGGGAATTGACGTTCTTCTAATATGTGTAAAATTTGTTCACCCACGGCACCGGTTGCACCGACAACGGCCATATGATACCTTTGTTGTTCCATGATCTCCGATTCCTCCCTTAAAGTTCAGCACACTTCTTTTGTCTTCTCTATTCTACTAAACTTTACGGGATTTCGCACGGATGTGCAACTGTTCCTAGCCTATTTTACTTGTTTTCTATGAGAACAGGCTGATACTGCTTACCATGTAAAGCCGCTTCTGCTGCGGGAATAAGCTGATCCATATGCGCCACGAGTGAATTCGGTTTTTTTTCTGGGTCATCTTGCCCATAAGGAATAAAGTAAATATTTTTTGTCGCCATTAACCGCATAATATTTACCCCATTTAAACCGAGCCCATCATTTGTTGAAATACCTAGCAAAACGGGCTTACCATTACGTAGTGTTGCCTTTGCGCCCATCAGCACAGGAGAATCGGTCATCGCGTTTGCGAATTTTGAAATCGAATTTCCCGTCATTGGCGCAATAATCATAAGATCGAGCGGTGTTTTTGGTCCAAACGGTTCTGCTTTCACCATTGAATTCACAAAAGGTTCACTTGTGATCTTCTGCAGGCGAGCAAGCCAATCGGCACTATCGCCAAATTTTGTATCTGTGTTGGCAACGGTATACGTTAAAAATGGTGTCACTTTCGCACCCATCTTTACAAGTTTTTCAATTTGCGGATACACCGCCTCGTACGTACAATGTGAACCCGTTAAACCGAATCCGATATGTTTTCCTGACAACATCGCTATCCCCCCTTCACCCATTCGCTTGTTCAAGCAATAAATCTGCAATGACATTCGCTAAAATTTTTCCCGCTGTCTTTGGCGCCACCATCCCTGGTAATCCTGGTGCAAGCATGGCCTTTAAACCGCGCTTTTCGGCATAAGAAAAGTCAACGCCTCCTGGTCGTGATGCCAAATCAAGCACAAAGGCATGTTGCGGCATTTCTGCCAACACCCGTGCTGTCACAACTTTTGCCGGAATCGTATTAATGACGATATCAATATCACAAAGCGCCTCTTTCACTTGTTGCATCGGGAATGTTTCTAGCCCCATCTCTGTTGCCCGCGCCAAATGGGCGCCGTCTCTCGCACCTACTTTTACATGGGCACCTAGCGCATGAAATGTACGCGCTACCGTCATACCCACCCTTCCAAAACCTAATACCGCCACATTTGCATGATGTATCGTATAGTCAGTATGCTGGATCGACAGCATGACTGCGCCCTCTGCGGTTGGAATCGAATTATAAATTGCCACATCATCACGGTTCATAAGCACAACGACTTTACATGAAGTATCGTTTGCCAATTTATCCAATCGTTTCGAAGTAATACCTGTGTAAATTGGGCATTGGTCAGATGTTTCATTCAATTGTCTCGCCCCAAGTTTTAATGGTTTATCTGCAAAAATGCTGCTAATCGTCCCGTCACTAGCCATCCCACCTACAGGTAATAGCACCGCATCGACAGTACCCCAATCAATTTCTGTCATTGTCTGCTTACTTGCACCAATGAATCCGTCGTCTAACTGTTCAAACCCAACGAGCGAGATTTTTGCATCGAGCGCTGATAAATTGCGGATGATTTCTAACTGCCGTGCGTCACCACCAACCATGACCACATGCATGCCGGTTAACATGGCACACCTCCTGCCTTTCTTTAAAACATTTCTTAAACACTTTATCTTATGCAATGTATGGGCATATGTGCAAAGGGACCCGGCGAACAAGGAAGGATTGCCCTTCTACGACAAGATGGGCACAATGGCTCACCAAAAGAAAAAAAGCACATACAAATAGAGTAGCCGTCACTTATTCAGTCATCTAATTTATTTTAATGGAGGGAAAGAAAATGAGCCAACCAAACATGCCCAATTTCACGCCCGATATTACCCTCGATCGCGACGATGTCGTCAATTTACTGCTCGCATCAATCGCGATGGAGGAAATGGGCTTGGCGCATATTATTAATGCGGAAGGAGAGAAAATTCAGTACGCCTTAGGGACATTGAATGGCCTCACTGGTCCACCTGCAACATTACAAGAAATATTATCTGTCAACGAAAGTGCTGCTGACATGCTTGACACGATTTTCAAGAAAGAAATTATTCTTGAGTCGAAAATGAAAGCAGCTGCGAACATTCCAACAATGATTGGACCGACTGGGGCGACCGGGGCAACGGGACCCGCAGGAGATGTTGTCGCTGTCAACAACATCCTTCCCGATGCCGGTGGCAATGTCATTCTCACCATTGGCGATATTCCCGGCGGCATTGAAAACATTAACGGCATCACAGCTGCACCAGATGGTAGTTTGACTTTAAATGCGGAAGATGTCGGTGCTTTTCCTTACGAAGAAGTGCCATCCGGTAGTGACCTAGATTCGTTTATTACCGAGGGTGTGTACAGTTCTGAAGGGAATGCTGGCGGACCTGTGAACGGTCCACTTGGGTTTACAAGCCCGATATGGACATTGTATGTCTCTGTCATTACGCCGGGACCGACCACATCCATCTTACAATTGCTTATTGGCAACCCAACGATTTATGTACGAAGTGCAACCGATGATACAGGAACAACTTGGAACCCTTGGGAAGCGCTCGGTACACAAGGACCGACCGGACCGACCGGGGCTGGGGTCACCGGCGCTACGGGGGCCACGGGCGCTACGGGCGCCACTGGACCGACTGGCGCCACTGGACCGACTGGCGCTACGGGCGCCACTGGACCAACTGGTGCTACGGGCGCTACGGGCGCCACTGGACCGACTGGCGCCACTGGACCGACCGGCGCTACGGGCGCCACTGGACCGACCGGCGCCACTGGACCGACTGGATCGACCGGCGCCACTGGACCGACTGGACCGACTGGGGCGACCGGACCGACTGGACCGACTGGCGCCACTGGCGCTACGGGCACCACGGGCACAACTGGCGCGACCGGTGTTACCGGCGCCACTGGACCGACTGGCGCCACTGGACCAACCGGTGTCACTGGCGTTACTGGACCGACCGGCGCCACTGGACCGACTGGCGCCACTGGATCGACCGGCGCCACTGGACCGACTGGGGCGACTGGATCGACTGGACCGACCGGCGCTACGGGGGCGACTGGACCGACTGGACCGACCGGCGTCACTGGCGTTACCGGCGCTACGGGGGCGACTGGACCGACTGGACCGACTGGTGTCACTGGACCGACCGGCATCACTGGACCGACCGGCGCCACTGGACCGACCGGCGCCACTGGACCGACCGGTGTCACTGGACCGACCGGTGTCACTGGGGCAACTGGCGCGACCGGAGCGACTGGCGCGACTGGTATTACCGGACCGACCGGGGCGACCGGACCGACTGGACCTCCGGGACCAACAGGAGATGGTTTTACAACACCATTTGTTTATGCACAAAATGGCGACACAAATAACGTTTCAGTTATTAATGGTCGAACAAATACAGTCATCGCGACAATTACTGTAGGAACCTCGCCTTGGGGTGGAATGGTCAATCCGTCTAATAATCGGGTGTATGTCTCAAATTCAGGTAGTGCAAATGCTTCCGTTATTGATGCAACAACGAATACAGTCATCGCAACACTAGCAGCCGGAACTACTCCTAGGGGAGGCGCTGTCAATCCAAATAATAACTATGTTTATATTTCAAATTTTGGAAGTGGTAATATCTCTGTCTACGATGGCGACAATAACTTCGTCACAACCATTGCCACCGGTATTAGCCAACCATTAGAAGGAAATGTGAATGTTTTACAAAACGTTGTCTATTTTTCTAACTTGGGTACTAGCTCAATTGCTGTTATTGACAGCGATGAAACGAGTGGCACCTTTAACACAGTGATTCAAAACATTTCCGTTGGTACTGGCGATCATCAAATTGCTGTCAACCCAGCATCCAGCCGCGCTTATGTTGCCAACAATGGTGGGAACTCAGTGTCTGTCATTGATACGACAAGCAACACGGTGATTGACACAATTACTGGTGTGCAAGGTCCAATAGGCTGCGATATTAACACGCTTACGAATCGACTTTATGTAAAACGCTCAACAACAGCGCCAAATGCTTGGGTTTATGTCATCAATGCCGATGACAACACAATCATTACAACCATTGGTGGTTTTGGCACCAACGGTCGTGAACTTGCCGTCAACTCTTTACCGGTGCCAAACATTTTAAACAATTTCTCTGCTTCTGTCGTTTATGTAACAAACGGAAATGCCAACCCAGATGTCATATCGCTAGTGGATCAAGTTTCAAATAACGTCTTTGCGACAATCACAGTTGGTGGAAACCCACGTTGGGTACAAATTCTTGATATGTAACATGAAACTACGTGTAAACACAGTTAATCCGCATCGTGTGCGATGATGCGGATTAACTCTTTTTTATCATATCCTGCTCCCCAACTACGTATACAACCGCTCGATCATTACTAGAGGGAAAATGAAAGATACCGCTTAATGTCATTAAGACTTTTCCAATCTAGAATAAAAACATTAAGAAGACATTTTTATTTGGGCACAACCACTCACCAAAAAAATAAGAAAAACATACATTAATATTATTCATCGCTTGTCTTTAAATGTGTTGTATGATAAGTGATTCAATAAAAAAGCGAGGTGAAAGACATGTCTCAACCAAACATGCCCAATTTCACGCCCAATATTACCCTCGATCGCGACGATGTCGTCAATTTACTGCTCGCATCGATCGCGATGGAAGAAATGGGTTTGGCGCATATTATTAATGCGGAAGGAGAGAAGATTCAATACGCTCTTGGAACATTGAATGGCCTTACTGGACCACCAGCTACACTACAAGAAATTCTAGCGATCAACGAAAGTGCTGCCGACATGCTTGACACGATTTTCAAGAAAGAAATTGTTCTTGAATCGAAAATGAAAGCAGCGACAAATATACCGACCGTCATCGGACCAACCGGAGCGACCGGCGCTATTGGTCCTGCAGGGAGTGTCATTAGCGTTAATAATATCCTCTCTGATGGCGCAGGCAATGTCACCCTTACAATTGGCGCTATTCCAGGAGGCATTGAAAATATTAACGGGATTACTGCCGCGCCAGATGGTAGTTTGACGTTAAATGCTGAGGATGTCGGTGCTTTTCCGTATGAAGAAGTGCCTTCAGGGAGTGATTTAGATTCGTTTATTACGGAAGGTGTGTACAGTTCTGAAGGGAATGCAGGCGGACCTGTGAACGGTCCACTTGGGTTTACAAGTCCAATATGGACATTGTATGTTTCTATCATTACACCGGGACCGACAACATCGATTTTACAATTGCTCATTGGCAACCCGACAATTTATGTAAGAAGCGCAACCGATGATACAGGAACAACTTGGAATCCTTGGGAAGAGCTCGGTACACAAGGACCGACCGGACCAACGGGGGCTGGGGTTGCAGGAGCCACGGGTGCAACCGGGGCGACTGGCGCCACCGGGGCGACTGGCGCCACTGGGGCGACTGGCGTGACTGGTGTGACCGGACCGACTGGACCAACCGGACCGACTGGAGCGACTGGCACAACTGGGGTCACGGGCGTCACTGGGATCACAGGCATTACCGGGCCGACTGGCGCAACTGGCGTGACTGGGGCAACGGGCACCACCGGGGCGACTGGCGTGACTGGGATTACTGGGATTACTGGGGCGACTGGGGCGACTGGCGCCACCGGCGTCACTGGCGCCTCGGGTACCACTGGCGTGATTGGCGTGACCGGACCGACTGGAGCGACTGGAGCGACTGGCACCACCGGCGTTACCGGACCCACGGGCGTCACCGGACCGACCGGCGTCACTGGTATCACAGGCGTCACCGGACCGACTGGACCGACCGGGGTGACCGGACCAACTGGCGTTACAGGTGTGACTGGAGCAACCGGCGTTACCGGCGCCACTGGTATAACTGGACCAACCGGCGTTACCGGACCTACGGGTGTGACCGGACCGACCGGCGCCACGGGACCGACCGGCGTCACTGGACCGACCGGGGTTACGGGAGCGACCGGGGCGACCGGCGTTACGGGAGCGACCGGCGTTACGGGAGCGACCGGCGTTACGGGCGTCACTGGCGCGACTGGACCGACCGGACCGACTGGACCGACTGGACCGACCGGATTCCGTGGACCAACAGGAGATGCGATCACAACCCCATTTGTGTATGCCCAAAACTTTAACTCAGCTAACGTTTCTGTCATTAATGGTCGAACACTTACAGTCGTCGCTACAATCCCTGTAGGGACCTCTCCTTGGGGAGGAGCTATTAACCCTTCTAACAACCGCGTATATGTAGCGAATTCTGGCAGTGCGAATGCGTCCGTTATTGATGCCATCACGAATACAGTGATTGCAACGCTGACAGTAGGCAGCACACCTCGCGGCGGTGCCGTTAATCCTAATAACAATTATGTTTATATTTCTAACTTTGGAACCAACTTGGCCACTAGCAGTATCTCTGTTTTTGATGGGGACCACAATCACGTTGTCACACTTGTTCCTGCTGACGGTGTGAACAGACCATTAGAAGGGAACGTAAATGTGCTCCAAAACGTGGTTTATTTTTCAAACTGGGGAAACGATTCAATTGCTGTCATTGATAGTGATGAAAATAGCCCTAACTTTAACACGCTCATTCAAACCATTGCCGTTGGCGGGGGCGATCACCAAATTGCTGTCAATCCTGCATCCGGTCGCGCTTATATTGCTAACAACGGTGCTACCTCCGTTTCTGTCATCGATACAACAAGCAATACAGTAATTCATACGATTACCAATATACAAAACCCAATAGGTTGTGATATCAATACACTCACCAATCGACTTTATGTAAAACGTGTAGCAGCTGCTCCAAATAGTTGGGTTTATGTCATTGATGCGAATGACAACTCCATTATCGCAACCATTGGTGGTTTTGGATCCAATGGTCGTGAACTTGCTGTCAATTCTTTGCCAGTGCCAAATATTTTAAACAATTTCTCCGCATCTGTTCTTTATGTAATAAATGGCGATGCTTCACCCGATTCAGTGGCGCTAGTCGACCAAGTTACTAATAACATCTTCGCAACGATTACTGTTGGAAATAGCCCTCGCTGGGTACAAATTCTTGATTTAAACAGGTAGCTGCAAGCCATAAGAATTGGCACACATCGCCATGATGTGTGCCAATTCTTTCTATCTGTACTCAGTCCTCTTGTTTCTAACCTCGGTCTCACGTATACAACGTCTCTGGCACATCCTCACTTGCAGAAATTAAAGATACCGCTGGTTTCTCTATAAAAATCGCCTCTGCAAGTGCATTTACTTCTTCAAGGGTTACTGTTTGAATATCTGCAATTAATTCATCTAGTGAGCGACTCCTTTGACGCAGTAGTTCATTCTTGCCATTCCGGTTCATTCGGCTGTTCATACTCTCTAGTCCAAGCATGATACTACCTTTTAATTGTTCTTTCCCGTTGTCTAGTTCATTTTTTGTAATGCCATCGCGCTGTATATGTTTGATTACTTGGTTCATTTCTTCTGCTAATTGTTGCAATTGCTGATGCTGCGTTGCTGCATAAATATTTAACAGACCCGTTTCTTCATATGCGGCATGATAGGAAAAGACGGAATAACATAGTCCCTGCTCTTCACGAATTGCTTGGAATAACCGACTACTCATGCTTCCACCTAGCGCATTGTTTAACAATACAAGTGCAAACGTGTGGTCTGCACCAATTGGTAATCCAGGATAGGCGAGACAAAGATGAGCCTGCTCTGTTTCCTTTTGCCGATATTTCATTGTTGGCGTGAATAATGCTTCGGGTACGTGAAAGGACCCTTGTCCACGTGGTACTTGTGAAAAAATCTCTTCCATTTCCGCGAGCAATGCCTCGTCAAAGCGCCCTGCAACAGAAACAACGACACGATCACCTGTGTAAAAACGTGCCATATAGTCATGCAAATCTTCAGCACACAAATCCGCAAGTACTTCCTTTTGCCCCAAAATAGGATACGCGAGTGTGCTTCGTCCAAAACTCGCTTCACTGAGTAAATCATGAACTTGATCGTCTGGTGTATCTTCAACCATTTTAATTTCTTCAAATACAACTTGCTTTTCTTTTTCTATTTCTCTCTCTTCAAATGTAGAGTGAAAAAACATGTCTTGGAGAACGTCAAGTGCAATTCGCGCATGTTCATCTAGTACTTTCGCATGGTAACAAGTATACTCTTTTGCTGTAAATGCATTTACTTGACCGCCGATGCGATCAAACGCTTCGGCAATCTGTTGTGCTGTGCGATGTTTTGTTCCTTTAAATAACATGTGTTCGATAAAGTGTGAAATGCCATTTTGTGTACGCGCTTCGTTTCTTGAACCTGTTTTCACCCATATACCGATCGAGACTGAGCGTACCGTCTTGTTCATTTCAGACATCATTCGAACACCGTTTCGTAACGTTACCTTCTTAATCACGGTTTGTACCCCCATTGTTGTCCGTCATCACTTTATGTGCAATTCTTTTTTCATCCATCAATTCCGTAACCGTCCCAATTTGTAAATTCTTTTTTTGAATGCCTTCGATGATACGCGCCAACCCTTTTGAAGTCGCTTCCGTTGGATGCATGAGTAACATCGACCCCGCCTCGATCTGGTTCACAACACGCTCGACCATCACATTCGGATCTGGTTTCTTCCAATCAATTGTATCGACTGACCACATAATGGTATGCATATTATGTGCTGCCACACGTTCAATGACGCGTTCATTAAATTCTCCACTCGGTGGTGCAAACCATTTCGGCGTGACATTCAGTACCGACTGAAGCACTTCTGTCGTTTTTTCCAGCTCTTCATCAATTTTGGCTGCTGAGAGCCGATTCATGTGTGGATGAGAATACGCATGACTACCAATTTCATGACCTTCTTCTTGAATCATTTGTGCCAAATGGGGTGTTTTTTTCACCCAAGAACCATCTAAAAAAAATGTTGCCTTTGTATCATATTTTTGAAGTGTCTTTAACATATCGGGAATATACTCATCCCCCCATGACACATTAATCAATAGACTAACCATTGGTTTCTCTTGCACACCACGGTACGTCGGCGCTGGTGGTAAATCGTGTAAATGTACCGCTGGAAAGGTCTCCTTAAACACAAGCTGTGACTGACTGAAATGACCAAGCTCCTTCATCTTATCATATGATTGATTGACGTCAACCTCCAACCCATTGTAACCGGGCAACGCCTTCCACACTTTGTCGACGCGTGCATCTTGAGGTGGAATATTTACTTTTTTTGCATGTTCTTCAATTTGTAACCGTAACTCATCCTTCATTGTGCGAGTAGAAAGCGTTTCAATATACTGCATAGAAAGAGGATTCGCAACCGCTCCGTATGCCAACACGACAACCAGTGCACAAAGCCCAATGTGTATCCACACTTTTTTCATCTTCGTCCCTCCACTATCTAATGCTTATCGCATTGTATGCAGGCAAAGGACAAACTAGACATAAATTCAACTAACACGACTTCATCACGCACTATGTACAGATTAACCAATGCAGAATTCTTCGTTATGCATAATCTATGTATAATGTAAACAAAAAAAGACTAGGCATCCCCAGTCTTTGTACGTTATTTGCTTTGTTGTTCTCGTTCCTTTTGTTCCTTAAGCAACACTTTGCGTGATAAGTTGACTCGACCTTGTTGGTCAATCTCGGTGACGCGTACTTCAATGTCATCGCCTATTTTCAAGACGTCTTCTACTTTTTGAATCCGTTCCTCAGCAATTTGAGAAATGTGTAGCAAACCATCTTTTCCTTTGAAAATCTCCACAAAAGCACCGAACTTTTCGATCCGCTTCACTTTGCCAAGATACGTTTGACCGACTTCTACTTCACGAACAAGATCCTCAATAATTGCTTTTGCCCGTTCATTCATTGACTGATCAAGCGACGCAATATAAACTGTTCCGTCTTGCTCAATATCAATTTTCACGCCAGTTTCTTCAATGATTTTATTGATCACCTTACCACTTGGACCAATGACATCACGAATTTTGTCGGGATGAATGTTCAAGATCAGAATTTTCGGTGCGTAAACAGACAACTCTGTTCGAGGCATCTCAATAGCGGTCAACATGTTTTCTAAAATTTTCATTCGACCCGCTTTGGCTTGTGCCAACGCTTGTTCAAGAACTTCACGGTTAATCCCTGAAATTTTAATGTCCATCTGCAAGGCAGTGATACCATTTGCTGTTCCTGCAACTTTAAAGTCCATGTCTCCAAGTGCGTCTTCCATTCCTTGAATATCGGTCAGGACGCTTAAATGTTCTCCTTGCTTAACAAGTCCCATCGCAATCCCTGCAACTGGTGCTTTAATTGGTACACCTGCATGCATCATCGCTAGTGTACTTGCACAAATACTCGCTTGAGAGGTCGAACCGTTCGATTCTAATACTTCTGATACGAGTCGAATCGTATACGGAAATGATTTTTCATCTGGCAATACTTGCTCAAGCGCTCGCTCACCAAGGGCACCATGACCAATCTCACGTCGTCCCGGGCCACGAATCGGTCCCGTTTCGCCAACACTAAACTGCGGGAAATTGTAATGATGCATAAAGCGCTTCGACTCTTCTATGCCAAGACCGTCTAGCACTTGTACATCACCGAGGGCACCAAGTGTACATACACTTAACGCTTGGGTTTGTCCACGCGTAAACAAGCCAGATCCATGTGCACGTGGTAATAAATCAATTTGTGAAGATAATGGACGAATTTCATCAATTTGGCGACCATCAGGGCGCACCTTTTCAACGGTAATTAAACGCCGGACTTCTTCTTTCACAAACATTTGTAAAATGCCCTTCACTTCATTCACGTTCACTGTTTCATCATCTTCATATAATGAAACTTGCGCATTCATTACTGCATCAATTGCGTCTTGACGTGCATGCTTCTCAACGACACGTACCGCTTCTTTAATGCTTGTCTCTGCTGTGTCTCGTAACCGCGTTTCAAGATCCGCATCGAATGTCTTTAGTACAACTTCACGCTTTGCTTTGCCACACTCAGCAATAATTTTTTCCTGGAATGCAATCAAACGCTTAATTTCTTCATGACCGAGCATCATCGCTTCTAACATTGTTTCCTCAGGTACTTCTTTTGCACCTGCTTCAACCATGTTAATCGCCTCTTTTGTCCCTGCCACAACAAGGTCAATGTCGCTTTCTGCTAGTTGTGCTGGGGTTGGGTTAATGATAAATTCACCATTTACACGGCCAACGGTTGCCCCAGCAATCGGACCGGAAAAAGGAATGTCGGAAATAGATAAAGCAAGCGATGACCCAAGCATTGCTGCCATTTCTGATGACGCCTCTTGATCAGAACTCATGACAATGCTAATGACTTGTACTTCATTACGGAAGCCGTCAGGAAATAGTGGTCGAATCGGGCGGTCAATCAATCGACTCGTTAAAATGGCACGATCACTTGGACGTCCTTCTCGTTTAATAAAGCCTCCTGGAATCTTTCCTGCTGCATACAAGCGTTCTTCATAATTCACCGTTAATGGAAAGAAAGGCAAATCTTTTGGCTCCTTAGAAGCCGTTGCGGTTGATAGGACAGCTGTGTCACCGTAGCGCACAAGCACAGCCCCATTTGCCTGCTTGGCAAGTTGACCCGTCTCTACGCGTAACGTACGTCCAGCCCATTCTATCGTAAATTCACGTCGTTCATGTTCCATAAAATGCGGACTCCTCTCGTACATCTCAAAAATACTTCTTCATTTCTATTATGACCGATTCAACGCCAGTTTAAAAGATTCTTTTTCTTGATGAAGAAAAAAGCGGGAGCATCCCCCGCTTTTTTTTCGTAGAACTATCGACGCAAACCAAGTTTGTCAACGAGGTTACGATAACGTGTAACATCCTTATTACGCAAATACGTAAGCAAATTACGACGTTGACCAACCATTTTCAACAAACCACGACGAGAATGGTGATCTTTTTTGTGCGTGCGCAAGTGTTCATTCAACGTATTAATTTGTTCTGTCAAAATAGCAACTTGAACTTCTGGTGAACCCGTATCTGTATCATGCGTTTTAAATTCAGCAATCAGTTCATTTTTACGCTCTTGTGTCAAAGCCATGAGAGCCACCTCCTTTTTCTTTTACTCCGCATTCCACGCAAACGTTGGTGAAGCGTGTTGCCTAGAATGGGATATGCACCACATGAAAGGTATGCACAAAGATTATTGTACCGTTATTTGATCGGGAATGCAAGGGTTTTTGAGAAGGATGTTGCAGACTCTTTGAACCACAAATAAACCCACCTTTGCGTGTTAAAACTGACGGGCAACAAAATCTGTTTTTTTTTGACAAACAATGTACAAATTCTACACAGTGCGTTATCATGATACGTAATAGCATCTACGTAACTTTGAAGGCGGTAGGACGCTCCCTTTTGAAAGGGGGTGAGGCATATGACAGAACTACAAGCTTAGTTCTTGGTCGTTGGATCATTGGGCTTATTTGTAACCGCTGTCATGACGCTTGTCCGTAATAAGGAGAAATAAACCCGCCTTCGAGTTCACAGCTCTAGCGGGTTAAATACGCCGTGCAGCGCCTACCCCTTCACGGGGACGTGATGCCATTACTGACCACTGGTATACGAACAGTGGTCTTTTTTACATTGTAAGTCATTCTTACCTTTAGTATACACACAACCAGCATTATGTGTCAAAAAGTATTTTTCATATTGTCACTACGAGACTTAAAATAAGCTCTAGCTTCTACTTCATCTTGCGCCAGTTGTGCTTTTAGTTCATCGACGCCGTTAAACACACGTTCAGATCGAATGCGTTCATAAAAACGAACGGTCACCTGTTCGTCGTAAATATCGCTTGTAAAATCAAATAAGTGCACCTCAAGTGTAGGTTCTGCCTCATCCGCTTTAAACGTCGGGCGCACGCCAATGTTTGCCATCCCTTGATGAGTAGCACCTTTGACATCAAGTTGGACGACATAGACACCGTTTTTAGGTAAGTGATAACGCTGTTTAAGTGAAACATTTGCCGTTGGAAAGCCAATTTGTCGCCCACGTGCATCGCCATGAATGACAGTACCAGCTACTTCATAGGGTGTACCGAGTAATGTCGCTGCTGTTGCAACGTCTCCTTGGTCAAGCGCTTCTCGAATACGGGTCGACGAGATTTTTTCTCCAACGTCACTTACCTTTTCAACGGTCGTTTGTGTAAACCTCCCTTGGGCATACGCTGGCATATGTTGCATCGTTCCCTGCCCCTTGGCACCATACGTAAAATCAAAACCAGCAACCACATGAGAAGCATTTAGTTCAACAATAAATTGGTCAACAAATTGCTGGCATGATAATTGCGAGAGTGCTCTTGTAAAATGAACAGCGTAGACAACATCGACCCCTAAACGTTCGAACTGCGTTACTTTGGCTTCTAATGGAGTTAAATAACGCATTGGGCTTTCGGGACGACCGAGCACTTCTTTTGGATGCGGATAAAACGTCATGACTGCTGTTTGTACGTCGCGTTGCTGCGCTTCGTTCATTGCTGTTTCAATGACGGTGCGATGCCCGCGATGAATGCCATCAAAATAACCGAGCGCAAGCACACACGCAGGAAAATCAGCTTTTTGCGTAGCTGTATGTACATCTAAATAAACGAGCTTCATTGTGTTTCCTCCTCTTCTCCCTGGCAAAACAACCTCTCTGGCTTGACGAGACCTATTTTTGTTGGATGTGGTGTATACAACGCCAAGCATGTCCCTTGTTGATTATAAAATAAAAATTTTCCGCTGCCAAAAGATGCATCTTGCTGCAAGACAGCCCCGTTGCGGATTTTTTGTTCCAATAACACACTCGCTTGCACGCGCGGAAATGCTTGCAATGCTAAATCAAACGGACGTAACATCGCAACGCGTTCATCGAGCGTCGCTTCTTCTAGCTGCGAAAAAGTGATTGCCTCATGCGCCTGAAATGGGCCAGATGATGTCCGTGTCAGTTGTGACATATGAGCAGGATAACCTAATGCTGTCCCGATATCAACCGCGAGTGTCCGGACGTAAGTACCTTTGCTGCATGTCACTTCAAAAGAGAATGAGTAGGTACCTTCATGAATGGACGCAGCCATCTCTTGCAATGCTAGTTGGTGAATTATTACTTGTCGGACGGGACGTTCTACTTCTAGTCCAGCGCGCGCATATTCATACAACTTTTTCCCGTTTACTTTTACGGCCGAGTAATAAGGTGGGATTTGCGTTTGTTCCCCTAAAAACTGGCTCAGTACATCGGTCAATTGTGCGCGTGAAATCGGTGATGTCACTTCTTTCCGCTCAATCACGTCTCCTGTCCGATCTTCTGTCGTTGTCGCCAACCCGAGCGTCACTTGTCCTCGGTACGTCTTCGAAAAGTCGATCATATAAGGTACAACCTTCGTCGCTTTTCCTAAACAAATTGGGAGTACGCCGTCCACTTCCGGATCAAGTGTACCCGTATGCCCGACTTTTTTTGTTTGAAACAATTTGCGGATACGGTACACGCAATCATGTGACGTCATTCCAGTTGGTTTATGTAAAACTAAAATCCCTGATGGTGCCATTTTTTGTGTCTCCTTTCATCATGAAGAAAGAAGGCAGCATCACATGCCACCTCCCGATCCTTTCTCCTCATTCATTCATGAAAAAAGGCCCTGTTTACTCCATGTCTTGCCGATTCACTTCTCGCAACAATGATTCAATTCGGTTCCCGTATTGCACCGACTCGTCAATGGCAAAAGTAATCTCTGGTGTTTTACGGAGGCGAATACGTTTACCGATTTCGGAGCGGATAAACCCCGACGCTTTTTCAAGCCCTTTTAATGCCTCTGTACGCGCTTCTTCTTCACCTAGCACTGTAATATACACCGTTGCCTGTTGCAAGTCACCAGTCACATCGACACCAGTCACTGTGACAAACCGTACACGAGGGTCTTTTATATCGCGCAAAAGTAAGTCGCATAACTCTTTTTTTACTTGTTCACCAACACGCATTGCGCGGTTGCTTGCCATTCTTCATCACCTCAAAAAATGCAAAGTTACAGCCATTCCCAGTTTGTGACTGTGCGCTCAACCGCGGTCTCGGAATCGATATGGGCGAGCGCACGCGTCAACACTGCTTCTGCCCCTTTTTTGTGGCTGGAAACCACACATAAGGACAATTCAGCCCGTTGCCACAAGTCTTGATAAGCGGTTTCTGCGACACTGACGTTGTAACGTTGCCTCAGCGTCACAGTGAGCCGCTTCATGATGGACCTTTTTTCCTTTAATGACTGTGGTTCTCCGATGAATAATTCGCAACGGATAAACCCGATCATTAGCTACGTTTTACTTCTTCCATCACGTATACTTCAATCGTGTCGCCTTCTTTAATGTCGTTGAAGTTTTCTAATGTGATCCCACATTCATAACCGGCAGCCACTTCTTTTACGTCATCTTTAAAGCGTTTTAACGCATTTAACTCTCCTTCGTAGACGACGATGCCATCACGAACCAATCTCACAGATGAATGGCGTGTAATTTTTCCGTCTGTTACATAGGATCCAGCAATCGTGCCGATTTTAGACACTTTAAATGTCGTACGAACCTCAACTTGACCAATGATTTTTTCGACAAACTCTGGATCAAGCGCGCCCTTCATCGCCTGCTCGATTTCATCAATGGCGTTATAAATGACACGGTGCAAACGAATGTCGACATTCTCAGCTTCAGCGATACGCTTCGCATTTGTGTCAGGACGAACGTTAAAGCCGATCACAATTGCATTTGAAGCAGCGGCTAAAATAATGTCTGACTCAGTGATCGCACCAACGCCAGTATGAATGATATTCACTTTCACACCTTCAACATTAATTTTTTCAAGCGATCCTTTCATTGCTTCAACCGATCCTTGGACGTCGGCTTTAATAATGACGCGGATATCTTTGACTGTTCCCTGTTGGATTTGGTTAAAGAGATCATCGAGACTTACTTTCGACGACTCGGACAAGTTTTGTTCCCGGTAACGTGCCATCAACCCTTCACCAACTTGACGTGCTTTCTTCTCATCTTTGAATGCTTGGAAACGATCGCCAGCTTGTGGCACATCATTTAACCCTGTAATCTCTACTGGTGTAGATGGGCCTGCTGTTTGCTCACGGCGCCCTAAATCATTTACAAGCGCACGTACTCGGCCAAACGTGTTGCCAACAACCACCGCATCACCCACACTGAGTGTACCATTTTGCACAAGGAGTGTAGCAACCGGCCCGCGTCCTTTGTCGAGTTGCGCCTCAACAACTGTACCTGTTGCTAATTTATTTGGATTTGCTTTTAGCTCCTCCACTTCAGAAACAAGTAAAATCATTTCCATCAACTCATCAATGCCGTCACCTTGGAGCGCTGAGACGTTCACAAAAATTGTGTCGCCGCCCCATGCTTCTGGGACAAGCTCGTACTCGGTTAATTCTTGCATCACTCGGTCTGGGTTTGCTGCTTCTTTATCAATTTTGTTGACAGCAACGATAATCGGCACACCCGCATCTTTCGCGTGGCTAATTGCTTCTTTCGTTTGCGGCATCACACCATCATCAGCGGCAACAACGAGAATTGTAATGTCTGTTACTTGCGCCCCACGTGCCCGCATCGTTGTAAATGCAGCGTGACCCGGTGTATCTAAAAAGGTGATTTTCTTGCCTGCTTGCGAAATTTGGTACGCACCAATATGTTGTGTAATGCCACCCGCTTCATTCGCGGTCACTTTCGTATTGCGAATCGAATCAAGCAACGTCGTCTTTCCGTGGTCTACATGTCCCATAATCGTTACGACAGGTGGACGTTCTTGCAAGTCTTCTTCTTTATCTGTCTCATCGTATATATCAATGTCCAGCTCATCAATGAAAACCGCGTCTTCTACCGCCACACCGTAGTCTGTTGCGAGTAATTCAATTGCGTCGCGATCAAGTTCTTGGTTAATTGTCGCCATGACGCCAAGTCCCATCAATTTTTTGATCAACTCAGATGCTTCTCGGTGTAATTTTGCTGCTAGTTCGCTGACAGTAAGCGATCCAGCAACAACAATTTTCTCTGGTAATGGCATTTGGTGACGTGCAGCCTTAGATTGTCCGCCACCACCACCGCGACGACGACCACGATTGCCTTGGTGACGCCCACCAGGACGGTTGCCACCAGCTGATGAATTTTTCTTACCGCTATATCGTTGCTGTGTATACCCGTTTGGACTTGCATCTTGTTTTTTCTTAGGCTGCGACGAGCTAGTATTCGCCCCATTGCGCTTCGGCTGTGGTTTGTTGCCACTAGAGGTTCCTTCATTCTTCGTTTTCGGTTGACTAGGTTTCTGTCCCGATCCACTTTGACTTGTTGATTTTGATTGGGTCGTCCCACTTTTAGTGCCGCGTGCTTGCCCAGACTCTTTTCCTGACAACGCCTTGGCTAATGTTTGTTCATCAACAACAGACATATGATTGGAAACTTCCACATTCATCGCTTTTAAACGATGAATCAATTGTTTGCTTTCCACGCCATTTGCTTTCGCATATTCATAAACGCGCATTTTTGACATATACGTCCCTCCAGTTTACTCACTCAATAACGCGACTAATTTCTTCGCGAATCCTTTACTCTTTACACCAATGACAACTCGTTCCTCTTTACCAATCGCCCGACCGATCACTTCACGCGGATATGTTTCATAGACTGGGATATGGTAAAACGTACATTTATCCATTACTTTCTTCTTCGTTCCTTGTGACACATCACTTGAAAGTAACACAATTTCCACTGTGTTCTTACGAATGTCTTTTAAAACGAGTTCTTCCCCCGTCACCAATTCACGCGCGCGTGCAGCTAATCCTAACAATGATAAAAACCGCGTTTCATCATTCATGTTAGACGGTTGCCTTTCGCTCTGCTATTAAACGATCATAGTCGTCCGCACCTACGTTCACTTGCAAGTGACGTGACAAACTATCACGTTTTTTCGCAATCAAAAACACTTCTTCCTCATTCGTTAAGTAAGCACCGCGGCCATTTTTTTTGCCGGTTGGATCCACCATAATGTCTCCCTCCGGTGTACGAACAATGCGTACGAGCTCGGCCTTTGGTTTCATTTCTTGCGTAACAATACATTTTCTAAGAGGAATTTTTCGTTGTTTCATGACGATCGCCCCTTATTCTTCTTCTGCAATCATGTCCACTTCGTCTTCTGCGTGCATTTCATCTAAGAGACCTGACTCACGCGCTTCCGTCTCACTTTTAATATCAATTTTCCAGCCAGTTAGCTTCGCTGCGAGTCGGGCATTTTGTCCACGTTTGCCAATTGCGAGTGACAATTGATAGTCAGGGACAATGACGCGCGTCGTTTTCTCATCTTCACATATTGTGACATTCAATACTTGTGCAGGGCTCAGTGCATTTGCAACATACACAACAGGATCTTCTGACCAAGCAACAATATCGATTTTCTCACCTTTTAACTCGTCAACAATCATTTGCACACGACCACCGCGTGGACCAACACAGGCACCAACTGCATCCACTTCAGGGTTATCAGAGTGAACGGCAATTTTAGAACGGTCTCCTGCTTCACGAGACACGGATTTAATTTCCACCGTTCCATCATAAATCTCTGGCACCTCTAACTCAAACAAGCGCTTTAGCAAACCTGGATGCGTCCGTGAAATTAAAATTTGCGGTCCTT
This sequence comes from Shouchella lonarensis, assembly GCF_900096965.1. Classification (GTDB taxonomy): domain Bacteria; phylum Bacillota; class Bacilli; order Bacillales; family Bacillaceae_D; genus Shouchella; species Shouchella lonarensis. The sequence goes on along the minus strand of NZ_FMYM01000003.1, from coordinate 39,632 downwards.
TTGTCGTCTTTTCTACTTTTGTGACAAACGCTTTAATCCGGTCATGATGTCGGAATGTCTCGTTTGGCATTTGTTCAGATACAGGCAACAGTGCCTCGACTTTTCCTAAATCAACGTAAATAAAACGGTTATCTTGACGTTGGACGATCCCCGTCATAATGTCTTCTTCTCGGTCAATGAAATCCGCATAAATAATGCCTCGCTCCGCCTCGCGCACACGTTGGGTGACAACTTGTTTAGCGGTTTGCGCAGCAATTCGACCAAAGTCTTTTGGCGTCACTTCAATCTCGACGACATCATCCACTTCATAACTCGGACTGATTTCATGCGCTTCTCCTAATGAAATCTCTAATCGCTTGTCAAACACTTCTTCAACAACCACTTTACGCGCAAATACACGAATGCGACCTGTCAATCGGTCGACATCTACACGGACGTTTTGCGCCTGCGAAAAATTGCGTTTATAACCTGAGATTAATGCGGCTTCAATCGCTTCAATGATAACTTCCTTTTCAATGCCTTTATCCGCTTCTAAAGTCGCTAAGGCTTCCATAAATTCACTGTTCATGGGCTGCTAATCCTCCCTTTTTTCCTTGACAGCTTAAATCAAAATGGACCGACGTGCGCTCGCCACTTTTTCATATGGCACCGCATAAGTGATCGATTTTGTCTTTACTTTTCCTTCAATTGTCAGTACACCATCGGTAAATGACTTTAACACACCTTCGAACGATTTTTGACCAGAAATTGGTTCATATGTTGTCACATACACCCCTGTCCCGACTGCCTGCTTCACATCATCCTCGTCCTTCAACGACCTCTCAGCTCCTGGAGATGATACTTCTAAGAAATAAGGTCCTGAAATCGGATCCTTTGCATCCAGCACTTCACTTAAACGTTCGCTTACAGCCTCGCAATCATCTAAGTTTACGCCCGTTGTTGAATCAATTGCTACGCGCAAAAACCAGTTTGGGCCTTCTTTTGTATACGTGACCGCAACAAGCTTCAAACTTAATTGTTCCACGATCGGCGCAGCCAATGATGCGACCTGATCGGAAATGCTTTTTTTCACCTTCTATCCACTCCTTTTATCTTAGACGCTGACGAAAGAAAACCCTTTTTCGTTCCACAATGGCGCCTATTCCAGATGTCGTGGAGGAAAACTCGCGCCATTCTATGGCGAACAAAGAGAGTGGGGCAGCCCACTCTCTTTGTTCTTTCATATGCTAACAATTACCACTTGTGAGTGTACCACAAATGATCGTGAGATGCAAATGGATTGTCGATTTGATTCGCCGTGTCACCATCTTAAAACAGCGTCAACTGGTTCGTTTCCGGTAAATCTGTTAAACAACCGTGGTCATTCAAATGCTCGATGACCGTTTTTGTCAGTCGCGCCCGTTGTTGCAAGTCTTCTTTTGACAAAAAGTGCCCTGCTTCACGCTCACGGACAATGCCTAACCCCGCATTTGTGCTCACACCATTTAACGCGCTGAATGGTGGAAGTAACGTCTCGCCATCGACAATAAATTCCGTCGCTTGCGAACGGTACAAGTCAACTTTTTGAAAAGATAACCCTCGGGCACACATTTCTAATGCCAATTCAAGCACAGTTAAAACCGATTTTTCCTTCGGGGAGGCATCTAAGCCTTTCTCGTTAATCTCTTCAATCTTTGCCTTAATTGCCGCTTCTCCTTTGACCATCGTGTCGAGATCAAAGTCACTGGCGCGGACGGAGAAGTAGGTTGCGTAATACAGCGCCGGATAATGCACTTTAAAGTAGGCAATCCGTACCGCCATCATTACATAAGCGGTCGCATGCGCTTTTGGAAACATATATTTGATTTTCATACATGAATCAATGTACCAGTCTGGAACATTGTGTTTGCGCATTTCTTCAATCCATTCTGGCTGAAGCCCTTTCCCCTTTCGAACAAACTCGGTAATTTTAAACGCGAGCGATGACTCCAACCCTTTATAAATTAAATAAATCATAATGTCGTCACGACACCCAATGACATCTTTTAGCTCACATGTCCCGTTGGCGATGAGCTCACTTGCATTTCCTAACCACACATCCGTTCCGTGTGAGAGTCCAGAGATTTGCAGTAGCTCAGAAAATGTTTTTGGTTTCGTCTCTTCAAGCATTTGCCGAACAAAACGGGTGCCAAATTCGGGGATGCCGAGCGTGCCTGTTTTACACATAATTTGTTCAGCGGTCACGCCTAAAACTTCCGGTCCTGAAAAAATCTCCATCACTTTCGGATCATCCATTGGGATCGTTTTTGGATCAATGCCGCTTAAATCTTGCAACATCCGAATGGCCGTCGGATCATCGTGTCCGAGTATGTCTAGCTTTAACAAGTTATCATGGATCGAGTGGAAATCAAAATGAGTTGTTTTCCATTCGGCATTTTTATCGTCTGCTGGATATTGCACCGGCGAAAAATCATGAATATCCATATCATCGGGCACAACGATAATGCCACCTGGATGTTGTCCCGTCGTTCGTTTTACGCCCGTACAACCTGAAACGAGGCGATCAATCTCTGCCCCGCGCATCATGAACTCATGATCGCTTTGAAAGCCTTTCACAAAACCATAGGCCGTTTTTTCTGCCACCGTGCCAATCGTTCCGGCGCGGTACACATATTCTGCGCCAAACAATTCTTTCGTGTAAGCATGTGCACGTGCTTGATACTCACCCGAAAAGTTTAAATCAATATCTGGCACTTTGTCTCCTTTAAAGCCAAGGAACGTCTCAAACGGAATGTCCTGTCCTTCTTTCACATAAGTCGTCCCACATTTTGGACAGTTTTCTTCTGGTAAGTCATATCCTGACGCGACGGAACCATCATTAAAGAATTGTGAGTGACAACAGCCCGGACAAACATAATGCGGTGGGAGTGGATTCACTTCCGTAATTTCTGTCATCGTCGCAACAAAGGAAGAACCCACTGATCCCCGCGAGCCGACGAGATAACCATCATCGAGAGACTTTTTCACAAGCTTTTGCGAGATTAAATAAATAACGGCAAACCCGTGACCAATAATACTCTTTAATTCTTTTTGAATGCGCGCCTCCACAATTTCCGGAAGCGGGTCACCATAAATCTCACGCGCACGTGTATACGTCATGTCACGGATTTCATCATCGGCACCAGCCATTTTCGGTGTATATAAATCATCAGGAATCGGCTTAATGTCTGCAATTCGACTGGCCATGTCATGTGTTGCGGTGATGACCACGTCTTTGGCTGTTTCTTCACCTAAAAATTGAAATGCCGCTAACATTTCCGCCGTTGTCCGGAAGTGCACCGGTGGCAACGTTTGCCGATTGAGTGGGTTCGCTCCCCCTTGTGAGGCAATTAAAATTTGCCGATATACCGCATCTTCTTCGTCTAAATAATGCACATTCCCTGTTGCAACAACCGGCTTCTCTAGCTCTTTTCCAAGCTGCACAATGTTAGCGATGATGTCTTGTAATGTTTCTTTGTCTTTGACCAATTCCTTCTCAATTAAATGCTGATAACAAACTGGTGGCTGTACTTCGAAATAATCATAGAAGCGCGCGATCTCCGTGACTTCATCCGCTGATTTTTGCATCATCGCTTCAAAGACTTCCCCTTTATCACAGGCAGAGCCAACAAGCAAACCGGCGCGATGACGGTTTAATTGCGAGCGTGGAATGCGTGGGGTGCGAAAGTAATAATCCACATGGGATAGCGTCACAAGTTTGTATAAATTTTTCAACCCTTCTTGTGATGTCACAAGTAACGTACAATGAGACGGGCGCCCACGATAAAAATTGCCTTTTCCCATATGATCATTTAACGCATCGTGATAATGAATGTCTTTTTCCGCAGCGTCTTTGACCATGCGCCACAATAAATAAGCGGTCGCTTCCGTGTCATATATCGCCCGGTGATGGCTCGTTAATTCAATGCCGAATTTCTTACATAATGTATTTAGGCGGTGGTTTTTAAACTCGGGATATAAAAAGCGTCCCAGCTCTAACGTATCAATGACGGGATTTTGCACTTCATCGTAACCCAGTTTTTTGTAACCAACATTGACAAAACCGACGTCAAAACTGGCATTATGCGCAACAATCGTCGCATCACCTGCAAAGGCGCGAAATTCTTTTAGCACATCAAGTGGATCTTTCGCTCCTTGCACCATGTCGTCCGTAATCCCCGTTAGTTCAATGATTTTCGCTGATAGTGGCTCTTTCGGATCCGCAAATGACTCATAGCGCTCAATGATCTCACCGTTTTTTATTTTTACGGCTGCAAGTTCAATGATTTGATTGTACACAGCAGAAAGCCCTGTCGTCTCCACATCAAACACCACATACACCTCATCTTCAAGTGAGCGATGTGCTAAATTATAAGCAATTGGCACACCATCATCAACAAGATTCGCCTCCATGCCGTACAAAATTTTCACCCCGTGCTTTTTCCCGGCTGCATACGCCTCAGGGAACGCTTGGACGACGCCATGGTCAGTAATCGCAAACGCTTTGTGCCCCCATTCCGCTGCTCGCTTCACGTAGCGCTCAACGGAGACCATGCCATCCATCTGACTCATCGTGGAGTGGGCATGCAATTCAATCCGCTTCTCATCTTCTGTCGCTGTGTCTTTTCGCAGTTGCGGTGTGTACTGCGCAATGTCGTTGGCAATCATGACGAGGTCGCGCACAAATGTATCATTTTGAATGCCACCACGTACTTTCAACCACATACCTTTTTTTATCGCTTTCATCGCTGGGACGTCTTCTTTGTCACGAGAAAACATTTTTACAAGGATGGAATCCGTGTAATCGGTTATTTTGAACGTCAACAGCGTACGCCCGCTTCGCAATTCCCGAATATCTGCCGAAAAGACATACCCTTGAATTGTGATACGTCTTTCTTCGTCTACAATTCCTTCAAGCGGAGTCGCTTCTTCTTTTATTGGATAGCCAATGGAAACGGATGTCACAACTTCCTCTTTCGCGCCCTCTTCTTCACGCCGCTTTTTTTCGAGCATCGCTTCCACCACTTTTGAATAGTCTTCCTGGGCGCGTTGTTCCGCGAATGCCTCGTAATCGGCTTCCGAAGATTTTACCGTAATTTGAAATGGCATTTCCGCCAAGCCAAGTGATTGACACAGCGGTCTAGCTAACTCTTTTAATTTGCGGTTCATCATCCCCGCCTCAGCCTCGTGCGCCGCAACGAGTTGCAAGGCGCGGTTTGTTACGGTTGGCGTTTGCTTGCGCCACGTATTTGCGAGAGAAGGGGTTTGTTTAACGAGGTCTTCAACTAAAAGAGACCAATAACCGGGCCAAGCTTCTGCTAAAGAAGGCGCATGCTTGTACGTAATCGTACACTGAGTATACGCAATCTCTTTAAATGTTGTGATGAGGCGGCTACGAAAGGCAGCATAATGTTCGGCCGGAATGAGTTTTTCAAGCGTTATGTAAAAGTGCCACGTACGTTCTGCCTTTAAAATGGCAAGCTTTTCGATCGCACCGTGTTTAAAATAAGGCAGTGATGTTGCCGGCATGTTTAACTGTTCAAGAAGCAGTTGGAAACGTTCCTGCCCCGTTTGTTTTCTCGCATCCATGCTAGGAACCTCCTTCTTTGACATATAGAAAAACGGACAGCACCATTTGCGCTGCCCGCTCTCTTTTTCTATCAGGAATCTTTTATTTCAAGTAGTCCTTCACCCAATCAATTAATTGCTCGACGGAAATATCGTGTTGCGCGCCGGTGTGACGCTCCTTCACTTCTACTATTTGTTCATCAGCCCGCTTCCCAATCGCAATACGTACAGGCATCCCAATCAAATCGGCGTCTTTAAATTTCACGCCCGCCCGTTCAGCGCGGTCATCGTATAACACTTCAATGTTTGCAGCCTGTAACTGCGCGTATACTTCCTCAGCAAGCTGTTTTTGCGCTTCATTTTTCACATTCAAGCATAATAAATGCACGGCAAACGGGGCAACTGCTTTTGGCCACACAATGCCATTGTCGTCATTGTGTTGCTCAATGACTGCCGCCAGAACGCGCGTGACGCCAATACCGTAGCAGCCCATATAAAATGGCTTGGCTTTCCCGTTCTCATCCAAAAACTGTGCTTGCAATGTCTCAGAATAACGCGTGCCTAATTTAAACACTTGGCCAATTTCAATCCCGCGTGCAAATTGTAGCGTCCCTTGCCCATCTGGTGACTGATCACCCGCTTGTACAAGTCGGAAGTCTTTATACGCTTGTACTGTGTAATCTTTATCCGGAGACACATTGATATAGTGGTAGCCCGTTTCATTTGCGCCACACGCAATCGTCGTCATCGCTCGTGTTGCGTGATCTGCATACACGGGCACTTCACCGTTACCAATTGGTCCGAGAGAGCCTGGCTCCGCCCCAAATGTATCGCGTACTTCTCGCTCTGTTGCCATCCGCAAGTGTTTGACGCCAAGCTCGTGCGCCGCTTTTACTTCATTTAGCTCATCGTTTCCGCGCAGCAACAGCATGACGAGCGCATCATCAGCAACAACAACAAGTGCTTTTAAAATGTCCTCTGATGCAAGGCCGAGTTGTGTCGCCGCTTCATCTACTGTTCTCGCATTTGGCGTCGGCTTTTTCTCAAGCGTGCCTGAAACAGTTGGTGTAACCGGTGTTGGTGCAAGACTTGTTGCCATCTCGAGATTCGCAGCATAGTCGGATGCATCTGAATACGCAATGGTATCTTCGCCAACTTCAGCAAGCGCCATGAATTCATGCGTATCTTTTCCACCCATTGCACCGGAATCAGCAATAACGGGACGGAATGTGAGTCCTAACCGTGTAAAAATACGCCCATATGCATCGTACATTTCTTGGTAGGCTTCTGCTAAACTCTCTTCTGTATCATGAAACGAATAGCCATCTTTCATCACAAACTCACGGCCACGCAAAAGTCCAAACCGCGGACGGCGTTCGTCACGAAACTTTGTTTGGATTTGATACACATTGAGTGGCAACTTTTTATAAGACGCAATCCCATCACGGATGAGCATCGTCACGACTTCTTCGTGGGTCGGACTAAGTACAAAATCGCGCCCGTGCCGGTCTTTTAAACGGATGAGTTCGTCCCCCATCTCTGTCCAGCGCCCAGATTGTTGCCACAACTCTGCCGGGTGCAGCGCCGGCATCGTCATCTCTTGCGCCCCTGTACGATCCAATTCTTCACGCACGATCGCTTCTATTTTATGAATAACACGCTTTGCTAACGGCAAGTACGCATATACCCCAGCCGCCACTTGGCGCATATAACCTGCCCGTAACATGAGCTGATGGCTTTTCACATCCGCATCAGCTGGCATATCACGCATCGTCGGCGCAAAATAAGTCGATTGTCTCATGAGGTCACATCCTTTTTATGAAGTCTAAGAAAATAGTTTATGAATGTCATTCCATGTCACCACAATGATTAACAGCATGAGCAAAGCAAAGCTGACAAAACCAATCGTCGCTTCTTTTTCACGCGGAATCGGTTTACGGCGAATTGCTTCAAGTCCAAGAAACACGAGGCGCCCTCCATCCATTGCCGGAATGGGTAATAAGTTAATGATCCCGATGTTGACACTCAGCATTGCTGTGAAAAAGACAACCGTTATCCACCCCTGTGTAACTGCTTGCCCTGTAAAGTTATAAATACCAACCGGTCCAGCAACATAATCGAGCGAGAACTGCCCCGTAAAGATTAACCCAAGTGTATTGAAAATAGATGTGGCTGTCCTATATATGTCATTGACAGCTTTTTCAATTGAACCAAGTACAGAAAACTCCGAAATACCATGCACACCAAGCACCCCTTGGTATTTCCCTGGAGCAATCTCTCGTTTCCCGAGTGTCGCTGTTGTTTGTTTCAGTTCGCCAGCTCGTTCAAATTCAATCGTCACTTCTTCGCCCGGATAACGTTCAATTTCTGCTGTCATCTCTTTCCAAGAGGAAACAGGCGCTCCTTCAACTGCGGTAATCACATCGCCTGTTTCTAGACCAGCTTGTATAGCCGTTTTGGAATCAGGGCTATCTGATACAACCACTTCCGGGCTCAATCGAACCCCTTGATACAACGCCAACCCAAGCAAAATCACAAATGCCAACACAAAATTCATGAGCGGTCCGGCAAAAATAGCCATCGCACGTTTTGGAATCGACTTTGAGTGGAACTGCTTTGACCATGGTGCAATGCGCTCTGCAACTTCATCTTCTACGACCAGTGCGCGATCAGACACAGCATAACGAATCATTTCATCTGTCTCTTCATCACGTGCTTCAATGAATAACTCATGTACGAGGTCAATTTGTTCAATTTGAACAACATGTGCTTCTGGATGTTTATCTTTATTATTGACAATGATTTCAGTCACTTGTTGATTACGATCAAACACAAGTCCCACTTCATGCCCAGGTCGGACCCGTGATTCTTCTGGCTCCTCGCCTGCCATCCGCACATAGCCCCCGATTGGCAACAAGCGAATCGTATATACCGTGTCATTTCGTTCAAATGAGAACAATTTGGGTCCCATCCCAATCGCAAACTCATGACACATAATCCCAACCTTTTTGGCAAAATATAAATGACCCCACTCATGAACAAAAACAATCACACTAAATATTGCTAGAAATGCGAGTAACGTATTCATCGCACGCCTCCTCTCAGCTACAAACTGATTGTAATTTTTTTCTCACTTCATGGTCAACAGCCTGAATCTCCTCAAGCGTTGGATGATCCATTCGTGTATGCTCTGTCAATGCACGTTCGATCATCTCTTCAATTTGCAAAAATGATATTTTCCCTTGTAAAAATGCTGCAACTGCCACTTCGTTTGCTGCATTTAACACGGTCGGCATCGTTCCTCCTGCACGACCGGCATCATAAGCAAACTTCATAGCTGGGTAACGTCTCGTATCTAATTTTGCAAAGTGGAGCGTACCTAGTTCATGCAGGCGCAACCGCTCAGTTTGCGGGCGTGCGAGCCGATCTGGGTAAGTTAACGCATACTGGATCGGTACACGCATGTCCGGCGTACCTAGTTGCGCGATGACATTTCGATCAACATATTCGACCATCGAATGAATGATACTTTCTTGGTGGATGACTACATCTATTTTGTCATAATCAATGTCAAAAAGCCAGTGCGCTTCAATCACTTCTAAACCTTTATTCATCATTGTTGCGGAATCAATCGTGATTTTCGCGCCCATTGACCAATTTGGATGAGCAAGTGCTTGTTCTACGGTGACCCCCGCAAGCTCAGCGCGAGTACGATCACGGAAACTTCCACCCGACGCGGTTAAAATAAGCCTGTCAACTGTCGTACGTGATTCACCATTTAAACATTGAAAGATGGCAGCATGTTCACTGTCCACCGGAATGATCGCGACATTGTGCTTACGTGCGGCCGCCATCACAAGATGACCGGCCGTCACAAGCGTTTCTTTATTTGCAAGCGCAATCGTTTTTCCTGATTCAATCGCTGCCAGCGTTGGCACAAGTCCCACTGCTCCGGTTACCGCAGTGACCACAACGTCAGCTTCCTGCCATCGTGCCACTTCCACTAAACCGTCTACACCGTGACAGAACGTGATCGATCGACCAAACTCTTCTTGCAACATTTTTGCATCAGCGGCATGCGCGACACTGACAATCTCTGGGCGAAATGTTGTTATTTGTTCGCGTGCTAACGCGATATTTGTCCCACAAGCAAGACCGACAACGGAAAAATGTTCAGCGTTGGCATGAATGACATCTAATGTTTGTGTACCAATCGAACCCGTTGAACCAAGCAAACTGACCTTTTTCACTTACACTTCCCCCTCTCCTAGAATCTTCTCTCCCGAATTTACTTTTTTTCATATCCGATTTCTAGTATTCGTATACAACTATGCGATTAATTGCAGTAAGTGCAATATCGGCAACACATAAATCAAACTATCGAAGCGATCCAATATTCCGCCATGACCAGGTAATACATGACCAGAATCTTTCACCGCGTAATGACGCTTCAACGCCGACTCGACCAAATCACCCATCTGCCCAAAAATAGAGGTTACAAGCATGATGCAAAACGCCGTTATGTATAATGGTGTCACTGGATAAATCATATAAAAAACTGAGCCAACAAACACTGCAAGCAAAATACCGCCTACCGCACCTTCAATCGTTTTGTTTGGGCTAATATGTGGCCAAAGCTTATGCTTTCCAATCGCTTTCCCAATAAAATACGCACCTGAGTCTGTTGCCCAAATGAGCACGAGCACATAAAATAAAAGCCATATGCCATCACCAGGAATCTCTCTTGTTAAAAGTAAATAATGAAAACCGAACCCGACATAAATACTTGAAACAACAATAAAGCCAACCTCATCAAATGTAAACTTGTTTTTCGTCATAACTGTTAACATCAACAAAATAAGAATAAGGAAGGCGAACATCTCCACTTTTGTAAACTCTATCGACAATACAGTTGAAAACCAATCTTCTGGTACAAACCATAACCACATACTAAGCAATCCAGCAATTCCTTCAAGCGATAAGGCTTTAATGTTACGCATCCTTAATAATTCTACCATCGCGATACTTGCAACAACACTTATTAATAAAGAAAACGGCCAGCCACCTAGCCACACAAGTATAATCATCGTCAAGCCAAAAAAAGCACCTGTGATCATCCGCGTTCTCATCTGTATGCCCCCTTTCATTATATGGTCATGAATCTTTTTTTACGCCCTCATTCATTATCATTACCGATAAAGTAGGTTTTCATTAAATCCCACCGTAACGACGTCCTCGCTGTTGGTATACACAAATGGCTTCTTTCAAGTGTGATTCAGTAAAATCAGGCCAAAGTACATCTGTAAACCATAGCTCACTATACGCCAATTGCCATAGCATAAAATTACTCAAACGTATTTCTCCGCTCGTCCGAATTAACAAGTCCGGATCACGCAATGACTGGCTCATCAAATGTTTATCAACACATTCAGCGTCAATTTGATCGATGGGCAATGTGCCATTCGCTACTTTCTCAGCCAATTGCTGCATTACTTGAACCATTTCAAATCGGCTGCCATAATTTAAGGCCAAGTTTAAAACTAGACCGGTATTATGGCGTGTCATTTCAATCGCTTCATCAATTGCACGCACTGTAGAAGCAGGCAAACCATCTGTCACACCCATTAAACGGACTTGTACATTTTCTGCGATCAATGTCGGTAGTTCACTTTTTAAGTACCGTTCTGGTAATTTCAATAAAAAATCCACTTCTGTTTTCGGACGGCTCCAATTTTCAGTTGAAAAAGCATAGAGTGTTAGAATCCTCACGCCTACTCCGTCTGCAGCGCGAACAATCTTTCGGACAGCTTTCATGCCTTCCCGGTGTCCGGCGATACGCGGCAACCCTTTTGATTTTGCCCAACGACCATTGCCATCCATAATAATCGCCACATGTTGAGGAATATTTTCTTTGTCTAATTCCTTCTGATATGTATCGTCCGCGGTAGCCGTTAAACTCGCCCTCCACTTTGAAAACTTCTCAAGCATCGCACGTCCCCCATCCTATATATAAGGAATGAAATAAATAAAAATTCGTTCTACCAGCGCCCCTTTATAAAAGTGCGCAAGACAGACTAAATAATTTATATAAAGTCTTTCATTCCTTGTATATACTTTCACCCTTCAGTTGTTTCCCAAGAAAAACATTTGCTTTAAATGCTTATTATAAAGGGTAAAGACCCCCTTAACAAGAGGGTCTTATATTTACCTCACAAAATACTTAAATGAACAAGAAGAGATGGTTACACTTCCATAATCTCCTGTTCTTTCTCTTTTGCTTTTGTATCTACTTTCTCTATATAACTGTCAGTCAACTTTTGAACATCATCGGTCGCTCCGCGTAACGCGTCTTCTGTTAACTCACCGTCTTTTTGCTGCTTTTTTAACGCATCATTTGTATCTCGACGAATATTACGAATCGCAACTTTCGATTCTTCTGCCGTCTTGCCAACGATTTTCACTAGCTCTTTGCGTCGTTCTTCCGTTAATGCTGGAATGACAATCCGAATCACTTGCCCATCACTAGATGGCGTTAACCCTAAATCTGATTTTAAAATGGCTTTTTCAATCTCACCAACGGCAGATTTATCATACGGCTGTACAAGGAGCAAGCGTGCTTCTGGTACTGAAACAGAAGCCAATTGATTCAGTGGTGTTTGCGTACCATAATACTCAACAGTGACGCGATCTAACAGTGCAGGGTTTGCGCGCCCGGCACGCAGTTTAGCTAACTCTCTCCCTAAAGATTCAAGCGCTTTGTCCATACGGACTTTTGCTTCATTCATCATGTTCATTTCCCCTTTACAAATGTACCAATCTCCTCGCCGAGAACAGCACGTTTAATATTGCCTTCTTCTGTTATCGAGAATACAACAAGTGGGATGTCGTTGTCCATACATAGAGATGATGCTGTAGAATCCATCACTTGCAAACCATCTTTTAATACATCCATATATGTGAGTGTGTCGTACTTTTTCGCGTCCTTATTAACTCGAGGATCAGCACTGTACACGCCATCGACATTATTTTTCGCCATTAAGATGACTTCTGCCTCAATTTCAGCAGCCCGCAATGCAGATGTCGTATCAGTAGAAAAATATGGATTTCCTGTCCCAGCAGCAAAAATGACCACACGCTTTTTTTGTAAATGACGAATTGCTTTTCGACGAATATACGGTTCTGCTACTTGGCGCATTTCAATCGACGTTTGTACACGCGTTTCAACACCCATTGTTTCTAAACTGTCTTGTAACGCGAGAGAGTTCATGACGGTCGCAAGCATTCCCATATAATCAGCCGTTGCTCGGTCCATCCCTTTTGCACTCCCTGCCATTCCACGCCAAATGTTCCCACCGCCAACCACGATCGCTACCTCAACTTCTAGGTCAATCAATTCTTTTATTTGCTTTGCAATTGATTGAATGATGATAGGATCAATACCATAACCTTGTTCGCCAGCTAATGCTTCACCACTTAATTTTAAAACGACACGATTATATTTCATATTTTCCTCCATTTTCCCCTATGGTCACGTACGACTCACTGATTCCGCTTTGAAAAAGGGACACGACTTCAAGCAGTGTCCCCTTCATTGTTTTTTATTTGTCAACTTGCGCCATAACTTCTTCTGCGAAGTTGTCGTCACGCTTTTCAAGCCCTTCGCCGACTTCATAGCGAACAAATGATTTTACTGTCGCGTTTTTGCTCTTCACGTATTTGCCAACTTTTTGATCGCCATCTTTCACAAATGGTTGGTCAAGTAAACAAACTTGCTCAAAAAACTTGCTGAGACGACCTTCAATCATTTTCTCTACAATATTGGCAGGTTTTCCTTCATTCAATGCTTGTTGGCGTAAGACTTCACGCTCACGATCAACCACATCTTGTGTGACTTCTTCACGCGAGATGTATTTAGGATTGATCGCTGCTACATGCATCGCGATGTCTTTTGCAAGTTCTTCGTCAGATGAGTTGCCAATGACTGTAAGTACACCAATCCGACCGCCCATGTGCAAATAGGAACCAAATGTATCGTTATCTTCTTTTTCAACAACGGTGAAGCGACGAAGAGAAAGTTTCTCACCGATCTTCGCAATTGCCGTATTCATATGTGTTTGGACAGTTTCACTGCCGCCTTTGAAGTTTTGTGTCAATGCTGTTTCTACATCAACAGGGTTCTCGCGCAAAATATGCACTGCAAGATCGCCAACAAGCGCCTTGAAGTTTTCATTTTTTGCAACGAAATCCGTTTCTGAGTTCACTTCTAAAATCACTGCTTTGTTGCCTTCAATTACAACAGCAGAAAGCCCCTCTGCTGCAATGCGATCCGCTTTCTTTTCTGCTTTTGCAATCCCTTTCTCACGCAAAAAGTCAATTGCCTTTTCCATATCTCCGTCGACTTCAACAAGCGCTTTCTTACAATCCATCATTCCCGCGCCTGTTTTCTCGCGAAGTTCTTTTACCATACTTGCTGTTACTGCCATATGTGTCTCCTCCTTAAAATAGATGCCACTCTGTTACAGGTTGGCTATGTTTGAATACGCTCCAGCTTCGAACAAATAAAAAGGGGGATAAAGGGCTTCTCTCCCCTTACCACCCTCTTGGAGTCCAATATTTATGCTGAAGTAATTTCTTCGACGCTCACTTCTTCTTCTGTTTCACTAGAAGTTGCTTCAATGACAGCATCAGCCATTTTACCTGTTAATAATTTAACAGCACGAATCGCATCATCGTTACCTGGGATCACATAATCAATCTCATCAGGATCACAGTTTGTATCGACAATCGCTACGATTGGAATGTTTAATTTATGCGCTTCTGCAATCGCAATCCGCTCTTTGCGGGGATCAATAACAAATAACGCATCTGGGACACCATTCATTTCTTTAATGCCGCCAAGAAACTTCTCAAGTCGCGCCATTTCTTTTTTCAGCAAGATCACTTCTTTTTTCGGTAGTACATCAAATGTACCATCTTCTTGCATCTTTTCAAGATTTTTCAAACGCGTAATCCGCTTTTGAATCGTCTCAAAGTTTGTAAGCGTTCCACCAAGCCAGCGCTGGTTGATGTAGAACATGCCACAACGAATTGCTTCGTCGCGAACAGAGTCTTGCGCCTGTTTCTTTGTACCAACGAAAAGAACTTTCCCTCCGTCAGCTGCAAGGTCACGTACAAAATTATACGCTGCCTCTACTTTTTTGACTGTTTTTTGCAAGTCAATAATATAAATACCGTTCCGTTCTGTGAAGATGTAGCGATCCATTTTAGGGTTCCAACGACGCGTTTGATGGCCAAAGTGGACACCTGCCTCGAGTAATTGTTTCATGGAAATTACTGCCACACCGAACACCTCCTTTGGTTTTTTATTCCGCCGCGCTCTTCCTTTTTTGACGACACTTTACACATATAAAGCACCTTCGCCAAAATCTGAGGCGTGTGTATTTTTAACACCATCAACTAATATACCACAAGAAAGGGGTTATGGCAACCCCTTTCTTTATATTTGCTAAGACATTCGCTCAATCTTCTTTTAAACGCTCTAGCTCTAGCAAAAATTTAGAGTTCAATACTTTAATGAATGTCCCTTTCATCCCTAGAGAACGTGACTCAATGACACCCGCACTCTCTAACTTACGAAGTGCATTTACAATGACAGAACGCGTAATGCCTACACGGTCAGCAATCTTACTTGCAACAAGCAATCCTTGTAAACCATCAAGTTCTTCAAAAATGTGCTCCACTGCTTCAAGTTCACTGTAAGATAAAGAGCTAACTGCCATTTGTACAACTGCTTTACTACGCGCTTCCGCTTCAATTTCTTGCGTTTTCTCATGTAAAATCTCCATGCCAACAACCGTTGCGCCGTATTCTGCTAACACAAGATCATCATCACTGAACTCGTCATTCATACGCGACAGAATCAATGTTCCGAGGCGATGTCCGCCACCTTTAATCGGCACAATTGTTGTCAAACCCGCTTTGAAGATATCACGGTTTTCAACAGGGAAAGCTGTATGTTCGCTGTTAATGTCGATGTTCGCAGAAGTTTCGTCAATTTTAAATAAACCTTCTGTATAGTCCTCTGGAAACTGACGATCATCAAGCATTTTTTTCATGCGGTCATTTTCAATTTCTTCTTCAAGCGAGAATCCAAGCAATTTCCCACGGCGACTCACTACGAATACATTTGACCCAATCGCTTCACGCAATGTGATCGCCATTTCTCTAAAATTGACGTGTTGTCCACTTGATTTTTGTAACATGTCGTTAATCTTTCTCGTTCTTGAAAGCAAATTCATTTTGCATCTCTCCTTTGGTTTTTACAATATAAATTGATTTAAATCACGATTTCTAGCAATCGAGCCAAGTTTTTCATCAACATATTCTGCTGTAATTTCCAGCGACTCTAGGTGAATCTGTGGTGCTTCGAATGATAGGTCTTCTAACAACTTTTCAAGTAACGTATGCAGTCTTCGGGCACCAATATTTTCTGTTTCTTGATTGACTTCCGTGGCAATCGTTGCAATCTTATGAATAGCCTCGTCTGAAAAAGAAATGTTTATACCCTCAGTCTGCAAAAGCGCGGCATACTGCTTCGTCAACGCATGGTCTGGCTCTACTAATATACGCACAAAATCATCTGCCGTCAAATTACATAGCTCAACACGGATCGGGAACCTTCCCTGCAATTCAGGAATTAAATCAGATGGCTTAGCCATATGAAATGCACCTGCTGCAATAAATAGCATATGATCTGTATTGACAGAACCATATTTTGTCATGACTGTCGAGCCTTCCACGATTGGTAAAATATCGCGTTGCACACCTTCACGAGATACGTCTGCTGTTTGTTCACCTTTTTTCACGACTTTATCAATTTCATCGATAAAGATGATCCCAATTTGTTCAGCACGTGTCACCGCTTCTTGACCGACGTCATCCATATCAATGAGCTTTTGCGCTTCTTCCTCGATCAACAACTTTCGCGCCTCTGCTACCGTCACACGTCGTTTTTTCTTTTGCTTTGGCATCATGTTTTGAAACATTTCTTGCATCATGCCCATTTGCTCCATACCTGCACCGCCTGGGAGCATGTCCATAAAATTTGGCTTTGTTTCAAATACCTCAACAGTCACTTCACGATCTTCTAGCTCACCATTTGCTAGCTTCTCTGCCATCTTACGTTTTAAGTCGTTACGATTTGATCCATCCTCTTCAACCGTATCTTCTACTTCATCATCTTGTTCAGCTTGATGAAACAACACTTCAAAAGGATTTTTAGTCGTCGCTTCTTTTTTCCCCGATGGAACAAGCAATTTCACGAGCTTTTTATTTGCTTGATCTTTTGCTTTTTCTTGCACTGATTTCATTCGTTCCTCTTTCACAAGGCGGACACTTGCTTCAACGAGGTCACGCACCATCGATTCAACATCGCGGCCAACGTAACCGACTTCTGTAAACTTTGTTGCCTCTACTTTTACAAACGGCGCACCAACTAACTTCGCAAGCCGCCTAGCAATTTCTGTCTTACCGACGCCTGTTGGACCAATCATCAAAATATTTTTTGGTGTAATTTCATCACGAATGGATTCATCTAGCAACGTTCGTCGATAACGATTGCGCAGCGCGATGGCAACAGAGCGCTTCGCTTGCGTCTGACCGACAATATATTGATCCAGTTGCTCGACAATTTGGCTTGGGGTTAACGCACTTGTCATCTTTCCCACTCCTTCACCTGAATCATGAGTTCGTCAATTCTTCAATGACGAGTTGATCATTTGTGTAAACGCAAATTTCACCTGCTGTCTCTAAAGATGCCACTGCAATCTCACGAGCTGACAACGTGGGTGCATACTTTTTTAATGCGCGCCCTGCACTTAATGCATAATTCCCACCTGAGCCAATCGCTAATATACCATCGTCTGGCTCAATCACTTCCCCTGTACCAGATACAAGTAAAATATGGGACTTATCCATCACAATGAGCATCGCTTCCAACTTTCGAAGCACACGGTCACTGCGCCATTCTTTTGCTAATTCAACCGCTGCACGTTGCAAGTTTCCGTGATAGGCTTCAAGCTTTGATTCAAATTTCTCAAATAGCGTAAATGCATCTGCAACAGAACCAGCAAATCCGGCCAACACTTTATTTTGATAAAGTTTACGTACCTTCTTTGCCTTATGCTTCATGACAACCGCTTGTCCAAAAGTGACTTGTCCATCCCCTGCCATTGCACATGACCCATTATGAGAGACAGCAAAAATCGTTGTCGCATGAAAATCACCCATCGTCATCCCCTCCTCTCCAAAATACAGCATTTGGTCATCATAAGTCAGATTCAAGCGGAATCACTGAAAATTTCTTCCATCATGCCCGTGGATGAAAGTCGTCGTACACACGCTGTAACCGCTCTTTGCTCACATGTGTGTACATTTGCGTGGTGCGGAGCGTCTCATGTCCAAGCAATTCTTGAACTGTTCGCAAATCTGCGCCACCATTTAATAGATGGGTCGCAAATGAATGACGTAACGTGTGAGGGCTGATTCGTTTTGTTAGAGCTGCTTCATTTACTCTTTTTCCCACAATCTTTCGAATGCTGCGATCGGTGAGCGGACCACCACGGTAATTTAAAAATAAGTGGTCACTTGCTTCTTTTGTCGGCTGTTTCTTTTGCAAAAGTGGTCGGGCTTCATCGATATAAAGATGTATTGCTTGTTGTGCCAATTTTCCTACCGGCACATATCTTTCCTTTCTGCCTTTCCCAAATACACGAAATGTCGCACTTCCTTCATCATACTGCGATAAAGTTAACTGTGCACATTCACTCACACGCATACCACTCGCATACAGTAATTCCAAAATCGCACGGTCACGTTTATCAAGTGGCGTTTTTTGTGGGAGGGCAGTGAGCCAGCGGTCTAGTTCCTCCTCATATAACACTGTGGGCAACCGCGCCGCCTGCTTCGGCAAGTATACACGAAGGAAAGGGTTTTCTTTGGCGTATTCTTCCGTTAATAAAAATGTCCCAAATGTTCTAAGTGCAGACAACTTGCGGGCAATGGTTCGCCTTGTATAAGGCTGATCTACAAGCTCACTCATATACGCCCTCACATGCACATAATCGACATCCGACCATTCTGAAATTCCTTCTCGCTTAATAAACAATTGAAACTGGTAAACATCTTTTTGATAATGATGAACCGTCCAAGTAGAGCAGTTTTTTTCCACTTGCAAAAATCGGACAAAACGGGAAAGCCATTGATCAAACTTGTTATCCCTCATCATGCTTCCTCCTAGGACAGATTGATCTTACCATAAAAGGGTAAAAAAAGGCAACTATCAGCCTATCTCTTTTACGGAATGTTCAATCGCTGATAATGCCCGCGCCGCAAGTGCTTCATAACGCTCTTTTTTCGCTTTAATACGGATCTCTAACGGTGGAACGAGACCGAAGTTCGCATTCATCGGCTGGAAGTTGTCCGGGTTTGCGGTGGTGATGTAATGTGCGAGACTCCCAATCATTGTCTCTTCTGGAAATGTAACAAGCGGTTGCTGCTGCGTCAAGCGATATGCATTTAAACCAGCGACGAGTCCTGCTGCTGCAGATTCCACATATCCTTCCACACCTGTAATTTGTCCTGCAAAAAACAAGTCATTACGCGCTTTTGTCGCATAAGTCGGTGACAAAAGCTTGGGTGAATTTAAAAACGTATTACGATGCATGACACCATAACGAACAATATCAGCATGCTCCAAGCCAGGGATCAAGCGTAACACTTCTTTTTGTGGCCCCCACTTTAAATGTGTCTGAAAACCGACAATGTTGTAAAGGGTGCCTGACACATTGTCATGTCGTAATTGTACAACCGCGTATGGCCGCTTGCCTGTCTTAGGATCTTCTAATCCAACTGGTTTTAACGGCCCAAACAACATCGTTTTCTTGCCTCTTTTCGCCATGACTTCAATTGGCATACAACCTTCAAAGAAAATCTCTTTCTCAAATTCCTTTAATGGTACAGTTTCTGCTGCGATCAATGCCTCATAAAAGCGTGTAAACTCCCCTTCAGTCATCGGACAGTTCAGGTAAGCTGCCTCTCCTTTATCGTAGCGGCTCTTTAAATAAACTTTGTCACGATCAATCGTCTCTGCATCAATGATCGGCGCGGCTGCATCATAAAAATATAAGTGCGCTTCTCCTGTAAGTGATTTCAACTCATCTGACAACGTTGCTGATGTGAGTGGACCTGTTGCAATGATTGTTGGTCCCGCTGGAATGGAAGTCATTTCTTCATGGTGCACAGTCACGTTTGGATGTTCTTTCACATAGCGCGTGACACGCGCAGAAAAATCATGTCTGTCAACCGCAAGTGCCCCACCTGCTGGTACAGCCGCCTCATCTGCAGCTTTTATAATCACTGAATCGAGGCGACGCATTTCTTCTTTTAAAACACCTACCGCATTCGCTAACGAATTTCCCCGAAGTGAGTTGCTACAGACTAACTCTGCAAATTGGTCCGTATGATGAGCAGGCGTCTGTTTATGCGGACGCATCTCGTACAACCGAACTTTGCCACCTCTTCTCGCGATTTGCCATGCCGCTTCGCTTCCAGCAAGGCCAGCGCCTATGACATTTATCTCTGTTTCTTTTGCTGCATCCATTACAATCCTCTTTTCTTGGTCACACATTATTTGTACGACACAAGCATGCAAAGCCCGCACCGTCTACCGGTGTGAGCTCACATTTACCTGCGCCTCTCTCATCATAGTACGTTTCTTTTTTTTATTCAACCATTTACACTGGTTCACTTGAAACCATTACAATTATGACTCTTCATAATCGCAACTCGTACAATGAACCGAGACACCTTTTTTTGTTTTCTTCTCCACTAAAACCTTCTGACACTTTGGACAAGGACGCGCAATCGGCTTATCCCAAGAAACAAAGTCACAATCTGGATAACGGTCACATCCATAAAAGATACGCCGTTTTTTACTTTTTCGCTCCACAACATTTCCTTCGTGACAAGTTGGGCATTTCACGCCAATCTCTTTCACAATCGCTTTCGTATGACGACATTCTGGAAAGTTTGGACACGCCATGAATTTCCCATAACGACCCATTTTAAAGACCATTTCTTGCCCGCACTTTTCACAATCCTCGCCAGCCGGCTCATCTTTAATCTCTACTTCTCTCATTTCTTCCTCTGCCACTTTTAAACGCGCTTCAAAACCTTGGTAAAACTGGTCAATGACATTGACCCAATCTTCTCTACCTTCTTCAATGAGATCTAAGTCTTCCTCCATCTTCGCAGTAAAAGCAACATCAAGAATCTCGGGGAAAAATTCAACAATTAAATCAAGAACAATCATGCCAAGTTCTGTCGGCACAAATCGCTTGCCATCAAGCGCCACATAGTGACGGCGTTGAATTGTATCCAGTGTCGGTGCATAAGTAGACGGGCGACCAATGCCTAGCTCTTCTAACGTTTTTACAAGACGCGCCTCTGTATAGCGAGGTGGTGGCTGCGTAAAGTGTTGAGTGGGCGCTAGCTTTTCAGCCGTCACTTGCTCACCTTCCTGTAAATCAGGTAATAAACGATCTTCTTCTTTCTTATTATCGTCACCCGTTTCTACATACACTTTCATAAACCCGGGAAACTTCACTTTTGAACCTGTTGCCCGAAAGTACACATCGTGATTTTCTAGATCAACTGTCATCGTATCCATGACAGCTGGCGCCATCTCACTTGCAACAAGCCGCTCCCATATTAATTTATATAGTCGATGCTGGTCACGGGATAAATACGGTTTAAGTGATTTTGGATCTTGTAAAGTAGACGTAGGACGAATGGCCTCATGGGCATCTTGCGCCTTACTATTTTGCTTCTTTTTCGGCTTTGATTCGCGCACATATGCTTTCCCGTATGTTGCTTCGATATATGCATGCGTTTCTTTTTCTGCTGTTTCTGAAATACGGGTTGAGTCGGTACGCATATATGTGATCAATCCAACAGTACCTTGCTTCCCGAGATCAATGCCTTCATAAAGCTGTTGTGCGACCATCATTGTCTTTTTGGCACGAAAGTTCAGTCTCCGCGCTGCTTCTTGTTGAAGAGATGAGGTCGTAAATGGGGTTACAGGATTACGTCGACGCTCTTTCTTCGTTACGCTTGCCACACGAAAAGCGTCTCCGTCCATTTGTGCTAACACTTGATCGACATCGGCTTGTGTGCCTAAGCTTTCCTTTTTGCCATTTCGACCATGAAATTTCGCTTCAAACGTCTCATGCCCAGCTAAAAAAGTCCCTTGAATATGCCAATACTCTTCTGGCTGAAACTGATTAATTTCTTTTTCTCTATCTGTAATCAGCTTCACAGCAACAGACTGAACACGCCCTGCGCTTAAACCCTTTTTTACTTTTTTCCATAGCAATGGTGAAATGTTATAACCAACGAGGCGATCTAACACCCGACGGGCTTGTTGTGCATCAACTAAGTTCATATCAATTTGCCTTGGTTGCTTAAATGCATCTTTAATGGCTGTCTTTGTAATTTCATTAAACACGACACGACATGGAGATGTATCATCCATGTTCAAACTGTGCGCAAGGTGCCATGCAATCGCTTCCCCTTCACGATCGGGGTCAGCCGCGAGATAGATTCGTTTTGCTTTTTTTGCAGCGGTTTTCAATTCTTTCAACATCGGCCCCTTGCCGCGGATTGTAATATACCGAGGTTCATAATTCTCTTCAACACTAACGCCCATTTGACTTTTAGGTAGATCGCGAACATGCCCCATAGAGGCTTTCACGACATATTTTTTCCCTAAATATTTGCCAATGGTTTTGGCTTTAGCGGGAGATTCCACGATAACTAAATAATCGCTCATATACATCGACTCCCTCTCATTTCAAAATACAGATGTCAGCCATTCCAGAACACAGACGTCAATCGCCAGAAATCAGATTCAAGCGAAATCGTTGGTTCAATTCTTTCTTGAACCCACTTACATTCCTAATTC
Organism: Shouchella lonarensis; assembly: GCF_900096965.1. Classification (GTDB taxonomy): domain Bacteria; phylum Bacillota; class Bacilli; order Bacillales; family Bacillaceae_D; genus Shouchella; species Shouchella lonarensis. The sequence goes on along the minus strand of NZ_FMYM01000003.1, from coordinate 17,026 downwards.
CAGATTCTGACCTCCGAATTCTGTCATTGCTGATACGCTTCTTCCTTGATTATGCTCTCACCCTAAATTCGGCCTTTTACTTCCGCCTTCTGGAAAGCTAAATCTTCCTCATTATGAAACAGACCATTCCTATTTGTCAAATATGACACCAAAATTATTTTCCTTTACTTCTGTTTAAGCTTATTCATTACTTAGTTGCGGACATGCGAAGAAAATATCTTCTGCTTGTCGAACGAGGTGTGCCCCTTGTTGAATCAAATGATTCGTTCCTACCGATTCACGTGATGTGATTGGTCCTGGAATAGCCATCACTTCCCTTCCTTGTTCTAATGCTTGGTCTGCGGTAATCAGTGACCCACTTCTCTCCCGTGCTTCAATGAGCAAGACCCCGAGCGCTAAACCACTAATAATACGGTTACGCATCGGAAAATGCCACTTTTGCGGTGAGACCATAGGCGGATACTCGCTGACTACAAGGTGTTTTTTTGCTAATGTACGAAACAATGAAACATGCTCAGGAGGATATACATGTTGAAAACCGGAACCAACCACCGCGACAGTGCCCGTCCCATATTCTAGTGATAATTCATGTGCAAAGCGGTCGACACCACGTGCGAGACCACTAACAATGGTCACTTGGTGTTTCGCAAGCATTGGTATGCACATACGTAACGCTGCATGAGCATAAGAAGTAGGCTTACGTGCACCAACAATGGCTAACATTTTTGTTGCCAGTAAATGCACATCCCCTTTCGTATATAGTACATAGGGTGGATCATAGATGGTTTTTAATAAAAGAGGGTAATGTTCATCGAATAATGTGAGTGGTTGAATTCTTTGCGCGTGTAAATGTTTGTAGGTCTGTTCGGGGGATGCTTGTTGAAGGTGTTTGTAAAATGCGTCCGCTCGTTGTTTTGGAATCGCAAGCAACGTTTGTAGTTGCATGGACGACATTTGAAATACTTGTTTGAGCTCAGGATCATGCTGAAGCAACCGTTTCATTGTTGGAGGAGAACGATACATCCAGGTGTGAATATGAATTAATTTCTGAGAAAAACAAATGTCTCATCATTCCTTTCTACTATTGATAGCGCTTTCATTATATCAAATGAAAACCCGAAAGCCACAGGGACATGCCCCCTGACTTTCGGTAACCACTACATAGATTAGTGTGTCAAACTCTTTTCGTACAAATCGTGTTCTTTTAAAGACTTTATGAGTGTCTCACCCATCACAGATGGTGTTTCTGCAACCCGGATGCCGCATGCTTCCAGCGTTTTAATCTTTTCAGCTGCTGTGCCTTTACCGCCCGAAATGATGGCGCCTGCATGACCCATTCTCTTTCCTGGGGGCGCTGTTTGGCCACCAATGAAACCAACGACTGGTTTCTTCATGTTTGCTTTCACCCACTCAGCCGCTTCTTCTTCGGCTGTGCCACCAATCTCACCGATCATAATGACCGCATACGTATCAGGATCATCATTAAATAGCGATAAGACATCGATGAAGTCAGTACCGTTTACCGGGTCTCCACCAATTCCGACAGCTGACGATTGCCCAATACCAGCTGTAGATAATTGATGAACTGCTTCATACGTCAACGTTCCCGAGCGAGAAACGACGCCAATATGTCCCTTTTTATGAATGTATCCTGGCATAATGCCAATCTTACATTCTTCTGGTGTGATCACACCCGGACAATTTGGTCCAATTAAGCGTGTATTCTTTCCTGCCATGTATCGTTTTACTTTGACCATGTCAAGCACAGGAATACCTTCTGTAATACAAATCGCCAAATCTAGTTCTGCATCGACTGCTTCCATAATTGCATCCGCTGCAAATGCTGGTGGTACATAAATGACCGTGGCATTTGCACCAGTCTCTTTTACTGCATCAACAACGGTATCAAATACTGGAACGCCTTCAATTTCTGTGCCACCTTTTCCAGGTGTCACACCGCCAACAATCTTTGTGCCGTACTCAAGCGCTTGCTTTGTATGGAACAAACCCGTTGCACCTGTAATACCTTGAACGATCACTTTTGTATCCTTATTGATTAAAATGCTCATCCGTTCTGCTCCACCCTTCTATTTCACTAACGAAACAATTTTTTGTGCACCGTCAGCCATTGAATCAGCTGCCGTAATATTCAAACCAGATTCTTGTAAGATTTTCTTACCTAGATCCACATTCGTTCCTTCTAAACGAACAACGAGCGGAATGTCTAATCCTACTTCTTTCGTCGCCGCAACGACGCCATCGGCAATGACATCACAACGCATAATACCACCAAAAATATTTACAAAAATTCCTTTTACATTCTCATCTGATAGAATCAATTTAAACGCCTCAGTTACCTTCTCGGCTGTCGCACCGCCCCCAACATCGAGGAAGTTCGCCGGGTCACCGCTATAATGTTTAATAATATCCATCGTTGCCATCGCAAGGCCAGCGCCGTTTACCATACAGCCGATATTACCGTCAAGTGCAATATAGTTTAAGTCATGCTTGGATGCTTCAATTTCTTTCACATCTTCTTCTTCCAAATCACGCAACGCAGCAACATCTTTTCGACGATACAAGGCGTTGGCATCAAAGTTAAACTTCGCATCAAGTGCCATTACTTTCCCGTCTCCAGTTGTTACAAGCGGATTGATTTCTGCAATCGATGCATCTTTATCAACAAATACTTGATAAAGTCCCATCATGAACTTCACTGCTTGACCAACGAGTGGTTTTGGAATGTTAATGTTAAAGGCAATGCGACGTGCTTGAAATCCTTGCAGGCCAACAGCCGGATCAATGACTTCTTTAAAAATCTTCTCTGGTGTCTCTTCTGCGACTTCTTCAATCTCGGTGCCACCTTCTTCAGAAGCCATTAAAACAACGCTTGAAGTCGCACGGTCCACGACTAAGCCAATATAATATTCGCTTTGAATATCGCAACCTTCTTCAATGAGTAAGCGTCCAACTTCCTTACCTTCTGGACCTGTTTGATGCGTAATAAGCGTCTTACCAAGAATTTCATCTGCATATGTACGCACATCTTCTAAATTCTTAGCAACTTTCACGCCGCCTGCTTTTCCGCGACCACCAGCATGAATTTGCGCTTTCACAACGGTGACAGCCGAACCTAGTTCTTTTGCTGCTTCCACTGCTTCATCAACAGAGAATGCAACTTTCCCGTTTGGCACGGCCACTCCATACTGACGAAGAATTTCTTTTCCTTGATACTCATGGATATTCATTCGCTCTTTAGCCTCCTAATCGTTCGTGCAAATGATTGCTTGCGTCGAATTTTCGCGTTCACACGAAATCCTTTTCCAGTTTAACATCTTTTTTACTTTTTGGGGAGGGGGTAACCGCTATCATTTTTAACCCTCTCCCCTTAATATCACGAAAAAACCAAAATATGACGGTTAATTGTCTCTTTTCTCGTCTTTTTTCGGGTGATCTTTTTTCTTTTGCGCTTCTTTTTTGTCCCGCAAATGCGCCAAAGCTTTAAAAAGAGGATCTTGTTCACTGGCAGGGTGATAAACACCAAATTCTCGAGCAAATTCTTCCTGCGCACTCTTTGTCTCTGTAGATAAGTGTTCTTCTTTCATTTATACAGCCTCCTTCACCACTAGTGTGGACAAAGGCATCTCATTCATACGATGAAAAAATGATGTGACAGTTATTCAAGGCATTCGCGCACAGGTCGAAACGACTGACGATGCGCTTGCGTCGGTCCATATTTTTTTAATGCATGTAAATGTGCCCGTGTCCCGTAGCCAGCATGATATTCAAATCCGTATTGCGGATACGTACGAGCTAGATCAACCATGTATTCATCGCGCCATACTTTTGCCAATACGGAACTGGCTGCGATAGATATGCTTTTTGTGTCCCCTTTTATCAATGAGGTTTGCGGGGCACCATGTGGCAACTTGATTGCATCAAGCAACAAATGATCCACTGTCTTCGTTAAACCTTGAATCGCTTGTAACATCGCTTCTTTTGTTGCAACCAAAATGTTTGTCCGATCAATTTCTTCTGCTGATACACTCGCAATATGCCAACTGAGTGCTTTTGCTTTAATATACGGGGCAAATTGTTCCCGTGCCGACTTTGTAAGCTGTTTCGAATCCGTTAGCCCGACTAACTTAAACTGTTGTGGCAAAATGCAAGCCGCAGCCACAACCGGACCTGCTAGTGGACCGCGGCCAACTTCATCTACACCCGCAATGAGCTCGTATCCTTCTTGCTGCAACGCCCGTTCAAATTTCCACATCCGTTCATGAATTGCCTCTGCACGTGCTTGCTTTTCAAGTGCCTGTTCATAACGAGCGACAAGCTGCTGGACACCTTTACGTTGATCGGCGCGTAAGACGCTCAATTCTCCTGCGTTTACTGTCCCTTTCGCAAACTGTGCTTTAATCTCCGCGACTGTCTTCATCAGTCACCACCTCTTTTTCAGAAGCTGTCTCTAATGTAAGACGACCCATCTTTCCTGCACGTAGTTCGCGAAGCACAAGTTCTGCGACTTTGTCCATGTCGACCATGCCACCTCGAACAATACAGCCGCGTTTCTTCCCGATCGCTTCAAATAACTCGCCGATATCTTCGGGATCAAGTGGATAAGACAAATCATACCGTGCTGCTAATTGATGTGGGTATGTACGCGCTAAAAACTGAAGTGCATAAGCAGCCACATCACCATAATCTAGCAATTCATCTTTAATGGCACCCGTTACCGCAAGGCGTAACCCAACTTCTTGATTTGAAAATTTAGGCCATAAAATACCTGGAGTGTCTAACAAAGCAAGTTCACTACCTACTTTTAACCACTGTTGTTTTTTCGTCACTCCTGGGCGATCACCGACAGGCGCCTGCCTTTTTCCAACAAGCCGGTTCATCAATGTCGACTTTCCAACATTCGGGATACCTAAAATCACTGCTCGTAATTCACGTGGTTTCATCCCTTTTGCACGCCACTTGTCATGTAACGATTGCGTCAACATGCGACAAGCTGGACCAATTCTTTTTACACCCGTCCCACTTTGTGCGTCCACGGGCAATGCATCTACACCGTCCTTCTTGAAGTGTGCGATCCATTCATTTGTTTTTCCCTCATCGGCAAGATCTGCTTTATTTAATAAAATCAGCCGCGGCTTTCCATCAGTTAGTTCTTCAATGATCGGATTTTGTGAAGATCGTGGGATGCGCGCATCTAATAATTCTATCACCACGTCAATTTGGCTTAACTTTTCTTTCACTTCTCGCCTTGCTTTAGCCATATGTCCAGGAAACCATTGAATGGTTTTCATGGTGATGACCTCCCTTCTTCACTTCACAATCTTTATCTCCTCAAATGGGTAAAAAACAATGCTTGTTTCCCCTATGATGTCCTCGGCCGAAATGAGGCCAATATCGCGACTATCTTTGCTTAAGCGCCGGTTATCCCCCATGACAAAATACTGGTCTGCGGGAATTTTCTTTTTACCAATCCGCTCTTCTAACGTAAAGTCGCCTGTCAGTGGTTGCTCTCCATGCAAGGATCGTTTTCTTTCTTCTAAATAAGGTTCTGATTGCGGCTCACCATTAATGTATAGTACATCACCTTTATACATCAACTCTTCTCCAGGCAAACCAATGACGCGTTTAATATAGTGCTGACCACCTGGTGCAAGAAAAACGACAATGTCAAAACGGTCAGGTTCACTAAAAGAATACGCAAGTTGGTTAATCATCATCCGGTTTCCAGGATTTAACGTCGGCTGCATTGAGTTGCCATCAACCATCGTTGGAAGGAACACAAATAAACGGGCAAGTATTACAATGAAGATCACCACTGAAATCCCTTTGAGCCAAGTGACCACCCGAGATTTTGCGCGCAAAAAATCCCTCCTCATCCACTCATGATTTGATCGAAAAAAGAAGCTCGGATAACCTCCGGGCTTCTTCTGACCTTTTTAGCGACGAATTTCTTTAATACGTGCTGCTTTACCGCGAAGGTTACGTAAGTAGTAAAGTTTCGCACGACGTACTTTACCGTAACGCTTCACTTCGATCTTATCGATCTTTGGTGAATGTAATGGGAATGTACGCTCAACACCTACACCGTAGGAGATTTTACGCGCTGTAAACGTCTCACTAATCCCGCTACCGCGACGTTTAATCACAACACCTTCAAACAGCTGAATCCGCTCACGTGTGCCCTCCACGACCTTAACGTGAACGACCAACGTGTCTCCTGGACGAAAATCCGGATGGTCAGTGCGTAATTGCTCACTACCAATGTCTTGTAAAAGGTTGCTCATCGTATAATTCCCTCCTTCCGCACAGACATTCTTGCCGACACTATCTGGCAGCGGAACATCGTAATCACGCTAAATGCGCACACAGGCACAATTAGCCACAAAGATAATCATAGCATAGCTCTTAATAGAAAACAAGAGGCTATATATTTTCTTACGCGTCGATCTTAAAAAGCCCAACCACCATTCCGGAACACCGGCTCACGCGTACCATCTGCATGAATGCCGTCAATGTTCATATCAGCCGCACCCATCATAAAGTCGACGTGTGTAATGCTTTGGTTTAACCCGTTTTTCTCCAACGCTTCTGGCTCCATCTCTTTCCCACCTTCAATGTTGAAGGCATACGCACTTCCTAACGCCAAATGGTTCGAAGCGTTTTCGTCAAATAACGTATTATAGAAGATAATATTCGTATCAGAAATCGGTGACTTATGAGGCACAAGCGCCACCTCACCAATGTAGCGAGACCCTTCATCACTATCAAGCAAACGCTTCAGCGTCTCTGACCCTTTTTCCGCAGTGAAATCAACAACTTTTCCATCTTTAAATGTCAATGTGAAGTTTGTGATCAATGTGCCACCATAGTTTAATGGCTTCGTGCTCGTCACTTTTCCATTAACACCGGTTTTCTTCGCCGCAGTAAACACTTCTTCTGTCGGCATATTCGCCACAAAACGCGTGCCCGATTTACTGACGCTACCACCTGACGCCCATATATGCGTCTCTGGCAATTCAATTGTTAAATCCGTTCCTTCCGCCGTATAATGCAGCGCATGGAAATGCTTTTCATTCAATGTCTCCATCTTTTCATCTAATGTCGCTAAATGTTTCTCCCACGCCGCAACTGGATCATCCTCGTGAATACGTGTCGCCGCAAAAATGGCTTCCCATAATTTTTGAACCGCTTCTTCTCCTTCTGCTTCAGGGAACACTTTCTCCGCCCAACCTACAGATGGGACAGCAACGATCGACCAGCTCACACTATCTGACTGAATATAGCGTCGGAATGTATCTAGTGCTTTTCCAGCTGTTTTATTCGCTGTTGCAACACGCTCCGGATCGACATCTTTTAATAAGTCAGGGTCTCCTCCAGTAATGCTTAGAAATGCGGCATCCTTTTCAGCCTCTTCTTCTAGCGATTGTGCTTGCCAGCTCGGGAACTCACTAAATACTTCTTCTGCAGCATGTTCAAACTTCAACTTCGCTATCTCTTCGTCGCCCCAGTCAACACGAACATGTTTAGCACCAGCCTCATACGCCTTTTTCGCAGCTGCCCGTACAAAATCCGCTGCAAATAAAGGCGTACGAATAATTAACGTTTGTCCTTTTTGGATGTTCAGACCTACACGAATAGCCAGATCTGCATATTTTTCCAAGTTTTGCTCAAATGTTGTCATCAAATCGCCTCTTTCTTCTATGTATTGATAGAACCTTCTCCTAGTGTAACAGTTTTTTTCTGCCGATGCCACGGAATTGTGTTACAATAATCCTATGTAACATAAACGATAGAAGAGGTTCGAAAACTCCCTCTATAAAAAACTAAACAGGAGACTGCCGTGACTGAACACGCAGTTTTTTATGTTGTTGGAGTGTGCCGAAGCTCGTTCTTACAGAGAAGGAGCGTATTTTTATGAAGAAAAATGATTCAGCCGTCGTCGTATTTAGTGGCGGACAAGATAGTACGACATGCCTCTTTTGGGCACTAGAAAAGTTTGACCATGTATCCGCGCTAACATTCGCTTATGGGCAACGCCACGCCGCAGAAATTGCTTGCGCAAAAGACATTGCAAGAAAGGCAGGTGTGCCACTGCGTATACTGGAAGTCCCGACGCTAAATGACATAACGTCTAACGCGCTCACGCGAAACGATATTGAGATTACGGATCAGAATGAAAACAACGCTCTCCCCAGTACATTTGTGCCTGGACGCAATCATTTGTTTTTGTCTTTTGCGGCGATTTATGCTAAAGAAATTGGTGCAAAGCACCTTGTCACTGGCGTATGCGAAACCGATTTTAGTGGTTATCCAGATTGTCGCGATATCTTTATTAAATCTCTGAATGTCACACTTAATCTAGCCATGGATACAGATTTTGTTATTCATACACCGTTAATGTGGCTAAACAAAACAGCAACGTGGGCACTCGCTGATCAACTAGGGAAGCTTGAAACCGTTCAACACGACACATTAACGTGTTACGAAGGGATAAAAGGCACGGGATGCACCACTTGTCCGGCTTGTAAACTACGCGCCGCCGGGCTCGCCGCTTATCTTGAACAGAAGGCAGGTGCACCACAATGATGCAACAATTTTATCCGACCGTTACCCATCCATACCAATTTGAGCTTCACAAAGATATGCACCTTGCTACTGCGCACTATATCGACAACGAACGGGCTGGCAACTGCGCCCGTGTTCACGGACATACGTATGTCATTAACATCACGATTGCCGGGAACGAGCTTGACGAGACAGGCTTTCTCATTAATTTTAAACACCTTAAAGAAGCTGTGCACGGCCGATTCGATCATACATTACTCAATGACGATCCATTATTTGCGCAGACGCCCCCATCGACCGAAAAAGTAGCTGAAACAATCTATACAATTGTCAATGATTTACTCACCCCACTTGCACACAAGCCCGTCTGCATCCAAGTCATTGTTCGTGAAACACCAACGAGCTACGTTGTTTACCAACCAAAGCAGGTGCAATCATGACCGGTCAAAAACCTATTCCTGTGATGGAAATTTTCGGCCCAACGATTCAAGGGGAAGGCATGGTAATCGGACGCAAAACAATGTTTGTTCGTACAGGTGGTTGTGATTACCGCTGCCGTTGGTGTGATTCAGCGTTCACATGGGACGGTACTGGGAAAAGTAAACCGATGGTCGCAGAAGATATTATCTCCAAACTTGACACGCTTGCTGCTGGCAGATTTGATCATGTCACCCTTTCAGGAGGGAACCCAGCTTTACATGCCGGGATTGGCGACCTCATCCACAAGTTACATGCAAAAAACATTCAAGCCGCAGTTGAAACACAGGGGACGATTTGGCAAGACTGGCTTACGCACGTGGACGATGTGACGATTAGTCCAAAACCACCTAGTTCTGGTATGGAAACGGACTGGAAAAAGCTTGATACTTTCATGACAAAACTTTCACCACAAAAAACAAGTTTAAAAGTGGTCATTTTTAATGAAGAAGATTACGCATTTGCAAAACTTGTACACATGCGCTATCCGCACATATCGTTTTTCCTTCAAGTCGGTAATGACGATATTCATACAACTGATGACACGACGTTACTCACACAGTTGCGCTATCACTACGAACAATTGATAGAAAAAGTCATGCTTGATTCGACACTAACTAACGTACGCGTCTTGCCTCAGCTACACACATGGATGTGGGGTAACAAGCGCGGTGTATAAAGGAGCATACCAAAATGACAAATCGAGACGAACAAACATTAAATCATATCACTTTACTAGGGAATCAAAACACCCACTATGATTTCTCTTACAACCCAGATGTACTTGAAACATTTACAAACAACCATCCTAATCGCGATTATATGGTCAAGTTTAACTGCCCAGAATTCACGACACTTTGCCCGAAAACGAACCAGCCAGACTTCGCAACATTGTACATTAGCTACATTCCAGACATTCAAATGGTTGAGAGCAAATCTCTAAAGCTGTATTTATTTAGCTTTCGTAACCACGGTGGGTTCCACGAGGACGCCGTCAATGTCATCATGAATGACTTGATCAAACTCATGGATCCACGCTACATTGAAGTATGGGGGAAATTCACCCCGCGTGGAGGTATTTCTATTGATCCGTACTGCAATTACGGCAAGAAAGGTACCCTATTTGAGGAAATGGCACACCATCGGTTAATGAATCATGACCTCTATCCTGAAACAATAACGAATCGTTAAGGAAATATTTGAATCCCTAAAATAAAACAACGTGCTCCCTATCAAAAGGAGAACGTTGTTTTTACATTAAACGTTTTTCGCAATCGCTTCTTTTGTAATATCCCAATGCGATGTGGTCCAAGCAACTTTCTTATCCTTTAACACAAACAATTGTGGTGACTTATGCACCGTCTCTAATTCCTCGGCAATTAAGTTAGAAACCGGGCGAGATTCAATCACTTTTACCCATCCATATACAAAATCTGGGTTTTCTTCTACGAAAGCAAGGAACTGTTTATGCGCATCGCTACTTACTGGGCATTGCGTACTATGTTTAAAAACAAGCACCGTCTTGTCCTTAGATTGCTCATATAAATCATGCCATGCTGCTTCTGTTGTTAATTCAATCATCTTATCCCACTCCTTCTTCTTTACACTAATGCTATCATACACGAAACGCGCCCACTAACACCACTCATATGCACTTGCCGCATCATGGCGTCTCTGACAACGCCATGACAATTCTAATTTCGTCGTAAGTGATTGTTTCGGGTAACTGTTCTTTGATCGGTTTTAAATATTGACTCTCTACTTTAGTGCTCGCTGCCATAATTTTTGCTTGTTTTTCTGGATCAATACGCGCAAGCAAGCCCGTAATTTCCCCTTGTTTTTCCGCTTGTATTAAATGCTTTACAACCGTTTGCGCCGTTACCTGCACCGCTTCGGCAATATCAGTAAATGATTTCCCAGCTTGGTAATGACAAATGATCTCTTCCACATTCGCGCGCTGCACTTTTTTTGGTCGTTGTAACGTGTCCGGTGGTTCACTTGCTTTCATTGTGTCTGCCGCATCGAATTGATTTAACACCGCTAAAAACGAGTCGCCGTACTGTTCAAGCTTCTGCGCACCGACACCTGAGATCTCACCAAACGCCTCGTACGTTTGCGGTAACAGCCGGCTCATTTCCTTTAACGTCTTATCGGAAAAAATTAAATATGGCGGGATGCCTTTTTCTGTTGCGAGCGCCTTCCGATGCGCGCGTAAAGCAATAAAGATCGGATCTTCATCTGCCACTGGTGCAGGTGCCTTGTCGACATATTGAAATACAGTCTCTTCTTTTTTCAACACCGCTGCCCCGCGCGGTAATATGCGTAAGGTCGGATAGGCATCGTTTGTTAGCCCCACATACTCCTCGGCTGCTAGAAAATCAATGAATGCCTGCACATCTTTTGCCCCATAATCTTTCATGAGTCCGTAAGTAGGTAGTTTATGTAAGTTCATCGTAAGGATCTTTTGATTTCTCGACCCCGTTAACACTTGGGCAACAACTGTTTTTCCAAACCGTTCTTTCATCCGCACAATACACGAAAGCACCATTTGCGCCTCGGTGGTCCGTTCAACTTGCTCTCCCTCACGCACACAGTTACTACAACGCCCACACGTTGGTGCATCTTCTTCCCCAAAATAACTACGCATAAACTGTGATAAACATTGTTCGGTGTGACAAAAACGACTCATCACTTGCAGCTTATCAAAATCATGCGCCTTCTTTTGCTCATCTTCCGTGTCACGCTGTTCAATAAAAAAGCGCTGTGTTTGCACGTCTTGTGGTTGGAATAGCAACACACATTCACTCGGTTCACCGTCACGTCCCGCGCGACCTGCTTCTTGATAATACGCTTCAATCGTTCCTGGCATGTTCGCGTGAAGTACGTAACGGACATTGGCCTTATCAATGCCCATCCCAAACGCATTGGTCGCAATCATCACATCTGCTTGATCGTAAATAAATGCTTCTTGGTGCGCCCGGCGCGCATCTTCTGATAAGCCACCGTGGTAAAGGGTTGCACGTGTGTATTTACTCAAAAACTGATATAACGCCTCTGCTTCTTTGCGCGTTGACACATACACAATACCCGCTTGCGATTGCCTTGCCTCGACATATTGACGGATGTATGTTTGTTTCCGAGCACCTTTCACGACTTTGAACGTTAGATTTTCACGCGCAAAGCCTGTACAATATTGATTGTCTACTGGAATACCAAGGCGGTCACAAATATCATTTGCCACTTCAGGCGTCGCTGTCGCTGTTAGCGCGAGTACCGTTGGACGATGCGGATGATGCTTGATCCACTCTGCCATCGCTAAGTAACTGGGTCGAAAATCATGCCCCCATTGCGAGAGACAATGCGCTTCATCAATTGCGATGAGTGAAAGTGGCTTCTTCTGCAAAATTGCTTGAAATTGCGGATCATGCAGCCGCTCTGGGGCAACATAAACCATCTGGTATTCTCCACTCATCATGGCCGTGAAGCGCGCATATACCTCTTGTCTACTTAACGAACTATTAATATATGTAGCCGCAATGCCAAGCGCACGCACAGCATCGACTTGATCTTTCATTAAAGAAATGAGCGGCGATACGACGAGGGTGATGCCCTCTAATACAACAGCAGGAATTTGATAACAAAGAGACTTTCCTCCTCCAGTTGGCATCACAACAAGGGCATCTTTTTGTGAAAAAACATGCTCAATAATCCGTGATTGCCCCTCTCGGAAAGCATCATAGCCATACTGATGTTGTAACACCTCTGTTGCGCGTTGCATTTGCGCTTGCACCATGTTCCCACCCCCTTCTTTACTATGATAACACGTCTTACAGCTTAGAAGAATGGTATTTTAGGAAAGATGTTTTCGATATTGAAACGTAAAGAAACGCTGTCCAGCTTGGAATGGGAACGCTTCATATAATTGATTTGCCCACGCATCGCTACAGTCAATTTCTGCCTCGACTTTTGCTATACCTTTGTATGCCAACTGTCGCAACTGATGCTCGAAAAGACGTATGAGCACTCCCTCTACCGAAGCCATCGCACCGACCCAACCTAGTTCTACATGACGTGGTGTAGATCCATCATGAATATTTACATAAGCCTGTACTTGGTGATCGTTTACATATACAGCACTCTCTTCTTGCCGCAGGTCAGAAGTAAAAGTAAGTGCCCTCCATTCCGCAAGCGACATTTCCTTAATCGGGTTTACTTGGTGACTGTCTTCATAGTTTTGTTTAACTAACCGCAAATATTGCTGACACAAGTCTTCCTTTTCTACTAGCTGAGAAAGAGAATAGATATTGGCATCGGTTAGTTGGTATTTGCTTTCCTTTTTCAATGAAAGTGTCGGCATATGCGTCGTACGGACCTTCTGAAAACCTAGTTGTGACAACAACGCCATCGCACAGGTGTCTTCCTCTGAAACCAAGCATTGTAATGGATGTTCTTGTTGGACAGACTGTAGTAAGCCCGTAAGTAAGGCGGTATCTTTTGTCCTTGATGTGAGCTCAATGTATAGTGCCTTTGTATGATAAAGTGAGCGCCACCAATAGATTATAGCTTGAAGTTGATCGCCTTGCCAAGCAGTCATCGTATTTGTAGATGCCCACTCCCGTGCGTCCCGATTCTTTTTCTTGTACAGCTTCTCCACCGATTGCTTGTGACCTTGTTTAAATCGTTGATACATATGCTTACCCTCTTTCTCCTTCCAGTACAACAAATAAAGAGATCCTCCGGATATATCACTACGCCCAGAGAATCTCTTGTCGTACAATCTTTATGATATGGACCGTCGCAGCCGCGTCAAAAGTTTTACCATCATTCCCATTAGTAAAGCTGTTGCACCCGCAAAACCGAACCACCAGTTGTTTGTTGCTGTTTGTGGTAGACTTTCTCCTTTTATATTGCTAGATGGTTTTGTTGGTGGTGCAGAAATCACTTTATTCCCCTCTAACGGTTTCTTTCCCCCGGTGTGGATTACCTTTGATATTTTTGGTGCTTTTGAATCGCCGGGATCTCTTGGATCGCGTGGGTCTCCTGGATCGCCCGGATCTCCTGGGTCACCGGGATCTCCTGGATCGCCCGGATCTCCTGGGTCTCTCGGATCTCCTGGGTCACCGGGATCTCCTGGATCGCCCGGATCTCCTGGGTCGCCCGGATCTCCTGGGTCTTCTGGATCGCCTGGGTCGCCCGGATCTTCTAGATCTCCCGGATCTCCTGGATCTCCTGGGTCGCCCGGATCTCCTGGGTCACCGGGATCTCCTGGGTCGCCCGGATCACCGGGATCTCCTGGATCGCCCGGATCTCCTGGATCGCCCGGATCTCCTGGGTCGCCCGGATCTCCTGGGTCGCCCGGGTCTGGTCTACTATACTCAATAACTAAAGGTTCATGATGAGCATTTGCAGGCATTGCGTCCCCCACATGCCCCTCTGTTAGCGCCGCTTGAAAAATGTAAGTACCCTTCTCGATCGCCCGGTATGCTGTCAAAATATCAACATTCATACCAATCTGCGCGCGTCCATCGATCGGTTTTAGCTCGTTTGCCTTTAGAAACCCGTGAAGATCAAAAACTACACGATTTTTGCTCGTATCTATCGTGGTATATGATACAAAGTCATATGCACCGGTAAGACGAATGGTGTTCCCATCCTTATCTACCATATCCCCCATCAGAGAAAAAATAATTTTGTGATCACGTAATACATGTGCGAGTTCTTCTGGAAATTGGAGCGTATAAATTAGTTGCTTTTGTTGTTGCAAATCTAAATGTACATTGCCATTGTGAACAAGGCGATGACTTGTTGTCTCTGCATGATGTTTAATTTGAAACAATGTTAGTCCACCAATCGTCCTCATTAAATTTTCTGGTTGCTCCTGAGACACACGCATACTAGCAACAGCTTGTGCCTCTCCATGTGGTGTCGTCATCATCGCCATTGGGGCACCTACCATGATTGATGTAGCAAGAAAAAGTGCTTTTGCTTGTTGCACTCGCTTACGCCGTTGACATCGATGCATCTTTTCTTTGTAATCACACTTTTTTCTCATTTTTCACCGTCCTCAAAACATAATAGTACATATACAACTATCATTCTATCAATATTCAACTAGATTGACAATTAAAATCGGAAAATTTAAAGCAATTTGTTGTGTTATTCAACGAAAAAATACCTTTCCCATTTACACAAAGCGATTTAAACGTTACACTACATACGGAGAATATTTTTTAAAAACGTATTCACTTAAAAATTGCAACTGTGCAGGAGGATTTTTTTATGATTACAGTCACAAACGTCAGCTTACAGTTTGGTGGGCGCAAATTGTTCGAAGACGTCAATATTAAATTTACACCAGGAAATTGCTACGGACTTATTGGCGCAAATGGTGCTGGGAAATCTACATTTTTGAAAGTTTTATCTGGGGAGATCGAGTCTCAAAAAGGACACGTTTCCATGAAATCAGGCGACCGTATGGCTGTTTTGAAACAAGATCATTTTGCTTATGAAAATGAGGAAGTGCTGCAAACAGTCATTATGGGACATGCACGCCTCTTTGAAGTGATGAAAGAAAAAGACGCCATTTACATGAAAGAAGATTTCTCCGATGAAGATGGGATGAAAGCCGCCGAGCTTGAAGGAGAATTTGCGGAACTGAATGGTTGGGAGGCAGAGTCCGATGCAGCCATTTTACTCAAAGGCCTAGGCATTGACGAATCTCTCCATACAAAAACATTGGCTGAACTAAATGAATCAGACAAAGTAAAAGTGCTTCTTGCCCAAGCATTGTTTGGCAAGCCTGATGTGCTATTACTGGACGAGCCAACAAATGGACTTGATCTTAAAGCAATTCAGTGGCTCGAGGACTTCCTCATTAACTTTGAGAATACAGTCATTGTCGTTTCCCATGATCGCCATTTCTTAAACAATGTTTGTACTCATATTGCTGATCTTGACTATAGTAAAATTGAGCTTTACGTTGGAAACTATGATTTTTGGTATGAGTCCAGCCAACTCGCTTTAAAAATGACCCAAGATCAAAACAAGAAGAAAGAAGAGAAAATGAAAGAACTAGAGAGTTTCATTGCGCGTTTTAGTGCAAATGCTTCAAAATCTAAACAAGCCACTTCACGAAAAAAACAACTCGAGAAAATTACGCTAGAAGACATCAAACCTTCGTCACGTAAATATCCTTACATCCATTTCACACCTGAACGTGAGATTGGCAACGATCTACTAGAGGTCGAAGGATTGACGAAGACAGTCGATGGTGTGAAAGTGTTAAACAATGTCTCGTTCCGCTTAAACAGGGACGACAAAGTCGCACTTGTCGGCGCAAATGATGTTGCTAAGACGACGCTATTCAAAATTTTAGCGGGCGAAATGGACGCTGATAGCGGCTCTTTTAAATGGGGTATTACGACTTCTCGTTCTTACTTCCCAAAAGATAACAGCGCCTTTTTCGAAGGCTCACAACTAAACCTTGTTGATTGGCTGCGCCAGTTTTCTCCTGAAGATGATAGCGAAACATTTTTACGCGGCTTCCTCGGGCGAATGCTTTTCTCTGGAGAAGAAGTGTTAAAAGAAGCCAATGTACTGTCTGGAGGAGAAAAAGTACGTTGTATGCTGTCAAAAATGATGCTCAGTGGTGCGAATGTGTTGCTGCTTGATGAGCCGACGAACCACTTAGATTTGGAATCAATCACCGCACTCAACAATGGTCTGATTGCATTCAAAGGTGCGATGCTCTTTAGCTCACATGACCAGCAGTTTATTCGCACGATCGCAAACCGCTTCATTGAGTTGACTACCGATGGTGTCATTGATAAAGATGACTACGAAGCATATTTAGCAACGCTGAAATAACACATGGGGCTGTCCCAAAAGCCCCTGAAAAACAAACTCACTGATTGACGTTTTTGACGTCTGATCAGTGAGTTTTTTGTTTTTATTGTCCAGAAGTGTC
>NZ_FMYM01000005.1 GCF_900096965.1 Shouchella lonarensis | reverse complement strand
TTTAACAGAGTGGGCGATTTTTTTGTGTTTTTTTGTTTGAAAAACAGAAAAAGCTGTCCTAAAGGTCATTTTTTACGACCTTTTGGGACAGCCCCACTGTATCATTATATATCCAAGAAAAGTAGGAATCCCCTTCCTATTTGACGAATAAGTTCTTATCCCCCCTCACATACCTCAAAAAGGAGCCTCGTTCTATGTCTAATCAGCAAATCCCTCACGACAAGTTGTTCAAACAGCTATTTGACCATTTTTTTACTGATTTCATGCAAGCATTTTTTCCAGAAGAAGCAAGAGAAATTGACTTTAGTGCATGTAAGCCTATCGCTACTGAGTTACATTCGGACGGTAATATTGGTTCTTCGTTGCGGCCTGACTATGTTGTCAAAACGAAAATGAAACACCATGACATCGTCATCCTCATTCACCTTGAGGCCCAAGCAAGTTACGAACTGGATTTTCAGTACCGGATGTTACGTTACTATTTGCGTCTATTCGATCAGTACAGATGCACAATTTTGCCGATTGCCGTCTTTAGTTATGATCAGCCAAATCAACTACCGCCAACAGACATCAAGCTTGGCACGCCATCAGAAACATACCTCACCTTCCGCTACAAACACATCTTCTTAAGGAGCCTTCCTTGGCGCAAATTCCTACGCCACGAAAACCCAGCGATCGTGACACTTTTACCGAAATTAGGCTATAATAAAGAAGAGAAAATGGATGTCGCACTAACCTTTTTGCGGCTCATGATAAAAGGAAAAGCAACCGCAGAACAACAAGCATTACAAATGAAGTTTTTTGCTTCATACATGTCACTAACGAAAGAGGAGGAAAACACAATGCGTGAGGAAGTGCAAAAACTCGTCCCCAAGGAGAAAATGGACATTGATAATATTATGACATTTTTTGAACGGGATGCATGGGAGAAAGGGATCGAGGAAGGCATTGAGAAAGGCATCGAGAAAGAACGGACCGAAACAGCAAAACGCATGTTGCTTGAAGGTGCTGAAGGTGCTTTTATTGCGAAGGTCACACAGTTACCTTTGGAAAAGGTGCAAGAATTGAAGGAAGAGCTTGTAGCAGAGTAATTCCGCCTCACAAAAGACTCATTTAACTCCCTTCAACAGCATACAAGTGCCCTGATCAAGCTTCATACAGTTGTTGATCAGGGCTTTTGTGATTATAATTGCTGTGCCTGCCTATAAATATTGGTCCATAAAGTCTTTGTGGTCTCCATATCTGCTCTGAACAAATCTTCGTCAAATGTTTCTGTTTCCTTCACTTGACCAATTAAATTCTTCAGTGCCGAGTCTAATCGTGACCAACCCGTATTCATATCTTCCAACGTTACCAACCAACCAATGTTCAACACCCCATCATCAACCCCTTTAATATCTGAAGCGAGTGTTGACAAATGCATACTTAAAGGTTCTAACAGATCATAGATCTTTACTGATAAATCGTACGTTTCTTCCTCAATTTGACTACGAACGACATCATCCAGATCTTCTGATAGTTTATCGTATAGCTTATCTAAAGAAGCGCGGTAGCCATCCATTAAATTCTCTATCTTATCAATATCCGCTTGCATCAGTGACACATTTTTACCAATGTCTGATTTATACGTACGCAAGTCATCTAAAAACTGCGTAACAGCACCTTTATGCGTCGTCACATCATCTTGCATGTTGTCAAGTCGCTCGAGGATGCCGTCCTCGTCATCTGCTGCGAGCGCGTCTATTATCTCATCAAACATCCGATTGAATGTGTCATCATATGAGAGGACTTGATCACGTGTCCGATTCGATTCACCTTTTAACGAATCCTGCCACTGTTGTGCCTGCTCATAAACAATTTTCTCGTGCTGACGTGCCAATGCCTGATTTTCAGCGGACAAACCGGCTTTTCCCGCTTCTTGTGCCTTACTTTCAAAATCAGGGTGCATCGCAATCACATGATATGTCAAACCATCCATTACCGTGGGAATTTCCTCTGCAACCGCCGGTGTTGCACTATACAAAGGAATGGCTAAACAAAGCAGCGCCGCACAATATTTCCCAAGCTTTTTTGCATGTAACATACGTATCCCCCTCGTCTCATATTTTCATTACTCACCAGTCGTCAAATCAACATACAAATTGTCTGCATAAGCCAAAATATCTTCCCAGCTCTTCTTCGCAGATTTTAATTGCGCTTTGATAAACAGCAAATCTTCAGGCGTCGCACGATCGATCTTTTCGAGCAACGTTTCATATTTCGCACCCATGAGCTGCCACTGATTCAACACTGCTTGTGCTGATTGAATTGCCACGTCAATTTCTTTCGTAAAGGTTTGAAGCCGTTCCTTATTTAAAGACAGTGCTGCGACTTGACCCTCAGCTTGCGACAATTGTGCCGTTGCATCGCGAATGCCATCTTTACCACTTTTAATCATCTGTATCCCATTGGTCACTAACGCAGCGCCGTCTGCGGTTAAACCCATACCAGCTAAATCCATTGAAATTCCAGTTGTGTTTCCTAAAAAGACAAGCACTTTCCCTAGCACCATTAATACAATCCCGGGCGCCTCATAAGAAACCCCTTCTGTCACTAAATCCGTACCTTCATCAATGTTCTTTTGGTACTCCGCAATTAAATCTTGCAACTGCTCAATCTTGCCCGTATTTGCATCAAATGCTTTTGCCACATTCGTCGCATTGGTAGAAAAATTCTCTCCATCATCTACAACCGCATTGCGATATGTCTTCAACACACCAATCAAATCGGTCACGTCATTTTGTTTATTTTGGATGCTCTTATAAAGCGATGTGATACCGCTTTTTAGCTTCGACGTATCCGCTTCATCGGCCGCACGAACCAATGTCTCATAGTACTTATCAAACTTTGTCCCAAAAGCGAAAATATCTTCATTCGTCTGGATGATCTGTGGTTTGACTTGATCAACCCATTTTATTGCATTGGCTTTCGCTGTTTGTTGATCGGCAACAATTTTATCAATCAATCCCTTGTCTATACTTGTCGCAGAAAAATCATACGGTGCTTGCGCATTCACCAAGATCGCATACTCATCTAACACGGCAATATGCGAACCCGTTTTTGCTAACACGTTCTCTAACTCGGCTGGTACAAGCTCGTCCTCTGCGGAAACAGCTTGTTCAGTTGGCACAGCATTAGTTGCTGCAAAAGCGTGAGTAGCAGGAACCACGGTTGTCGTCAACATTGCCGTCATGACTGTTAAACACGTAAGAGTTTTTATTTTTTTATTCATTTGAATACCTCTTTTCGCTAAAATTATTGATATTTAACTCCAGCCAGCGTATTCGCTTGTTTCTCAGCATGAGTGGCAATTTCCATCACCGTTTGCTTAAATTGAGATAAATGCGCCGTTAATGCTGTCACATCTACGTCTGCTTTATTTACCATCTGAACAAGTTCATTCATGTCTTGTTCGAGCATGCCTAAACCTTCACCAAATATGCGAAGTGTTGCTTCATTCTCACCTAAATGACTCCGGAAGTTATCAAAGATCTGCTTTAGCATATTGAGGTGCGTCAATTGGAACGATTCCTCATTCAGTGTAGACTCCCATTCATTGATTTCCTTTTGGGCATCAATGATTTGATCAGCGGCACGCTGTACTTCAACACTATTGACAATCGTCGAGATGACTGTGCCGTATACTTTCCCTAAACCCGTCAAACTATCAGCGCTTCTAAAAACTAGAATAAAGTCTTCCAATCGTTGCAGCTTTGATGCAATCATAAAATCACGGTTTTGTTGAATTTTTATCGTAAGCGCGACGATATGTCGATTCGCTTCCTGTGTCTTTGACGATGACTGCGTTAAAGATTCATTTACATCCGCAGAAAACTTGTCAAACGTATAATCACTCGTTTGACGTAGATCT
This sequence comes from Shouchella lonarensis, assembly GCF_900096965.1. Taxonomy (GTDB): domain Bacteria; phylum Bacillota; class Bacilli; order Bacillales; family Bacillaceae_D; genus Shouchella; species Shouchella lonarensis. The sequence continues at coordinate 221,318 of NZ_FMYM01000005.1, read as the reverse complement.
GCTAATTGTGCCATCGTCTCGTTTGTTTCATTTTGATCATCCGCTAACACGGATTGTAAATATTGGATCCCGCGGGCAAAATCCGCTCTCGCTTGTTCATCTTCATTAACACGTGTCGCTAAATCAGACAGGGTATCATAGTAACTTTCAACATCTTGACCAAACGCCATCATGTTTTGATTGGTTTTCAACACTCGCTTATTTAACGTATCAAGCCAATTCGTCGCACTTTCTTTCGTACGTTGAAGATACTTAGACAACTCCGGCATGTCCGCAATGGACATGTTCGGTTGCTGAAGCAAAGTCAATGCATCTGCTTGCATGGAAACAGATTGTGCACCTAATTGATCGATGACAGCTTCCAACTGGTTCTTTGTATCAACCATATTTGTGCGATTTTCAGAAACTACTTGTTCCGTCTTCGCAAAAGCATCCATTGGTACTAATGTGGTCGTAAGTAAGGCAATACACAAAGTTGACACAATCGTCGATTTCTTCATATAAACAGACTCCTCTTCACACAAGTTGATGTCGCAATTGCTGTCGATACTTTTAGCATGTTGACACCTGCAGACAGCGCCGCAATCCCTTTCCCTGTCACCTCCAATTTATCCATTCGCGCGTCAACAAAGCGATGAACATCACTTCAAGATCCACACCTTTACCATAAACCTCTGATTTACATAAGACAAGAACCAAAATATTCCATTATAAGCATTCCGTAACATGCAGTTATCATTAATATCTAATACCGTATATTAAAAAAATCGAGCCTTAATAAAGCAATCCCCTAAACATATGTACACAAAAAATCTGGCAAATCGCTTTAAACGTTCCACCAGACTTCCACCAAAAAAGATAACTAAAAGAAAACGTCGTTTATTTTTACAAATACTTTTCTCTACACACAGCCAACGCCTTCTCCGACGAAGCAATCAATCCCTCATTAGCCACTTCTTCTTTTAACTTAATACCAAATAGCCCGAACAAAAAAAAAAAAAAAAACATACCCTGAATGGAGCGAACAACCTCTGTTCTAGCTTACTTAAAAATAACCGAAAAGGATGTGTGAACATGTCTCAACCAAACATGCCAAATTTCACGCCCAATATTACCCTCGACCGTGATGATGTCGTCAATTTACTGCTCGCATCGATCGCAATGGAGGAAATGGGTTTGGCACACATTATTAATGCGGAAGGAGAGAAGATTCAATACGCTCTTGGAACATTAAATGGGCTTACTGGTCCACCAGCTACACTACAAGAAATTCTAGCGATCAACGAGAGTGCTGCGGACATGCTTGATACGATTTTCAAGAAAGAAATTATTCTTGAATCGAAAATGAAAGCAGCGACAAACATTCCTACGTTGATCGGACCGACGGGTGCGACTGGAGCGACGGGACCTGCTGGAAGCGTGACCAATATTAATGGGATTTTTCCAGATGGGGCAGGTACTGTCACCATTACGATTGGCGATATTCCAGGCGGCATTGAAAACATCAACGGCATTACTGCTGCACCAGATGGAAGTTTAACGCTAGATGCTGAGGATGTCGGCGCTTTTCCTTATGAAGAAGTGCCTTCTGGTAGTGATTTAGATTCGTTTATTACCGAGGGTGTGTACAGTTCTGAAGGAAATGCAGGCGGACCTGTGAATGGTCCACTCGGGTTTACAAGTCCGATATGGACATTGTATGTTTCTGTCATCACGCCGGGACCGACCACATCGATTTTACAATTGCTTATTGGTAACCCAACGATTTATGTACGAAGCGCGACCGATGACACAGGCACAACTTGGAACCCTTGGGAGGAGCTCGGTACACAAGGACCGACCGGACCGACTGGTGCTGGAGTGACGGGCGCTACTGGCGCGACTGGGGCTACTGGCGCGACTGGGGCTACTGGCGCTACCGGCGTTACTGGCGTTACCGGAGTCACTGGCGCTACCGGCGTTACTGGGGCGACCGGCGCTACTGGCGTTACCGGGGTTACTGGCGCCACAGGTGTCACTGGCGCTACGGGGGCGACCGGCGCTACTGGTGTCACGGGCGTTACTGGGGCGACCGGCGTTACTGGGGCTACTGGCGCTACCGGCGTTACTGGGGCTACCGGTGTTACGGGGGCTACTGGCGTTACTGGACCTACCGGCGTTACTGGAGCCACCGGACCGACTGGACCGACTGGACCTACAGGATCTACAGGACCTACCGGGGCTACCGGACCGACTGGACCGACTGGACCTACAGGATCTACAGGACCTACTGGACCCACCGGTGTTACTGGACCGACTGGCGTCACTGGACCTACCGGACCTACCGGCGTTACTGGCTCGACTGGCGTTACGGGGATTACTGGCGTCACCGGACCTACTGGACCTACTGGCGTCACTGGACCTACCGGACCTACTGGCGTTACTGGCGCGACTGGCGTTACGGGGGTTACTGGAGCCACCGGACCTACTGGATCTACAGGACCTACCGGGGCTACCGGGCCGACTGGACCTGATCCAACAGTCAATGAAGTTTTCATTTCAAATAGCGGGCAACATTCAGTTTACATCATTGACGGAAACACACAAGATATTTTGGCTACAATTGATACAACAGGAACAGATACACGTGGCCTTGTAGTCAATCCAAATACGAACTTTCTTTATGCCATCAACCAGGGTAGTTCCAATGTCTCAGTCATTGACCTCACCACACAAGCAATCTCAACCATTATTAGTGTGGCTGCTAACCCTTATGGTCTCGGAATTAACGTAGATACGAATCTTCTTTATGTCACCCATCGTGCTCCGACAAATCAAGTTTCCGTTATTGAAGGTTTGAATCACACAGTCGTCACAGCCTTTAACATAGGAAGTGATCCAGTGGCAAATCCGACTGTTGATCCTAATACTAATTTAGTTTATTGTGCTAATAATGTTAGTAACAATGTCACTGTGATTGACGGACTCACACAAACGATTACAGCCACGGTTACCGTCGGCACGAATCCGTTCCGTATCGTTGCCAACCCAAGCACAAACCAAGTTTATGTCTCCAATCAAGGCTCAGATAATGTTTCTGTCATCAACGCAACCAATCAAACACTGATGCCGACAATTCCACTTGCTGGAGGTGCAGCACCACAAGGAATTACCGTGAATCCAAATACTAATCTAATCTATGTTGTTGCAACCAATTTGCAAAGTGTCCTCGTTGTTGACTGGATTACCTTAGACACAATTGCTACTATTGCGGTGGGAACTGGTGCATACACTGCAGGTGCTAACCCGAGAACAAACCTTATTTATGTAACAAAAGTTGCTGATAATAATATCTCTGTGATTGATGGCATAAACAATAATATTATTGCTACTATTACTTCCGCTCTTCCAGCTACAGGCTTTAGAAGTGTTAGCGTTCTAGAAGGATTACGTTTAACCGGACCGCTATATAGTTAAACGGCGTGAACCAACCGTTACAAGGAAATCTAAATGCTCTTCAAAACATCATCTATTTTTTCTAACATTGGAGCCAGTGAAGTTAAATATTCCATAAATGGAACGGGATTGTCTTATGCACCAATAAGACAATCCCGTTATACATCGCTACCATCCACACGAAATTTATGCCCACACACAGCCAACGCCTTCTCCGACGAAGCAAGCAATTCCTCATCAGCCCCCTCTTCTCTCCGAATCGCAAGCGCTGTCCGAAAACAATCTCGTGCTTCTATGTATCGTCCTTGATCAAATAAATTTTTCCCCTGATGCTGATAAAAAAAGGAACGTAAATGCATCAATTCCTCTTTTTCTACCTCTCGCTGCAACCTAGCAAATATTTCATTCGATCGACTGAAATTCCCCATCCATTGATACGTATGAGCTAAACGAAGCTGGTTGACAAACATCCGTTGCGGTAATTGCGCTTGTCTGGCATGAGACAGGGCCTTCTTTAGCACTTCACAACTTTCCCCCAACGAACCAACCATGCGTAAATACACACCCATTTGACCGAGTAACCGAGTTTGTTCCGTCTGATCTTCTGTTTCGTGCAACTGCTCTTTTAAATAGGCGATTCCTTTTGTCATTTCTTCTGTGCAGTTTGGTATTTCTCGCAAGTGCTCATCAAAAATGAAGCCCATGTCATATGGAATTGTTTTTGTTGACAATGCCTCTCCCCTAGATCATTATGCCCCTTCAAAATACGTTTTCTCGTAGCCACCAATCTTGCCAGTGTTATCGACAATAAAATAAAACTCATCGGTCTCATTTTTCAGCGGATATTTTTTACCTACAGTCAATGCATTTTTCACTGTGTACTTTTTAGCATCTGTATGTACACACGTAATATAACGAATCGGTTCTTTTTGCTCCCACTGCCGGTGAATCATATGATCTTCCTCCTCTACGATAAATTGGAGAGACTGGCGAACCAGCCTCTCCTTTTATGATTATCCTTCTAACAACAATTGCTCTGGATCTTCAATCATATCTTTTACTTTCACAAGGAAGCTAACCGCTTCTTTTCCATCGACAATCCGGTGGTCGTAAGAAAGCGCCAAATACATCATTGGACGGTTTTCAAAGCGCTCATTGTCAATCGCAACTGGACGCATTTGGATTTTGTGCATGCCAAGAATCCCAACTTGTGGCGCGTTCAAAATTGGTGTCGACCATAATGAACCGAAGACCCCACCATTCGTAATCGTAAATGTGCCGCCTTGCATATCATTCAATTGTAGCTTGTTGTCACGCGCTTTTTTCCCTAACTCACCAATTCCACGCTCGATGCCGGCAAAGCCAAGACGATCGGCATCACGTAATACTGGTACAACTAAACCACTATCCGTTGAAACGGCAATCCCGATGTCATAAAACTTCTTCACTAAAATCTCATCGCCTTGGATTTCTGCGTTCAATAATGGGAATTCCTTTAACGCACCGACAACTGCTTTTGTGAAGAACGACATAAACCCAAGTTTCACGCCATTTTTATCAAGGAATGCATCTTTACGACGTTTACGCAAATCCATCACTGCGGTCATGTCGACTTCGTTAAACGTTGTTAGCATTGCTGATGTTTGTTGTACTTCTACAAGGCGTTTTGCAATCGTTTGGCGACGGCGCGACATTTTTTCGCGTTCCACTGGCTTTGCATCTTCCACATCCAGATTGACAGCCGGCGGCGCTACCGCTGCTACTGGCTGCGTCGGACGCGCTGCATGCGCGGCAACATCTTGGCTGCGAATTTTTCCTGTTGGATCAAGTGGCGTCACTTCATTTAGATTGATCCCTTTTTCACGAGCCAACTTACGCGCTGCAGGCGAAGCAAGTGGGCGCTCCCCTTTTGTTTTCGTTTCTTCTAGGACAGGAGCCGGCGCTTCCTTCTCAGGTGCAGCAGCTGGCGTTTCTACAGGCGTCGGCTCACTTACCGATGCCGCACCCGCTGATCCACCTGCATCAATAATCGCAATCACTTCACCAATTTCAACCGTATCACCCGGCTCACGCTTGAATTCCTTAATGACACCTGCCGTTTCAACCGGAATTTCTGCGTTCACTTTGTCTGTCTCAAGCTCCGCAATAAACTCCCCTTGCTCCACATAGTCACCAACTGATTTTAACCATTGCGAGATCGTTCCTTCTGTAATTGATTCCCCTAGTTCTGGTACTTTAATTTCCGCCACCGTTAACGGCCTCCTTCATTTTTACGCGTCAATGATTCTGTCACGATACGTTTTTGTTCAGCTTTATGCGCATTCGATGCCCCTTCTGCTGGACTGGAACGATACGTTCGACCAATATAGCTAAGCGGTACAGCCTCAGGCAACACTTCTAGCAAGCGCGGCTCGATAAACGACCACGCCCCCATATTTTTCGGCTCTTCTTGTACCCACTTCACTTCTTTTAAGTTCGGAAACTCTTTTAACCGTTCCCGAATCGCGCGGCGTGGGAATGGGTAAAGTTCTTCCACCCGAATAATGTGGAGCCAATCCCAATTTTCTTCATGCTTTTTAATATGGTCCTGTAACTCAACGGCTACTTTCCCACTACATAAAATGATCCGTTCCACTGACTCGCGTGAAGCACCAAGCAATGGTTCTTCTAAAATCGGCTGAAAAGAGCCAGAGACAAATTGTTCCGTCGTTGAAGCAATCGCTTGGTTACGCAATAAGCTTTTTGGTGTCATCACGATGAGTGGGCGCACTGTATTTTTTTGTAAAATCATCGCTTGTCGTCGTAACAGGTGAAAATATTGCGCAGCTGACGTACAGTTTGCGACTGTCCAGTTGTTTTCCGCTGCAGAGCTTAAAAAACGCTCCACGCGGCCACTGGAATGTTCTGGGCCGGCACCTTCATAACCGTGCGGCAATAAAATGACCAAGCCCGATTTTTGCCCCCACTTCGCGCGACCGGCAGACACCCATTGGTCAAACATGACTTGTGCACCATTCACAAAATCCCCAAATTGGGCTTCCCACAAAACGAGTGTTTCTTTCGCGAATACGTTGTAACCATACTCAAATCCAACACACGCTTGCTCTGAGAGTGGGCTATTGTATACCGCAAATGATGCATTCGCTTCTGAAAAGGATTGTAGCGGTACATATTGTGTCCCATCATTGCGGTCATGCAACACTAAGTGACGGTGCGCAAATGTTCCCCGCTCTGTATCTTGACCACTTAAACGAATCGGTGTGCCATCATGAATGATTGACGCAAATGCGAGCACTTCTGCCAACCCCCAGTCGACACTGCCACCACCATCAAAAGCAGTCAAACGACGTTTTAAAATTCGCTCTAGCTTTTGATTCGGTTGGAAAGACTCAGGCCATGTGAGAAGTTGCTCATTGAAAGCACGCAACTTTTCTTCTAAAACACCCGTTTTTATCTTTGGTAACCCGTTCACAATAAAGTCCGGCGGCGATAGTTCGTATGTTTTCTCTGATTTATCTGCTGCGACTTTGTTATATTCTTCAAGCAAGTAAGTGTACATGTCCGAATCCAGTTTGTCTGCCTCTTCTTTTGCGAGCACGCCTTCTTGTGCCAATTGCTCCGCATATAAGCTACGGGCAGTTGGATGCTTACGTATTTGTGTGTACAGCTCTGGTTGGGTGACAGCTGGTTCATCCCCCTCATTGTGACCGAAGCGGCGGTAACCAATCAAGTCAATCAGAAAATCTTTTTTAAACGTCTCACGATATGCCACCGCGAGCGCAACTGCTTTTAAACAAGCTTCTGGATCATCTGCGTTCACATGCACGATCGGAATCTCAAAACCTTTCGCCGGATCGCTTGCATATGTAGTAGAACGCGAATCATGCGTCTCTGTCGTGTACCCAATGTTATTGTTGGCAATGATGTGCAAGGCGCCGCCTGTCTGGTAACCTGCGAGGCGACTCAAATTCAACGTCTCTGTTACAATTCCTTGTCCTGGAAATGCCGCATCACCATGAATTAAAATGGCCATTGCTTTTGTTTCATCTTGCTTAGGCACACCTTTTTCACGCCGGTCTTCTTGGGCGGCCCGCGCATACCCTTCGACAATTGGCGAAACAAACTCTAAGTGACTTGGGTTGTTGGCCAGTGAAACAACCATATGCTCACTTTGTCCACTTTTAATTTGTCGGTCGGCACCAAGGTGATACTTCACATCCCCTGTCCAGCCAATATACGTTTCTCCCAAGCCTTCTGATGGTGCCTTCAGCTCATTTGTTGCTTGTAAAAACTCGGAGAAAATGGCTTTGTAAGGTTTTCCTAGATTATGCGCCAATACATTTAAACGCCCACGGTGCGCCATGCCAATCATCACATGGGCCGCGTTTGCATTTTGTGCTTCTCCAATGGCTCGGTCAAGCATAGGTACAAGTGCGTCTACCCCTTCAATCGAAAAACGCTTCTGACCAACAAAAGTCCGGTGCAAAAATTTCTCGAACCCTTCCACCGCCGTAAGTCTTTCAAGTAGCATTTTCTTTTCTTCTTTTGTTAAAGGGGCCGCATGTGTCTCAGACTCAACTTTGCGGCGCAACCAATTCCGCTCGTCTTCCTCTTGCACATGCTCAAATTCAAACGCTGTTGTCTTTGTATAAACATCCTTTAAATGTTCAATTGCCTGTAACCCATTTTCTATATGAGCAGGTGCATCTGGACAAATCAATTGCGCTGGCATTTGTAAAAGCGCTTCTTTCGTTACTTGAAAGCGCGCATATTGAAGCAAATCGTTCGATCCAGCCTGCTTCCAAATCGGTTGAATATCCGATGCTTGATGACCTTTTGCCCGAATAAAATCAGCCAACTTCACCGCTCCGGCAATGGCACGCGCCATGTCCATTCCAAGTAGCGTATCTCCTTCGTTTGTAACAACTGAGCTTGAGCGTTCTTCTAATACAGGCGGGCCCCACTGTTCAAATCGTGCACGCGTTTTTTCATCTACTGTGCTTGGATCAGCCACATATTGCTCATATAGCTCGACAGCAACACCTAAGTTTGGACCATAAAACCTTTGCCACGGTGTTTGTTGACTGTGCTCCTTGCTTGACATGTAATATAGACCTCCTACAAGATTGTTTCAAACCACACTTAGCATTTTATCCTTTAAAATATAGCATTTTACATCTCATCTGCTTTTTACCATGAAACGATGTCGGTTCAAAGCGCTTCCAAACTTATTTTATCACGTTTAGAAGTATTGCTCAAAAAACAACCTCATGTGTCTCACACGACAGACAAAATAACCTCTTAAATTTTAGCGTGTTTACGCCCAAAAATCTAGCGTTTTTTGTCGCGATTGACATATTCCACTGATCTTTCGTCTCCATGTTATACTTTTTTCCAAAATAATACAAGCTGTTGCACCTCTTGTTCTTCTAACTGAAACGTTGGCTCATCACATCGTTCTTCTTGAAAAACCCACTCAATCGGGACACCTTGCTTATTTAGCACGACTTGCGCACCCGGTGCACAAAATGGCGCTGGTGCTGGATCAAGCGTGAAAGAAAATTGCACAACATCCCACCAATCAAAGCGCTCCTGATGTATCATTTGTACATGCTTTATTTGGACTGGATAATGTGTTGCCGTTGTCACTTCAATCATACACGTCTCCTCTTTCACTTAAACATCCTATGTGTAATAAAACCTTATTTATCATACCATAATGCAGAGTCACTGCGGTGATTTTCTTACACGAGTTTTGTGCTTGTTATTTCGTTTAACTAAATTGTATAATACAGTCTGAGATCGTTACATCTTAACTATAGCGAGGAGAGAAAACCGTTTGACAATAGATCAACGCAAAAAAATGATCGTTTTAATGATTAATATGTTTATTGCTGTTGCCAGCTTTGCAATTGTCATCCCTATTTTACCTGAATATTTGATGGGACTTGGTGAAGGAGGTAAGGCAGCGGGGTTGATTATTGCCCTCTTTGCAGCTGCACAGTTTTTCATGTCTCCTGTCGCCGGAAAATGGGCTGACCAGTATGGACGTAAAAAGATGATTATTGCCGGCCTTGTTTTCTTAACTTTATCGATGTTTGTCTTTTATTTTTCAAACAACATTTGGATTGTTTATGTGTCTCGCATCATTGGTGGTATCGGTGCCGCTCTACTCATTCCCGCCATCTTTGCTTACATTGCGGATATTACAACGATTGAACAACGGGCGCGCGGAAACAGTCTCATTTCAGCCTCCATCTCATTGGGGATCGTTGTCGGACCCGGTATTGGTGGTTTCTTTGCTGATTTTGGTGTAAGGGCTCCGTTGCTCGCATCAGCACTCTTGTCTGTTGTCGCTGTTTTATTCTCCATGATCGTTTTGAAAGAAAGTACACAACCTACGACAAACAGTAGAGAATCATCCACCGACTCCATGGTGAAAAAAATTGCTCAAAGCGTGAGAAAACCTTACTTTATCCCACTCATCCTTACACTCGTTATGAGTTTCGGCTTGCTTGCTTATGAATCTGTTTTAAGCTTATTTGTTGATAATCAATTTGGGGCAACACCAAAACAAATTGCCTTAATGATCACATCAACGGGTCTCATCGGCGTCATTGTACAACTGTTTGTCGTCGATCGGCTTGTTCGTAGATTTGGTGAACGACGTACCCTTACGTACTTTTTAGCAGTAACAACCGTAGGCTTTTTATTATCATTATTTGCCTCGACCTATACGCTATTTTTTGTTGTGACGCTCTTTATTTTCTTAGCAACATCTATTTTACGTCCAGTCATTACAACACTCATTTCAAAACTTGCAGGGAATGAGCAAGGGTTTGCGATGGGCATGAACAATGCGTATATGAGCATTGGCAACGTTGCCGGTCCGGTTATTGCTGGCATTTTTTATGACGTACATATTTACTCTCCTTTTTTACTAGGGTTTGTCGTTATGGCCATCACCACAACGTTTGCTTTTGTATGGCAAAGAAAACAACAAAGAAAAGAAAACATGCACGCATAACTTTTTTACTCGGTGGACGCCAACGCATGGGCGTCCACAACTTTTTCCCAACCTCCTATCAAAACAATTTCCCCCTTTATCGTGTTCCTTCATCATATATACAGGCGACAAAAAACTTGTCATTAAAACAAAGTTCACCTATCTGTATAGAAGCATTTTCCCAATTACCTGCCGCTCGATCTTATGCTATATTGTAGTCTATTCAGATAAAAACACATGGGGTTCATCAAGTTGACACAACGCCAAAATAGTGCCAACTTTTGAAGAACAACCACAATAGGAGAGTGAATATTTTTATTATGAAAAAGAAAAAATTGTTCTGTCTTATTTCTGCCACATTGTTCGCCGTAGGATCAGCTACCTTTGCATCTGCTGCAGAGGAGAAAAAAGAAAGCTACTTTATCGGTTTTCAGAATGATCAAGCATTAGAAGGGTTTGTAGACATGATGGAGAACCCTGGAGAAGGTGTTTTTTCTGTTAATGAAATGATGAACTTTTCAGTATCGCACACATATCAAGAGACACCGGCTGTTGTCGCAAGCCTAACCGCTGAAGAGGCGCGTAAGCTACAAGAAGCTGGTGGCGTTTCCTATGTTGAAAAAGATGCACTCATGACGATTTCGCGTCAAACAACCCCAGAAAATATCATGCAAATTGGGGCACCTGCAGCTCATCGGCGCGACCTTTCTGGTGAAGGAGTCAAAGTAGCCGTACTAGATACTGGCATTGCCAACCATCCTGATCTACGCATTGCTGGTGGGGTCAGCTTTATAGATGGGGAAAGTTACACCGATAAAAACGGACATGGCACTCATGTCGCAGGGACAATTGCGGCCCGTGATAATCATATTGGTATTGTAGGCGTTGCTCCTGACGCTGACCTATATGCTGTCAATGTTTTAGGTAGCGCTGGCTCGGCTCTTACAAGTGTCGTCATCCAAGGCATTGAATGGGCGATCGAAAATGATATGGATATTGTCAATTTAAGTCTAGGCAGTAATGCCCCCTCCCGCACATTAGAAGCAGCCGTTGATGCCGCACGTGAAAATGATGTGCTTGTTGTCGCAGCAAGTGGCAATGACGGCCATCCTTTTGTATCTTATCCAGCCCGCTATCTATCTGTACTCTCTGTCGGTGCCGTTGACGAAAACAACCGCCGTGCTAGCTTCTCACAGTATGGCTCTGGTTTGGACATCGTTGCGCCTGGTGTGGACGTACTTAGCACTTTCTTAGACGGCTCCTACGTGCGTGCATCCGGCACTTCTATGGCAACGCCAGCTGTTGCAGGCGCTGCAGCACTGTTGAAAGAGAAGCATCCGGCATGGACAGCGAGCCAAATTGAGATGGGGTTGCTCACAGAGGCGGATTCTCTCCGGTCTCGATTTGAATATGGATATGGTTTACTTAATGCTGATCGCGCAACACGGTAGTGAAACAAATTTGTAGATCACACATTGGGGTTCTTCGGAGCCCCTTTTTATTGCGCGCCATGCCATCTCCACGTATAATATAATAAAAATGGTATTATTCATTAGGGGGGAATACCCTTGGATCTCATTTGCCGTGAAAAAGTTCAAACATACCTCGAGACATTTATTGATACACCTATATATTTGCATTTAGAGACAACAAACGGCGCTTACGCATCGCATGTCGATGAATCATTTTTCTCTGCCAGTGCGTATATTCGAAACGCTCATATTACATACTCACATGGAAAAATTACCGGCACAGGCCCTTATCGTGTCGGTTTAAAATTAGACATCGGTTGGGTGTACGGCGAAGGACTGACCCATTATGAGATTGATCAACATAACCGCCTTTTACTAGCTGGACTCGATCATAGTGGGAAGCTTGCGATCGCTTTTCAGCTAAGTCCAACCCCGTTTCCAACTTCATGTGAGAGGAGGATTACACCATGAGATCAGAACGACATGTACTTGTCATTTTCCCTCATCCAGATGATGAAGCCTTTGCTGCCGCAGGAACAATTCGCGCCCATGTTGTGGCAGGCACGCCAGTAACCTATGCGTGCTTAACACTCGGTGAAATGGGGCGCAATTTAGGGAACCCTCCCGTAGCCACACGCGAGTCTTTACCGCATATTCGTCGCAAAGAATTGCAAGCAGCTTCCAAAGTGATGGGCATTTCTGATGTCCGAATGATGGGCTTTCGTGATAAAACGTTAGAATTCGAGCCGCTTGAAGTATTAAAAAATCTTGTCTTGCAACTTGTAGCCGAGCTTTCTCCTTCCCTTGTCATTTCTTTTTATCCTGGCTATGCCGTGCACCCTGATCATGATACGACGGGTCGCGCAGTGGCTGATGCCTTACAAGAAATCCCTATTCCTGACCGCCCAACTTTCCATGCGGTCGCCTTTTCTAACAACCACGAAGCAAACATTGGCAAAGCTGATGTCGTTCATGATGTGTCCCGTTATGCAGATGTGAAATTAAACGCATTACGTGCCCATGCCTCACAACTTGCTTGGACATTACCGGACTTAGAAGCCGCTTACTACGCCGGGGTCCCAGAAGCTGTACAGCGGATTGCATACGAACGCTTTTGGACGTTTCCATTTACAGAAGGAGATTGATCATGATAGATGCACAATTGCCGTTGTTTCACACATACACAGAACCAATTACTCACGGTCTCATAGTTCGAGAACCATGGGCAAGCATGATTTTGTCAGGCCAAAAAAGCATTGAAATACGCGGGACAAACACGAAAACAAGAGGGCCAATCGCCATCATTCCAAGCGGGACCGGTACCATTGCCGGTGTCGTCTACTTAGTCAATGTGACTGGTCCGCTTGACCTTCACACGTACAATCGTATAAATATCTACTATGGCAACACAAAGGAGAAAGAAACGTTACTTCCATACAAACGAACGTATGCATGGCAACTTACTACCCCATACAAACTCCCTTCACCATTACCGTATACCCATCCAACCGGTGCAGTGATCTGGGTAAAACTTGACGAAAATGTACAAGTGGGACTTCAGCATCTGATTGAAAAGAGACATGCACACAAATGACATGTCTCTTTCCTTTTTCACACTCTACTTGTATCACTGCTTACCATTTCATTGAATTACGACGTCACTCCTGGTAGAAACAGTTGTCACAACCGAAATGGTCGCCTATTTCACTCTTCTAACGCCACATTATGATATACTTGCTGCACATCCTCTAACGCTTCTAACGCATCGACCATCTGCTCAAACTGTTTGCGTGCATCAGGAGAGAGCGTCACTTCTGACTGTGCCAACATCGCCAGTTCCGCAACCACAAATTCGGTCACGCCTGCTTCTTTACACGCTGCTTGCACTGCTTGGAATTGTCCCGGATCAGCATAAACAATGATCATGTCCTCTTCTTCTAACACATCTTTGACATCAATGTCCTGCTCTAACAACATATCTAGAGCCGCCTCTACTGTCATGCCTTGGAAGCCAATAACCGCCACTGGATCAAACATGTAGGCAACAGCGCCACTGACCCCCATATTGCCGCCATTCTTCCCAAAAGCCGCTCGTACATCTGAGGCGGTGCGGTTCACATTGTTTGTGAGCGCATCAACGATAACCATGGATCCGTTTGGACCAAACCCTTCGTAACGCCGTTCTACATAGTTTTCCTCAGTGCCTCCTTTTGCTTTTTCAATCGCCCGGTCAATAATACTTTTTGGGACATCGTATGTTTTCGCTCTCTCCAAAACAAACCTCAACGTTTGATTTGACGCTGGATCTGGTTCTCCACTTTTAGCGGCCACATAAATCTCACGCCCAAATTTCGCATAAACGCGGCTCGTATTCGCGTCTTTCGCCGCCTTCTTCTCCTTAATATTATTCCACTTTCTCCCCATGTCTCTCACTCTCTTTCAAACATCTTTTTTAAACAAATGATTGCGTTAGTTTTCCGGTACCACCTTCGACAACGAGACGTGCACGCGCTCCGTTAACAAGCGTCAACTGTGGTGGCTGGTGCCCCCAGTCTAAGTCATACGCAACCGGCACACCTAGTTCATCTGATAGGTCTTTGTATACATCTTCAATCTCATAACCTTCAACCGGATCATTTGCAGGACTGCGTCCAAAAGCAATACCAACACAATGGTCGAACCAACCGGCTAAACGCATTTGCACGAGTGTGCGGCGTAAATCATCTGTCTTAAGATCACAGTTCTCAAAGTGCCATAAAATGGGTTCTCCATCAATAAAATGTTGCTGGAAATAAGCCACATCCCCAAATGGCGTGCCAATTAAATGGCGGATAACATCAATACAGCCTCCAAGTAATCGACCAGTACAATCAAATGGCGCACCTGAAATCGTCTTCCACTCCGTTTGTTTCGTCAAATGAAAGATATGCGGCGTTGGGTTGTCAAATTGCCACTCCGTTTGGAAAAATGGCGATGCTATTTGCGTCACTTCTTCTCCTCTCCTTGTTTGTAATACATCGAGAAAGCGCGCGGTCGTCTCATCCATTACCTCTCCCCGCACATCGACAAAGTTCGTGCCTTGCGCTGTCGCAATGCCTGTCTTTAACGTTAATACGAGTAATAACACACTCGTATCTGAATAGCCAAGAATCCATTTTGGCGATATGTTTTCAAATGAAAGGTATGGCAAAATTTCAATCAACAAAAATCCGCCCCACGGTGGCATGATCAACCCAATTTCCTCGTCTTGCAAAAATTTCTGTAGTTCGGCTGCGCGAATAGGCGCAGGTGTTGATTTCGCTTTTACTTGTGTCCACGTCGTGTCACCGACGATAACGCGAAAACCACGCTCCTCCATTCGAGCGGTTCCTTTAGTAATTAAATGGTGTAATTCAGGCTCAACACCTGAAGATGGTGCCGTCACTGCGACTTTTTTACATTGCTGGAAAACTGGATAGCGAATCATCGTATCTGTCCTCTCTGATTGTCATGTTCTCACTTAAATTGGGCGCTAATTTTGGTCTGGGGCAATCTATATTGACATATGCATAAGGTGGAAATGACCAAAACCTTAAAGGAGTGTCCAAAATGCTCGAAGAAAAACGTCCTTTGTCATCATTTTTAGCCCAACAATCAAAATCAGCTCACCTCCGTCGACCAGAAAATATATCTACAACAGCTGCCCTTCCTGTTTGCGAAGAGCCTTGTCAACTAGAAGTCCCTTTTCAAGTAGAATTTCTATTACAAAGCCCTTTCCAACTCCCTATTGATCCAGCCCCTATACCTGTGTTTACATTCCAAACCAATTGTTTGCAATGTACGTCTGAACCGTGCACCATTGAAACCGAGGTTGACAGCCCTTGCAACGACGATGCGCTTGCCGCAACAACGACAATCCGGAAATTACGCGTCGTTGGCAATTTATCTTTTCTTGTAAGTCTAGGACCGATCGTCGCGCCAGGTGGCGGGAGCACCGGTGCATCACTCAGTCAATTTGGGCAAGTATGCATGGATCAAGTCGTTTGTTACACAAGTGAGTTCGCACCGGTCCCATGCCCAAACTTTCATTTAATCGAAGTAGATCCGAACAGTATTCAAATTGACACCACACCATCTCCTGGGGGTAGTACCCTCATACAATTAACAGGTTCCTTTGTATTACCTGATTGCCATGGGGATCCTTCACAATCTTTATTATATGTGACAAATGCTGGCACACACGATGTTTCAGTCATTGAATCCGTTTCAGGAAATATCATCAACACCGTTCCTGTTGGAGAAAGCCCTTTTCATATCGCCCTCACCCCAGATAAAAACAATGCTTACGTCCCAAACTCTGGTGAAAATTCAACTTCCGTCCTAGATGTCAATAGCAATACTGTTGTCGCCACCATTATTATGTCAAACCCACACTTTGCTGCAATTACCCCAAATGGTGCGTATGCGTATATTACTAGTCCTAATACAGACACTGTATATGTCGTTGACACGACCAGCTATACGATCACTGAAACCATCTCTGTTAGTGGCGCGATAGGGATCGATGTCACACCAGACGGGGCATATGTGTATGTAACCGACGGTGCCGGAGACAGTGTTGCTGTCATTGAAACTGCATCAAATACAGTGACTGACCACATTACCGTCGGTGAATTCCCTTCTAGTGTCGCAGTTACACCCAATGGGGCGTATGCGTATGTGACAAACTTTGCAACCGATATAAACAATGATCATTCCGTCTCAGTCATTGAAACAGCAAGCAACATGGTTGTGGCGACCGTCATTGTTGGTGACAGTCCTTCTTCTGTTACAATCACACCTGACGGCACACGTGCATACGTAACACATGCGTTAGCCCCTGTCATTTCAGTTATTGACACATCAACAAATGCAATCGTGCAAACCATCCCTGCCAGTGAATCCTTTGGTCTCGCTATTACCTCTGACGGTGCCCTCGGATATGTTACACGTTTTTGGGACAATGAAATCAGCGTATTTGAAACCACTTCGAATTCAATCATTGGTACATTTTTAGTAGGAGCAGGTCCAGCAGGGATCGCTGTAAATTGAACATTTAAACAAC
Source organism: Shouchella lonarensis (assembly GCF_900096965.1). Lineage (GTDB taxonomy): Bacteria > Bacillota > Bacilli > Bacillales > Bacillaceae_D > Shouchella > Shouchella lonarensis. The sequence continues at coordinate 204,322 of NZ_FMYM01000005.1, read as the reverse complement.
CTTACTCATATTTTAGAACGAAAGCCTTGCACACGCAATATGAATCCAAGTAATTCGAAAAAAACATAAAAAATTGGAGACCGTTTGGTCTCCAATTTTTTATAAGTGCTGACCTAAAACTCGCTCACTTCCGAGGCTGCCATCTACTTTTGTGCACGTTTTTTCCAGCGCCATTTCTTTTTAAATAGTTGAATGGCCTCCTTATTTTTCTTTTGAAGATCGACTGTAAACGGAGAAGCAACAAATGCAGGAAGTACACTATTTGTTGATTTCTTCGTCATCTTTTTCATTCACGCCTCACCCACTCAAAAATTGTTTACGATATGCTATGTGCATGAACCTGAGTTCGTGAGTCCTCCCAGCACAATTACGCGTTTTCACTATCCTCCTCACTCCCCGATGAAAGTAAATCATAGATCGCCACAAGCGAAGCAAACAACAATGCATCAAACTCTGTTAATCGCTCATTAGACGACAGTTTAATGACATGACTTTCTCCTTGCAAAATAACCGGGATGTACACAAGCTTTTCTTTATCACCATAATACACATCTTGTCGTTCTAATGTTGCGCCCACAGCAGAACGATCTCGAAAATGTAGGAGCACATGATCTTTATCCGCTTGTGTCATATAGGGAAACACGCTCGCTTCGATCTCCGTCTTCTCCGCGAACTTCGTTAAGATTTCTCTCACACCGGTAATATATGCACGTTGACCACCAAAATAGACGTTGATGGCATCATTTTTTAATAATCGAAAAAATGCCTTCAGCTTATTCCTTTGCATACCAAGTACTTGGTCATTTTGTTCGATTAAGTGACCTGTATCAATTGTAAACAAACTTGAGCCAATTCTTTGGATATATGCACTCAAAAAAATGAACGCATCGATAATAACGAAGACACATGCTACAATGACGTAATGATGCCAACGATCAAATAAACTATAAGGATGAAGTGTCCATGCCAGTGCTGCACCGACAATAAATAAGGCATACCATATTTTCCGTATGACGCCTAACTTTTTTCTTGTCTTTTCTTCCCATCTCCATGAAGCGAATACGTAAAAGGATAGCCCCAAAACCGTTACCCATACAATGATTTGATACAATAACAGCATCGCTCTGTGCCCCCTTTCCTACGCGTTTTATACAATGTATGAACAAAGATGTAAAAATAGGCTTGTTTCACAACTAAAATCGGCAATAAACGCCCATAAAATTTTTGATCCTAGGAGAAGATCGTGTTTGAACTACCTCGACAAATACATATCTCTACAAATCAAGTCATCTCCCTTTCCACAAATGTATGTTCGCTCATGATCAATCAGTACATTTATTTAGAAAAGAATGCACATTTTCTCTGTGTAAAACATATGATTTGACGATGCACACTTTATTCGTTAAAATAACCAATAATCACTTACAGAAAGTCAGGGATATGATGGACAGTAGCAATAGCAGTCGAAAACGAAAAGATGCTTTGGAAATGCGGCGTGTAGGAGAAGCGCATATGCAGGATTCAATCGACTTATTAAATTATGTCTTTCAAGTCACCAATCAAGATGTTTCTCAAATTGGTGCTCGTCAAATGCTTGAATGGAAGAAACCCATTATCAAGTCTTGCGATGTGATTGGCTGGTTTTCAGATAACAAACTCATCTCACAAATTGCCGTATACCCATTTAGTGTCAACATACATGGACGTGCCTTTAAAATGGGTGGCGTAACAGGTGTTGGTACTTATCCAGAGTATGCTAGTCTCGGATTAATGAATGATTTAATGAAAGAGAGCCTCACTTCTATGAGGGCACGAGGGCAAACCATTTCTTATTTATTTCCATACTCCATTCCCTATTACCGGAAAAAAGGCTGGGAAATCATCTCTGATGTCATCTCCTACTCGGTTCGAGACACACAATTACCAAAGGCGTATGAAGTCCCCGGTCGCATTGAACGTGTCGATTTTGATCATAAAGATATTCGTACTGCATACAAACACTTCTCACATAAAGAAAATGCCGCAATGATTCGTAATGACCTTGCTTGGGTTGAGCATTTCAAATGGGAAAAAGACGAACTAACTGCTTGCATCTACTATGATGCTCATGACACACCAACTGGTTATATGTATTATAAAGTTGAAAACGAAACCTTCTATGTAAAAGAAATGATTTTTATCAATGAAGAAGCACGTAGAGGAATTTGGAACTTTATCCGTGCCCACTTTTCAATGGTATATCATATTAAAGGGAAAATCTTTACTAATGAACCGTTGTCCTTTTTCCTAGAAGATAGTGAGATCGAAGAAAAGATTTCTCCTTACTATATGGCGCGGATTGTCGATGTGCAAGCATTCTTATCTGCCTTTCCATTTACAAAGCATGCAACTGAATCGTTTACAATGCATGTCACCGATCCAATGCTCGAATGGAATAATGGTACATTCAACATTTCTTTTGACGAAGAAACGTGCGTGACTGCGACTGACCTTTCTGCAGACAAAGCAGACGTACAGACGGATGTCCAAACACTTGTGACGATGCTTCTTAATTATAAGCGCGCCTCAGATTTAAAAGAAATTGGTCGACTGCATGCAGATGATGACCATGTCGCATATTTAGAAAACATCATTCCAGATAACCAGCCATGGTTCTCTGATTACTTTTAAACAACACACCGCCGAGATCGCATATGGGATCTTGGCGGTGTATTGTATTTCATGAGATACGAATCACTTCTTCTTCTACTTTCTCAACCGGAATCGGTTCTACATAAGAATCAGGGCGCCCATCGTCGCGATGAGAAGAGTCATCCTCTTGATCAAAGAAAGTACATGCGCTCAAAATTAGGACACCCGCTACAGCGAATACAACAAAAACGTTTCTTTTATGCATTGCGATACGTCCATTTCCGCCACAATGTTTCCATCGGACCTTGTTTGAACCGCTTTAAATAAAAGTGGCTCAGTATTACTTGACAAGCAAAGATGATACATGCAATTAGTACACCTTGACTACTAGATACTTTACCGAATAAACCAAGTCCATACCCGTAAAAAATTGTCGTGCAGACGAGCGATTGCATTAAATAATTTGTGAGCGCCATCCGACCTGTGACCGCAAGAGGCATGAACAGCTTTTGGAGCCAGTCTTTTTGTAATAGCAATACAAACAATGAGACATATACTAGCATGAGGGCGACACCAGAAATTTGTTGTAGCGCGGCTACCACACCGAACGTAAGCGCTACATTTAGACTAAACACATCATACATCAACATCCCCTGGAGTGCTATCAGTGGCAATCCAACAGAAGCTGAGATGAGAAGTAACATCCGCCAACGTCGCATGTTCTTCTTCACATCCTGAAACATCCGTGTTTTCCCCATGTATAAACCGATTAAAAAGAGCGGGAGGATGGTTGGTATCGTGACAAGAGGTTCAAAAAACACCTTCCGTAACGACTCATTCCAAAACCGGTATTGCAAAATCTCTACATAATTTCCCGAGCTCATCACCGCTGCCCCGACTTGTTCGGCCGCCTCCATAGTAGCCACTGATTCAGGATCCATATCAATACCTACGTGTACACCGAAAACCATTAAGAATGTGAGACCAAACGTGAGTACAGACGTACCAAGTAGCAGCCAAACAATCCAATGACGTAATGTATTTAACTGCCGATGGAAAAAGAGTGGTAAAAACAATCCTGTTAATGCGTACGTATACAAAATATCGCCACTCCACACAAAAGTTAAATGCACCAGCCCCACTACGAGTAGAAACAAGAGACGTTGTATAAACAATGACTTTGGTAATAAATCTTTTTCAAGAAGTCGCTTTGAGAAAATGTAAAATCCCAATCCAAACAATAACGAAAACATAGGGTAAAATTTTCCGGTCACAAAAAAAGAAGTGAACAGCGTGGCGATTGCATCCAACGTGTCTTCCGGAAGTGTTGCCACTTCAAGATAGGATGTTTTCTTATTCATCACCAGCGTCTTAAAAAAAATCATATTCGCGAGCAATATGCCAAACAACGCAAAACCACGGATGATATCGAGCGTGTGAATCCGTTCATTCAAAGAAATCCCCGTTTCTTTCATATATATCCCCTCTCCATTGTCTGCTAAGTTCAAACGTAGAGCCGCTAATTGTATTAGCGGCTCTATGATTCATGAATTATACACCTTCACCATTATCTTCAAATCCCATTCCGTGCTGCTCTTCCAACTCAGAAAAAGGAATTGCTGCATCAATGACATCTTGCGGGACATCAATTTGATCGACTTTATTAAACTTTGATAACTTGCTATCTGAAGTCATGTTCACAGAGAGAGTGAAGTCCTCTGCTTTTCCTTCCATCTTCATATCTAATTGAATGCGCTCCTGCATAAACGTGTCTTTGTTAATCGATAACGCTAACGAGAAGTCCGAAAACGAAAAGGCGTCTAACTCCTCTTTAGTTAGCCCAGAATCATTTAAAAGACCTTCTTCAAAATCAAATTCTTTTGCAATTTCCTCTAATGCTTCATCGACTGCATCAATTTTTACGACATAAACATCCTCTTTCTCTTCATAAGAAAGATAGTTTACAAACTTAACGAGAACATCTAGGTACTCACTGTAATCAAAACCATCAAATGGCGTCATTTCCATCATTTCATCATCATCTTCAACAACCGTCCATTGATCGGTCCATTGATCTTTTAAATAGATGCCTTTGTCCGTCACATACTGCTCATTTTTTATTTCCTCTCCCACAACAGTTGCGGTCATTTCTTGATATAGCGCCGCCGGATCGAGTGATACATTTTGTATAAGTGACGCATTAATCCCCATGCTCATGCCAGGTTTACCATCACCAATACCTACTTCCGCTTTCGCATCTGTATTAATTTGTAAATTTTTTACCTCTTCCATTGCATCTTGAGACTTCATTAAAATGCTCGCGGCGTCTAAAGCATTACTGCCTTCTTTTTTTGCCGTTCCCTCACCATCAGTCGGGACGTTGTCACCACAAGCTGCCAATGCAACAATGCTTGTAAATACGGTTGTTGTCATAAATATTTTTTTCAACTTTTTTCTCCCCTTCACAGTGTGAAACTATGTATTCATCTTGAATCTATCTTAATGCAAAGATGCGTCGCAGACAATACTTGTAACACAAGCTTTATAAATTCTTTATAAAAAAGACTGGCTGTCACCAATCTTTCCAAACAATAGCGATATGACGTAAGCTTATTATAAAGGAGATACAAAAGAAAGTCAAAACGTCATATCGCTATTGTTTTGCTTTTACTTTCCGCTTCTCTGCTCGATACTTTTTTACACCTGCATACATTAAGGCGATGAATACGGCACCACCGATGGTTGTAATCACACCAATTAACGATGGATCGAACTGACTAAGTGACTGTTGTTCATACACTTTTATAAAGTCTTCCTTCATTTTTTCAATATGTGCAGGTGCTTGTTCAAATGTAAATGATTCATGTGAAAGAAATGTAACATTTGCGTCAATACGCCCGATATCCTCTTGTGGCAACTGCACTTTGAGTGCTGGACGGATCATTTCATAAAAAGATGTGAGGTCATTGACCCGATGGTAAAACGTTTGTTTCTCTCCTAGCTCAACAGCCTCCGCCAGCGCTGCAAGCTTTTGTAACATGTCTTTCTCTGTATGCAACCAAAGGGGCTGACCTCGGTTAGATAACGCATCCACGGTTAGCCGAAATGACATCACTTGCCTTTGACGTTCGTCAGGATGCAATTGCACAGCAGTTAATGCATGTAACGCATTTTCATAAGACATCGTAAATGTTCGCAGTACCGACATGGTCCAATTCTCTTCTTGAAACTCATGTGCTAAAAAGGTGTCCGCGAACAACGACATTAACCGCTTTGCCTCTTCATACTTTTCTTGATTCGTTAACTGCAACACTTGGTTAGCAATATGATTTAATTCTTTCCATGCCTGATGATCCTTAGCGGTATTCGCCGCATTCACCATTGGCACCGTAAGAAGAATTAGCAAGATCAATCCAATTAACCATTGACGCATCACTTGTCCCCCCTTCCGTTCTCTCCATCCTATGAGAAAAAAAGGAGTGATATGACTTTACAAAGGTTAGAATTCAGAAGCCCGCTTTCAGATTGTCGCATACAAAGATCAGTCACTCGAGACCAGCGCTTCTGTTTTCTCGCTTCGTTCTGGTCTCCGTAAAAAATAAACAAGTGCAACAGAAGCTAAGCTCAATCCAAAAGTAAACAAACCAATTTGTCCGATATAAGGCATAATATAACTGCTCAACCATGGATGCATGTCAAAGAAGTAATCCATTACATCATTTAATACGACCCACGTGAACACGACCATCAAATGCCAACCTTTAATACGAAAAAACGGCATAAATAACAGTGCCTGTAACGCCATACCTGCATGCGATAATGTCAGCATCCAAATTTGCCAATGGAATGGTGCCCCCTCTATCACTTGAAACACATTCATGACAACTGCCCAAACGCCATATTTTATGAGCGTCACTGCTGCAAACGCCTGTAATAGTCCCCAATGTCGATTGAGTAAACACCCAATGAGTACGAGCACAAAAAACAAACTGGCAGTAGGGCTGTCAGGTACAAAAGGAATGAACGCAAGCGGCGTTGCTTGTAGTTGTTTCCAATACCACATGTAACCGTAAATCGTGCCAAGCCCATTGATCATAAGTAATGCCCATAAACTGTAGCGATGGCCAAGTAATCCAATCATATATGCAAACATTCTTACACCCCTCACAAAAAAGCTACCCCTTGCTAAAAAGCAGAAGGTAGCCCTCGGTATCATTCTTCTGGATTTTGACCATGGTTGGCAATATACTCGGCTAAAATCTCTAGTTCTTCATCATTGCCATCAAATTGGTCAGCTGGCATCGCGCCTTGACCGTTCTTCACGATCTCAATGACTTCTTCGGGTGTTTTTTCCGTTTCTAGCAAGTTCGGACCACCTGCGCCACCCGTCATTTGATCACCATGACAACCTATACACGATTGTTGGGACGCATAAATCTCATAGCCTTGTGCTTCCATATCTATGTCCGTAGGCTCTTGCAACTTTCCTTGCTCTGCTGCTGCTTCCCAATCATGTTGCGCAACAGACTCCCACGTGAGAAAAACAACGGAAGCTACACCTAACAACATGAGTGATGTTGCAATCGGACGACGATACGGGCGACGTTCTTTCGATGTATCTAACCAAGGTACAAGCATCAATGCACCGAAAGCGATTCCCGGAATGACGACCGTTCCCAATACATTATACGCACCCGATGCAAATTCATATTTCAATAGCTGATACATAAATAAGAAATACCAATCGGGAAGCGGTATGTAGCCCGTATCAGACGGATCCGCTAATGACTCTAATGGTGCTGGGTGAGCCAATGTTAAAACGAGAAAACCCATTAAAAAGACCGCACCAACCATCCACTCTTTTAGTAAGAAGTTTGGCCAGAATGCTTCTGTTTTTCCTGGATACTCTGAGTAGTCTTTAGGAACATTACGCATGCGCCCTTCCGCTTTCACACGCGAGTCGCCAACATATTTCATCCCTTTTCCTCGTTGCATGAAATAAACCTCCTTCTTATTGTGACTTTTACAATGGTCCTGAAATCCCTTGACGACGAATCATAATAAAGTGTGCACCTAGCAAACCTAATAACGCGGCTGGCAAGAAAAAGACATGGATCGCAAAGAATCGTGCTAACGTTGCTGCACCAACAACTTCTCCCCCTGCAAGCAATGCTTTGGCAAAATCACCGATGAGCGGCACACTCTCAGCAATCTCAAGCGTTACGACCGTTGCAAAGTACGCTTTCATATCCCATGGTAATAAGTACCCTGTCAAACCTAGACCGAGCATGACAAAAAAGATTAGGACACCAACAACCCAGTTCAATTCACGCGGCTTCTTATACGAACCGGTGAAAAAGACGCGCAACGTATGTAAAAACATCATTACGATCACTAAACTCGCACCCCAGTGATGCATCCCCCGCACAATGACACCTTGTGCAACTTCACTTTGTAAAAAATATACAGATGCATGCGCATTCACAATATCCGGGACATAATACATGGTTAAAAACATCCCTGATAAAATTTGAATGACCGTCACAAAAAACGTTAATCCGCCAAAACAATATACAAACGCGGAAAAGTGATGCGCTGGATTCACATGCTCTGGCACTTCATGGTCTGCAATATCACGCCACATCGGTGTAATATCGAGGCGCTCATCAATGTAATCATACAACTTTTGTAACATTTACATTCACCCCCTCTTATCCTCTTCGCTTCTTCTCACCGAGGTACACTTTCCCTTCTTCCACCTTCACGTCAAACACATCAAGCGGTCGAGTCGGTGGTGTTCCAGCAATATTTTTTCCATCTTGTTCAAATCTCCCCCCGTGACATGGGCATAAAAATTCTTTTTTCGCTTCTTCATACGAGACTGTACAGCCTAAGTGCGTACAAATAGAAGAAAGGGCGACAATGTCTTCACCATCTAAGTAAATATACGCCTCACTTTTCACCGTCGATGTGTACCAAGAATCAACTTGCTCAAATTTCCATGGAAATTTCTTTGGTTGATCCGTCAGTTCATCGACATCACATACATACAGCATGTCCCCTTCGCCAGCAGCGCCTGCTTTTAACGCTGGGTCTAGGGCAAATCGTACCATTGGCATTAAAATCCCGGCAGCCATAAATCCACCGACACCCGTGAGCGTATACGATAAAAACTGCCGTCTCGATACTTTATGATCCTTCTCGCTCACTTTTTCCCCTCCTAACATCTAAAATCAGCTTTGCTCATTGCTATGCGCATTAGCGCAAATCATACTAGGACGTATCCATCATACTATAAGTATGTACATTACGCAATATATGCTATTCATTGTACCCATATCAAATTTTCTCGATTACATCGGAAATAGTCATATAATTCTACTTAAAATCATTATTCCTTTGATCTTTGAGAAAAATCTCTAATAACAAAAAGAGCACATGGACCATGTGCTCTTTTTGTTATTATTTTATTTTACTTTTTTAAGTGTCCCTGAATAAGATGCATACCACAGGTTTCCTTCCTTCCATTTCTTGTGTAGATAAAGCCATCCCATATATCTCCCACCCTTAAGTAAGTAGCTAACGTGGTATTTTGACACAGGCTTTGATAGCGTTCTTTTCATTTCTCCATACTTTATAGTACTCTTACTTTGTACAGACATATTTTTTGTGATGGCATTTTTCTCTTGTATTACCTGTCCATGTGCAACCTCTCCTCCAAATGTTGTTGCAAAAACAAAGAAAGTAGTTAAAAGAGCTGTTGTTAGCAATGTAAGTTGTTTTACTTTTTTCATAGTCTTATACCTCCATATTTGTTGATAAAAGTTCTTCGCTCCAAATCAATCATAAGCCCTACTGATTGATCTTCTTTCATCTAATTCCATAATAAATATATTTGCAACACACCTCTCCTTTCTCTAATATTTTATCTATACCCCGAATTGCTGTAGACGCTCTCACTTAACAATGCCTTTGCAAAAGAGATATCAATGATTTGTAAATTATTATATCAGAAGTTTGTTAGCAAAAACAACCATTAAAGGCCAGAATCTTCTACCACCTACTAGAAGTCATATTCAAGACTAAAGCCTTCTGAAAGACCCTACTCTTAAGCACACCCCGTGTGACCGAACTCACTTCATCCACCTTAAAAATGCCGTCTCTCTTTTTTCAAGATTGATTCTCTATATAATACCGTAGAATCTCTCCCCCTAACCATCTCCTACTGTTGCACAAAAATAACCTCTCGTCCATAGATGTTGCCCTAATATCGTCTCTTTAGCTCTGAAAATTCGTCTTATATCTACATTTCAAGTATTCATAAGCGGAGAGCTAAACAACGCTCTCGGAAATTAAAAGCCACAACTCTCTCTCAAGGTATGGAAAACTCCTCACTGCCACACTTCCATTAATGTAGGTAACAACGTACGCACTTGTTGTGACAACATTTCTTGTTGGTCTTGTACCGCCAAACTTTCTAGCGGCAACGGCGCAACGAAAAGTAGTTTCATTCCGGAAAGAGACGATTCAACTTCTTTCCATGTAGTATCCGTCGTCAACAGTAGTATATGCTTAAAACCGGCTTCGTTCATTTCCTCACGCCACTTATTTAACCGCTCCACATGGTCACTCATCTCCTCCATGCTCGCATATGTAAATCCGGGACAATACATCATACGCCCATGGAACTGACGCTCCACTTCTCCTGCTAACAACGCTAAAAACTCCGCTGCTTGTACAATGCGCTTTGCATCTTGTTGCCAAGTCACTTGCACAAGCGGAATCATCATCGTGTCTACGTAATCCTTTGACTGCAAATATGTGTCCATATCATCTGTTCGAAACCGCATTGAAATCCCCCTCTCGCTATTTACCAGCTCCTTTTAGTATAACAAAAAGCAAGTAATAGTGGGAGTGCTTTCAACCATTATTCACATGAAAACAGAGCCCTCATGGACTCTGCTTGCGTTCTTATCGCAATGCATTTAATTCTTTTGTTAACAACATGAAAGCCTCTTTATCCCCTACGTCTAGCGCCTCATCAATTTCTTTTCGGAGCCGTTCTTGCTGGAAGGTCCGAACCGCTTCCGTCAAAACTGTCTCCGCTTTCTTCTCCAAAGCATCTAGACGCTCTGTATCAGGAAAATACGGATTATCTTCTAACACAGACAAATACTGTGCATATGAATCCGTGTCTGGAAAGTGTAGCTCAATGTACACTTCTTCCGTACGATTCAAGCGGATGTCATGAAATGCTTTCTCGCAATCCGTCGTTACATGATCGTTTTTCCGAAAAGAGAACGGGATGTGATCAACGCCTTGTGCTGAAATAATGAGTGCTTTCGGTGTTCCCTCACAACAACTCAAGAAATGCACTTTCTCCATTAATTGATCATCATTCATTAAATAATTGAGTAACCAGGAACACTCTCTTCGTTTCAGCTGATGCTTTTTGAGAAAACCTCGTAAAAATGCCTTTTTATCCACAACGGGAACGATATTACGCAATGTTCTCCCCTCCCCCAAAAGATCGTTGGCTCACCGATGATGCGGTTACTTTTTACTTGGTTACATATTCGCCTTTTCCGATAGCAAATCCTGTTTTCCCCCGCAATTTCTTTTTACAAAATTACATTTTTCACTCTGCTTCAAGTGAAGCGACCACCTCTATTAAATCAGTCCGCGCGGAATTTTGCTGTAACGCTTGTCTCAACAATAACAGCGCACGCGCGCGTTGCCCTTCTTCAAGCAGGAACAATCCATACTCGGCTAAAAAGTCACCATCTTCTCGAAACGACATATATGCTTCTTCATACTTCTTTGCCGCCTCATCATAGCGTTCTAACGCTGCATGAGCGTATGCTTCGTGCCACGTAAAAAGTACATCCACTTCCTCAAATTCGCGGGCATGTAAAATTAACTCGAGTAATTCTTCTGGACGATCTTGCTCACGTAACAGCATTGAGAGTACTTGCAGCGCCTCCACATTAGCCGGATTAAGGGCCATAGCTTGCCGTAAGTAAGGCTCTGCTTGTTCATATGCTTGTTTCTTTAATGCAAGTCTCCCCGCAAGCAGCGGCAAAGCATCATTGAATTCGTCTAGTTTCATCCCTGTTTTAACCGTTTCTAACGCTTCATCTAGACGGCCTTCTGCCTCATATGCTGCAGCCAGTGGGGCATACACACTTGTGAAATCTGGATCCAGCGTTTTTACTGCTTCCAATTGCTCAATCGCAACGACATAATCCTTTGCTTGATACGCAGTCAATCCGAACTGATGCATCGTTGTCGGCGACATTTTTTTCTCATCAGCACTTTGCTCATATAATGCCAATGCCTCTTCAAATTGACCCGTAGCACTGTAGGCTTCTGCCAAAGCCAGTCCAACATCAATGGTGCCAAAATCCTCTCCCGAATAAAAAGCCCGTTTTAAATAAGGGATCGCCTTATTATATGCGCCTTGCTGTAGATAAAATTCCCCTAAAGCGTAAGTTAAAATCATTTCCTCTGGTGCTTGTTTATAGGCCGCTAACAACTTTTGCTCAGCCACTTCGTCTAATGCCTGTAATTGGTATAAATCCGCCAGTAATAACTGTGCTTGCAAGAAATTTTGATCACTTGCTTGAATTTCTAATAACAGCTCAATGGCCTCTTCCTCTTCATCAAGATCGATCATCATCTCTGCTGCAAACATATATAGAGATCCTTCATCTGGGTACAAACCGATCAGTGTCTCCACAATTTCCTTTGCCTCTTCTAAATGCCCAAGCTCTCGATATAACTCCGCGACATAAAACAGTTGTTCATGATCATCTGTCTGCTTTGCTTGCGCTAAAATACGCAACCCTTCTTCTGTATCTCCCTGCTCAATTGCTTGCCATACACGCTCTCTTATTGTCACGCACATTCTCCTTCACATTTCAATCTACGTACTCCCTCTTCATTTTAGCGTAAAAAAGGAGCATCGTTCAACTTTTTTCCATTACTACCATTAGAAACAAATTTTCTGTTGTCATTGAAGAGAATCCAACATTTTTACAAAATGTCTATTGACTTTGTAAGCGCTTTCGTTTATGATCTAAGTAGCGTATGGTTTCTCTCCACTCCTATCCATACATGATTAGCTGCTTATGGCTAAACCCCTCCGCAAACAGACGAAGGGGTCTTTTTTATCTGTTCATCGTGAAGATAACCGAGACAAATGTGTGAAAAATGATGGGTACGATACATCCACCGCCTCACTATCTTCAATCATTACTTCTTCTTTTGCAATAAGCGCGGCAACAGCAAGCGCCATCGCTAAACGATGATCACCATGAGATTGGACGATACCTCCATGAAGTCGCGTCCCCCCATAAATGATCATGCCATCTTCTGTTTCCTCAATTCGCGCCCCAAGCTTCGTTAATTCACTAATGACTGTCGCAATCCTGTTTGTTTCTTTTACTTTCAACTCTGCCGCATCACAAATGACGCTTGTTCCTTCGATTTGCGTCGCGAGCACTGCCAAAACTGGGATCTCATCAATAAGCGTTGGAATTTGTTCACCAGAGATATGAAAAGGCTTTAACTGAGCCGCGTGGCGGACATGAATGTTTCCTCTGGGCTCGCCACCGAGTAATTGCTCATCTTTCAGCGTCCATTCACCACCAATTTCTTTCAATACATTCAACACGCCAGCACGCGTCGGGTTTACGCCAACATTGTTTAGGATGACCTCGCTATTTGGCACAAGCGTTGCTGCTACTAGGAAAAATGCTGCCGAAGAAATATCGCCCGGTACGTTGATCGATTGTGCTTGAAGGGCTTGTCCACCACTAATGGATACGTGTGAATCGTTACGCTGTAGCTCAACACCAAACGCATTCAGCATTTGCTCCGTATGGTCGCGCGACACATACGGTTCTGATACCGTCGTCGTTCCTTCCGCTTGCAAACCCGCAAATAATAACGCTGACTTCACTTGCGCACTCGCTACAGGTGATGCATAGGTGTGTGCTGTTAATTGCCGGCCACGTAGTGCGAGGGGTGCATATTGTCCATCTTTACGACCGTCAATCGTCGCGCCCATTTCTTTTAGTGGCCGCGTCACTCGTGCCATCGGCCTTCTCGCAATAGACGCATCACCGACGAGCGTCGCATGAAACGGCCGCCCCGCCAAAATCCCCAGCAAAAGACGGAGCGTCGTCCCTGAATTTCCGACGTCTAATACCTCCATTGGTTCCGTTAGTCCAGCGAATCCTTTACCAACAACACGTAGGTGACAACCATCTTCCACAATCTCAACACCTAAAGCCCGGAAACAAGCGACTGTTCGTAAGCAGTCTTCACTCGGTAAAAAACCTTCAATTGTCGTCACACCTTCTGCGATTGCTCCGAACATGACTGCCCGGTGAGAAATTGACTTATCCCCCGGGACAGTGATGGCCCCTCGTAAACCGTGGCAATTCGGATACACTGTTTGATTCATCTTTACACCTCTTTTCTAGCTGCTGCAATGTGTTTTCTCACAACAGTTGGATCAACTTCCGTTATATACGCCTCTCCAACGGCCGACAGCAATACCATGACTAAATGCCCTTCAGTGGCTTTTTTATCTGCATGCATACGCTGCAACAAACGATCAACGTCGATGTCAGCAGGTAACGTCAAATCATAGCCAAGCTTTGTAAACCAACTTGTAAATGATCCAATTGGAAGCTGTCCTCCCCCTAATTCTTCACTAACGCTGAGTGCAATGCGCATACCGACTGCCACTGCCTCTCCATGCGTCAATACACCATAACCAAGCTCAGCCTCAAGGGCATGGCCGACTGTATGACCAAAATTTAAATATGCGCGAATCCCGTGCTCGCGCTCATCTTCAGCAACAATGGCCGCCTTGATTCGAATGGCAGATGCGATCATTTCCATCTGTGCCGCTTCAGATAGGGAAACACGTGCTGTGACACAGGCACTGAGCCGATTATAAAAGTCACGATCAGCAATGAAACCAAGTTTTACAATTTCTGCAAAACCTGAGCGCCACTCCTTGTCCGGTAATGATCGCAACAAACCCGGGTCAAACAAGACCGCTTCTGGTTGATGAAAAACACCGACGATATTTTTCCCGGTAGGTAAGTTGATCGCCACTTTGCCACCGACACTCGCATCATGGGCAAGCAATGTTGTCGGGACTTGGACAAAGCGAATGCCGCGCATATACGTACCAGCAACAAAACCGGCCAAATCGCCGACAACCCCACCGCCAAATGCCACAATGACAGACGCACGGTCGAGCTGATTGGAAAATGCATACGTAAGGATTGCTTCATATTGAGCAAACGACTTTGACTGTTCCCCTGCAGGCACCACAAATGTCAACACACGAGTTTCAGGACTGAACGTGTCTTTTAAAGTCTGTAAATATCTCTTAGCCACTTCTGTATCAGTGACAATGAGATACGTTGTCGCCGGTGCATATGTTTCAATGTTTTTCCCCATTTGATTGAACATATGTTGAGCAATGTCCACTTGGTATGTTTTTGTCGTGGTCTTTACGTCCACCGTATACATGATTAAAACTCCTTTGCGGCTTGGCGATGTCGCTTCACCGCTGCTTGAATGATTGACAACTGATCATGACCAAACATGTCAAGCAACGCACAAGCAACTTCCCAAGCTACAACATTTTCACAAACGACGGAAGCCGCAGGAACCGCACAAGCATCTGATCGTTCCACACTCGCCGCAAATGGCGCTTTCGTCTCAATGTCGACGCTTTGAAGTGGCTTGTATAGCGTCGGAATTGGCTTCATCACACCGCGAACAACGAGCGGCATCCCCGTGGTCATGCCACCTTCAAAACCACCGAGGCGGTTCGTTTTCCGCATATAACCATTCTCTGCATCCCATATAATTTCATCGTGCACTTCACTACCCGGCAAGCGCGCTGCCGCAAAACCAAGTCCGATCTCAACGCCTTTAAACGCATTAATACTCATAACGGCACCGGCAATCTTCCCGTCCAATTTACGGTCATAATGAACATGGCTACCGAGCCCAATCGGCACGCCGGACACGACCGTTTCAACGATGCCCCCAAGTGAGTCACCTGCTTGCTTCGCTTCATCAATAGCTGCCATCATCTTTGCACTTGCCGAAACGTCCAAACAGCGTACCGCCGACGTTTCCGCACGCGCTTGTAAATCCGCAAGCCCATCGTAATGAACCGCTTGTGCTTGGACGCCGCCGATCTCTAACACATGCCCGGCAACTTCGATATCACACGCACGCAACAACACTTTTGCAAGCGCTCCGCACGCGACACGTACGGTTGTTTCTCGCGCCGAAGAACGCTCGAGCACATTGCGCATGTCACGATGGCCGTACTTCACCGCACCATTCAAATCGGCATGACCCGGGCGCGGGCGCGTCACCTGACGTCGCACCTTGCCCGCTTCTTCCTCTGTAATCGGCGCAGCGCCCATCACATCTTGCCAGTTGCGCCAGTCTTTATTTTCAACGACAAACGTAATCGGTGCCCCCGTTGTCAAACCATGTCTCACACCGCTTAAGATTTGGACTTGGTCGCGTTCAATTTGCATCCGGCGTCCACGACCATAGCCACCTTGGCGCCGCTTTAGTTCAACATTAATGTCATCGGCAGTTAAAGTGAGGCCCGCAGGCACCCCTTCAACAATTGCCGTTAATTGTGGTCCATGTGATTCCCCTGCGGTTAAAAAGCGCACCGGTGATCCACTCCTTCCTACTACCGTCTATTTAAATCCTAGTCCGCTTTTCACTTCATACCACGTGCCCTTTTCGCTTTTCTTTAACTCTTTCCGCATACCAGCAATGATTTCTTCTAAATGCGCTTCACCTGTTTGATGCCAATGCATCGCGGCTGTCACGTATAACTCACCAATTTGCGCAAACGAAAACTTATCCGTTTTTTCAGCAAGTATCTCTCGTTCTCGTTCATTCCAAAACAAATCAAACCCACGCTTTTCAATGAACTCTTTTCGCAACATTTTGTCTGGCAGTGGGATCTCGTACGCTCGATCAAAACGCCCTGCCCGATTCATTAAGCCCGGATCAATTCGATCTGGATAGTTCGTTGTTCCAATGACGAAAATCCCTTCTTTTGAAGCAGCCCCGTCTAGTGTATTTAAAAAGAACGACCGGACATGATCCGGCATCGAATCAATATCTTCAATCACCAAAATAAGTGGTGCTAAGCGACGGGCCGCTTGAAACACTTCATCAATCGTTTCACTAGATGTAAATTCAGTGATTTGCCAATACGCGACTGGTGCTTCCACACTTCCTGCAATCGACTTCACTAATGTTGTCTTCCCGTTCCCCGGTGGCCCATATAATAGCACCCCACGCTTGTATGGGATATTATATGTTGTATAAAAAGAACGATCTTCTGCAAAGAATTGGTCGATTGAACGATATAATTCGTCTTTCACTTCCGGTGCCATCACGACGTCTTCACGATAAATACGTGTAGAAATGCGTTCTTTGCTCTCAATCATGCCTTCCTCTGAATCAGAAAACATTAAAATATGGTCACGACTTTGCGACCATTCCCGGGCCCGCAACTGTTGCAAAAATATTTTCATCGTCTCATCTGAAGTAGCGAACACGAGATCAATCGCGAAAAAGTTTCCTTCTTGATACATCGGTACACGCGCAAACGCAACACCTTCTTCTTTGTAAGCAAAAACATGGTTGTATGGGAAATAGTGAATGTGATAATCAGGCTCTTCTTCTAGCTCATCATATTCATAAGACTTATTTTCCAACTCCGCAAAAATCTTTGCGACATGTGTGACAGTTGATGCTTGTTGTTTCAAGTCCTCTTCAAGAATTAACCCAATTGCACTTCCAAATTCTTGCGATTGGTATAGCTGGTAGCGTACTTGTAATACATCATAAAGTGCTTGTTCGATCTTTCGAATCAAGCCACCAACTTGATCATAATTTGTAAGCTGAAGCGTTGGCTTTTCCGCTAATGTATAAAGGTTTTTCTCTGTCTGATTCAATTGTCTCTCTCCTCTGCTCGTTCAATAACATGAGTGTACCACGATTCGGTAAAATTTGCCCGCAGGAACACGAAAAAACACACCTCTTAAAAGAGATGTGCTTCGTCTGTCATATTATACCCACTCTTGCCCTGCTTTCGTATACGCTTGCAATTCATCGGCACGAAAGAAAATGTCAATTTCGCGGTTCGCACTCTCGACCGAGTCAGAGCCATGGACAACGTTCATCGCTACTTGTACTGCCAAATCACCACGGATGGTTCCCGGCGCTGCTTCTGCTGGGTTCGTTGCACCAATCAACGTACGCGCGACCTTAACAACATTTTCTCCTTCCCAGACCATTGCAAATACAGGTCCTGAAGTAATGAAATCGACCAACTCACCGAAAAACGGGCGCTCACGGTGCTCACCATAATGCGTCTCGGCTGTTTCTTTCGATAATGTCACAAACTTTCCAGCAACAAGCTTAAAACCTTTTTGTTCAAACCGAGAAACAATGTTCCCAATTAATTGACGTTGTACACCATCGGGCTTAATCATCACATATGTACGTTCCATATTTTTCCCTCACTTCATTTTAAATGTTAAATTTACACGAGCGCCTCTAAGTATACCAAAGTTGGCAAACGCTTACAAGGGAAAGTTGTATTTTTTGCAGAGAGAGGATGAAACGCACCCCGAACCTTACTGTCTAAAAAGAACACTTATGATTCGGGGTTCCACTCAATATTTCCGCCGCGCCACATACGCAGCCACTTGTGTCAAATACATTTTTGCCTCGCACTCTGGCAGTGCATGTAAAGCAGCGTGTGCTTTTTGTAAATAACGGTCGCTCATCATTTGTGCGTAGTCAATTCCGCCAGAGTCACGCACTCGCCATAAGATTGGTTCCATATTAATGTCACTTGCCGTTTGTTCCGTTAACTCACGTTGCAACATTTCTTTTAACTGCGCGTCCGTTCGGAGCGCGTACAATGTTGGCAATGTAATATGTCCTTGGCGCAAGTCTCCGCCAGCTGGCTTGCCAAGCTGCTCATTTGTACCGACAAAATCTAAAATGTCATCCATAATTTGATACGACATGCCGATAAAGTAAGCAAATTGATAGAGCTTCTGTTGCACGAGTGCCGGTGCACCAGCAGCAATCGCGCCAAGCTCACAACTGACTGCGATTAACAGCGCCGTTTTACGTTTAATACGGCGTAAATATGTACGGAAATTTTGATCCCAGCGATATTGGTCATGAATTTGTGCAATTTCTCCGCGACACATTTCATTCATCGCGTTGGAAATAATCATATGTACACGCTGATCGTGAAATACTTTTGTCGTTTCAATTGCATGACCAAAAATATAATTACCTGTGTACATTGCCACCCGATTATCCCAACGCGCTTTGACGGTCGGATGCCCACGGCGAAGAGATGCATGATCAATGACATCATCATGGACGAGTGAACCCATATGAATTAACTCAAGGGCGACTGCCATGGGGGTGAGCCGCTCAAGGTCATATGTGCCAAATTTCCCCGCCAATAATACGAGTACCGGTCGAATCCGCTTTCCACCCGCACGTAACAAATCTGTCGCTGCTTCTCGCAAAACAGGGTGTTGTGCAGCAAGGGTCCGAGTCAGTTCTTGCTCAATATACGTAATGTCTGCTTGAAACTGCTTATAAATGTTTGCTAAATCCATAAATGCCACCCTAATGCAGCACATATACTGCGTCGTTTTTTCTTTATCAAGATTGTGTGCCTACCGTTCCCCACTCTTCAATACGTGAAACACGGTTTGGTATAAATCCTTCTTCATAACAAAGTTGGAAATAATATAATAGTCCTTTTTGTTGTGGTGCTGACCATTCGTAACATAAGTCACGAAAGTATTGTTGCCAAAATGGCCGCGCCACACGATGATTGGTTGCCATCTTTTTACTTAATTGCGCATAAACATTCGTACGTGCCTCCGTATAGCTTTCCCTAAATTGCTTGTACAACGCACTAACGAGTGTTGATTTCTCGTAAGCAACGGCTTTCCGAACTGCAAAAAGTGCGTATGTCATCGGTAATCCTGTCCATTGATACCAAAGTTCACCGAGGTCATATACATAGGGCGCGATGCTTTGCGCCCGCGCAACAATCGCATCATCACCAATAAGCAGTGCTGCCTCGTGATCACGTAACATCTCCCTTAATTGCGGACGCATTAATTGATAAGTCACATCCACTTGGTAAAACTGTTTCAATATGAGCTTTAATAAATGAACCGTTGTTTCAGAACTCGTTGTCAGTGCCACATTGTTTCCCGAGAGAGAAGGCAATGGTACTTTTGAAAACAACAACAAAGAATGCACAGCACCTGCACTACTCACACACAAGTCAGGTAATAACACATATTCATTCGCATGCATGCCGTAAGAAAACGATGAGATTGCTGCCACATCGACTGCGCCGGTTGCCAAATGCTCGTTCACTTGCGCAGGCACATCACGTATAAATGTCATACCTTCCGTGCGACACTTGTTCCGATCAATATATTCAAAGAAAGGGCGCATATTTGCATAATGAATTTCCCCAACTTTTAAAGCCATGTTCAGCCCTCCTCGCATCATGAACAATTAAAAGAACAACCATAAATCTCCAAGTGCAAACAAAAACAGCACAACACTTAATGTCCCGTTCATTGGAAAAAACGCCACTTGCACTTTTGATAAATCGTTTTCTGAAACAATTGCATGCTGGTAGATCATAATTACACCAGTACATAATACCCCTAATGCATATAGCCAATTTAACGGTGTGACAAAGTATAGTGCGACAAAAAAACAAAAACTCATGACATGAAACAGCCGTGCAATAAAGAGCGCTCGCCTCACACCAAACATGCTCGGAATTGAATGTAAACCTTTCTCCCGGTCATACGTTGCATCTTGCGTTGCATACACAGTGTCGAACCCGGCAAGCCAAAATAACACTGCAAAGAACAAACAAAACGATGCAACGGATAATTGTCCCGTGACCGCCACCCAACCACCTAATGGCGCGATACCAATTGTCATCCCTAGCACAACATGACACAACCACGTAAACCGCTTCGTGTAAGAATAGAAAACGAGAAAAAAGACTGCGATTGGCAGCAAAATGACAGATAAAAGGTTTAACTGAGCGGCAGACACAAACAACAACAGGAACGACGCAGTAATGAAGATCCACGTATCAAATGCAGTCAACTTGCCGGCAGGAATTTCTCGCTTCGCTGTCCGTGGATTGTCTTTATCAAACGTTGCGTCAATGACACGGTTCAAAGCCATTGCCGCACTCCTCGCTCCAATCATGGCCATCGTCACCCAAAACCATTGCCAAACAGTAGGCACATGTCCCTGCACCATCAAACTACCGAGAATCATGCCTAAAAAAGCAAATGGCAAGGCGAAAATGGTATGCTCAATCTTGATCATTCGCAAAAACGACTTTATTTTTGTCACAACAACGATACCCCTCTACGACTTACATTTGTGCGGTTTATAACCAGCATGCATGGCTGCCACGCCGCCCGTGTAACTTTTTACTTTCACATCAACAAGCCCCGCTTCACGAAACATCTCTGCTAACTTCTTTCGGTCTGGGAACGACATTGTCGACTCTTGTAACCAAGCGTATTCATCATATTTTTTCACAAAGACTTTGCCAATGAACGGCATCATATACTTAAAATAAATGAAATAAAGTTGTTTAAAAACAGGAATTGTTGGTTTTGACGTTTCTAAACATACGACTTGTCCACCCGGCTTCACGACACGGCGCATTTCTTTTAACGTTTGCATATAATCTGGGACATTGCGGAGACCGAAGCCAATGGTCACATAATCAAATGTGTCGTCTGGATATGGTAATGACATCGCATTGCCACAAATAAGTTCAACTTGATTGAGACGTAACGCATCGACTTTTTCTTGCCCAACCGAAAGCATATTTTCACTAAAATCCAAGCCAATGACGCGCCCTTTTTCTCCGACCTGTTTCGCCAAAGCGATCGTCCAATCTGCCGTCCCGCAGCACACATCAAGTGCAGATGCCCCCAGCGTAACTTGCATCCGCTTCATCGTGTCTTTCCGCCATGCAACATGGCGCTGTAAGCTAATGACTGAATTCATCATATCATACTTTTCATGAATAGATTGAAAGACTTCATGGACACGCGCTTCTTTTGTTTGTTTCATTTAATGCAGCTCCTTCTCACATATGGCCACCATGGCTATAATCGCTGGCATAAATTGTGGGAATGCATGTGCATATGTGCGTAGTCGTGTACAAATCGCGATCTTTGTTTCGTGCCATACCGCTGCTTGAACATCTAATGAACGCTCTTGTGCTAATGCTAGTCGCAATGGTGTATGCGCATGTGTATGAATTGCTGACTCCTCTTTCAACATCGCTGAAAGCAAAATATAATCTACAAATAATCCCTCATACGCCTCTTGACCCACTTGCTTTAAAATCTCTCTTGTCAAAAGGGAACGTACATCCCTCACCTGTGCAAGTCTTGTGTCAAAAGAGACCGTCTCGTTCATGTAACTTGTCATTTTTTGTTCATAAATTTGTTGTAGCGTACATCCGAATAACGCAATCATATCAAATGCATTTACTGCCGCTAAAGCCTCGTAGTATAGCGCACTACAATAATCGCCCGCTAATACATATAACTGTCGCTCCCTTTTTTCCTCATCTGATAAGCGATCTTGTAATGAGACTTGCTCGTGAATGTCTCCGCCTGCTTCCACACAACTCGCTGCCAATGTAATCCCTTGCGCACGTACTTGTGGCATCTTTTCACATAACACAGTATATAGCAGCCATAATAACCACGGGTCTGGTGAGACATCTTCGGTTATCACTTTTAAATCACCATGATGAACCAATTTCTCAAATGCTTGTACCAACATCGCAGATACTTGCCCAGGTGTCTCTTTTTTAGTCATCCTTCTTATCCTCTCTACATCCTTCATTATAGCACATGTTGACTGTGCACTGACATCAAAATCATGATGCACTGACATTCATCTTACTGTACCAGATTCAATACTTCTGCTCGTGCTGTCGCATCCTCTTCAAACATCCCTCGTACGGCCGTTGTGACCGTTTTTGCGCCCGGCTTTTGTATCCCACGCATAGACATACACATATGCTCGGCTGATACAATGACCATCACTCCTTGAGGCTGCAACGCTTGCATGAATGTATCAGCCAACGTTTTTGTCATCCGCTCTTGTACTTGGGGGCGACGTGCCACAGTATCGACTGTGCGTGCCAATTTACTCAAGCCAGTGACAACACCATCACTTGGAATATACGCAATATGTGCCTTTCCAAAAAAAGGAACCAAATGATGTTCACACATCGAATAAAAGGGAATATCTTTTACAAGAACAAGTTCTTCATGCGATTCAGCAAACACCGTTTTTAAATGCTCTGATGGATCTTCATAAAGACCGCTAAACATTTCTCCATACATCTTCGCTACCCGCTTTGGAGTATCTTTCAGTCCTTCTCGGTCTGGGTCTTCTCCGACCGCCTCTAAAATCATTTTTACGGCCTGTTGTAGTTTATCGTGGTTGATCATCCTTTGCCCCTCCATCAAATCAGAAATCAGAGATCAGAGGACAGAAATCTGACATCTGATCTATCTAAAGCTCCTTCTAAATCGTAGCAAAAGAACGCCAGAAAAGCAAAAAGAACTCATCGCGTGTGCAATGAGTTTTTTCTTGCTCCGGGTTTTTTATAAGATGATGGCAATTAAACCACCTGACCCTTCGTTAATGATTCTCTCTAACGTCTCTTTCAGTTTGTAGCGGGCATTTTCTGGCATCAATGACAGCTTGGCAGAAATCCCTTCTCTCACAATTGAATTGAGGGAACGGCCAAAAATGTCAGAGTTCCAAATTGAGAGCGGATTTTCCTCAAAGTCTTGCATCAAATAACGAACCAATTCCTCGCTCTGCTTTTCTGTACCGATAATTGGTGCAAACTCTGATTCAACATCGACTTTCACCATATGAATCGATGGTGCAACTGCTCTTAACCGGACACCAAAGCGTGATCCTTGGCGAATAATTTCTGGTTCATCTAAACTCATCTCCGACAGTGCCGGTGCAGCAATCCCGTACCCTGTTTGTTTGACCATCCGTAATGCATCAGACACTTGATCATATTCAGACTTCGCATGGGCAAAATCTTGCATCAATGAAAGGAGATGGTCTTTACCGCGAATTTCTACACCAACCACTTCTTTCAACACTTGCTCATACAACTCATCTGGCGCATACAAATCAATTTCTGCAATCCCTTGCCCCATTTCAATCCCAGCTAACCTTGCTTCTTCAATAAACTCAAACTCTCCAAAGTGACTTACAACCCGATCTACATCACGAAGCCGCTTAATATCTTTCACTGTCTCACGAACAGACTGCTCATAATTTTCTCGAAGCCAGTGATCACTCTTTAGTACCATCACCCAGCTTGGTAAATTGACATTCACTTCATGCACTGGGAATTCGAACAACACTTCTCGTAATACACTATTAATATCATAATCGCTCATCGCTTCAATGCTCATAGCTAGCACAGGGATGTCATACTCTTCTGCTAAAGACATCCGCAGCTGCTCTGTCTCAGGGTGATGTGGTCTGATACTATTAACGACCATAATGAACGGTTTGCCAACCTCTTTTAATTCCTCAACGACACGTGCTTCAGACTCAACATATTCTGATCGAGGAATCTCTCCGATGGTGCCATCTGTCGTAATGACAACCCCAAGAGTAGAGTGCTCTTGAATGACCTTTCGCGTGCCAATTTCTGCAGCTTCTTGGAAAGGAATTGGCTCCTCATACCACGGTGTGTGAATCATTCTTGGTCCATTTTCATCCTCATATCCTTTCGCCCCGGGTACAGCATAACCAACACAATCCACCAGGCGAATATTTACATCCAGCCCTTCATCTACATGAATCGACACCGCTTGATTTGGGACAAATTTCGGCTCTGTCGTCATAATCGTTCTTCCTGCAGCAGATTGTGGTAGTTCATCTTGCGCGCGAACCTTATCCGCTTCATTTTCAATATTTGGTAATACAACAAGCTCCATGAACTTTTTAATAAATGTTGATTTTCCAGTGCGAACAGCGCCCACAACCCCTAAGTAAATATCGCCACCCGTTCGCTCTGCGATATCTTTAAAGATATCTATCTTCTCCAACAAGATCCCCTCCCATGTCAAGTAAAATTGATGCAGCCGAGTCTCCCAAGCTCTAACCACTACCATGTCTATGACATTGTCCATTTATTATGACTAACTGCATGGAAATTTTTTCGCCCTGCACCCCATACGAGATGGGAGGCGATACAAAAAATGCCCCTTCCATTGATAGTGTATCAACGAAAAAGGCAAAATAGACCTTGTTTTTCACTTATACTCGGACTCACTCTAAACCGCGATCATAGATGATTTCTCCTTCTTTATCAAGGGAATACGGGACAGAATGTGCCGGGGCATACGGAGACTCTTCGTATAATAATGGACGTAAATCAATGCCTTCTTCAGGAATCTCAGCAGCATCCTGCATATACATGGTTAAATCCATCTTATAATCAATGACCACATTGCCTTCGTTCGTGTATAACAATGGCAAGCGGATTGTCTCATGATACGGACTTTGCACGTAAGGAGCTTCTTCATATCCCAAAGCCTCAAAGTCTAATGTAAATAATCCTTGATCAAGTGTCTCCTCAACAGGTGCGTATGTATGCGCCCGACGATAATCGCGCACCCGTTCTTGTAGTTCACGAATGACCTTCACACTCGTTAAGTCAATCACTTTTACTTGCGGATCGTCCTCTACGTTGACAAGCACATACTGATGTGTCCCCCCGTTCTCAAACGCCGTTCCTGGAGGGGTCTGCATATACCGTGGAACCAATTGACTAAAGTCAATGACATAACGGTGATACATCGGGACCGACTCATCGAACGTCCGAATGGGCAATCCTCCGTTGTCTACTTGAAATTGCTCAATGGCCGTTTGAACACTCGCTAATTGATCCGGATAGGTTATTTGGTTTTCAACCCGCTGCTCATTCGGGAAAAAACAGCCACTAAACAACACGATACATAAACTAGCAAAAACAAGCTTTAGTCGATCCTTCATTGATCCACCTCTTTCTCTTATAGATTATGCTTTTGACGTTGGTCCACCAACAACAATATAAAATACAATGACACCTGCAATGAGCAAACAGCAAAAAGAAACTGTCAGAACCATTTTCGCGGCTAACCCAGATAACTTTGTCCGCGCCCATAACGCAGTGCCTGCTGAAATAAACATTAATAATAAACCAACAAACGATATGTACATATTCAACATTGCTTGAGACATCTTCACACCCCCATCCTCGTCATTATAACATAAATATGGGCAAAAAAAGGAGAGCCAGGAACAGAATGGGGCATTCTGCTCCTGGCTTGACTAAACCCTTTTTGCTAATGCCCTTTTTAGTAGTAGGTGCTCTATTAAAGTATATGCAGGCTACAACATTTGGCTTGGACGTTTGACCATGTCAGAGATGTATAAGCAAAATCACTTTTTGCTATTAAACATTTTCCCAAGAGAAGACAGATCTGCTGGCATATCATTGTTTAAAATCGCTTCAACAATTTTATCTTCTTTTTCGCGAGAAACCGGCTTATTTGCCAATGACGCAACCCGATGAATGAGCTTTCTAATTGTACCTTCATCTTTTAAATTTGCTTTGCTCACTGTACTTGCCAATTGTAACAGTTCTTGCGGATTTACTTTTGTTTCCTTTTGCACCTCATCAAAAAATGAGTCATTCTTTTTAAACATGATTATCCCCCTTCCTACGATGTTTCTCCTTATCGTATGCAGAAGGGCTAAAATGGTGCCCAAAACGTCCTTACGTTCATTCAAATAACGTTTCTACCTCATGTGTGCGCATACGCGCCATTAACTGTTCTGTTGCTTCTTGCGGTGTCACTCCTTCAAACAACACAGAATTGAGCGCCTCTGTTAACGGCATCTCCACACCTTTCTCTTGTGCCAATTCGTACGCTGCTTTTGTCGTGCGAACGCCTTCGACAACCATCCCCATTTGCGCCAGCACCTCGTCCATAGACAACCCCTCACCAATCATACGACCAGCCCGCCAATTACGAGAGTGCACACTTGTACATGTCACAATGAGATCGCCTAAACCAGATAACCCAGAAAAAGTAAGCGGGTTTGCACCCATATGTACACCGAGTCTACTCATCTCTGCAAGACCACGCGTCATAATTGCTGCTTTTGTGTTATCACCTAAACCTAAGCCATTTGTTATCCCACACACAAGCGCAATAATGTTTTTTAACGCACCGCCCATCTCAACACCGATGAGGTCGGGATTTGTATAGACACGAAATTGCTTGTTCATAAACAAATTTTGGGCAAACTGTGCTGCCTCAATATTTTCTGAAGCCACTGTGACAGTTGTCGGTTGACGCAAAGCTACTTCTTCTGCATGGCTTGGTCCAGACAACACGGCAATATGAGCAATTTTTTTCATCTGTTTATCTTCTTCAGCAATGATTTCCGATACACGCTTATGCGTCACTGGTTCAATCCCCTTACTTGCATGAATGACCATTGCGTCTTCTGCTAAACTAGGCAAAAGTGCGCGCATCGTTTCCCTCATTGCCTTTGTTGGCACCGCAATTAAAACAACACTTACTCCTTGCAGTACTTCTTTCATCTTTGTATAAGCTCGAATCGATGCCGGAAACACAACCCCAGGCAAATAAGATTCATTTGTATGACACTGGTTCATCTCATCAACTTGATCTTCTCGTCTTGCATGCAAACGCACCTCATGACCATTATCTGCCAACACAAGTGCAAGCGCACTACCCCAACTACCTGCACCAATGACCGCGATTTTTGTCATGATTACCACTCCCTACATCTGTTTTTTCCCTATCTTATTTTCTGTTCCTGATAAAAGACGACTCACATTTTCACGATGACGCCATAGAGAAACGATCATTAGCAACATCGACAAAAAAATATACTCATATGGATAAAAACGAAACGGCAGTAAACACCAAGCCATGACCGGAGTCATGATGCCAAACAATAATGATCCGAGTGACACATAACGCGTCACGACAATACTAATAATTGCAATACAGCCTGCGATGAAGGACGGATAAAAGAGTAATGTCGCAAGTACCCCAATTGTTGTCGCCACACCTTTCCCACCACGAAAGTGAAAGAAAACCGGCCAGTTATGTCCAATAATTGCTGCCAAGCCGGCAAGCGCTGGGATAACAGGACTGCTCTCCCCCACCCACAGTAATGCAACCCAGACTGGGACAACCCCTTTTAAAATATCTAAGACCAATACAGTAATTGCTGGGCCCACACCAAGGACCCGAAGTGTATTCGTCGCACCGGCGTTTCCGCTACCAGACGTCCGAATATCAATTTTTCGCAAGTGCTTTGCTAAAAGATAACTAAAACTGATCGATCCTAACAGATAGCCTAAAAAAATCGTAACGACAAGCGCAATGATCACTTATTTTCCCCCTATAAATGATTAGTCGTTCTTTTTTCGAGCGATAATATGAATCGGTGTCCCTTCAAATGTAAATGTTGCCCGTAGACGGTTTTCTAAAAAACGCCTATACGAAAAATGCAACAACGCCGGATCGTTGACAAAAAATATAAAAGTAGGTGGCCCGACTGCTACTTGTGTCACATAATTAATCTTTAACCTTTTGCCTTTGTCAGTAGGTGTAGGATTCATCGCAACAGCATCCATGATCATATCATTTAATATGTGTGTTTGAACACGTAAATGATGATTTTCAGCTACTTTTTGTACTTGCGGCAACAGCAAATGAACACGTTGCTTCGTTTTTGCTGACAGAAAACAGATCGGGGCAT
Organism: Shouchella lonarensis; assembly: GCF_900096965.1. Classification (GTDB taxonomy): domain Bacteria; phylum Bacillota; class Bacilli; order Bacillales; family Bacillaceae_D; genus Shouchella; species Shouchella lonarensis. The sequence continues at coordinate 175,663 of NZ_FMYM01000005.1, read as the reverse complement.
AAGATAAAAATTGAAATTCTGTCCGAATGTCTTTTTCAAATTCCTGCATGGTCTTTTCGTCTTTTTCAACAGCGTCCCATTTGTTTACGACAATGACAATGGCCCGCCCCGCTTCATGTGCATAACCAGCAATTTTCTTGTCTTGCTCAATAATGCCTTCTTCCCCATTTAAAACAATTAACACGACATTGGCACGTTCAATCGCCTTTAACGACCGAAGGACACTATATTTCTCTGTTGCCTCATAAACTTTCCCACGTTTACGCATCCCAGCAGTGTCAATCACAACATAATCTTGTCCATCACGTGTAAATGACGTATCAATCGCATCCCGCGTCGTACCAGGAATTTGACTCACAATCACGCGTTCCTCGCCGAGTAATGCGTTCACAAGAGAAGATTTCCCAACATTCGGACGTCCAATCAGTGCCATTTGAATCGTATCTTCTCGTATCTCTTCTTCCTGGTCAGATGGGAAGTGTGCGATGACCGCATCTAAAAGATCACCTATGCCCAACCCATGCGATCCAGAAATGCCATACGGTTCCCCCATACCAAGTGCATAAAAATCATATAAACTATCGCGCATTTCAGGATTATCGACTTTATTTACCGCTAATACCACTGGCTTTTTCGAACGAAATAACAAATTGGCCACTTCTTGATCTGCTGCAGTGACACCTTCACGACCATTGACCATGAAAATGATGACATGTGCTTCCTCAATAGCAATCTCTGCTTGATGACGCATTTGGACGAGCAGTGGTTCATCACCAATTTCAATTCCGCCTGTATCAATGACATAAAATTCCTGATTTAACCACTCGCCCTTACTATACAATCGATCTCGCGTCACCCCTGGTAAATCTTCTACAATCGCAACACGTTCTCCTACAACACGATTGAATATTGTTGATTTTCCTACGTTTGGGCGACCGACAATCGCAACAACAGGTTTCAACGTTCCTTCACTACCTTTCTCCCACTACTCTATAAACTCAATTGGGTACTAACCTTTTCATTTTACTAAACTGATGCATGCTTGTCTATCCTCTTTACTGATGGATTGGTCGTTCTCTGCACACGCTGTTTTAACACTTCTATTAAGAAAAAGACAAAAGAAAGACTTGCCCCACTTACCAAAGACATAGCCCATATATCAAAAAAAGCAAGTGATCCAACTGTATACATGTAACCTTGCTGTCCAATGATGTATGCCTGCACCGCCTCCCCATGTAGCATGCCTATAGCAATACTACATAAACGAATGGTCGTTTTCTTTGCCAACAAAAATGCCACAATGAGCATACAACACATGACAATATAAGGAAAATCTATCAATAACAACACAGGATCATTTTGAATCAGCACAAAAATCCCTATATACGCACCCGCAATACACATCGTGACAAACCACGTATGAAGCAATTGTTTAAAGGAAAATGTCCGTAAAAATAAATAACCAACACTAAGTGAGAACACATACCCAAGACTAATTGACCATGTCCCAAACGAAATAACCCACGGTAAAAAAGCCAGTAAAGCAAGCACACACATACAAAGCAATATTCTTTGTTGACTCTTTTGTAAAAAGAACGTTCCGATCACCCATACAAACCAGCCCAACCAGTACACCAATGTCCCATCCACCCAAGGCACCTCCCTGCACTAGTATGGGCAGATAGGCTTGCATTTAGACAAAAAAAGAGTACGCGTATCCCTACCCGGTCATACACGTCACTCTTTTCGTATCCACAAGAGCTCTTATTCGTCTCGGTATTTCTTTAATTGATCCCCAATCATATCTCCTAAGGAAAAACCACTTGCGTCATCAGTACGTTTTTCTTCATACGCTTTGAATTGAGACATGTCTTCCTGGTCATTGCTTGCTTCACGTATACTCAATGAAATGCGCTTTTCAGCACCATTCACGTCTAATACTTTCACTTGCACTTCTTGCCCTTCTTCTAGCACTTCTTGTGGTACACCGATGTGTTGATGAGAGATTTGAGAAATGTGCACAAGTCCTTCCACACCTGGTGCTACTTCAACAAACGCACCGAAAGATACAAGCCGCTTGACAGTACCTGTAACAACATCACCAATTTGAAACGTTGATGCTACTTTTTCCCACGGTCCAGCAAGTGTTTCTTTAATAGATAGTGACACGCGCTCACTATCTGGATCGACAGAGAGCACCTTCACTTGCAATGTTTGCCCTTCACTCAATACGTCCCGAGGTGACTCTACACGTTCATGTGCAATTTGGGAGATGTGTACAAGACCATCCACACCACCTACATCAACAAATGCGCCAAAACTCGTTAAGCGCTGAACCGTTCCTGTTACAACATCACCGGGCTGTAATGACTTTAAAATGTCTTTCTTTTTTTCTTCCATTTCCTCATCCAAAACAGCACGTTGAGAAAGAATCAGTTTATTTTTTTCTTGTTCCATTTCGACCACTTTTAAGCGCAATGTTTTCCCCTTGTAGTCAGAAAAATCGTCAACATAGTGTCGCTCCACTAACGAAGCTGGGATGAATCCACGCACACCTACATCAACCACAAGGCCACCTTTTACTACTTCTGCAACAGGAGCTTCAATGATCTCACCACGCTCAAACGATTGCGCCAAGCGCTTCCATGCTTCTTTTGCCAGCGCTTCCTTCTTTGACAAAATTAATTCATCATCAGTCACCTTTGTTACAAATAATGTTAACTCATCATCAAGTGCAACAACATCGCTCGCTTTTTCAACGTGTAAACTTGATAGTTCACTTACGGGAACAATCCCATCTACCTTGAAGCCAACATCAACAAACACTTGTTTATCCTCTACTTTTGTTACTTTCCCCTTTAACACATCCCCAACTGAAAAAACTTTCATCTCATGAACGTCTTCATTCATTTTTTCTACCATCAACAAATTCCTCCCTCAATCCGGTCATGCCGGCATTTATCTAATGACTTTAGAAACGCGCTTTTAGCTGTTTAATCTCAGTCATGATGACCGCTGTCACTTCCGCCGCAGACGCCTTCTGCTCACGAAGTTGTTGCATGTCGAGTGGCTTCCCGTAAACGATTGTCAACGGTTTTCTAAACTTGTACGGACCAATAATGGCTACAGGAACAACTGCAGCCTCGCTACGTGCGGCAAAGAATCCAACGCCAGCCAGCCCTTCTCCAATTTCTCCAGTTTTTGAACGGGTCCCTTCAGGAAATAGACCAATCATCTTACCCTCTTTCAACATATTCAACGTTGTACGAAGTGCTTGTCGATCGCCGGCACCACGTTTGACTGGAAAAGCCCCCAAGTTTGACAGTAATGTACCAAAGAGCGGTACTTCAAACAGCTCTTTTTTTGCCATGTAGTGAACGGGGCGCTGTAAGTAAGCGCCTAATAGTGGCGGGTCTAAGTTACTTAAATGATTACAGCATAATAGCACGCCACCTTCCTTAGGAATATGCTCTTGCCCAATCACTTGTACTTTGTAACTGATATTAAAAAATGATTTACAAATGACTTGACCTGTACGATACAAGCTCATTGCGCCAATTTCTCCTTCACCAGCAAATAGATCGCTGTAATCACCTCATCCATCCCCATTGCTGTTGTATCAATGACTGTCGCATCCTCGGCTTTCTTCAATGGGGAATGCGTCCGAGTGGAGTCCAGTTCATCACGTTTTGCAATTTCCTGTTTTAACTGCTCAAAGTGAGATGGAAAACCTTTTTCTTGTTGTTCCAAGTGACGTCTGCGCGCGCGCTCTTCAACCGACGCTGTCAAAAATACTTTGACATCCGCTTGCGGCAACACATGCGTACCAATATCTCTCCCTTCTAGCACAGCATCTTTACCAGCAGCAAGGGCTTGCTGCCTCCCAACCATCGCCTCACGGACAGCTTGGTGACTAGAAACAAGCGACACTTGAGCATTAACACGGTTCGTTCGAATATCATCCGTTACCTCACTCCCATCCCAATAGACAACTGTTTGTTCAGGAGAAGGAACGAGTGAGAGTTCGCTTTCTGATAAAAGGTCCGCCAGCGCCTCTCCATCATGTAAGTCCAAGTTCTTTTTGATTGCTGCATATGTAAGGGCTCTATACATCGCACCCGTATCAATATACAGAAAACGTAACCGCTCGGCTACTTTTTTTGCAACTGAGCTCTTGCCAGCTCCTGCTGGTCCGTCTATTGCCACATTCACCGTCTTTTTCATATTCTTTACAACACACTCCTACCATGTTTCAACTGCTCTAGTTGTTTTCAAGAAATCACCTATGTTCCTACACATACAAATTTAGTCCCAAGGTGAGCCTCTCCATCCTCTCTTTTACAATACAACGAAGCGCTTCAGATTTCAATCCTTACTCACCATACTTACACACAGAAAACCGACATGAGGCTACTTTCTTTATTATCCCATCATTTGACCAAATTTCAAGCCCTCGATAAAAAAAGCTCTCCTTATCGGAGAACTTCCTTTATCTCATGATCTTTTGGTTGATATGGCGCTTCAGGGCGATCCATCCGCTCCACTTTTTCTTCCTCACCCGTCTGTGCGTTAATAAAAATCCGGTACGTATCCCTATCAATCGTCCCATAAAATACATAAGTAAGCACTTCTTCTTTACGGTCATTTTCAATCACAGCCATATGACTCTCCATCACATCGACACGTGGATTTAATTTTTCTTGAGCTGCTTCCTTTGACCATATCGGTGTTGGTATGATTCGAGTGGCGTCATGATAAATGATGTGACCTCTTCCAACGTATGAAAAAATTCCACCATCATCTAGCGCTACCTCAACAATGACTGTATCTGGATAAATACGCACCTCGTCTTGCACGCTTGTGAACGTGAATACACCGATATGACCATACTGTGCACTATCTAGTAAACGCATAGATGATTTACCCGTTCTTGTTAAAAATTCTTCTGCTTTTTGCTCCGCCTCATACAAACCAATATTTGTTTGGGTCACTTGTCGATCTTGCATAAACCAAATAGGCTCGCCACCTTCAACACTCATATCCATATGATATCGCACATGATTTTGAGGATCTTCTAGCACAAGTGAATACGCTGGATACTTAAGCGCCTTCGCAGAATCACTTATTTTTATCTCTGCTTCTTCATCTAGTTGAACATAAAGACGCGCCTTTTCTTTCGCTTCTTCCTTACTCACTTTCGGACGTCCTGCAAGGGCATCTTTTAATTCACCGTTCAAATTGCGAATGGCTGCATCCGTTGCCCCCCACTCGACTTCACTAAATCCTTGCACAGAAGCATTCACTTTTTCAAACGCATTTTGCCCCGCAGCTGCAGTTGGTTCATCTCTTTTCGATTCATCAAGTGCAAGCCACTTCATATCTTGCCCCATCATCATCGCCTGCGTCTCTCGCAAAGATGAACGAATTGTTCCTGCTTGTGTATAAAGCTTTTGTAATGTTTCATACTCTTGTGGTGTCAACGGCTGTTTTTCAAGGTCACGGACGGCTGTACGATAAGAAAAGTCGCCGACTTTAAACAAATACTCCTCCGACTGTTCTAAATCTGTTCCTTGTAATGGCAAATCGGCGAGACTTTTTTGCGCCAGACTTGTCACTCGCCAAACATCCGCAAGGGTAGGAGATAACTGCCGCTCACTATTCATCGCTAATACACTACCAAGCTCATCTTCAATTTGGTCAATGTGATAAGCAAGGTCATGCATGGCACGCTGATACGTATTTTCATGCGCAATTGCTAATCGATCTTTATCAACTTTTTGTAGATAACCCCAATAACCGATACAAACGACCATAACCACCAACAAAGAGATGGCAATATTACGAAACATCTGTCCAACTCCTTCTAGGAACAAAAAATGTGCTTACCGATACGTTTAATTTGTGGACGTGTCCAAATCCAACCTGATGTTGCGGTATCAGGGTTAAAATAATAAAGTGCATTATTTGATGGGTCTTGCCCATTGATTGCATCCAATACCGCCCTGCGCGCTGTCTCGTCCGGTTGTAAATTAATTTGTCCATCCGCCACTGCTGTAAATGCACGTTCCTCATAAATTACACCCGCTACGGTATTCGGGAATGTCGCCGAGTTCACACGGTTAATGATCACAGCCGCCACCGCTACTTGCCCCTCATAAGGCTCTCCACGCGCCTCACCATAAACAGCCTGCGCCATTAACTGAATATCATTTTCTGAATAACCTGCTGGAACAGGTTGTGCTTTGGCGATCGTCGTATCTTTTTGTCCCCCACCTTGCGACTGTGTACCGTCTTTCTTTTGGATTTCCTTAGGTGTACCACCATAATGCGTAAACGATTGTCCCTCATTTAATGCTTGCATGACAAAATCGCGGTCATAGTTTGTCGACGAGACAAGACGATCTTTCATTTGCGCACCTACAAGCCCATCCACTTCTAATCCGTAATCTTCTTGGTAATTTCGCACAGCCCAATATGTCGTCCAACCAAATACACCATCAATATTGCCATTGTAAAAACCAATATATTGCAGACGAGCTTGGAGTTCAACTACGTCGTCACCTGTTGCTCCTCGTTGGATGATTTGTTCACTAAAAGCTTCAGCTGACTCATTAGGGACAAACATCAGATACATACAAGCAATGAAACAAAGAAAACGTGTACGCGCCATGCTCTTCCTCCTTCATTCCGCAAACAAAAATGATGCAAACTTTATTTTCATCAGTAGTTTGTTATTCACTCATCATTTTTATGCATAGAAACATCGCATCACTGCGTACAAGTACAATTGAAGAGCTTATTCATCCGCTAACATTTGATATAGACGATAAACATCTGCAACCGGTAACTGTCCAGGGGCAGAACAACGTTGTCCGGACGCAAATGTTGCACAAGAGCCAAAAACGTGCCCCCCTATCCGGCTAAAACGTCCTAAATGTCCCATCGCCATCGTCATCAAAGGAACATCATTCGCACGCGACAACAAATATGTCGTTTCCCACAATCGAAGGACCTCTTCTGGTGTTGTCGCTGTCACCGCCAATTTCACTACATCAGCCCCTAAGTCGACTGCGCGTTTGACATAATGACCTATCCACTCCCTATCAGGCGTACCCACAAAATCATGATGCGACACAATGACAAATACACCTTTCTGATGTGCTTGTGTAACTAATTCTCTTATTTTCTCTACAGGATAGGACTGTTCAAGATCAATGAAATCAATTCCATCTTCCTGCAACACATGTTCATATAAATGAAAACACGCGTCCTCATGTTCCCTTGTTTGTTCACGATATGTAAAAATGAGCGGTATTTCTTTTATTTCTTGACGCAACAACCTCAATGTTTCCGTTATCGCTTCCATATCATCCTTATCACGATATTGATCGACACGCCACTCTAATATATCTATTTTCTTCAACGGTAATGACCGTATTTCTTCTAGCAGTAACGCCCATGTCTCGCTCATTAAAGACACACAAATATTTTTTTCACCGGGCGCTAAAGTCACGTGCCTTATTCTCATTCTATATCCTCTCCCATCTATCCCTTACAAACAGTGCCGTTCCACTCCCTAGAGCAAAACGGCACTGTTGTTTATTCTGGTGACACTTCAATGTTCAATTGCTCTTCATTCCCACAGATACACTGTTTAAATCCAGTCTCATACTCGCCTTCTTCATTGCGTTTGCCACGTAAAATATACTTTTCTCCACAAGCTGGGCAACGAATGATCACACGATATCGATTTGACGTTGTCACTAAAATCCCCCTTTTGAGCCATTCTCTGGTAAGGCAAAACAATGATCTAGCTGCCCCACCGCTCACTTTATCCAACAAACCTCGCTATATTTGTAAATGATGCGTCTTTTTTAGCTTCGAATATGCTAAAAAAAGAAGTAAGATCATAAACGGACCTATGACAAATAAGAAATATTCCTCAAATGCCATTAAAATAAAATCATACATCCCGTGGAGAAACACCGGAATGAATAGCGCCCATTGAAAGTAAAAAAACTTTTTCTTCTGACCGATTGCATTGACCATATAATAACCCATAATAATGCCGTAAATTGTATGAGACGCCACCGGAAAGAACATTCTCGGCAACACTAACTCAGGACCACTTGCTATCAAATATAGTCCATTTTCAACCGTCGCAAAACCTAAAGCTAGAGATACACTTAACAAGATACCGTCACGCGGGTGTTTTAAATAACTTTGCTGATAACCAAAAATAAATAACATCAGCCATTTTAACCCTTCTTCAATGAAACCGTAAAGAAAAAAGCTCTTGGAGAGTATGCCAGTAAAAACGTTTTCTACTTCAAAAGCATATTGTAAAACAGCGACCGGGAATACCAACAAAGCACCAATGACAAAAATACGAATAACCGGAAACATATTATACGTAACATCCCGTAAATACATATAACACCATAACGAAACGACTGGTGCCATTACTGTCGTCATAAAAGCAAGCATAGGAGGCTTCCCCGCTCTCTATGTACGAGAGATGTGATACCACTTATGAAACATTCTGTAAATCACATACGCCCGAAGACAATTCATCATTACACACCATTTTTCATAATGACTTGTATAGTATACGATGCATATAGGAATGGGCGCAAGCAATAACACCTTTGCACTCTTACATATGGAATCCTTTTGCTACAGACATATGTGCGGCAAGCAATACCATCATCTTAATTCGTGCCTTTTTACTATCATAATCCCCTCCAAGCACAACCCCTATTTTTGCTAAATGGTGTGCGCTTCCTTCGTACTCATATGTTGGATAAACTTTTCCTTCTTCAGATGAAGTTGTCATTACGACAGGTTTGCCTGCTGCGATTGCTTCTTCAATTGGTGCTACGAGTGCTGGTGGTACTTGACCTCGACCGACTCCTTCTAATACAAGACCATCTACTGTTTGCAACATCGCTTGCAATGTGTGTGTGCGCATGCCTAAGTATACTTTTGCAATGCCAATTTCCGGCAGACAATTTGCCTTCAAAGAAAAATATGCCCGCTTGATCGGTTTTTGATACGTGAAAATGACATCGTTATCAATAATACCTAGGTATCCAAAACCAAATGCGTTAAAACCTTGAATATTAGAGGCATGCTCCTTCTTCACATAACGAGCCGCAAAGATGCGTTCGTTAAAGACGACCGCTGCACCTATGCCGCGCAAATCATGTTCGGACGCTGCATAAATCGCATGTCGCAAATTCAAAACAGCATCGGTCCCGACTTGTTCCGGTCCCCGTTGTGAACCAGTCACAATAATTGGACGCTCATCTCGATTTGTCAAGTCAAGAAAATAGGCTGTTTCCTCCAGTGTATCTGTTCCATGTGTTACAACGACACCATCAACTGTCTCGTCCTGAAACACACACGCGATTTCTTTTTTTAACAACAGCCAATCCTCAACTGTTATATGTACACTTGGCTTCTGTAATATGGACCGAACTGTCACGTGAATATCTTCAGGCAGTTGACAAATAGCCGTCAACTGTTCTCCGGTCAACTCACCTGCAACGAGTTTGCCACCTTCATTCATCGTACTAGCTATCGTTCCACCAGTCGTAAATAACACCACTCTCCGCACGGACAGTCACTCCATTCAGATGTAACGTTCAATTGCCGGAGGTCAAAACGGCGACTGAACTGCATATTTTCTTCCTTAAATCTAATTTCACTCTGTTTTCCGGTTTCCAGATTCCAATTCATGGATTGCAGCTGCAATCAAATGACCGTGTAACCGCCCATTTTCAATAAAAATCTCGTTTGCATTGTTTCCTGCAGCAATAACGCCAGCAATGTAAATATTATCCACATTCGTTTCCATCGTTTCCGGATCAAACAATGGTCGTCCCGTTGCTTCGTCTACTTCTACACCAAGGGTACGCAAAAACATATGATCAGGGCGATAACCTGTCATCGCAAAAACAAAATTAGCAGAAACACTTTCTTTCTCCCCGTTCACCTCGTAATATACCTTATCAGATGTGATTTTATTAACAGTGGCTTGAAACACCACTGTCACTTGTCCATTTCTTACTAGCGCTTCAAGCTCAGGTAAGATCCAAGGCTTAATGCTAGCTGAATAATCTTCTCCACGGTAAAGCATTGTCACTCGAGCCCCTGCCTTTTCCAACTCTAATACTGCATCAACAGCAGAGTTTTTGCCACCAATCACAACCACATCTTGACGGAAATAAGGATGCGCCTCTTTAAAATAATGAAATACATGTGGACTGTCTTCTCCTGGGATCTCCATTAAATTCGGACGGTCATAATAACCCGTGGCTACAATCACGTATTTTGTGACGTATGATGCTTTTGATGTTGTCACTTGAAATTTGTGAGCCGATAATTTGGAGACAGCTTGCACTTGTTCATATGTGTGCACACATAGCCCTTTCCGAGCAACCACTTGTCGATAATAAACAAGCGCTTGATTCCGCCGTGGTTTTCGTTGTTCAATAATAAACGGGACATCACCAATCTCCAACCGTTCACTTGTACTAAAAAATGTTTGATGGGTTGGATAATGGTAAATCGCATTTGCCACATTTCCTTTTTCAATGACGATAACAGATAAACCTTGTTCTTGACAAGCAATCGCTGCTGCTAATCCACATGGCCCGCCACCAATCACAACGACTTCTACGTCATACATACAGTCACCTCCTGTTCCAGAATACAGAGATCCGTCACCAGAAGTCAGAACCGTAACCACTCAAAACTGCGAATATGCCTTCACACTTGTTTCCGACCTCTGGAACCGTGAAGCCCCTGCCCAAGTCAACCACTTGGACAAGGGCTTTCCAATCCAGAATATAGCATTTCTCTGTCATAGGCAAGACCGATCGTATTTTAAAAAGCCTTTTCTATGGAATAAGCTTTCAGTCCGAACTCCGGATTCTAATCTCCGACTTCACACCCATCCCCGGAAACGAGAAGCCTCCGCCATTCGCCTGACACCAATCATGTACGCAGCTAACCTCATGTCCACTTTCCGGCGTACAGACAAATCATAAATATTTTCAAACGCTTCCACAAGTACCGTGCGCAACTTGCCTTCTACTTCTTCATCTGTCCAATAATATCCTTGGTTGTTTTGAACCCATTCAAAATATGAGACCGTCACACCCCCCGCACTTGCCAGTACATCAGGGACAAGCAGCACGCCACGTTCAGATAAGATTTTCGTTGCCTCCAGCGTCGTTGGCCCGTTTGCAGCTTCAACCACAATGGATGCCTTAATATTTGCTGCATTACGCGACGTAATTTGATTTTCAATTGCCGCTGGGACGAGAATGTCACATTCTTTTTCAAGTAGTTCTTCATTCGTGATGGTATCCTTGAACAATTTTGTCACTGTTCCAAAGCTATCTCGTCGATCAAGTAAATAATCTATATCTAAGCCATCCTCATCATACAAAGCCCCATAAGCATCAGAAATACCTACAACACGCGTGCCAGCATCTGCCATAAATTTTGCCAAGAAACTACCCGCGTTGCCAAAACCTTGAATAATGACCTTTGCTCCGGTCATGTCAATGCCTTTTTTCTTCGCAGCTTCCATCATGCAAATCGTTACACCTTTTGCCGTCGCCGACTCACGACCATGAGATCCCCCTAAAACAAGTGGTTTTCCTGTAATAAAGTTCGGTGAGTCAAATTCACGAATGCGGCTATACTCATCTAACATCCAAGCCATAATTTGTGAATTTGTGAGTACATCCGGCGCAGGAATGTCTTTTGTCGGTCCAACAATTTGACTGATCGCGCGTACGTAACCGCGACTTAAACGCTCTACTTCACGAAAAGACATATGACGCGGATCACATACAATCCCGCCTTTCCCACCACCATATGGCAGATTGACAATGCCTGCTTTCAAGCTCATCCAAATTGACAGCGCCTTCACTTCTTTTTCTGTCACTTGAGGATGGAAGCGAACGCCACCTTTCGTCGGTCCAACAGCATCATTATGTTGCGCCCGGTAACCTGTAAAGATTTTCGTTGAGCCATCATCCATACGCACCGGGATACGTACGGTCATCATCCGAATCGGTTCTTTTAATAGTTCATACATTTCTTCTGGGTAACCTAACTTACTCAGCGCCTTATGTATGATTGATTGTGTCGAAGAAAGCACGTCGAGTTTGTCGACTTTACTTTTGTCTTCATCCATGTTCTTTTTCACCTCTGAAAGTGTCTCCGTCGCTTTTTTTGCGGCAAAGTTTTATTATCATCTCTATCATAAAGAAAGATGATCAAATTTGCCACTATTTTTTTAGGAAATCGACAAATTTCTAGTCTGACTCCACCTCAAGCACCGTCATTGATTCAATTACGCGAATCGCATCGTCTCGAGCCCAATCTTGTTGTGTAAACAAATCATAACGCAAATCATTTTCTATCCAAACTGCTTGATGAGCTGATGGTTCCCAACTCATTCTAATCATTACATCACGTGCTGTTTCTTCCGAGTAAATCTCAGGTTCCCATTGAACCCTGTGTAAATTCCGGTCTACTTCGAAAACGAACTCCCTATCCCCATCATCAACATAATTGACAACAACGGAGTCTTCTGAACCTACTCCTTTGTATTTAATAAAAGTGCCGACTATCTCCCAATTATTTAATTCATGGTCCGGTAACCAAACTGGCTGATCAAAAAAATCTGGAATTTCTTCCAAAGGAATATATTCTTTTGCGACCAATTGTTCTAATCCACTGGTGTCACCTAACTCAAAATCACTATCAGTAACATTCACATCTAAGCGTAGAAACTTGGTAGTCATTTCATATGCCTCAAACTCATTTTCAATGACTTCACGTAAAATAATGAATGTTTCTTTATCTACCCAATATTCAGCTCGCATATCCCCTTCTTCTTTTGGTTCAAAAATAAGGTGATGGACATCGCGTTCTAAATATTTTTCACCGTTTGTTACTTCCATCGTATGTGTATCCGCTAATTGATCTATCGTCGTTGTCAACCTTTTTAGTGGCAAGTGTTTTGTATTACTACCATCACTTTCTTTTTCAATGATCGTTTTTCCCTCATAATCAAGTTCATACATTGTATCGCCACGATAAATATGGCTTTGTGTAGGAATACTTCCCATATAAAAATCCTGACGCATATCCCCGTTCGTATTCACAAGTATCTTTTCCGTGAAACCTTCGTCGTGAAACGTTTCCGCCTCGTATGCAACTGGCTGCTCTTCTCCCTCCAACGCTTCACGTATAATGTCTTCTGGTTTTACAAGTGCAGCCTCACACCCCGCTAATAACGTTCCAATCATTAAACTAATAACAGACACCCACATTTTCCTCATACAAAATCCTCCCTTAAAATGGTACACGGTAACATAAAATAAAACGTACTTCCACCTGCTACTGTAGATTTCACACCAATCTCACCGCCATGTTGTTCGACAAGTTCTTTACATATTGCAAGACCTAGTCCAATACCCGTTCCAGGCGTTTGCTGGCGTGCTGTTTCTACTTGATAAAATGAATCAAATAAGTGTTTTTGCGCATCAAGTGGGATGCCTTTTCCTTCATCTTCCACAAAAAAATACAACCCTTCTTTTTTCTCCGAAAGATATGTAGGCAACGCTTCACGTTGATTTGTCGCACAAAGTTTAATTACCCCACCTCTCGAGGAATAGCGCACCGCATTTGTTACTAAATTATCAATGACTTGAACTAAACGATCAACATCTGCATACAATTCACATGGCGTAATGAAAAAACTTATTTCAAATCTAAATTCTGCCCACTGCTCTTTGTAACCATCAAACAATACTTCCGCCAGTTCTTCCCCATCGACGAGCTTTTCGGAAAGAGAAAAGCTTGTGGATTTAATTTGTGAATAAACGAGTAAATCATCAACAAGTCGCTGCATATGTGTCGTCTTAGCTAAAATGACATCTGCATAAGCTTCACGTTGTTCGTCGTGAACGAGCATCCCTTCTGCATAAGCGCGTATCGATGTTAATGGGGTACGTAAATCATGTGAGATGGCACCAATAAATCGACGCTGATTTTCTTCAGCCTTTTTTTGTTGCTCAGAAGCGATCTTTAACCTCGCGCTCATCGTGGTAAAATCGTGCATGAGTTGCGCTACTTCTGTGCGTGTACGACGACGTTTTGGCTTAGATATGACCTTTTGCTTCCGGAATCCAATTTCCTCCATCTCCTGTTGCATCAGTGCAAAAGGACGCAACATATTTCTTTTAAACCAATATTGAACAAAAAATAACGTCGCTGCCACAACTAATAAGAAAAAGGCTGCAGAGATAAGGTATACTTCCAATGTATCCTTTTTAATACTCTGTTGATGGAAGCGGAGCTCGAAGAACCCAACAATTTCATCCTCATGAAAAATAGGTTCTTTATACACTTGTGTTGTGTTGTCTGAATGGAACTTGTATAAATCACGCATCATACGTTGCGGGGTAAAATGTCGTTGCTGTTTTTGTGACGTGTCAGAGTCATAAATTAACGTACGGTCTTTGCTATATAATGCAATATCCATGTCTTCCTTTTTTTTATCATGAATAAAAGACATGCTTTTTTCTTTATCCAAGAACACACTTGGAAAGCGGCTTAACGCTTTCCCTACACTCTTAGCAGTAATCATGGAGGACATCAATGTGTCCGACTGATCATCAATCAATTTTTCTACTTGCAACGAAAATAAAAATGTGGCGAAGAAAGGAATGACTGCCATAAGTAATAGCAACATATTTAGCTGCCCACGTAACTTCATTTTTTCTCATGTCCTATAAATTTGTACCCTACTCCCCACACAGTCTCAATATACTTTGGACGCCTTTTCCCATCGCTCACTTTATGACGAATGTTTTTAATATGTACCGTCACCGTTCGTATGTCCACGCTGTCTTCATGCCAAATATGTTGATACAACGCTTCTTTTGTAAATGTCTTCCCTGGATTTTCAGCCAAATACAAAAACAACTCGTATTCCTTTAATGTGAAAGACAAAGGTTGTCCATTAACTAAAACACGACAACCCCTGCGATCAATTGTTATATCTGCAAAAGAAAGTGGTGCCTCATTTTTAAAATTGGGCATACTTGTATTAGAAGAATGATGATGACGACGCAATTGCGCTTTCACACGTGCAAGCAACTCTAATGGACTAAATGGTTTTGTAACATAATCGTCTACCCCAAGATCAAAACTATGCAACTTGTCAAAATCACCTTGCTTTGCGCTCACAACAATAATTGGGACATTTGAATGTGCGCGAAAACGGCTACATAACGTAAAACCATCCATGTATGGCAACATCAAATCAACGATGACAAGTTGCACACACTCATCTAAGAAAGTGTGATAACCTTTTAATCCATCATCACACCAAATAACAGATAGTCCTTCTCGTCGTAAATACTCTTGTATAATTCCTGCAATAGCCGAATCATCTTCAATAAGTAAAACTGACATACGTATCCCCCACTAAACAACGATGTTTTTAAGATATATTTTCGAATGTAATTACAAGCATTAAAAGATGTTCGCTCGTGTACTATTTCTTTCCGTGAAAGTAATGGTACACTTGTGCCATTGCACGTTCCTCCATTAAAATTTTGCCATATTCCTCGACGCGGTGAAAAGATATTGTGGAAGGATCACCGAATTCGGCTAACATCGCAATCAACGCCGCTTCGATCGTTTCATTCATCGCTTCAGTAACAAATTTTAAAAAAAATCGATTGTTAAATGTATATAATCGTCCACCTGTCATACCAATTGCTGTTAAGCGTGCCGCCAATCCAATCACATCTTCCATTGAAGAGAACTCATAAAAAATTTCATCTGTTTCATCCACTGTCACTTGCATTTCAATATAGCCACTGTCAAAGTCATCCGCATCGTCAAACATAAACTCATCGGAATAACCTTCTTTTGAAATAATAAATACCATTCCTTGGGCTGGCATTGCAAATACTTCAACAGCGATTGGACCATCAATTTTAAATCCGAGCTCATCATCAGCTTCCATCATCATATCACGAAACAAGTCATGTACTTTAGGGACATCTTGCCATAAGTCCTCCTTTGTAATTCCTCGTTCATTCATATCATCATAGGTTAAAAAAACCTTGAACTTGTCATTTGCCAAGCGCTCTAATCGCATGCCTTCCCCTCCTTCTCTTGGGTGTACCAATCATTGGCATTGACTTTCTCATCACATGCACACAATGCCTGGTGTCATCAGGTCTATTCAGAATGCATTTCATACGATACGGTATGTAGCAAGGCGCAAGATGGTTCATCATGTTAGCCCTTTTTTCCGTGTGGCTTTCGCCCTTTTTAATGCCCATTTCATTATGTTTTCTCTCGCCTATATGCTAAGTTGTAGGTGAATATGTAAAAAAGCCACTTCCTCATGAACAATGTAATGATTCATCATTAGTATTCCTTGCATTGTTACACCGTATCCAATTCAACACGACCAGTGATCGGCACGTATGCTAAAAGTGATTCTTTAGCGAACAGTAACTAAACAGGTTGTCCAACAAAAAAGTTCCTTAAATTATGCTTTTTATGCAGACGAGTTTAGTTTCATTTATAACAACATCATATCATATTTTTCTCGCAAATGTTTAGTCGTTGTTGCGTTTATTTTGTGCCTACTCGTCAACAAAATTGTCCAAAGGGGCTACAATACGTAACCACTTTGGACAATAAACATTTCTACATTCACCTTTTCTTTTTTAGCGCCCGGCTTGACCTGCTTGCAAACGTTTCACAGGTGAGAATTTACGTTCTAATCCTCCTAAAACAATATCAGCCATGACCGCCATCAATGCTGTTGGAATTGCTCCTGCTAAAACAATTGACATCCCGTCACTTGCATTTGTACCACGAACAATAATGTCACCTAAGCCACCCGCACCAATAAATGTGCCAATTGCAGTGATACCAATCGCGACCACAAGCGCCGTTCGCAACCCTGCCAAAATAACAGAAAATGACAGTGGTAATTGTACCATCCATAATACTTGACGCTTCGTCATGCCCATCGCTGTCCCATTTTCTAACAGCACTTCATCGACATTTTTTATCCCTGTATACGTATTACGTAAGATCGGTAACAACGAATATAAGAACAACGCAATGACAACTGTATTCGCCCCGAGACCGAAAAAAAGGAGCAGTACAGACAACAATGCCAGTGCAGGAATCGTTTGGATGACATTCGTGATCGAAAACACAATTGAACTAAGCACTTTTTTCCGAGCCATGTAAACCCCTAAAGGAATCGCAACAATTGCTGCAAACAACACACCATAACCAGCCATTAAAAAATGCTGCACAAATTGCGACCATATATAATCATAATTCTGTCCATAATACGCGATTAGCTCTTGCCACTTCGTTACCAGCTCTTGCCACATTACGATTCTCCCCCTTCCTCGTCACGGAAATAATTATGTGCCTGTAAAAATTCTTCGGCGACAGTCGCGGGTTCTTTCAAATTTGCGTCCGCCTCATAGTTCATTTGTTGCATTTCGGCAACGGAAATCTTCCCAGACAAACGACCAAGCACATCTTCCAACTCTGGATATTGCGCTAACAATTCTTTGTCGACTACCGTTGATGCATCATAAGGGGGAAAGAATTGCTTGTCGTCTTCTAAAATGCGTAAATCATATGCAGCAATTCTGCCATCCGTGGAATACGCTAACACCGCATCTCTTCTCCCACTTGCAACCGCATCATATACAAGACCAATTTGCATTGGACTAACATTGCTATCATTAAAAGAAAAACCATACACTTCTTGGAAACCTCCGTAACCATCGCCATCTCTATCTAGCCATGATGTGTCCACACCAACTGTAATGTCATCTGCAACCTTTTTTAAATCTGAAATCGTCTCCAGTCCGTGTTCTTCCCCAAAATCTTCACGAACAGCAAAAGCATACGTGTTTGCAAAACCATATGAGTCAAACCATTGATGGTTGTAGCGCTTATCTAGCTCTTCTTGCACAACACGAAGTGCTTCTTCTGGGTCCATAATTGCGTCCATCCCTAAAACACTCGCGATATCTGTACCTGTATAACGCATTGATGAGATATTAATGTCACCACTGACCATCGCTTGATGTGCAACCACTGAGGTCCCAAGATTATTCATAATTGAAACCGGGATATCTGTATATTCTTCAATCATTAAGCGATTCATATGTGATAAGATCATTGCTTCTGTACTTATTACCGAACCGATACGTACACCGTCCTCGCCTGTACCACTTAAGCCAGGGAGCGTGCAGCCACTTAGCAGTGCTGTTGCAAATACCAACGTACATAATCTTTTTTTCATGACGCTTCTCCCCCTAAGTTGTTCTTTCTTGGCGAATGCCTTTTGGTGTCACACGACGCTCCAATTTTCCTAACACATAATCAATCAACACAGCAAGCACTGTTATCGGAATTGCACCCGCCAATATTAAATCCATTCGATATAAATTTAACCCACTGAACACAAATTCCCCTAAACCACCGCCGCCAACAAATGCAGCAAGGGTTGTCCAACCAATTAAATATACAGCACAAACACGCACACCGGCCATCATCACTGGTACGGCTAGTGGAAGTTCGATCTTCCGAATACGCTGCCAACCGGTCATGCCCATTCCTTTCCCAGACTCAATCAGGTTTGCATCTACATCTCTTACCCCTGTATACGTGTTACGTAAGATTGGCAATAACGAGTACAAGAATAATGCAACAATTGCGGCCCCTTTCCCTGCCCCAAAAATCGGAATGAATATAGCGAGAATTGCTAAACTAGGAACTGTTTGCAATATGCTTGCAAATCCAATGACGAGATTTGCAACTTTTGGCACTCTCGTTAAAATTACTGCGAGAGGGACGGCCACAATGATGCCAAGCGCCAATGCCGCCAGGAAAATATATAAGTGTTCCCACGTTGCATCGAGTAAGTTCATACCATGTTCAACAAAAAAATCTCGAAGATCACCCACGCTCTACACCTCCCTCGTTGCTGCAACAAGGTTTTCAGCCATGTCCTCTTGCCCCCAGATGGCATCGTATACCATATCCACAAGAGACGCACGTGTCACAATCCCGACTAATTGCTGCGATTGATTGACAACAGGTGCGTATTTTAAACCACGCTTCAAGATTTTATGAATCGTGTCCCGCAACAACGCGCTTTCCTCTACACTATAAAAGTCTGTCATCATCACGTCATCAACGCACGCTGCATGGTGACGATGCCTATCAATCATTTCAACATCAATATACCCTTTTAATTGTTGATGGTCGTCCACAATTAGTAGCGAATCTACACGTCTTTCTTTCATTCGTGTCATGGCCGCTTGTAACGTACTTCCAAGCGCAATATGAACCGGTTCACGGCTCATGATTTGGCGAACCGTTTGCACATTTGGCTGTGCTTGTAGTAGTCGATCTTTTCCAATGAATTCTTGAACAAATTCGTTAGCTGGTGCACGTAAAATATTTTCTGGTGTATCAAATTGGACGAGTTTTCCATCTTTCATAATGGCAATCCGATCTGCCAACTTAATTGCCTCATCCATATCATGCGTAACAAAAATAATTGTTTTATCTAGCGATTGCTGCAAACGCTTAAATTCTTCTTGAAGCGTATCACGGGTAATTGGATCGAGCGCCCCAAATGGCTCATCCATTAAAATAAGTGGTGGATCAGCTGCGAGTGCCCGAAGCACACCAATACGTTGCTGCTGTCCCCCACTTAGTTCATTTGGATAACGCGTCAAGAAACTTTCATCCATATCGACAAGTTGCAACAATTCACGAGCTCGTGCTTTCTTCTTCTGTTCTGGCCACCCAAGTAGCTTTGGCACCACAACAATATTTTCTTCAATCGTCATATGCGGGAATAACCCAATTTGTTGAATGACATAGCCAATTTTACGACGTAGTGTGACTGGGTCTTGCGCCATGACATCTTTTCCGTCCACAAGAATGGTTCCAGCTGTCGGTTCGTGCAAACGATTAACCATTTTCATCGTTGTCGTCTTCCCACAACCGCTCGGACCGATAATACAAACAAATTCTCCTTTTTTCACGTTCAGAGAAAGTGATGAAACAGCTGTCTTCCCACCACCGTATCCCTTTGTTACTTCTTTAAATGTTAACACTGATTGTCCACCTCCAGCATGATGTTTCCATTATAAAGCAAAGAAGTCACAATCCAAAGTCGGCAATTGAGACATATTTTAGGTTATATCGTCCTAAGCGTAGGTTTGTAAACGTTTTTACAGGGCGTTCGTTCTTTCACTTTCTTTTTCGACATAATCCTCACTCATCTGTTTAAGGGTGTACCTAAACAATTTTCCTTTCCTTATGGGAGAAGATATGTTATATTGTCACAGAAATTATATCAACCATTGACACGTGGGGGCCTTACTATGATAAAAAAAGGGCTTGTCCTCCTCGTCTTTATGAGCTTAGCCTTCATTGTGTTCACTCAAGGGGAGAACATGGTCGGGTGGCTTAGACAAGGCGGATCACAGTCTTACATCCTTACAACCACATTCGCTACTTTACTTGCACTGTTTCCGATCATTCCTTACCCAATTATTGGTGGGGTCATTGGCGCAGTTTTTGGCCCAATCATTGGTAGCTTACTTACATGGATTGGCTCTTCACTCGCGTCCATCATCATGTTTACATTTATCCGTTACGCCTACCAAGACTGGGGAGAACGTTTGCTTCATCGTTATCAAATGACAGCAAAAGTGACGGCACTATTTGAGAAAAATGCTTTTATGACCATTTTTATTACCCGCCTCATCCCAATTGTTCCTTCTATTCTTGTTAATGCTTATGCTGCACTAAGCCGCGTATCTGGACCTGTTTATATCATCGCTTCGTCACTTGGCAAAATACCAGCAATGATTCTTTTTGCCACAGTCGGCAATACCATTGTGCAAAATCCAGCTGGATTGTTCATCGTCGCTTTATTTTACGGGGTATTTTTGCTTATTGTATATGGCTCCTTTACTGCATGGAAACGCTTTTTGTCTCATGGTGAAAAGGCGTAATGTGCGTTTTTCATTCGAGGGTTTGTCAAATTAAGTGCAACACTTCCTCCTGAAACACTTCGTGTGTAGTTTTCCATTTTAAACATTTTCTTGGTCTATGATTGATTAGCGACAGTGCAAATTCTAGTTCTTCACCAGAAACAGTAGCGAAATCCGTTTTCTTAGGGAAAAACTCTCTTAATAACCCATTGGCATTTTCATTACTGCCACGTTGCCACGAAGAGTAAGGATCAGCAAAGTACAGCTGAATATCCGTATCTTGTTCAATGGAGCTATAACAGGCAAATTCTTTCCCTCTGTCAACCGTTGCGGTTTGAAAAGCGCCAGCAGGCAACTGTTCGTTTAATGTTCGAATCGCTTTTTCCATGGATGAGGAGGTGCGATCCGAAATTTTAAAGGCAATGTACCATCTAGTTTTACGTTCAACAAATGTAGCAAGACACGCTTTACTTTTCCCACGACTGGAAACAACACTATCCAGTTCCCAATGACCAAAAGTCTCCCGCTTTCTAATTTCTTTAGGTCGTTGTGAAATAGATGTTCCAATATTAAAGCGCCCTCTTTTTTCTAGTGGTTTTTGCCGTTTTCCCTTGTGGCGAAGAAAGGATAAATCTTGATTCACTAACAGACCTTGATAAATCCAACGATAGATGGTTTTAAAGCTGATGGTCCCTTGAAATAATCGTCCTACAATTTGTTCGGGCGACCAAGTTTGTTTCAACTTCTCATTTATGATCTCAGCTAATTCACAGGACCATTTACCAATACGTCCGCAACGTAATCTACGCTTGTGATAGTTCTCTTGAGCACTTTCAGGCTGATAGAACTTCTCTTCCGAGTTCCGTTTCAGTTCTCTAGAAATGGTAGAAGGTGAGCGGTTAAGCTTTTTAGCAATCGCACGAATAGACTGCCCCTGGCTATAAAACGTTTCTATACGTGCTCTTTCAAATGTGGTAAGATGTTGGTAGCTCATAGCATCCTCCGTGTGTGTGTTTGTTTGGTTACCTACATTTTACACGAAGCTGTTATGGGCTGTTTTATTTTAGCCACGTTTTTAGGTGTTGCACTTAATATTACAATCCGTCATTCTTAAAAACATACAACGCCACTGAAAGATCTTTCAGTGGCGTTGTATGTTACTATGTGCTTTCAATTTTGATGTTATATGCTTTTAACCAATAATCCATCTGTACAAAGTGTGCCAGTAACTGCGGTCCTGCCATTAATTGACCAAAATAAGGGTTTCCTGTATCAAATCCCCCTTTTTTTGCGAGCTTCCTAAGCTTTTCTCTATCAATAAACGTAAACAGCGGTGCATCTTTTTGCGCTAGTACTTTATTTAATCCGTCCTTCACTGCCTTTGTGTATGCAGGATGATACGTTTTAGGGTACGGGCTTTTCTTACGGTAAAGCACTTCTTTTGGCAACAACCCTTCCAACGCCTCTCGCAAAATCCCTTTTTCTCGTTTGTCAAGTGTTTTCATTTCCCAGGGAATGTTCCAAACATATTCGACAAGCCGATGATCTGAGAAGGGCACACGTACTTCCAATGAAGCACCCATACTCATTCTGTCTTTACGATCCAATAGATTTGTCATAAACCACATCATATTTAAATAAGAAACTTCTCTTCGCCGTGCTTCCTCTTTTGAATCACCTTTGAAACGAGGTGTGTCTTGCACCGTTTCCTTGTACCGATCATATACATACGTCTTTAAATCAAGCCTTTTTTTCCAATCATTGTTTAATAAATCAATGCGTTCATCAATTGAACGCATCCAAGGGAAACCATCGGCATACAATAAATCTTTTTGATGGAACCAAGGGTAGCCACCAAAGATTTCGTCCGCACATTCGCCAGATAGTCCCACGGTAACTTCTTGCTTAATTTCTTTACAAAACCATAAAAGTGACGCATCTACATCAGCCATACCAGGAAGATCACGCATATGCACTGCCTCTTCCAACATATGAGCCAATTTTGCGTTATCCATTATACAATGACGATGGTTCGTGCGACAATGCGCAACAACTTTGTCAACCCACGCTGAATCTGCATTCGGCTGAAACGCATTTACCTTGAAATACTTTTCATTTCCTTCGTAATCAATGGAATAACTATGAATAGGTCCTCTCCCTTGTTTTTGATACACATTTGCAGCAATTGCCGTTAACGCACTAGAATCAATTCCCCCAGAAAGAAACATCCCTACTGGTACATCTGCAAACAATTGTCGTTCCACAATGTCTTCTAATAATTCGCGGATGTGCGCTGCCGTTTCGGCCGTTGTGTGTATGTGCGGTTTGCTACGCAAGTGCCAATACTTACTAATGGTTGCACCATTTCGGTCATAAACAGCGTAATGTCCCGGTCGCAATTCAGAAATTCCTTTAAAGATGCCATGTCCCGGTGTACGCGATGGTGCCAACCCCATCACATCTGCTAAACCATTCCGATCCAAAACAGCGTGCACTTCGCGATGAGCAAGAAGCGCCTTTAACTCAGATGCGAACATAAAACAACCGTGGCGGATCGTATAAAACAGTGGCTTGACACCTAAACGGTCGCGCGCAAGAAATAAACTCTCATTTGTGTCATTCCAAACCGCAAAAGAGAAAATCCCATTTAATTTTTCTAAGCATTGATATCCCCACTCAATATACGCTTTTAGTAATACTTCAGTGTCTGAATGACCCGAAAATGTGTGTCCATATGTGTGTAATTGCTCCCGTAGTTCTTCTGTATTATATAGCTCACCGTTATAAACAATCGTATATTCTTTTTCATAAACAACACTTGTCATAGGTTGTGCCCCACCGACCGGATCTACTACGACTAAACGTGCGTGCCCAAACGCAGCATGGTCTGATGTCCATACATTTAGCGCATCCGGACCGCGTCGATTTAATGTCGCGGCCATTTGCTTTACTTGTTCTTGTTCTGACCGTAAATTTGTTCTCCAATCAATCCATCCTGTAATGCCACACACCTTTTCCACCCACCTTTCCCAAATACCACGATTAAAGCCAATACGATGATCTCTGCATTATGTTATTCACAGAAAATCTAAAAGTGACTTTTTTTCAATCGTTTTCCTTTCCATCAAGCACATTTCCTGATACGATAAGTTAGCAACAGATTGAAATTAAAGGAGAGACAGTGAGTGTTTAGATCTAAATTAGCTGAAATTGTCAGTCATCGATGGTTCCAAAGCACAGTTATTATTCTCATTCTTTTTAATGCCATTTTAGTCGGCATTGAAACGTACGATCGCGTCTATGCGGACCATAAATTATTCTTTTATTATGCAGATCGCGTGTTACTCTGGTTATTTACAATTGAAATCTTTATGCGATTACTTTCAAGTAAACCCCTTTCCTTTTTGAAAAGTGGTTGGAACTGGTTTGATACGATCATCGTGTTGGCAGGACATTTGTTTACGGGCGGTCATTTTATTACTGTACTACGTATTTTACGGGTTTTACGTGTATTGCGTACTGTATCTGTCATTCCTTCACTACGCAAGCTTGTTGATGCCTTAATTATGACCATTCCCTCACTCGCAAACATCTTCGTTTTAATGGGATTGCTCTTTTATATCTTTTCAGTCATTGGCACATTTTCTTTTAGTGATATTTCTCCTGAATATTTCGGTAATTTACAGCGTTCAGCATTAACCTTGTTTCAAGTCGTCACGCTAGAATCTTGGGCAAGCGGCGTCATGCGTCCAGTTATGGCGGACAGCCCGTGGGCATGGTTTTACTTTGTTTCCTTTGTGCTACTCGGCACGTTTATTATCTTTAACTTATTTATCGGTGTCATCGTTGGCAATGTTGAAAAGGCCAATGCAGAAGAGTTAGAAGAAGGAGATCATCCTGCAAGTAAGCGTGATGTGCAAGCATTGAAAGAACAACTCACTGAACTAAGAAGGTTGCTCGCCGAACAAAAGAAATCATCCTAATTATGACAAGTAGAAGTCAGAGGCGCACGCCGCTGACTTTTTTTGCTTCATTCACTTATAAACCACGAAAACCACAATGGACCACTAGTCTTTTTAAAAGCCAACGACGTGCACACTGACTCTTCTTTGAAATCTTTCGCTACGGCATCCTTGTATGTCGTCTCGCCAATATTGTTTGTAAACCCAGCATCATCAAAACAATCCGGGGCACTATATCGCTTGAGTGTAAAGTCAACAATGACACGTGCATCTTCATCTGGTCCATGCTCTACTTGAATAATAAATCCCATGATAATAATGACAATACTTGCAGCTACACCAATCAACCAACGATATCGCTTCACTTTTATACTCCCTCCACATAAAAACATCACCTCATTAGTGTACCCATATTTATTGCAACGAAGCAAGACCTTGCCTCATGACATTTTTATAACATTTTTCTCGCACGCCATTTGTAAACAGTTTCCTTTCTCATATACACATGGATCATCTTTTACCGGCTCACACTATTGTAAGGAAAGGAGATGATGACATGTGCAGATCCTCATACAAAAAAAGTCTCATTGTTGTTTCAGTATTCTTATGGTTCTCCTTAAGCTTCTCAAACGTGGCTACTGCGCACAAAGCAGCCATTATCATTGATGATTTCGGTGGAGATGTAGGCGGTGTGGAGCAGTTTTTAAACGCAACATTCCCTGTTACGGCTGCCATTATGCCGTTTCAAGATTACTCAATTGCCCAAGACAAGCAAGCCTTTGATGCAGGTCTAGAAGTAATTATTCATATGCCCATGGAACCAAAGAAGGGAAAACGTTCTTGGCTTGGACCAAAAGCGATTACGACGGACTTATCCAACTCAGAAATTATGCATTTGCTCGAAGAAGCGCTTGAGCGTGTTCCGCATGCGAGGGGCTTAAACAATCACATGGGTTCCAAAGCAATGGAAGACGAGCGCATTGTTCGATGTGTTGTCAGTTTTGCTAAAGACCATCATTTATACCTCATTGACAGTGGCACAACCGCTCGCTCAGTTCTCCCAACTGTTGCAACAGAGGAAGGTGTCCCATTTCTCGTCCGTAATATCTTTTTGGACGACACACTTGCCAATCGTCATCATGTTTATCAAAAAATGCAACAGTTTATTCAGATTGCTCAAAAAGAACACACGGCCATTGCCATTGGACATGTTGGCGTGAAAGGCGAAGAAACATATGCAGGAATCACACAAGCTTTACCTAACCTAAAGAAACAAGGGATTGAGCTTGTCTATCCATCGGAATGGCTCACACCTAAATTTGACACTGACTTATATCGTATCACTAAAAAAGGAGCCCGACCATGAGATTGAAAGGATGTTTGACTGTACTTGTAATTTTGTTTTTTGTACAAGCGTGTGCACCCCAAACAGGACCGATTGAACAAAAAGGTGCCTTGTCAATGACTGCAGAAAAACGAAAAAGTTACGTACCTTTAGCAGCAAAAAACCGGTTGATGGCGCAAGACTTGGCGCGGACAACGACCCTTTTTGTCTCTTCTCTTTCACAACAGTTAGAGCGATGGGGAGAGACGAAGGATCTCACTTTAAAAGGTGATTTTCAGCTTGAATTAACCCGACATCCTTACATTGAAGGTTTTGCCATGCTCAATCAAGACGAAACACCACGTATTACAGCGGGATCACTATCAACGATAGATAAAGCTAAGCTGACCCACCACAATCAAGGTCAACACTACTCTGATCCTTACGACGTGAACGGTGAAAAACGTCTCCTACTTGCCAAAGATTGTGAAGATGGACGCCTCTTGATAGGAGAAGTAAACCTCTCTTTTATTCAGTCTTACTTAACAGATGTTGCTTCCATTGCCGACAGCAATGGCACCTTTTTTATTGCAGGTGAAGATCCAGACGTTCAGTTTGACACAATGAAAGATGTTCCAGATGGTTTAAAAGGAGAGACAGTTCCCGGGCTTGGTTGGAATATTTATGTGCAATCAAAAGAAGAAACAAAAGAATCACCCTTTCATCCTTCACAAGCTGTCGTAAAACTCGCACGTGGAATAGAAATCACAACTTGGCTTGCGGACCATTCTCAGTACAAACTTATTTCTGCCAATGACCCTTATTTTGTTTTACAGCAAGATGGAAAAGAGGTCACTCGAATAATTGAAGATCTCCGGCAGCAACAAGATATTTCTTTTGCTGAACCAAACTACGCTTTTGTTAATCAAGTGCTTACACAGCCAGAAAATATTCGTCCTAATGATGAATTTTTTAAGCCACACCAATGGAATTTACCTCAAATTGAAAGCGAAGAAGGCTGGGCTTTTTCCAATGGCAAAAATACCACCATCGCCATTATAGACACAGGTGTTGACCCAAGGCACCCTGACTTACGCGGGAAATTGGTTGATGGCTACAACGCGATCCATGATAACAGTGACTTTCATGATGAAAATGGACATGGTACACACGTCGCCGGTATTGCTGCAGCAATGACAAATAATGTTGAAGGGATCGCTGGCGTATCATGGGAAAGCAAAATAATGCCAATCAAAGCACTTGACGCCGATGGGGAGGGCTCTTCTTACTCCGTTGCCCGTGCAATTTACTGGGCGGTTGATCACGGGGCAGATATCATTAACTTAAGCCTTGGCGACTATGAACAAGCCAATATTTTATACGAAGCAATACAGTACGCTTATGCAAATGATATTGTTTTAATTAGTGCTTCAGGAAACGACAATGACGATGCCCTCATGTATCCAGCTGCTTATCCTGAAGTCATTACAGTTGCTGCAGTGGACGAGAATCGCAATCGGGCTTTTTTCTCTAACTATGGGACGCATGTTGACGTTGCTGCCCCGGGAGAACATATTGCTAGTACGTACCTTGATCAACAATATGTCGTTTTATCTGGAACATCCATGGCTGCGCCGCACGTCGCTGGTCTTGCCGCATTAGTGCGATCTGCTCAGCCAACATTAACAAACGCAGAAGTAGGCGAACTCATTATGAAAATGGCCGATTCCTCTGGACGTAGTGCACACGATATGTATTACGGATTTGGGGAAATTAACGTAAAAGAAACGCTCCGTTCCATTCAAGATTAACCCTGTGAAAGAAAGGCACATCCTTCACTTAAGGACGTGCCTCTTTTTTAAATGGGAGAATGATGGCAGGCTCCCGTTGAATATACTGACATGTATAGCCTTCTGATTCTCTTTTTAAAAATGTTTTTTTCGATATTGGGCGCGGGGATGACCACGCAACGGACGTTAAATTCATCCAACAATCATGTGTAATATACTCCTGCTTGTAGTAATATGTATGCCCATTTGTAAACTGTTCACATATATATTTTACCGTTTGCTTTGAGTGCATGAGAACCCACCTTTTTCTTCTAGTATGAACAATTTCCTAGTGGTTTATTTCCAACTCATGCCTTGACGTTATATATGTCAAAAGAGTACCATGAAGTAGCAAGGGCTTTTTCTTAATGTCTTTTACCTGGCGCATGAACAATAAAACTCTAACTAAAAGAAGTGATTCCTTTGTTAAATGCATTAAAAGACCGGCTGCTTTCTGACGCAGACATCAAAACATTGATTATCCCTGCTGACAAAGTAGCCCATGTCCAAGTTGGTAATCCGCTCGAACATGCACTGCTTGTTTTAATTAAATCTGGCTATACGGCCATCCCTGTCTTAGACGAATCCTTTCGCCTAAGTGGCCTAATTAGTAAGTCACTCATTCTCGATTCCCTTCTCGGTGTAGAAAACTTTGAAATGGATCGTCTGGCTGAACAAAGTGTCCGCGATGCAATGAATGAAGATGTCCCACGCATCTTGCCAGATGCAACATTTTCGAAAGCATTATCACTCTCCATTAACCACCCGTTCCTATGCGTCGTCGATCAACATCGCTCTTTTATCGGGATTTTGACACGCCGATCCATTCTGGGACTTATTAGTAAGTACTTACATCAGCATTAAAAAAAGTAGGTCTGTTCATTTCTGTCAGACCTACTTTTTTTCATCTTATTTAGTGCCACCATTCACGACCATCTGTTCAATAATTGCCACAACGAGCGTTGTTGTCTTTTGCAACGATGTAATCGATATTTGCTCTTTTGTCGTATGAATAAATTCATAGCCAATTGCCAAATTAATGGTTGGAATACCGAAGCTTGCAATGACATTTGCATCGCTCCCGCCTCCACTTGCCAACGTACGGGCGGTAAAACCGCACCGCTCAATTGCTGCTTTTGCTGTTTGTACAACTTGCGCATCGTCGTTTTCTTTGTAGCCCGGATACGCATATGTCACTTCTACTTCACAGGTCGTTCCCATCTCGATGGCAGCTGTTTCAAATGCTGTTTTCATTGCTGTAATTTGTTTTTCTAATTTTATGCTGTCTAACGAACGTGCTTCAGCAGTAATTTCCACTGAATCACAAACGATGTTCGTCTGGTCTGTTCCTCCAGCAAAGCGACCAATGTTTGCCGTCGTTTCCTCATCAATGCGTCCAAGTGGCATTTTTGCAACAGCTTTTGCTGCAACAGTGATGGCTGAAATGCCTTTTTCAGGTTCGACACCAGCATGAGCTGTTCTCCCACGCACATACGCTTTTATTTTCGCCTGAGAAGGCGCAGCGGTCACCATTTCACCTACTTCCCCATCACTGTCAAGTGCGTATCCATAGACAGCATCAATTTTCTCAGGTGGAAGTACTTTTGCACCAACTAGACCAGACTCTTCACCAACTGTAATAATAAATTGGACTTGTCCATGCGGAATATCTTGTTCTTGAATCATCCGGATGGCTTCTAACATTGCAGCAATTCCTGCCTTGTCATCCGCACCAAGAATCGTCGTCCCATCCGTTTTAATCATATCACCCTCTATGACCGGCTTAATTTCTTTCCCTGGCACTACAGTATCCATATGTGACGTAAAATAGATTGCGTCAATGCCTTCTTGCGTTGCCTCAAGTGTGCAAATTAAATTTCCAGCGCCGTGACCAGTCACTTCTTTTGCATGATCTTCCTCCACCCTCAAACCTAACGCCTTAAACTTCGCCTTCAATAGCTCACTCATTTCTCCCTCATAACCTGTTTCAGAGCTCGTTTGTACAAGTGTTACAAATTCTTGAACCAATCGATTTGTATCCATACACATCTCCCCATTCCAATAACGCTCATTCATTTTTACCACTCTCTATTCATATCACGATTCCTCGCAAAGTTCAATAAGCAGCCCTTGGGCGACATGTGGGTGTATAAAAATCACGTTCCGATTACAACTCCCCTTTAACAAAGTGTCCGATGTAAAACGACAGCCCGCTTGCCGCAAAGACAAATAAACTTCGTGTAACTTTCGGACAGAAAACGCAACATGATGAAATCCAGGACCCTTTTCTTTTAAGAATAAATTTAAGGATTGGTTTCCTGGTAATGGCTCGATAAGTTCAATTTTAAATAAACCTGCTTCCAAAAACACAATGTTTACATTATGCTCTCTTAATACTTCTATCTTCGACGCTCGTACCCTAAAAATCTCTTCAAACCATGGTATGTACGATGCCAACGCTGGAACTGCGTATGCCACATGATCTAATTTGTACACTGCACCTTATTCACCTCTTGCTTGTTTTCGTTTTTTTAGATACACTACTGTATGAATCGTTATTATGTAAGGAGGCGTTCGTATGCCACGCAAATTCCAGCGGGTCATTGTTTACATTATGATTGGAACCCTCATTCTAGGCGGCATTTTCACTGGTGCTGCCGGACTAGGTATTTTTTAAGAAGCATCAATCACAGCGGGGAGAAATGGTCTACCTGCTTTTTTTATTTAATCGTCTAAAGTAGACCATATTTCTTACCGATTGCCTCAAATGATGCTTTTTCATCTACAATGACAATGGTACTACCTACTTCCAAGCGCTCATATAAACGCTCCACACTCTCATTGGCGAGTCTTATACAGCCAGCGGATACACGGTAACCAATCGAGCCTGGACGATTGGTTCCGTGCAGACCATACGTACGTCCTTCTGTGCCAAGGGCATCAAACCCAATCCATCTACTACCAAGTGGGTTATTCGGCGCACCACCAGCAATGTTTTTCTTTCTATAATAAGGGTTTTTCGCTTTTACCCGAACCGTAAACTTTCCAAGAGGGGTTTCATCCCCCTTTTTACCCGTGGCGACTGAATGAATTTCTTCCACATGACGTGACTCAATGAGCGCGAGTGTGTGCGTGTGTACATTGACTATAACACTTGCTTGAGGCATTTCCCATTCAATGAAAGTAGACGGTTGCGTTCCTAATAAAAGCAGTGTAAAAAACAAGCTCATTCCTTTCACTAAACCGTCGCCCCTTTTTTAAATTATATTTTATCTTTTACTCCCCTCATCCCTTTTATCCATTTTCTTTGCGCTCTTACTTCCCGTCCCTCATCTCTGACACCTGGAAAGGACACTTCCCTTGAATCGGCTCGCAATCATCACTAATAAAAAACTGTTTCCACTCATGGTGGGTCGGGTCACCATAATAGCCTACATCTGGGTGGGTAGCAATCCCATCCCACTTCTCTGCTTTCTTACGTATTTTGTCTCGCGCTTCTCGTCCTTGTTGTAACGTCCCCTCTAACCCTTTAAAAATATTACGCGGCTGGAAACCTAATACCAAACTTTTCCCTAAATTACGCGCACGTCTCTTCTGATAAGCAGGCGCATTTCCAAACACAAACATCGGGCATGACGCAAAGCAAAAAGACCATAAGTGATGGTCTGGATCAGTTGGAATGTCTACGGGCCATTCTTCTTTGTCTTTACGATTCAAATATGTTAACACATCCCAAAAATAACGACGATAATATGCAAACGGTTGCACTTTTGACTCTGGCTCCACAAACAACAAAAAAACACTTCGCTCATTCCCAGTTGTCTTTGTAAACGAAATGAATTCCTGCAATGTTGTCGGCAAATGTACCCAATCATTATGACATAAGTACGAATAATGCACATTGCCTCTTCTTTCTTCCTTTTGTCCAAAAAAACAAGGAAACCCTGGTTCCTCTACAACCCTTTTATACTGTGCATATGTTTTTTTTACCCAGTTTGGCATATTCATTAAACTCATTTGTTCTTTTGTATACAACTGAGACTGATTCAAAGCTGTCCTCTCCCTTTCATTCCCCTCAGACACATCTTACTGTTTCATGCTGAGAAACTGTTTTCTTAGTATGTTATGAACGAAAGGGTCGTGTTAGACTAAACCAATCTTGTGCTTCTACTTTTGAGGACAAGCGCATGAAATAGTAAGGAAGGGGTTGTCATTTATTCCTCCATAGCAAACGGGAAGGAGATATCTTATGTATGAAGCAGCATCTGCAATGATTCTAGGTGTGTCTCTCGCTGCCCCTGTAGGTCCAATCTGTTTAGAAGTGTTAAAGCGCGGTCTCTCTTATGGCTTTGCTGCTGCTATCGTTGTTGCTCTCGGTGGTATGACTGCAGACGCGCTCTTCATGTTACTAATTTCTTTAGGACTTTCCCATTTTATTTCGCAAATGCATGTGCAATTGGGTTTGTATTTCATTGGCGCGTTATTTCTGCTCTATTTAGGAAGTCAATCCATTGCTAATCGCCATTCCCTTTCTTCTCATCAAAAAAGAGCATCATATGCTCCTGCATATTTATGGCAGTCATATCGGGTTGGCTTCGGCATCGCCTTATTCAACCCGATTAACTTCCTTTTTTGGTTTGGTATTTACGGATCATTGTTTTCAGAAATGATTCATCGCACAACATCAACTGAATTTTACATTCATATTTTCTTTTTGTTTGTCGGGATTCTTTTATGGAATGTAAATCTTGCTGTCTTAGCCCACTTCGGTTCAATGTGGTTACGCGGGCAATTACTTTCCATCGTCAACATTCTTGCAGGTCTTATGCTCTTTTATTTTGCGGCACACTTTATTCACCTATTGCTGCAACTGGTTCTTTCACAGTAAAGTGCGAGGAGGATGGTTTATGATACACCGTTCTTGGCAAAAAAACCGATACCCTTGTGCCTATGCCAATCTCACTTTGTACATCTACAGCACCTCCGTGCATCTCAGCAATTGTGTAGCAAATCATCAAACCAAGACCGGTCCCTTTTTCTTTTGTGGAATAAAATGGCTGACCAATCACATGAAGTCTTTCTTCCGGTATGCCTACACCTTTGTCAACGACGCACACACGAATATCATGCTCGCCTATATCCGTTTCTAATACAATTGGTGTCCCTGGCTCACTTGCATCTGCGGCGTTTTGAATTAAATGTTCAAACATAAATAGTAGATCCTTCTTACAACCTGTAATAAAAACAGGCGCTTTACTCACCCATTCAATGGGGTGTGTCACCGCAACAGCCTTCATGCGCTCTGTTTTTAGTAACGACTGAAAAAAAGCCTTTATACAAATTTCCGTTACTTCTTCACGATCTTGGGTGCGTGCCAAAAAAGCATATTCACTTACAATTTGTTCTATCCGCTCCAATTCTTGTTTTGTCACATGAAAAAACGATTGTGGCAACAAATCTTTTTCTGAGAAAAATTGCATAAACCCTTTAATAGACGTGAGTGGATTACGAATTTCATGCGCCATACTTGCTGCCAAGCGAGAAACGACATCCATTGCTTCTTCTCGTCTATAGGGCGTAATAGGTTTTTTTAACATCGACACAAATACAGCTTTCCCCGCCAGTCGGATCGGCAAAATGGCACATGTCACGTCTTGAGATAAGCCTTCAGCTGTTTTAATGCGAACAGCTCGATACCATGTGCGGCTTTCTTCTTCCTGTGCTTGCTTTAAAATCATCAAATCTGCCTCTGTCACATACTCGTGCAATTGCTCACCATTTAATTGCCCTGCTGGCAGCTGCAACAGATCATGCATTGCTTGATTGGCAAAATACACATGTTCCATATCATGAATCGCATAACACTCCTCAGACAACTGCAACATACGTTGAATATCGTTTTCACTTGGAAATACCTTGTGACATGAGACTAACTCGACAACATAACATGCTTTCCCACTAACTAATTGCAGTTCATAACGATGCGTGTCGTTCTGACAATATATAGACTGTTCCTTTTTATTGCAGTCAACAAGCGCCCAAGGCACAATTTCAAACAAGGATGTGGCATTATGGAATTGCTTTGCCGCTTGATTACAGGAATTGATCTTTCCTTCTTTATCTGCAATCCACACAGGATGTTCATGAGCGTCATCAGCTAAACACTCTCCTACATCGGCGGTCTCCTCTTCAAGCGTCACAAGGGTGTAGCCATCTTCATACGTGACTTTTTCTACAACACAAATACAAACCTCTCCGCTCACCTTCTTCATCTTCCATTTATCACCTAAATCATCAAGCACATACTGAGCAATCTCTTCCTCTGGATGACAGTGTCCTGGAACATGCATGATGTCATTAAACAACGTATTTCGGTACACAATGGTTTTGTCTGCAAGCACAATAATTTGTGCTTTCGTGCTACGATTGAGTAAGTCTGCAATGATCGATTTCATTTTTACAGCCACACGCGCCAGCCTACTCACTGGCTATTGGCATACCCCCCCTTTGTTAATGTCAAAATGAAACATTTTTAACCACGAAAAGGAACTTTTCCTGATGAATTGTTACTTATTAATCGTACATAGCGAACATGCACACTTCCGAATGACAAATTCCCTTACATTGTTAACCTATTCGGCAAACCTGAAAATGAATCCTCCTTCTCCGCGATTATTTTCGTTCTTGAAATTACGACAGAAATAAATGCCGCTCGACACCGCTCTTATGTATAACAATACGAATTTAAAAACTTCACCATTTGTCACAGAACGATGACGAACAGAAAAGAAGCAGGACAAAATGATCCTGCCTCTTTTCTTATTATTATTTTAGCATTCACAGCGACAGCGCCGAAAATAATAAATGAATAAAAAATAACAATCCAATGATATACATTGTTACAGAAACACCTCTCATCTTTCCGGCCAATATATGGATCAAAGGATACAATACAAAGCCAAACGCAATTCCATCCGCAATAGAATGCGTTAATGGAATGAGCACCACTACCATATAAGCAGGAAACCATGACAGAAAATCGTCAAAAGAAACGAAACGCAACTGTGTCATCATTAATCCGCCTACAATAATGAGTACCGGAGCAATGGCACTATCTGGAATATAGGCTAAAAACGGTAAAATTAATACCGTTAACGCAAATAAACCTCCCGTGACAACTGCTGTTAGTCCTGTTTTTCCACCTGCAGATAGTGCCGCTGCTGTCTCAGCTGTTGAGACGGTCGGACTTGTGCCAAATACACCGGCACTCATTGCAGAAACCGCATTGGCTTGCAATGCCCGCTTCGACTTATCAGGTCGCTTCAATACAGATGTATAGCCGGAGATCAGGCCAATGTTTTCAAACGTCAACACCATCGTCAATGCGAAAACCGATGTCCAAAACGTCACCGTGCCAACCATTTGAAACGAAAATTGGCCAAAAACCTCACTGTAATTTGTTTGTGATAAATTAATGACAGATCCACTCGTTTCGACACCTACCAATAATCCAATCCCAATGCCAATGACAATTGTCCATAAAAAATGACCTGGGATCTGACGCGCATACAAGGCCATTGCCACGCCGAGCGTACATAACGTTGCGAGTGGCATCGCTTCACTTAACGGAGCAAGTTGTAAAAATGTCTCCGGATGCGCAACGAGTAAGCCACCTTTTTGTAAGCCAATAAATGCGAGAAATAACCCAATGCCGGCAGTGATTGCATGCTTTAAGGCATCTGGAATCGTTTCATTAAGCAAATCGGCAAGCTGTGTAAACGCCACAACCATGAATAAAAGACCTGAAACAAATACAACTGCCAGTGCCTCTTGCCAAGACAAGCCGGCACTTTGAACAAATGTAAATGTGAACATTGCATTAATACCCATTCCTGGGATGAGCATGATAGGCATATTGCTCCATAATCCCATCACAATACAGCCGATCGCGGAAGTCAAGATTGTCGCAAGGGCTGCTCCAGCAAGCGGAATGCCTGCATCCGCTAAGATGGTACTATTAATGGCAACAATATATGCGCACGTTAAAAAGCCGACCATTCCAGCTGCAAATTCTTGCTTTACACTTGTACCATGCTGCTTTAATTCAAATTTCGTCAACCATTGTTTCAACATTCTCCACTCTCTTTATTTCTTCCCTCACCCACCCAGTGTCATCACACCAAAATAATACTAACATGATCGGTTGGAAATGGAAAGATTCAATTGTATAAGCAATATTATCTTCCCCATAAATAAATCGTGTTATAATAAAACTGCAAAAAAAGATTCGAAAGGAGTGTGTATCTACTCATGGCTGTAAAAAAAGCGACATTTGCTGGTGGCTGCTTTTGGTGTATGGTCAAACCCTTCACCTCTTATGACGGAATCATTGATATTAAAGCTGGTTATACAGGTGGACATACGAAGAACCCCACATATAAAGAGGTATGCAGCGACACAACTGGGCATGTCGAAGCTGTCCAAATTACGTACGATGCCGAAAAATTCCCGTACACACAACTGTTAGATATTTTTTGGCAACAGATTGATCCGACTGATGCTGGTGGACAATTTTATGACCGCGGCCTGTCTTATCGAACAGCAATTTTTTACCATGACGAACACCAACGTGAAGCTGCGATCGCTTCAAAACGAGCACTTGAGGAAAGTGGCAAGTTTCAAAAACCCATCGTCACTCCTATTGAGAAAGCAACGACGTTTTATCCAGCTGAAGAGGAACACCAAGATTATTACAAAACAAATCCTGAACATTACACGGCATATTATCGAGGTTCGGGGCGGAAAGCATTTATTGATCAACATTGGGGAGGGAAAAACGATGAAGCATAACAAAGAATCATTGAAGAAGCAACTTTCACCTATGCAGTATCACGTTACACAAGAGAATGGCACAGAGCCGCCTTTTCAAAATGAGTATTTTGATTTAGAAGCAGATGGCATTTATGTTGACATCATTACTGGTAAAGCGCTCTTTTCTTCACGTGATAAATACGATGCCGGTTGCGGCTGGCCAAGCTTTACAAAACCTATTGATGCTCATGATCTTACCGAACACGAAGATCGTAGCCTTGCGCGCATTCGGACAGAAGTGAGAAGCAAAGATAGTGATGCCCACCTCGGCCACGTTTTTCCGGACGGTCCAGGTGAAGCAGGAACACGCTACTGCATTAACTCGGCTGCTTTACGTTTTATTCCTAAAACAGACTTAGAAAAAGAAGGCTATGCAGCATATCAACAGTTGTTTACAAATAGCGAGGACCAAAGATAAACTTGTATTTTTCTCTTTAAAACACCGCACGACTTCTGGTATGATATAGCTTGAATGATTATGTTTATAAAGGATGATGAAAAAATGAAAACGCGTACAGAAACAGATACAATCGGTCCAATCGAAGTCCCAGCTGACCGCTTTTGGGGCGCGCAAACACAACGTAGCCTAGAGAATTTTAAAATTGGTACTGAGAAGATGCCGATTGCTGTCGTTCGTGCTTTTGCAGAGTTAAAAAAGGCCACCGCCATTGCCAACGGACAATTAAAGGACATGGATGCACGCAAAGTTACTGCAATTACCTATGCTGCTGATCAAGTGATTGCTGGCAAACTCGATGATCACTTCCCACTTGTTGTCTGGCAAACAGGTAGTGGCACGCAATCAAATATGAATATGAATGAAGTGCTTGCATACATCGCTAATGACTACTTGGATGAACAAGGACATGAAGACGTGCGTGTACACCCGAATGACGACGTTAATGCTTCACAAAGCTCCAATGATACATTCCCAACAGCGATGCACATCGCAACCGTTGTCTACGCCGAACATGACTTGCTCCCGGCACTACAGCAATTTGAGGCGACACTTGCCAAGAAAGAAGCTGACTTCAAGGACGTCGTGAAAATTGGACGTACACACTTGCAAGACGCAACCCCACTGACGTTTGGCCAAGAACTTAGTGGCTTCCGCCATATGCTGGCAACATGCACAAAAATGGTACGTGAATCACTGCACTACGTACGTGCGCTTACGATTGGCGGCACAGCTGTTGGCACTGGTCTCAATGCACCAATCGGATTTGGCGCGGCGGTATGTGAACAATTAAGCAAACAAACAGGGGTCACTTTTCAGCCGTCGGAAAACTATTTTCATGGTTTAACGAGCCACGATGAACTCACTCATTTCCATGGTGCCCTAAAAGCCCTTGCTGCTGACGTCTTTAAGATCGCAAATGACATTCGCCTCCTTGCAAGTGGCCCACGCTGCGGGATTGGAGAAGTCACAATTCCTGCAAACGAGCCTGGAAGCTCGATCATGCCAGGAAAAGTGAATCCAACGCAAAGCGAAGCGCTCACGATGGTCGCAGCTCAAGTACTCGGTAACGATGCAACGATTGGATTTGCCGCAAGCCAAGGACATTTCCAACTGAACGTGTTTAAACCGGTCATTATCTATAACGTCTTACAATCGATGCGCTTACTCGCAGATGGCCTAAATAATTTCCATGACAAATGCTTAATCGGTCTTGAAGCGGATGAAGAGAAGATGAATCAATATTTAGGCGACTCACTCATGCTCGTTACTGCACTCAACCCACATATCGGTTATGAGAATGCCGCACACATTGCTAAAAAAGCACATGCCGAAAAAACAACATTAAAAGCAGCAGCAATTGCTAGCGGGCTATTGACTGAAGAACAATTTGATCAATACGTTGTCCCAAAAAATATGATTGCATCTAAATAAAAGAACCCCACACTCAAAAATATTGTTACAAATGTTTTTGAGTGTTTTTTTACGAGCGAGAAGAAATTGGTCAGTCCTACTCATAATTGGGTTGATTTAAACATTTATATGGTTTATTATTTATATATATTTACTCTATTAATCTACTAGGAGGCATGTAAAGTGAACAAAACAATGGTGTCCACATTTGCAGCTGTTATCGTCGGAGCTGTCTCATTGACTACTTTCGGTGAAGACCCAGCAACTGCAGCAACACAAAACTTTTCACAATCCCAAACAAATGCACAGGTTTTAAAGCAGGAGAATATTGTGATCACGTCAAACTTCTCGGATGGAACAGATGACTGGGCTGGCGGCTTTGCGGAATATTTTGTAGGAGAGGAACATCTTTCTGAGTTATTATTCGATCATCGCACACTTCCGAAACAGCTGGACGATGAAAAGAAAGCGCTTTTTTTGAGCGGTCAAAATGACCATGGAGATTTGTTTATGTTTGTCAAAAAGAAACTGAGTCAAAACCTCCATTTAAAACCAAACACAGCGTACGATATTCAATTTGATTTTGATATTGTTTCGGATCTCACAACAGGTCAACCTGATCTCTCTGCAGGAGAAGATGTATATGTGAAAGCAGGAGCAAGCCCGTATGAGCCTATGGCTTACATCGGGGAACATGGCAATTACTGGCGCATGAGTGCCGATAAAGGTCACGGAGCACTCAGTGGACAAGATGCATTGACTGTTGGGAACTTGGCTAAAAACACTTCTGTTGCAGAATACGAAAAAAAGCATTTTCATACAGCACCACATTCATTTGTTGCCGAAACAAATGACAACGGAGAACTTTGGTTATTTGTTGGTACTGACTCTAGCTTTACTGGAAAAACAAGCATCTATATTCCGCGTATTGAAGCCACACTAACTGAAGTCACAATGTAATAGCATAAAACAGCACAAAAGGCTTCGCCTTCGTGCTGTTTCTTCTATGTACATACATAGTCATCGCTTTGACAAAGGACTGTTTGTGCTCTCCAACGCTGTACAGTCCTTGCCGACAAAAAGCGATCAACAATAATTATGTTTAAGTTTATATGTTTATATTGTATAGAAGGATGATCTGGCCCCTCATTTCACCTATCTACTTACATCAATGGTTTTGTAGCGCGTTGCTTCAAACAATTCATCACGATCCGTATTGTATAACTCAGCAATTTGATTTGCTACTTCTGCACTCATATGACGCTTTCCTGATTCTATTTGCGACATGTATCCAGCCGAAATACCAATCTTTTCTGCTACTTCCCCTAAACTCATTCCATGCTCTAATCGCAACAAGCGAAGTTTCCCTAACATCAACATTTCCTCCTTAAATATTGAAATCTCATCGTGCTCTTACCATTTTACAACGCATATAGCGTTCAATTCAATTCATTTTGCATACCCCTTCCAAATTTACACTTTGGAAAGTATAATAAGGAAAGGCAAGAGATTCACCATAGACACGACAAACATCTTTAGAACAGAGAAAGGACGAAGACAACTATGTTTCCACAACGACTAAAAGAATGCCGTTTAAAAGCACGTCTGACAATGAAGGAAGTAGGACAAACATTAAATATGGCGCAATCAACCATTTCTGGATATGAAAATGGTTCTCGAAAACCTGACCTTGACAACTTACACCGCTTAGCTGATTTTTACAATGTTAGTTGCGATTTTCTCCTCGGACGTACAGACGAACAGACTGAAATGCTTTTTCCTCCAACGACACTATCGGAAAAAGAACAACAATTTCTTCAAGATGCATTGAATCTTTACCGGAAGTACCGTTAAAACAAGCAATCACATCATTTCATCATACGTATAACGAATAACATACTTATCCGTACGAAGTTTTCGTACTTCAATAAATGGACCGGGTTCATATCCTTGCTGCCAATTATCTTCTAGCCTTGCCTTCATACAGCCAGCTTGAAACTGTGATCGAAACACGCCTTTATAATATACCCAGCGCGGTTTCCGGCGTCCCATTCACCTTCTCCTCCTGTTCGCAGATAAAGATTTCATAAAGAAATCTCTCCTTGTATCTTGCCCATCATTGTCATATTATATGATCAAAACGTTAAAAAAACAAAGGTTGTCCTGTCGATTTTTATGATTTACATAAAAATCGACCTCTTCCCCTTACATCTTGTTCACAAACCATGTTACACTATTT
Source organism: Shouchella lonarensis (assembly GCF_900096965.1). Classification (GTDB taxonomy): domain Bacteria; phylum Bacillota; class Bacilli; order Bacillales; family Bacillaceae_D; genus Shouchella; species Shouchella lonarensis. Next base: position 134,461 of record NZ_FMYM01000005.1, on the reverse strand, counting down.
ACATAAGTATTTCATGCCCAATTTATGGTATTCATATCCATTTTCATGACGCTCCAACTGATTATTTGTTAAAAAGAGAGGAAATCATCAATGAGTAGTTTACAAGGTACCCTTCTACAACTTACAATAGAGAGTATATATTTAAATCATGTCCTGTCCCTCCCTGTGTACAGACCAGCAAACTATACACCTTTGAAGAGCTATGGATTGCTCATTTGTCAAGATGGTCATGACTACTTTCGCTTAGGGCGGATTGCAAGGCAAGCAGAAGAATTAATGGAGGATATGGAGATAGAAGAGACGATTATTGTCGGCGTGCCCTATCCAGATATTGCGACACGCAGAGCATGGTATCATCCAGAAAGTCCCATTTCCACTCATTATAGCCGATTCCTTGCATGCGAATTGTTACCATTTATTGAACAAACATTTTCAACAGAGATCATGGCTCATGCGCGAACACTTGCTGGTGACTCACTTGCAGCAACCGCCTCATTGCAATGTGCATTAGCCTACCCATCCTTATTCGGACGTGTCATCCTGCATTCGCCTTATGTGAATCAACCACTGTTGAATGCTGTAGAGGCATATAACAAGACTGTCCCGCTAACCATTTATCATGCGATAGGCACAGAAGAAACAAATGTAACATTAACAACTGGAGAAAAAGCAGATTTCCTTACCCCAAACCGTGTACTTCACCAACTGCTAACACGCACTCCCTTTTCTTATACGTACAAAGAATTTTCAGGTGACCATACATGGACACATTGGCAAAAGGATTTACCTCATGCTTTAAAAAACGTTTTATCCACCTGACTACTCAAGGAGGTCAATGTTTATGAACTATGGTATTGTATTATTTCCATCAAAGAAATTTCAAGACACAGCCAATGCGTATCGTCGTCGCTATGATGCGCACTATGCAAACATTCCACCACATGTTACGCTGAAAGAAAGCTTTAACTTTGATGAAGAAAACTTACCTCTCATCACACGGGCACTGCGAACGATTGCGAAAAAGCACCCACCTGTGGTCATTGATATATATAAAGTTGACACATTTTATCCTCAGTCAACAACCATATTTTACAAGATCAAAGAAAATGAAACACTACAGTCTTTGAACGACGCATTGTACACAGAACCTTTTCCTACTGAAAAAGAGCACTCTGTCTTTGTCCCCCATGTCACCATTGCACAGGGACTTTCAAAAGCGGAACATGCAGACATCATTGGACAACTCACAATGACAGAGGTCTCACATCGTGAAGAGATTGATCGCATGCAGTTGCTATATCAATTAGAGAACGGTTCGTGGACCGTATATGAAACATTCTTACTAGAAGGATGACAAACTACAGGCGGCAGGGAGATTAAATCACCCTGCCGCCTGCTTTTCATCAAGACTTTTTCTCAGCAATTAACTCACTTAAAGTCATTGTCTTTACCCAATGTTGCACCGCCTTCGCCTCACCAAAACGAGGCTCTTCAAATAATGCGTCCTCTATACGTAAGTCTTCATGATTGGTCCACGTATGTAACATTGTCACATGCACTTCATCTAAGTCTACATTGGCTGGTAACACTTGCCGTAGTTGTCCTCTGGCCCCAACACTTTCATGCTCGATCATCTCTGTAGGATAACTAAAAACGACGCCATTCTCGATTCGTGTGCCAGTGAAGACTTGTTCGTCTTCCAGTGGGAGTATCACTTCTCCTACTAATACCTCAGCAGCTTTGTCAAAAGCAATGCCTATATAATCTGTCCCATACATCCCATCGCTCGGCATCTGTGGCCAGCGCCATGACAAAGTAAGCTCATCCCCTCTCACTTCAGCTGTAATCTCAATTTCTCTTTGTAACAATTCATTAGAAAAAACCTTTTCTTGTTTCAAGTAATACAAGCCACTAACGGCAATGATAAGCATTAAGATCACTGGCAAAATCAATACAATAAAATGTTTTCTCACCTTAACGAACTCCCTTGTTGTCTGTTTGCATATGCGCATAATGATTGAGTGGCCCCTTGCCAGTGCCAATTGGGAAAGCATGTGCTATCGCTGTATGCGTGAATGTTTTTGCTGTTTGCAATGCTTCTTTGTAGACCATACCTTTTGCAAGTGATGCTGCAACCGCAGCCGCAAACGTACATCCTGTTCCATGTGTCGAAGATGTGTGAATACGTGATGATTGTAACATTGTAAATGTTGTTCCATCATAAACAACATCCACTGCCTCAGAGCCTTCTAAATGACCCCCTTTCACAACAACAATTTGAGGACCAAATCGCTGGAGCCGTTTCGCTGCTTGTTTCATCCATTTTATATCAAACGTTGGACTTTCTCCTAGTAAAAGCGCAGCCTCGTCTATGTTTGGTGTTAACACAGAGGCTAGTGGCAGTAATTCTGTCCGCAAACAATCTAGCCCTTCTTCCGTCAACAAGACGGTGCCACTTGTAGAAGTAATCACTGGATCAACGACTAGATTCTCTACTTCATACGCACGTAACCGATTCACTACAAGCTGGATCGTTCCCTTATTAGCAAGCATACCCGTTTTTACGACATCAATATGAATATCATTAAAAACCGCGTCTAATTGCGCCCGTATCATCGCACGTTCGACCGGTGCCACGGCAGTAATCTCACGCGTATTTTGTGCTGTCAAAGCTGTAATCACTGAGGCACTGTACACCCCTAATGCTTGACATGTTTTTATATCCGCTTGGATGCCGGCTCCCCCACCTGAATCTGATCCTGCAATCGTTAAAACCTTCTGCATACACCTCATCCTCACTCTCTAAACGTATGAAAAGCGCTCCAGACAAAAAGCATCCAACTTAATAGTAGGCTTTTTTTGCTGCATCTGTTCCGTTATCACTTTCGCTGTAATTGCACTAAGTAGAATCCCATTGCGATAATGACCACACGCCATATAAATCGATGGATAATTTTCAAGCGGTCCGATAAACGGATAGCCATCTTGTGTCGCTGGTCGCAATCCTGCCCACGTATGAAACGGCTCTTCTGCGGCTAAATACGGGAGAATTTTCTTATTCCATCTTTTTAAACGAGTAATACCTTTTTCTGTTATCTCCGTGTTGAATCCAGCAATATCTTCTGATGCGCCACTCACCATCGTCCCATTCATTTTAGGTACGAGGTAACCTTGACTTGTGTATAACATATGTTCAGTTGGTAAAGGGTTTGCATGATAAGCACAAATTTGTCCTCGGATCGGGTAAATCGGCAACGATAGATTGAGCTTTTCAGCGAAACATTCCGTCCAAGCACCCGTTGCGACAACGATCCGATCGGCGTGTAATACTTCCCGAGCACCTATTTTAACAGACACACCACTTTCACGCACATCGTGTAAAGCGATGAAACCGAGTTCTTCTCGAATAATAACCCCTTTTTTTCGACAAGCTCCCTCCAGTGCCAACACATAATCTGGCGCATATATATGTGCTTCCTCTGGATAATACAGCGCGCCAACTACATCAGGAGCAATTGATGGCACGCGCTCGCACACTTCTGCTTGTGTAAGCACCGTGCTTTTGACACCGAACATTGATTGCCATGCTTGACGCGTTGATAATGCCAACAAATCAGCTTCATGATACACCAAGTATAAACTGCCCGAGCGCGTATAAGCAAAATCACGTCCGGTGCATTCCTTCACATACGCTTGCCATTGCGGAAATAAACGTAAGCTCGCCTGACAGAGATGAAAAAAGTCATCTGGATCTTCACCAATCTCTGAATAAGGCGCCAACATGCCTGCTGCCGCGCCGGATGCTTGTCCCCCACATTGCGCTTTTTCAAGCAATGTCACTTTCATCCCCGCCTCTGCAAGTGCTAAAGCACTTGCTAAACCAATGACACCTCCCCCTAAGACGATCACGTTCACAATCGTTCCGCCTCTCCGATAGGGCTGCTTGCAGTTGCATAACGCTTTTTCGCGATTCTCCCTGCTTCATAAGACAGACGCCCGACCTCTACTGCCGCCGCAAACGCACGTGCCATTTTCACTGGGTCTTTCGCTTTTGCCACAGCTGTATTCGCAAGGATACCATCAACCCCAAGCTCCATCGCATACACAACATCACTGGCTGATCCAATCCCCGCATCAACAATGATTGGAACGGTTGCTTCCTCGACGATGATTCCTAAATGGTATGGATTTAAAATCCCAAGCCCCGTTCCAATTGGAGAAGCACCCGGCATTACCGCGGCCGCACCTATTTCTGCAAGTCTTTTACATGTCACCGGATCATCCGAGGTATACGGAAGAACGGTAAAACCTTCTTTCACAAGCGCTTCCGTTGCTTTTAATGTCTCGATTGGATCTGGAAGTAATGTTCGGGTTGACGCACTAATTTCTACTTTGATCCAATCACTGAGACCTGCTGCTCTCGCTAACCGCGCAATCCGAATCGCCTCCTCAGCGTTCGTTGCGCCTGACGTGTTGGGCAGATATTGGAATGATCCTCCTTCTAAATGCTGTAAAATCGCATCATCATCCGGCTCATCTAATTGAATACGTCGGATTGCAAAGGTCAGCACATCTGATCCAGCTGCTTTTATTGCCTCACGCTGTACAAATGGATTCGGATAACGACCTGTCCCAATAAAAAACCGTGAAGATAACGCTACCCCACCAATGACCAACTGCTTCTGTTTCATATTTATCCCCCTCCAACAAAATGAACAAGTTCAATACGCATGCCGTCTTCAATTGTTGTATCATCCCATGACTCCCGCGCAACAATTGCACCATCTACTTCCGCAACGACATGCTCAGCAACAAGTGAAAAATAAGCCACAAGTGCGGCAACACTCGGCACGTCTAGTGTATACCCTTTTCCGTTTACAGTGATCTGCTTCATGGTGTACGCGCTCCTTTTAATGCCGCTTTTAATGCGCTAGTTGCTGCTTTCACATCTTTGGCTCCCGCAATCGCACTAATGACACTAATCCTCTTCGCACCAGCAGAAATGACTTCTGCGACATTTTCAACGTTGATTCCGCCAATCGCAACAAATGGAATGTTCACATGTTGCACCACTTCACGAATGTACGCCGTCGTCACCGGTGCAACGACATCTACTTTGCTATTCGTCGGAAAAATTGGTCCGACACCAATGTAATTTGCGCCTCCTTTTTCTGCCGCAATTGCTTCAGACAGCGCATGTGTAGACACACCAATAATCTTTTCTGAACCAACAATCCGGCGCACGTCCGCTAGCGGCAAATCATTTTGCCCCACATGCACCCCATCCGCATCAACAGCGAGTGCTACATCAATATGGTCATTAATAATGAGCGGCACACCATATGCGTCTGTCACTTTTTTCAAAGCATATGCCTTTTCCAACACTTGCTGCTTACTACTCGTTTTGTCACGCAATTGAACCATGTCAACCCCACCACAAATCGCTTCTTCCATGACCTCGGCAATGTCACGGCCTGGATGAAATGCTTCCCCAGTAATCGCATACAATGAAAAATCTCTCATATTTACACGCTCCTCTCAAAGTAGAAAAGACGTGGCTACACAAATAGCCACGTCAAAAAACGTATTACGTGACTTCCCTACGCTGGCATGAACCAGATCAGGTATAAGGGTAAAAGAAACACGTTCTTATTCTCAGCCAAGCTTCTCTTGGCTCCCCTAGTCTTTCTTTATGAAGATAAAAAATCTGCCCCAGCAATGCCAGGCTCCGTCATTTCTTGTGGGTCGAGAATGACGTTTAACTCTTCTTCTGTCAGCACCCCACGCTCAATACAAACATCGCGCACAGAACGCCCGGTTTCCATTGCTTCAATCGCAATCCGCGTTGCCACTTCATAACCAACATGCGGATTAATCGCGGTCACGATACCAATGCTGCGCTCCACAAGTTCACGGCATCGTTCGACATTTGCAGTCATCCCAAAAATCGCATATTCTTTAAACACACGCATCCCGTTTTGTAGCACCGATAGTGATTGCAATAAGTTAAATACGAGCACTGGCTCCATCACATTTAACTCCAGTTGCCCTGCTTCTGACGCTAAACTAATCGTATGGTCATTGCCAATGACTTGGAACGCCAGCTGATTGACCACTTCACACATGACAGGGTTCACTTTCCCCGGCATAATAGATGAGCCCGGCTGGCGCGGAGGTAAATTAATTTCATTCAATCCGGTTAAAGGACCTGAGCTCATTAAACGTAAATCATTGGCGATCTTTGACAAATTAATTGCTAAAATCTTTAGCGCGCTTGAAAGCTCTGTATATGCATCTGTATTTTGTGTCCCATCGACAAGGTCTTCTGCTGTTTTTAATGGGAAACTAGTCAGTTCTGCTAAATACGTGGCAACCTTTTCAATATACGCAGGTGCTGCATTTAAGCCTGTACCTACTGCCGTTGCACCCATATTGATCTCATACAAATGTGCACACGCCCGCTCAATTCGGTTTAAATCACGCGACAGCACACGGCGATACGCACCAAATTCTTGACCAAGCCGAATTGGTACCGCATCTTGTAAATGGGTTCGTCCCATCTTCAGCACGCCATCAAATTCGATTTCTTTTTTCTTAATGGCTTCAATAAGTGCCTTTAACTCTTTTGTAAGCATCCCAGTTAAGGTTAACGCCGCAATATGAATCGCTGTCGGAAAAGCATCATTTGTAGATTGCGCCATATTGACATGCGTATTCGGACTCACTTGCATATAGTCGCCTTTTACGCCACCAAGTAATTCAATCGCACGATTCGCAATGACTTCGTTAGCATTCATGTTAAAAGATGTACCCGCTCCACCTTGAATCGCATCGACGATAAAATGATTATCTAACTTCCCAGCAATCACTTCCTCGCTTGCCCGAGCAATTGCATCTGCAATATTCGGACGCAATACCCCGACATCACGATTTGCTAAGGCCGCCGCTTTCTTCACATAACCAAACGCATGAATCAACGCTGGGTGAGGCGGATAACCCGTAATCGGAAAATTATCTTGCGCCCGTAGTGACTGGATGCCATAATACGCCTCTTTTGGCACTTGTTTTTCACCTAGTAAATCTCGTTCAATCCGATATTCACTCATGTACGTTTTAAGCTCCTTTTATCGTTCCACTTCCAGCTTTGTCTGACTGGCCTGCGCCAACCAAACAGCGCCATAAATCCCTGCATCATTTCCAAGTGTGGCTAATTTTATTTCTGTATGTGTGGCAACTTGTGGGATGGCATATTGAGAAAAAACTTTTCGCAACGGTACGAGCAACTGCTCTCTTGCTTTTGAAACACCGCCACCAATAACGATTTTTTCTGGGTTTAAGCTGTTCGCCAAATTCGCCAGCGCAAGTCCAAGGTAATACGTACTCTGCTTCACTACATTTAGCGACAATGCGTCTCCCGCTTCAGCCGCCTCAAAAATATGTCTTGTCGTCATCGCTTCTTTTTCTAACATACTGTCCACACCTGCTTCGAGCTGCTCTGTCGCTAACCGTACCATCCCTTTCGCTGACGATACCGTCTCTAAGCAGCCACGCTTACCACAATTACACGGCGCACCGTTATCTGGAATGACCGTAATGTGACCAATTTCTCCACCTAAGCCATGCACACCATGTAAAATTTGTCCACGAGTAATAATCCCGCCACCAACACCTGTCCCTAGTGTAACAAATAATACCTCATTTGAACCATCCCCTGCACCACGCCACATCTCTCCAAGTGCTGCCAAATTTGCATCATTGTCCACAAATACAGGTACATTTAATGCTTCTGTGAACACTTCCTTTAACGGATAATCACGCCAACCAAGATTCACCGCCTGTGTCACCACACCGGTCTCCAGTTCAATAAACGCTGGTGCACCAACCCCGGCACCTCGTAACACCAAACTCTTTAGCTCGGCTTGTACACTTTCCACGATCTCAGAAACAATGTAACGACCATGATCTATGAGATTTGTCGGGATTTCCCACTTTTTTTTCATTTCACCTGTCGTCGTCATTAAAGCTAGCTTCACTGTCGTCCCACCGATGTCAATTCCGACAAAACCTTGCTCACTCATGTGTTGCTTCCTCCCTCTTTACAAGGAAAAGCGCTTGCTTATAGTCTGTAGCGTTCACTAATCCATATTCATATAAAGTTCTTAATTCCATTTGTATGAGCGCAATATCTGTTTGCTTATCTCTTGTGTAAATGACAATACCATACTGTTTTAATAATTGCTGGACATCAAAAAATGTCTTCATATGAGCCACCTCATGCTGGGGATGAAAAAAAGTTGTCAGAAGCTAGTCCAGACCCTGATCCATCTCTATTATACCAGCTTGAGAGAGGGAGGGGAATAAGACATTGGAAAACAGCAAAAAAGTCCTTACAAGGTAGGACTTTTTTAGACAATCGTCACATATATTATGACTTCGAGTCAAAAGCATCACGTAAGCCATCACCAATAAAGTTGATCGACAAGACCGTTAGTAAAATACACAATCCTGGCGGCATCCACGCTTCTGGGTTGTTTCTTAAAATACGGATGCTCTGCGCCTCTGTCAACATATTCCCCCAAGTTGGTGTAGGTTGAGGAATACCAAAGCCGATAAAACTTAAGGCAGATTCTGCCACAATTAAGCTAGCCATTAATAATGTCGCTGCGACAATAATAGGGCCAACCGCATTCGGTAAAAAGTGTTTACGAATAATACGCCAATCGGAACACCCTATGCTACGTGCACTTAAAATGTATTCTTGTTCACGAATACCCATAAATTTCCCACGCAACACACGACACATAACTGGCCATGAAGTTAATGCAATAACCATAATGAAAATGGGGATTGTAATATCTTGTAAGATCGCAACAATTGTCAGAAACAGTAATAAAAACGGAAAAATAAGTACCACATCAACAAACCTCATAATAAGTCCGTCAATTTTCCCTCCATAAAATCCAGCAAGTGAACCAAGTGCCCCACCAATAATCACCGTACATAGCATTGCAAAAAAACCAATCGTCAAAGATACACGCGATCCATGCACGAGCCTTGAAAAATTGTCACGCCCGGAACTATCTGTTCCAAGCAAATTTTCACTATCAGGCTTTGCCTCTATTTTAGCCAACTGAGAAGCGGTTGGGTCATGAGTAGCAATTACATCTGCAAATACTGCCACAATTGTTATAAAGACGAGGAAACAAACACCAATAAGTGCTAACTTATTTTTTCGGAACCGTTGCCATGCAAGATGGGTTGGACTTAAACTTTTTTCTTCGGCTTCAAAAGATAATGGTACAGCAGGTTGTTCCGTACGTTGTGGTTGCATCTATATATTCACCTCAATTCAAGCGTATGCGCGGATCAATCGCCGCATAAGATATGTCTGCCAATAAATTCCCAATTAGAATCGAGACTGCTGCAATTAAATTAATTGCCATCAAGACCGGATAATCACGATTCTGAACAGAAGAAAGAAATAAGGTTCCTAAACCAGGATAATTAAAAACTGCCTCTGTAATGACAGCTCCACCTAACAAGGTACCAAATTCAATTCCAAGCAATGTCACAATCGGAATAATTGCGTTTCGTAGCGTATGCTTGTACAACACTGTTTTTTCTCCAAGACCTTTGGCTCTAGCAGTACGAATATAATCACTACCAAGCACATCTAGCATCTCCGAACGCATATAACGCATATACGAAGCTGTTCCTGCAAGACCTAATGTTATCCCCGGTAAAACCAAATGATGAATTCGACTTAGGAATTCATCCAGACCCGATAATCCTGTAGAACTAACAGAACCTTGTGTCGGCAGCCACCCCAATCCAAATGAAAATACATAGATCCCCAACAATGCAGCAAAGAAGTTCGGTGTTGCTAAACCAAGAAAAGCGAATGTTGTTCCACTATAATCTAGTAACGAGTTTTTATGTCTAGCAGAGTACATCCCAATTGGAATAGATACAACTAATGTCACGACCAAAGAAAACATCGCAAGATAAAGTGTATTGTCAAACCGTTGCATAATTAAGTCACTTACAGAGCGTCCCTTAAAATTAAGAGACATCCCAAAATCGCCCACCGCCGCTCGTTTTAACCAATTCCAATACTGCACATACACAGGGTCATTTAGTCCTAGTGCCGCTCGCTGCTCTTCATAGACCTCTGGATCTATATTGGGATCTAGCATTTCTCCACTGAGTGCATCACCTGGTGCTAAATAAGCAAATAGAAATACAATCATTGTTACAATAAGCACTAATGGTATGAATTGTAACAAGCGTCGTATGATGTACTTAAACACAAATCAACACCTCTTTTTAATCATATCCTTCGTTCAAATTGGTAAGAAAGGGCGCTTAAGACGCTTGCGCCCTTTCTCCACACCTACTGCTTTGTTAGATACCACTCATGTGAATCCGCTGAATACGAGAATGGTTTAAACACAATGCCCTTTAAACGTGATGTATACACATGAATCTCATCGTCAATGTACAAAGGAGTTGCATATGCATTATCACTAAACATTTGCGCCCATGCTGTATATTTCTCAGTCCGGTATTCTAGATTATCCCAAGCCTTTTCAGGATCAAGCGCTTCCTCTAACAATTTATCTTGCGCCTCATCATAAAAGCGAGAATAATTCATCGTTCCTTTTCCTTGATGAATCGTTGATGGATCTGGGTCACCTGATCCTAAAGACCAGCCAGCTAAAAATAAATCCAACTCTTCATCAGAGTTCTTTTCTGATATCCAAGTAAAATATGGTGCCGTCTCCATCGGTGTTTTTAGTTCAATCCGAATACCAGCTTCTTTTAGCTGTTCAACAATCACTGGCGCTGAACGCTCGCGAACTTTGTTTCCTAATGGATAATGCAAATTCAACGTAAGCTCATTACCATCAGGATCTTCAACATATCCATCACCATTGGTGTCAACATATCCATTTTTCTCTAACAAAGACTTTGCTTTCTCCAGGTTATATTCTAATCCATTGATCTCATCAGGATTATATGCCCACGAAGCCGGCGGAAATGGTGCATCAATAATTGAACCGTAGCCTCGCAAAAATCCATCAATTAGAGACTGGCGGTCAATCGCATGCATAATGGCCTGACGAAATTCTTTATTTTCCAGCTTTGGATTCGGTTTCCATAAGTCGGTATTTGCCAAATCATTCAAATCTTCATCTGGACCATAATTCACTTTCATTCCTAAATACTGATATCCAAATTTAGGCTGTGAAAACACTTCAAATCCTTCTTTTCCTTCCATGTCTTCCGCATCATCTGGTGGAAACATTTCTGGGAAGAAGTCTAGTTCCCCTTGCTCTAACATACCCGCCGCAACAGATTGGTCAACTACACGCCATACAACAGAATCCAGCTTTGGTGCACCCTTCCAGTAATCCTTGTTTGCTTCTAACACATACTGCTCGTTTTCAATCATGTCTGTTAACTTAAATGGCCCTGTTCCGATTACTTCGCCTGCACGTATTGAGCCCTCGTGCTCTGGCATGTCCCCAATCGCAACATCTTCAAACACATGTTTTGGGATAATTGAGAAATTCACTTCTGATAACGCCTTCACACTTGGCTCACCAAAAACAAATTTCACTGTCAAATCATCTACCTTCTCTACTCCAGCAAAAGTATCTGCCTCACCACCAGCGTACTCCTCATATCCTTGTAACTTGTTTACAAATGTTGTCCGAACACCGCCTGCCCCAACATATCCTGGATCAGCAAGCATTTCATACGTAAACACAACATCATCGGCTGTAAATGGTTCACCATCATGCCATTTCACATCATCACGCAGAGAAAAAGTAATTTCCCGCTTATCTTCACTAAACTCCCAATCTTTTGCTAGCTCGGGCTGGTACTGAAAATCCTCATCTTGAGTCATGAGCGATTCATGCGTAAAGTTCAAGATGTTGGCATCATAACTGGAAGTATAAAAAATGGGATTGAACTGATTCTCGGGCGTTGAGTGCATCCCTAATGTCACTTTTCCCCCTTCAACTGCTTCCGGTTCACCAGAACCACTTCCATCACCCTCATTAGGCTTTGTACCTGCATCATCTGAAGAACACCCAACCAACATTGCGCTCAAAAAGGCTGTTGACAATAAAAATGAATACAATGGCTTTTTGTTCAACTTAAAACCCCCCTATATTTTGGAAAATATCATCATCCTACACAAATAGACTCCTCCGGAACCACCCCCTTTATGTCTATGCCCAGTCAGACAACACCAACTCCCCTTTTTAACGAACCATCTTCATTCGTATACAAATGACACGCTGCAAAGTGTTCCGGATTTACTTCTACCATCTCTGGGCGCTCTTCTTTACAACGTGCATGTGCATGTGGACAGCGTGTACGAAATGCACACCCTTTTGGTGGACTTGCCGGACTTGGCAACTCTCCTTCTAAAACAACTCTTTTCCTTTTTTTCGTTACATCAGTGGACGGCACTGCACCAATTAATGCTTCTGAATATGGATGGAGCGGTTTATGATACATGTCCTTTTTCCGGGCGATTTCAACAACACGACCAAGATACATCACTGCTACCCGGTCACTAATATGTTTTACCACACTTAAATCATGAGCAATAAAGACATATGTGAGATGGAATTGTTTCTGTAAGTCTTTCATCAAATTCAACACTTGTGACTGAATCGACACATCTAGCGCCGAAACAGGTTCATCCCCAATAATAAAACGAGGATTCGTGCTTAATGCTCGCGCAATTCCAACACGCTGCCTTTGACCACCAGAAAATTCATGTGGATACTTATTATATGATTGCATCGGCAAGCCAACAATTTCCAGTAACTCTTCCGCCTTTCTACGACGCTCTCCACGATCTCGGACTGTTTGATGTACGAGCATCGGCTCTTCTAAAAGATCACCTATACTCATTCTTGGATTCAATGAAGCATATGGGTCTTGGAAAACCATTTGCATATCACGACGATATGGACGCACTTGACGTTTTGGAAGCGCTGATAAATTATCTCCATCAAAAAACACTTCACCCGAGGTTGGCTCTAATAATCTTAATAGCATTCGACCTAGTGTAGATTTTCCAGAACCAGACTCACCTACAATACCCAGAGATTCACCTTCATATACTTTTAATGATACGTCATCAACTGCTTTTACATGACCAACTGTTCGTTTAATAATCCCACTTTTTATCGGGAAGTACATCTTTAATTGATTAGCTTCAACTAACACTTTGTTCGTCACACTTCCACTCCTCCTTTTAATCGACCAGGATCCGCTTCCAAGCTTGCGTTTTTATATAGCAAACATCGAACGGCTCGTGTAGGTGACGCTTGTACAAGCTCGGGCGTTGTGTGATGACATGTTTCTGTTGCCATTTGGCAACGTGGGGCAAATCGGCAACCAGCAGGAAATTTATGGGCAGCTGGCACCATTCCTTTGATTGCCTCAAGCCGTTCTTTATCTTCTTCCATTTTTGGCATGCTTTTTAATAACCCTTGAGTATACGGATGTAGCGGATTTATAAATAAGTCGTATACTGGTGCTTCTTCGACAATTTGACCACCATACATAACCAACACCCGTTCAGCTGTTTCAGCAACAACACCTAAATCATGAGTAATAAGTAGAATAGCTGTATTAAGTTCGTCTTTCACTTTAAGCATTAAATCTAAAATTTGTTGCTGAATTGTCACATCCAGTGCTGTTGTAGGTTCATCAGCAATCAATAATTGCGGATTACATGACATGGAAATAGCAATCATCACACGTTGCCTCATACCGCCTGACAATTCATGCGGATAAGATTTTAAACTCTCTTCCGGTCGGCTAAATCCCACCAATTGGAGGAGCTCCATTGCACGAGACCGCGCCTCCATCTTTGATATTTTTTTATGTTTGCGCAATGTCTCAATAATTTGATTCCCAATGGTATAAACAGGGTTCAGAGAAGTCATTGGCTCTTGAAATATCATTGCCATCTGCTGTCCGCGAATCCTGGATAATTGTCTTTCCGAAAGGTCTGTTAATTCGACACCACTCAGTTGTATTGAACCCGTAAGCTCTTTTGATTTCGCGTCAACTAAACCCATAATCGACAGAGAAGTCATACTTTTCCCGCTTCCTGATTCTCCAACAAGTGCGACAACTTCACCTTCATTTACTTCAAAACTAACCCCGTCAACAGCTTTTGCGATACGATCTTTTGAATGGAAATACGTTTTTACATCTTGCAATTTCAGCAATGGTGCTGTCACATTTCACCCTCCTTTTCCATATTGGATTAAAAACGATTTTTCTTATTATATCATGCACAGTTGTAAACTTGTCAAGAATTTTTCGCTATTTACAAGATGTTTCTTTCGATTTTTTTCGACATTTATATATCATTTGACACATATAAACATACATCTATGTATTCACATCGCGCATAGCCGTCGCTCTCCCTGTTTTAACATGGTTGCTCTTCCTACTTTTTATGCAGACTGTGAACACTGATGTATACATTCGTCAAGATAGGTCGCATTCCTCCCTTCTTTTAAAACAAGAAAACGCAAAAAACCTCTTCTGCCAACAGGCAAAAGAGGATCCTTGATATTTTTACATCGTATGAATCGGCGTACCCATTGCTACTTCGGCCGCTTCCATCGTAATTTCTCCAAGTGATGGATGCGCATGAATGGTTAGCGCAACATCTTCTGCTGTCATCCCTGCTTCAATGGCAAGACCTAATTCAGCAATCATGTCAGATGCACTTGGGCCAACGATTTGCGCACCAACAATGAGTCCATCTGACTTGCGTGTCACAAGCTTCATAAAGCCTTCTGCATCATTTAAAGAGAGGGCACGGCCGTTGGCGGCGAATGGAAACTTCGCTGCTTTCACATCATAGCCAGCTTCTTTCGCTTCTTTCTCAGTGTAACCAACTGTCGCAATTTCTGGCTCCGAGAAGCAGACAGCTGGGATTGCTAAATAGTCGACTTCAGATGGCTCACCACTAATTGCTTCTGCCGCAACTTTTGCTTCATAAGAAGCTTTATGGGCCAGTGCAGGACCTGCCACGATGTCACCGATCGCAAAGATATTTTTGACGCTCGTTCGGCATTGCTTATCAACTTTAACGAGTCCACGCTCGTCCATCTCAACCCCAATGCCTTCAAGACCAATCTCTTCTGTGTTAGGTTTACGACCGACCGTGACAAGCACATAATCAGCCTCAATTTCTTTCGTTTCACCTTTCACATCGACGGTCACTTTCACACCCTCGTCGGTCTGTTCCACACCTTTCGCCATCGCTTCAGTATGGAAAGAAACACCATTTTTCTTAAGTTTCTTCTCGACAAGTTTCGCCATTTGTTTCTCAAAACCTGGCAAAATTTGTTTTGAGCCTTCTAACACAACGACTTCTGTACCTAAATTTGCATAAACACCTGTCAGTTCAATCCCGATATAACCGCCACCAATGACGATCATTTTCTTCGGGATTTCCTTTAGTGCAAGTGCGCCTGTAGAATCAATGACGCGTCCTTTGTACTTAAACGTCGGGATTTCAATCGGTGTTGAACCCGTCGCAATGATACAATGTTTAAATTTGTATGTGCTTGAGTTTTTCTCATCCATAATTTTTACGGAGTCTTCTCCCGAGAAATACGCTTCTCCTTGGATAACTTCAACTTTGTTTCCTTTAAGCAATGCGCTAACGCCGCCAGTAAGCTTCTGTACAATCGAATCTTTCCAAGTTTGTACTTTTTCAAAGTTAATCTTTACATCAGACGTCTCAATCCCCATATCCGCTGATGATTTAGCAAGGTGAGCACGGTGACCAGCTTGAATCAATGCTTTTGACGGGATACACCCGACATTTAAACATACGCCACCGACATTTCCTTTTTCTACAAGTGTTACTTTTTGTCCAAGTTGTGCTGCACGAATGGCAGCGACATAACCACCTGGGCCCGCACCAATGACGAGCGTGTCTACTTCTTGAGCGAAATCTCCAACAACCATTTTCTTACCCCTCCATCAACAGTAATTGTGGGTCATTTAGCAAACGCTTAATATGATTGAGCGCATTTTGTGCAGTCACACCATCAATTAGACGGTGATCATAGCTGAGTGAAAGGGCCATCATTGTGCCAAC
Organism: Shouchella lonarensis; assembly: GCF_900096965.1. GTDB lineage: Bacteria > Bacillota > Bacilli > Bacillales > Bacillaceae_D > Shouchella > Shouchella lonarensis. The sequence goes on along the minus strand of NZ_FMYM01000005.1, from coordinate 118,299 downwards.
AACAATCTCGCCATCGCGCACAACTGGCTTCTCCTCAATCCGGCCAATCCCAAGAATCATCACTTCTGGATGGTTGATGACTGGTGTAAACCATTGTCCGCTGGCAGAACCAAGATTGGAAATCGTTGCTGACCCGCCACTCATATCTGCACTAGTGAGCTTTCCATCGCGTGCTTTTGTTGCTAAAGCATTGATGTCATCGGCTAGTGTAAAGATCGACTTCCGGTCTGCTTCTTTGACGACCGGCACAACAAGTCCTTGGTCTGTATCCGCAGCAATCCCGATGTTAAAGTACTTTTTATAAACAATTTCCCCTGCTTCATCATCAATTGACGCATTTAAAGCTGGGTATTTACGAATGGCCGATGTTAAAGCTTTTACTACATAAGGTAAGTAAGTAAGCTTTGTCCCTTGGTCCGCTCCAATTTGTTTATATTGCTTACGATGAGCAACAAGCGCCGTCACATCGACTTCATCTAGGTGCGTCACATGAGGTGCCGTTTGCTTCGATTTGACCATCGCTTTCGCAATCGCTTTACGAATCCCTTTCAGCGGTACGCGTTCCTCTTGTAATGCACCTTCACCCGCAGGAATCGTAGCTTTGGTGCCTGATTCTGGCTGTTCGGTTTGTGTTTCGACCGGTTGTTCTGATGCAACTGGTGTACTTTCTTGGTCGCCAGACAAGTACGCATCAACGTCTGCTTTTAGCACGCGACCGTTTTTACCAGACCCTGTCACTGCCGACAATGCCACACCTTTTTCACGGGCATATTTACGCACAGACGGCATCGCAATCGCCCGTCCACCGTCCTCACTAGCAGGTGCTTCTGTTGGTGCAGACGCAGGTGTTTCTTTTGTTTCTACCGGCGCTGACTCTGCCGCAGGCGTAGTCTCTTCTGCTACCGCTTCACCTGTGCCATCATCAATCGTTAAAATGACGTCACCAACATAACTCACTGTCCCCTCAGGAACTTTTACTTCAAGCACTTTTCCATCAACAGGGGATGGCAACTCGACAACCGATTTATCATTTTGTACTTCAAGTAAAATGTCGTCCTCTTTTACTTCATCGCCTGCTTTTACAAACCACTTTACAATTTCACCTTCGTGGATACCCTCACCCACTTCAGGCAATTTATATTCATATGCCAAAGCTAAGACGCCTCCTTTATTATAACGCTAACTCACTTACCTTTCCAGACTAGATACTGCACCCACCCCAATAAAGATCGGGATGGGTAAGCTGAGCGATTCTCCTAAAAGAATCTCACTTAGAAATTTACAACCTCTTTCACTTTGTCAACGATAATACCCGGGTTTGGCAACCAGTCGTCTTCAACCGCTGCAAATGGATACACTGTATCTGGAGAAGCAATACGTAATACCGGTGCTTCTAGCGACAAAATTGCTCGCTCCGTAATTTCAGCCACAACATTGGCAGCAATACCTGCTTGTTTTTGAGCTTCTTGGACAACAATCGCTCGGTTCGTTTTCTCCACCGATTTCACAACAGTTTCCACATCAAATGGGCTAATCGTCATTAAATCAATGACCTCTGCGTCGATTCCCTCTTCTGCTAGTTGCTCAGCAGCTTTTAACGATGCTTGTACCATCGCCCCATAGGCAACGATTGTTACATCTTTTCCTTCGCGCTTAATATCCGCTTTTCCAAGTTCAATCGTGTATTCTTCCTCTGGTACTTCTTGGCGGAAAGAACGATATAATTTCATATGCTCAAGGAAAACAACTGGATCATTGTCACGGATTGCGGAAATGAGTAGTCCTTTTGCGTCATATGGATTAGACGGAATGACGACTTTCAAACCTGGTGTTTGTGCCATGAGTCCCTCTAATGAATCAGCATGCATTTCTGGTGTTTTTACACCCCCACCAAAAGGCGAACGGATCGTCACGGGCATTGTTTGTTTATTTCCTGAACGAAAGCGCCAACGCGACATTTGTCCTGCAATTGAATCAAACACTTCAAACACAAAACCAAAAAACTGGATCTCCATCACTGGACGGTGCTGCGTCAATGCAAGACCAATCGCTAAACCACCGATACCTGACTCTGCAAGTGGCGTATCAAACACGCGATCTTCCCCAAATTCTTTTTGCAAGTTTTCCGTTACCCGGAATACCCCGCCGTTTTGCCCGACGTCTTCCCCGAAAACAAGCACGTCTTCATTATTTTTAAGCTCATTACGCATTGCATCTGTAATCGCTTGTGCCATTGTCCAATTACCCATCGGTTACTTCGACTCCTTTGCCGTATACTCTTCTAATTGCTCGCGAATGTTTACCGGCGGCTTTTCAAACATAAAGCCAAGCAAATCGGTCACCTTTTGTTTTGGCGTCTTATCCGCCTCTTTAATCGCTTGCTTAATTTCTTCTTTTGCCGTTTCAACGACCTCATTCTCACGCTCTTCACTCCACAGTCCTTTTCCTTCAAGGAACTTACGGAAACGAATCAATGGATCTTTTTTCGCCCATTCATCATCTTCTTGTTGTGTACGATAACGTGTCGGATCATCACCGGCCATCGTATGCGCCCCGTAACGGTATGTGAGCATCTCGATTAACGTTGGACCCTCACCAGCTAACGCACGCGCACGCGCATCTGATGTCGCTTTATAAACAGCAAGCACATCCATGCCGTCCACTTGAATGCCTTCAATTCCTGCTGCGACTGCTTTTTGGGCAATCGTTTTTGCCGCTGATTGCTTTTCAACAGGCACGGAAATGGCAAACCGGTTATTTTGCACAACAAAAATGGCAGGCGCATTGTACGCACCAGCAAAGTTCATCCCTTCATAGAAATCACCTTGTGACGCACCACCGTCTCCTGTATAAGTGATCGCAATATTATCTTTCTTTTTTCGCTTCAGTCCAAGTGCTACACCTGCTGCTTGAACAATTTGCGCCCCAATAATGATTTGAGGTACAGCAATATTTAAGCCTTCTGGGAACTGACTTCCAGCGAAATGACCACGTGACCAAAGAAACGCTTGATACAACGGGAGTCCGTGGAAAACAACTTGTGGAATATCGCGATAACCAGGCAAAATCCAATCTTCTTTATCTAATGCAAACTGTGAACCGAGCATAGAGGCTTCTTGACCTGCAGTTGGCGCATAAAAACCGAGCCGTCCTTGACGATTTAAAGAAATCGCCCGTTGATCCCAAATACGCGTGTATACCATCCGGCGCATGATTTCTTGTAGTTGCTCATCGCTTAAATCAGGCATTGCTGATTCATTCACGACAGTACCTTCCTCGTTTAAAATCTGGAAGGTTTCAAAATGCTCTTCGACTTGCTCGATTGTTTTCATACTCAATTTATCCACCAATCCTTTCTAAAAATACAACAAAGTTCGTAAAACACTTCCCTCAATAATAAGTGACACAGGCCGATATTTGTTGTCATCTTCCTTAGCATGTCCAAGCGTGCCGTATTTTAGCATTCCGGAATACACAAAATATAAAACATAAAACAGCTTACTTTCGTTCCTCTCTGCTGTTCCATTTGCTTCATCCGAAAAATGATACAACCCACCTTTCCTTGTAAGTCTACATGATGAGGAAGGTTAGCGTCAATCCTTTTGTTTCAATTAATTTTTCTGTAATAAAACAAATGTATTAACCAATCACTGTTATACAATAACAAAATCCCAGACTAATACAGAAGACCTTTCTGCTACTGCATGATTTTGTACAAATTTTTCTTCTCTTCATTGTATGTATCCGTCTGCTCATTAAAACGGTCAGTCAACTGACTCAATTCTTCGTATGCCCCTGCTACCTTCTCAACCTGCACCTGAAACATTTCCAGAGATACCTCTTCTTCTTGAAGCAAATGATATAATTTCTCCGTTAAATCTAAAAATGATCCATATGTCTCATGCAATGACATATATAAGTCATATCGTTTTTCCATTGCTTCACGTACTTTTTTTGCCTGTACAACAAGTTGTTCCTCATTTAATTCCTTAAACAGCGGCACTGCTTGTTCAAATACCTCATAACCTTTTTCTACACTTTCTTTTTCTTTTTCAACTAGCTCACGGCGTTTTTGGACAGATTGAACGGCTTGATCCGCCAAAAAAACCGATTGATCGTATTGTTGTTGTTCTAACGCCAACAATTGTTCATACAGTTTCGTCTCTGCCTCCTCCGCTTCTTTTAACAATTGTTGCTGTTCTTGAAAAACTTGTTCTTCACGGGCAGCATCATCTAAATACCGTTGGACTTTCTCCTTTGTCGTTCCACATCCGCTAAGAAAGAGTATAAGAAAACAAAATCCCAACATAAACCATCGACTCTTTGCCATGCGACATCTCCTTTAAGTACTTATTCATTCCCCTTCTACGATATCGAACAACGGAACATTTCGCAAGCAACCCATTTTAAATCATTTCTCTTGTCCCAAAGGATTTTTATTTTAAAAATAGGCGAAAGACCACACACCATCCGGGCACTTGCATATGGTATGTATTGAATCGCATATTTTTTAGCGGTCAGAAAAAGAAGGAGGAATTGTTATGTACGGATATGGATATGATCAGTACTGTGATCCTTGTGCCGGGTCTGGATACGGCAGCGGCGGTGGCAAAGGATTTGCTTTAATCGTCGTGCTCTTCATCCTGCTTATCATTGTCGGTGCTTCACAGTTCGGAGATAAAAAAGGCGCAGCCAGCCCTGCGGCATCCTCTGACTGCAAATGCCAATAAGCTCGTATAAAGGGAGGCATTTTTTTAGCCTCCCTTTTCCCTTGCAGAAAAGAATGAATATGCTTAAACTAATGGAAGAGAAGATAAGAGGTGATTACATATGCTGACAATGGAACACATCGTCCGTGAAGGAGACCCTGTTTTAAGAAAAGTTGCCAGTCCAGTCGAGCTACCGCTCAATGCAGAAGATACACAAACCCTTCTATCCATGTTAACGTTTCTAAAAAACAGTCAAGATCCAGACATAGCAAAACAATATCACTTGCGTCCAGGTGTCGGCTTAGCTGCACCACAAATCGGGATTTCAAAACGATTATTTGCCGTTCATGCGACGGATGAGAATGGGAAATTACACAGTTTTGGCCTCGCCAATCCAAAAGTGATACGGCATTCGGTTGAAACAACAGAACTTGAAACAGGAGAAGGTTGTTTATCCGTTGACCGTGAAATTGAAGGACGTGTCCCCCGATATGCCCGTATCACAGTAAAAGGCACGACTCATGAAGGAGAAGAAATCACGCTACGCCTGCGTGGGTTTATTTCGATTGTCTTTCAACATGAGCTGGATCATTTAGACGGCATTATGTTTTACGATCGAATTGAGGACTTAACGGACCCTCATAAAAAACCTCTTCCGGGTCATGCGCTTTAATGTTTTACCCAGTATTATCCTCGTTTTTTTCATCGTTTACTACACACACTACGTGATAACGAACGATGAAAAAGGAGGGTCACATTCATGCTAAGAAAATGGCGCCGACGTCTCTTAAAAGGATTTGAGCAATTGTTACCAAAATCGTTATACTTACGCGTATAATGGCAACACGCTTGTAAAAACGCAGGGCTGACACCGTTCAGGTATCAGTCCTCCGCTAATTTTTCAGTAAACAATGTATCAAAAATATATGCTTTCCGCTATAATGTAGGAAAGAATGATTTAAAAAGGAGAGAATGTGCATGATCTTTAAAGTTCATTATCAACCGGATACCATTCAAGCACCCGTTCGGGAGAAGACACGTGCGTTATACATAGAAGCAGGAAGTGAAACTGCTGTAAGACAAGCACTCGGTCCGAAAGGGTATAACATTGAATCGATCATCAAACTTTCTGATGCATACTTAGCATATGAACAGGAACATGCAAAGTATGAGATTGTGAGTGTGTAACGTGAAACATGTGAAAAATAATCAAACGGCTATTTTTGCCCTTGGTGGGCTCGGTGAGATTGGGAAAAACACGTATGGCATCCAGTTCCAAGACGAAATCATTTTAATTGATGCGGGCATTATGTTCCCAGAAGATGAGTTGCTCGGAATTGACTATGTTATTCCAGACTATACTTATTTGCAAGAAAACCAAGAGAAAATTAAAGGACTATTCATTACACATGGTCATGAAGATCATATTGGTGGTATTCCTTACTTATTACGTCAATTAAATATTGATGTATATGGCGGTAAACTAGCGCTCGGTCTATTGCGCGGTAAACTAGAAGAGCATAAATTATTACGTCAAACAACGTTGCATGAAGTCAGCGAAGATGATGTCATCAAATTTACAAAAACATCTGTCTCTTTTTTCCGGACAACTCACAGTATTCCTGATTCTTACGGAATTGTTGTAAAGACCCCACCTGGAAATATCGTTCATACAGGTGATTTTAAGTTTGACTTTACCCCAGTAGGCGAACCCGCTGACTTAACAAAGATGGCAAAAATAGGTGAAGAAGGTGTACTCTGCCTACTCTCTGACAGCACAAATAGTGAAATCCCTGACTTCACAATGTCGGAGCGCAAAGTCGGGGAAAGCATCGATACAATCTTTGGAAAAGTGGACGGTCGAATCATTTTTGCTACATTTTCATCAAACATTCATCGCCTGCAACAAGTTGTGGAATCCTCTAAGAAGCACGGCAGAAAAATATGCGTGTTCGGTCGCAGCATGGAAAAAGCGCTTTCGATTGGTCAAGAACTAGGCTACATCCAAGCACCACCAAGTATATTCATTGAACCTGGACATTTAAAACGGGTACCTGAAAACGAAGTCACCATTCTTTGCACAGGCAGCCAAGGAGAGCCATGGCTGCATTATCACGCATCGCCTCTGGGACACACAGACAAATCCAAATCATTCCTGGCGACACAGTGATTTTCTCTTCATCTCCTATACCTGGTAACACACTGAGTGTCGGAAAGACCATTAACCAACTCTACCGCCTTGGAGCCAATGTCATTCACGGCTCGCTTAACAATATTCACACATCGGGACATGGGGGGCAGGAAGAGCAAAAGTTAATGATTCGACTCATGAACCCACAGTACTTCATGCCGATTCACGGTGAATACCGTATGCTCAAAAACCACGTCAAATTAGCCGTAGACTGTGACGTCAAAGAAGAAAACTGCTTTGTAATGGATAATGGCGATGTATTAGCGGTACATCCAGAAGAAGCCAGTGTCTCTAGTAAGATTCCTTCTGGTTCTGTTTATGTTGATGGCAGCGGTGTTGGCGATATCGGCAATATTGTCTTACGTGATCGCCGCATCTTGTCTGAAGAAGGTCTTGTCATTGTCGTTGTCAACCTGAACATGAAAGCATTTAAAATAATGTCTGGACCAGACATTATTTCTCGCGGCTTTGTATACATGCGTGAATCAGGTGATCTGATTCATGAAGCGCAAAAATTACTCGCGAAACATTTACAACAGGTCATGAAGCAAAGAACTTCTCAATGGGCTGAGATTAAACAAGAGATATCTGACCTACTTGGTCCTTTCTTGTACGAACGGACCAAACGAAAACCAATGATTTTACCTATCATTATGGAAGTATAAACACATAAAAAAGAAGGCGATAGTTAGCCTTCTTTTTTATGTGCCATTGCTTGTTCTAACTGATAGACATCTTTTGTTAGACCGAGGACAACCAGGATGTCACCTTTTTTGATAACTTCTGTCATCGGTGGTGAAGAAAAAAATGTCCCATTACGACACACAGCTACAACGGCGCAATGGTACTTTCTCCGTAGTTCCAATGCGCCAATTGTGCCTCCGCATTTGTGTTCATCGACTGTCATTTCCATGACACTAAGCTGTCCTGAGAGTTCAGCATAATCAATGATGTTCTTTGACATTAAATTATGAGCAAGACGTGTACCCATGTCACGCTCTGGATGTAAAACGCGGTCAGCTCCTATTTTCGTTAGCACTCTTGCATGATAGTCATTTTGTGCTTTAACAGAAATATCAGGAACACCCAACTCGCTCAGTAACAACGTTGTCAAAATACTCGCTTCGATATCATTACCAATCGCAACAATCACATGCGTATACTCGTGAACACCTAATTCCTTCAGTACTTTCTCATCCGTTGCATCAGCTACAACTGAAGACGTAACATGCTCACGAAATGCTTCAATTTTAGCATCATCTCGGTCAATCGCTAAAACTTCCGCTCCTTGCCTTATTAATTCTTGTGTTACACTTCCACCAAACCTACCCAACCCAATGACAACAAATGGTCGTCTCATCATTTCCTCCAACCGCAAAGAGGACAAAAGGATTTACGTACATTCCAAGTATTTACTTGTCTTCTTTCACACCTAAAACACGATTGACACGTTTTGTCAGCATCTTCATGCCTCCACCGCCTGCTTGAAAATGACGTAGTTGCCCTTCGCGGTCAAAAACATAATATGCAGGAACGTACTCATTCTCCAATGCATCGGTCAATTTATGGTCATTATCCACAAAAATAGGCTGCGTAATATCATGTTCGGCAGCCACACGCTTCACTTCATCAAGATCCAAATCTTTTTCAGACCGAGGCATGTGCACTGCAACAACATGCAATTTGTCACTGTACTCATCGCGAAAATTATTGACATCGGGCATTGCTTCTTTACACAATCCGCAACTAATGGACCAAAAGTGAATCAATGTTGGTTTATTACCGACAAGGTCTTCCCTCTTCACTTCTCCATTTAACCAAGTCGTTGCACCTGTTAGTTCTGGCATCGGTGACCGTAATTTTAACGGCATGTCTTTTCCCCCTTATCAAATGAAAGTGAGAGGACTAACGACATTTCACGTTAGCCCTCTTTAAACATACAATTTATAGCGTTGCTTGTCCAGGCTTCCAGTTTGCCGGGCATAAACCGCCTGTTTGCAATGCTTGAAGCACTCGTAACGTTTCATCTACGTCACGGCCAATGTTGTTATGATTCACAACAGCATACATTAATTCACCTTCAGGACTAATAATGAACAGACCGCGAAGAGCAATTCCTTGTTCTTCAATGAGGACACCGTACTCGCGCGAAACTGCATGATTTGTGTCCGCTGCCAGTGGGTACTTCAACTCACCAAGACCATTGGCATCACGCGGTGTGTTGATCCAAGCCTTATGCGTATGAACTGTGTCTGTAGAAACACCGATCACTTCCGCATCAAGATCCTCAAACTCATCGTAACGGTCACTTAATGACGTAATTTCTGTTGGACATACAAACGTGAAATCCATCGGATAAAAGTAGAGCACTGTCCACTTATCGTTTTTCATATTTTCTTCGAGGCTTACTTTACCAAACTCTTTATTTGGCAGAACAGCCTCCATTTCAAATCGAGGTGCTTGCTTTGCAACCATACGCTTTTCTGTCATCGTCAAATTTCTCCCTTCAATGATGGTACACCCTCATTATATAAGGTTTCTAATTTATAGTCAATATTATATTAGAATTAGTTTAAACTAATTCTAATATTTCATTGCCTACACCTTTCATTATATCAAAAACCAAATGAGAATCGCTAGACATATGCATACTTCTATCTGCAGAATTTAGTTGTGAGGAATCAGACTCAAGGAAAGCATATATATGCTTTCCTTGAGTCCACTCATATTCCGGCTTCTTTCATCCCGTTACTATTCATGTCTTTTTTTGTCGCACTTCTATTGCCCCGACAGTTTTTATTTTCCTACTCCTTAATATAAACTTTTCCACCTGCCTGTTTAAATTGCTCTGCCTTTTCCGCCATTCCTTGTGCAATGGCTTCTTTCGTGTCCAACTTATGCTCACGCGCGTAGTTACGAATATCTTGCGAGATACGCATACTACAGAATTTCGGTCCACACATCGAGCAAAAATGCGCCGTTTTTGCCCCTTCTGCTGGCAATGTTTCATCATGAAACGACTCTGCGCGCTCTGGATCAAGCGACAAACGAAATTGATCACGCCAGCGGAATTCAAACCGCGCTTTTGATAACGCATGATCCCTCTTTGCTGCACCGGGATGTCCTTTCGCTAAATCCGCCGCATGTGCCGCAATTTTATACGTAATGACGCCTTCGCGCACATCATCTTTATTCGGCAAACCCAAATGCTCCTTCGGTGTCACATAACAAAGCATCGCCGTACCATACCAGCCAATCATTGCCGCACCAATCGCTGATGTAATATGATCGTACCCCGGTGCAATATCAGTCGTAAGCGGTCCGAGCGTATAAAACGGCGCTTCTTGGCAAATTTCTAGCTGCTTGTCCATATTTTCCTTGATTAAGTGCATCGGCACATGCCCCGGTCCTTCAATCATCACTTGTACATCGTGTTCCCACGCAATCTTTGTTAATTCTCCTAACGTCTCGAGCTCGGCAAACTGCGCCTCGTCGTTCGCATCGGCAATCGAACCTGGACGCAACCCGTCCCCTAACGAAAAGGCGATGTCGTACTGTTTCATAATCTCGCAAATCTCTTCGAAATGCGTGTATAAGAAGCTCTCTTTGTGATGATACAAGCACCATTGCGCCATAATTGAACCCCCGCGCGACACAATGCCTGTTAATCGCTTCGCTGTGAGCGGCACATAACGCAACAATACGCCTGCATGAATCGTGAAATAATCGACCCCTTGCTCCGCTTGCTCAATTAACGTGTCCCGATACACTTCCCATGTTAAGTCTTCGGCAACGCCATTTACTTTCTCTAACGCTTGATAAATTGGCACTGTGCCAACCGGTACCGCTGAGTTACGAATGATCCATTCTCGTGTCGTGTGGATATTCTTCCCCGTTGACAAATCCATCATCGTGTCGGCACCCCAACGCGTTGCCCACGTCATCTTTTCTACTTCTTCAGCAATCGACGACGTGACCGCCGAGTTACCGATATTGGCATTAATTTTCACATGAAAATTGCGGCCAATAATCATCGGTTCTGATTCAGGATGGTTAATATTGGACGGGATAATTGCTCGTCCTGCTGCAACCTCATCGCGCACAAAAGCAGGATCCATATTTTCGCGAATCGCAATGAACTCCATTTCCGGTGTAACGATCCCTCGTCGCGCATAATGGAGCTGTGTGACATTCTTTCCTTTCTTCGCTCTTAGTGGCTTCCGCTTCAATCCAGCAAATGCCGCGGGCTCTACAGGTTTTTGTGCACCGAAGCCATTATCTTCTGGTTTGACTCCTCGTCCTTCATACTCCTCCACATCTTCACGTTCCAAAATCCACGAACGCCTTAATGCCGGTAAGCCCTTCTCGACATCCACATCATAATCCGGGTCAGTATACGGGCCACTTGTGTCATACACACGAACAGGATCATTTTCTTCATCGCCAAATGACCCTGTCGTTGGACTCAATTCAATTTCACGCATTGGCACTTGGATATCCGGTCGAGACCCTTCCACATACACTTTCTTGCTCCCAGAAAAATTTTTCATAATTGACAACATGTCATTCGTTACAGCTGGTGTTTGTTTCATACAACACATCTCCTCTTTTAGACTAAAAATAAAAGGACGAGACCTAGTACCACCACGAGGTAAAAAACATCAATAAAAAGCCGCAATCCTAGAAACGGACCCCGACTCATGTAAGAAGACACGTCTATTTATCACATCACAAGCTAGATAAGCACGAGCTTATAGATGATGTAGACATGATGTAAACTTCCCCACGCTGGTATGATCCAGATCAGGTCCAAAGGGTTTAGAAACCAAATCGTTTCCATCTCAGCCCAAGTAAGATGGGCTCCCCTAGTTGTTGATAGGTTTATTATAACATAATGAGCGGCGGATGAAAGGGGAAATAGATTTCGCAGTTTCATTCACACACCGCAATATTAAGACTCGTCATCGTCGTCAATGATCTCAATATAGTAAGCATAGGTTTGACCTGGATATGATTCCAGTAAAATATCCGCATGAATTCGTACTTTTTGATTCATCTCCAATTTACAAAACATATGCTCCTCCCAAGCATTGGGATGCTTAATATTGAAAGCGCTACCATATGATCCGAAACCAAAATATAAACAACACACCACGTCTTCATCATCATGATAAATTAATATAAACGACCGTGTCAACAGTAATTAATGAAATTTTCTCATCTAGTTAATACTGAAAACAGAAATTTCAAGGAGCTGCTCTAACAGCCCCCTGCTCACTTCCCTCTCAATTCCAAGAACCCCGTCATATGCCGAATCGCCACCTCAATCGCCTCTTCTTTTGGCGCAAGTCGCACATCATGTAAACCGTACGGGCTATCGACGCCGAGCCAAAACATCAAACCTGGTATTTCATTTAAAAAGTAGCCAAAATCTTCACCCGTCATTGCTTCGGTTGCCTCGTGATACGTCATCTGCGCTGCCGATTCGGTAAAGGAGCGAAAATCACTCACGAGTGTTGCATCATTGTGCACGCCGCAATAATTGGCCCCATAATCAATCATCATTTTGCATTCAAAAGCCGCTTCTATCCCTTTTGTTAGTGCAACAATCCGAGACTTCACCGTCTCCATTGCCTCTTCTGATAGTGTGCGGATCGTCCCCTCGATCCGCGCGGTCTCGGCAATGACATTTTGCTTCGTTCCACCTTGAATGACGCCAATCGTAACAACAGCGCTAGAGAGTGGGTCAATGTTTCGCGCGACAATTGTTTGTAATTGCGTCACAAAATGAGCAGCAGCGACGACCATGTCATTTGCTTTATGCGGGTAAGCCGCGTGCCCGCCTTGTCCATGAAAGTCGATAAATAGCTCAGACGTGTGCGCAAAAAGCAAACCCGGTTTCGTCGACACCGTCCCGACTGGCAATGTTGGATCAATATGCAGCGCATACATTTCATCTGGCCAGCAGTCTTTTAGCACACCTTCTTCGAGCATCGGTTTTGCGCCACCGGGCCCTTCTTCTGCTGGTTGAAAAATAAAAACGAGCTGACACGGTGGTTCTACTTCACTAAAGTGCGCTAAGATCCCAAGCGCGATCGTCATATGGAAATCATGTCCACATGCGTGCATCGTCCCTTTATGGATCGAAGCAAATTCGTAGCCTGTCTCCTCAGATAGCGGCAAACCGTCCATATCCGCACGATAAGCGACCGTATACGCTGACTTTCCGCGAACACGGACAATGACTCCCGTTTTCCATGTCTGCACGGTCAATCGAGTCTGTCGCATGTTAGCAATCGTGTCAAGGATGAGTTGCTGCGTTTTCACTTCACAAAAACCAAGCTCTGGAATACGGTGAAAAGCGCGCCTCAGTTTATTCCAGTCCAAACGATCCCCTCCTTTGCAACACCAAAGGGCTAGCAATGAGTAAATGCTAGCCCAGTATCTTTCATACTACTCGTCCTCATTCAAGCGCCGTAATTCTTGACGGATCTCGGTTTTCCCTTTTGTCTTCTCATCAATTTCTTTCAACACGCGCGCTGGCATTCCCGCAACAACTGTACGCGGAGGTACATCTTCTGTCACGATTGCACCAGCGGCAACGACTGCGCCTTCACCGACTTTGACACCTTCTAAAATGACCGCATTGGCGCCAACAACTACACCATCTTCAATTCGAACCGGATCCGCAGAAGGTGGCTCAATCACACCTGCTAAGACAGCACCGGCTCCAATATGGCAATTTTTCCCGACTGTCGCCCGACCACCGAGTACCGCATTCATGTCAATCATCGTGCCTTCACCAATAACCGAACCGATATTAACAGTAGCGCCCATCATGATGACCGCGCCTTTCCCAATTTCGACTTGGTCGCGAATAATGGCGCCTGGCTCAATTCGTGCTTCAATGCCTTTTAAGTCAAGCAATGGGATCGCCGAATGGCGACGATCATTTTCAACCACATAGTCTTCAATTTGGTCGGCGTATTTTTCAAGTACCGCTTGTACATGCTGCCATTCACCAAAAACGACACCTGTCTTTGCTTCCAAGAAAGCTTGTACATCCGAGCCAAAATCAATGCCTGCAAGCTTCCCTTTCATATGTACCTTTACCGGTGTCTTTTTCTCCGCTTTCGATATAAATGAAATAATTTCATTTGCATTCATCATCTATATATCCCCCTCTAGTTTCTCCTTAGACTTTCATTATCCATCTTAAAAGGTTACGCGCTAAATTGCAATCGACGTTTTTTTAACGAGCTGAATCCCGCTCTTCTGTATGTTCTTTTTGGTGGAGGGCAATCGGACGCAATACGGACACGCCTTCTTCCGTTAAAATATCGAGCACAGCAAAATTAATCTCTTCTTTTATAGTGAGCCACTCCGTCCACGCAACGGTTTTTGTAAAATAATAAACAAAAATATTGTAACTAGATTCACCGAATGCATCAAAATGGACCATGACTGTGTCAGATACAACCCCTGGATGCGTCAAAATCACTTGACGAATCGCCTTAACTGACTGTTCTAACGCAGCACGCGTTGCATCTTGCCCAACACCAATCGTCATATCCACCCGGCGCATCCCCATCTCCGAGTAATTTGTAATGGCTTCATTCGATAATGTTTTATTTGGTACCGTCACAAGCGTATCCGCAAATGTTCGCACCCGCGTGCTGCGGAACGTAATATCTTCCACAACGCCTTCGACTGACGCGGTTTTGATCCAATCACCTTTTTTAAATGGCTTCTCGGTAATAATGACAATGCCACCAAAGAAATTTGCAACTGTCTCTTGGGCAGCTAAAGCAAACGCAAGTCCACCTAAACCAAGACCAGCCACAAACCCATTAATATCCACACCAAAACTGGCTAATACGGCAACAACGGTGAGAGCGATCACAGCAAAACGCAACACATTTGACACAAATGGGATGATCATATGCTCTTTAGCAACATTAAATTTTCGTTGCGCGAATGCCATAAACGTACCGTGGGTAGACACATACTCATAGAGACCCCAGCCTAACAAAATGATCAAGCTAGCCTTATAAATCGGATGACCTGTAACCACGATATGCATAGACCGCAAGGCAACATCTACACCAATAATAACAAAAAAAAGTCGCATTGGCTTCTTGTACGAAAGCAATAACTGTGTAAATAACGACACATGCGTCTTTTGAGAAAAAGCTAAGATAACTTTGAACACATAACGCGTAAATATTTTCCGAAACAATAAAAACAACAAAAAAATCCCGAGTGCCATGAGCAACTGGAGCCATGGTATACTCACTCCCCAACGAATGACACGATCGATCATTTCCATCGTCGTCCCCTCCTTCCCCTTACTTACTAAAACACGTTATTCACTCCTTTTAATCATATCACGAACCACCACTTTCAGCTATTGTAACAATAGTTGCAACCATTTCCCCATATGAGATGCATCAGATAATGGCTGTGTTGTGGTTGGTTTGCTGGAAAACAGATGCTGAACAGGTTTTTGGAATCGAACATGCGAGAACATTCGATACATATAAACAACAATACAGCTACATACTATACTCCAAATTGCTACTTGCTTCTTCCTCATCATCCTGTGCACTCCTTTTTCTCCTTTAAACGTTATTTTGTGCACTTTTCGACCGTTCAAATCCTGCAAATATTGGTTATCTTATCAAATTGGAGAACATCATAAAAGAAATATGTGAACAAATCATAAACAAATCGATATTTCACCACGCGCACACATTTTTCTGTTATATTTACATCGTGAATAAAAATAAAGGAGCTAAAAACATGAAACGTTTTTTTACTTTACTATTGCTAATTTTTATGAGTTCAGCTGTAACATTGCCGAACACCATGCTTGCCCATTCTCATTACAAATCTTCCACCCCAGCAGATGGTGATGTCCTTGAAGAAACTATAACTGAAATTACGATTACATTTGATGGCGCAATCGGCACAGGAGATGTCACAGTGACAGACGAAAAAACAGATGAAACGATGCCAGTTAATTCTGTTGTAACAGAAGGCAGTTCCATGACTGCAACACTTGAAAAACCACTTCCATCAGGGAACTACCATGTTACTTGGAAAAATGTCGGTGATGATACTCATGCAATTGAGGGTGAATTTTCTTTCGAGGTCGCAGCGAATGACGCGGTGGAAAATGAAGCCGCAGCTGAAGAAGCCGCCAAAAAAGAAAGTGAAAAACAACAAACAGAGAACAAGCCTGAAACCGAAAAACAAGAAACATCATCAAATACCATTCTGACCACTTCTGTTATTGGCGCGCTTATCTTCATTGGAGCATTGCTCTTGTTTGCTATATTACGGAAACGAAAGTAATATGTACAAAAACGACAGTGTCGCCGCTGTCGTTTTCTTTTCATGACAACCATCATCTATTAGAAGCGCAGGACAAAAACCCATTTTGTTTTCATAATATTAACACATTCGTAATGATATTAGGTATCGTAGCGCGTTACAAACGAAGCGATTTAAACGTCTCGGGACCCGCAATCCCATCAACTTTCAAGCCATGCATTATTTGATAACGTCGAACCGCACCCGATGTTTTCGGACCATAAATGCCGTCTATCCCGTAGCTAGCTGCACTTCTATCTGGGTAAAAGTGACTTTTTACTAGCGCTGACTGTAATTCGCGGACGTCTTCTCCGCGCATGTATGGTGTTTGCAAGCGTAACACGCGACGAGGCTGTCGTACCTCATCTTCTTTACGGTCATTGGCACTAGTTAAATTCAGTGAGGCAAGTGTTGCTGGTCCTGCAATTCCGTCTACTTTCAGCCCATTCATCATTTGGTAACGCCGAACTGCATCCTCAGTCTTTGGACCAAAAACACCGTCTACACCACCATTTGGCCCATGACGATCCGGATAAAAATTATTTCGCACAAGCGCTGACTGTAATTCGCGCACATCTTCTCCTCGCATATACGGTGTTTGTAAACGTAATACGCGAGGCGTTTCACTCCCTCCTCCGTCCGGTTGATCATCACCGACAGCATCACTCAATCCAAGTGAAGCAAATGTTTCTGCTCCAGCCACCCCATCAACCTTTAATCCATTCATGATTTGATAACGCCGAACTGCATTCTCAGTTTTTGGACCAAAAACGCCGTCTACACCACCATTTGGTCCATGACGATCCGGATAAAAATTGTTTCGCACAAGCGCTGACTGTAATTCGCGCACATCTTCTCCTCGCATATACGGTGTTTGTAGACGTAAAACACGACGTTGACCATCAGGCGGATCGTCCTGATCAGGTACCTCAGGTCGATCTGGTACATGAGGTTGTTCAAAATCAAGCTCGTCTGCCTCAGAAATTTGTTGCAAGAAACGAGGCCAATCATTTAATAGATTTGCTGGACACTGTTTCTTCGACCAACTGTGATGCGTTCTTACGTTTGCCAGCGGAATATTATGCGTTTCCATCAAATGTGCGATCAACTTCGCTGCATTGACGCGTGTTTGTGAGAAATTCCCGTCACGATTGACACATAATTCAATTCCAATACTGTTTCGATTCCCCTGTCCATTTCCATCACCTGCATGATAACCCGTCTCATTTAACGGCAAGTGCTGATAAATTGTGCGCCCTTGATCAACCGTGAAATGCCATGAAACGAGACGGCCCGTTGCTTTCACATATGCAGCGTGCCTTTCTGCATTCGCACCTACAGTTGTATTCCCCGTCTCATGAACTGTAATATAGCGTGGATTCATCGCATATCCCGGTCGATTACTTCTTCCAACAGGAATAAAATCTTGAATGATCTCAAAAGATTCACCAACAGACATCACGTTCTCCTCCTCCATATTGATTTTAAAAAGAGCACCTACACGATTACTATATTCTCTCGTTATATAAACGGCACGGCCTTTAACCAAATATGTCATCATTCAGACGACAGTCAACGATCACCTAAGTCCAACTGCAGATATAGAACAACCATCTAAAATCATATTCGCCACTCCACTATTTTCTTCCTTCTAAAAAAGGAATCACCGACATGCGGTGATCCCCTTCTTATTTCACGATTAGCAATGGTACTTCTACATACTTTGCGAGCTTATGACTGACACTACCAAGCACGAGCATCTGCCACTCATTTCGTCCCCTGCTCCCAACAACAACACAGTCGTACGGATGTTCCTTCACATAATTTAAAATTGTTTTTGCAGATGCACCGTGTAAAAATATACTTTGGGAAGACATTTGCTGCGCTGCCAAGTACGATAAGCTCTCAGCAAACATTTCTTTTCGTTTGACATCAGCTGTCGTTGCATCACCGTGACGCAACATATCTGCTTTCGATGTTTCACCATCAATGCAATACACCAAATCCATTTGCACATGCGCGCGATAAGAAAACACCATTTGTACTGCTTGCTCCAGAACCATCTGTTGCGATTAACACTCTTTTAAACATCTATGTTCCTCCGCTTCACTCGTCACATTTAATGTCCTGACTGATTGGATAAACCACCAATCTCACTTAATAATTTCGAGCTTTCGTCATTTAATCCTTTAAACTTGACGGAAACGCCGGTTTGTGCAAATTTCATCTCTAACTTGTCTAACGCGCCAATCGCCGAGTCATCCCAAAGGTGTGAATGCGTTAGATCAAGCTCCACCGCTTCAACCTTCTCGGTCACATCAATTTGCGCCATAAAATCTGTCACCGAGGCGAAAAACAACTGACCATGCACCGTGTAATAACGTGTGCGCGTCGTTTCATCCAGACGAGACTTCACACGTACCTTCGACATTTTTACCGCAAAAAACACCGTGCTGAGTAAAATTCCGGCAAATACACCATACGCCAAGTTATGTGAGATGACGACAGTCGCTACAGTGACCACCATCACAAGTGCATCTGTCCGTGGTACGCGATGTAAATTCTTTAGTGACTGCCAATCAAATGTACTAATCGCCACCATGAACATGACCCCCGCTAGTGCTGCGAGCGGAATTCGTACAACAATGTTTCCGAGTACCAAAATGAGAAACATCAAGAACAGACCGGCCACTAGTGCAGACAAACGCCCTCGTCCACCAGACTTCACATTAATGACCGACTGACCAATCATCGCACAACCAGCCATCCCACCAAAAAATCCAGTGACAATGTTCGCAATCCCTTGTCCGCGACTCTCTTGATCTTTATTGCTATCTGTATCTGTCATATCATCGACAATGTTTGCTGTGAGTAATGACTCTAGCAAACCGACAATTGCTAAAGCTAACGAATATGGGAAAATGATCCATAACGTTTCTAAGTTAAAGGGGATATTCGGTAACGCAAACATCGGCAATGATTGTGTTAATGCGCCCATATCGCCAACGTTACGAATGCCGATATTAAAGAACAACACAATCGCTGTCACGACAATAATGGCCACAAGTGTTGATGGCACTGCTTTTGTCAAACGCGGGAATAAATAAATGATCGCGAGTGTCAACGCCACAAGCCCGTACATGATCCACGGTTCATCGACAAAATGTTGCAGTTGCGCCATAAAAATTAAAATCGCGAGCGCATTGACGAAGCCAACCATCACTGAACGCGGCACGAACTTCATCACTCGTGATAATTTAAAGACACCGAACAAAATTTGTAAAATCCCTGTTAAGATTGTTGCAGCCAGTAAATACTCTAGCCCGTGATCGGCCACGAGGGTCACCATGACTAGTGCCATTGCCCCAGTCGCCGCAGAAATCATACCTGGTCGCCCACCAACAAACGCAATGACAATCGCGATACAAAACGATGCGTATAACCCAACCATTGGATCAACACCCGCGATGATTGAAAACGCAATCGCTTCGGGAATTAATGCGAGCGCGACAACGATCCCTGCCAGCACATCTCCGCGTACGTTGCCAAACCATTGTTGTTTCCAACTTGTATTACTTAATTGCATATTTCTCTCCAGCTCCTTTTTCTTTATAAAATGTCATGACTTTTGACTCTCACAAAAGTCACTCTCCCTCACAAAGAAATGTCTCTATGTTTGTTATGTATCCTCTTGATGGAAAAGAGACACGGAGTTTTCTATTTATCTGTGACTATGTTTTAACTGGAAAATAAGACTCAAGCATTCTACCACAAATGATAGAATTTTGCAAGTTTTAAGTGAGACAAGCGTAATGAATACCCCTTCCTAACTTGCTATGATACACTTACACTATACGACTTATGTTGACAAAAAAACAGGAAAAGGAGCGCTATGATGATTCCCACATCTGTACTGAACGAAGCTGCAACCCGTTTTTCTCTTGACCCTGAATCAATTGAACCATTAGGAGGTTTTGATCAAAATGTCTTTCTCTCTCCACTTCCTGAACCAGGGATTGTACTCAAATTTTCTCCAGTAACACAACTACTTGCCAGCAAGAGAGAAATCGCTTGGATACAACATCTCAGAACCTGTGGCCTCTCCCTCGCTTGTCCGATCCGTTCTCACGCAAATCATTGGATCGAAACGATTGAAACAGCGGAGCAACCATTCATCGTGACCGCCGCACAAAAAGTCGCTGGCGCACCACCAAATATGATTCAAGAGTGGGAACCACACGCCAATTTATTTACACAATGGGGGGCATTTTTAGGTGCCATTCACCGCGAAACGCGGCAATTTCATGTGCCAACAGAATTACCTGACTTCCCCGATTTTGACAAGCATACATGGTGGGATTCTTTGACACCTGACCGTGATGACCCACTCCATGCACACTGGATGAAGGCGTTAGACACGTTACAATCTTGGTCCCGCGATAAAAGGGACTACGGCGTCATCCATGGTGACCTTCACGCCCATAATTTTCATTGGCATAACGGGAAAATCACCGGCTTTGACTTCGGAGACGGAGAAAAACATTGGTATCTTTACGATTTAGCAATCGCCCTTTATCACACGTTAGATGTGTTCCCGCGCGAAGAGGTAGAGAAGCGGAATGCTTTGGCGCACGATTTATGGACAGGCTTACACACAGGCTACAAGACCGCACACCCTGATTCCGTCCTACTAGAAGAACGGCTTATTACTCTCCTGAACTATCGCAGGCTATTTTCCCACCTTTACTTACGCACGAACTTAGATGAAAAGCGCCTAACACCGAAACTAAAGCGCTTTCTCAGCCAACAAGAACAAGAAATTTTAATTGAAAAGCCTGTCTGGTCACCTCGTTAGATGACGACAGCCAACCCGATTCAAACAGGCTGGCTGTTTTTTTATGCATTCAATCACAATGTTGTTGACAATTTCCTTTGCCTGTTATATGGTTAGTTACATAACTAACTAACCATATAACCTACAGATGGAGGTGAATACATGCGTCCTTCATTCGATGATAAAAAACCGATTTTCCTCCAAGTAAAAGAAATGATCGCTGATGCGATTATCGATGGTTCCTTACAAGAAGAAGCACAAGCACCGTCGACGAATCAACTCGCACTTCATTACAAAATTAACCCCGCAACGATTTTAAAAGGAATCAATCAACTCGTGGATGACGGGATTCTTTACAAGAAGCGTGGGATTGGCATGTTTGTGACATCTGGCGCACGTGAAAAACTACTTCTCCATCGCCGACGTCTTTTCAAAGAAGAACACGTAGCAAACTTAATGAAGGAAGCAGAGAAGCTTGACCTATCGATTGACGACATACATGACATGATGATGACACTGAAAGGACGGGATGACGCATGATCGAAGCTAAAAATATTTCCCTGCAGTACGGGGAAAAAGAAGCATTGAAAAACATTTCTTTTACTTTAGAAACAGACAAGATTTACGGACTACTCGGGCGAAACGGAGCTGGAAAAACGTCTCTTTTATCATTGCTCGCCGGTTTTCAACAACCAACAACAGGGCACATCTTGGTTGATGGGCAAGACGTGTTTGAAAACACGCAGACGATGACAAAAATGGTCTTTGTGCGTCCAGAAGTATTCAGCTCAGGAACCGAAGAGCGCACATTAGAAAAATGGCTCAAACATGAAGCTTCTTTTCGGCCACATTACGATCATCATTATGCCTTACAACTACTCGAGCGCTTCCAGCTTGATCCGGCAGGGCGCATCAAAGATTTGTCACGCGGCATGACCGCTGTCGTCACCGCGATCTTAGGCTTAGCCAGCCGAGCCGCGGTAACCTTTTTTGATGAATCTTATTTAGGGATGGACGCACCGACACGGGATTTATTTTACAAAGAATTACTGTTAGATTACATGGCTCATCCACGGACCATGATCCTGTCGACACACCTCATTTCCGAGATGGATACCTTATTTGAAGAAGTGCTGATTATCAAGCAAGGCTCACTCCTCCTACATGAGCGAACAGAAGACTTATTAGCGCGAGGCACAACCATTACTGGCAAAGGTACAGAAGTCGATCGTTTTATCGATGGGAAACACGTGTTACAAACCGAACAACTGGGGAATACAAAATCAGCGATGATTTACACGCCACTCAGTGAAGCAGAACAAGCAGATGCGTGCGCGCAAAACTTAGAGATCGGACCGATGACGCTACAGTCATTGTTTATTCATTTGACAAAGGAGGAGACATCATGAATGTGATCCAACAAGTAAGAAAACAAATGCTTGGCTACTTTTTATACACAGCCTTTTGGGCTATCCCAATTTTTGTTATCGTTTATTATGGCGCTTATCTTTTTCTCGATAATACACAACAAGTGCCCCTGCACGCTGCCTTACAAACAACGACGATTTACAATTTGATTCTTGGACTACTCACAATGGGCAGCGCGGTGCAAGCTTATGTCCTCCGAGGTGTGGCGCGACGTGATTATTTTATCGGGATTACCCAAGCGCTTTTCATATTTAATGCGACTTTAACGGTCTTCTTTACTATTTGGCATCTTACACACGAAGCAGTTACACAAGCAACGATGCTGCACTTAAACGGTGAAGCTTTGACGCTCATGATCACGTTTTTCTTGAAAGGTTGCTTGCTGTATTTCCTTGGCACAACCATTAGTGCAAGTTATTACCGTTTTCTTCATCACTACTGGTGGGTCTTCATCATTTTTATCGTCAGCGGACATGGATTCATAACCTTCTTTGACTACGTATGGGGAGAACCTTTTCCACTTGTATTCGGTCTTCCGCGGATCGAACCCTCTCTGTTGCTCTCTGTAGGGACCAGCATCGTACTCATTGCCACGTCTATTTTCCTCACCTATCGTTTTGCGACAAAGATGCGGTTGCATTGTTCTCATCAATGAATATATGGAGAAGTGCACGTCAACCTTTCACGCTCGATTTTCTTTAGTCGAGCATTTCTCTTTGCTTGTCATATCAGTTTTAAGTTGTTACGATATGTATAGGGAAATAGGTGCTATTTCAAAAAACCGCTAAGCACCTTTACAAGGAGGCAACAACATGAACGTTTTCGCGGAATTTTTAGCGCGTATTGAAAAACCGGAACATCGCGCGCGAATAGAAGAAGTTTTACATTGGGTTAAGAAAACATTTCCACAGTTAGTGCCGGAATTCAAATGGAACCAACCGATGTTTACCGATCACGGTACCTTTATTATTGGTTTTAGCGTATCAAAGCATCATCTAGCTGCCTCCCCCGAACAAGCAGGGATTGATCATTTTTCCGATACAATTGTGGCAGCTGGCTATGAACACACTAAACAGTTGGTGCGTATTCCGTGGGCTGGTCCAGTTGATTTCTCCTTGCTTGAGAAAATGATTGCGTTTAATATAGCCGAAAAAGAAGGTTGCACGACTTTCTGGCGGAAATAACGTTCGCTTTCACCCAAGAAAGAACGTTTGAGCTATCAATCGCTCAAACGTTTTTCTCTTAGAGAACCCAAACATTAATCTGATCTCCTTCTATTGTATAACCGGTTATGCGTATAGAATCCTTTTTGCTATCAGAAAAATTATCGATGAATTGTTCTGTTTTCTCTGTTGTGAACTTCCTCCACCGAGTTAACAACATCCCCTCTACTAATAGCTTCTTTTTTATAGAGGCCTGGATTATAACAATTGACTTCTTCCCAAAAAACGCTCAAGCCTCCTCACTCAAGCGTTTTTTCTCTCACTACTTATACACTTTTCTCATCGACACGCTCACCAGCATTTTTCCGCGGCCAAAAGCTCCATTTCCCTAATTGGATCATTAACGCCGGTACTAAAACCGTCCGTACGACAAAGGTGTCTAACAATACCCCAAGCGCGACAATGAAGCCAAACATATACAACTCCAGGAGCGGCTGCGTCATTAACACCGCAAAAGTGGCTGCGAGAATGAGACCCGCTGAAGAAATGACTCCGCCCGTGGTGTGCAGTCCGATCTGTACCGCTTTTTTCAATGGATGCGCACGCATTTCTTCTTGAATTCGGGTCACAAGCATGATGGCGTAATCCACCCCAAGTGCAACTGAAAAAACAAACGTATACAGTGGGATGCGGTAACTCATCATGTCATACCCGAGCATATGCTGGAAAATAAAGTAGCTCGCACCGAGCGACGCCCCGTACGATAACAAAATCGAAAACATCATGTAAAGTGGGGCGATGAGCGATTTTGTTTGTATACCTAATAACAGCATGATGACGAGTGTTACGAGCGGTAAAATCACAAACAGGTCACGCTCATTCACTTGCCTTATATCGACTTGCTCAGCTGTTTCACCGGAAAAATACATTCGCGTATCAGCGAGACCTGCTTCCGCCAGCAACACCTGTTCTTGCTCGACGACTTCTCCTAGTTGCGCTAGTGTTTGTACATCATACGGATCGTTCTCAAAGCGCATTTCCAACGTCGCCACGTTCGGCTCAACTTCCGAAATGATCGGTGCATCCACTTCCCGTACACCCGGTTGTAATGCCAATGCACGATGCAATGCCCACAATCGTTCTTCTGTTAACCGTTCTCCTTCACGTGCATCAACTGTCACTGTCGTCGGGGTAAAAGCGCCAGCGGGAAACTTCTCCTCCATTACTTCTAACCCTATCCGTGACGGCGTTTCTTCTGGGAATGACTTCATTAAGTTAAAGGAGAACTGAATTTGTGTGACATTGACAGCCATGACTAAAAACAAGACAAGCACAACGATCCCTTTCACCATCGGTGCCTTTGTCACAAACGTTGAAATCCGTCCCCAAATTTTGCTCGCCGAAGCCGGAGACGGGCCTACTTTTGGGATAAACGGCCAAAACGCGCGTTTCCCGACAAGCACATACAGTGCGGGCAACAACGTCAAACCGGCAAGTAAGATCATGACCATCGCCACTGAAAATACGGGTGCAAAGTTGCGATACACACCATATGTCGCAACAAACAAAATGAGTAACGCCGCGATAACCGTCGTTCCACTAAAGAAAATCGCACTCCCGACACCGTTGAGCGCTTTTTTCATCGCGCGAGATGTATCCGCCTGTTTCTGTAGCTCTTCCCGAAACCGTGACACAATGAACAGCGCATAATCGGTTAACGCCGCAAATAATAAAATTGACATAATTGAGAGCGCCTGCGTCTCAATTTCCACTCCAGTTTTAGCAACGATGCCTAACAAGCCGTCAATCACTTGATACACAATTGCCGCACCAACAAGCGGGAGTATCGCCAAAATCGGTGAGCGGTAAATGACGATCAACAATACAAAGATTAACGCAATGCTTGTGAAAATTAACGTCAAATCGGCATTTGCAAAAATCGCGGTCGCATCAGTCGCAATCCCAGCTGGTCCGGTCACATATAACGTCACATCATTTGCATCAATAAATGTTTTTGAATGACCCTCCAGCTTTGTGAGTACTTCACTCAATACGCTACTTTCAAGCCCTTCCTGTAAAAAGAGCGGGAGCACGAGCGTGGACTGATCATCCGATAAAAATTGCGCCTGTATTTCGTCCGGCATATGTTCAAACGGCAGCACCGCCGCTACTTCCGGCCAACCTTTCTCACCAATATCGGCGGTGAATGTGGCAACTTGGGCGAGCGCTGTTTCTGTTAAGCCACGTTCCGCATGATAAACAAATAATGCTGGGACGCCTTCTTGCTCATCGAAATAACGAGAAGAGAGCGCCTCCCCTACAAGCGACTGCGCACCTTCCGGCAACCCCGAACTGGAAATGCTCGTTGCTTCCTTTTTCGCAGACGGTGCAACCATCGTGAGCACCATCATTAACACAAGCCAGCCAACGAGCACCAAAAGCGCTCCACGCTTACTCGCCAACATATTTGTTAACTTGTTCACACGCCTCACCTTCCCCATCACATTCATACATAATAGTTTACTCAAGAAATATGAACAGACGATGAATAGACGGTAACAGTTGTTACTGAAGCGGCAGCCGGACAATAAACGTTGTCCCGATCCCCATTTCACTCTCGACCAAAATTTCCCCACCATGTAGCGACACAATCTTTTCGGCAATCGCGAGTCCCAAACCTGATCCTTCCACTTCTTTTGTCCGCGAGGCATCGCCTCGATAAAAGCGCTCAAAGATCCGTGCCACTTGTTCCTCACTTAATCCGACACCAGTATCTCGAAAAGACACTTCAATCGCGCCTGCTTTTTTCTCAAGCGTAATAAAAATATTGCCGCCGTGCCGGTTATACTTTACGGCATTGCTAAACAAATTATCCCAAACACTGAGCAACAACGGCTCTTTCCCTTCGTAATCAAGGCCATCTGCTAGCTCATATTGTACTGTGATCTCCCGTTCAAACAACTTCCATTGGTACTTTTTCACTAACGACTTGATTTGGGCAGCTACATCAACAGAGGTTTTTGCGGACATATCCGTCATTTGATTGAGTGATGACAACAATAATAATTGCGTCGTTAAATTAGACAAACGCTCACATTCTTCTCGTACAATCGCGACATACGTTCGTTTGTCTGATGAAGACACGTCGTCTTTCGCTAACAACTCCATATAGCCATTAATATTGGATAACGGTGAACGAATATCGTGAGAAATGTTGGAGATAAATTCATTGCGCATGTTTTCAAGCTTAGCCAACTGACTTGACATTTGCTGAAAACTTTCCGCTAACTCGCCCATTTCATCTTTCCGATTGACATCCAACTGTAGCGTGAAATCTCCTTGTTGTACTTTTTTCGTTGCTTCGCTTAATTGGGACACCGGTCGAATAACATATTTTGCGAGGATCAATTCAAACACCAAACTGAATAGCACAGTCAAACCAATAAGCCAAGCAAATAAATGCCGCATTTCATTAAAATGAAAAGTCAAATCGGGGCGCAAAAACAATGCATATTTCGCGCCTTCATAAGTGAACGGCACCCCAACACTATTTTTCAGCTCATTTGCAAAAAAACCTGTCACAAACGTTCTTTTCGGAAATTCAGCCATACCGTGATAGACATTTCCTGCAAGCACATGCGCGATTGTGTCCTCACCTAAATTTACGTCACGAAAGTCTTCCCCATAAAAAGATGCGTCCCCGTCTTCACGCACAAGATGCAGTTGATAGCCAATCCGCGCCACAAACGCCAAATACGCATCAATATTTACCTCTGTTTGCGACGTTAACTCTCTTGTAATCTCCTCTGCCGTCTCAATATATTTATCATTGTTTTGTTGCTTTAATGCATGTTGATAGTATACATTTGACAAGAGAAAGGCAAACAAACCACTCACTAACATCACAACAAGCGTCACCACGACAAATGTTCCATATAACGACCGCACTACGATTGCACCTCAAGCATATAGCCAATCCCCCGCACTGTTTTAATTGAGAAATCATCTGTCATCGGGGCAAACCGCTCACGCAATCGCTTTACATGCACATCGACAGTGCGATCACTGCCATCATATCCGCTACCCCACACATGATGAATCAACTGCTCACGCGTTAACGTGCGCCCCGCATTTGCAGCGAGTGTGTATAGTAAGTCAAACTCCTTTAACGGTAATAAAAGCGTTTTGCCGCTCACTTGCACTTCATAGTTCATTTGATTAATGACAACACCACGAAGCTTGATGACCTTGTCACCACCTTGTCCACTCCTCCGTAACAACGCTTGAATGCGAAATAACAGTTCTTTTAATTCAAATGGCTTTACCAAATAATCATCAATCCCGAGCTGATATCCTTTTTCCTTATCCGAAAGCTCCGACTTCGCCGTCAGCATCAGCACCGGCAAATCAAACTGCCCCCTCATCTGTCTCATCAATTCATATCCGTCCATTTCCGGCATCATCACATCTAACACAACCAGTGCATAATCTCGCGCTTCTAATAACTGAAGCGCATATGCCCCATTACACGCGTCATCGGTGGCATAACCCGCTTCACCTAAATACTGACTAAGCAGCTGTCGTGTATGTGCATCATCATCCACAATTAAAATTCGGTTCATAAAGCATCCACCCCTGTTGTCCACCAGCCAACCACACTTATATTTTTACTAAATACTTTACAATGAAACGATGACAAATGCCAATGTTCAGACTCAGAAACTTAGCTTATAACCCACTACATTCAAATAAAAATTGGGAGCGACAAAGTCGCTCAAAGGATCACCCCACTGCACCCGACTCGGGGCACGTTCGGAGACATCGTCATACTCCAATAAATAACCACAATAATACTTTAAGATTTCTTGTAAATGTTCCGAACATAAACACACACATACTCGCATCTTTGTGTCCTCCTCTTCAGGATGATGGAATAAAAAACGGATTAAACCAACACCTTCAATCAAGCACCTTTCTCTCCGACATATTCTAGCAATCCAAACCCTTGAGAAACCCGACGACCTAGTCCTCCTTGGTACAATAATTGTAAGTCCTTAGGATGACCAGAGATTTTATATGTGCCATGATAAGCAGTGAACATGAGATGTTTATTTGACCTTTGTGCCCGAAATGTTGTGTTGCTTTCTTTTATCACCCTTTTCTTCAGCCTTCCCGGTGTAATTGAAATGCTGCGATACGGCTTGCGTCCCGCTAACGCTTCAATTCTTGTGATTGCGTAATAACATAATTCTTCTATATATGCTGTGTCTCCCGGGTGAATTGGGCGCCCAAACCGGTCCTCAACTAATAACGGTGCCATTGTTCGAAAATATGCTGTCTCCCGCTGGATGTCAACTTCTTTCAACCACTTCATCTCCCGCATATGCCACTCCGTTGTTCTCATCTTGTAGCACTTCATTTGTTGCAAGCCATTAAACAAATGGACCAAAAATTCCATATCAGGCGAACTGACTGTAACTGTCATTTCTGATAACGATATTTTTTCACCCTCATAAGAAAACTCTTTTAAAAATGTGGCAAAGGAAAAAGGTTTTGCTTGACGTTCCTTACTCGCATACAACCGCTCAAAATAAGCTTTATCGCCTAATTTCAAAGCTTCTTTAATGCTGCTCAGCACAAGCATCCGATAACCCACTGGCAACTCTTTCACATTATAAGTCACAGCAATCCTCATATTCTCACCCCTGTCCTTTATGAATGAGTGTTCATCCACTTTTACAGTAACATACCCCCCTCGTGCATGACAACACGTGCAGGAAATTGTTACATAAACTTTATAAATTCCATACGCCTTGCTCTCTGCCCGTGTTTGCTTCTGGGTCATTTTTCTTCTCCCTATTTGTGAAATAGTTTCCTTATAATCCGATAAAAACCCACAATCACCACAAAATAACCAAGCGCAAAAAGAGGCACATAATACCGCCATTTCATAAGCTTTTCCCATGATTCATAGGCAACAAATGCCTCTACTCCTAAAAAGGATGCAAGAAACCACCCACCGAAGAACAAAAGTCCAATTGCATACAACATAAACTCCATACTGTTCGCTTGAGAAGATTCTGCCGTGGCCGCAACCTCTGTCAAGAAGGTTTCACGAGATGTAGCACGCTTTTTTCTGAGATAGGTAGATCCATATACCACGCCTACAATCGCCCATAAATACGCAAGACTGACACCAACAACAAATAAGGCGTTTTCTCCAATTATCTGGACACCATTTACTTCTAATCCTATTGCAATGAACAAATAAAATAACGTAACGACAATCATCGCCTTCATTTTTCACACCTCTTTCTTGATATAAAAGACATTATATCGTATAATAAGATATATTCTTACCGAGCGACATAAAAGGAGTATCATCAACATGACACTTAATGATTATTGGACAGACATTTATTATTATCTACATTACCACCACGGAGAAGAGAAACTTACCCACCAAATGATTCGACTCATGCAACATATTAGTAAGACACCTGCTGCAAACGTGCGTGATGTCGCTTCGTTTTTAGAGATCTCTCATAATACAGCATCAGAACACATTAAACGGCTTGTAAAAAAAGACTACGTCGCAAAAATTCGCGCAACTCATGATGAAAGAACAGTGCTTCTTTCTTTAACTGCACGAGGAGAAAAGGCATTATTGCGACATACACATTTAGACGAAACAAAACTCGCAATCGTTTTAGCCCATTTAAGTACGGAAGAACGAGATATGGCTGCGCACGCATTGAAGCGACTGAGTGAAGAGGCGAAACGATGTTTTTCTTCCTGAAAATCATTGTCTCGGCCGTCATCATTGCCGTTATTACCGAGATCAGCCGCCGTTCCCCAACTTACGGTGGGCTCATTGCTGCCTTGCCCCTTGTCAGTTTACTTAGCTTATTTTGGCTGACAATCCAGTCAGAGACGCGTGCGCACCTCAATCAATTTACACTAGGGGTCTTGATTGGTTTGCCTGCAACAGCTGCGTTGTTGTTTGCCGTTTATATCACGATGAAGCAAGGGGCACCAGTCTGGCTTGCAATCCTGATCGGCGCCGCGACTTGGCTGACCTTTTTATGTGTACAAACATGGCTACAACAAGTCTTTCATTAACAGCCTTCTTGTTGTCTCTTCACTTACAAGACACTTCTTCCATTGCTTGCACGAGCGCCGACGCCTTTAGCCACATTTCTTCGTACTCTCCTGCTGCGGTAGACTGGACAGTCACCGCACCACCAACGCCGATCGTGGCACGACCTTCTTCAAGCACAATCGTCCGAATCACGATGTTGAAGTCGGCTGTCCCGTCTAAGCTGAAATAACCGATTGCACCTGAATAAATTCCTCTTGACTCTCCTTCTAATGAATCAATTAATGACATTGTCCGCACCTTTGGCGCACCGGTCATGGATCCGCCCGGGAATGTCGCTTGAATACAATCTATTGCGGTTACGCCGTCTCTCAATATCCCGGTAACAGTTGATACGAGTTGGTGAACCGTTTGGTAACTTTCAACTTCCATCAGTTGCGGGACGCGTACTTGACCGACTTGACATAGCTTCCCTAGATCATTTCGCAACAAGTCGACGATCATTAAATTCTCAGCCCGGTCTTTTTCACTCGTTTCCAGCGCTTTTTTCAATTGTTCATCTTCTTCAGGTGACGAGCCACGCCGCATCGTCCCTTTAATTGGCTTCGTACAAACGTGCCCACGCCGATCAATTGTGATGAATTTCTCTGGTGAAGAGCATAACACGGACAAACGATTAAAAGACATATATGCCGCATACGGAGCCGGGTTAACTCTCCGTAAATGCTGATACAAATCAAGTGACGCAACGTCAAGATTCGTCCGTAGTCTCGTTGTGTAATTCAACTCATATGTCTCCCCGTCTTTTAAGTAGGCTTGGACCTTCTCGATATTAGCACAATACTGCTGATAACTTTTGTTGCAGGTGGTCGACAAAGGCTTTCCCTTTTTCGTTTGTGTGCGCGGGTCTTTCAAATTTTGAAGATGATTCTCAATCTCTGAGAACCACGCTTCTCGTAATGTCCTATCCTCTTTTCCAGAAAAACAAACAGCGTACATTTTTTCGTCAACATGATCAAAAACAAGCATACGATCCGCAAATAAAAATGCGGCATCTGGTGTATCGGCCTGATAAATATTGGTGACGTTGTTACATTCTCTTTTTAGTTCGTAGCCAAAATAGCCGACGTATCCGCAATGGAAAGGGAAAGGCCACTCATCATGACTTTTCAACATATGCAGTTGCCTTTTTAAATAAGAGAAAATACTTTCTTGACGCGTTTCCTCTCTATCTTTAAAAACGAACTTTAATATACCGGTCGACGTATCATATGTGACAACATGGCTATTAGGCCCCGCATCATCACCCATAAAGGAATAACGCGCCGCGTCACCCGTTTTACTACTATCAAGCCAAAAAGCGTGCTTGCTTTTCGAAAACAACGTTTGGAACACAGCCTCCGAACGGTGGAAAGGCATTTCTTTTACCGTAACTTGGAAAGCCGATGACGGTTGGATGAGTGACGGCGACCGGTCCACTTTGGGCGGCTGACACTTTGCCGCTACTTTATTTCTGTGAAAAGACCGGGTTAAATCACAAAAGTTAGTGAGCAGACGTTTACCACTGTCTGTACAAATCGACTCTGGATGGTATTGTACTGCCCATAGCGGCAACGTTTTGTGACGCAACCCCATCACCGTGTGCGCTTTTGTCCACGCGATGACCTCTAAATCTTTAGGAATCGTTTCTTGCTCCACAACAAGGGAATGGTAACGAACGACTTCTGCTCCTTGTGGAATCCCTCGGAAAAGCGGATCGTCATTGTGATAAATGGGCGACAAGCGCCCGTGCATCACTTCCGGTGCGTGAACAATATTTGCACCAAAGTGATAGGCAATCCCTTGGTGCCCGAGACAAATACCTAAAACCGGTACACGTGCTTTTTCGATTACCTCTTTTGACAAGCCCATATCGACTGCCCGCTCTGGTCGCCCCGGTCCTGGGGAAATAATGATTTGATCAAAGGTATGTACCGCTAGTTCTTCAAAGCTGCACGCGTCATTTTTGACAACAACCGGCTCCGTTCCGCTCACTTCAGCAACTAGTTGATAAATGTTATATGTATAAGAATCATAGTTGTCAATTAATAATGTTCTCATGGGATCACCTGTATGATTTCCTTTATTTTAATGTGTATAGCGCCATTCTATCAAAAGCGCGCGCGTTTTTCTCGCAACGTATACTATTGGATAGATATTCTATTTTATGAGAACCCTCATAGACCTCCTGATGCCATTTAAAGGTGTACCTTGACATGACAGATACACAGTATGTATAATGAAGTCAAGCAATGCATAAAATGAGAATGACCGCCGGTGATGAACCAGCGGTCGTAGGACGCGGTCAGAGCGACCGCCCTGCAAGTGTTGGAAATACCCACCGGTCGGAGCCTGTCAAACTCAACGGTGGGTATTGTCGTCTTTCTTCGACTTCATGACTTCGAGAACGAATTTCGCAACCTTGAGACAGACCTCAACCCACGACCTTAATTCCTCCATCATGACGCAACACCTCCCTCTGCAGGGAGGTTTAGGCCACCTTGAGTTTACCCGCTATCCTACTACATACAAGTTTAATCTACCATTTTTACTCCGTCAATCATTTTACATATTGATTAGTCGACGATCACTTCTTTATGTCGATCACGTAAAAATTCGAATAACATTGCGAGTTGCGCCGTCGTATTTCTTCTATATGAAAGCGGCGGTAGTTGGTCCTCGGTGAAAAAGCCAATATCGCTCGTTTCTATGCCTTTGACTGCTTCTCCGCCTATGAGATGACATTGAATGAAGATTTTATAATAATGGAATGGTTGCGGTGGATGATGATGCTTGTTCATATCTAGCAACGCGAGTAACTTTCCTGGCGCTGTCTCGTAACCTGATTCTTCTCCCACTTCTTTAACGGCGTTCTCTGCTACCGACAAGCCAACGTCACAAAAACCTCCCGGCAATGCCCAACACCCATCATGCGTCTCTCTCACCATCAATAGTTTATTTTCTTGAAAGACAACGGCGCGAACATCAACTTTAGGCGTTTGATACCCTACTTCATTTACGAACAAATTCTTTATGTGTCCAATTTCTGTATGTGCATATGCTGCCATCATCTCATAACTTAACGCGCGTAATGTCTCGTAACGTTCACGATCATAAACGTCCTTTGAAAAATGCAAGCCAGATTGTGCTAACGCCTGTATTTGCTTGATCCACGTCAACCATTGATCGCTCAAACTTTCCCCCTCCTTTTCATCACTTCCCAACCGAAAACCCCGCAAATAACCGTCCACCATACGGAGCCAATACGCGCTCTGCCAAAGCAATGACTGCTTCTTTTTCACCCGTACTATAAAAATGCTCAAACGCAGCTACGAAGTCATGTGCAAATGGCTCGTCATACTTACGAAGCGCGCGCAGCAACCATTTTCCGTCGCCAATCCAACAGCGGTTTGTCCTTAAGACAAACTCTGCCAACCGCGTAAATAACAGTTGCGCGCTACATATCGCTTCACCTTTGTTATGACAACCAATAAAGTCATCTAACACATCGGTGATAAAATAACGTTTTGCTCGCACCTCTTCTACTGACCACGCCGCCGGACCACCGGTCAGTATATTTTGTGCTTCCGCACGAATCGGCGCTAATTCGCTTGCCCCTTTTAACACAAGCCCGTGTGCAACCATCATCGGCAATGACGGCATGGCTCGCTTAACATCAGACGCGAAATACTCCTTATATGAATGTAAGTTATGCACGAATACTTCTACCGGCCAGCCGTAAGCCACAAGTGATTCTCTATAAGATGACTGCGCATCTTCCTCAAAGAGGACCATGTCCAGATCAGATGTCGCTGTCGCTTGTCCGGTTACAACACTACCAGCAAGGATAGCGCCGTAACAATGAGGGAAGTGTTGTGCCACAAATTGCATTGCTGCTTCTTTTGCTGCTACTCTTTGTTGATCAGACATTCGCTTCTCTCTCCTTAACCTACCTGTTTCATTCTCTTATAATAATAGATTAACACTCCGATGATCCAGACAAAGAATGGACAAGTGCTGAGAAGAAGGAGGGATGCCCCCCAACCATAGCCAACAGCGATACTCGCGAGTATAATCATTACAGATAAAGTGATCACTAATAACAGCGTATGTACCATTAAATGACGGTTATAACGAATAAGCACCGCTGCATTCTCTTCTGTCACCCGGACCGGAAAGTTCATCATGCTGACCGCGAACCGCATTGGCGCTATAATAATAAACATCAATGATGCGATACTAGGGAGAAACAATAGCATCTTCTTTGAATCGTAAGAAACTTCCCCTGTAAATGACACCTGACGAGGGACTTCTTCTGGTAAATACGGTAGCCAAACGACTAATCCTATCCACATGACAACAAGTATCAGGGCCGCAACGGTATAACCAACCTTTTCAAAATTTGTCATTGGCACCTTTGTTTTCTCTAGTATCTCATAATGTTTCGGCACCAGGATCTCCTCCTTTACCTTGTTACTTCATTTCCGCCAACCTATTGCCTTCTTACACCACTTTTTCGTATAGTAAATAAGATAAGACATTAAAAAAAGGGGGGAAACAAATGTCATTCACATTCATCTCCATATTCATCCTCGCCACAATAATGTTATCCATTAGCTTCGTTTGGCAGCCACTTGACTTTTGGCTTTTACTGCCCCTCACACTCACACTGCTTGCAACGATTGCGCTCATCTCTAGTCATATTCCTATGCGCAGGCGACCAACGTTGATACATGTGACAGTCGCAAGTCTCACGGCTATCCTGCTATACATCTGCTTTGCGATTGGAAAATTACTCATCATTACAACAGGCCTTCCGCTACTAGACGCATTAGAGCGGCTTTATTCAACCGTCCGTCCAACAGAGAATTGGCATTTTGCCTTGTTATTTATCCTCATTATCCCAGCGGAGGAACTTTTTTGGCGTGGTTATGTGATCAACAAATTCCCTTACCAATGGTCGGTTGCTTCAAAAGTGGTGATTGCTGCCGCGTTGTACGCCATCGCCCACCTCGCTTCGGGAAATGTATTACTTTCCACCGCTGCATTTGTGTGTGGAATTGGCTGGGGTTGGCTCTTCATACATACGAAGTCTATTTGGCCGCCAATCATTTCTCACTTGTTGTTTAATATTTTACTGCTCGTCTTATTTCCATTAATATAACACGACATCTCACCCTTTTTGCAAAACACAAATATAATGATCTACCCCACCAAAGGTAGACACTTGTGGCACAAGCGAATGAAGCGTCCACCCATTTTGCGCATGTTCATTTAATAGATCTTCCATATTGATCGCTAATTTCTTGCCACTCAATTTTGGTTGGATTATCTCAACTTTATATTGCATGTTGTTCTCCCTCCTTTATCCAACTTCATAATGACTCGCTATAATACAGGCAACAGTAGAAAAAGCAAACAAATGCTTAAAACGCCTACATAGAGAACGCGGTTCTCGCGCCGCATAATTGCTGCCACCGAAAACACACTCGCAGCAAGCAAACAAACAGAAAAGGGTAGCGACGTATATGTTTGCAACGGCGTGATCCACGAAAGTATGTACGTGATCGCGACCAACACTGCCGCAATAAGAAAACACTTTCTTGCAACATTTTTTATAAATTGCAAGCCTTTTTGTTTTCCTTGCTCATAAATTGTCCATGAACCAACATAATCTTTGCCAAGTGGCATCTTGAGTGGCTCTTCCTCATAAAAATACACCGGTTGTAAATAAGGAATTTTCCCATTAAGCAACCCCCGCCCCCATGAAAGAGGACAATTATTCACTGGGAAAGTGACGCTGTTACGCTCTTCACTATCCGGATAACGCCCCATCGGATCATGTTCTGTCTCAATTGAAAAAATAATCCGCTGTTCTTCTATACGACCGAAATACGCTTTTGGTTTCAAAAAAGGCCACGGAGAAAGAAACTTGTTCCACCACTCGCGCTTACTTAAGTTTGCCATGCTCAAATCGACTGGCACCCATCCACTCTCTTCCAAGTAAACTTCATTCCATGCATGAGCGTGAAGGCCCTTCCCAACTGCCCACGCGCCAAACACAACCCGGCACGGAATGTTTACAGCACGACAAAGCGAGGCATACAAAAAGGAGAATTCCCCACAATCGCCTTGCTTCAACCGTAAGAATGCCAAATTGCCCCGCTCTTTTGGTGGGTGCTTATAGTGAAAGCTTAATCGCACATAGTCGAATAACGCCCGCGCTTTTTCTTCATCTGCGATGAGTTCTGCACAGACTTCTTTCGCCAACTGACAAATCTCTTCATTAATTTGTATAAAAGTAGATGACCGCAAATAATAATTGCGTTCTTCCGTCGACAAGGTCGGGATATCATGTCCTTCGTCACGTGTTTTGACCGTGATTTCATATACCTTTTCAATTGTTTCTCCTGGTGCCAACGCGTAGTAAGAAAGACGATTGCCAGCGATGTCGACCGGCACGATTTCGTCCGCTTTTCTATTTTCTAGGCAAACATTCGTCGTCTGATGGGGGTGAATAGGCAAGTCAGACAACCACAATTTCATCTGATGACTGCGACGGTTTTGAAAGACAAATTTATATGTAAATGTTTTCAATCGGCTCCCTCATCTCTTGAGTTGATTCACTCGCATGAAAAGACTCACACATTGCAGCTACCTACAAGTATGAGCCTCTTGTTTCGTTATATTACGGTATGTGGCGCTCTGATTCCTGCCATTCGCATGCTTCTTCTTCACAACTGCCAACTGGAATAATCGCGCGCCGTTCCGCAAGAAAATCATAGATTCGCTGACCAAACCCGAGCACCATCGCGATCCATAGGACTGGCACAAACAGCCAAAGAACAGGCAGTTTCCGCGCAATGAGCCATACACTTTCAATCCCTTCATACATACGTCCACTACGTTCTTCCCGCGTAATCATTCGCTTTTCGGCGCGCTCAAAATCGAGCTGATAGCGTGTCAATACTTCTTTTTCCCGGAAAGAATGGAAAACTAGTTGGTTGCTGCGGTCCCACTTCTGTAACCTTGTCATACTTTTGCGACAAACCGGACACCAACCATCATAGAAAACACTGATTTTGGCAGATACGACCCCTTCTCGTACCGGATCAGACACTTGCTCATTTTTGCGCTGCCATCGCTGCTTGATCCTTTCTACACAACGTTTTGTAAATTGAGAGATTGCGTTGTACTCACGGTCACGCAAAAATAACAACTGGTTTGCGATCATGACAAAAGAGAAAGTAAATAAACCCATGACCACTGCAATCCCTACGTGCATACCAACCACACCTGCCATCACGACATACCGCGTCCGATGGTTGACGAGCAAAAAAGGATAAGCGATTTGCACAACGATGGTCGCGTATGTCGCGGCAACAATGAGCAATTCCGAAGAAGAGATGAGTTGCTGGAAAAATGGATGGGTATATTCATTCACTTGCAAAATATAGTAAATCGCTGTCCCATTTTGCCAAAGCTCTCCCATGACTTTGTGCAAACCCGATGTGAAATACATGATACACACTTGCAACATACACGCCAAAATAGCTAAGTTATGAAACAAGTTACGCATACGCATATGCGCAAAACCAGGAGGCACTGTAATTTGCGTTGGCTCACCTCGGCGTTGCTTTAAATAACTGTCGACCGAAAAATAAGCTGTCATATTCGCAAACAAAAGATAGACAAGCAGCAAACTCATAATGTTATCGCCACCGTCTAAAATGACGCTATTTCTCGCGAATAAAGACCACGCAAAAATGAACTGAACAATACTAGCTATGCGTCCTTTATACCCAATGATAAACCACAACGTCACAAGAATCCCGGCATGAAAAATGATTTCAAAATATAATGGTGACGCATGCAGATGGTATAAAGAAAAACTTGTGTTAAACCACGCATCCACTCGCGAATCCTCTAATGTGTAAATCCCATGCGGGCCCCAAAGGAAAGCGCGTTGTGCATAGTGCATCAAATACATGTACAGTAAAATCGTCCCGTAAGCAATCCGAAGCAAGCTTGCCCCCATTAACATATGTTGCGTTTGATTCCATTGTGCAATACGATTAAACACATTCATCAACTCCTCACACGGTTAAATTAAAACATCGGGGTGACCTTTTGAGCTGGTTGCCATGTGAATTCATAAGCCTTCTGCTCACGCTCGAAGTGAACATCATCCTTTTTAGAAAAAGGAACGGCCTTTGTATCAAGTAACATAATTTGCGTTTCAACGAGCTCTTTTTCCGGGTATAAGCTCCTTAAATAAGCTTGGGCGTAGCGTGTCAGTAATTTGTCCGCGAACGCTTGACGCTCCGTCATCCTCTCTTCATTTTCAAGATCATTTAATGTTTGTTTTGCTTCTTCATTTTGGTCAGATTTGCGGTGTAGTGTTACAAGCAAATCATCATCTTCACCCATCATTGTGACAGCCCCACGCTGGATACGCACAATCCGATTATACGGGGTGAAACGGTTAGCTTGATTACGTTCAATCATGTGTGAGGTTAAATCAATCCAGTCTGTCACCTGCACCTCATCACCATCTTTTAGCTTGGCCCGCACATAAAAATCATTGTTATTCGTCGCCGGATTTGGTGCAAACAGACGCCAATTTTGCATAAACAACGGGTCCATATATTGAAAGACATGTTGACTATACTTTGCTTTCACTGGATTTAATGGGCTATTAAACAAAATTGTGTTCGCAAAATGAAAGAAAAATACTAGTAACATTCCAAGTGTGATCACCTTTTTTACCATAGATCATTCCCCTTTCAATCATCAATCAAGGGAGGCCAAAAAGGCCCTCCCTACGACTTTTACTGATCAAACGCCACTTTCACTTGCTCATAGTCTGCTTCGACACCTTCAATTCCTGGTGTAATACCGAACAGCTTTCCTTTAGCCCAGTTATATGCATCAGCACCTGCTGCTGCTGTAACACCAGCCACAAATGCGGCGCCAGCAACTTTTGCTGCGTTTACAACAACTGGGGCTGCAAGTAATGTCGGCACAGCTCCTGGCTCTACCTCATGCTCACTCACCTCTACGGTGATGACCTCACCTTGTTGCCCCGCCGGAGGACCTGCCATTGCCGAAGAACCAATCATTGATCCAAAAACAACCCCCACGCCTAACACTGAAGCAAGTAGCTTCTTTTTCATGATCAACCAGTCCCCTTTTCCACTGTTAAATTTACAAGTTTGCGACTGCTTCCCCAAACTTTCTTACTGATCAAACGCCACTTTCACCTGCTCATAATCAGCTTGGGCATTAATAACCGGCTGTTGCTCTCCAGCCAATTTCCCTTTAGCCCAGTTGTAAGCGTCCACGCCTGCAGCGCCCGTCACACCAGCTACAAACGCCCCTCCGGCAACTTTTGCTGCTTTGACAACAAGCGGCGCCGCAATGACTGTTGGGATCGCACCGGGCTCCACCTCGCGCTCACTAACTTCCACCGCCAATACTTTCCCTTCTTGTCCAGCAGGAGGACCTGCCATTGCTGAAGAACCAATCATCGTACCGAAAGCAACACCTACACCTAAGATTGCAGCTAACAATTTTTTTTCATTCTTCCGCCACCTTTCTGTTAATTCTAGGTAAAGCAATATTACGAAATTTGCCACCAAATGAAACGCTTCACCACATCCCCCCATCCATTTTTAAGATTCTAAATATGGATTAGTTCTTTGGCACTTACTACGCCACTAATTAATTTCGCTATAAAAGAACATTTTCCTGCCACAAAGTAAATTTTTTATTTATTATTTTATATAATATTATTCTTTATGACAAAAAATCTGCTGAAACGAACTAGCTATGCACATCTTCTCAATTTTTGACAGCGTTAACAGCAGCATGGTACAATGTGTTCATCAAAAACAAGTGAGAGGTATTACGACAGGTGAGTAATATGATACGAAAAAAGATCGATCTAACTGGACAACAATTTGGTAGACTCACAGTATTAACAGAAGCACCTCAGAGAGAGAATGCCCGTGTATGGATTTGTACATGTATATGCGGAAAAAAAAAGGAAGTCTTACAAACATCTCTCAGAGGAGGAACAACCAAGTCTTGTGGGTGTCTTCTTCAAGAGAGACTAAACGAAAAACAATTAGTCAACTTGACAGGTAAACAATTTGGGAAGTGGACTGTTCTAAAAGAAGCCCTTGAACGTAAACAAGATCGATATTGGTTATGTAAATGCGCATGTGGTAACGAACGAGAAGTCGCCCAGAAAGGACTTATGGCTGGAAATAGCAAATCATGTGGCTGTAATCGAATAAAGGACCTACGGGGAGGGGCATACGGCAAGCTTACTGTGTTGGAACGAGCGGAAAGACGCAACGGTCGCGTATACTGGCGTTGTGAATGTCAATGTGGAAACCGTGTTGATGTGCGAGGAGAGAGCTTAAAGAATGGCAACACCAAATCCTGTGGTTGTTTAAAAAGGGGACCAAAAAAATCACTGTCCAATCACCACAAAGATCAAAAACGAACAAGAAAAAAAGATCCAAATACCCCCATTGCCACTGCTATTAGAGGGGTGTATTTTCACAAACCTACAAACACATGGGACGCCTATGCAACCATAGGGGGACAAAAGATCTATTTAGGAAGATTCCCAAACTTAAAAGAAGCACTTATAAAACGTACAGATGCAGAAGAAAATCCATCTATCTTTCTAAATAAGGAAAAACAACATTAGCTTGCATATTGAGAAGGCTTTGTTTTCACTTATAACACACATGACGTAAGCACTATCAAAATATATAGTTTTTGCACACCGGAAATACAGTTGACGTATCCCACACACTGCATGTATACTGAACTCAAGAGATGCATAAACTAAAAATGACCACAGGTGCTAGTAACACCCATGGTCTGCAATAACCGGACTCCCTAAGAGGGACAGCCGCTTAATTTGAGGTACACAACCACCCTACTACGTTAGCAGCGCTTAAGGGTGGTTATTTCTTGTCTCGCGATGTAATTGACACAATCAAACCGCCAAAAACAAACATAAGCATCAGCGCTTCAAATGTTGTCATCACGCAACACCTCCCTTCTATGGGAAGTGCTACCACCCTTAAAGACCCGTATGTTATTGCACCGCCAGTATAGCACAGTGAAATTATCTTTGCAAACGATTAAAACAAAAACCCCTGCTCTACCAAGGGTTTCCCGAGATGACCCGTACTGGGCTCGAACCAGTGACCTCCACCCTGTCAATATCAAATAGCCCGTGTTCTCTTTTATAATGCAGTATCACCAAACCTTGATAAATCAGCTAATCATGCAAATCACTTTCTATATTTTATGCTAGTTTATCAAGGTTTTGCGTCAATTTTTGCGTCAACATTTGCGTCAAAGTCAATTGTTCCCCGACTCACTCACCACATCCAAGTCCAACGCCAGTGCCAGCTTATAGAAAGCCTTCCAGCGCAACTTATAGTAAAACTTCACACCGATTGGTGGATCAAATACATAATTATAAACCTTGGTGTCTGTCAAATATTCCGCATCTGATGACATATATCTCTTCTCGATTAAAAAACGTTCCATCTCGGGCAATCGTTGTACCGCTCTTTCTACCTTTTCGCAAAATCTTTCTCGATCAACAGAAGTATCTACATTATGAATTGCAATGCTTGCGGTTTGATCACTTGTCCCGCTCTGGCTAACAACAATATCTTTTAGAAACGATGTTGTACCAACCTGACGCTCTTCGTAATCAAAATGTTTATATAAACGATACTGCTCAAACACATCTTCAATTTCTTTTCTTGTTGCCTGTTTGTCTAAATCTGGTAAGTCTAATTTGTGCAAGTCAACCATTCCCATCACCCCTATCTTATTCCTCGCTCCATCTGTTCGGTCAAAATTAGAACCTCTTCAACCATCGCAAGTTGTCCTTTGTGGTACGCGCGTTCATGTTGATAAAGTGTGTCGTCCGTGCCTAGCCTTTCACAATTATTTATCTCCATGTCAATGCTTTCCATAACAAAGTTCAAGTCATCTTGGTAATGGAGCATCACCATTTTTAGTTCGTTGAGTGAATTTTCATCGTTTCTCATTTTGTCTCTTCCTTTTCTAAGCGTCTTAAAATCTCCCGTGCCAGTTCTAGCTGACCCAACATAAATCCGTCCATATGATCAAGCTCGCACTCTTTTTTGAATCCATTTTTATATAATTGCTCATGTTGCACCTTGATTGTCGTTTCCAAGAATTGTTGTACTCGCTCAATTTTCTTATTCATTGTCCGTTGTCCCCCTTTTTGCTCGATTAGTTTTGCCAGATACACTTGACACTTGCGCAAATCCTCCACACCATTTTTATGCTTGTATCGACTGATATACTTGATTACATTTCCCGCAAGAAATCCCTCGAACGCTTCCGCGCTCATTTTATCTTCCATATAAGCTAGTGTTTCAATCGTGCCCATGTAGTACGTTGGTCGCACTGGATCATGTTTCATTGCGCTGTCTCCTTATTCCACAGTTGTTGCCTACGACAAATCATTTTTGCATTGAAGTAAAGACCCTTTTCACGAATTGGAGTGATACACTCCCAGCCTTGCGCTTCCTTCTCCCTGATTGACTCGACTAAAGCGCCTTTATCAATACTTTTAAGGCTCAGTCCTAAAATTTGCGGATCAGCTTTCATTATTTCCATGTCTCCTTTGTTGTTAGGATTTTAGTAACTCTTTAACAAGGTATTTGAAGTGGTGGTAAATGTAATTGCCTGTTAAAGCAGGCTCAATATAAAACGTTGTAAATCCGTACCGTGCTTCAAAACTTTTTAGACTGCCCAGCAACGCTTGCGGTGTGTATTGGCTCCTGTAATTGCCTTCTAAAATTTTCCGATAACCTTCAATGTCTTCTATTAATAACGTAAATGGTGCCCGTGACGCTCGTATTAACTCATTTTCAAACCTTGTACGATTTTTGGAAGAGAAATTCCCTACAAGCTCATCGACCGTGGCTTTTCGCTCGACACATCCGCTAACGTGCAAGTCTCGCATAATGCCCATGTCCTCATTTGCGGGTATGTAGCAGCCGTAATCTCCTGTACGCATTGTCCTGTTCACGAAAGGAATTCCTTTTAATGCGAAATACTCCCGAATGTGTTCATTTTTCTTCTCGCGTGTGTCAACAGTGATCACAATCGTTTCAATGATCCTTTCTATCTCGCTTTTACTGTAACGGTACGTGAGCACTACTATCCCGCCCTCCTTTTCCTGCTGTTGCCGTAGTCGACGGCGCGTTGATAAATTTCTGCCGCCAGCTTGTCCGTCTTATCGTGCTCATAATTCGATGTTGATTCCACAGGTTGCCAACCCTTGTCATAGAGTAATTGCATGCGCTCAATGATTAGCGCTATCACTTTTTCATTTGCCCTCAAAAACTCGTCAATAGCTTTCGGATTATCGACCTCATAGTTAGTCATAAAATCCACCAACTTATCATTCACATAATCTATCTTTGCCTTTTCAGGTGAGTAATCGCCCCGCAAATATTTAGCGATCCGCGTTTTATTTTCAGCAACACATGATTTCAACGCTTCACTCACGCGACTAGAATTTACGATCTCTATTCCACCATTAACCAACTCGATTGACCCGCCTTCCACTCCCACAGAGTTGATGATTTTACTGGGATGCATATTACTGCCCTCCTCGTGTTACTTTTTGATGTTACTTTTTCAATCCCCGAAAAACCTTTATATATCAATGGTTTCAAGATCACCATGTTACTTTTTTAATTTTCAGTGTTACTTTTTCCAT
This sequence comes from Shouchella lonarensis, assembly GCF_900096965.1. Lineage (GTDB taxonomy): Bacteria > Bacillota > Bacilli > Bacillales > Bacillaceae_D > Shouchella > Shouchella lonarensis. The sequence goes on along the minus strand of NZ_FMYM01000005.1, from coordinate 73,660 downwards.
TCCCACAAATCCCTTATATACCAAGGGTTCTAGGTACTTGGTGTTACAAATGTTACTTTTTTGCCGATAAGTTAGTTTCTCTATAGTACAGTAGGACGTACTACATAACCCCTGTATATAAAATCTCTATAGGACTTTCTTAGAAAAAAAGTAACATAAGTAACAAAAGTAACACTGACTATAATAAGCACATTAAAAATTATCATTGTAACCCTTGGCGCTATTGGGATTAGCATGTTCACAATCCGTCTAGCTTCACTTCAATAAATGTCCGATCGGTGTTACTTTTTGTGTTACTTTTTTCTTTTTTGGTGTTACTTTTTTGATCTCTGACAAGTTGAATGTAGTCTTTCTTCAATCCAATTCCATAAAAATACATTTTATTGTAGTTTCCACGTTCTTTCTTGAATCCGCGCATTTCCAGCATTCGGTAAAATTTTTGGCTAGATGTTGCTTTTAACGTTTCGTCGTTTTTAAAACACCAATCTTTATAGTGCCCATGTAACGCTTTCGCTTCTATCTTTGCTTCGGTGTGTTTTATGCATAGCTCATCTATAAACGGCGCTAAAATGTCCATTTCCTCTCTATACACACGTGTGGACTGCTCCACCATCTCCGGCTTCTCCAAGCCTTCCTTCTGCCACTTCAACGCCCCCCGCACCATCCAAGCAAGTATGCCTGATAACTCTGCCTTTAGCTTTTGAGGTAAATCAAAATCACGGTTTTTCGGCGGTATATATGCGTTAAATGGGATCAAATGTACCCGCCGCCATATTCCCTCGTCATCATTTTTCACAATGGGTTTATGGTTAGTGCTAAAAAAGATTTTGAAGGATGGTTTGAACGTGAAGTTATCTTTAAACAAGAATCGCGCCGTGACACTATCACTTCCCGTCAATTGTTTGACTAACGATTCGTCTAGTTGTTGCCCTTCTTCGCTTTCTGACACTGCCACAAATCGACTTCCGTCCAACATAGCTATATCGGTGCTTACTCCTTCGTGCTTTTTCTTGACAAATGTCTTGGAATCCGCTTGTTTGCCGTAGTCGCCTAACACTTCCTGCAAAGTGGACACCAACGTGCTTTTACCATTTTTGCCCCCACCGTGGAAAAAGAACATGCATTGCTCTTTTGTAGAACCAGTTAGCGCATAGCCAAACGCTTTTTGTAAGTAGCCTAGCGTTTCAGTATCCGTCTTCCCTGACTTGTCCACAATAATGGTTTTTAGAAAGTTCAACCACGTAGGACATATGGCATCAGGGTCATATTCAACATCTGTCATTTGTGTTAAGTAAAGATTTTTATCATGCGGTTTAACCTCTCCCGTTGTCAAATCAACTACACCATTCGAACAGTTTAATAGCATTTCGTGCTGGTCAAATTCTCTTTTTTCAACAGGGACATATGAGCTAAGCAGATCAATGCTAGCATCAATTACCTTGCGTGACTCGCAACTCATAGCCCACTTTTTTGCTTTTATCTTTTCTTTTTCGTCCTGCACTTTATCGGCTTCTTCGTGCAATTTACCAAGAACATCCGACGCAATAACGCGCATCTTGCCCGCGCGATCCCGCCGCCATTTTTTACCGTTCCAGATCATCCATTCGAGTTCCTCACAATACCTGATGCGGTGCCCTTGATGGTGTTTTATTCGCATTGCGTTTCCAAGCTCCGTAAAATTAAATTGTGGCTGATTTTGTGCATCCGGTGCAGTCCCTGCATAGCCCTGCTTTGTTGTTTGTGCTGTCTGTGCTCTCTCCTGTTGTCTCTCCTGCTTATACTCACTGATTGTCTTGTTACACTCACATATAGCTTTTTGGATGCATAACGCACCATATGTGTTGTCCCCTCGTTGCTCGTCCCATTTGTCCCTCATCAATGACGATTGACGGAATATTGCGTCCATATGTGCCGCGTCTCTATCCAGCCAAAATGCTAGGTGGTTACATAACGCCATATCACTAGCAGAGTGATCATCATTTATTAGGTGACCGTCAAACAATTGCTTTATGGCCGCACCTCTAGCACTGCTAAACATTTTATTTAGTAACTCTTGGTCATTAAGATTGGCATACAATGCATTAGGCTGTGGATTGTGTGAATTACTCTGCACAAATTGTGGATACTTGGATTGTTTGTCCGGTATATAGGCATCCAAAACAGCTTTAATCTCGTCCGTGCGCTCTTCCACATCTACGGCATTCACTACGTTTCCAGTGAACGTAAAGTACCTGCCATGCGAATATACTTCTACGCCTTGCTTCGTATTTCTTTTTCCCATAACTAGATCGCTTTTTATAATAATGTGTAGCCCCGTGCCCGAAGGCGAACGCTCCGTATAACTGTTGAGCTTGTACACTATGTCGTGAGCAAGAGGACTAAATACATCACCCTCTATACAATGATCTATGTCGATACCCACATACGGATCAGATTCAGTAAACACAAACCCGATGCCGTCGAAGCTGCCATTTTTATATGCTTGCACCACGTCCGTAAACATTGTCCACGTCTCTGGATCATTTGGCTTGGCATGTGCACCGTTCACCTGAAACGGCACTTTACGTGGCTTATCTTCGTTCTTGGGGATCACCTTGCGCCATAGCACCCACTGTGGGCATTGTTTAAGCTCGTCCGGTATACTTGTAAAGTTATACATGCTTTACCTCCCCTCGCCTATGTAGATAAACAAGCGCCTTATGCTTTGGCTATAAAAATTACTCCTGACTTCATACAAATTCTATTTCTCTTTCCATCAATGGCACCAAGTGCTTTTCTTGCTTTAGCAGGTTATAAATAAACCAGCGCCCTTCTTGCGTCCAATTGGTATACAGTACAACCTGACCATAAATAATTTCCGTCTTGGTTTGTGTATACCCCTTGTCTTGATATTTGGCATAAAGCAACCAACACCCATTCTGTTTGTATTGCACGCCTAATTCGTTGAGGATACTATTAAGCTGTCGCGCACTCATGCCGTAGTCTTTCGCAATTTGTGATACCGTCAACAGCGATTCACTTTGCATCACTTTATCAAAGTAGGACGCTTTCGGTTCCATCTCCGCATTCTCAATTTGTAGCTTCTGTTTTTCTTCTATTGCATCGGCTGCCATACGTAGCGCATCGGGGAGCGTCTGCGGTGTCTCATGAGCAGCCTTTGTTTTTAGCTGATTTTTCATCTCTTCAAATTCGTTGACATAGACAGCAGTAAACTTGATACCTTTTGTTCCTGTCAATTTGTTGGCAACCATTTCACAACCTTTTTTGGTAAGTAGATAACATCTATAGTTCTTCCCTGCACCCGCTTTATAGCTGCTTTCTTGAAAAAAACTAGCAGCCCCCAAATTTGGGGTTTGCTCCATGATCGCTTTATACCCGTCAATATCCCGCATTAAATGGTCATGACGTTTCCCAGTCATTTCTGCCACATCGCGACTATCAACCCACAACTGACCTTTTCGCTCGATCACTTTCAATTCATTTCATCCCTTCCGATTTTTGTTAGAATCCAGATTAGCCATGCACTTTTTTATAGAGAGGAGCCGAAGCCCCTCAATTGATCGGATAATTAGAAAGGAAAGTCGCCCTGACCAACGTTAACAGGTGCAGGAGGTGCTGCTTGAGATTCCATATATTCCTTGACCTCTGGGAATCCATCTTCCCCTTTTTCGTTTTTCGGCACGGTCACTTTAATTCGCAACGGTTTGCCCATTACCGCTTTTATCCAATCATCTGCCGTTTCAATTGGCATGCCGTCCTCTAGACGTACCGCACGTGACAACTGCTGAAACCTGAATTCAGTCTTTGCCGTGTGTACAAAGTTGTCAAACCGGATTTTCTGCCCGCCGTACTCTTGGTTAACATCTTCACGGATTTCATAATCCACTGAAACCATCGGATTACCATTCTGCGTTCGGCGTTTTTCACAATTATGGACGATTACCTCATATTCGCCTGCTTTTATTTTGTTGTCGCTACCTGCTTTGTGATTCACTTTCAAAAACATCATAATTCCCCCAATATTAATTTTATTGTAGTCGTTCGTAAGCCAATTTCACGTGTTTAAGCTCGAATTCTGCTACTTTCTTACCCATTTTAAACTCGATCTGATCTAGAATTTTTCGCTTGTCCTCCTCAACTGTCACGATGACATCAATCTTATGGAGTAACTTTTGCCGTTCTTCTTCCTCCTCTGCGGCTACGTCCACACCGTGCTCAAGCCATTTGTATAGCTTTTCTCCAACTTCTGGAGACAATCGCATTCCTTCATCTTTAAATAGCATCGTGTTATCTTTGGTTGCTGTAGCTTTGTTGTTCATGTCTAGCGAAAAGTTGAGCATGAATTCATATTCTAGCTCTGCCTTTTGAATTGGCTTTGTCCCTAATTTGACAGGCTGCATGCGTCCGTGTTCATTCATTTCTATTCCATATTCCTGCTTGGTGCGTAAGGTACATATAATGTGCACATTGTTATGCGTCAACATTTTTATAAGATTCTTGATTTCTTCACTCATGCTGTCCCAATTTTTAAAAGAGTTCCCACCCATTTTTGAGTGTTGCTCTAATACCCCGCCCTCACCAAACCAATGATGGGAAAGGCTATCTATAATCACTACTTCCGCACCTGCTTTTTTTAGCGACTCAACCGCGGCTATATAGTTATCAGTATTGTAAGGTGGCGTAAAATTAACATATTGGAACCCACCTATGCGCTCTTGACCAAAACTTACGTCGGCATATTGATTACTTCGCTTGTGCTCCGTATCTGCCACACCAATCTTGCTCCACAATGTTGATTCTTCCGCATCTGGGTAGGCAGCGCGCATCATACCTAATGCAAGCAATAACGCACCTGCTGTTTTGCCCGATCCGCTCGCGCCAATCAATCCCACAATAGCTTTTTGTTTTTCCCTGCGTGCCGTATGGACTTCAAACATGTATTATCACCCCAAGTCTATCTTGTAAGTCGTTGTTTCGGGCTGGATAGTTACGCCTGCAACCTCTTGCCCGTTTTCGTCAATGACCGTTTCTTTTCCGCCAACCGTGACCACATTTAATAATTTCTTGTAGTCGCTCCACTTGACTTCTTCCTTCACCTTTACAAATTCCGTCGCGCCCGCCGTCTTAACATGCTCTAACAGCTTGTACTTGTCTGCCGCGATTGGTGTTGGTTTGCGGGTGATGCTTTTGCATCGACCATGTGGAGTTTTTAGGGTCTTAGCTGTGGGATCATATTTCAGTGCCAAACTGTGGTATTCCTGTACCAAGGATTCAAGAGATTCCCGCTTATCACGCACAGGCGCAAGCTCCGACTCTTTCCATTCTTTGATCCGTTCCATCTCTTGAGCGGCTATCTCCTCCACACTTTTTTCCTTTTCATCAAGCACGGCTAATTTCCTAAACGCCCAATTCAATTTTGCTTGATCGGTAATTTTAAAGCGTTCTTTTTCTTGCTCGTTGCCGATAAAGTCAATGCTTTCAATTTCCTGCAATTCCTTTGTTTGTAGATCATTCATGCTTTCCCCTCCCAACTAATATATAAAATTAACTTCTCATTTTTGTTAGCTTCTACTTTCATAATGCTTCCTTTGGGTGTTGCGTATTTGCAACTATTTCTTCTAAAAAAAACACGTCTTCAAACGATGCATCAAATGAATCTAATATCTTAGCAATAACGCGACCTCTTGGTGAACTGTATTCTTTGTGATTAGTCGGCAAGCTGTACCGCCATATTTGAGATCTATGAACTCCTATAGCGTCGCTTATCTCACACAGTCTCATTAATCCTTTAGCCCGCGCGATTTTTTTTAGCTTTTTTACATCTAGTCTCACACCTCGCTCTGACACCCTTTAAACCCCCAAAAAACAATTTCAATCAACTTCTTGACTTGATATTATAATTATAGCACGACTGGTTGCTAATTTGCAACCCTCTTTTTTTAAATGTCCGTAAAAGTCCTATTTAATTTTTAGACGCTTGCTTATTTCCCGTCATACCAATGGTTACGGCTATTTTGAATGTATCATCAGAAATAAAAAATGTTGCAAACAGGCAACCCCGTTGGTATACTGTTATATAGTTTTAGTTACTTTTTAATGCAATTTTAGTTACTTTTATTATTGTACGCTCCAAAAGAAATGAGACTAGAGGAAATTTTTCTGTTTTTTGTATATGTTAAATAGACCACAACCATCACAAGTCATAGGAGATGATCGAACAATGCAAAACATGAGTTACGGCAGTTTCATTGCAACACATAGAAAAAAAAGTGGCTACAAAACAATAACCTCCCTTTCAACAGCGTCTGGAATCCATAAGGGGACTTTATCTAACATTGAAAAAGAAAAAAGAAAGCCAAGCCTAGAAGCCGTCAAAACCCTATCTACACTTTTGACAACAACAACGTATAAAGAATTGATGGCTGTGTGCGGGTACTGGGACATGACAGAAGAATATAAAGAAACCTCCAAGCGAAATGCTGAAAGGTTTAGGATCGAGTTTGATCAATTAACAGACGAAGAAATACTAAAAATGCCCTTCGCCCATCAAGGAAAAGCGTTGAGCGAAGAACAAAAAAAGATATTTATAAAAGAGTTACGTAAAGCATTTGAGAAAGCCGTGTCTGAAAAACCTAATCTTGATGACTCGCAATAACTTTTGATAAAATGTCCTCCACCTCGCACGTGGAAGAAAACTTCTTTAATACGTCCGTGATTTCCATAGCTTCCTCTATGATGACTTTTTCCATGTGGTGCAAACCTCCATTTATTCTCTTCAAGCGCCCCTCATATGGAACGCCCCCAGTTATTAAGTCGAACGCTCCCCTCGAAAGGAACGCCCCTATTGGTTCATTTAACGCTTTTTAAAACGCTCCTGTGCAGGGAGCGCCTTTTTCATACTACCATCTACCATTATACAGAACCCACGTTCTTGTTTCAAGCAATATCCTTTTCCATCTCCTTCCGTATGTATCTTACTAGATGACTACAAAATGAAGAATAATGAAAAAATGTAGGAATGAATATTCATTAATTAGCTTATTAACCGCTCCCCGAATTATATCATACAGACTACATGTTTTACAGTACACTAAAGTGTACATTATCGCGCTAAAATATGGTTTAAAAAATAATAAATGTAAAATAGGGATAAAAAAAAGAGGGCGGGAAGCCCCCATAAATTGAAACTGTTTATAACAATTACCCAGGCACATTGTGCCCATCTGATTTTACGCCTTCAACGCCGATTGTGGAAGCGGCACCTGGAACATTATGCCCGAGCGGCTCCACAACTCCACTCAAACTTGCACCGACAACAGCGCTTAGGGCAACAGCACCAACAACAAGTATCTTGAGCCTCTTCATATTTTTCACGACACATCCTCCTCTTTTTTAAAAGGAATTCCAATTTCTCGTTTAACAAGCGGCAACAAGTGTAGTTTGCTTTCAACCTCGAACCGTTCTAAGGCACGCGCCAAGGTAAACTTATCTTTAGTCGCTTTACCTTTATAATATGTCAAGAAAGCGCTATCTTTACCCTGTTTTTCCACTTCCTCAATCAATCGCAATGCTTCTTCACTATTACCGCGAACAATATATTGGTGGATTTTCTCTTCCTGTACAACCCCAGTCAAGTCAAATTTTTCCCCTTGAACATTCCGTATAAAAGGATAGTCTTCCCTCTCCAACATCTCAGCATATTCTGTTAATCCCGCCTGCTTCGCATGGGATATAGCTTTTCTTATATACTGCAAACAACGTCCATCCTCAAAAAAAAGTGTGGATAACCCTAATCCATGATTGACGTATGCAAGCATCACTTCAGATGGGGAGTCATTTTTCACGGCAGACAGATATTGCTGGTGCGCTCTCTCTGAATCACCTTTAACAAACAACAAGCAATTTGCCATTGATAAAGCAGCACGACTGGCTAATACACTTTTCGTGAAACCTTGCTGAATGCGTAAAAATTTCTCTGGAAGATGGTCAATAAGAGATGTGGCTTTTTCGGTGTATCCAAGCCGCTCATATGCATAAACCTCTAATAATTCAAGCCGCGTCTTTAAAACCGTGTCAAATACATGCCCCACAAGATCGCGCGACTTATTAATAATCCCTTTATAGGACAAATTCCCTTCCAGAACCTCTAACAACAAACTATATACCATTAGCCACTCTTCTAAGTGCACATCATTTCGGTTCCGCTCAATTATTTTCCGCAGTACCTCTTTTTGGTTATACAATGTCGCATATTCCATTGCGTCTTTCAAGTGGTCACGACTTTCTCGATCCAAAGCGCATATATACTCATTCATTAAATCCATCATTCGTTCCGGCACCATTCTTTTGGTAGCAAGTATAACCTGCTCAAAGCATATCTGATCACGCATCTTTATACCATCGCTATTTTCTCCTTTAGCTAAATGCCACATCATTGCTGGTGTCCATGCATCAGCTTTCCCCCACAGACCAATTGATTCAAGCAATTCACGCGTTTTGTCTGTAATATCACGCACCGTATCCAATTCTACGGCTTTTACATCTTTGGACATCGTTCTTCCCCCTTACAAATTTTTACAAAGATCTCATAATGATCCCCGTTCGTTTATTATTCGCCGTTATAAAGAGTAATCCTTCGGCGAAAAAAACCTTGTTTTGTATTGTTCTGTCGTTTAAAGACGAAATGCTATTTTTAGATAAAAAAATTACCGCGACTGGTGTATAATGGTATACAAATAGTTTAATTTTGGGTGACTCACAAAAAACGCTGATACGAAAGGAAGTTGCATATGTCTATAAAACCAGATCACTTGCGTGCACTTAGAAAAAAAAGGAAACTGACACAAGAACAACTTGGGCAAATGCTAGGAGTAACAAAGGTGTCTGTGTCGGGTTACGAGACAGGTAACCGAAACCCTGATACATCTACATTAATAAAAATTTGTGATACATTTAACGTCTCAGCCGATTATTTATTGGGTCGTACTGTTAATGCCACCCTTCCTTTGGCAGACGAGCAGCTTACAGAAGAAGAAAACAGATTGTTACGTGAATATTTAGCGTTTCTGCGCTACAAATAGAAATATTTCAGCCATTAACAAAGAATCCCCCCTGCTAGAAAATTTCTTTTGCAAGGGGGAGTACTCCTATTTGTTCATCTGATGCCTTTCTTCTTCCATGTCATCTGATTCAATATCATCATTTATTTTCCTCCTAAAGAAGAAATAAACCCCTAACATCAAACATAAGTGTAAGAGCACAAGAGAATAGACAGGAATTCTTACGCCGTCAAAATTTATTTCTATGATATATATATATATGAAAGATAGTCCCCCATGAATATATATACCCGTTCCATTTTTACTAAATGTTTTTGACAACCAATCTATACCAAAAGAATCAAAAACACGCACAAAAATGTTTACAATCTCAGCAACAACAACGTACAAGACAATAAAAATACTGAAAAAGAACAGTGAGAAAAACGAGTCTACTTCAATCGCAAGAAACGGAATAAAGGTGAAAAACGTTCCCGCGAGAAAAATAGTTGCAACATACATCAATATAATTGCCGCGAGTACCGCCGTATATCCAATTACTTTTTTATACATTTTTGTTCTCCCCTTCCGTTTACTATGTATATATGTTAAGCAAAGCAAGCGCCCTTTAGAACAGGACGCTCTCTATTAACAGTTTACAAAATCCACCCAGCTACAATCTTTGCCAAGGTTTTTGCGGCATTTTTAGGAATTCCCACCTTCTCGAATCCTGTAGCTATCGCTTTTTCAGATTTCGTTGAGAATTTATCCAGACCATCAGCCATTTTTTTAGAATACTTTTTTACCAGATTAGCATTCTTTTTGCTCAATGGTTTGATGATTTTACTTAGAATATCTCCTCCATGCCTTAACGCCTGTTTAATCGTCCAAAGTTTCCAGCCTTGCTCTTCAATAATATCATCATCATATTTCCCGAGATCATCAAAGTCCTTTTTTAACTCCATGTTCGGGACACCGTCCGTGGAAGCGGATGCAAAGGAAGGAGCAACCAACATAAACATTACCAAAACTGACAAAGCAGCTAAAAACGATTTCATAGCCATGAGCAAAATTTCCCCCTTATTATAGGTTTGTCATGGTATCAAAATAATACCACAACAAGAATCACAACGTCAACAAACTCCAAAATTTAATGTATGCACACGAACTTCCTAATCTACACCATTTTGACCACCCCCTAAACAAAGTATATAATTAACGCAAAAGTAACGAATAGGCATCCCTTCATTAACAATGAGTTATTCTATAATGCAAGTTTAGCACAATATTGATCAATGTCTACAATAAGTTATCTTCTTTTTACGACTTTAAAACACATAATAACCTAAGATAAAGTAGTGTTTTTTGATGAAAAAAGCATTTTATAGGTGTTAATTGTATTTCTTAATCGTATAAAGTCGTAAATTTTTTTGTTCGTTTGGTTAATTTTGTGACCATCTCACAGTAATCATATAAGGTACTAACAGGTTAGATAAATCTGAATTTATTTGACGATAAACAAAAAGAACCACCCCTTGCAACAAGGAGCAGTCCTACTGGATGAATACATCATTCATATATGAAAAAGGTGATGTGATGTAAATTTACTATAGCACAATGGGATTACTAGCGCAACAAACTGCCTATCAAAATAAAAAAGAAGGGCAAAAGCCCTCCCTATACCGTAAATCACCTAGGCGGTGACGCTTGTATTATAGCACGTTCCCGCCTGTTGTATATGTCTAGTTTTGTCGCCAAACAAGGCAAATTCTCTTTCTCATATTATACGATTCATATCTTTTTTAGCTAAATACATAGAGAGAATCTTTTTCAGTAGTATCAGTCTACGCATTTTAGGTCCATTTTGCCGCATAGGCAATAGCAAAAAATGAATAACTCCTCCCAAAAAAACCATCATCCCAAATATAATATAAAAGTATATCATAAAAGAAGAGACAATCACGTCCACAAAAGTAGGATCATTCAGCTTTTCTTTTTCTTCGGGATCGTTCAACATTTGTACTTTCCCCATATCAAATATAAAAGTAACAAACGCAACAGAGAAGGCAATTACAGCAGGCGGGATCATACTTGATAAAAAAGCTGAAACAGATTTCTCTTCTTTTCTTTTTATCTCCCTTTCTATTTTCCTCTCCACAATTGGAAGAGCATGCTTACGTACAATGCACTCATTCACCTTTGGATTATTCAACCAATTATTTATCTCTTCTTCAGCTAGTTTTTTTTTGAAACAGTCTAATTTGCTCTTTAATTTCTCGCCCGTAATGTTATATGCCGAACAGACAAGTGTATCACTACGTTTAATTAATATAGCAATTGGAATTACAACAGGAATGACAAAAAATAATATTACTAGTCCAATAGCTGATTTCATTCCATCAATATAGGAGAAAATAATTCCACTAAATTTAAACCAAAAGGAAATCAACAAGAGAAAGTATATAGATTGCCAACAAGCCATGCGTATATATTCCACCCAAATATCAATCCTCTTTTCCCTTCCCTCTTTTGTATGACAAATCTCTGTAAACCACATATAAATGGTAGTAAATTTAGTTCTATTCTCTATACGCCTTAATAAGTCCTTCACTTCTTGTTCAACATCCACATTGATTACCCCTTCCTTCTCTATAAATTTTTAACGCGTTTACCTCCATATGTACAGCACCTAGCCTTCTCTCACCAAGACAGGGCTATACCTAGTCACTTTCATTCGCCAGATATTCACGCAACTCTTTTTGCTTGGCGCGGATTTTGATTTTTGCATTCTCAACAAAATTTACTACATCATGATTAAATTCTGCTGCCATTGCATCAATATCCAAAAGAACACGGGGCGGCTCAATACCTGCCTCTTTGGCTGACTCCACCATATGCGGTGTAAACATGTCTAACTTTATCATCTCATCAAATTGCTTGTACGCCGTTTCAAGCTTTTCTATCGCTTTTTCTGGGTCATAATCATATTTAGGCTTAGAATCCACAGTTACACCATCCTTAATGACCAGTAGAGCGAGTCTATTTCTGCACTTAGCAGACTAATTTGCTTAGATTTTGTTGCTATATCTGTTCTTACACGACTTAACGCCGAATCAATTTTACCTTGTGCGTCCTCAAACTGATACTTTAATTTCTGCTGGTTATCCTGCCACCTCATACGCACATCGTCTTGATAATAAAATGCTTCTCTCCCTTTCCAACGCGGGTCAATTTGAGGCTTCCATACCAGAGAGGATTGACTTCTTACCTCTTCTATCCACTGATCTAAAGTCCGGCGCGCGCCTATCAGTCGTTCTTCATCGCCCTGAAGCCGTTTTAGGGCTATTCTTTCGTCTGTTATCCTACTGCTGTTATTTCTTATTTTTGCTCGCATAGCTTCCTCGTTCATTACCGGATGCCCCCTTTCGCCGCTCTCGCACTATGTAAACGATCCCGTAAAACAGCGTTCAAGCTGCACACAGTACTCTCAAAGTTTTCCATTAAGGTACTCAGCTTTTTAATTCGGTCACGCGCTTCACCGGATGTTTGATAAACGTTTTGAGCGTTCAGATGACCAAGAGAGACAAGATCAGAGACAAACAGTGAGACTTGTTTAAAGCCCCGCTCTAATTCCCGTGTTTCTCTATTGATTGTAGACACTTGATTTTTTAGATCATGCGTGATAAATTCTTCATCCCACAATGCATTGTTATTATCAAGATCGGCTAAGCGGTATTGTGCCCTACTCAATACTTCTATGTAGGTATGATTAAAGTCTATTACTTTCTTAATTGCGGGTAATTTTACTTGCACATACAGTGCACGCACGCCGTCTCCACCTTGACCCTGTAAAACGTCCTCACAATTGGCTATTCTCTCCATGGCTCCTGCTGCAACGGACAACGCTTCAATGTAATGTTGTCGGCGAACAATCTCATAACCTAACATGTCATGTATTTCTGCAAAATCAAACGTTAACATCTTATTCACCCTAACTTTAGCGCTGCCGCCAGTTCTTTATCTTTATCCCAATACTTTTCGAGCGCTGCTACTTCCCTGTGCGCCCCGTCAATTAAGCGTGTCAAAAACACTTTCGCTAAATGACTAGACTCATTGCCTATACTCAAAAGTTCAGTGAGTGCTGGCGACTTAGTTTTAATAAAATGTCCCGGTCTTGCAGGAGGAGTAATGCTTTCCAAACACCTAATTAACATGTGGAAATCATTTAGAATCTGTACATTAGCTAGAATATGACTAGACGAGCCGCCCATTCCTCCACCTAGAACACTTCGGATTCGGTCATATAGAGTGGGATCATTCGCCAGCATTTTAGATATGGTAGGCATTATATTCACGTTACTTGCACCAGAATTTGACATCATAAACATTGCGCGCTCAAACGCATATGATCCTGTCAATATATCAAAAGTCATATACCGTGGATACATCATGTTGATAGCCGCCTGCAACATTCCTGATTGAAAACCGATACCACCTAAGGCAGTACCTAAAACGCCCCACGCAAAGCCTGTCCGTGGCGAATTCATGCCAGCCCACATCATGTTACGTGCTCCAGTTGGGCTAATATCAGGGTGATAACCGTCGTAGGGCGCGATACCGTCTAGGATCATGCCTTCATCGTCAAAAAATTTATCGTATGCTCTAGGCAAATGGTTGTCATACATGTTCATACTTCCAGTGTCGAGCTTTATTTCAGTTCCTATTTTTGGATTCCACCATGTTTGCAGGTTTCCTAAAAAGTCCCAATCCACGCGATATTGCCTGATAGATTTATCGAAATCTCCGGCATTGATGCGTTCTTTTTGTTCAGCAGTAAATAGATCGTATGCAGATGGGGTTGAAAATGTAGTAGCACTGGCAATATTAGGGTTATTCACATGGACATATAACGCTTTTCTTCCACCCTCAGAATGTCCGGTGACAGTAATTCTTGAATTTGAATATTTTTTGTGTACCTGATTGGCGAAATTATTTGCTACATCATACGGATTGTCTCTTTTTTGCTCTTCTGTTCTCTCTATTGGCTCTTTCCCCTGTAATTTACGTCGAGCATTCCGCAAATCATGTCCAACATCTTCTCGGGGAGGTGCACTCTTAATGTTGTTACGGTACGACTGTGCCCAAGAATCAGTAGTTGCATCAGTGCCACGGTAAGAGATGACTACTTCGTCACCCTTTTTTACCGCGATTGCGTGGACATCGTGTGTGTCATTTTGGATTATATCGACCACTTCCCAACGTTCGTAGCTCCACGAACCATCCGGTTTATCTGTACGAATTCGTAGCGACTTACCAACCTCATAAGGACTGTCATCGCCTTTATTATAAGTAACACTTGAAAGATGTTGGTATACTGCATCAGTAGTCGCGCCAATTGACTTTTTATTACTCATATCTATTCGTCCTCCTTATTCCATTCCAAAAAAACCTTAGATTCAGTAACGCCACTCACTTCAAATTCATCATTTATAGTCACACCAAAATTCATTTCAGGAGCATCATTAACATAACCACCAACCGAAATATGCCCCATGGGGTTTCGTCCCTTATTTGTTACCTTGATACTTTCAACACCCATGTAATTTTCCTCTAAAAAAGACTTGGCTACTTCTTCCGCTCTCTTCATATCCGTATCTTCTTGCATATAACATCCTCCAATTGATAGCAAAATAATGATAGCTATAGGCAACCATACCCACATCTTTCTCGTTAACCACAGAGTAAAAGCAATGACAATAATTCCAGTTACAATGCCATAATAAACCCCATAAGCAAGCCATAAATGCCATGTCAACGCCTTTAAAAAACCCGAAAACCACCCTAACAACAGAAACACAACAACCGCAATTAAAATATACAGTTTCTTTTTACTCATGACCCACCCCGCTTCTTATCCTCTGTAAGTGTTTACAAAGCGCGTTATCCTTAACATTATTGTAGCGCACCGCGCAAGCGCTATCAACTGCAAAAGAGTATCTATGGCACTGTTTTTGTCATCATTTATCGACACCGATAGCATATATTGTTGTTTACTATCTTTAAAAGTCGATTCCTTTCGTTCAGTAGGAAAGACACTATTAGTAAGAAATATTAGACATATCAGGGCATAAAAAAGCCAGCGCTGATTAAAGCGCCAGCTTAAAAATTCAAGCTCAAACACATTTAGAAAAGTATAACTCAGTTAATCCGCTTTGAATTCCTTGACTCTGTAAAGATTCAAACAGATCATCAATCATTGCTTCATTTTCAGTATCCAATGCTTCCATGAACAACTGTTTGACCTCCTCACGTGTGGGAGAACCTTCTTTATAAAGTAAATCCCTAGAAACACGTGGAAAGTCTTTTTTTGACACAGGCTCCCCTTGTAATCGTTCATTTAAGATAAACATAAGGGCATCTAGTCTCATTCTAGATTCACCAAAAACGTTGTTTTGAACAAGCCAATTCCAAAAAGCATATTTCTCGTCCGTCTTTTTAGAAAACGAAAGAAATTGGACTGCTTCTTGTAAAAATTCCACCTGTTCCTTTAGCTGTTGAATTTGCTGTTGCTCACTCATTCTAAACATACCCCTTTTAAATGGAGGAATCCCCCGTATTTAATTAAAAGATAAGCCAGTTCACAACTGCTTTAACGGCATCAGCAATTTGCATCGCATCGCCGCCCTTCATTTTCAATTGTTTTGTCAAGAAAGTGTAAAGCTTATCCTTCACCATATTAGCTGTCACATCAGGAATTTTTGCTATCTTATCTAACTCATTGGCAATCTTACCTGAATTTTTATTAAAAGCCTTTGCAGCACCTTTATCGAGGTAACCAACAAGTTTTGAAACCTCTTTTCCACCATTACGAATAGCGGAAGCAAGAAGCTGTATCGCTTGTTTCGCAATCCAACCTTTAACGCCCTGTTGCTCAACCCGATCAACAGAATGACCATTTTTTAATTGCTCAAAGTTTGTAGACATTGTGAAAGTAGAAGATGGTTGAGAAACCGTTCCTTGCGTAGCTGCCGATGCCTTACTTGTTGCTAAAGTAGAACCAATCCCAGTTGCAATCAATGTAGCTGCAACAGTAGCACTGATAAGCTTTGAAAGTTTTTGCTTCATGTTGTCATCTCCTCGTATAATATGTTTTATCATGGTGCTCTATCATTCTATCATATCAAAAGGAGATGAACAACATAAAAAGCAGACTTTTTTGAACAAAAATTACACTAGACAAAATTAGACCAATTTCAACATAAATCCTATATTATTCCTATAGTAATGACAGGATTTTAGCGCGCGTCTTTAAACCATATACACCGTCTTGCACTAGCCCATGCATACTCTGGAACCTTCGTACCGCGTCCGCCGTCATGGCACCATATACACTATCTACCCCATTATTTTTTGCGCCTTTGTCGGGGTAGTAATGCAGTTTTGCCAGCGCTTGTTGTACTCGTCGGACATGCTCTCCACGTGGATACGGTCGGCGTGCGCGTAGCGTTTGTGTGGTCAAGCTAGTTTGCTTCTGTGCAGTTGCACTTGCTTGTCTTACTGTGGATTTTCTTGCTGTTGCGATAGGCTTGCCGCTCCCATTCGGCTTAAAGTCTACATATTTGGTACTTGCGGTGATATAAAGTCCGCTTTTTAGCTGGTACATATCATAGCCACCCACATCTAGCTTACGCGTAACCGTAAACACTTCCCCTGCTTTAACGGTCTTGTGTCTTGCATCCCACGCCGGACGATCATACACCCATAGTGTCGCCGCTTTAACCGTTACCGTGCCGATGCTGTCACTGTTGTTAGGCGGTTGCTGTGGGCTAGGTTTTGACGGCTCTTCCCCTGCAATTAGCTGTTTAAAAGCAGACCATTCTTTAAGCAATCGAGTAGGACAATTTTTACCCGTCCAATGTTTATGAGTAACCACACAATCAATCGTGATACCAAGTTCTTTCATTAAATATCGAACCAACCAAGCTGCATTTTCTTTTGTCTTGTTAAAATTCCCGTCTTGGTTAACACACAATTCCACACCAATTGATTTCTGGTTCCCCTCGCCCCCTGCATGCCAACCCATTTCATCCACAGGTAAGTGCTGAATAATCTCGGTGTCGTCAATCGTAAAATGCCAACTAACAGACCGACCACCAGCACCGTTATGCAAGTATCTTGCGTGCGTTGCGGCATTTGCACCTTTTCCAGTGTTTGCTGTTTCATGTACTGTGATATGTGTGGCTTTGATCTTTGTTTGTGGACGGATACGCGCACCTACTTTAATAAAATCCTTTTTAATCTGCATTATTCGTTTCCCCCTGTTTCTTTTTTAGTCGCTTCTGTCTCCATCACTTGGAGCTTTCCAGCTAGCTTCTTAGGAACAACAACATTCATTTGAGCGAGATTCTCTAAAATGCTCAGTCCTTCGTTGACGATGTAAAAGATTACAGTCGCATATGTGATCGCGCCACCCATGCCTAACACCTTGTCCACGACGTTTGCCAGTACAACGACAACCAAGACCAACAGCTTACGTGTATACCCAAACAGGCTCGTTCGGCTCCACAGGGTGCCATTCTTAATCGCTTTTGCAACACCTGTTATAATATCAAGTGCCATAACAACAAGTAATAAGTCCAAAAACTTCACGCTACCAAATAAATATAGGCGCGCTACCTCCAAATTTTCCATGTTTAAAAATAATGATACGTGCTCCATTTACTCAAATCCTTTCCTATTTAAAATTAGACATAAAAAAAGACCGCAACGGTCTCATATGCATCATCTGCATTACTCAGTTACGGCAATCACCTCCCTTACTGCCATCTTTCCACGCTTGTAGTTCCTTCTGTACTTCTTCGAACGCCGCCGCGAAAGTTTCGCATCTTGTTTGCGATTCTGCAAGTTCTATTTCGCGTTGTCCTAACCTCGCCGCAAGCTGCTCTGTAATGCGCGCTTTATTGCTTAGTTCGATACGCATTTTTTCTTCTTCTGTCAATTGTCCCATCTGTTCAGTTCTATCCATTCCGCACGCTCCTTTTTAATTCAATCAGTTCTTCTTGCAGCATTTTAATTTTAGCGTTCTGCTGCTGCACTTTGATGCCAATTAGTGCAGTGAGATCGTCCATAGCTATTCCTTTGTTTTCGTCGCTTATCTTGATTTCTTTGGGGCTTTCTTCATAGATCAAACCTAAATTTTTCCTTACAAACGTTGCAGGGTTTTCTTCTTCCGCATCATTTTTGTAGTGATATGTCACAAAATTTAATTGATCAAAAACGGATGAATAATAGTCAATATCCACACCTTGTATATTTTCTTTTTTATCTCGTGACGAATCTTTATGAAGGTTCTTGTAGTTCATGTGGACGATATATGATCCCCATATCCATTCGCCAGATACCCCCAAGTATCCATATGCGTGCTGACTTGGATACAAACTTGGGTTTAAGTCACCACTGCTGCTTTTATGTGAGTACATGACCCAAAATTTCTTGTTTTTACTTTTATCCCGATGTACCGAAAAATGAAACTTATCAGCGTGGTGCGATGCAATCCGATCAGTTAAGAAATGAGAAGCTCCTGCGCTATATATAGAAAAAGTTTCTTCTGCGTTTGCACCGATATAACCCATATTCCTTTCCTTTTCATCGAAAAAACGCAACACAGCAGGGCTGCCGCCTTTGTAATTTTTAACCGCTAGCAAAATGCGCAATTTACCATTGCTATCATAAGAATGCAGACCCTCCTTATCCATTTTTAAAACCTGTCTAGTGCTGCTATTACTGCCCATAGCCATTATTGCGATGTTAGCGGCATCTATATACCCCGATGTAATCTTACTAGCATTGATATTAGACACTTGTAAATCTGTAATCGCTCCATTTGCAATATTGGCGGTGTCCACTGCGAGCCTGCCTATTTTGGCGTTTGTAATTGCGCCGTCTCTGATCTGCCCTGTTTTTATGATGACATTTTCTATATGCGCGTCCGTGATCTCGCCTTTACCGATGGCAGCTTTCCCGATGGCTCCTTCTCGTATGAGGGTTTTTCCGTCTATTTCTATTAACTCGCTTTTAATTCTAATCCGTTCCGGCTGCATGTTAATTGCAGAAATGAGCCCGTCTTTTTCAACTTTTGCGGCTATCTCATTGGCTTGTACAGTTAATTGAGATTCAGCTTGTGACAGACGGTTCGTTAGTGTATTGACTTCTGTTTTAGTTGCACGTAAGGCTATTGCATTAGCTGTTTGGTCAAGTGTGGACTGGACTGCTTTTATTGCTTCTGTGTTTTCTTTTTTTACTTGATCAACCTTGGTATGGATTCCTTTTGCCGTTTGTTCTAAAGTAGATACATTTGACTTTACTTTGCTAACTTCACCCGTTAGATCGTCAACAACCGTTGTTGTTTTATTTACAACGCCGTGGATACCAGCAATCGTTGCATCTAACGTGGTTTGCCGCTTTTCATAGATCGTTTTTTCCACGTGGGAGCCTAATTTGTTGTCTGTCTCTTTCTTCGTGTACACATTTGTTGCTTCTGCTTTTGTTTTTAACCCTTCCGCAACAACTTTCACTTGCGACTTCACACTAGAGACTTCGCCCGTCACCTTGTTCAGTTCTTCTTTCTTCGCACGTGCTTCAATTGCTTCTGCGTGCTGTGTCAATGTCGTGGTTGTGCGAGATAGGGATTCATCGACATTGCTTAGCTGCTCAATTGCTTGTGATACCCTATCTTTTTCCTTATCAATCTCATTTTTTACAGTCGTAACTTTTCCATCTACACCAGCAAGTTCTTGTTTTAGTTTTTCTTCTGCTTTTTCTAGCACTTCAACGCCGATCGTTTCCGATAGCTTCGCTTCAATTTCTTTTGCCTTTCCGTGAATTTCTTCATCGGTATATTGTCGCGCTTGTTCATTGATCTTTTCCCTAGCATCCTTTGTAATCGTATCAAAATCAATCGTTTCATCAGCCAGCAGCTTTGCTGTTTTCGATAACTTTTGTAACGTTTCGGCATGCTCTTTTCCAAACAATATTTCACGGGAGATGATTCTTTGCGTCAAAGCAGTGGATTCATCGGAAAAATCTGAATACCTATCATGATAGTTAAATGCCCGCACACGCACATAATATTGTTTATTGACTTCGCCGTGATAACTGTAGCTATTGCCGTAACCACGCCACACGAGCGTTTCGGGAGACGGTATAAAGCCCTTTACTTCACTAATATACACCTCATAGCCAGCAACATATGTCGCAAGATAATCATAATCCCAGTCAATTTTGATCGCGGCAAATAGCCCTTCTGTGGTTACAATTGGCACATCAGGTATAATGTTTGGATACTTACTCGCATCAATCGCGCCATCCTTTGTATCCCACAAACGACGCTTGCTGTCTATTTCATTAGCGATCTTGTCCAGACGGTCATCAAAACTGTGGAGTGATAGGAATTGTCCCATTTCAACAATGGCGGTGTTGTCAATGTCTAACAAATCATATTCGAGCGCGATCACTCGCGTTTGCACCTCAATTGGTCGGGAAAAATTGCGATCAATGACGCGCGCTGTATCTCCCAAAGAGACACGCTCATGATCATAGCCAGCTAGCGACTCCAATAAATGCACCGACAAAAGATAATTGACTTCAACTTGCTTGGTAGCCTGTAATTGCTCCCACGTGGCTTTTAGTAACTCCTTTGCGTCCTCTATGTCTCCGTCTTGCCAGATTGCCGCGCGGTGCAATAATTTGCCGTTGTGATTGCGTCCATACTTTTGCAGTAAAGTAGGATCACCTACCCAGCGTTGCCCTTTTGGCTTGTCTGTGGGATCGCCTTTACTCTTTTTCCATTCCACACCTGCAAAGTCGATGTATCTTGTGTCCCCGCCACCTTCCGTTTCTAAAGACGCACCCCGTCCATATAAAGACGTAACGGGATACGATAACACACGCCGTTCAATTTCTTCTATATTATAGTCCACCTCTAGTCGTTTCCCGTTATCCACGCCGCGACGAGGTACAATGTAAATCTTACGCGATGTAATGCGATTGCCGTCAAACGTCACCGCGTCCCTAAACTCACCGCCCCAAACATTTAAAATATCCCACACGGCATCAATTGCGGTGACATAATAGAAGTTTGTGGATCGTTTGCCTAACTCTATACCCACACTGCCCGTCCATCTCGTCCCCTCCAAAGCTGCTTTTAATGCCACATCTGCTGTTTGATCATTAAAGCGCTTGTCCGTTACGATGTGTTCTTTTAGCTCCATGTAGGCGGGTTCACAGATCGCCGTGGTTTCCGTTCCTTCTTCCATACGCACGTCTTCGATTTCCTTAATCGCAAAAAGGCGCAACTCATTCTCCTTATCCTTCACCACGACTTGATTTTCTTCCATAATATAGCGTGCATCCGCTTCATCCGCTAACACTGTAAACGTAAACGGCTGATCGGGTACTTTGTTTAGCTCTTCGCGTAGCGTTGCGCTGATGAGTCCTTTTTCTTTTGTAATTGCTGTCAATAGCTCATCTTTTGGACTAAATATATATAGCTCTGCCATTGTGTTCACATCCGTTCATTAATAGAATCGCTCTGTGTATGTGATATGTGTTTCGGCGCTTGCTTTCAACTTCATCCGCGCGGGCTTGAGCGCAAACCAATTAGAAAACAATGACAGTAACGGCATTCTCACTGTGCCATTTAAAACAATTTTACGCTTGGAATAGTCAATTTCTAATGTATCACCCTTGCCAAACGTATAATTTAGTACGATCTTCCCACCTGCATTGTTTTCTAGTGTGTAATTTATTGTTTCTTCATTAAAAATGGTTTTACTTGTCCAGTTTGCAGGCAACTGACCGCCTATATTGTACTCCACAAAAGATGTGCCCACAGTTAGTGTTTGAGTTTCCCCCAATGTATCGAGTATCAAAAATTCAATTGTTCCACCTCTGTGATCTGCCATTTCTTCAAAGTCTTCTAACGTGTTTTCTACTATTGCCATATAGATTATATCCGGCTCATCGTCAAAAATCAGCGGGGCAGGTTCGTCTGTAATTAACCAGCTTGACAACTCTCTTTTTCTCGTTGTAGCATCATCGTCCACTACATAACTAATCGGTTGCGTGATCGTCCGCAATTGTTGTTTACTATGCCGCAACCGATGTAAACCGTTTATGCTTAATACATCCCGTGTGATCGGCGCAAATGGTGCTCTCTCGCGTCCATCTCGTAAGTAAATATTATCTTTGCGTATATTGTTAAAAGTGAATGAGCTACGCACGTGGTGACCTCCTACGTCTATATTCGCGGTGATCTTGCAACCTCGTAACCTCCCCGACCACGCTTTGTGCAATGACTTTACCATCTAGGGTTAAGTAAATAGGTTGCCCGCTTTGGTTGCTTTGCATTTGCGCCGCGAGCATTTTTCCAATCTCTGCAAGCAAAAACTGTGGGCTAGCACTTGCACCACTTGTCGTCGTATTAGCGTTTATTTTTGCGGTGTACTCATGGTCTTTCGGTAGATTTAGAAATGCTGCATCTCCCATCTTTTCAGCCGCGTTTTTAACCTTACCAACCATTGCGGTCATGCCTTGTTCAAAGCCTTGCCCTGTGTACTCTCCGAACTTTTTAAACACCTTTGACGGCGACGCAATGCCTAGTAGGTTTTTAGCCCCTTGGATAGCTCCATCTACAACACCTTTTACAGAGTTGACCACTTTTTTTGCCATAGATTTTATCCCGTTTATGAGACCATTTATAATGTCCTTACCGATCTGCCATAAGTTGATGCCCCGAAAAAATGACATAACGTTATTCCAGATGTTGCTGATAGTTGATCTAATCTTGTTCATCGTATTTCTAATGCCCGTAAGGAGTGACCCAAATCGCCCCGTTACGGTTGAAACAATACCAGATACAATTGATCCAAAAAAGCTCCTAATGCCCGACCAAATAGACCGTATAAAGCTATTTACCGCATTAAACACGTTAGTGATAGTTGTCTTTACGCTGTTAAAACGTTGACTAAAAAATGATACAATACCGCTCACAATCGAGCCTAAAAATGACTTGATACCCGACCATATCTTATTAAAAAACGTAGAAATAGCCGTGAAAATCGTGACAATAATTTCCTTTGCCTTACCAAACCAACTCTTAATAGTTGCAACGAGTCCTTTTATAAAATTACCGACCGCTATTGAGATCACATTCCATATGTTGATAATTGTTGCCTTTACCGTATCCCAGTTTTGATATAACCAAATACCCGCTGCTACCAATAGCCCTATTGCCGTGATAACCAATCCCACAGGGTTTACTGCCAAAAACATTAGCGCCTTTCCTAACGATCCAACCGCCATGACTAGTGTTGGGATAATCTTGAGCACTGAACCCATACCCATTGACATCATACCAAAAGCAGTTAACAAGGGACCAAGCGCCGCCGCAAGACCGATTGCACCTACAATAAGCGTTTGCGTTTGGGGGGATAGCTCTTTAAACCATTCGAGCACCTCTTTTACCTTCTCCGCCATACTTTGCAGCGCCGGAATAACTGTATCTTGAATAATAGGGGCTAGCGTATCTCGTAACATCGGTGCCAAGTCTGCGCCAATTTGCATAAACATCTTTTTAAAGACTTCTGTTAGTTTATCTAATTCGATTCGAAAATTATTTGCATCGTTTAGGCTGTCTTCTCCCATGACTACGCCCAATTCGCGCGCTTCTTCTTTGGCTCTTTCGATTCCGTCCGCACCCATGCCAAGGATAGGTGCTATATCTTTCCATGCACCGCCGAAAAGCTGTGAGCCTATAGCGTTACGCTCTAACGGGTCTTCCATTTGCGACAATGATCTCATTAACGTGTCAATTTGCTGATCGGGCGACATCTTTTTGAGATCACTGTAGGACACACCCATCTTTTTTAGTGCTTCGGTGGCTTTGCCTCCCTCAGCTTCAAGTTGTGGGATTTTGCGCACTAGCCCTTCCACAGCTTTTGTCATGGCTTCTTGTTCGACTCCCGCAACTGTGGATACATGTTGCCACTCTTGAATAGCATCCGTAGACATTCCTGTGATTTCACTTAAATCCAATATACGGTCGGCTGATTCTCCTGACGCTTTCGCAAGCGCAACAAGTGCCGCGCCGCCTGCCATAATCGGTGCTGTCACAAATTTAGTCAAACTCATACCAGTATCTTTTGCCTTTTTACCGACATCTTTCATCTTGTCGCCGGCTTTGTGCATGGCGGTTGAAAATCTTTCAAACTTGGTCGGGGTTTGCTGTAGCTGGGATTCGAAGTGTTTTAGTTTGCTTTCCGTCTCTACCAACTCACGCTGAAAGGCTCTGTACTGTTCCTCGCCAATCTCCCCGTTTTCAAACTGCCTTTGCACCTCTGCTTCCGCGGCTTTTAGTTGTTTCAAGCGATCTCTTGTAATAGACACTTGTTCGCCTAGCAATTTTTGTTTCTGCGCTACTAGCTGTGTATTTCCGGGATTAAATTTCAAAAGTTTCTCAACATCTCGAAGCTCTTTATTCACATCACGAGACCGCTTATTGACATCTCCCAGCGCTTTATCAAGTCCTTTTGTTTCCCCGTCCAATTCGATTGTAATACCCTTTATGCGCTTGCTCACAGACTCACCCCCATTCTTTAAAAGCTGTCATAGTCTGCCTGTGTGGCTTTGCGTGTTCTCGTTTTACCTGAATTTTGCTGAATATACTCGTCCATGTAGTCAAGACACATACCAACCGTCATCAAATGCATGTCCTCCAACGTCAAGCCTACTTTTTTGCACATAAATAAAAAAGTATCAGTAGTTAGGGGATCACCGCACGACTCTTCGTTTGTTTCTACTTTTTTTTAGTGCCTACAGACTTTTCAATTAGCTCTTGTAACTCCGGTAAAATCTCCATCAATGGGAATTCATCGAATGTGTCAAGCCATTCCACGGGTTCGGATAGCGATTTATCTGCTGTCTTTGCAAGCACCCACGTGATGTTGTACAACACTTCAAAATCAATATATTTCATCACTTCATATTCCATATTTTGAATGTCTTTTCCCTGTTCTTGAAGTTTTACAAGCGGGTACATTTTCAATAGATCAGCAAAATACTCCCGCCCGAATTGCTTTTTATACCGTAATGTCGTTGCCGCTGTTGACTTAAATCGTACTTTCCGACCGTCTATTTCTAGTGTCTTTTCCATCAACTTTCAGCCCCTTCATTTTTAAGAACCGCCTTGTCAAAAACTGTGGAATACCAAGCGTTGTAGACTTCATCCGGCGTGCTGCCAAGCGTTTTTGTTTTAACTCTGTTGTCTGTTAGTCGGCGGCTTGCTACAAAAGTAAGTTCATTTGTTTTCACCTCGACTGAATCCGTGCGCGTCGCTGATCCCATCGTAGGACGGTTAGCCACACAGTGATATAGCACGTGCCGCGTCGCCTTTTGGTCGCCGTCAAATTCAAACAAAAGAGCAAAAGGTTGCGGCTTGGCGTTTGATACTTCTGTTAATGTGCCAGTTTCAATGTCTTTTTCTTCTCCTAGGCAATCAATGGCAAATTGTTCTGGAATAGTAGCGATTGTCAATGTACCGTCATAACCTTGGTTATTGGGCGCTGAATAGTAGATCATATTGTCTGCATAAAAAGGCTCCATGTCCCCTCTGGGTTCAAGATTTAACTCAACCGATCCCCGCAACGGGATTGGCTTATCATAAATGACATTGCCGCCCTCAATCTTAAATGTTGCGTAATGGGCGTTTTCCAATCCAAATTGTACTTTGTTGTTGCTCATCATATCACTCCAATTTGATATTTTTTCAAGTAAAGGTTTTCCTTTTCTATAAACACTTCCACGTCTGAGAAAGGCAATCCGTGCGCTAAAAGTGTATTTTCTAGCTTTTCTTCTGCTGCCAACTTTTTAGTGTCTGTATATAACTCGACAGTCACATCATAGGTGCGTTTTCTAACACTGTTATCAGCATAAAAATGATTGCTTCCTTCCGTGTAATAAACAATAAACGGGATAGATGGGGTTGATTTAAATTGCAGGTACGCCACCGGATAACCCGTACCCCTCAATATATTTGCTAGCTCTACTAACATCATCCTTTTATAACCTTTACGACGGCTTTTTCAAATTCGCTGATTGCTTGTTCTTCCACAGGTTTTATATGCGGTTGTGCCGCTGTGCGTCTTCCGTTGCGTGTTGCGTGCCCAAACTCTAAAAGGTGCGCAAGTCCGGCGCGCGTTGCGTTATGCACGACATAACCTTTACTGAGCTTTTTAAGCCGCCAGCCTTTTTCATATTTCCCATGTCGCTTTGGGCTAGTTGAGCGTAACCGTGTAACCGTCTCTTTCGCAATTTGTTCGCTTGCGTTCTCCAGTCCTTTTTCTACCTCTGTTGTATAGTCTTTTAAGGCTTGCGTAATTTCTTTTGCTACATCAATCACCAGTGCGAACCTCCCCGTATAACTCGGTGTATCCGTCCTGCCTCAAAAATGAGCGGTACACGTGATATGTCTGGTCTTGATACACAAATTTTTGCTCGTTGTCGTACTCATCGCTATCAACTAATAGCGTCATACTTGGTTTGTGCCCCGCTTGACCTGCATTATAAAACTCTTGCCGCGATACGCTTAATCGAATGCAAAACACCGTGCGCGCTGTCTCCTGACTGATCTCTTGTTGTATATCGTCGGTGATGTAATCCACAGTTATCAAATCACAAATATCATCCAATGACATGCCACCTACATTAGCTTTAAGGCTTGGCATCTTTGGCACGCTCCTTTACAACCCTGTTGCGAATTTGTTGTGTGAGGTGTGGTGATAATGGCTCGCCTGTCTGCCTCTTGCGATAAGTCCACGCGGCATAGTTGACGACTAACATTTTATCATCTATAACACTTGTATCTAACGTAATCCCACGCGCTTTCAGTTGATCCCGTGACGACTCCAATAAAGACAAAAAATAGGCATCGCGCAACATGTGCGTAATGCCCAAGTCTAGCTTTAAGAGATCAAGCAAATTATTCTCCATCTCCCTTTAGCTCCTTGCGTAGTGCTTCTTTCGCCGCGGCAATTGCAGCATCTAATTGCGCCTTTGTAACTTCGCCTGCTGCACCGTCCTTTCCGTCTTTCCCATCCTTACCATCAGCACCGTTCTTCCCGTCAATGCCATCTTTACCATTTACACCGTCTTTACCATCCTTACCGTCTCTGCCGTCCTTGCCTGCTCCACCAGCGCCACGACGCACTAACTGCACGACATCGCCAGCCTTTGCACCTGTGGGCACGTAACCAATGCCCTTTCCGATGCTTGATGTGACCAACGTTCCACCTTCTCCAGCTTCTACGTTTGCACCTGCTGCAATATCCGCTCCGGCTTCAACATCCCACACAGGAGCGTTATTCACAGTTACGGTGATTTCTTCGTTGGCTTCCAAAGCGCGTGTACTATAAAAATCCGGTGTTCCTCCTGCGGGCGTTATCTGCAATTTGATTCCGCCTTCTTGCACAACAGATAAAAGGCGATTAGTAGTAACCGCTTGTTTTACAACCGCTTTAAATCTAG
This sequence comes from Shouchella lonarensis, assembly GCF_900096965.1. Taxonomy (GTDB): domain Bacteria; phylum Bacillota; class Bacilli; order Bacillales; family Bacillaceae_D; genus Shouchella; species Shouchella lonarensis. The sequence continues at coordinate 46,043 of NZ_FMYM01000005.1, read as the reverse complement.
TCATTAACCTTTCGCCCCATTTCCATTTTTAATCACCGCTAGCACAAACGCTTCCGGCTTGGTCGGCTTACCATCAAAACGCGCTTTCCCCCTAAATCCCATTTGATCTTCTGCGAATTTTACATGCTCGGAACGGTCAATGCTGATTGTTTCTCTCTCTACCAGTGTGTACTTAGAAAAATCCCCAAAAAGAACCGCATCCCGTGGAATAAAGTTATTAAACACCACACGCAAACCCACCAAGTCCGGTTGCCCTAGATTAGGGAGTTTACCTACCACATTTCCTGTGGCGTTAACATTTACACTATATGATAACAGACGATCATAGTATGTTTGACGGTGCATAACTGCTACAATCTCCCCCACGCGATCAAGCCCCGTGTCAATGCGTCCTACTTGTTTTAGCAAGTTAATTACTAGATCAGCGTCCGCGTTAACCTCTACTTTATTAGAATCTGGTAACGCCGGAATAATTCCAAGCGGTTGTTTTTCTGCGGCTCCTTTTCCGGCGGCAATCCCTCCATCAACAGCCAACGCGATAGACCGCGCAATCTTTTTTGTAGTGTAGTCATCTAAATTGATTAGTGAGTCTTGCAACATATAATTGTCAACAAAAACTACTTTACCAACTTTATACCCATCAAAATCCAGATGCACCACAGTCCCCACATCACCTGTAGGAATCGCCGCATGTTGTTCTATCCACGTTGCTGGGGTTGTGTCCGTGTCAAAAAGCATACGAGCCGTGCCTTTTACACGAATTTTTTCAACGAGCGGGTAAAGCGTCGTAAAATCTCCTAAAATATCCATAATACGATTAATAACCAAATGTGGGATCGTTAATTCTCCCCCTGCTACGGATCGCAATTGCTTAAATCGCTCGTAAAACTCCCTCACCTCTTGATCTTTATAATATTCTCCTGTACGCAACATCTCTCGCACTTGTAATCGGTTCATGTCTCCATCTCCCCCAGTAGCATTGTTTTCACGCTTATCACGTGTAGCGTCTTTTGCTTTAGACCGTTCCTCTACGTCTGCAAGTTCTTTTTCAATTGCTTCAATCTCTGCATCAATTTTTTTCTTGGAATTTTCGTTGTCCTCTTTTTCCTTATCTAGCTCGTCAATCTTTTCATCAACCAGCTTTAAATCTTCTTCGGTTGTGGCTTCCTCAAGTGACTGCTTCAACTCGTCACCTTTCGCTTCCAATTCCTTTTCTCGCACTTCATATTTAGTAAGTGCTTCGCGTTTTTGCTCCAGTGTCTTTTGTAACCGTAGTTGTTTCAACATGGCTTATCGCCCTCCAGTCTATTTTTTAGCTTTTGTCGTTTCTGCTCAAACGCGCGACGCTTGTACTGCTCGACTTGCTTTGCGCGCGCCTGCACCGATGTATTTTCATAAGCCGGAAACGTCACAACGGATATTTCATGCAAATCTAGTTTGTTAATTCTCCACCGCATGCCACCGTTTTCTAATTCTTCCACCGTCTCATCCACGGGGGTAAACCCAAATGACGCTTGATCAACGTCTCCGCGTGTCACGAGTGCATGTAAATCGCGCCCATAGGATGTATTGGGCAGTGTAATTCGACCGTACAAACCTTTCTCATCGCTCCGCAATTCTAATGACCCGCTTTTTGTACGCCCTAACACATGTTGCGCGCTATGATTCCAGAGTGCTTTTACATCGCCTTCTAGCGACCCATCAGCCGCTCCACGTGTCAAAATCTCACGCACATTCGGCATTAGCTCCGTTTCGTCCTCATATAACAAAAAATACCCCTCGATAATCATTCCATCGGGAGTATCTCCTTTCATTCTTGTTTTAAATGTCGTCTGTACTTCCCTCGTTGCTCTCTTCATCGGTTTCCTCCTTTCCATATTGATGCAGTTTCTTTTGGTCGCCTACCTTAGACACGGGGACATAGTTTTCAAGGACGATATATTCATTGAGTCCTTCGACAGGAGAATAATCAAAAACGTTACGCCCCTCATTCCGGTTTATCATTCCACCCGCGACCATCTCTTTTACATGTGTCGTCATTTCTTGTAAATTATATTGCATTAACGACTTAGCGCTCATCTTAAAGTACCACGTGTTTTTATACACAAGTTTTTTAGTGAGTTCCTGCTCAATGATCTTGGCAATATGCATGATTGTCGTAGCAATAAAATTGTTATATTCTTCTGTTTTGAAATCACCCACACCAAGCATAAAATCAGGAATGCCAAACGCACTAGCAACAGCTTTTTTGTCCAGCATGATTGACTCTTGTATAGCCAGATCAGATAAGGTGAGAGGTCGCACTTGCTCAACATCAACCTCCCCACTTGGTATTAACCACGGCTTGCCCGTCTCGCTTGTGCGGATATAACTGTCTAAAATCTTTTCACGTTGTTCTTGATCCTGTAATTCTTCCACATCTGCGTCCACTTTGACAATCAAGGACGGTTTCCACTCCGACTGCATAAATGCTTTTTTTGTAGCGGTTGCTTGTACAAGTGTGGTGACTGTCTCTTTCAAAGCGTCAACATATCCCACACCTTTATATGGATGTGTCGCATCGGGTATAAGCACAAAATGCAAAACTTCATCAGGATCAAATACCCTATTTTTATAGCGGATAGCATACCCGTGGTCATCGCCCGTAAAAGCTATACTGTCGGCATCCCACAGGTGTAAATGATCCAGCAACCCATCAGCCATTTGCGGCAACACAACGCTATTTCCTGTCATAAGCAGATCGGACACGATTTTATAAACAAAGTTTTTACGCGTCATGAAGTGACTGGGGTACACGTCAATCTTTTTCGATAGCTCGTTTTTTAACCTTCTGTCACCATCCTCACCGTTTTCCATTAACATAATGGTCATGCTGGACACTAGATCAGCAATCTTGTGAACGCATTTCCTCACTTCCTCGTTTTTGTTCAGCGGGGTATATCCTGCCAATATAGCGCTCTTGGTGTCTTCTCCACGCACCCATATCCCTACAGGGTCATTACTGCAGTTGCGCTTTCGGGAGTGCTTTTTATTAAACAATCTCATCATTTCTCTGCCCCCTCAAACCAACTGCCCGACACTCTCTTGGTCTCCATATCCTCTAACATCCGAATAGCCGCAAACACTGCCGCATCAAACATATCAATACGCTGCTTAGGCATGATTTTTTCGTACTGGATCATGTCATCCGTCTTCTCGATCGCGTGGACGTTTTGAACGCAATACTCAAATGCTTGCGATCCCAAGTAGTAAAGTTTCCTGTCTTTTGCTTGTTTCTCGATGCGACGGAAACCCTCGGACTTCTTGTAAAAATATTGGGGCTGGTCGACCATCTTAAACCCTTTGTTTTTCATCTCGATAAAGAATTCACGTGAAAACTTGCGATCAAAGCCAACTTGCTTTATTTTAAAGCCCATTCTTTTCATCTTAACAAACCAATTCACAATGTCCGTATGATTAACTGTTGGCGTGTTACACATCGTCAACCATCCATCTTCCTGCCAGCCGAACAGTGGTATATTGTCCTCTTCTGCTTTTTGACGGGCGGCAATGATAGGAAACCAGCCATGCGGAATGATAATGTCCACTCCTTTATAGTGCCCGTATAGCGCGGCGGCTGTTAAATCGTGCATTTTAGAAAGATCAGCACCACCGTACCATTTGATCGGTAGTTTTGCTAATTGATCTATCGTCCACGAGTAGATGCGGTCGCTCGCTTTAAACTCGTCTAAATTAAAATAAGCCCGCATTGCGGACGTGTAAACGTTTAGAGATTTAGAAAAAAAGTCTTTGCGTTGCTGTGGATCGTTTTGTGCTTGTATTGCATCATCTTTCATATCTTTAGGACGGATCGTTATGCCATAGTTCGGGTTAGCTTTTTCGTGTTGCAAAACATCGGTATATTCAACCTCTCCCCGTTCTCCCTCGTCCGCTTTCGCGATAAAGACAAAATACGACTCATCGGTGACAACCTTGTCTATGATTTTCTTACAATACTGCAACTTTTGATAGCAAAAACTTGTCATATTATCTCCAGCCGTAGTAATACCGATCATCAACTTATTGCTATATGCTTTCATGGCTTCCTTGATGATATTATATTGTTTTGGTGTTTTGTAAGCGTGGATTTCATCGGCAATGCCGATATTACAGTTTAGCGAATCCTGTTTGTCTGGGTTAGCTGCCAACGCTTTAATGTAAAGCGATCCATCCCCCAAATCTCCACTAATGCTATGCTCTTGGTTGTTGTCCAAAATACGGAAGGACTTTTCTTCTCCCATTCGCTTAATATTAAAATTGATGAAGTTAAACGATTGTAGGGACTGATCCAACACGGCACTTGTAATGTATATTTTTGATCCCGACTGCCTGTGCAGTAAAGCTAAAGCCCACGAAAGCGCCGCCACAAAACGTGTTTTACCGTTCTTACGTGGAATAAAAATAAAAGCTTCTTTGTACCGTCGTAATATCGTTCCTTTGTGATAAAACGCCAGCAAATTATAGATGATAAACTTTTGCCATGGCTCAAGTAAAAAAGGTTCACCAATTAAAGGTGTCCCATCCAATTTCTCGCCTTGATCATGCGTAAAGGTTTTTTCTATTACCGCAATGACAAATTCGGCATCGTGCGGCTTAAAATCATAATCATTATTCTTTAGATCATTCAAAAACCGATCACATGCTTGTATGATTTCTTGACCTGCTATCTTTTCGCCTGATACCACACTTTGAGCATATTCGATCACTACTTGCTTGTTCGTGTATTGCTTCATTTCATACCACCCAGCACTTCGGCAAGCATTGATTTTCCTTTTTGTTGCGTTGTCACCGTCTCGATTGCCTTCGGATTTAAACACAAGCGGTCGCTATAAGCTAAAATATCCCTGCGTAAGTTTTCAAGTGTGGCGACTATTGGCGCTTTTTTTGCCCCTCCTGAATCTGTTCCTACTTGGCATTGATAGCCACTCTCTGCAAATTGCTTGTTTAGGGTCAAATACTGGTGGATTAGCTCCGCGTATACATCAATCATACGATCATACTGTTCTTTATATATTCCTAAGGCTTCCATATTTTGTACTGTTTGTTCCTTGATTGTTTCTTTGTTCATACTCTCTCACCTCCAAATTTCCAGAATTTTTCTTCCATACCCGTGCTATTGGAAAAAGCTCCCCCTCATCGGTATCCCTAAAGCCTTGTGTACCAAGGGTTACGGGGCGGGGTTATGTTGTGTCTTGTGTGTCGTGTTGTATCCTCTTACTTAATCTATCTACCCAGCTCATACCAAGATCGGTTAGCTTGTCGGTTATCCGGTCATGCATTTGCTCATGACACGCGTTGCATAGGCTAATTAGGTTTTCCTTTGTCAATCTCAAATCGTATCTATCAGACAACGGTATGACATGGTGCACCGTCGTTGCGTCTGTAGTCTTGCCGTATCTTTGACACTCTCGACAGCGGTACACGTCTCGTCTTAGCACACTCTTTCGCTTGCTTCTCCACGCTGATGATCTATAAAAACTCATAGCCTATCGTCCTTGGTCGTGTTGCTCATACGCATTTACCTTTCCGCCTTGCGACTCAAACCACAAAGCCACCACTATACTAATAGTCCACACGATTGATAGTGCGATACCAAGCCAAACAGACACCTTGTATGCGCAAAGCAAGACGGTTGCAAACAGCGCACTCATCGCTATAACTTTTATCATGTTGCTCTCTCCTAACCATATAAAAAACACCCACATAATCCGTGGATGCTACTTGAATAGTTTATTGATTTTACGGTTTGCGGATCGCCTAACCGACCGCTTAGCTACGCGTTTTGGATATGTACCGCTTTTTATGGCTTTTACATCACCAACAAGACGCAATACTTTAAAAATCTTTCTTAAAAACTTCATGCTCTCACTCCGTCCACGGTTGTTGTTGTGTGTGTTAATTATAACACGCCGCGGCTGTAACGTATTCGATCTTTCGTAGAGATCGCTATGTTAATAGTATAGCAGCATTTTACAGCGACGACGTTTCCCAATTCTTTCTTTTATCTTTCCTTTTTCTTTCCAGTTGCTTTCTTTTCATACAAAACATCTATTCAATTTTAAATAGCTATTCCTTGCTTCACCCACGCTTCAACTGATTCCTTATGAAAGATGATCTTTGCTCGAATTCGAGAATGTGGAATCTGTCCCTCACGCACCAAGGTATAAATTGTCGCGGTAGACACACCCAATAATTCAGCCACTTCTTTTACTGTCAATGTGATTTTTTGCATCGTAATTCCCCCAAGTATTTATGTTTAGTTAGTTATTATTTAATATCTATAGATATAATAACATTTCTTCTTCCCCTTTTCAACCCTTTATGATATATTTATATAACAAACGTTATTGAAGGAGCTTAAATAAATGAATACACCTGATCATGACTTTGGTCAATACCTAAAGAAACTAAGAAAAGCCGCTGGGCTGACCGTCAACGAGCTAGCAGAAAAAGTGTCTGTATCCCAGCCGTACATCAGTAATATTGAGAACGGAAAAAGAGGTGCTCCATCTCTGAAAAAACTAAAAAAATTTGCTGAACCTCTGGGAGTAAGTTATCAACATTTAATGTATGAAGCTGGTTATTGGGATTTACTAAGTAGCGTGGATGAGAAATACACCGAAGGAGACTTGGGAGCGACTTTGCACAAAAAGAAAGTAGTCTTTGGAGAACATGAATTGACTGACGACGACAAAAAGTTAGTCGTGATGTTTTTGAAGGCGCTCGTAGAAGGAAGAGACAATTGAAAGGGATGATATAGATGTCGAATATTCGTAAACGCGGAGAGAATACTTATTTTTTCACTGTAAGTTTGGGGCAAGGACTAAGCGGGAAATATCCACGCAAGTACAAGACTTACAAAGTAACAGAAAAGATGACCCCTAAACAATTAGAAAAACACTTGGAATTAGAGTACGCGAAATTCGAACAACTGGTTAAATCCGAGAACTATATTGACCCTGAAAAAATGAGCTTTACAGAGTTTGTGAAACAGTGGACAGAAAACTTTGCGGAAAATAGCTTATCCGAAACCACAATCGCAAATCACTTAAATCGTTTGCAAAATCATATCCTTCCCACGCTAGGACAAAAAAGGATTGATAAAATCAAAGGGCTAGATATTATTAATCTGTTGAACAATCTAAAGAGAAAAGACAATAGTGACGACCCCCTCGCAATCTCGACTAAAATAGACGTATATCGCACTTTAAAGAGCGTATTTAAATATGCTTTCAAATGGGAAATCATCGCATCAGACCCTATGGAAAAAGTGGATAAGCCTATAGAGAAAAATAAAACCAAAAAAGCGGCTAACGTTTACGATGAAGAAGAAGTGAATGCCTTGCTTTTAACTGTTCAAAGACAATTGCCTCACTGGAGGATATTTGTAACTTTATGCCTAACAGCAGGGCTTAGACGTAGCGAAGCACTTGGCTTAGAATGGTCATCTGTGGACTTCAAAAAGATGGAAATTGATATTAATACTGCCATTGTTAAAGGGCGTAAAGGCGCGGTTATCAAATCTACCAAAAATGAGTCTTCTCACCGTTTGATTTCTATCCCAAAATTTGTAGCACAAGAACTCAAAGAATACAAATTACACTGGAAAAAAGAACGGTTTCGGATGGGTGATAAGTGGACTGAGGAAGAAAGAGAATGGTTATTTTGTAATGAAAACGGGAAACACTTTTACCCCACAACACCAACTCTTTGGTGGGGACGTTTTACCAAACGAGCTAATGTGCGGCATATCCGTCTGCACGATCTCCGGCATACATCTGCAACACTGTTAATTGCTCAAAATATACACGCAAAAATCATTTCTGAACGTCTTGGACACAGTAGAATAAACACAACCATGGATATTTACGGACATGCACTTAGAAGTGCTGATCGAGGTGCAGCTGACAGCATGGATAATTTATTTTCTAAAAGGCTCTAGGATGTTTATATAAAGAATTTGCGTCAACATTAGCGTCATGTACAAAATATCCATTTTTGAACTTGTCCCTAAAATAACAAAAACCCCTGCTCTACCAAGGGTTTCCCGAGATGACCCGTACTGGGCTCGAACCAGTGACCTCCACCCTGTCAAGGTGGCGCTCTCCCAACTGAGCTAACGGATCCTATTATTTTATGTATCTATGTTATCTGGCAGTAATTCAACTCAACCGACACTCTTATTTTACATGGATGCACTTGAAAAGTCAATAGAAATTGCAATGACCTTTAAACTTCTTTAAATTCCTTCTCTACGGGAAAGGTTACCGACAGATGTTCCTCTATAACCTTTCCCTCACAACGTATTAGCAACATCCACAACCTGTGTCGTCTTGTACATCATATCCTTGATCCTCAATCATTTCTTGGATCGATTGAATGTTTGTTTCTTGTTCGTTATATGTCACAGCAACCGTTTTATCTTCTAATGAAACATGTACTTGTGTCACACCCGTCAATCCGCCTACAGCCTTTTCAATTGCAGCTACACAGTGGCCACAAGACATGCCTTCTACTTGTACAGTTGTCGCAGCCATACTTTCGTCCCCCCTCTCTGCATTAGACTCATGTTCATTTTAACATACCCCAATCAGGTATGTGAAGTGTTTATTTTGAAAAACGGGCAATGATATTCATAAGTTCACTTAATGCTTCATCTCCGTTTCCATGTTTAACGGCATGCGTGACGCAATGCTTTGCATGGTCTTCCAATAAAAGCATATTCACCTTTTTTAGTGCTGCTTGAATCGCCGCTAATTGTACGAGCACATCTACGCAATAACGATTTTCTTCTATCATTTTTTGCACGCCACGTACTTGACCTTCCACCCGCTTTAAGCGGTTTTGGAGCTGTGCTTTCGCTTCATCATTGCGGTGGGTTACTGTTTTTTGTACATCTGACACAAGTCATTCCTCCTGGATGTTCTTTATGTCTTTCCAGTATACTACGATCCGTCGTCACTGTAAAAATAGGACGCCCGTATGATTTAGCAAAATGGTCGTTTCAACAAATATTGACATATTTGTTATAGTAAGGTACAGTTTGGGAGTAGAATTCGACCATTTATTAAAGACACTTAGAGGTGGTTCCATGAAAAAAGCATTAATTTTCTTCGACATTGACGGGACATTGTTAGACGATGAAAAACAGCTCCCGCGTTCCACTAAGCAAGCGATTCGTGTTTTAAAAGAAAAAGGGCATGAAGTTGCTATTGCCTCTGGAAGAGCGCCCTATTTTTTCCAAGAATTACGCGCGGAGCTTGGGATTGATTCCTACATTTGTTTCAATGGACAATACGTAGTATATAAAGGAGAGTTGATTTACGAGAATATCCTCGATGCTACCGCATTTCGCGACTTAGAGCGTTTTGCTTCTACACATCACCATCCCCTTGTCTTTATGGGTGGGGAGACATTTACTGCAAATCAAATAGACCATCCATACATTATTGAAAGCATACAATCCATTAAAGTTGATTTACCCTCCCACGACCCTAACTATTTTGAAACAAACCACCTTTATCAAGCGTTGCTTTTCTGTACGCAGGAGGAAGAACATTTATATACTGGACACTTCCCATTGTTTTCGTTTGTGCGTTGGCATCCTTTTGCAATGGATGTGCTCCCTAAAGGCGGGTCAAAAGCAAACGGCATTGCACAATATATGAAGCGTAGTGGGTTTTCTCAAGAAGATATCTACGTTTTTGGCGATGGATTGAACGACCTTGAAATGCTCGCATTCTCCCCTCACAGTGTCGCAATGGGAAATGCGCCAGATGAAGTAAAACAACAAGCGCGTTATGTCACAAAGCATGTGAATGATGATGGCATTGTACATGGTCTAAAATTGGTCGGGTTGTTACCTTAATCTCTAAAGAAAAAGCAAGAGGCTCCAACAGGAACCTCTTGCTTTTTTGACGCGCCTAGCAGGAATCGAACCCACAACGCGAGAACCGGAATCTCGTGTGATATCCTGTTTCACCATAGGCGCCTACTGTCAGTTTCTAGCGACATCTATGATTATATGATAAGTAGAGGAAGTTGTCAATTGAAACTTCCTCTTATTTTTCTTGCAATGACTATTTTGCAGCGATTGTTTCTTCTCCCTCGGCAAACATTTGCTTAAACCGCTCATTAATGTCTTCTTCTGTATAACCTGCTTCACCTAGGCGAATCCCAAAGTTTTTCGCATATAATTGGAGGCGTTGCGACATTTTGCTATATTTTTTTGACTCGGCGCCTTTCGTTTCCTCTGCACGACCGTCAGCATTGGAAATAATATTCTCAACAACAAAAAGTGCTTTCCAGAGCGTCTCTTCATCCATCCCTTGATGAATGGTGCTTAGCTCGTCCACAACCTCTTTATAAAAAGCTTGGAAGTCTTTAAATGAAATTTCCTCTTCCATATTTAAAAACTGCTGAATTTTATTGTATTGTGCTTGCATGCCACACGTCTCCTTCATTTTTATTAATAGCGCACCACCCTAGGGCAACGCCATTCATCGACTGATTACTTACAATATGTGTCAAATGCTTTTTCAAGCTTTTGAACGACTTGAATTGGTTCATGCCCTTCGATTTCATGACGTTCAACCATCATTTGAACTTCCCCGTCCTTGACAAGTGCAAAAGATGGGGACGACGGACCGTACCCTTTGAAATACTCCCGTGCTCTTGCAGTCGCTTCTTTGTCTTGTCCTGCAAAGACTGTCGCAAAACGGTCTGGTTGCACTTCATAATTTTTCATGTACGCCGCTGCTGGACGGGCAATCCCACCGGCGCAGCCACAAACAGAGTTAATCATAACCAAAGTTGTACCTGCTTTAGATAATGCTTCATCTACCGCTTCTGGTGTTTCTAGTTGCATGTAACCTGCTGTCACCATCTCGTCACGAGCACCTTGAACGACATCATTCATATAAAAGTTAAACTGTTGCATATGATTTTCCTCCTACTGTTGTATCTTGTCCTTCTATCGTAAATCAAAAGTTTCACTGAGTAAAGTAAGTTTTTTCATCGTGTATTCTTTATAACTCTCTCGGTAAGCGCGAGGGTTCTTTGGATTGGCGTAACGCGTGATCTTACCTGTTCCTGGCTTGACAAATTTGCTTGCTGCGCCGCATCCAAGTCCAATGATGGTTTGGCATTCTTCCATGATGATAATATTATACAAACTTTCTCGATCTGGACAGGCATAGCCGACATTTTCTAAGTTACCAAGGATATTCTTTTGCCGGTACAAATAATAAGGTTCGTAATGGTGTCGTGTCATCCACTCATTTGCCATCGCCATCATCTCTTTAATTTCTTCCCGTCCTGCAACCTGATACTTTGACCGATTTTTTGTCATATCTGAAGCTCGTTTGAATGAGAGGGTGTGCACCGTCAATGACGTCGGTTGAAGCTTCTCTGTCTCACCAAGTGTATGTGCCATTTCGGCAATGCCTTCTCCTGGCAAGCCGATGATCAGATCCATATTAATATTTTCAATCCCGTGTGTTTTTGCGAGTTGGAACTTTTCAATCGTTTCTTCTACAGAATGATGTCGACCAATTGCTTCTAGCGTTTCATTCGTAAAAGATTGTGGATTAATGCTCATCCGATCGACATTGTATTTTTTTAACACTTCAAGTTTATCAGGGGTAATTGTATCTGGACGTCCTGCCTCTACAGTGAGTTCGCGCACCTGATCAGCATGCGGGAAAACTTTATACATATGGGCATAAAGTGCATCCATTTCCTCTGCGGTAATACTTGTCGGTGTACCCCCACCATAATAAATGGTCGTAACGGCAATGTTACGGGTACGCAACCACTCTCCCGTTTCAGACATTTCATAATGTAGTCCCTCAAGAAATGAAGCAACTGAGCCATCCGTCTCGTTAATTGCATAAGCAGGGAATGTACAATAGGCGCATTTTGTCGGACAAAATGGAATACCAATATAAATACTTACCCCGCGGTCAAGGGTATCTAAATCAGGTAAGACAGACAATTGTCGTTTCATAATACGTGACAATAGGGAGATTTTCTCTTCTGACACAGCATATACCTCAGTCAATTCAGTTTCAATCTCCTTTTTTGTTAAACCTGCCCGCCGCATTTGGTGCATTAATTTGGTTGGTCGGATGCCTGTAAGCACGCCCCATGGTTGATGAATTCCTGTATACGCTTCAAGCAAACGTAGTAGTAATAAACGGACTGTCCGCTTCTCCTTCTTTTTCATGTCCGAAGTATCATATACACTACTCTGCGGATAGGTACCTTTCATCGTGCGTGCATGTCCAGAACTTGTTGTAAGTGTGAGAGACACCTTCGTGTCTTCAGTTATATGCACATCCATCATTAATGATGGCGTTGCATTTTGGGTTAAACCATCCAATTTCTCAACAAACTGTAACTGTACTTGCTCATAAAACAGAGAAAACAAATGAAAGAGCGCATGCTCATAAGAAGAATTCAACCCGCGAATATGTACCAGCATGATGCGTGCACTCCTTTATTTCCAAATCACATTTAGTGTACCCAATTGTCCTCTTGTGGTCAAGAAAAAAGAAGATGTATGCGCATCTTCTTAGTCTGACCCTAACACTTGGCGTAATGTATGAATGTTTTGTTTCATCAAAGAAAAGTAGTCTTCCCCGGCTTTTTCCTGCTCAGGAGTTAACCCTTCTAAATTATAGATCGGCAACGATTCTAATTCTAACTCTTTTCGAACAACTTCCGTTACTTGATCAGAAATGTTTGGTTCAAAGAGAACATATGACAAATCACGCTCTTTTGCCATCCGAACGGTTTGCTCAAGCTCACGTTGTGATGGCTCACTTGTTGATGAAATCCCAGCAATACCCAGCTGCTTAATTCCATAGCGTTCTTCCCAATAGCCATAGCCAGCATGCGACACCATCATCGTATCTTGCTTAGCATTTTCCATTAGCTGTGTAAACGACTGGTCCAACGTTTGAAAGTCAATCACAAGCTGCTCATAATTTTTCGTAAAGACATTTTCTTGTTCTGGCATAAGCGTAATCAGTTTTTCTTTTATATTTTTAGCCATGTCCATCGCTAAAATTGGATCCAACCATACGTGAGGATCTTGATCATCGTGATCGGTATGTGCGTCCGTCTCTTCAACATGGTCATGGTCATGGTGATCGTGATGGTCATGAGTAGCTGCCAGCAAATCAATCCCTTCAATTGCTGCCACCACCTCTACATCATGAGAAGATACAGCCTCAATAATCTTCTCAGCAAAACCTTCTAATCCCGCTCCGTTATAAATAAATGCATCCGCATCCGCAACTGCAACCATCTGTTGTGCCGTTAGTTCATACGTATGTGCATCTGCTCCTGCTGGAATCATGGCTTCAACCTCTACAAATTCTCCACCAATGCGTTTTGTCCAGTCAGCCAAAGGAAAGATGGTTGTATAAATCTTTAACGTTTCTGGATCTTCTACGGTGCTCGTTTCAATTGCGTTATTTGTCTTCTCCGCACAAGCAGATAACGATATGAGTGCCACACCCATCATCAATAAGCTTTTTTTCATGACGTCCTCCCTATTCGTAATCATTACGATTTATCTCTGTTTGATTATATCGCATCTCTCCTCACTTGTAAACCGTAAAGATTCTTTTTTGTGGCACACTAAAAAAAGACTTGCACTGCAAATCGCAGGTACAAGCCTCTGTCGCTTAATAAATCGTCACATTGTCTTCATTCATGTTTTCCAGGCGCTCTTTCATTGCTGCTAAGAAGCGTCCGCAAACAAGTCCGTCTAACACACGATGGTCAAGTGACAAACATAAATTTACCATGTGGCGAATGGCGATCATATCGCCCGCTTCTGTCTCCATCACGACCGGACGTTTCACAATCGCCTCAACTGACAAAATCGCTGCTTGCGGTTGATTAATGATGGGTTGTGACATGATGGAACCGAAAGATCCGGTATTATTAATCGTAAATGTGCCGCCTTGCATGTCTTCACCCGTTAATTTCCCGGTACGTACTTTTTGTGCGAGTTCATGTGTATGGCGCGCTAGCCCTTTAATAGTTTTCTCATCTGCATGCCGGATCACCGGTACGTACAGCGCATCATCAGTTGCAACTGCCATAGATAAATGGATATCTTTCTTTTGAATAATTTTATCGCCATGCCATGCTGCATTCACTTGGGGGAATTGCTTTAATGCCTCGACCGTCGCTTTCATAAAGAACGGCAAGAACGTCAAGTTATACCCTTCTTGTTTGCGGAATGCCCCTTTTAATTTATCACGTAATTTGACAAGATTGGTCACATCAACTTCGACCATCGTCCATGCGTGCGGGGCTTCTGTTTTGCTTTTCACCATATTTGCGGCGATAGCTTTACGCACGCCTTGAACAGGAATCTCAATGTCACCTGCTGCCATCGACACTGGCGCGCTAACAGGGGCAGCACTCGGTGTAGCTGCCTTCGGTTCACTTGTAGATGCTGGGGCGGCTGCTGGCGCCGTCTGTCCACCTGTCGCGATAATTGCTTCTACATCTTTACGCGTTATACGTCCACCACGCCCTGTACCCGTCATTGTCTGTAAATCTAACCCGTGCTCTTGGGCAAGACGCATCACCGCCGGTGAGTAGCGCGCTTTTTGTGATGTGTCAGATGTTGTATTCACAGCTGCTTGCTGCACTGGCGCTGCCTTCTTCTCCGGCGTTGCCGCTTGTTTTTCACCAGCGCCTTCTTCATCAATTGAACAAATATCGGTCCCAACGGAAACCGTATCATTTTCTTGAACGAGTAACTCACGAATGACACCTGTATAAGAAGAAGGAATTTCAGCATTTACTTTATCTGTCATGACTTCAGCAATCGGGTCATATTTATTCACATGATCGCCGGGCTGGACGAGCCATTTGCTGATCGTTCCTTCGGTCACACTCTCTCCTAATTGCGGCATGGACATTGTTGTTGCCATCATACATTCCTCCCTTAAAACTCCGCCAAATCGCGAATCGCGCGTTCAACTTTGTCTGGACTAATGATAAACTCTTTTTCCAACGTTGGTGCATATGGCATCGCCGGCACATCCGGGCCGGCCAAGCGCTCAATTGGTGCATCTAAATCAAATAAACAATGCTCGGCAATAATGGCTGCGACCTCGCTCATAATGCTACCTTCTTTATTATCTTCTGTCACCAACAACACTTTTCCTGTTTTCTTCGCGGCGGCAATAATCGCTTCTTGATCAAGCGGATAAACCGTTCTTAAGTCTAAAATGTGTGTATCAATCCCATCTTTTTCTAGACGTTCAGCTGCTTGTAAAGCAAAGTGAACAGCAAGCCCGTACGTAATGACCGTGACATCGGCACCTTCACGCTTTACATCGGCCTCACCAATAGGAATTGTATAAGCGTCTTCTGGTACCTCGCCTTTAATTAACCGGTACGCCCGTTTATGTTCGAAAAATAACACTGGGTCATTAGAACGGATCGACGCAGCAAGGAGTCCTTTTACATCATAAGGGGTCGATGGCATCACAATTTTTAGCCCGGGCGTGTTGGCAAACATCGCTTCCACACTTTGCGAATGGTATAACGCGCCATGAATCCCACCGCCGTACGGGGCACGAATCGTCATTGGACACGTCCAATCGTTGTTAGAGCGGTAGCGAATTTTCGCTGCTTCAGACACAATTTGATTGACTGCTGGCATAATAAAGTCCGCAAACTGCATTTCTGCGACGGGACGCATCCCGTACATCGCGGCGCCAATGCCCACACCTGCAATCGCCGATTCCGCAAGCGGGGTATCAATGACCCGCGCTTCGCCAAATTGCTCATACAGTCCATCGGTAGCGCGGAAAACGCCGCCCCGTTTCCCAACATCTTCACCGAGCACAAACACGCGCTCGTCGCGTTCCATCTCTTGTTTCAATACTTGTGTCACTGCTTCAATATAAGATATGACCGCCATTTATTTCGCCTCCTCATCATACACATGAGCATGAAGCGTGTCGACCGCCGCATATGCCGCGTTCTCCGCATACTCTGTTGCCTCATTGACTAGCTTGGCAATCCGCTCATCCATCTCTTTTAACTGCGCTTCTGTCGCGGTGCCACTCTCCAATAAATAACGGGCAAACGTATGGATCGCATCTTTCTCTTTTGCTGCGTCGACTTCTTCGCGTGTGCGATACGCCCGGTCATCATCGTCACTCGAATGCGGTGTGAGACGATACGATACTGTCTCAACTAAAGTTGGCCCCTCACCCTTGCGCCCGCGCTCAGCAGCAGCTTTAACTGCTTCATAAACGGCCAGTGGATCGTTTCCATCAACGGTCACGCCATGCATCCCATAGCCAATCGCCCGATCTGAGACATTTTTGCACGCCAGTTGTTTTTCGATCGGCACACTAATGGCGTATTTATTGTTTTCACACATGAAAATAACAGGGAGCTTATGCACACTCGCGAAGTTTGCGCCTTCATGGAAATCACCTTGGTTCGATGATCCTTCACCAAACGTTGTTAGTGCAACAATATTTTTTTGTTCAAGACGCGCGGCAAGGGCGATGCCAACCGCATGTGGCACTTGTGTCGTCACCGGTGATGAACCTGTGACAATGCGGTTTTTCTTTTGCCCAAAGTGACCGGGCATTTGTCTGCCGCCTGAGTTCGGATCTTCCGCTTTTGCAAAGCCCGATAACATCAAGTCTTTTGCCGTCATGCCAAAAGCAAGCACAACACCCATGTCACGATAATAAGGCAAAACATAATCCTCATCGCGATTTAACGCAAAAGCCGCTCCAACTTGCGCAGCCTCTTGTCCTTGACACGAAATAACAAATGGAATTTTCCCCGCACGATTCAAGAGCCACATCCGCTCATCAATCCGCCGTGCAAGCAACATCGTCTCATACATGTCACGTACCATCTCATCTGTTAACTGCAATGCTTCATGTCTTTTTTCAACCACCTTGTTTCCCCCTTTTCTCACATATGAATGGCGCGTCCGTCTACAGCAAGCGCCGCTTCTCCAATTGCCTCAGCCAACGTCGGATGCGCATGAATCATTTCTCCAACCTCAAAGTGTGCGGCATCAAGTACTTTGGCGAGCGCTGCTTCTGAAATGAGCTCTGTCGCATGGGCACCAACAATATGAACGCCGAGTACATCTTGATTGCTTGCATTTGCGACGACTTTCACAAATCCTTCCGTTTCCCCTTGTACGAGCGCTTTGCCAATTGCCGCAAACGGGAACTTCCCTATTTTCACTTCATAACCTGCCTCTTTTGCCTGCGCTTCTGTCAACCCTACTTGCGCTGATTCTGGAAAGCTGTAAATGCATGACGGCACAGTCTCGAGCTGTAATGGCTGAGGTGACTCATTGACCATATGAGCTACGGCAATTAGCCCCTCGTGCGAAGCAACATGCGCAAGCTGTAATCCGCCAATACAGTCACCAATTGCATAAATGTGCGATTCTTTTGTTTGATAATAGTCATTGACACCAATATAACCATTTTCCACGACAATATCGGTATTTTCGAGGCCAATACCTGTAACATTCGCTATACGTCCAATTGAAACGAGTAATTTACTTGCTGCTAGTGGCAGCGTAGCATCCTTTGTTTGGATGGTCACGTGAACGCTGCCATCCTTTTTCTCGACCGCGTCTGGATCGCAACTGGCGTTCGTATAAAATTTCACGCCTCTTTCTTTCAACTGTCGCATCACTTCTACTGACACGTCCGCATCAGCAGTTGGCAAAATACGCGCGCCATATTCAACGACTGTCACCTCAACACCGAAATCAACGAGCATCGACGCCCATTCAATCCCGATTACTCCTCCACCAACAATGACAATCGATGATGGCAACGTTTGTAAGCGAAGCGCGTCATCTGAGCTTAAAACGAATTCTCCGTCAAAAGGTAGCCCTGGTAATGCACGTGGGGATGAACCCGTGGCAATCAGCACATTTTTACCGATCAGCATATCATTTTCCCCTTGCCCCGATTCAACAGAGACTGTTCCTGGAAGTGGAGAAAAAATGGACGGTCCTAGTAATCGCCCTGTTCCGTTGTACACATCAATTTTACCTTTTTTCATTAATGATTGTACGCCAGTGGCTAATTTGGTGACGATATCGTCTTTTCGCTTTTGGACAGACGCAAAATCCACAGAAACATCGCCAACATTCACGCCAAAAGCACGCGCTTCTTTCGCGGTACGGAATACTTCGGCACTGCGCAGCAACGCTTTACTTGGAATACAGCCACGATGAAGACATGTGCCCCCAAGCCCTTCTCGCTCAACAAGGGCTGTTTTTAGTCCTGATTGAGCAGCCTTAATGGCAGCGACGTAACCACCTGTACCGCCGCCGACAATAACAAGATCATAGTTTTCAGCCATTTATTTCACCTCTTTGACAAAATGTGATATCCATTTTGCAGGAATTTTCCGCCTGAATAGCGCATCCGTTCAATTCGCTCTTCAGCCATGCGATCAGCGGCACGATATGTTGCGATTTGTTCTGTCTTGGCAATTTCAAACACACGAGATACATTATCAAAGATTGTCTCTACTTTTTTGAACGCACGCTCACGGTTATAACCATTTAACTCATCTGCGACATTCATGACCCCACCCGCATTAATGACATAGTCCGGTGCATATGCAATGCCCATTTGTTGCAGGCGTTCGCCATCTTCATTTGTGTTCAATTGATTGTTGGCCGCGCCAGCAATGACTTTCGCCTTTATCATTGGCAATGTGTCTTCATTTAGCACACCACCTAAGGCACAAGGGGCCAAAATGTCGCAATCAACTTGCAAAATTTCAGTCGGGTCAACTGCCCGCGCACCAAATTCGTCGACTGCTCGTTTCACTGACGGTTGATGGATATCGGTCACAATCAATTGGGCGCCTTCCTCATGCAAATGTTTACATAAATGATAAGCAACATTGCCGACTCCTTGAACAGCAATCGTTTTCCCAGATAAGCTCTCTGTACCAAGTCCCGCTTTTGCAGCTGCTTTCATTCCAACATACACGCCATACGCTGTTACCGGGGACGGATTTCCAGACGCACCAAATGCTTGTGAAATCCCAGTTACATAATCGGTTTCTTGATGAATGATATCCATATCTTCAACGGTTGTCCCGACATCCTCCGCCGTAATATAGCGACCATTTAACCCTTGAATATAGCGACCAAACGCGCGAAACATTTCCGGGTTCTTATCTGTACGGGCATCACCAATAATGACTGCTTTCCCTCCGCCTAGATTTAAACCAGCGGCTGCGTTTTTATATGTCATGCCGCGTGAAAGACGCAAAACATCCTCAACTGCCGCTTCTTCTGTCTCATAATTCCACATCCGCGTACCACCAAGTGCCGGTCCAAGCGTTGTATCGTGGATCGCGATGACCGCTTTCAAACCTGAAGTACGGTCTTGGCAAAATATGACTTGTTCATAATCATGGGCAATCATTCCTGAAAATACATTCATCGTTATACTTCCCCCTTCAATCAGCTGCTGTATCTTTCTCAGCCACTCCTCCTCATAACACATGCAAAAACAATGCCAATTACCTTGAATGTCACCAATATGACAGATCTTTATAAACAACGGCACATTTATCTTTATATATTCACTGCAATAAATTGCACACGCGCAATTTATTGCAAGCAAAATCATTCTAAATGGTGCTTCTCCATTTTGTAATAAAGTGAGCGTACAGAGATGTCTAACTTTTTAGCTGCCTCTGTCTTCACCCCATTCACTTCTTTTAACACGGTCGCAATATAATTTTTTTCATTCTCTGATAAAAATTCTTTCAGCGTTTTCGTTCCGTTTCCATCGAAGTCAACTGGCAAAGCATCGCGTATCACCTTTCCTTCACCCGGTAAATCAACGTGAGAAAGATGACGCGCACCCGCTTCTGTATAAATCATTGATCGTGCCAAAATGTTCTCCAGCTCTCGTACATTTCCTGGCCAATGGTATTGTGCCATTTTTTTCATGATATTTGGCACAATTGCTTGTACTTGATAACCATAATCAGCATTTAGTTTTTGAAGTAAATGTTGTACAAGTAAAGGCAAGTCCCCTTTCCGCTCGCGCAAAGCTGGAATTTGAATGGGCAGTTTACTTAAACGGTAATATAAATCTTCACGAAACTGCTTACAGGCAATGGCCTTTTGAAGATTGACATTGGTTGCTGCAATGATTCGCACATCTATGGGAATTGGCTTCGTGCCCCCTACACGCACAAATTCTTTTTCTTGTAATACACGTAACAATTTTGCTTGCGTCGTGGGCGACAGTTCTCCCACCTCGTCTAAAAACAAACTGCCACCATCCGCCTCTTCAAATAAACCTCGCTTCCCTTGTCGATGTGCACCCGAAAAAGCACCCGCTTCATAACCAAAGAGTTCACTTTCTAGCAACGTTTCTGACAGAGCAGCACAATTGACCCGAATAAAGGGCTGCTCATAACGCTCACTTTCATGATGAATGGCGTGCGCAAATAATTCTTTTCCAGTTCCTGTCTCCCCTAGCAATAGTATAGGTAAGGAGGTCGTTGCACCAAGCTTTGCTTGTTCAATTGCTACACGCATTTCTGGTGATGCGCCAACAATTTCTTCAAATGAATATTTTGCTTCCAACGAGGCGAGACGCTGCTTCGCCTTTCTCAACTGTTGTGTTAACACCGTCAACTCTGACACATCATGTATGATGCCGACACTTCCTTTTAATGTGTCGTCAACAATAATGGGTGCCACATTTACAATGACATCTCTTTTCTTAGGACCTAATTTCAAGCGTGCCCCACGCACAGCTTTTTTTGTCTTCAATACATGCATATGCATGCTATCTCCTTCAGAAATGTCTGCTGTTGCCGGTTTGCCAATGATATCTTCTTTTTCTAAGCCTGTCATACGCGTATATGCGGGATTAATTAATAAACCAAATCCATTTTCGTCGACAACAGAGATCGCGTCATTAGAAGAATGAATAATTGCCTCTAACATCGTTTGAATACTTTTTAGATCCGTTAACTGCTCGCCTAATTGTCTTGCTTCAGTCACATCTTTAAAAATAGCAATGGCACCCGCACATTCTTCTCCTTTAAATAGAGGAACACGGGTAGTGACAATGGTGGTACCATTTGCAAATGTATGCATTTGATGATATTCAGGCGTCGCTGTTTCAATCACGCGCGGTAATCCACTCGAAGGCAAAAGCGTATGAATAGACGCACCATACGTCACATTGCTACACAAACCAGCCATCTTAGACGCCGCCTCGTTCATAAACACAACGCGACACGAACGATCTACAGTAATAATCCCATCTTGAATCGCATTCAACGCGGCTTCCACAATTGTACTTGAATCAAGTGACTTGTAAATCAGATCCCATGCTTGTTCAAATGACCAATGCTCTTTTGCCAATGAATGCACTTGATTTGCATTTGCAATGAATACATCAACAGGGCAAGTATGTAATGCACTTTCGTCATGGAACAGTTGAAGCTGATGAGACTGTGCCCATTTCTGTAGTACTTTATCTGTTGTAAAAACACCACTGAGATGAACAGCACTCGTCGCTTGCAAACTTTTAGCTAAGTTTCTCACCTCTGCCCCTTCACCAATGAGCAATGCACGCTTCAATGTGCTTCCCTCCTTCCTACTATGAACAGGACAGATTTAGTACTTGGTCTTACGTGCTACTATCATGTCTTATTTAAGTATCGTATAAATTGGCCAATGATGCAACCACAAAACCTATACAACGAGGAAAAACTCGTTTAAAATATAAATTGATCCTTACATTTAATCACCTAAAATACGACACCAGACTGGAGGACTTTCCCATGGGGCGAGTTATTGCACTTATTTTACTGCTAATTCCAATCATCGCAAGTGGTTATGGTATTAAACTCATGCGCGATGCCTTTTTTACAACGATTATTTCACCGTACCCCTCTCTCTGGATACAATTTTTCGCTGGCGTCATTTTCTTTCTACTTGGACTTGCATTTATAGCTGGTTTCATTTTCCATCGAGACAAAAAAAGAGGGAAAGTCGCTGCGAAGTTTTTGAAGAGAACAAAGTAAACGATCCATCACCCTTTTTCGATTAAGTTTTACGAATTCCTACATGATCAACGAAGCGCAAGAATGATGTTTTCATGACTGCTTTCGTTGAAAATATGTGTTTTCCAATAACGACCGCTAATATGAGAAGCATTCCCGCGAGAAATTGTTCAAATAAAGAAAGTGCATGGACAATCCACAATGCGATTAAACCACCAATCGTAAATGAACCACTCATCCCTAAAACAGCTTGATGCTCTCCTTCAAGTACAAAAATTAAATAAAATACTGTCACCGCATAAAGAACTTCTACAAAAGCGGGTACCGGCAGGGAAGCGAACACAGCAATCATGACAAAAATACTTACTTTCCATAAGCGTAATGGGCCAGTATCTATTTGAGCTACTGCATGTGGTAAACAAATAAGCAACATAAATACAAGCGCCATCTGTAAAAAACCAGCTTCTTTGAACCCGAACCAACTGTATATTAGAGCAGCAGCGATTAGAATCATTATTAACAGTCGTGAAACCCTATAAAATATGCGGACACGACCGCTTAACTGATCAATTCGTTCTCCATAGTAATCATATAAAAAACCGACCAGCCACAATGTAACAAGAATGCTCAATGATAAATATGAAAAAAATGCACTGTCTGTCGGTGGATACGTACATAATACCGCATACGCATACAGTACAAGCGCACCTAGGCTGTACGGCAAATACTCGTGCGGGCGCACTGCTTTACACCAACCCGCATCGCGAAACCCCCACATAAATACAAGTGCCATGAGCGGCAATGTTAAGAAAAGAATTGTCATTTTATCCCCTCCACTTATGTGTAGTATTTATTAATATGATAAAAAAACACACCTTTGCAAAAGGAAACAGTTGGGTTTGATTGAACATTAAAAAGACACACGTCTCCGTGCGCCTTCTTAGAGTGCTCCTTAAACTTAACTTACGCGATGTTCAATCCGTAATTTATCAGCAATGATGGCAATGAACTCGGAATTTGTTGGCTTTGATTTCGTCTGACTAACGGTATATCCAAACAAATTTGCAATGGAATCAACATTTCCGCGATTCCATGCGACTTCAATGGCATGACGAATCGCTCGTTCAACCCGACTTGCGGTCGTGTTAAACTTTTTTGCAATATCAGGATAGAGCACCTTTGTAATCGAACCAAGCAACTCAATGTCTTTATATACCATCGTGATTGCTTCACGTAAATACATGTAACCTTTGATGTGTGCCGGTACCCCGATCTCATGAATCACACTCGTAATGCTTGCATCCAGGTTAATTTCTTTCGGCGTCTCCTTTGGGGTAATCGCTGGGCGCCAGTCTCTCATTTGCGGCCTAACCCACTGCTTCACCCCACTCACTTCACGGATCTTTTCCATCAACACTTCCATATCAAACGGCTTCAACACATAGTAAGATGCACCATAATCAACCGCACGTTTTGTAATGTCTTCTTGTCCAAACGCTGTCAACATAATGGTTTGCGGTCGTACAGCTTTTCCACTTAACCGTTTTAATACCGAAAGACCATCGAGATGGGGCATGATGACGTCAAGCAACAACACATCAGGTTTTTTTTCTTCCAATACCTCTAAACATTCTTTACCGTTGAAAGCGGTGCCAACAACTTGCATATCATTTTGCGTCTCAATATACTCGACCAAAAGTTGGACGAGCTCTTGGTTATCGTCTGCCACACATACCGTAATATTTTCCATATTTCTTCCTCCAATTTTTAAAAATTGTTGTGTATTGTTTAGATTCGACATCGATGCATGTAATCCTCTTTTTATTTTAAAAACAGTAGTTTTTCAACAAGAAAATGTTGCAATAGCCGCTCTCCCTCACATTCCGGCACATGCCACTTCATTTTTTCGCTATGTTGGATACAGAAAAAAACCAAAGCGTGTGATTAACTCGCTTTGGCTTGCACAAGACCTGTATGAAGACCTGCTTCTTCTAACATCCATCCTATATGACATGCATACCCAGACGTCGGATCATTCACAAATACATGAGTCACGGCGCCAATGATCTTGCCGTTTTGAATAATTGGGCTTCCGCTCATTCCTTGTACAATTCCACCTGTTTCCTCCAGTAGACGCTTATCAGTCACTTTAATAACCATCCCTTTTGTCGCCGGTGTTGCTTGTGTAATACTATTTACAATCTCAATATCGAACTTCTCCACTTTTTCTCCATCAACAACTGTCAACATCTGAGCTGGTCCTTTTTTCACTTCAGAAGCACTGGAAATTGGCAGAGGTTTATCTGCAATATCATTTTTTAGGTCACGTTTGTTCAATTTACCAAAAATACCAAATGAGCTATTCTTCTCTATGTTACCTAAAATATCGCGTTCCTGTGAAATACGGGCCAATTTCTCCCCCGGTTCACCATTTAATCCTTTCTCAATCGACGTCACCGACGAACGCATAACTTCTCCATCATGGACAGTAATTGCCTTATGTGTATCAGTATCCGCAATGACATGACCAAGCGCACCATATTTGCCACTTTTAGGCTCATAAAATGTGAGTGTTCCGACACCAGCAGCTGAGTCACGAATATAAAGACCCATCCGATACAAGTGATCACCTGTTGCTTTTTCTGGCGTGAGCGTCGTCTCAAATGTTTTTTGATTACGTCGTACTTCCAGCTTCAGGTCTTTCTCTTCTTTACCAGCTTGCTGAACAAGCTCAGCAACCTCATTCATGGAATGTATAGGTACACCATCTAATTTTGTGATCATATCGCCAACTTTTATACCAGCATCTTCACCTGGAGATAATTGTTGCCCTTTCTTCTCGATCAAATGATGACCAACAACAAGTACACCTTCTGTATTTAATTTTACTCCAATTGATTGCCCTCCAGGGACCACTTCTATCTTTGGTAAGACAGATACATCAATTGCCTTTACTGGCCACTTCCCGACCGTCATGACCACTTCACTATTTCCTGCTTCTTCACCACTTAGATATGTGCGATGTCCTTGATTTTTAAATGCAATCGCTGACGATGTTTCTTTTGACTCTATCCCCTCTAAGTTGTGCATTAACAATTCCTCACTACCTTCAAACACCGTCATAGAAGTGGGAATCGCTACAAAATGCTTTATCGCTGGTGAAAAAGCAAGTCCAATCATACACACAGCAAGGATAAAACCGATGACATACCTTATTTTCAAATCATTCACTCCCCTAGCTCCCAACCCACACCTCCATGCTGGCTGTACTATTAATGTTGCCGTCAGTGATCAGATTTATAACTGGGGAGCATAGAAAAAGCCACCCATTCTGGATAGCTTTTCTAACATACAACCTTTTTTAATTGCGCTTGTTGCAACAGCTCTTTTGCATTCTCGCGTGTAATTTCTGTCACCTTGGTACCTGAAAGCATACGCGCCAGCTCTGCAATCTTTTCCTTCTCAGTTAGTGACTTGACATTGGTCACAACCCGTCCATCTATTTCCGTTTTGGAAATAAATAAATGTTGGTCTGCCATTGCTGCGACTTGTGGTAAGTGCGAAATACACAACACTTGAGAACCCATTGAGATCCGGTAAACTTTTTCAGCAATTGCTTGTGCAACACGTCCACTCACGCCACTGTCGACCTCATCAAAAATGACTGAAGTTATTCCTTGGCTCGCAGAAAGACTCGACTTTAAAGCAAGCATCATTCGAGATATTTCTCCGCCAGACGCAACTTTTGCCAATGATTTAAGTGGTTCACCGCGGTTCGCTGACAATAAAAATTCAACCTGATCTTTTCCATTAAATCCAAAATGATCAAGTGCTTTTTCGGATTTACGTATAGAGATCTTTACTTTAAAGGTCGCTTTTTCCATATATAGTTGCTGCAGCTGCGTAAAAACTGTAGCCGACAATTTGGCTGCCACTTTTTCACGAATTTCTGTTAGTTGTGCGGCCAATGGCGCTAATTTTTCGTAACACGCTTGTCTTTTCTCGTTCAATGCTGCCACATGGTCTTCTCGATCTGTCAATGTCATAAGCTCTTCTTTAATTTTTACTTCATGCGCCAAAATTTCTGACACAGATTCCCCGTATTTTCGTTTTAACGTCTCAATCTCGGCAAGGCGTGCCTCCACTAAATTTAAGCGATCAGAGTGAAAATCGACTTGATCAATCGCCTCTCGTAGTGTAAAAGCGGCTTCTTCTAACGTATAATAACTCGTAGAAATTTGCTCCACTAATGGCTGCAACGTCAAATCAATGTTTGCCGCCTCTTCTAAAGAAGACAGTGTTTTACTGACAGCGTCTAACCCACGACCTTCACCATACAACTGTTCATAACTTGCTGTCAATGTAGAAATCAACTTCTCACTATTAGCTAACTTATAACGCTCTTCTAACAGTCGCTCATCTTCATGTTCAGTCAGAGCAGCAGCGGCAATCTCATTAGATTGATACGTGTACAAGTCAATTTTTTGTGCGATGGCTTGTGTGTCCTGATTCAATGTCCGATACTGTTCTTCTATCTGTTGCATCCACCTAAATTCCTTTTGATACATTTTTAATGTCGTGGACAACTCTTCTCCACCAAAACGATCGAGCAATGACAAATGTTCTTCCTTACGCATGAGTGTTTGGTGTTCATGTTGTCCATGTACATCAATGAGTGACTGTCCAACATCACGGAGCTGAGAGATTGTTGTCAATTTACCATTGATACGGCAAATGCTCTTTCCTGCGGATGTAATGTCACGTCGGATAATTAACATGTCTTCCTCAATGTCAATGCCAATGATCATTAGTTTTTCATGGACAGGATGAGTCGCATCTACATGAAACAATCCCTCAATTTCCGCTCGTTTTTCACCATGTCTAATAAAATCAGACGAGCCTCTTGCACCGAGCAATAAACCAACTGCATCAATAATAATTGATTTCCCTGCACCTGTTTCTCCTGTTAATACCGTTAATCCTTGCTCAAATGGTACAGTCAATTGCTGGATAATGGCAAAATTTTTAATGGACAATTCCGTCAACATCATGATCGCCACCTTTACTTGCTAAGTTGTGCAGCCAAGTTCACCACAGATTGGATTTTCTCTAATTGCACAGCTATTTTTCCCGATCCTTTTTTTAAATGAAGTAAAAATTCGACGTTTCCTTCTCCACCAGTGATGGGTGAAAAATCGAGGGAAACAACGTCAAATCCAATTTCAGCTGCAAATGTGGAAATATCAATTAATACTTGTTCATGGACGCTTGGATCACGCACAATCCCTTTTTTCCCTACAAAAGCTCTTCCTGCTTCAAATTGAGGCTTGACAAGGGCACACACATCGCCTTTTTCCATTAAAATATCAAATAGGGGAGGCAAGATGAGACGCAAAGAAATAAATGAAACATCAATCGTTGCAAATGCTACTTTATACGGGTGAAAATCTTCTGGACGGGAGAAACGAAAATTAACGCGCTCCATCACTGTCACACGATCGTCTTGTCGAATTTTCCAAGCAAGTTGGTTGTAACCGACGTCAACGGCATACATGTGTGACGCCCCATTTTGCAAAGCGCAATCTGTAAACCCACCCGTCGAGGCGCCAATATCGAGCCCACTCTTGCCATTAACGTCTAAATCAAACACTTCTAACGCTTTTTCAAGCTTTAATCCTCCGCGGCTCACATAAGGCAGTACTTGTCCTTTGATCCGAAGGGGCGCATCATACGCCACCTTCAATCCTGGTTTATCCAAACGTTCTGAATCGCTGTATACAAGCCCAGCCATAATTGCACGCTTTGCGCGCTCACGGGTTTCAGCTAATCCTCGTTCAACAAGTAACACATCTAAACGTTCTTTCTTCATTTTCACTACGCCCGTTTCTTTCTCGTTGGTAGCATACTTACCAATGCATCTGCCACATGACGTGATGTCAAACCAATTTCCTCGTATAATTCCTCAACACGACCATGTTCAATGAAACGATCGGGAATGCCTAGACGCTTCACATCAACCTGGCACCCTTGATCATGGAAAAACTCGAGTACAGCACTACCAAATCCACCTTGCAAAACAGATTCCTCCAGTGTCAAAACGGGGTGATTAGCGCTGGCAACTTCCATTAAGAGTGCTTCATCAAGCGGTTTTACAGACGTCGCATTAATTAAACGAACACGGGTGCCTGACTGTTCGATTTGAGCAACGGCCTGTATCGCAACTGGTACCATCGTGCCAAATGTAATGATGGTTGCATCATTTCCTTCATGCAGCACGTCCCATTTTCCAATAGGCCACACCTTTAATTGCTCATCCATTTTTACACCTGTGCCATTCCCACGCGGATAACGAACTGCAATTGGGCCATCATCATAACAGAGCGCCGTATAAAGCATATGCTGCAGTTCATTTTCATTTTGTGGGTTTAAAATCACCATATTTGGAAGTGAGCGCAAAAAAGCGATGTCAAATACACCTTGGTGCGTTTCTCCATCTGCACCAACTAACCCTGCGCGATCAATCGCAATCACGACATTCAAATTTTGCCTACAAATATCGTGCACTACTTGATCATAACCACGTTGTAAAAACGTTGAGTACACTGCATACACTGGTTTCATTCCTTGCGTTGCAAGCCCTGCTGCCATCGTTGCGGCATGTTGCTCAGCAATCCCAACATCGAACATACGGTGAGGGAATTCTTCTGCAAACAAGTCTAGTTTTGAACCACCTGGCATTGCTGGCGTAATCGCGACAACGCGTTCATCCTCACGGGCGATCTTCTTGAGCGTGTTGGCAAATACACTAGGGTAACTTGGTGGACCTGACTTTTTCACCATTTCACCGCTCTCAATTTTATAAGGACCTGTCCCATGCCATGCACCTGTTTCGTCTTCTTCGGCCGGGCGATAGCCTTTGCCTTTCTTTGTCAAGACATGAACGAGTACCGGTCCGGACATTTTCTTTGCGCAATTTAATTGATCATTAAGATCGGCAAAATCATGCCCATCCACTGGACCTAAATAAGTAAAGCCCATCTCTTCAAAAAACATCCCTTGTACCATCATATATTTCAAACTGTCTTTAACCCGTTCCGCTGTATCAGCCAGCTTTCCGCCAAAAGCAGGGATTTTCCGAACGAGGTGTTCCAATTCTTCTTTTGCTTTTTGATATTTACCAGCCGTGCGGAGACGCCCTAAAATACCATGCAACGCGCCCACATTCGGGGCAATCGACATTTCATTGTCATTTAGCACGACGATCAAATTCGTTTGCTCATGCCCAATGTGATTCAATGCTTCAAGCGCCATTCCACCTGTCAACGCGCCATCACCAATAATGGCAACAATATGCTCCTTTTCACCCTTTAAATCTCGGGCAGCCGCCATTCCCATTGCTGCTGATAATGATGTTGAGCTATGCCCCGTTTCCCATACGTCATGCTCACTTTCTGATCGCTTCGGGAAACCACATAACCCTTCATATTGACGCATTGTATCAAACTGGTTTGCTCGTCCTGTTAAAATCTTGTGTACATACGATTGGTGACCAACATCCCATATCAATTTGTCTTTTGGGCTCTCAAATAATTGGTGTAACACGAGCGTTAATTCTACTACTCCTAAGTTTGGCCCAATGTGACCGCCATTCACCGATAATTTTTCAACTAAAAAACGACGAATATCGCTTGCAAGTTCCTCAAGCTGTTTATTCGAATAATGTTTTAAAAACATCGGATTCTGGATTTCTTCAAGGTTCATCGATGAAACCCCCATTTTCCTAGTCTGTTCATGACCTGGAAGCGTGCGCTATTTAACACTTTCTATGCTACCTGGTTTTTTTCCTAAACTCCAGTATATCAAAAAAGACAGTGCGAATACTAGCATTAACGCAAAACCTTTCGTGTTAATGCAATCGTTCAACTAAGTAATCCGCAATTTCCCCTAAAATGGTGTCAGAAAGCCCTAGTTTGTGCAAATATCCTTTTGCTTGCTCATGATGGTAGGATAGCATCTTTTTTGCTCCGTCCAAACCTAATAATCCCGGATACGTGCTTTTATAATTTGTCTCATCACTCCCCACCGGTTTACCTAACGTTTCACTATCTGATTCAACATCGAGTATGTCATCTTTAATTTGAAATACAAGCCCGAGCTCTTGTCCAAATTGTTCCAGACACAATCGGTCTTCTTTATTCACACCTGCAATATATGCCCCGGCGACAATTGAAAAAGTGAGTAAATCACCTGTTTTGCGACGATGAATATGAGCCAGCTCATCTACAGTTAACGACTTTTTTTCTGCCAACATATCAGCCAACTGTCCCCCAACCATTCCAGGAGCGCCAATTGCTTTACTGAAAATTGAAATGAGTGCGACCTTTATTTCCGCTGTCATCTCCGTTGTTTCAGCATCGGCAATGAGGCCAAAACTATGTGTTAACAGCGCATCTCCCGCCAAAATAGCTGTTGCTTCATCATACATTTTATGGTTGGTTAATTGGCCTCGCCGATAGTCATCATCGTCCATTGCTGGCAAATCATCATGGATCAATGAATATGTATGCACCATTTCAATTGCACAGGCAGCTTCAAGCCCAATTGAAATGGGCTTTCCATAAGCTTCTAAAACCGCCATTAATAAAAGCGGACGCACGCGCTTACCGCCTGCTTCCAATGAATAACACATTGCTTCTTTTAAACGTGGCTCCGCTTGTAGTGACTGCACATAGTGAGGGAGGTGTCGATCTATTAGTTGTCTCACTTCTGACACAAATACATTCATCCGTTTGCCCCCTTTTGCAAATCCACTTCACTTAATTCTCCATCTTCATCCATGACTTGATCAAGTTGTCGCTCAACGTTTAGTAACTTTTCATGACAATCCTTTGAAAGAGCCATACCACGCTTGAACATTTGCAGTGCTTCTTCAAGCGGGACTTCGCCTCGCTCAAGTTGTTCAACGACATCCTCAAGCTCGGTCATAGATGCTTCAAATGTTTTTTGTTCTTGCTTCTCACTCATCATTTCTCACCCCCATCATTTTGTTTTGCGACGACTTTACACATCAGCGTACCATCTAATACCGACACGCACAGATCATCCGCCACATCTACATCTGCAACGGAACGTACGAGCTGTTCGCCTTTATGAACAAGTGTATAACCACGTGCCATCACACGCAACGGGCTTAACAATTCTAACTGTTGCACAGTGGCTGCAAAATATTGTCGTTTGTCTTTTAACTGGTTGGATATTGCCCGTTTTAATGCACGCTCTTGCCCTGTTAACGTCTCTTTTAACCTAGCAAGGCGAAAAGAAGGATGAAGACGTTGCAATGCCTCATATCGTGATTCATAGCGAAGGCGATGTTTCGTAACATAATGTGCTCCATTTAACAACATTCGTTCATACAATTGCTCCAACTGCTGCTCTTTTTGCCATAACTGTCGGCGCAGATTAATTCGTTTCAAAAAACGTTCGCACCGCTCAAGCTGCGCACGTCTCTGCTCTTTATGTACTTTCATTGCCCGACATAACCGATCAGTCAAGCTTGCTAATTGCCCTTTGAGCTCGGCAACATCTGGTACAGCCAGTGTTGCTGCAGCTGTTGGTGTTGCTGCGCGTTTATCAGCAACAAAGTCACTTAACGTAAAATCGGTTTCATGTCCAACCGCAGAAATAACCGGAATGCTCGCTTCCGCAATCGCCCGCACAACTGTCTCGTCATTAAATGCCCATAACTCCTCGATAGATCCGCCACCTCGACCGACGATCATACAATCAAATATATTTGCTACACTCGCCTGCATAATCGCGCGACAAATAGAGGCAGGCGCCCCTGTTCCTTGAACAAGCGTGGGAAACAATGTCACCTTCACTTGGGGGAAACGCCGTTTTAACGTTGTCAACATGTCTTGCAATGCTGCACCAGTCCGTGAGGTGACAATCGCAATATGGCAAGGAAAACGTGGTAAAGGGCGTTTTCGTGCTTCTGAAAATAAACCCTCTGCTTCTAATTTACCTTTCAGTTGCTCATAAGCGACATGTAAATCACCAACGCCATCTGGTTGCATTTCTTTTGCGTACAATTGATATTGTCCATACGGCTCGTATACATTGATTTCACCACGAATAAGCACGTGCATCCCATTCTCTGGGGTAAAACGTAAGTAACGATTGTAACCAGCAAACATGACGGATTGTAGACGAGAATGTTTATCTTTTAATGTGAAATACATATGTCCACGTGCATGCTGCTTTAAATTAGAGACTTCCCCTCGTATCCATAATTCGGGCAAGAACGCATCTGCTTCAATCAACTCTTTCATATAACGAGACACGTCACTTACTGTCCATGTCTGATTCATTTTTCCCGTCCTCTCTCCCTTAGGACGCCCACACAAATTGTCTAGGCCATTACTGCGCGTGCTTTCGTCGCTGCATAAACCGTATTTTCGAGCAGCATTGTGATCGTCATCGGTCCGACGCCACCTGGTACTGGTGTTAAAAACGCGGCTTTATCACGGACAGATGCAAACTCCACGTCACCAACAAGCTTGTTATTCACACGATTCATGCCAACATCAATGACAATTGCCCCTTCTTTGACGTCTGCTTCTGTAATCAAGTTCGCCCGACCGACTGCAACAATCAATATATCCGCTTGTTTCGTAAAAGAAGACAGGTTTTCCGTCCGTGAGTGACAATATGTGACCGTTGCATCTTCATTCAATAAAAGTTGTCCTACCGGTTTGCCAACAATGTGACTACGACCAACAACAACAACGTGTTTTCCAGACAATGTTACACCGATTTCTTTTAACATGACGAGTATGCCATGTGGCGTACACGGCAAAAATCCTGTTTCCCCCAAAATCATCTTTCCAACATTTAGCGGATGAAAACAGTCTACATCTTTTTCAGGTGAGATCGCACGGATGACTGTCTCTGTTGAAATGTGCACCGGCAACGGTAGTTGGACAAGAATGCCATCAATATGTGGATCTTCGTTCAGTTGTACCACATGATCAAGTAAGTGTTGTTCAGTCGCTGTCGTCGGTAACCGAATAAGACGAGAATGAATACCCATCCGTTCACATGCTCGTTGTTTATTGCGTACGTACGTTTCGCTTGCTGGGTCTTCTCCTACTAACATGACAGCAAGTCCCGGCGTGATCCCTTGTGTCTTTAAGCGTTCGAGTGCAGTCTTAATCATCTCACCTTTTTTTTGTGCAAGTTGTTTCCCGTCAATGATTGTCGCTGACATGTGTAGGTCGCTCCCTTTTTCAATTATTCTTTTTTTGTGTAGCCATTTCATATGAATGATGCAATACACCGTTCATAAAACGTCCAGCATCCTCTCCACCGAACGCCTTTGCAAGTTCTATCGCCTCATTTAATGTCACGTTGAATGGAATGTCTTCAATGTACAGCATCTCAAATAACGCCATACGAGCAATCGCACGATCAACATAGCCTAGACGATCAAGTGTATATCCTTTAATATTCTTGCTCAACCATGCATCAAGTTGCGTTGTATGCGCCAATGTGCCATTGACAAGTTCTTCAAAAAACGCACTTGGCTCATCTTCTGGACTGAGTGTATTTTTCATCGCACGATCTACGTCCGTTTGAATTAAATTCACTTGATATAATGTTTGTACGGCCCGCAATCGGGCTACCCGTCGATTCATAATGAACTCCTTTAACAAATTCTATCTTCAGTATAGCGTAAAACCATTCGACCGTCATGTACACTCGACCGATCATGAAAAAAGCCGGCAAATGCCGGCTGCTTCCGATTCAGACTTCGCCCGCTGTTTCTTTTGGCTCAAAATGTACATCTACAACGTGTATGTGAATGGCCTTTAGCTCAAGTGCTGTCATCGTTTCTAACGCTTGCTGTATATTAAGCTGCACAAGATTTGCTACTTCCGGAACTGTTGCACCATAGTGAATAATTAGCGCAACATCAATTGTAATCCCATCATCACCTAGTTCTACTTTCACACCTTTACCGTGATTTTTGCGCCCAAAGCGTTCCGCAACATCCGCAGCAAAGTTCCCGCGCAAACCGGCTACACCTTCTACTTCCTGCGCCGCAATACCGGCAATCACTTCAATAACCTCTGGAGAAATCTCTACTTTACCAAGACCACTTTTTTCTTCTTCTAATCCTAGCAATTGCTCTTCCATCGTCAACATCCCTCCACTACGATTTTCTGATCAAATCACATCATGCTCTTCCACAAATTTTGTATTAAACTTACCTGAGACAAATACGTCATGATTCAGTAAGCCTAAATGAAAAGGAATCGTTGTTTCTACGCCTTCAATCCCAAATTCGGCTAACGCTCGCTTCATACGGGCAATCGCTTCTTCACGTGTCGCACCATGTGTGATCACTTTAGCAATCATGGAATCATAAAACGGGGAAATCACATAGCCTGGGTAAACAGCCGAATCAACACGAACACCAAAACCACCTGGTGCTAAATAATCAACAACTTTCCCTGGAGATGGCATGAAGTTCTTCAGTGGGTTTTCTGCATTGATGCGGCATTCGATTGCCCAACCTGAAAAAGTCACATCCTCTTGTGTAAAGGATAACACTTCTCCAGCGGCAACGCGAATTTGTTCTTTTATTAAATCAATCCCCGTCACCATTTCTGTCACAGGGTGCTCAACTTGAATACGGGTATTCATCTCCATGAAATAAAAATCGCCTGTATGATGGTCATAAATGAATTCAACTGTTCCTGCGCCTGAATACTCTACTGCCCTGGCAGCCGCTACAGCAGCCGCGCCCATTTCTTGCCGCTTTGCTTCAGAAATCGCTGGTGAAGGGGTTTCTTCTAACAACTTCTGTAAACGACGTTGGATCGTGCAATCACGTTCCCCTAAATGGATCACGTTTCCGTGGTTATCCGCTAATACTTGAATTTCAACATGACGGAAATCCTCGATATATTTCTCTAAATATACCCCAGGATTTCCAAAAGCCGTTTCAGCTTCTTGCTGAGTTACTTCAATTCCTGCCCGTAATTCTTTTTCATTCCGGGCAACCCGAATGCCTTTTCCACCACCGCCTGCAGTTGCTTTTATAATCACAGGATAACCGATTTCTACTGCAATACGCGCGCCTTCTTCTATAGACCCGATGATCCCTTTAGAGCCGGGTACAATGGGAACACCTGCAGCTTCCAT
Organism: Shouchella lonarensis; assembly: GCF_900096965.1. GTDB lineage: Bacteria > Bacillota > Bacilli > Bacillales > Bacillaceae_D > Shouchella > Shouchella lonarensis. The sequence continues at coordinate 10,703 of NZ_FMYM01000005.1, read as the reverse complement.
CGTATCACGTGCGACATCTTTTGTACCCATTCGATTAATTGCAGACGGACTTGGACCAATGAACGTAACGTTACAATCTCCACAAATCTCAGCAAAATCCGCGTTCTCTGCTAAAAAGCCATACCCTGGATGGATGGCATCGGTTTCGGTTAATGTGGCCACACTCATCAAATTCGTGAAATTTAAGTAACTTTTAGCTGACGGGGTCGGACCAATACAAAAAGCCTCATCTGCTAACTGAACGTGAAGTGCTTCTGCATCTGCTTCTGAATACACGGCAACCGTTTCAATCCCAAGTTCTTTGCATGCGCGAATGATACGCACGGCGATTTCTCCACGATTAGCTATTAAAATGCGTTTCATCATCGGTTCCCGCCTCCAACTATGTCCGTTCTACAATCATTAACGGTTGTCCATATTCAACTAACTCACCGTTTTCAACGACGATCTTTGTAATACGTCCTTTTACATCGGCTACAATTGGGTTCATTAGTTTCATTGCCTCCACGATACAAACGACCGTTTCCTCATCGACCGTGTCTCCCACTTTCACATATGGGTCTGCCCCAGGAGAAGGCGCTGCATAAAATGTCCCTACCATAGGAGAAGTAACCGTAAACAAATGACGGTTGTCTGTTTCTTCTGTCGCCGAAGTGTCTGCTGTATTTTGCACCGACGAGGCAAGTGGTGCTTCTTGCGTTGCCACAGGGGGAGATGCTGCTTGTGGCGACATTGGTATGATGGATGACACCGCTTGTCCGCTAATTGGTGCATGTTTTTTCAACGAAATCTTCATATTATCTTGCTCAAATGACAACTCGTCTATAGACGAAGCATCAAACGCTGTAAGTAAGTCCTTTACATCTTCAATTTTCATTGGTTATATGACAACTCCTTTTAAAACTTTCTTGTTAAAAAAGTGAAAGTGAGATTTCTTCTAGCAGCTCACTGCTATTTGTTTTCCATCCCTAAATCGTCCATTTCCTGATCAATGGCCTCATTCTTAGGTTCTACATTGCGGTACTGGCGGAACACAGGGAACTCTGATAAATTTTCAGGAATCTTCCCATCTTCAAGTAAAATGATCTTAACAATATTTTTATTACGCGCCATATGATACTTTTCACCATACTCATTTTCAAGCGTATATCGCTTCAAAGATGCGTAGTCTTCTTCTTGAATGGATACACGCACTTTATCACCATCGTCATCCTCTACTTCTTCTGCAAACCCCACCTCAAATTCAACGATTTGAATGTGGTCATTTTTAATATTTCTCGTTTGTTCAAGGACTGCTTTCGCTCCTTCAGTTAAATCCGTCCATTCCATTAAATATCTCTCCTCACTTCAATCTTCACTGCTGTATTATACCATGTAACATGTCTAATTGCATATGCAACAAACGAGTATTTTTTAATAATAAAGAGCAATAATGCAACCATTAACGCGTGTTTCACTTTTGTAAACCACTCATCCAATCTAATGTTTAAAATCATCACGCTTTATAAAATGATGCATAGGGTAAAAATAAACACTAAAAGGAGAAGAGATATGTACCAAGAATACTTTAACAAACAGCGGGATTCATTGTACCGAATGGGTTCTGAACAGAACGAAAAACAAAGTGATGGTGATTTTCATGGCAGAATTACCATCAGAGATTATGGACAAATGCCACTCGTCGTCAATATTGATGAAGCCACAAAGAAAAATCAAACTTATCGTACTGCATTATGGACAGGAACCTACCTTCAAGTAACACTGATGAGTATTGATGTTGGTGACAGCATTGGCTTAGAAGTCCATCCAACAACGGATCAGTTTCTCCGTATAGAAGAAGGCCAGGGTTTGGTTCAAATGGGAGACAGTGAGGAAAACTTAGATTTTCAAGTGGATGCTCGTGATGATTATGCAATTATGGTCCCTGCCGGAAAGTGGCACAATATTACCAACACGGGGGACGATCCTCTCAAAATTTATGCAATCTATGCCCCACCCGAACACCCGTATGGTACTATCCATGAAACAAAAGCGATTGCGATTGAAGCCGAAGAATAGTTATTTCGTTTGCTCTACCTATTCTATTGATGATTAATGTGATTTTAACAACACAAAGAAGAACCAAGCCGGTCACTATAAAGGCTTGGTTCTATACATCGTATTCAGTCACCAAAGTCCCATGAAACTTTCTTTCTAATCTCCGACTCCCGTCGTCACTTCGACATCGGTTCAAATTGAACTGAGACTGCACTCGTCGTTTGTAATTGTTCTTCCGCAAGTTGCATAATATCAAGTGCTTGTGCCGGTGTAAGCGATTCTGCTTGCACCATTACTTTCACCTTATCTTCTTGCGACATGACGAGCGCATCATGGTATCCTTCTGCCCGAATAAGTGATTCAAGCATTTCCTCGTTGGTACTAATCGCCAATATCTCTAGCGACTTGTTATAAGCATCAACTTTTTCCTCAGCAGAAGCTTGGTCATCAGAGGCTTTACGCGAGTATTCCTCCGCTTTTTTGGAACGTGCCTCGTCCATCTTTAACCTTGCTTCTGTAAAGTTGACGTGCCCAGAAATATCCGAGATGATATCTGCATCATTCTCTGCAATGTTTCCTTCTTCATCGACATTAATGGTTACGTCGGTGTCCTCTCCATTTTCCTTTTGCTCTTCTAAAGAACCAACTAAACTAGAATTCGGTCCACGCTCTTGGAGAACATAATAAGCCCCCAGCACCAACATCAAGCTTAACATTGTTAATAACCACACCGTTTGCTTCTTTAACACCATTGCTTATTCCTCCTTTAATTTTTTTGGCATAACCGAGACGCGATGCACAGGGACATCAAGTACACGACTTACCGCCTCCACCACCCACGCCTTTACTTGCACATTCTCCACACCATTCGCCACAACAAGAACACCCGCAACATCTGGTTTTTCTGTCGCGACCACAAGAGGTTTCTCTTTATCTCCCTCTCTTAAAATCACAACTGCTTCTTCTTCTTTGACATCCTCTACCTGACGGCTGCCGCCTTCACGATCGGTTTCTTTCGTATCTTGCCTGCTGCGATTCACATTATTTTGATATATATGTTTCTCTGTATCTGCCACATTGATAAATACAGAGACATCATCAACACCGACCATCTCTTCTAACATTTCTCGTAACTGATTTTCGTAGCGCATCTCGTAATCAGTCATAGAATTGCTCTCAACTTCACGTCCAAACGTAGGTGCTGATTCAACTTCTTTTGAAGTTGTTCCTTCTTCATGAATAACTGGCAATGTCTTTTCTTGTTCTGGCTGAAAAAACTGACTAGCAATCATGAGAAATACACCTCCGCACCCTAGTAATAAAATATATTTAGGTGAAAATGTCCGTTTTTTTTTCTGGGGTTGTTTCTCAAGCCATTTCTTGAACCAATCATCATCTTTGCGTTCATGTTTCATTCATCTTTTCCCTCCTTACCTATGCGACGACAGAGCGGTATCTTTTTGAACAAGTGTGATGAATGTCTCAGGAACGTCCCATTCTTTTGCAAGAAACTTTTTCACTTCTTCATCTTCTAGACCTTTTTCACGCTCACTTACAGTTACATCCTTTTCACTGGAAACATCAATCGTTACCGTTTTGACCGGTTCTACAAAAGATTTGTTTACTGGCTCATCTTCGGTTTGTACCGTTCCAACAGTCACCACCATCCTTTTCCATTCTTCTTGTTCTCCTTCTGTCTCAATGATGACATTGTCAATTTCTAGTTGATATGTTTCGGCTAATTTTTGAGCGACTTGTTCTTTTAATTGGACAGCCACTTGTTCAGATGTATATGCATCATAAAACTGTTCTATCTCTTTTTTTTGTGAATTTATTTTTTCACCAACAGAAGCTTGTTGCTCGGCTGTGTCATCAATAAAAGACGGCAGCCATTCTTCTATGTCACGTTGAAACAACACTAAAACGGGTTGTAACAACAACAACAGTAGCATTAAGCTAACAACAAGTTTGACATAGTTTTTTAACGCCGTATTCGGAAGCATCATTTCTAAAATCGCGGCTAGCATAATAATTAAAATGATCGCGGTGATCCACTCTTTTATAAACGCCATATTTTCACCTCATCATAAATGCAATATTGCTCGCAGCAATCATTAATGTCACTGCCAAGAAGAACATAAAACCAATGAGCACCATTGCAGCAAACACGTATAAAATAGACTTGCCAATAATAGACAAACATTCAATGACTGCACCACCACCCAAAGGTTGTAGCACCGCAGCTGCAAAGTTAAATACAAGTGCAATAGATAATATTTTCATTGCCGGAAAAGCACAAATAGCTAGCAAAATGACGAGTCCCGCCATCCCAATTGTATTTTTCACGAGCAACGATGCACTCATGACCGTATCTGTTGCATCTGTAAACATACGACCAATGACAGGGACAAAATTTCCAGCAATAAATTTGGCTGTCCGAATGGTGAGCCCGTCAACCGACGCTGCCGTTGTCCCTTGTACAGATACGACACCTAAAAATACCGTCATAAATACCCCTAACAAACCAATTGCCGCTGTACGAAAAAGTGTTGCTAACCTTGTCACTTTATAACTCTCATTTAACGTGCTAACAATACCGAGAACAGCGGAAAAGAACAAGAGCGGGAGGACGAGTGTACTGACAAGTAGCCCACTTGTATGAACGAGAAAAATGATGACAGGGTGAAACAATGAAGAGGCAGTCAATCCACCAAGCGCAGCCATCATTGCAAGTAAAAGAGGCAGCATAGCAATTGTAAAATGAACCATTGCATCCACCGCTTCTTTTGCATACGTCATTGCAACATGAAAACCATTCATTGCAAGCATTGCTAGCACGAGCAACGTCACAAAATAAGCGGCTTTACTCACTGTATGACGTTCAAATGCATTTTGAAAAGATTGTAAAATATGAGCAAAAACTGTTAGCAACAATAACATTCCAAGTAGTTTTCCATTTACAACCAGTTCATGCAATAAAAATTTGACTAACCCGAGTACCCAAGCCTTTATTTCGAACTGCTTGTCTCCTTTTAAAAAATCAAGAAAGTTTCCTTTCTGGCTTTCTGGTAAGAAACCTCCATATTCACTAGAAACCTTTGCCCAATATTGCTGAATATCATCTATTTTCAAGTGAGAGATTTGTGTGTCTACTAATTCTGTTTGGCTCATTTCTTCAATTTCACCTTCTACCGACGGCTCAGCGTTAACAACACCATTTCCGGAGAAACATAAGAAGAGCGCAAGAAATAAACCAATTATGACACCTTTTTGTTTCTCCATTGTTTTTCACCTCTCTCCATCGCTTATGTTGGTAGCAGCGCTAAAATCATTTCAATGACTGCCTTAATAATTGGAATGGCTAACACAAGGATGAATATTTTCCCAGCTAATTCGATTTTTGTTGCAATGACTCCTTGACCCGCGTCTCGTGAAATTTGCGCACCAAACTCTGTGATATAAGCAATGCCAATCATCTTCAAGATCGTTTGTAAATAAACCATATGAATATCGGCGTTTTCTGCTAACTGTTGGATCAGTTCGATCATCGCCGTAATTTCATCCATTAGAAATAAAAAAATCAACGCGCCAGCAAACATCGTTAACATTAACGCAAAAACTGGTTGTTTCTCTTTCACAACAAGGGCCAAGAACGTTGCGATCAGCCCTAACCCGACTAATTGTACAATTTCAATCGCAACTCCCCTCCCCGACTTGTATTCATTGGTGAAATAAAAAGATGCTACGTATTTTTTGAAACAAATCATCCACGATGGTCGCTACCATATACAACACTACAACAAAACCAATCACAGTGACCCAATGAGCCCAATCCTCTTTCCCCATTTGCTTTAAGACTGTATGGAGCATGGCAACAACGATCCCTATTCCAGCAATTTGAAAAATCGTATTTGCATCGTAAATCACCACCTGCGCCCCCTCTCACAATAAACAAACCATTCTTTCTATAAAAATAAAATAACAAGCAATAAGCCGGCGAGTATTCCGAGCATCTTTGTCATTTTTTCATAACGTACTTGTAAATCTTTTGCCTCCAACTCATCGCGTTCCAAGTGCACTTGTGCCAGTTTTAATTGCTTTTGTTGTTGCGTACGATCAGTTGTTCCAAGTGTTGTTCCAAATTGGCGCAACACCTCCCGCTCACTTTGTTTTAACGCTGTCTCTCTTAACGTTTCATCTAAACTTTCCATCCATGCTGTCGCAACAGTCACGTGCTTTTCCTGCAGTTTACATGAAAATTGGAGGAAAAACTGAGACAGTGGTTCAGATAACTGCGCTGCAATACGTTCACTTGCCTCAGCTAACGGTGTTTGTCCGAACATAATTTCTGCTTCTAGCGACCGTAAAGCTACTTGTAATTGCCGTAATTGTTGCGGTCGTTCTCGTAATGCTTTTGCTTTATGAAAACCATACAATGTTGTGCAAAGCACAATGAAGCATGCGCCTAGCCATTTCATTGTTTTATTCTCTCTTTTACTTGTTTCGGTAGACGCACACGCTTCACCGTACCTGGGTGTGGATCTCTTCCTAATTCAATGATTCGCGTGAATGCTTGTGCCTGAAATAACGCTGAAAATGTCGGGCGCTTCATTAATGATTCATAAGAGTCACCGTGTGCAGTCGCCATCAACACCACACCAGCATGCATCGCCTCCAAAATTGCTTCGACATCTTCTTGACGACCAATTTCATCCACAATTAGCACATCTGGTGACATTGATCGAATCATCATCATCATCCCTTCTGCCTTTGGGCAACGATCTAACACATCTGCCCGGTAACCAAGATCGTGTTGGGGAATGCCATTTACACACGCGGCGATTTCTGAACGCTCATCCACAATTCCGACTTTTCTCGAAGCAATTCTTCTTTCCTTCACTCCTTCGCTAATATGCCGAGAAAGATCTCTTAAGAGCGTCGTTTTTCCAGTTTGCGGGGGACCCACAAGCAATGTGTTTTGCCAACCCATACGCTGATCGTACACATCTGAAATTAAATGTTTTGCTGCCCCTTTTTTTTGTCGCGCGATGCGAATGTTAAATGAACTAATTGAGCGCATCGTTTGCACCGCGCCTTTTTCTAACACAACTTTTCCTGTTATTCCAACCCGATGCCCACCTTGAATTGTAATATAACCTCTTCTTAACTCTTCTTCAAAGGCATATAACGAATACTCGCTTAACTGATTTAACACAATTTGTGCATCTTCTAGTGTCACTTCATAATGATTGTTGTTTTTCTTAGGATAAACTGGCTTTCCCGCAATTAATAACTCTAATGGACGATGAACACGTATACGAATCTCTTCTAACAAATTTAACTCTGGTTTTGACAGTGTCTCAATTAGACCATGTATGTGTGCTGGTAATATGCGTAATAAATCTTTAAACATCGTGTCAGCCCCTTTATTTCCGAATACCAATGAAAATGAGTAACACACCTGCTCCAATGAGGAGAAATTTTGCTAAAGACAATTTCCCAGTAATCCCAGCTAGTCCAATTCCAAGCGATAATAGTAATACCGTCGGTCCAACTAACGCGAGTGTTGCATTGATTGCAATCGCTTTTTCCACACTATTAAGGCGCAACATGAGGAAAGCTGCCGTCACTTCAATGAAACCAGATAATAAACGTAAGCATACCATCACGATTAATGTCCACTTGATTGCAACAAACGTATCCAACAAGATGCACCTCAATTTCTTTCTGTATAATGAGTTGAAACACATTTGCTTGCGTAGCGCTGTGAAGTGCACAAGCAAACGTGAATGAAGTATACTTCATTCCTTGTATACGCGATCTAAAAGACCGATTTTCTACACTTTATGTGTCTTGGGACATGTTCAGAACCATTTAGCGCTCCTTTCAACAATCTAATTTGGTATACTATTGAAGAGGGAAAGAGAGGTCATCGTGATGGAAGGACATCAACATATTGCACTCAACGGTTTTATGGGCGTCGGCAAAACGAGTATTGGCAAACAGCTTGCATTGCAAATGCATCGCCCTTTTATTGATACAGATGAGGAAATTTCGTCTCAAATGATCATGCCAATTACTGACATTTTTTCGATACACGGGGAATCTTTTTTTCGTGAGTTAGAAGAAAAAACAGTCATTACTGCATGCAATCAGCAGCAACGAGCCATTCTCTCTCTTGGGGGAGGGGCATTTCTTAGTGAAAAAGCGCGGGCGCATTGTTTTGCGCATACTTTTGTTGTCTCTTTACATATGTCGTTTGAAAAATGGTATGCACGAATGACACCATTTATGGATAGCCGCCCCCTGTTACAACAGAAAACGTTGTTTGAGTTGAGAAATTTATATGAGGAGAGGCAACTGATTTATCGTGATTGTCATTTTCAACTATGTGTAGATGAGCTTACAATTAATGAAGCTGTTATGGAGATTGGACGTGCATATGAGGGTCGAGGAAAAATATAAAACCCGTATTGAACAGCGTTTTTCGCGATTCAATACGGGTTTTTCTTGATGAAACTATATTAACTTATTTTTCTTCAAGCATTCGAGGTAGAATTGGTAATTTCGATCATCTAAATCACCAAATTTTATCTCTGGTATACCTACGCGTGCAACTAAATAGTCAACCAAATACCGCGAGAAGCCATATACTTTGAAGTTTGAAATGACGTTTTCTGCATTGCTTTCTAGCACAATAGAAGTGCGTTTACCCCGATTATGCTCATCAATTAATTGATCGTACGTTACTTCTTTTTTCTGCCACTTATGAATAGCGTATTTCACATCATTGAACACTGCAACGATCTTGTCTTTGAGCAGATCCTCTGCCATCATCCGCTTCTCTTCTGAACTATAAATTTCATCCAACACTGCTCTATCCGTAATGGTATATAGTTTGTAAATATCTTTTTCATTGACTTCTTCATCATTTAAATAATCTATTTCATCAATGCTATACAAAGGAATTTCTTGTGCATGAAACTTTGTTTCCAACACATGTTCCAATTGCTCACGATTTAATGTCATTACGTTCGTATCCATGAAACGTTTATGCAGGTCAACATAGTTCATTATATATTCTCCTTAATGATAGTAAAAACACCACTTACCTTGTACAGAAAGTGGTGTTCTAACAGCGCGCCCGAGAGGAGTCGAACCCCTAACCTTCTGATCCGTAGTCAGACACTCTATCCAATTGAGCTACGGGCGCATATAAAGTTGGTGCCGAGGGCCGGACTTGAACCGGCACGGTAGTCACCTACCGCAGGATTTTAAGTCCTGTGTGTCTGCCAATTCCACCACCCCGGCATATGTAGGACAAAAATATTTGGAGGCGGCAACCGGATTTGAACCGGTGATAAGGGTTTTGCAGACCCGTGCCTTACCACTTGGCTATGCCGCCACCTAAAGCGGAAGACGGGATTCGAACCCGCGACCCCCACCTTGGCAAGGTGGTATTCTACCGCTGAACTACTTCCGCATATATGGCTGGGCCACCTGGATTCGAACCAGGGGAATGACGGAATCAAAATCCGTTGCCTTACCACTTGGCTATGGCCCAAAAATGGGGCGGCTGATGGGAATCGAACCCACGAAATGCCGGAACCACAATCCGGTGCGTTAACCACTTCGCCACAACCGCCACGTAAAATTGGCAGGGGCAGTAGGAATCGAACCCACACTGGAGGTTTTGGAGACCTCAGTTCTACCGTTAAACTATGCCCCTATTAACATATGGTGGAGGGGGACGGATTCGAACCGCCGAACCCGGAGGGAGCGGATTTACAGTCCGCCGCGTTTAGCCACTTCGCTACCCCTCCACTTGGAAAGACAATACCTATTGTATATGCTTTTCATGCCAAAGTCAATACGTTTCTAGGTAATTGCAAATGGTGCCGGCCAGAGGACTTGAACCCCCAACCTACTGATTACAAGTCAGTTGCTCTACCAGTTGAGCTAGGCCGGCATCACATGGTGGCTCGGGACGGAATCGAACCGCCGACACATGGATTTTCAGTCCATTGCTCTACCGACTGAGCTACCGAGCCAATAAATTCTTTATAAAAATGGCGGTCCGGACGGGACTCGAACCCGCGACCTCCTGCGTGACAGGCAGGCATTCTAACCAACTGAACTACCGGACCATAATTAGTACTACTATTGAAAGATTTAATTGGTTGCGGGGGGCGGATTTGAACCACCGACCTTCGGGTTATGAGCCCGACGAGCTACCAGACTGCTCCACCCCGCGCCGCTATATGGTGGAGGATGACGGGATCGAACCGCCGACCCCCTGCTTGTAAGGCAGGTGCTCTCCCAGCTGAGCTAATCCTCCATATTCATATAAAACAATCAAAGTGACCCGTACGGGATTCGAACCCGTGTTACCGCCGTGAAAGGGCGGTGTCTTAACCGCTTGACCAACGGGCCACGATAAAAAATTGACTTATTATGTATAAACTATCTGGCGGAGAGCGAGGGATTCGAACCCTCGAGACGGTTTCAAACCGCCTACACGATTTCCAATCGTGCTCCTTCGGCCAGCTCGGACAGCTCTCCATAAATATGACCCGGCACCGATCTACGCTCGCAGGGGGAAGCCCCCAACTACTATCGACGCAAAAGAGCTTAACGACCGTGTTCGGCATGGGAACGGGTGTGAC
>NZ_FMYM01000006.1 GCF_900096965.1 Shouchella lonarensis | reverse complement strand
CCGACGGGAGTGACGGGTCCAACGGGAGTAACGGGACCGACCGGCCTACGAGGAATAACCGGGGCAGGAGTGACAGGAGCGACGGGAGTGACGGGAGCAACGGGACCGACCGGCCTACGAGGAATAACGGGGGCAGGGGTGACAGGAGCGACAGGAGTCACCGGTCCAACGGGAGCAACGGGACCGACCGGCCTACGAGGAATAACCGGGGCAGGAGCTACGGGAGCGACAGGAGTCACCGGTCCAACGGGAGTGACGGGACCGACCGGCCTACGAGGAATAACGGGGGCAGGGGTGACAGGAGCGACAGGAGTGACGGGTCCAACGGGAGCAACGGGACCGACCGGCCTACGAGGGATAACTGGGGCAGGAGTGACAGGAGCGACAGGAGTCACCGGTCCAACGGGAGCAACGGGACCGACCGGTCTACGAGGAATAACCGGGGCAGGAGTGACAGGAGCGACAGGAGTGACGGGTCCAACGGGAGCAACGGGACCGACCGGCCTACGAGGAATAACTGGGGCAGGAGTAACAGGAGCGACGGGAGTGACGGGTCCAACGGGAGCAACGGGACCGACCGGGGTAACAGGAGTGACGGGACCGACGGGAGTGACGGGTCCAACGGGAGCAACGGGACCGACCGGCCTACGAGGAATAACGGGGGCAGGGGTGACAGGAGCGACAGGAGTCACCGGTCCAACGGGAGCAACGGGTCCGACAGGAGTAACAGGAGTGACGGGACCGACCGGAGTAACGGGAGTGACGGGACCGACGGGAGTAACGGGAGTGACGGGACCGACAGGAGTAACAGGTCCGACGGGACCGACGGGAGTAACGGGAGTGACGGGACCGACCGGAGTAACAGGTCCGACGGGACCGACCGGAGTAACAGGTCCGACCGGACCAACCGGAGTAACGGGGCTACGTGGCCCAACGGGTCCGACTGGAGCTCTTCCATTTGAAACAACATTTGCTGAATTCTTAGGTTTTGGCTTTACAGGAGTAACGGGAGTAACAGGTCCAACACTTGTTGAATGGGCAAATGTAGGAGCGACAGGAGTTGGTATTTCTCTTGTGGGCAATACGATGATCCAATTAGATCCGACAGCAACTTATTTCGTAAGTGCCACTGTAATGGGAAGTGGTGCGATGGGGATGTTAGGTGCTACTGCGGAAATAGGAATGAATATTAATGTAGATCCGCCACCGCCTACTCAAGTATTGAGGGAAATATCAATGGGAGAAATACTGACGTTTACGCGTTCATTCGTTGTATTGGCAAATACGCAAAAAGAATTGCGAGTGTTATTATTTTCTGGAGGAACATCAGCACAGTTTAATAATATTTATTTAACCATTGTTAGAATTGTGTAGAAGTATTGTGTGGGATTCTATTCAATAATAGTCATAGAAAAAGCTTCTCCCTATTAACAGTCTAATGTTACATAGGGAGAAGCTTTTCTGTTTGTAAAATTACTTTACCGGTCCTGCTTGATAAACATTCGTGTCGACTGAAGAGAAACGTTTAAAGTTTTCTCGGAACTGCTGCGCAAGGTGTGTCGCTGTTTCGTCATAGGCAGCTGTATCTTGCCACACATTTCGTGGGTTTAATAGATGATCGGGAACACCTGGACAACGTACAGGCATGTGCAAGCCGAAAAATGGATCACAAATTGTGTCTACGTGTTTTAATTCTCCTTGAATGGCAGCTTCCACCATCGCGCGTGTGTAGGATAATTTAATTCGTGCACCTACACCGTAACTACCCCCAGACCAGCCGGTATTGACGAGGAACACGCTTACATCATGATGCTCAATTTTTTCACCAAGCATTTTGGCGTAGCATTCAGCTGCACGTGGCAAGAAAGGTGCGCCAAAACAAGTAGAAAAAGTTGTTTCTGGTTTGGTAATGCCTCGTTCTGTGCCGGCAAGTTTACTTGTGTATCCAGATAAAAAGTGATACATTGCTTGTTCTTTTGTAAGTTTACTAATAGGTGGCAATACACCAAAAGCATCGGCAGTTAAAAAGATGATTGTGTTTGGATGTCCGGCGATACTAGGTGTGATCGCGTTTGGAATATGCTCAAGCGGATAGGCAGCCCGTGTATTTTCTGTTTTTATACGGGCGCGATAGTCCGGTTGGCGTGTTTCAGGATGCAAGCACACATTCTCTAGTACTGTACCGAATCGAATAGCATCCCAAATTTGTGGCTCTTTTTCTCGAGATAGATCAATACATTTTGCATAGCATCCGCCTTCAATATTGAAGACACCATTGTCGGACCAGCCATGCTCATCATCACCGATTAAAGAGCGATTATTTGAGGCAGACAACGTTGTTTTTCCTGTTCCAGAGAGACCAAAGAATAATGTCACTTCACCATCACTGCTTGTGTTGGCCGAGCAATGCATTGGTAGTACGGATTCATCAGGTAATAAATAATTCATGACAGAAAAAATGGCTTTTTTCATTTCTCCCGCGTATTCAGTACCGCCAATTAAGACAACACGTTCTTCAAAAGAAATGATCACAAATGCCTCAGAATTTGTACCATCAATGAGTGGGTCTGCTTTAAAAGTCGGTGCGCTTACAATTGTAAAAGAATCTTTTTTTGCTGTTGAATCACTCGTGCGAATAAATAATTGCCGGGCAAATAGATGGTGCCACGCAAATTCATTAATATATGTGATTGGAAGTTGGTAAGTAACATCAGCACCTGCGTATCCTGTTGATACATAGCACCCTTCTTTTTCTTGCAAATAGCATAACACTTTTTCGTATAGTCGTTTGAAGGTAGAGGGATCTATCGGTTTGTTTACGTTCCCCCAGTCAATTGAAGAACGTGTCGCGTCTTCAGAGACAATAAACTTGTCATTAGGGGATCTACCGGTATAAGCTCCTGTCTCCACAGAAAGCGCACCTGTTGGTGTAAGGGTACCTTCTTTGCGAGCGAGTGCATGTTCAACAAGTGTTGGCACAGGCAGGCTGTGTAATGTATGCTGACTTGAGAGTAACTGTTCTAATTGTGTTGAGCCGTTCAAAATGTTCATATTGATCTCCTTCCCTTAATCAGGACAAGTATAACGTATCAGTCTTGATTTAGTATAACACATTATAGTCATTATTCCATACTAAAGTGAGCAAAAATGTAATAAATTTATTCGACACAGGTTAAAAAAGGTTTATCCATAGCAACCTTTCTTTTTTTGTCGAGTTATGTTAGACTAATAGGGCAACATACTGACGTGCTCACGTTAAAGTGGTGAACACTCCAGTAAACGTAGTACTTTTATCAAGAGTCGGCTGAGGGACAGGCCCAACGAAGCCCAGCAACCAACACCTTTTAGAGGTGGAAAGGTGCTAACCTGCAAGACAATATGTCTTGGACGATAAGAGGCGAATGGTAAACATTAGGTACCCTTTTCCTCGCGGAGAAGGTTTTTTATTGTGTACAGGTGTATGTCTCAATATTACTGGAACTTTGAGGCAAACGTTAGCATAGGCTGTTGTTAGTTCCCCTCTAGAACGCTTATGGAGGACTATGGATACGCCTTGTAGACATAAAAAGGAGATACCATAGAGCCAAGCAGTCCGGAGAAATAGAGAGGAGTATGTAAAGTGGAAAAAGAAAGAAGTCGGCATTTATTTACATCTGAATCAGTAACCGAGGGCCATCCTGATAAAATTTGTGATCAAATTTCGGATGCGATTTTAGATGATATTTTGACAAAAGACCCAAATGCTCGTGTCGCTTGTGAGACATCGGTCACAACAGGTTTAGTGCTTGTCGCAGGAGAAATTACAACGAGTACGTATGTGGATATTCCGAGTGTGGTACGTAGAACGATCAAGGAGATTGGTTACACGCGCGCAAAATACGGTTTTGATGCGGACACTTGTGCAGTATTAACATCAATTGATGAGCAATCGGCTGATATTGCCCAAGGTGTGGATGAGGCACTTGAAGCAAGAGAAGGACAAATGACGGATGCGGAGTTAGAAGCGATCGGTGCTGGGGATCAAGGGTTAATGTTTGGTTTTGCGACAAATGAAACGAGCGCGCTCATGCCATTACCGATCTTTTTAAGTCACCAGTTGGCCCGCCGTTTGTCGGAAGTCCGTAAAGACGGCACACTTAATTATTTGCGCCCCGATGGGAAAACGCAAGTGACGATTGAATATGATGAACAAGGTAAGCCGGCGCGTGTAGATACGATCGTCATTTCAACGCAACATGCACCAGAAGTGACCCTTGAACAAATTCAAACAGACTTGAAAAAGTATGTCATTGAAGCGGTTGTACCAAGTAAATGGTTGGATGAGGAGACAAAGTATTTTATCAATCCAACAGGTCGCTTTGTCATTGGCGGACCACAAGGAGATGCGGGGTTAACGGGAAGAAAGATTATCGTTGACACGTATGGTGGTTATGCGCGCCATGGCGGCGGCGCTTTCTCTGGGAAAGATGCAACGAAAGTTGACCGTTCAGGTGCGTATGCAGCACGGTATGTGGCAAAAAATATCGTGGCAGCAGGATTAGCAGAGAAATGTGAAGTGCAGCTTGCTTATGCAATTGGTGTTGCCCAACCCGTGTCTATTTCTATTGACACGTTTGGTACTGGACGTGTCGCTGAAGAGACGCTTGTAAAATTGGTACGGAAGCATTTTGATTTGCGTCCGGCTGGAATTATTAAGATGCTCGATTTACGTCGACCAATTTACAGACAGACAGCGGCATATGGTCACTTTGGTCGTGATGATGTGGCCTTACCTTGGGAAGCGACGGATAAAGCTGAAATTCTCAAGGCTGAATTAGCAACACAATAATTTGGATTAAAAAAGCCTTATGCCGATGATACCGGCACAAGGCTTCTTCTTAGTCAGTCACCGGATAGGCATACGCAACGAAACGCTCGGGCGCATCGCCAACAAAAGAAAATGGGTAACATGTTGTCACAACAAGGACTTCTTCACCCATCTCCCGAATGACAGATGTGTCATCTTCTGAGACGATATCTGTTTCTTTAATTTCATAAGTGTATGATCCATATGGCATGTTAATTGTAAAGGTATCACCAATCTCAATTTTATCAAACTGGCGGAAGACCGTGTCGCGGTGACCGGACATGACAATTTGTTCTCCTTGCCCGGGAAGGACGGAGTCAACTAAATGACCAATTCCTTTATCAAGCGCGTCTGCGTCGGTTCCTTCAACAATAGGTAATGTCTTATCTAATTTAGGAATATCCATTGTCGCGAATGCCTCATACATTTCTGGTTTGTAAGATTGAATATCAAAATTTTCTTCTGGCGCGTTGTTTTTTGACAAGTTCTCTTCTGCTTGCGCCAGTGATTGTTTTTGTTGTTGTTCATTTTTAATAAATAAATAACCGAATACAGCGATAGAGATGACACCAGCGATAATAAGAAGATTGCTGATCCACTTGATCATTGAATTTCCCCCTGTTTCTCACTTTGGATAATTTTATATGCTTGTCCTTTTTCTACATATTCACGGCGAATACGCGCCATATCAGCCTGGTCTTCATCGTTTAACGGACGGATCACTTTAGCCGGACGACCGAAGGCGAGCATACCTGGTGGGATCACTTTTCCCGGAGGTACAAGGCTGCCAGCGCCGATAAAAGCCCCTTCTCCAATTTCAGCGCCATCTAACACGATCGATCCCATACCGATGAGCGCATTTTTGCGAATGACCGCGCTATGGAGCATCACTTGGTGTCCAACAGTGACATCATCTTCAATGAGTAATGTCCGGTTGGGGCTTTGATGAAGCATTGATTGGTCTTGAATGTTGACACGATCCCCAATGATCGTTGGGGCGACATCGCCGCGAATGACCGTGTGAAACCAAATACTTGATTCAGCGCCAATCGTGACATCCCCGGTAACACAGGCATTTTCAGCAATAAAAGCGGATGATGCAATACATGGTGTATGATTGCCATAACGGGAAATCATAGGTGCACTTCCTTTTCGATAAAGTTAAAAAGCGTTATAATGAGTGTAACCTAAAAGAGGTGGATGCGACAAGCGAGATGTCTAATAAGGAATGTTGGGTGTCGTGTTTACAATAGAAGGAGTGTTTTTATTTGTCAGCACCAACAACTGCAATACCGCTGTTGTATCGGATTTATCGAAAGGTGATCCCGACTGTTCATAAACATTATGATGCGTGGATAAATCGCGCGCAAACGATTCCTGATCCGGAATTACGAAGCCAAGCCCTTGATGCCCTGGCGCGGAAAAAGTTTCATTGTGAAGGTGGCGGTGTTTATGGGCTAGCGGCACAAGGTCACTTTGAGGAGCTTATTCAGTTTATTATTTCTTACCAATTGATTTGTGATTACTTAGACAACCTATGTGACCAAAGTGACTCACTGGATCCAAATGATTTTCGGGCGTTGCACAATGCGTTGCTCATTGCGCTTCAACCTGGGGTGGCGCACGAAGATTATTATGCTTATCGCGCGCAGAAAGACGACGGCGGTTATTTACAAGCGTTAGTAGAAAACTGCCAAAAGATTGTCACGACATTTCCGTCTTTTACCGTGTTTCAGCCGCACATGCTGAAAATGAGTGGTTTGTATGGTGACTTGCAAGTATACAAGCATGTAAAAAAAGAGGATCGTGAACCACTCTTAAAAGCGTTTTTTGAGAAACATCGCCATGATCTCCCTGAGGAGATGACATGGTATGAATTTGCGGCGTGCACGGCGTCGACATTAGCGATTTATACGATGGCAACGTATGCGACGAAGCCCGATGTCTCTTGGGAGCTTGCACAAACGATTTGTGATGGCTATTATCCGTACGTTCAAGGGATGCACATTTTGCTTGATTATTTTATTGACCAAAAAGAAGATATCGCGGACGATGAGTTGAATTTCTTGTTTTACTATGACAGCAAGGAGCAAATGGAGGAGCGTTTCCGGTATTTTGTTAGGAAAGCAGAAGAGACCCTTTCTGAGTTGCCGGATCCAAAATTTCATCGGATGTTGATTCGTGGGGTCATTGCGCTATATTTGGCGGACGAGAAAGTCCAAAAGGACCCTGAGCTCAAGGGGCAGTCAAAAGAAATTTTTAAGACAGGTGGACTGCATACGTTTTTCTTTTTCTTAATGAATAGCCGGATTTTTAGGCGGAAGTGAGGTGGATAGAAGCTGGCGAACCTGTGTTAAGCAGGTTACCAGCTTCTATTTAGAACAACGATGAGCTTTCAGATCACGCCTGTAAATCCCGCACCAATAACTCGAGCTCTCCCGTCTCTGGATCAATTACAAGCCCATGGACGCGCACATCGCTTGGGAGGAGCGGGTGGTGGACAATCGTGTCGACACTGTGGCGCACGCTTTCTTTTACATCGTCGAAGCCAGACAAAAATTGGTGAATATCGACACCTGCATATTCTAGTGATGCAATTTGGTCAAGGTCTACCCCGCGCCCTTCTGCTTTTTCAAGGATAGATGGTGCTGATAAACCCGTCATGCCGCAGCCATGATGACCGATGACATACACTTCTTCTGCGCCAAGTTCATAAATAGCGACTAAAATACTACGCATAATGCTTCCGAACGGATGAGAAATGACCGCGCCAGCATTGCGGATAATTTTTGCGTCACCATTACGTAGGTTCATAGATGCGTGCAGCAACTCGACGAGCCGGGTGTCCATGCATGTTAAAATGACAATCTTTTTTTCCGGAAATTTTGTGGTGGTGAAACGTTTATAGTCCTCATTGGCAACGAATGTTTGATTAAAGGATAAAATGTTGTCTAATTGCGTCATGATAATGGCCCCTTCCATTGGTTATCTTTTTTCAATTGCAATGACAAAAGGTGGATCATTTTGTTGGTTGATAAAAGCATACTGTAGTACATGAAAGTCGGTTTGTGATAGGGCAGTGACACGATTTAATACGGTGTCTTTTTCTTGTTTTCCTGTTTCGTGTCCGGAATATATGACAAGGACAACGAGTCCATGTTGCTTTAGTTGTGACAAGATGGTATGAAGTGCGTGGACTGTTGCACTGCCTGTAGTCGTAATGGACTTATCGCCTCTTGGTAAATAGCCGAGGTTAAAAATGGCTCCGGTGATCACCGAATTCCGGAAAGCTGAGATTTCTGCTAATGTTTCGTGGCCTTGGCAATATAAAGATACGCGGTCATTGACACCGGCTGTTTTCAAGCGTTCCGTTGTGCGGGCAATCGCGGCCGGTTGAATATCTGTACCAATTACGTGCCCGGTATCACCGACAATTTTTGCCAAAAACAATGTGTCGTGCCCGTTGCCCACCGTCGCATCAATGACTGTATCACCTGGCTTCACTGTTTGTGCCAGGAGCGTGTGTGCAAAAGGGATCGGACCTAATAGTGTAGTCATACCGTCTCTCCTTATGTTCAGTATGAAGCGTAGTATCTTACAAAAAGAGTGTACCATAATTGCATTGTTTAGGCGAAGTCATTTTCATTGCCTTTTTTAGTTGGAGCAGCTACACTACCATAAGTTAAAGTAAAATGTTGTAAGTAGATAAGTGAGAGGAGGAAAAGACATGCCTAAGTCGATGTGGGTACTCATCATTGCTGTTGTAATCAATGTAACCGGTGCGTCTTTTCTGTGGCCATTAAATGCTGTCATTATGCATGACGTATTAGGGCAATCGTTGACTGCTTCAGGTTTTGTGCTCATGCTCAATGCAGCTGCAGGCGTGACGGGAAATTTAATTGGCGGACGACTGTTTGATAAGGTCGGTGTTTATCCAGGATTAGTTGCAGCAATTACAATTGCCGTCATTTCTTCCATCTCACTCGCGCTTTTTTTTGAAACGTATGCATTATATGCATTATTTCTAGTCGGCATTGGCTTAGGCTCGGGTATGATGATGCCGTCCATGTACGCACTCGCAGGGAGTTTGTGGCCGGACGGAGGCCGTCGTCCATTTAATGCCGTTTATGTTGCCCAAAATGTCGGTGTCTCCCTTGGTACCGCACTGATTGCCGTCATCACATTGGTTCGTCTCACAGATGTGTTCATTGCCAATGCGCTCATGTATGTAGGCCTACTCATTTTTGTGGTCATTTTTTTCCGACCATTTAAAGCGCAGCAACAGACGACAGCGGACGCACGACTGCAACAGGCACGTACGTCCTTTAAAAAGCAATATCGGCTGCATTCTTTGTTACTCATTTGCGCTGCTTTTCTCATTTGCTGGATCGGTTATACGCAGTGGCAAGCGAATGTCAGTGTGCATATGCAAGTGCTTGGATTGCCCCTTCCTTATTATAGTTTGCTATGGACAATCAATGGCTTACTCATTGTATTTGCCCAACCACTTGTGAAATGGCTCATTCACAAAGGAAAGCTGTCGATGAAGGGACAAGTGACTACCGGCATCATTGTTTTTTCTATTTCTTATCTTGTGCTGACGCAGGCAAGTGCCTTTTCGATGTTCCTGTGCGCAATGCTCATTTTGACTCTCGGTGAGATGTTCGTTTGGCCAGCGGTGCCAACGATTGCGAGCCAATTAGCACCACCCGGGAAGTCGGGAATGTATCAAGGGATTGTTGGTAGTGTATCTACGGGGGGACGGATGATTGGTCCTTTATTTGGTGGCATGATTGTTGACCATTATTCTATGCATGTCTTACTCATGATCATCAGTGTGCTCCTTTTATGTGCCTTGCCGCTCGTCCGTTTTTATGATTGTCCATTGAAAAAAGAGAAAACTGAAGATGTACGACTTGTATAAGAGGCTATGGTTACACGACGATAGCCTCCAAGTGTGCATAAAACAAGCGCATTAAAGCCAAGCTTTTTAAAGAAGAAGGCTTGTTTGCTATTTTGTCATACATAAGTATATAAATATGTTGCTTTAGGAAACAAAAAGATCCATAATAGAATTATATTGTGAATTAATTCACAAACTTTTTTCTACAGGAGGGCTCACGAATGAAAGAAAAAGGAACCCGCGTGGTACTCATTGGCACAGGAGCTGTCGGAAGTAGTTATGCATTTGCAATGATGAATCAAGGTGTGGCTGAGGAATTTGTCATGATTGATATGAACCGAGATAAAGCGTTTGGCGATGTGATGGATTTAAACCACGGAAAAGCATTCGCGAATAAACCGACGAATGTATGGCTAGGTGAATACGCTGATTGTAAGGATGCCGATATTGTGTGCATTTGTGCTGGGGCAAGTCAGCAGCCTGGAGAGACACGACTTGATCTTGTGGAAAAAAATATGGTCATTTTTAAAGCCATTGTGACGGAGGTCATGGCAAGTGGTTTTGATGGTATTTTCTTAGTAGCAACGAACCCGGTCGATATTTTAACACAGGCGACGCAAGCATTTAGCGGCTTACCGAAAGGTCGAGTCATTGGAAGTGGGACGACATTGGATACGGCACGCTTGCGGTATATGTTAAGTGACTACTTTGATGTTTCCGTGAAAAATGTGCATGCATATATTATTGGTGAGCATGGTGATACGGAGTTGCCGGTTTGGAGTACAGCGACAATTGGCAACGTCCCATTAGATGAGTACTTGCAACGTCATGATGCGTACTGTCAAGAGGATTTGGATAAAATTTTTCTCGATGTGCGTGATGCTGCGTATACCGTCATTAAGCATAAAGGCGCGACATATTACGGGATTGCGATGAGTCTCGCTCGTATTACAAAAGCGATCTTAGGAAACGAGGCGGCGATTTTAACTGTAAGTACGTTCTTGAATGACGAATTTGGTCAAAATGATGTTTGCATCGGTGTCCCGGCTATTGTTGCCCGGAGCGGCGTCAGAACAGTGGTCGAAATGACGCTTTCAGATGAAGAGCAAGAAAGACTCACGCATAGCGTAAACACATTAAAAGCGATTTATGAACCAGCAATGCATAAAGCGATGCAAAAATAAGGCAAAGTTTTGTTGTTTGACTTGACTTCTTGCCCCTCTTTCGCATACAATAACATCATTCATAATGGAAAACGATGATAGTGGAGTAGTAACGTGTTGCTCGGAAAAAGAGAACTGACGGTTGGTGCGAGTCAGTCAACAGCGCATGTGAACTCGCCATTTAGTATTAAAGGTGAACGCAATTGTAACCTTTGACGGTACACACCGTTATGTGTAAGTGAACAGGCAGTATGTCTGTTAATGTGGGTGGTACCGCGGGAGTCAATAACGCTCGTCCCTTTATTGGGAGGGCGTTTTTTGTGTTTTATATTAACAAAGGAGGCGAAAGACATGTCATTTTCACATCAAACAATTGAACAAAAGTGGCAACGTTATTGGGATGAGTTGCAAACATTTAAAACGAAAGAAGAAGGGGATGCCCCGGCATTTTATGTATTAGATATGTTCCCGTACCCATCTGGCTCAGGATTGCACGTTGGGCATCCAGAAGGGTACACCGCAACAGACATTTTGGCACGTATGAAGCGAATGCAAGGATACAATGTCCTTCATCCGATGGGCTGGGATGCATTTGGTTTACCCGCTGAGCAATACGCGCTTGATACAGGCAACCATCCAGCCGACTTTACGGCAGAGAATGTGGCGACATTCAAGCGGCAAATGAAAGAACTCGGTTTTTCATACGACTGGTCACGGGAAATTAATACGACAGATCCTAGCTATTATAAGTGGACACAGTGGATTTTCATTAAGTTATATGAAAAAGGACTTGCATATATTGACGAAGTGGCTGTCAATTGGTGTCCGGCGCTCGGTACGGTTCTTGCGAATGAAGAAGTCATTGATGGCGTGAGTGAGCGTGGTGGTCATCCAGTAGAGCGCCGCCCCATGAAGCAATGGGTGTTAAAAATTACCGAATATGCCGAGCGGTTACTGGCGGACTTAGATGAGCTAGATTGGCCGGAAAGCTTAAAAGAAATGCAGCGCAACTGGATTGGCAAGTCAGAAGGCGCGGAAGTCACTTTCCCTGTCGAAGATCATGAAGTGCGCGTCTTTACGACCCGAGCGGATACGTTATTTGGGGCAACGTACGTCGTGCTTGCACCAGAGCATGCCCTTGTCGACCAAATCACAACTAAAGCACAAAAAGAAGCAGTTGAGGCATATAAAAAGCAAGTAGCAACAAAAAGTGATTTAGAACGGACAGAGCTAGCAAAGGAAAAAAGCGGCGTCTTTACTGGCGCGTATGCGACAAACCCAGTGAACGGGGAGAAGATTCCGGTTTGGCTTGCTGATTACGTGCTTGCTAGTTACGGTACAGGTGCAGTGATGGCTGTCCCTGCCCACGACGAGCGTGATTATGATTTCGCCCGGACATTTTCATTGCCAATTCGTGAAGTCGTTGCTGGTGGGAACATCAATGAGGCAGCTTACACGGAAGATGGCACGCATATTAACTCCGACTTTTTAAATGGCTTAACGAATGAGGCAGCGATAGCAGAGATGATCGCTTGGTTGGAAGAGAATAAAAAAGGTACACGGAAAGTAACGTATCGTTTGCGCGATTGGTTATTTAGTCGGCAACGTTATTGGGGTGAGCCGATTCCAATGATTCACTGGGAAGACGGTTCGATGACACCTGTCCCTGAAGAGGAATTGCCATTAGAATTGCCGGAGCTCTCCGTCTTTAAGCCGTCAGGAACTGGCGAATCTCCACTAGCCAATGCGACCGATTGGTTAACAGTGACAGATCCAAAGACAGGGATGAAGGGTCGCCGAGAAACAAATACGATGCCGCAATGGGCAGGGAGCTCATGGTACTATTTGCGCTACATTGATCCACACAATGACAAAGCACTTGCTGACCCGGAGAAGCTCAAAAAATGGTTGCCAGTTGATACGTATATCGGCGGGGTAGAGCACGCGGTGTTGCACTTGTTATACGCCCGTTTCTGGCATAAAGTGTTGTACGACATCGGTGTTGTTCCGACAAAAGAACCGTTTCAAAAACTTTTTAACCAAGGAATGATCCTCGGCGAAAACAACGAAAAGATGAGTAAATCAAAAGGGAACGTCGTCAATCCTGATGATATTGTGCGAAGCCACGGTGCGGACACACTTCGGTTATATGAAATGTTTATGGGACCGCTCGAAGCATCGGTGACGTGGTCGACGAACGGATTAGACGGGGCTCGGCGCTTCTTAGAACGGGTGTGGCGCCTCATTGTTCAGGAAGAAACAGGAGAACTGAGTGAGAAAGTGCAAGACACAGAAGGTGAAACAGCGTTTGTGCGTACCTATCATCAAACGGTGAAAAAAGTGACCGAAGACTTTACAGCTTTGCGCTTTAACACGGGGATCTCGCAACTGATGGTGTTTGTGAATGAGGGCAATAAGCAAGCGGTGCTACCAAAAACGTTGATTGAAGGATTTGTCAAATTGCTTTCTCCTGTGGCACCGCACCTAGCAGAAGAACTGTGGCAAAGGCTTGGTTATCGTGAGACGATTGCATATGCGGAATGGCCAACGCATGATGAAGCACTCCTTGTTGACAATGAGATAGAAGTGGTTGTCCAAATTAATGGGAAGGTAAAGGCGAAGTTGACAGTCGCAAAAGACGTGTCACGTGAAGAAATGGCGGAAATTGCGCAAGCAGATGAAAAAGTGCAAACCGCGATTGGTGATAAGTCGATCCGGAAGGTCATTGCGGTACCAGGGAAGCTTGTGAATATTGTTGTTGGATAGAAGGAATGAGGAAGGGGCTGTTGTATGCAGCCTCTTTTTCGAGCGTATTGTAACAAGAATATAACCGCATGTAGTTGCATCATCTTTAGCGATGCTTTGGTTTGAAAGTATGAATCGAGAAAAAATAGGAATGTCCCGAATTCTTTTCCATGGGAGCACTTGCTCTCGGTGATAAAGGGAGAGTTGACCGCTTGGATACAGAAGAAATAGAAAGAAAGGGCTGTGATGAAGATGTCTCTATTTTCCTTCGCGGGTTGCCAAAATCTCTTTTACAAAAGATTCTTTTGCGTTACTGTAATCGTTTTGGTTCGTTGCATGGCGTTCAGCAAGATGTTTTTTCAGCTGCTCATAGCGCAGGCGTGCATCCTCATGAGTACGCAAATAGTCACGGAAATATAAGTGATCTCGCCACCATTGTCCATCTTTTTCTACGATATGTAAAACCATCGTTTTTATTGCTTCTTCCACATCAGAAAATTGTGCATAAACAATTTTCCCTTGGATCTTTACTCTCTCTAAAGGATAAATATGATGTTGTTTGAGTGTTTCCTTAGGGAACCTCTGCGCCATCGTGAGAGACGGTAGTCCAATGAGCACATCGAGCATTGGTTTTGCGCAAATACTGGGAATTGCGGTTGAACCGATATGTTCAATCAAAGGATTGAAAGGTGCCAACATCTGTAGTAGTCTTTCTTTTTCCTCGTGAAACAGTGACTGCCATTTTGGATTGTATGGAGTGAGTTCAATGTGACCATTTTTAAGCCCAAGCATGTAAGTGCCTCCTAAAAATAATAGCATCAAATTATAAAACTAGTAGATACTTAACATATCACATTTAATTGTAAATGAAAAATGTGATGGTTGTGTTGGACGATAATATGAAATCAAAGAGCGCATGCTACTTTCTGCTGTGTTTTCACCATAGTGAAAGGCAATGATTCCGAAACTACCTATAATCCCCTCCCATTATGTAAAATTGTCTAAATGCTCGCGAAAAGCTAGACGTTTACAACAATGTGTCGTATTATGTGTATGAACCGAAAAGTACATACACGATCTGCTATTCTTCTTTACGGTGTGACATATTTGATGATAAACTATTTTCAAGAAGTCTGCACTACTTTTTTGTCACATTAAAGTATCAATAGAAAATAGAGAATCGCGTAGAAAATAATTCAACAAAATAGAAGGGGGAATATAAAGAATGGAACCACTTAAAGAGACAAGGTTTGAGGAAGAGATTACTTTTCCCGAGAAAGCCAATATTTTAACATTTTTAATTAGCCCTGTGAAACAGTTTGTTCGGATGCGGGAAGAAGTGGCTGTGTCTGGTGCAGTTTTATTAATACTTGGGATTGTGTTACTCGGCTTGATTTTTCCAGCATTCATTGGCCAAGGCGGACTGTTCGAGCCGAAAGAGGCGCCGGCGGAAGATAATTTGGGCATGGATATGTATAGCATGGGCGGTATGGGTATGGGTTTTGATGAATTTGGAGGGCAAGGTGGCGCAGACAAAGCTAATCCTGAAGCGGAAAATCTTCTTTTAGGTTTAGGTCTTGGTGTGCTTATTTTAGCTGCTTTTGCGGGAGGTCCAGCATTACTTTCCCTATTGTTTTTGTTAGTCGCTAAAATAGGTGAGCGACCAGTAACCTATTATCAGTTGTATGCGATGACGGTTTTTTCTACGCTCGTGTTGGCAGTTGGATTTTTCCACTTTATGATTATGAACACGGTAAACGCAACGTACTCGTATGTATATGCAGCACCATCTGTTTTTGTTGATGCAGATAGCAATTGGTATTCATTACTTGCGACCTTGAACGTTTTTGCAATTGTATTTGCAGTGCTTATTGCGATTGGTCTAGTAAAGGTGGCGCACATGCGTAAAATTGTGGCGATTTTAGTGGCATTCGGTTGCTTAGTTGGCTACTTTCTGGTCAATCATTTAGGAGGTGCGCTTGTATGATGGTTGTTAAAAAGGTGTTGATAGGGCTTGTACTTGTGGCAGGTCTTGCTACTTTTTCTATGTTTGGAATGAAGAATTCTAAAGAAGCGGCAGGGAATCAAGGGGTACCAGAAGTCATGTTACAACCGGTTTCACATGGTGCTTCAGATATCACAATTCCTGTCTCAGGACAATTAGAATTATCACAAAGACAAGTGGTGACGTTGTCTGAAGATAAGCCGGAGTACAAAATTCTCGTTAAAGTTGGTGATGAAGTAAAAAAAGGCACACCAATTGTGCAGTATTCGACAGAAGAGATTGACCTTGAGATTGAAGCGGCACAAGGAGAATTAGAGACGCATAGAGGAACGTTATCGGAATTATCAACACAAGCAAGTGACATTCAAAAACAAAAGAAAAGTGACGCTGTAAAGCCAAAGAAAGAAGCAGATAAAGATACAGGTGAAGAGATTGAGGTTCCTCCAGATGTGACTGTCAAAGAACTAGATAAAAGTTTAGCAGATCTGGAAAATCAGCGAAAAGCAACAAACCGTGAGCTAAAACAAGCACAGCAACAGCTAGAAACATTGAAAAAGAAAAAAGAAGCATTGACGGTTAAAAGTGATTTTAATGGGACTGTCGTCAAAAGAAATGATCAT
This sequence comes from Shouchella lonarensis, assembly GCF_900096965.1. GTDB lineage: Bacteria > Bacillota > Bacilli > Bacillales > Bacillaceae_D > Shouchella > Shouchella lonarensis. The sequence goes on along the minus strand of NZ_FMYM01000006.1, from coordinate 202,435 downwards.
CCAGGTGAGGCAGTTGATACGTATTCTGGTCAAACAGACCAAACGCTTGTAGAAGTGGCTGATTTAAATAAATTCATTCTGAAAGGAACAATTTCTGAGGATCAGACGTTGCAAGTGGAAGAAGGACAGAATGTTGAGGTCAATGTGGATATAAACGGTTATATGGGTGAAGGAAAAGTCATTGAAGTTGGTTATTTCCCATCCGAAGGCGAAATGGATATGTATCCGGGAGAAGAAGCAGGGGCTACATATCCCATTACCATCGAGATAGGGGGCGAAGATTTATCTGAGCTGCGTCCGGGGTACCAAGCACGCGCGGATATCATTGTTGGGACAAGAGAAGGGATGATGATCCCGCTAGAAGCGTATAAAAATGATGGCATCGACCATGTATATGTATACGAAGACGGTCGGGCTGTTCGCAGGGATATCGTCATTAATCAAGAGAGTTTACCAAGTGAAGGCGGCGCTGACGATGTCATGGAAATTCAAGTTGAAAGTGGCTTAGAAGAGGGGGATCAACTCATATTGTTGCTTGACCCGTCGATTCAACTTGAAGACAATATGAAAGTCAAATTAGCTGATGGTGTTGAAGCGGACGATGGTTTCGGTGATTTGGAAGATTTTGATGATGAAAATGTGGATGAAGAAGGTATAGAGGAAGCAGAAGAGGGCGGCACTGAAGATCAGCAAGAAGATCAAACCGATAATAAGGATGACGACGCATGATCGAGTTAAAGCGTGTTACAAAATCATTTAAAATTGGTCAGACGTATTCACAAGTGTTATCGCCGCTGGATTTAACGATTGAAGAAGGGAGCTTTATGACAATCATGGGTCCCTCTGGTTCAGGGAAGTCAACGCTGATGAATATTATTGGTTGTCTTGATAAACCAACGACAGGGGCATATCTCCTTGACGGGCAAAATATCGGTGCGATGAGTGAGCGACAGTTGGCAAAGATTCGCAATGAGCAGATTGGTTTCGTGTTTCAACAATTTCATCTGTTACCAAAATTATCAGCATGGAAAAATGTGGAACTCCCGTTGGTTTATGCTGGGATGGATAAACGTGAGCGTTATGTTCGGGCTCATAAAGCATTAGCAAAAGTAGGGCTGCTAGACTGGGCTGACTATGTTCCTGCTTCTTTGTCAGGCGGACAAAAACAACGAGTTGCGATTGCGCGTGCGCTTGTGAATGAACCGACAATTATTTTGGCCGATGAGCCGACCGGTGCGCTGGATACAAAGACGAGCGTAACTATTATGGAATTGCTACAGTCTTTGAACGAGTCTGGGACAACCATTGCGATCATTACCCACGAACCAGAAGTGGCTGAATGGACAAATCGGACGGTATTTGTCCGTGACGGACAAATACAAGAGGTTCCTGCCTCTTAATCGTTAGAAAGGATGGGACCGATGAATATCATTGAAAATATTAAGATGGCATTCCAGTCAATTCAAGCACAAAAAGTCCGTTCTTTACTAACGATGCTTGGCATAATTATTGGCATTGCCGCGACAATGGTTGTTGTTGCAATTGGAGAAGGCGCTCGTGCACAGTTGCAAGAGGAGTTAATTGGGACTGAAAATGTCCGAGAAATTCGCATCAATGACATGAAGTTATGGGACGATCAAGCCAATTCTACAAAATTTATGATGATGGGCTATAGAGCATTCACAGATGAAAATTTCGAAAAACTTGCGGAGTTACCTAATGTTGAAGCGGTTGTCCCGATGATGCAAAAAGAAATTGAATTAAAAAAAGGAGAGAAGGGAGAGGAAAACGAGGAAGATTCAGAGTTAGAGTCTGTCATGGTGACGGGGGTAAATCGAGACTATTTTGACGTATATAATCTTGAAATAGCTGATGGTCAGACGTTTCAAGATGCTGATTATTTAATTGGAACGAGAAAGGCAATTGTATCTCCACAATTAGCCGAGCAAATTTTTCCCTCTGAATCTCCGGTAGGAAAAAAAGTACAATTGGGCACAGATCGTGTTGAGATCATTGGTGTGCTTGAGCCGCCGGAAAGTGTCATTCAGAAAGAAGGGATGATGCAAAGTTTGTTTGTAACTCAAGCGCTTTGGAAGAACATATCGTCGATGTGGGGTTTTGAAGAAATCAGCAATGTATTGATTTCAAGTGATTCAGTGGAAAATGTAGAATCTGCTGCTAAAGAAGCAGTGAAGCTATTGCATCAAGAAAATGAGATGACGGATGTGTATGAAGTGGTTGATAAGGAAAGTGAAGTCAAAGCCAACAGCTCTATTGACAGCACCATGACCACCATCGTCGGCGGCGTCGCCGCCATCTCCCTCATTGTCGGCGGTATTGGTGTTATGAATATCATGCTTGTCTCAGTGACAGAGCGGACGCGTGAAATAGGGATTCGGAAATCAATGGGCGCGACAAGGGGACAAGTGTTATTTCAATTTCTCGTTGAATCAATCGTCCTTACAATTGTAGGGGGAATTTCCGGCGTCTTACTTGGCGGCATATTATTACCGATTGTTGAGCCGTTCTTAAATGGTGCAGAAGTAAAACTGTCGCTACCGGTTATCGGTATTGCAACGGGTTTCTCAGCTTTCGTTGGAATTTTGTTTGGTATTTTGCCAGCACACAAGGCGGCAAACCTCGACCCGGTCGAAGCATTACGCCATGAATAATGAACGTGTATGTGTGGCTGCATTTATCTTGCAGGCACACATACGTAAAAAATCCCGTTGACATCTCTCTCTCCTCATGCTATAGTATTAAAGTGTAAGTTTCATAAAGCAAGAAGAAGCGCCTGCTTCTCACCTGTTTGACGTTCGTTGCCAGGTTAGTCATTCATTATGTATGTTTTCGTAGCGAATGAAATGTGGGCGTCTTGCGTCCACATTTTTTGTGTGTTGATGTTGCACTTACATCTTATTGGAGGTGGCCCATTATTAGCAAAGATATGTTCGTTAACGAAGGGATTCGAGCACGAGAAGTTCGGCTTGTTGGCGCAAACGGTGATCAAATTGGTGTCAAATCAAAATTTGAAGCGTTAGAGATGGCGCAAAATGCCAATCTCGATCTTGTATGCGTGGCACCAAATGCAAAACCGCCCGTGTGCCGGATCATGGATTACGGCAAGTTCCGTTATGAGCAGCAAAAGAAAGACAAAGAAGCACGGAAAAAGCAAAAGGTCATTACTGTAAAAGAAGTTCGGTTAAGCCCGACAATTGAAGATAATGATTTTAACACGAAACTGCGCAATGCGCGTAAGTTCTTAGAAAAAGGCGATAAAGTGAAAGCGTCGATTCGCTTCCGTGGTCGAGCGATCACCCATTCTAGCATTGGACGTGACGTGTTAGAGCGTCTAGCGAAAGAATGTGAAGATATCGCAGTGATTGAATCGCGTCCGAAGATGGAAGGACGTAGCATGTTTCTCGTCATGGCACCAAAGCCAGAGAAATCATAGGTTTATGAATAAGGGAGGACAATTGTTATGCCTAAAATGAAAACGCACAAAGGCGCTGCAAAGCGTTTTAAAAGAACAGGATCTGGCAGCTTGAAGCGTGCACGCGCATATACAAGCCACTTGTTTGCAAATAAATCAACAAAGCAAAAGCGTAAGCTCCGTAAAGCAGCAATGGTGCATAGTGGAGACTTTAAACGCATTCGTCAAATGCTTACGTACAAGAAAAAATAACCAGTTCGGTATAGACCAAGGAGGGATTTGCGATGCCAAGAGTCAAAGGCGGTTATGTCGCACGTCGTCGTCGTAAAAAAATATTAAAATTAGCCAAAGGGTATTACGGTTCGAAACACACGTTATTTAAATCAGCCCAAGGACAAGTAATGAAGTCCTTGCTGTATGCATACCGTGATCGTCGTCAAAAGAAACGTGACTTCCGGAAGTTGTGGATCACACGTATTAATGCAGCTGCACGGTTGAACGGACTTTCTTATAGCCGTTTAATGCACGGCTTGAAGTTAGCCGATATTAATGTGAATCGTAAAATGCTAGCAGATTTGGCAGTGCACGATGAAAAAGCATTTGCTGAGTTAGCAACAAAAGCAAAGGCTCAGTTGAAATAAGAAAAAAGATGTCGTCCCCATGTGACGGCATCTTTTTTTAATGCTTTCGTAAAAACTCTTTGATAGGAGAGGGCCAAATCATTTGTGCTTTTGGATAGCGCAATCCAATCTCTTGTTCGATAAAATGGAAATCATCATGGTCGAATCCTTGTAAATCATGCTTTTCTGCTTTCATGTAAATATGTTCAACCGAAAAAGAACCTTGTGTTGCAGATAAATATTTTTCTCCTTCAAACAAAACACCTTTATACGTTAATTGAAAGTTTTTCCGAACGTTTTTCTCGTCATCTAGAAAATAAAACTGCTTCGTCTCGTGAGCTTTTTGTAGTTTTCGATTTGGATGCATGAAATAAGTAACAATACTATACACAAAGATGACAGCAATTGCGATAAGTAACAGACGGAAAATGTAAACAAGCAATGTCGCGTCCTCCTTTCTCTTTTAGATAGATTTGGTGTGAAAAAAGAGACCTTTGTGCGTATATACGATGATGCCACAAGATTGGTTTCAAAATAACAATAAAAATTTGTTTCAACGCGTTCTTTTCTGTATACTAAAAGAAGAATTGAGTGCTGAGGAGTGTGGAATGTGGACGAAAGATTAAAGATGTTAAAAGCATTAACAGATGCGAATGGAATTTCTGGGTTTGAACAAGAAGCACGTGATGTCATGAAGTCTTATATCGCACCATATGCCGACGAAGTGACGACGGATCAACTTGGCAGTTTGGTCGCAAAGAAAGTCGGTGCTGAAGACGGGCCAAAAATTATGGTGGCTGGTCATTTAGATGAAATTGGATTTATGGTAACAAAGATTGATGATAAAGGTTTTATCCGCTTCCAGACGATTGGTGGTTGGTGGGGACAAGTCATGCTTGCGCAACGTGTGACTGTGATGACGAAAGCCGGAAATATTGATGGTGTCATTGGTTCAACACCGCCGCACGTGCTATCACCTGAAGCACGGAAAAAACCAGTTGATATTAAAGATATGTTTATTGACATTGGTGCGTCTTCAAAAGAAGAAGCCACTGAGTTTGGTGTGAAACCGGGTGATCCAATTGTCCCGGTATGTGAATTTACAGTGATGAAAAATGACAAATTACTTATGGCAAAAGCATGGGATAATCGCGTAGGCTGTGCGATTGCAATTGATGTATTACGAGAATTAAAAGACGTAGCGCACCCAAATACCGTTTATGGTGTTGGCACCGTCCAAGAGGAAGTCGGTCTACGCGGGGCGAAAACAAGTGCACATATGATTAAACCAGACATTGCTTTTGGTGTAGACGTCGGCATCGGTGCGGACACACCGGGAGCAAAAGGTGAAGGAAAACTTGGAGATGGGCCACAAATCATTTTATATGATGCGTCAATGATTGCCCACAAAGGGTTGCGTGACTTGGTTGTACAAGTGGCAGATGAGCAAAAAATACCGTATCAGTATGATGCCATTTCTGGAGGCGGAACGGACTCTGGCGCGATTCATTTAACAGCAGATGGCGTGCCGGCACTATCCATTACAGTGGCAACCCGCTACATCCATACACATGCGGGCATTATGCATCGGGATGACTATGAAAATGCTGTAAAACTAATCGTTGAAGTCATTAAGAAGCTTGACAACGATACGGTGAAGGCGTTGACGTTTCAGTAAAGGCACATAAAACCGCTCCCTCATGGATTGGGGGAGCGGTGCTTATGCCTTTAGCTACCTTGTAGTCCTTTACTAATGTCGGCGCATAATGCATCTTTTTTCGCTTTATCAGCATGTTCCCAATAAACTTCGAATAGGACACCCAGCCCAGGAAGCATTTTTTCTTCGCCCTTTTCAATTGCGTCAACAACGGTTGCTTCGACTTCATCTTGACTACTTCCTTGAATGTTGGCCATGATGGCACTGCGTAAGTTGAAGCTCATGTCTGTGACCTCCTTTTTTCGGTTTTAACAAAAGCTTAAATGACAAATCTGTTTGTAGTATGTCGTAAACTAAACTCAATTATGTGTGGAGAAATGGGGATACTGTTGGAGATGGAAAAAATGATACAGATTGAGTCGCCAAAAAATGAACAAGTTATAAAGTGGAAAAAATTACATACGAAAAAGGGGCGCGCGCAGACAGGATGCTTTTTAGTAGAAGGGATCCATCTTGTCGAAGAGGCATTGCGGTCAAGCTGGATTGTGGAGACAATTTTGACGACAAATGTAGCACCATTTCCAGGCGAAAAGACAAGGGTGGTCCATGTAAGCGAGCGTGTCATGAAGGAACTGTCTGAGACAAAATCACCACAAGGTGTGATCGCGATTTGTCGCAAGAAAGAGATGACGCCCCAATCTAAATTAACGGGCATATATGTCTTATGTGATCGTATACAAGATCCAGGTAATGTCGGGACGATCATTCGCACAGCACTGGCTGCAGGTGCAAGTGGTGTCGTGCTTGGCGCAGGTTCAGTTGATCTGTTTCATGCGAAAGTGATTCGCGCAACACAAGGGGCTTTTTTCCATTTACCTGTGTATCATGGGGTGCTTACTGAATGGATTGAATCATTTCAAACACAGCGTGTGCCTATATACGGGACATCATTACACGATGCGGTTTCCTACAAGCAAGTAAGCCCCATTTCGGATGTAGCGCTTCTTTTAGGAAACGAAGGAGAAGGGGTGGACGCGTCCCTGTTGAAACAGGTAGATAAAAAAGTATATATCCCGCAACATCCTAAAGCAGAGTCATTAAATGTTGCGGTTGCATGTGGCATTTTTTTATATCACTTCATGAAAGACATGCCGGTAAAATGAATTTGAAATGAGAAGGAGGAATCAACGGTGCGAGATCAATTAGAAGCATTGAAGAATGCGGCGCTTACAAAAGTCGCACAAGCAGAAGATGAGCAACAGTTACAAGAGATACGTGTCGCTTATTTAGGAAAAAAAGGTCCAATTACGGAGGTGTTGCGGGGAATGGGACAACTTTCTCCGGAAGAGAGACCTAAAATTGGTGCACTTGCAAATGAAGTACGTGACCAAATTCGGATTGCGATGGAAGAAAAAGGATCAATTTTAAAAGAGAGAGCTGTCGCAAAACAATTGGCAAGTGAAACCATTGATGTGACATTACCTGGTCGCCCTGTTTCTCAAGGAACAGCACACCCTTTAAGTGCAGTCATTGATGAATTGGAGACGATCTTTTTAGGGCTCGGCTTTTCGATTGAGGAAGGACCAGAAATTGAAAGTGACTATTACAATTTTGAAGCAATGAATTTGCCAAAAGATCACCCTGCGCGAGATATGCAGGATTCATTTTATTTCACGGACGAGCTATTACTTAGGACGCAAACATCACCTGTACAAGCGCGCGTGATGGAAAAGCATGCAGGTCGCGGTCCAGTGAAAATTATTTGCCCCGGGAAAGTGTTTCGTCGCGATGATGACGATGCAACGCATTCACATCAATTTATGCAAATGGAAGGTCTCTATGTGGACCACCACGTAAGCATGAGTGATTTGAAAGGGGTGTTGTCTTTATTTGTGAAGCAATTCTTTGGTGCGGAGCGCTCCATCCGTTTGCGTCCAAGCTTTTTCCCGTTTACCGAACCGTCGGTAGAAGTGGACGTTTCATGTGGAATTTGCAGCGGACAAGGATGCCGGGTATGTAAACAATCAGGGTGGATTGAGGTACTTGGTGCAGGAATGGTTCATCCGCGTGTCCTAGAGATGAGTGGCTTTGATCCAAATGTATACAGTGGGTTTGCATTTGGTATGGGCATTGAACGTTTAGCGATGCTCAAATATGACATTGATGATATCCGTCATTTTTATACAAATGATGTGCGTTTTTTACGGCAATTTAAGGGCGTCTAAAGGAGGGGATTCGTATGCTGGTTTCATATAAATGGTTACAGGAGTATGTAGATGTGTCTGATCAAACACCGCAAGACATTGCAGAAAAAATGACACGCGGTGGGATAGAGATTGATTTTGTTCATGCGAGAAACAGTGGTGTGAGCGATGTCGTCGTTGGCTATGTCAAAGAGATCGCGCCACATCCAGATGCTGATAAGCTGCGTGTATGTCAATTAGATATTGGCGCAGAAGAGACGGTGCAAATTGTATGTGGGGCTATCAATGTTGACGCAGGTCAGTTTGTTGCGGTTGCAAAAGTTGGGGCCCGCTTACCTGGTGGAATGAAAATTAAGAAAGCAAAACTGCGTGGACAAGTGTCGCATGGCATGATTTGTTCTTTGCAAGAGTTAGGGATTGACAGTGCACTTATACCAAAACATGCGGCAGAAGGTATTTACGTATTTGCCCCAGACGCAGAAGTTGTTGTTGGGCAAGATGTGTGCGCATTGTTTGCGCTAGATGATGATGTGCTAGAGCTCGATTTGACGCCAAATCGGTCCGATTGTATGCATATGCTTGGTGTTGCGTATGAAGTGGCTGCATTGTATGACCGTACAGTGCATGTTCCCGAAGTGAGCACACCGGAGCGCACTGAGACAACCAATATTTCTGTGTGCGTTGATAACCGAGATGACACGCCGTACTATCAGGCGACAGCTATTATAGGTGTTACGGTTGCCCCATCGCCTTTATGGTTACAAAATCGTTTAATGGCAGCGGGCATTCGTCCGATTAATAACGTTGTTGATGTGACTAATTATGTATTGTTAGAGTATGGTCAACCATTACATGCGTTTGATCATGAAGCGTTTGGATCGAAAGAAGTGCTCGTCCGCCGGGCACAAGAAGGAGAACGTTTTACAACGTTAGATGGTGTGGAACGTTTACTGACTGAAGAGCAATTGGTTGTGACGAACGGTACGACTCCGGTCGCTTTAGCTGGAGTGATGGGTGGACGTGATACAGAAGTGAACGAAAAGACGACATCCATTTTACTTGAAGCAGCGGCGTTCCATCCAACGGTTGTGCGTCATTCCGCACGTACTGCTAGTTTACGTACGGATTCTAGTGCGCGCTTTGAGAAAGGGATCAATGAAGCACGTGTGGCCGAAGCCGCCCAGCGCGCAGCGGCGCTCATTCAAGAACTGGCAGGAGGCACTATTTTAGCATGTGCCGCCGCAGACCATCGGCAGTTAGCGCAGGTAGTTGTTTCACTCAATATTGACGCGATGAATAAGCGTCTCGGCACGTCTTTATCATTTGCTGATGTAGGTGACATGATGAGACGGTTACAGTTCTCTTATGAGGAGTGCGGAGAAAATTTAAAAGTGATGATCCCTGCTCGTCGTGCTGACATTCGAATTCCAGAGGATTTGTACGAAGAGATTGCGCGCATCTATGGTTATGATCGTCTGCCGGTAACGCTGCCTGAGGGCGTAATGGCACAAGGGAAACGCACAATTTATCAAGAGAAGCGACAACGAGCGAAACGTTTCCTTGAAGGTGCAGGTTTGTCGGAAGTCATTTCATATTCACTCACAAGTAAAGAAAATGCTGTCCATTACATGGAGGAAGACTGTAAGCCAATTCAATTGTCGATGCCAATGAGTGAAGCGCGTAGTACGATGCGAACAAGTTTGTTGCCGCATCTGTACGATATTTGTACGCATAACTTGAACCATAAAAACAACGATTTGTTCATTTATGAAACCGGTTCGGTCTTTTTAACGACAGAAGCAACATTAACAGCGTCACCGAAGGCAACTGAGCGTTTGGCTGCACTCGTGACCGGACGGTATCTCACGCATCCGTGGCAAGGAGAAGAAAAGCAAGTGGACTTCTTTCTGTTAAAAGGGATATTAGAAGGGTTGTTTGCTGCGCTACGAGTAGAAAAAGAGATCACATTCACCGCTTGTACACGTGATGGTTTTCATCCTGGACGGACAGCGCGCATTGCGTTGCATGGAACAGAGATCGGTTTTCTAGCGCAAGTACATCCATCCGTTGCCGAACAACTTGATTTAAAAGAGACATATGTGTGTGAACTTGACCTTGAAACGTTGCTAACATGTGAACAGACACAAAATGTGTTTGCAGGTGTCCCTCGTTATCCAGCAGTGACGCGTGACATCGCGCTTGTTGTTAATACAACGGTTGCAACAGGTACATTACAATCGCTTATTTACAGTGCAGGTGGGGCATTGCTCACAAATGCAGCTTTGTTCGATGTGTATGAAGGAGAGCATATGGACGAGGGGAAAAAATCGGTTGCATTTGCGCTCACATACCGCCATGCTGAACGAACGCTAACCGATGAAGAAGTAACGAATGTCCACGAGCAAGTGTTAGCAGTACTGGAAAAAGAAGCAGGCGCAACGTTGCGTGCAATGTAAAAGCAGTGCTGAAGTTCACCTTTGAGGAGAGAGGGAGGAATTGTCTATGTGACAGTCTGCCCTTTTTCTATTTCTGGAGTCGTAGCGATATATGAACATGGATAACCTTTTGATGAGCAGCGGTTGGGTTTTCATTTTTCGTGCTTCATGGTATGATAAACATCAGTTTATGAGTATGATAAGAAGTGTTAAAGGAGGTTTTTTCATGTCAAACGACGCTGAGAAACAGCGAACGAAAGTTCATATTCAAGGACAAGTGTATCACGTCGTAAGTCATGAAGAGCCAGCGTCTGTACAAGAAGCTGCCACTTATATAAATGATAAAATGGCACAACTCAAGACGAGGAATCCTTCTTTAGACACAACGAAACTGTCTGTACTTACTGCTCTAAATATTGCAGATGACTATTTAAAATTGAAGCGTCAGCAAGAAGGAGAGAGAAATGGTTAGTTTAATATTAATACTTCTACTGATCTTTGGCTTTTTTATTGGGAGACGCCGAGGATTTATTTTACAGTCTATTCATTTAGCAGGCTTTTTTGTTGCGATATTCATTGCTTACCGTTATCATGCAGCACTCGCAGAAAAAATTCGCCTATACATCCCATATCCGGAGCTTTCTCCTGATAATACATTTGGGATGCTCATTCAATCGTTTGGGGCTGAGCGAATTTATTATGCGGCCATCGCTTTTGCCATGCTGTTTTTTGGGACAAAGATTATTTTACACATCATTGGGTCAATGCTAGATTTTGTTGCCCACTTGCCGTTTCTGCATACAGTCAACAAACTGCTTGGTGGCATTTTAGGATTTCTAGAGTTTTATTTAATTACGTTTGTGGTTGTTTATGTAGCGACGGTTGTTCCGATTGATGGTGTACAAACGGCGCTGCAGCAATCGACGGTGGCGAAGTGGATGGTTTATCACACACCTTATTTATCGGACTGGCTCCAGTCATTATGGACGAATTTTAATTTTTAACGATTGGCTCGCTCAAGGGAGCGAGCTGTTTTTCTTGTCATAGGATCGTATGGTCACGGACTCAAGGAGTGAGAAGGATGGATAAAAAGCAAGCAATTCATGTATTGGAGCTTATCGCGCTTTATCTCGAGATCAAAGGCGAAAACCCATTTAAAATTGCCGCATATCGGAAAGCAGCACAAGCACTTGAGCGTGAAGTGCGAGCATTGTGGGAGATTGAAGATGTAAGTACGTTAAATGGGATTGGCAAAGCGACAGCTGAAGTGTTGACAGAGCTGCAAGAGACAGGAACGTCATCACTGCTTACTTCGCTTGCAGAAACGTTACCAGAGAGCCTCCTTACCTTGCTACGATTACCTGGGCTTGGTGGTAAAAAAATAGGCAAACTGTACCGAGAATTAGGTGTGATAGATGAAAAAACGTTACTTTCGGCATGCGAACAAGGAAAAGTCCGTTTACTAGCTGGGTTTGGCGCAAAGTCAGAGGAAAAAATTATTACCGTACTCAAGGAGCAACAAAAAGGACCAGACCGTTTCCCAATCGAAGTGGCACTGTCTGTTGCAGCAACAATTGAAGTTCAGTTAGAAAGGATGCCAGGAGTGGCGCGATTCTCACGCGCAGGTAGTTTGCGGCGTATGCAAGAAATGGTGAAAGATATTGATTTTGTCATTGCGACAGACGACCCGCACACTGTTCGGACACATTTGTTACAATTGTCTAACTTAGTGGATGTTATTGCCCAAGGAGAAACAAAAGTTTCTGTATCTCTTCAATTAGAGCGTGGCGTCATTTCTGTTGATTTTAGGCTTGTGACTGTCGCGGAATTTGCAACAGCGCTCCATCACTTCACTGGCTCGAAGACGCACAACATTTATATGCGGCAACTTGCCAAGAAACAAGGGGAAAAGATTAGTGAGTATGGCGTAACAAATGTAGCGACAAATGAAACGATGACTTTTCAGGATGAGCAAGCGTTTTTTTCCCACTTTAATTTGCCGTATATGCCACCTGAGGCACGGGAGGACGAGTCTGCCTTTTCACGTTATGCCGAGTGTCAGACTGATGTTTGGGCGAGTGATGCGAAAGCGGATTTACATATGCATACGGTTTGGAGCGATGGTGCGAATACAATTGAGGAGATGGTGGAAGCCGCACGGTCCAAAGGTTATACACACATTGCCATTACAGATCATTCGCGATCTTTAAAAGTTGCACATGGATTATCCACGAAGCAATTACAAGAACAACATGAAAAGGTTCGTCGCTTAGATGAACAATACACAGATATTCACATATTGACTGGTGTAGAAATGGACATTTTGCCAAATGGTACACTCGATTATCCAGATGAAGTATTAAAAGAAATCGATTTTGTCATTGCTTCTATTCACTCAGGATTCTCACAAAGCCGGTCAGACATCATGTACCGTATGCGGCAGGCGATGGAAAACCCGTATGTTCACTTGATCGCGCATCCAATGGGTCGGCTCATTGGTCGGCGCCCTGGCTATGACATCGATGTGGGAACATTAATTGATTGGGCCGAGGAGACAGGGAAGGTACTTGAGCTCAATGCGAATCCAAGACGGCTTGATTTAGAAGTGAAATGGTTGAAGCAAGCAGCTTTACAAGGCGTTCCAATTGCAATTAACTCTGATGCACACCGGGTGTCAGGTCTGGATGTGGTTGATTATGGTTATGCATATGCGCGGAAGGCGATGTTGACCCCTGATAATGTGTTGAATACATGGAGCTTTGAGAAATTCCGGCAGGAGATCCTTTTGCGAGGAAAATAACCGTTTACAAAACGGCAGTATATGTTGGGGGGATATTAAATGATGGAGCGCGTACAACGCGTATTAGAATACGACAAAATGAAGCAACAATTATTAAGTTTTGTCGCTTCCTCTCTAGGGAGGAGGAAAGTAGAAGCCCTTATACCTTCTCGTCAGATTGACGAAGTGATCGAGTGGCAACGTGAGACGGCTGAAGCTGTTGATGTGCTTCGATTAAAAGGTGCTGTCCCTTTAGGGGGAATTACAGATATTGGTGCTCATGTGAAGCGGGCACAGATCGGGGGAGGGTTGTCAGCGACGGAGTTGACTGAAATCGCCGCCACTTTATACGGAGGGAAGCGGACAAAACAGTTTTTTACTAACATCATTGCTGATGAGCTTCTGTCGTTACCATTGCTAGGCGCATATGTGGAACAAATTGTGCCATTAACGCCGTTAGAACAAGCAATTAAGCAATGTATTGATGACCACGGATATGTACTCGACCAAGCGAGCGGGACGTTACGAACAGTACGCGCCCAAATCCGCACGTTTGAAACAACAATTCGGACAAAATTAGAGCAATTTACAAGGTCATCACGAAGTATGTTATCGGATGCACTTGTGACAATTCGGAATGATCGTTATGTAATCCCGGTTAAACAAGAGTATCGCTCGTCTTTCGGAGGCATTGTCCATGACCAGTCTGCCTCTGGCGCAACCTTATTTATTGAACCAGGTGTCATTGTTTCTTTGAACAATCAGTTAACAGAAGCAAAGTCACGGGAAAAGCGAGAAATCGAGCGTATCTTAGCTGACCTTTCAAATCAAGTGGGCGTTGAAGGTGCGTCATTGTTGTTAAATCTTGAGATGCTTGCGCAGATTGATTTTGTCGTGGCGAAAGCGCAGTACGCCAATGCAATAAGAGCAGTCCAACCAAAATTAAATGACCAAGGATATATTCATTTAAAACAAGCTCGTCATCCACTTTTATCCGCAGACGAAGTCGTACCCATTGAAGTAGCGATTGGCAATGATATTCGCTCCCTCGTCATCACCGGTCCGAATACAGGCGGTAAAACAGTGACATTAAAAACGATAGGGCTGCTTTCTTGTATGGCCCAGTCTGGATTACACGTGCCAGCGGAAGAAGAAACAGAACTAGCGGTCTTTGCGCACATTTTTGCGGACATTGGAGACGAGCAATCAATTGAGCAAAGTTTAAGCACCTTCTCCTCCCATATGAAAAACATCGTTTCCATTCTTGAACAAGTGAATGAACAAAGCCTCGTCCTCCTAGATGAGCTCGGCGCTGGTACAGACCCGACAGAAGGTGCGGCATTGGCCATGGCCATATTAGATCATCTTTATGGACTCGGTGCACTTGCGGTGGCAACGACGCATTATAGCGAGTTGAAAGGCTATGCCTACGAACGGACAGGTGCGTTGAATGCAAGTGTTGAATTTGATGTGGAGACGTTGCGTCCGACGTATCGCTTACTTGTCGGTGTACCCGGGCGAAGTAATGCATTTGCCATCTCTAAACGACTTGGATTGAATGAAGGAATTATTACGGCAGCTAAAGTTGAGATGACGCGTGAAGCGGGTCAAGTGGAAAGAATGATTGCGTCACTTGAACAACGGCAAAAGGAAGTTGAGCAGGCACGAGAAGAAGCGCTTGCTGTGCAACAGGACGCAGAAACATTAAAAAAGCAGCTAGCGCGAGAATTTGCTCGTTTTGAGCGGGAAAAACAGCTTCGTTTACAGGAAGTAGACAAAAAGGCAGCACAGGCGCTTACAGAAGCGAAGGAAGAAGCTGAAATGATCATTGCTGAACTTCGGGACTTACAGAAGCAAGGGACTGCTGTGAAAGACCATCAGCTTATTGAAGCACGTAAACACTTAGAAGAAGCAGCTCCGAAGCTCTCTCAACAAAAGCCAACATCAAAAGGACAGATGGAGAAAATGACGGAACGAGCACCACAACCGGGTGATGAAGTAAAAGTGTTAAGTTTAAACCAAAACGGGAGTATTGTGAAGAAAGTCGATGACAAAACGTTCCTCGTTCAGCTCGGTATGATGAAGATGTCCGTTGCAACAGATGATATGCAGCTTTTGAAGAGCAGCAAAAAAGAGACAAATACAGCGAGCACAACATCACTTAAACGCACAAACATGCACGTGTCACCGGAACTTGATTTACGTGGTGAGCGCTATGAAGAAGCAATGAGACGCGTAGAGAAATACATTGATGACGCGCTCCTGGCCGGTTATAGCAAAGTATCAATTATTCATGGTCACGGTACTGGCGCGCTTCGAAAAGGTGTAAAAAAATTGGTTGCAGCACATCCACGCATTAAAACAACGCGAGATGGTGGCATGAATGAAGGGGGACTAGGTAATACTGTGATTGAATTTATGTAATGTGATGGAATGAGAGAGGAAGAGTGTATTGAAGAATGCATTGGAGAATTTACTGGCTAATGAGTGGATAAATACAGTAGCAATTTATAGCGTGACGATTTTGGCACTCGTTGTCTTTCTTGCCATCTTTGAGACTGTCACAAAATATAACAATTGGACAGAAATTAAACGTGGCAATATCGCTGTGGCGATGGCAACAGGAGGAAAGATTTTTGGTGTTGCCAACATTTTTGCAAATTCGGTGCGACACTTTGATTCGTTGCTTATGACGCTCATGTGGGGAGCATTCGGCTTTTTGTTGCTATTAATTAGCTATTTTATGTTTGAGTTTTTAACACCCGGATTTAACGTTGATGATGAAATCCAAGAAGATAACCGCGCAGTTGGTTTCATAGCGCTTGTTGTCTCGGTTGGATTATCGTACGTGGTTAGCGCAGGACTGGCGAGTATATAACAAAGGAGCGGACAGTATGAATTTGCTCATCAAAATTTTATATATCTGCTGTGGTATTTTCTTACTGGCAGGAATGATTTTCTTGATTTTCTATTGAAAAGAGCGGCGCTGTTTTACGGTGCCTCTTTGCGTTTTTTGTTCATGTTTTTAACTTATAAGGAAAATAAATACATAAAAGATACAATACGGTAAATATAAAGAGAAAATCGTGCATTTTTTTTAGGAAAAAGCAAAAAAACCTATTTAATTGTGTAAGCGATTACATTACAATAGAAGGGAGGAGCATTTTTTGCGAGAGGATTTTATGAACTGAAGGAGGCGAATCATGGAGTCTGTACAAAAGAGATGGGTGGCTCATTATCCAGAATCAGTGAAAGAGTCAATGGAATATGAAGCGTTGCCGATGCATGCGTTTTTCAAAAGAACGACTGAAAAATACCCGAATCAGGAAGCGGTTCATTTTTTGGGAAAGAAAATGACATTTGGAACGCTGTATGAGCAAACATTACGCTTTGCCAATAGATTGAAAGCGCTTGGTGTAAAAAAAGGTGACCGAGTGGCAATCATGTCAGCAAATTGCCCGCAAGCCGTCATTGGTTATTACGCAACATTAATGGTAGGCGGTGTCGTTGTCCAAACGAATCCACTTTATGTCGAGCGTGAGTTGGAGCATCAATTAAATGATTCTGGTGCAAAAGTATTGATTTGCCTAGACCTTGTTATGCCAAGGGTACGTAATGTGCGTAGTAAGACACCTGTAGAAACTGTCATTGTCACAAGCATAAAAGATTATTTGCCTTTTCCTAAAAACCTGTTGTTTCCGCTTGTACAAGAAAAGAAAGGCATGCCGAAAGTGAAGGTGACGTATGATGAGCGGACGTTACGCTTTACACAAATGATTAAAGAAGGTCAGGTTGAAGAAGCCAATGTGGTTGTTGAAATTGATGACTTGGCGTTGCTACAGTATACGGGAGGAACGACCGGTCCTGCAAAAGGCGTCATGCTCACCCATCGGAACCTTGTTGTCAATACGCAACAATCAAAAGCTTGGTTATATAAAACGAACCCATCTGAAGAGCGGATTCTTGGTGCGTTACCATTTTTCCATGTATACGGGATGACAGCGGTGATGAACCAATCGATCCTCACAGGTGCCGCAATGGTACTTGTCCCGAAGTTTAATCCAGAGGAAGTATTAAAGACGATTGAAAAGCAACGTATCACATTATTCCCCGGTGCGCCGACGATGTATGTGGCATTAATTAATCACCCTGATATTGGAAAGTACGATTTGTCGTCTATTAAAGCATGTTTAAGTGGCTCGGCACCATTGCCATTAGAGGTACAAGAAACGTTTGAGGAAATTACAAAAGGTCGTATTGTTGAAGGGTACGGGCTAACGGAAACGTCACCCATTGCGTGTGCGAACCCGGTATGGGACAAACGGAAGCCAGGTAGTGTAGGCATTCCTTGGCCAGATACAGAAGTGATGATTTATTCTGTAGAAAAAGACGGAGAAGCCGACATTGGCGAAGTGGGGGAAATTTGGATTAAAGGACCTCAAGTCATGTCTGGATACTGGAATCGCCCAGAGGCAACAGCCCAAGTTTTCCACGGGGAATGGTTTAGAAGTGGCGATATGGGACGGATGGATGAAGAAGGCTATGTTTACATTGTCGATCGCCAAAAAGAGCTCATTATTGCTGGTGGCTTTAATATTTATCCACGTGAAGTAGAAGAAGTGTTGTATAGCCACCCTGCAGTGATGGAAGCAGCAGTTATTGGCGTACCTGACGAATACCGTGGTGAAACGGTGAAAGCATTCATCGTACTGAAACCGGAGATGGAAGTGACAGAAAAGGATTTAGAAACGTATTGCCGCAAAAGCCTAGCTGCTTTTAAGATTCCACGTCTATATGAATTCCGCGAAGAATTGCCAAAAACGTTGGTCGGCAAGATCTTGAAACGGGCATTGATAGAGGAAGAGATGAATCAAAAAGAAGGAACAGAAAAGAAAGAAGCATAAAAAGGGCGATGCGCCCTTTTTTCTTTCTGAAAAATAATGGCTAAAAACACACTTGTCGAGCTGAACAGCGATACATATAATGTTAGATCCTAGTATTGCTATTGCACATAATTTTAGAGAAAAAAATGATTAAGTAGGGTCGCGAACAATGAATAAAAATAAATCAAGGCGACAACTGCCCATTGACAATTACTCTCACTCGTATTATACTACACATATATGAATGAACACTCATTCATATATGTGTTAAGGAGCGATGAAGTTGAGTAAAAAACGGGGCCAAAAATATGACCGGATTATTGAGGCGGCTGTGACCGTCATTGCAAAATACGGTTTTCACCAGGCGCAAGTAGCAAAAATTGCAAAAGAAGCTGGGGTCGCAGATGGCACCATTTATTTGTACTTCAAGAACAAAGAAGATATTTTAATTTCCTTGTTTGAAGAAAAGATGGGCGCTTTTGTGGCTGAAAGTAGAAGGAAAATTGGTTTAGAACAAACAGCGAAAGAGAAATTGCGTGTGCTTGTGCATGCCCATTTTACACAACTTGAAGCCGATTTTCATTTAGCAGTCGTGACGCAATTAGAGTTGAGACAGTCAAAGCCAGAGTTGCGTTTGAAGATTAATCATGTATTAAAAGGATATTTGTCACTTCTAGACGAATTAATTCAAGAGGGCAAAGATAGTGGTCTATTTTCTTCAGAACTAGATCGTTTGCTCGCTCGCCAAATGGTATTTGGAACATTGGATGAAGTCGTCTCAAACTGGGTGATGGCAGAAGGGAAGTTCTCTCTTGCGAAACAAACCGAGAAAGTGCAAAAAATGTTGCTGGACGGTTTGGTAGGTAAAGCCACATAGTATGGTCTTTGATGATGCTTTCGTTTCCAAATTTCTTGAAGGTGAATATGAAAGGAGGATGACATGATGTCATATACAGCATGGAAAGTAGAAGATGGGATTGCTTGGATTACATTAAACCGGCCACCAGCAAATGCGCTTGCGCGAGCTGTCATGGATGAGCTTGATGACCATTTTGAAACCGTATACAAAGATGAATCGATCAAATGTGTCGTTATTCATGGTGAAGGACGTTTTTTTGCAGCAGGGGCTGATATTAAAGAGTTTATTGATGTCGCTGACGCAAAAGAGTTCGCCAAGCTTGGAGAAAAAGGGCAAGAGACATTTAATAAAATTGAGCAGTCACCGAAGCCAGTCATCGCGGCAATTCATGGCGCTGCGCTTGGTGGTGGCTTGGAACTAGCGATGGCTTGCCATTTGCGTGTTGCTGCAGATGATGCAAAGTTTGGTTTGCCGGAGCTAAACCTCGGTTTAATCCCTGGTTTTGGAGGGACGCAGCGCTTACCACGACTCATCGGGCAATCAAAAGCGTTAGAACTCATGCTTACGAGTGAGTCAATTACTGGGACTGAGGCACACGCGTATGGCTTAGTCAATCGCGTTTGTGAACCAGCAATGTTACTAGAAGAGGCACGCAAGCTCGCCCAAGTCATTGCGGCGAAAAGTCCACTCACTGTTGCGCGTACACTGACACTAGCAAAGATGAGTGAAGGTGACTTGGCAGTTGGATTGGCAGAAGAAATTGCTTCTTTTGGTGATGTGTTTGCACGGGAAGATCGTGTTGAAGGGGTCAACGCATTTTTAGAGAAACGCAAGCCTGTATTTACAGGGAAATAATGATGAAGATACTTTAGGAGGGATTTAGCAATGAACATTTATGTGATTTTAAAACGCACATTCGATACAGAAGAAAAAATCACCATCGCTAACGGCAGCGTGCAAGAAGAGGGCGCAGAATTTATCATTAATCCTTACGACGAATATGCGGTTGAAGAAGCGCTCGTATTGCGCGACGAACACGGTGGTGAAGTAACGGTTGTCACTGTTGGTGAAGAAGATGCAGAGAAGCAATTACGTACAGCACTTGCGATGGGTGCCGATAAAGCGGTTTTAATTGACCGTGAGGATGTGGAAGAAAGTGATCCGTATACGACTGCTTCACTCCTACATGCTTATTTTGCAGACAAAGAAGTGGATATGATTTTAGCTGGAAATGTTGCGGTTGATGGTGGGTCAGGACAAGTAGGACCGCGGCTTGCGGAGTTACTTGATATCGCCCAAGTGACAACGATTACAAGTTTAAAAGTTGAAGGAAAAACAGCAACGATTGTCCGCGATGTTGAAGGAGACGAAGAAACTGTTGAAGTATCGCTTCCGCTCCTTGTTACTGCGCAACAAGGATTAAATGATCCACGTTATCCTTCATTACCAGGGATTATGAAAGCGAAGAAAAAACCGCTTGAAACGTTGGATTTAGACGATTTAGATGTAGATGAAGATGATGTTGAAGCAAAAACAAAGACAATTGAAGTGTTTCTCCCACCAGCAAAGCAAGCGGGCAAGAAGTTAGAAGGTAGCCCTGAGGAGCAAGTGAAAGAACTCGTCTCACTATTAAAAACGGAAGCGAAAGTACTTTAAGGAGGGCCTTTTCATGTCAGCGAAAAAGACGATCGTTTTAGCAGAAGTAAAAAACGGAGAGTTGCGCAACGTTTCATTTGAAGCAATCGCAGCAGCAAAACAGCTGTCTAACGGTGGAGAACTCGTCGGAGTTGTGGCTGGTGAATCTGTACAATCACTAGCAGGTGAACTATTTGCTTATGGTGTTGACCGTGTGATTGCTGTAGAGGACGCACAATTAAAACATTATACGACAGATGCATATAAACAAGCTTATTTGCAAGTATTTGATAAAGAAAAGCCAGAAGTTGTTGTACTTGGACATACGTCAATCGGAAAAGACGTGTCACCACGACTAGCAGTGAAACTTGATGCTGCACTGATTTCTGATGTCATTGCGCTTGAAGGCGATGAGGCACCAATTATGATTCGCCCAATTTATTCAGGGAAAGCATTCGAGAAAAAGCAACCTGCCGCTGAGGATGGCGCATTGATCGTGACCATTCGTCCGAATAACATTGTGGCTGGAGAAAAAGATGAGTCGGCAACGGGAGAAGTAGAAGTGATGTCTGTTGATATTACTGACTTGCGCGCAGTTGTGAAAGAAGTGGTGCAAAAAGCAACAGGCGGCGTTGACTTGTCTGAAGCGAATGTCATTGTTGCTGGTGGACGCGGTGTGAAAAGTGCAGACGGATTTAAACCTTTACAAGAACTAGCTGATGTACTTGGCGCAGCAGTTGGGGCATCGCGTGGTGCATGTGACGCTGAATACTGTGATTACTCATTGCAAATCGGTCAAACAGGTAAAGTTGTGACACCTGATTTATACTTTGCCATCGGTTTGTCGGGCGCAATTCAGCATTTAGCCGGCATGTCTAACTCAAAAGTCATTGTTGCAATTAATAAAGATCCAGAAGCACCGATTTTTGAGATTGCGGACTATGGCATTGTGGGAGATTTATTTGATATTGTACCGTTGTTGACAGAAGAGCTGAAAGCGGTGCTTGTGAGCAATTAAATTATTGTAAAAATGATGCGGGTGTATCGATACACTTCCGCATCTTTTTCGTTCTCTTTTCATCATATCAACCCATTTAAGCGCATAAACTGTGTGGACAAAAGGTTGATAGGTGTGAAAGGGGAATGAACATGCATAGTAGAAAAATGAAGTGGATATTCGGTGGTATGGAAGCATTTTTAGGAATTCCGCTCATAGGTGGTTTGTTCATAATTGGCATGTATTACACGCCGCTTGCGTTGATGCTCGTGCTACATATTATCGGGCTAGTTTTTGCTGTAAAGGAAGCGCGCGCAAAAACAGGACATGTTTTAGGAATTGTCGCCTCAACAATTGGTTGGATTCCTATTGTCGGAATGATTTTACACATCTTAACAGCAACCTTTCTTATGGTGGAAGCCTCTAAAGACCAATAATTAATCACGTTGAAGTCCCCCTTGTTTGTTTAAGACTCCGTTGGATGGGTAATTTAAATTGTATGGAGGTGCCGTGAGCAACTTTCTTTCCTTTCCTCGAATAACGGTGATATACTAAAGAGGAAGTGTTGGTTTCCGTAAACAATTTGAATGTGCTCCCTTTGTATAACAGAAGGTCTTTGATCATGAGGTCTGGAGCCAACGGATGTGGAGCAATGAAAGGGGATATAAAAAATGGCAATTGTTAATGCAACAGATCAAACTTTTACTGAAGAAACGAAAGATGGGGTTGTTCTCGTTGATTTTTGGGCAACTTGGTGTGGCCCGTGTAAAATGATTGCACCTGTGTTAGATGAGTTAGAAGCAGAGCTTGGAGAACGGGCAAAGATTGTCAAGGTAGATATTGATCAAAACCAAGAAACACCTGGAAAGTTTGGTGTGATGAGTATCCCAACATTGATTGTGCTAAAAAATGGTGAAGTTGTGGATAAAGCTGTCGGCTTTCAACCGAAAGAAGCGCTAGCTGAATTGGTCAATAAACATTTGTAAATGCTTCATCCGCCTTTCTTTCAGAGGGGCGGATTTTTCATCACGCAGGGAGGGAGGATTAAATGAACGAGACAATAAAAGGGAAAGTTGCACTCGTTCCTGTGCAACCAGGCTGTTATTTGATGAAAGATCGTCACGGAACGATCATTTATGTTGGGAAAGCAAAAGCATTGCGACAGCGTGTGCGTTCTTATTTTACAGGGAGTCATGATCGAAAAACGCAGCGTCTTGTGGCAGAGATTACAGATTTCGAATACATTGTAACATCAAGCAACATTGAAGCACTCATTTTAGAGTTGACGTTGATTAAAAAACATGAGCCAAAGTATAACGTCTTATTAAAAGATGACAAGACGTATCCATATATTAAAGTGACAAATGAAAAACATCCGCGATTGCTTATCACCCGTCAAGTGAAAAAAGATGGTGGGAAATACTTTGGACCTTATCCAAATGCGGGCGCTGCTAATGAGACAAAGAGACTGCTCGATCGTCTATATCCATTGCGTAAGTGTAACAAGATGCCGAACAAAGTCTGTTTATACTATCATATCAACCAATGTTTGGCACCATGTGTATATGAAGTGACCGATCAGCAAAATGGGAAAATGGTGCAAGAAATTACTCGCTTTTTAAAAAGTGGACATGCAGAAGTGAAGAAAACACTGACGAAGAAAATGCTTGAAGCATCAGAAGCACTTGATTTTGAACGGGCAAAAGATTTACGTGATACAATTGCCCAAATGGATCAAGTGATCGAGAAGCAAAAAATGGCGTTCAATGACCAAACAGACCGGGACGTATTTGGGTATACGTATGACAAAGGATGGATGTGCATTCAAGTTTTTTTTATTCGGCAAGGGCGTCTTATTGAACGAGATGTATCAATCTTTCCCATTTATCAAGAGCCAGCAGAGGAATTACTAACATTTATTGCTCAGTTTTATTTAGAGAAGAATTACTTGAGACCAAAAGAAGTGCTTGTATCTAAAGATGTTGATGCTGACATATTAGCTGAGTTACTTGAGGTGCGCGTCTATCAGCCGCAACGTGGACAGAAAAAGGCGTTACTTGATTTAGCAGAGGAAAATGCAGTGATTGCGTTACGTGAAAAATTTGCTCTAATTGAGCGTGATGAGGAGCGGACGATGCAAGCGGTGGAACGTCTTGGTGAGGTACTTGGCATTCCTATTCCGTATCGCATTGAAGCATTTGACCATGCGCATATTCAAGGTGTTGACCCTGTATCAGCAATGGTCACATTTATTAATGGCAAACCTGAGAAAAAAGCGTACCGGAAATATAAAATTAAGACATTAGATGGTCCAGATGATTATGAAGCGATGCGTGAAGTGTTAAGGCGTCGTTACGTCCGTTTATTAAAGGAGGAAGGTCCTCTCCCAGATTTAATCATTGTCGATGGCGGGGTAGGTCATATAAATGTTGCAACAGAAGTAATTGAAGATGAATTAGGCTTACACATCCCGATTTGTGGTCTAGCCAAAGACGATAAGCATCGAACATCGCAGCTGCTTATGGGGACACCACCGGTCGTGATCCCGCTGGAGCGAGATCAGCCAGTGTTTTATTTGTTACAGCGTATTCAAGATGAAGTGCATAGGTTTGCAGTGACATTTCATCGCAATACTCGTTCAAAACAGTTCTTTCGTTCTGTTTTAGATGACATTCCTGGTGTCGGTGAGAAACGGAAGCGTACATTGTTGAAAGCGTACGGATCAATTGCAAAGATGAAACAAGCTACAATTGTGGACTTGCAGCAATATGTCCCACAGAAAGTAGCAGAAGCAATTGTTGCAAAATTAGATAAAGAAGATGAATAGAGTGGGTACCTTTTGTCTCGGGTCACGAGATCGGAAAGTGCGAGCGTTGCACCCTAAAATGTATTAATCAATGAGTAGCGTTTCACTTTTGTCTATGTGAACAGTGAACATCGTGCTTTTCTTTTTAATCGTGCAATGAACAATGACTGTATGCTCAAGCCATCTTTCAAATTGTTCTGCTAGAAAACCAGCTTCAAGTTGATAACAGCGCGTATCGTCTTTTCCCATCCATTCACCTTCAAGCAAATAGGTGTATTCGTTTCTTTTCTGTTTAATAAGTTGAAGGGTTCCCCACTGTGCTTGCCGAAAAAAGTCAGGTAATGCTTCTTGTGACGGGAGGGAGTGTGTACGTGCAAGCGCTTTGCCTGTCCAATAAAGGAGCGCATCATGTTCTTTTCCAAGTATGTGTCGCAGCACATCATTGCGAATTAAGTTGTAAGCGAATTGTTGTTCCTCTACGTTGTTCATAGTCACACCTCAAATTCCGGAATACAGATCTCAGTTACATGAACGATATTCATGTGTAGGATGTTTCCTGTGTATTCCATTTTCTATTGTGTCCGTATTAACGGCTCAGGTCTCTTCTTTACTATCTTACCGTGCGATATTGATTTTGTCAGCTATTGTTTTTCTTTGAAAAAGGATGGTAGTAAATGATGAGTTCGGGTGATATACTAGATGGGATTAGGAAGATTTGAGAAATGTGAATGTCCAACTTCTAACCTCCAATATGACATTCAACAGCGAGGTGGGGAATGAAAAAACCAAAAGTACATGCGTGGAATCCCTTTCAACTCATTGTCGTTTCGTATTTAGCTGCAATGCTTTTGTTTAGTGTACTTCTATATTTGCCGATTTTTCATTTAGAAGGTGTGCAGGTGACCTATACGGAGTCGTTGTTTACTGCGGTGAGTGCAGTAAGTGTAACAGGCTTGGCGACGATATCTGCAGTAGATACGTTTAATGGCATGGGAATTATCGTATTAGCGTTAGCCATTCAATTAGGTGGGATTGGCATTATGACGTTAGGAACCTTTACGTGGCTAATTTTAGGAAAGAAAGTGAATCTGGCGCAACGTATGCTCATTATGGTTGATCAGAACCGGGTTCAAAACCAAATGAGCGGTTTAGTCCGGTTAATGCAAAGCTTACTCATGTTAGCAATGATTATCGAGATTATTGGTGGACTTATTTTAGGAACATATTATTTGAAACACTTTGATACGGTAGGTGAAGCGTACAAACAAGGGTTTTTTGGTGCGCTGAGTGCATTTACAAATGCAGGTTTTGATTTGACAGGTCAGTCTTTGCTTCCATTTGTTAATGACCATTTTGTTCAATTATTTACCATCTTATTGATTATTATGGGTTCGATTGGTTTTCCTGTCTTGATCGAGTGTCGTGAGTATATCGCAAAACGTGGGAAAGGCTTCCGCTTTAGTTTATTTACAAAATTAACGGTTTCCACGTACATGATTGTACTTGTTGTTGGCACGTTATCTATTTGGCTGTTTGAAGCGCGTGAGGCCTTTGCGAATATGTCTTGGTACGATCAGTGGTTACATGCGCTGTTTCAATCTACAACAACAAGAAGTGCTGGACTTTCTACACTTGACTTAAATGCCTTCGCCTTCCCAACTTTGTTGCTCATGTCGGGGTTGATGGTCATTGGCGCAAGTCCTTCTAGTGTCGGAGGTGGCATTAGAACGACAACACTTGCTGTCATGGTGTTAACGGTGAAAAACTTTGCGCTTGGGCGACGTGAAGTGAAAGTATTTGGTAGACAAATACATAAAGACGATCAAGATAAGGCATTTATGGTGTTAACGATTTCTGTAATGCTTTTAATTGTGTCATTGATTTTGATTAGTTTTTTTGAACAAGGCAATGGAATCCCGTTAATGGCCATGATTGTCGAAACGACATCAGCCTTTGGGACGTGTGGTCTTTCAACTGGCATTACACCAGAATTGACGCTGCCTAGCCAAGCGATATTGATGATGCTTATGTTTATGGGGCGTGTTGGGATTGTCGCGTTATTATTCTCTCTTCGTAAAAAAGAACAACAAAGCCATTTTCAATACCCGACAGAGAGAATCATTATCGGTTAGAGGGGGAGTTTCGTGCTCTTTCCTCTTTTTTTATGAAATTCGCGGTAAATTGAATCCGTTTTCTTGACGAGGCATTTTAAGGAGAGTAAAATGGACGTGTTCAACCAATTTTCACAGAGGTTATTTTGACACATGATTACATAGCAGGAGGTTCGGCCTATTGATCACTAGAGGAACATAGATGAACATTGTCTGCATCTGATCGAAGTAAAATGATAGTGGAGGGAAAACATGTATGGCTGTAGATCGCGCGTATTTTAATCGTAGGATTCATTCCTTATTAGGGGTGATTCCAATTGGGATTTTCTTGATTCAACACTTTATCGTCAATCACTTTGCAACAAGGGGACCTGATGCATTCCAACAAGCAGCACATTTTATGGAGAATCTGCCATTTCGTTATGCACTAGAGTTGTTTGTTATTTTCATTCCAATTATTTTTCATGGTGTTTATGGGGTGTATATTGCTTTCCAAGCGAAGAATAACACTGCCCGTTTTGGTTTTTTCCGGAATTGGATGTTCCGTATTCAACGCTTTACAGGTGTGTTTTTACTTATTTTTATTGCTTGGCATGTGTATCAGACACGTTTACAAGCCGCGCTTGGTGCCGAAGTAAATTACAATATGATGGCAGATATTTTATCAAGTCCATACATGCTTGCTTTCTATATTGCTGGCGTCGTCTCAGCGACGTTCCACTTTGCCAATGGTCTGTGGTCTTTTGCAGTCTCTTGGGGGATCACGGTGTCACCTCGCTCACAACAAGTCATGACGTACGTTTCACTTATTGTGTTTATCGTCCTGACGTATATCGGGCTTGCTGCAACGTTTGCGTTTATTTAAAATCTAAGTTTTGCTAACGGTTAGGGAGTGTATTGAATGAGTAAAGGAACAATTGCTGTTGTCGGTGGTGGTTTAGCCGGTTTAATGGCAACGATTAAGATCGCTGAACAAGGCGTGCCAGTCAATTTATTTTCACTTGTGCCAGTAAAGCGCTCGCATTCAGTATGTGCACAAGGTGGAATGAACGGCGCTGTGAATACGAAAGGTGAGGGTGACTCACCTTATGAGCATTTTGATGATACCGTATACGGTGGCGACTTTTTGGCAAATCAGCCACCAGTAAAAGCCATGTGTGAAGCTGCACCGGGTATCATCCATTTGATGGATCGAATGGGCGTAATGTTTAACCGAACAGCAGAAGGATTACTTGACTTCCGTCGTTTTGGTGGTACACAATATCACCGGACCGCGTTTGCTGGTGCAACAACAGGACAACAGCTGCTTTATGCTTTGGATGAGCAGGTCCGTCGTTTTGAAGTACAAGGACTTGTAACGAAGTACGAAGGATGGGAGTTTTTATCGGCGATTGTTGATGATGGTGGTGTGTGTCGCGGGATTACAGCACAAGAACTACATTCATCTGAGATCAAGAGTTTCCCAGCTGATGCAGTCATTATGGCTACTGGTGGTCCAGGAATTATTTTTGGAAAGTCAACAAACTCGGTCATTAATACCGGTTATGCAGCTGCGAAGTTGTATGAACAAGGTGCTGCGTATGCGAACGGAGAGTTTATTCAAATTCACCCGACAGCAATTCCAGGCGATGATAAACTACGCCTCATGAGTGAATCGGCTCGGGGTGAAGGTGGACGTGTCTGGACATATAAAGACGGTAAGCCATGGTATTTCCTTGAGGAAAAATATCCGGCGTATGGAAACTTGGTTCCGCGTGATATTGCAACACGTGAAATTTTCCACGTATGTGTGAATGATGGGCTTGGCATAAACGGCGAGAACATGGTTTATCTTGACCTTTCACATAAAGATCCGAAAGAACTTGATATTAAGCTCGGTGGGATCATTGAAATTTATGAGAAATTTATGGGTGATGATCCACGAAAAGTCCCAATGAAAATCTTTCCTGCTGTGCATTATTCAATGGGTGGTTTGTGGGTCGATTACGATCAAATGACGAATATTCCAGGCTTGTTTGCTGCTGGAGAATGTGATTACTCTCAACATGGTGCGAACCGGTTAGGTGCAAATTCGTTGTTGTCAGCCATTTATGGTGGTATGGTAGCCGGTCCAAAAGCCGTTGAATACGCACAAGGGCTGCAAACAACTGTAGAGGGGCTTTCTTCTACATTATTTGAGAACGAGATGAAGAAAGAACAAGACATATATGAGTCAATTTTACAGATGGATGGTACGGAAAATGCCTATGTCTTACACAAAGAGCTGGGTGAGTGGATGACAGACAACGTGACAGTGGTTCGTTATAATGACAAGCTACTGAAGACGGACGAAAAAATTCAGGAGCTCATGGAACGCTACAATAACATCAATATCCATGATACGGCGCGCTGGTCGAATCAAGGTGCGTCATTTACACGGCAATTAAGTGGGATGATGAGCTTAGCACGCGTGATGACGCTTGGTGCGTACCACCGTGATGAGAGCAGGGGCGCTCATTATAAGCCTGATTTCCCAGAGCGTAATGACGAGAAGTTCTTAAAGACGACAAAAGCAACGTACAACCCACAAACTGCAAGTCCTGACTTTGCATATGAGGAAGTCGATACATCGTTGATCAAGCCTCGTAAACGAGACTACTCACAGAAAAAGCAAGGAGCGAATTAAGAATGAGCGAAAAAACAATTACGTTTTTAATTACCCGGCAAGATGGTCCGGATGGCAACACGTATGAAGAAGAATTTAAGTTGCCGTATCGTCCAAATGCCAATGTGATTTCTTGCTTAATGGAGATACGTCGGAACCCTGTCAATGCGCGTGGCGAAAAAACCACACCGGTTGCTTGGGATATGAACTGTTTAGAAGAAGTGTGCGGCGCATGTTCCATGGTCATTAACGGCAAACCACGGCAATCATGTACAGCATTAGTGGATAAATTAACACAACCGATTCGTCTTGAACCAATGAAAACATTTCCGGTTGTACGTGACTTAATCGTTGATCGTCGTCGCATGTTTGATTCACTTAAAAAGGTAAAAGCGTGGATTCCAATTGACGGGACATATGACCTCGGTCCCGGTCCGCGCATGGCTGAAAAGCGCCGTCAATGGGCGTATGAGCTGTCAAAATGTATGACATGCGGTGTCTGTTTAGAATCATGTCCAAATGTTAATTCTAAATCTGATTTCATTGGTCCTGCCGCACTTTCACAGGTACGCTTGTTTAATGCGCACCCAACAGGTGAAATGAATAAAGAAGAACGGTTAAAAGAAATTATGACAGAGGGTGGACTGGCAGACTGCGGAAACTCACAAAATTGTGTGCAGTCGTGTCCAAAAGGTATCCCGCTGACGACGTCGATTGCTGCTTTAAATCGGGCAACGGCATTACAGTCATTCAAGAATTTCTTTGGTAGTGAGTAATCATCAAGGCTGTCTCTGTCTCATTTTGACGATAGAGACAGCTTGTTTTTTAGGGGGAAATGTAGATGAAGATACCAGCGTATATTCATGATTTGGATACATGGCGCGACTCATTTCAATTTTTTACGCCGATCCATGTTCGTTTTTCAGAGACAGATGCATTCGGTCATGTGAACAATACCGTTGCTTTTGTCTATTTTGAACAGGCAAGGCTCCAATTTTTTGAGCGCCATGGTTTAATGAAGCAATGGCTAAAAAAACCAATGGAAACGATGATTGTGACAGCGGATTTGCAATGTGATTATATTGCGCAAATGAAGTACGGGGACACAATTGAGATCGGGGTAAAGGTTGACAAACTTGGAACATCGTCGTTCGATGTGCATTATGTTGGATTAAATAATGGAGAGGTCTGTTTAACTGGACGGGGAACTTTAGTGCAAGTTGATGTAAACACAGGCAGAGCACGTCCAATAGGAGAAACAAGTCTGGCAGCATTACAAGCACTATAGTAAAAAATTAAAATTACACCGAAAAAAGCCTGCGTTTTTTGCAGGCTTTCATGCTTTAAATTTGCAATTCGCCTAGTCGTATCAATTCGATGACGGCTTGAGAGCGCCCCTTAACTCCCAGCTTCTGCATTGTATTAGATATATGGTTGCGAACGGTTTTCTCGCTAATAAAAAGCTTATCGGCAATTTCTTTGGTCGTGTGATCTTGGATGAGTAGTTCGAATACTTCGCGTTCCCTTCTCGTTAGTAAGGGTTTGTTTTCGAAGTCTGCTCCTTTCAATATGTTCACTCCTTCATGCCGGGCCAAGAGCTGGTCTGAAATATGACCTAAAAGGCTTTAGTCACCACAGTATATGTGTAGAGGGAGAGAGGTGTGAATAGGCGATTTCAGAGGAATTTTCTTCCCAACATTTGTTTATTTCACATGACAGTCAAACATATTATTCCTGATATGTCATTCTATGTTGAAAGGTGAAAAGCGTCATGCTATAATGACGTTGTTTCATTTCCAGTTGGAGAAGCATTCGTTGACCATATGGATAGAATTGTGCCTGATGGGGAATTCTGGAGATAAACATAAGAGGCGCTATATCCGTCGTGTTGTTCATTTTAGATTTAAGAAAAGCTAAGAGAAAAGAGGAATCTCATATGGCAGAAAAAACATTTCATATTACATCAGAAACAGGTATTCATGCGCGGCCAGCCACGCAACTCGTCAATAAAGCAGGACAATACGCATCTGAGCTCACGTTGTCTTACAAAGGAAAGACTGTGAATTTAAAGTCAATTATGGGCGTCATGTCACTTGGTGTTGGCAAAGGTGCTGACGTAACAATTAAAGCTGAAGGTAGCGATGCAGAGGAAGCACTTGCTGCAATCGAGAAAGTGATTCAAGAAGGGCTGGGAGAGTAGCAGATGGGCGACTTGTTAAACGGAATTGCTGCATCGACAGGTGTGGCAATTGCCAAGGCTTTTGTGTACAAAGAGCCCGACCTAACGATCAAAGAGAAAACAACAAATCATCCAAGCGAGGAATGTGCTCACTTGGATAAAGCACTTGATAAGGCACGTGGTGAGTTAGCACATATTCAAGAAAAAACCCGTCAGGAGCTGGGCGAGGAAAAAGCAGAAATTTTTGCAGCGCATTTACTCGTGTTAAGTGATCCTGAGTTTGTGGAGGCAACAAAGTCTAAAATTGAGACGGATAGAGTGACTGCTGCGTATGCGCTGGATAACGTTGCAGCGATGTTTGTTGCGATGTTTGAGAATATGGACAATGATTATATGCGTGAGCGAGCAAGTGATATTCGCGACGTCTCTAGGCGCGTGTTACGTCATTTATTAGGCATTGACATGTCTTCTCTTGCGGATATTAGAGAAGATACAGTCATTATTGCGCATGACTTAACTCCATCTGATACGGCACAATTAAACCCGGCAGTCATTAAAGGCTTTGCCACGAACATAGGGGGACGGACGTCTCATTCAGCGATTATGTCTCGTTCACTTGAAATCCCTGCTGTTGTTGGGACAAAAATGATTACTGACAAAGTTGAAAATGGGATGATGATTATTGTTGATGGTGTAAGTGGTGTGGTTATTGTAGATCCAACAGAGGAAGAATTAACGTTGTATCGTGAGAAGCAAGCAGATTTTCAGAAACAAAAAGCCGAATGGGCAAAGTTGGCGACGAAAAAAACAATGACACAGGATCATCACCATATTGAGCTTGCGGCAAATATTGGAACACCAAAAGACTTAGAAGGAGTATTACAAAACGGTGCTGAAGGCATTGGTTTGTACCGTACTGAGTTCCTCTATATGGACCGAAGTGAGTTGCCAAGCGAGGAAGAGCAATTTGCAGCGTATAAAGAAGTTGTGGAACGTATGGAAGGGAAGCCAGTTGTCATTCGTACGCTTGACATCGGTGGAGATAAAGAATTGTCTTATTTAAATTTACCCGAGGAATTAAATCCATTTTTAGGCTTTCGGGCCATTCGATTATGTTTAGAACGCGAAGATATCTTCAGAACGCAATTGCGGGCATTACTTAGAGCAAGTGTCTTCGGTAACTTAAAAGTGATGTTTCCAATGATCGCGACATTGGAAGAATTGCGTGCAGCAAAACACTTGCTGGAAGATGAGAAAGCGCGCTTAACGAGCGAAGGCATTGACACGTCCGATGAAATGGAAGTTGGTATTATGGTTGAAATCCCTTCTACAGCGGTTGCGGCTGAACAATTCGCTCAGGAAGTCGATTTCTTTAGCATTGGTACAAACGATTTAATTCAGTATACGTTAGCAGCGGATCGAATGAATGAGCGTGTTGCTTATTTGTATCAACCGTACCATCCGGCAGTTTTGCGTCTTGTCCAAATGGTTGCAGAAGCAGCACATAAGCATGGAAAATGGGTTGGGATGTGCGGAGAAATGGCTGGAGATGAAACAGCGATTCCGTTGTTGTTAGGATTAGGTTTAGATGAACTAAGTATGAGTGCGACGTCTATTTTACCAGCACGGAGTCAACTGGCATCAATCAAAAGATCCGAAGCAGTGCCGCTCGCTCTGGAAGCCTTAAGGAAAGGTATAGCAGAAGAAGTAAAACAACTTGTGCAGGCCAAGTATGGCCAGGCGACAAGGTAAAGGTATCATAAAAAAACAAGCGTTCTTGCAGCGCTTGTTTTTTTAGCGGAAAAAGGTGTTGCTGAATGGGCGGCATATTAGGTAAAATAGTTTATAATAGGTATGGTGTGTAGATAGAAATATAAAGATTAGCGGGGACAAACGTCGATGTAAGTGCCATTGCTTCTCTGAAAGGATTGAATTTGATGAACACGCATGAGCAAAGAAATGAACATCAATTTGCCGATATTGAACGGTCTTTACGTAAAATATCCGACTTAGTGAAGCAAAAAGGGCGCGAAATCCTCGCTCATTTCCCCATTACACCACCACAGTTTGTGGCGTTACAGTGGTTAAATGAATATGGTGATATGACCATCGGTGAATTGTCGACCCGTATTCATCTGGCGTGCAGCACAACGACAGATTTAGTAGACCGTATGGAGAGGAATGGTCTAGTCTCTCGTGTGAAAGATGAAAAGGACCGACGTGTTGTTCGTATTCATTTACTCGAAAAAGGTCAAACAATTATCCAAGAAGTGATTGTAAAACGACAGCAATACTTGGCGGAGATGTTAACTGATTTTAGCTGTGACCAAGTTGATTTATTAGAAGCAAATTTGCATGTGCTTTTAAAAACGATGAAGGAAAAACGTGCGGCGCGTTCGGAACAATAGAGGAGAGATAAAGCATGAATAAGCCAATAGGCATCATTGATTCGGGTATTGGGGGACTTACGGTTGCAACGGAAATTATTAGGCAACTATCAAAAGAGAGCATTGTGTATATCGGAGATTCGGCTAGGTGCCCCTACGGTCCAAGATCGAGAGAAGAAGTCAGGAGATTCACTTGGCAAATGATTGACCGCTTATTGGAAGCAGATGTGAAGATGATTGTGATTGCCTGTAATACAGCAACGGCAGTTGTATTAGAGGAAGCCCGAAATAAATTATCTATTCCTGTTGTCGGTGTGATTCGTCCGGGTGCAATTAGTGCGATCCAAGCAAGCGAGCGCGGTGAAATTGCAGTCATCGGCACATCGGGCACGATTGATAGCGGCGCGTACACAGTTGCGCTGACTGCGATTAAAGGAGATGTTGTGGTCGAAAGCTTAGCTTGTCCGCTGTTTGTTCCGCTTGTAGAGCAAGGAATTGTGACTGGCCCCGAAGCGTTGGCAGTTGTCAAACAATCACTTGCACCGTTACAAACAACGACATTTGACACATTGATCTTAGGGTGTACGCACTATCCGCTATTAACATCTGTGATTGCGTCGTGTTTACCACCACATGTGAAAATCATTTCATCTGCAAAGGAAACAGCACGGGAAGTGAGCAGCTTGTTGTTCCACTATAATCAAGCGCAACAAGGAGACGTGATGCCTACTTACCGCTTTTACACAACGGGTGATGCAGCTCAATTTAAGCAACTTGCCGCTCAATCACTGCATGTAGAGACAGGGCTTGTTGTTGAAGTTGATTTAGCGTCTCGTCTACCGGCAGATACATATGATCATTCTATTGTAGGAAAAGGATTATGTTCATAGTCTTTTTTCTTTTACCCCCTTTAAGTTTCGCACAAAAAGTTGTATGATATAAGAAGTGATAGACACTTTACGATAAGTCTCTGCAGTAGTCAGGATGATCTGCTTATCATAAACAAAACAAGTGAAAACTGTTTTAAATGCTTGTTTGTATTTTGTTGTAAAGGAGTTGAAAAAGATGTCATTTGTCATTTTGAGTCCTTGTATTGGAGAAAAAGCCGGCGAATGTGTCGATGTATGTCCAGTAGATTGCATTGAAGAAGGCGAAGACCAATATTACATTAATCCCGACATTTGCATAGATTGTGGCGCGTGTCAAGGTGTATGTCCAGTAGATGCAATTGTAGAAGAATATGAAATGAAGCCTGAAGACGAGAAGTTTTTGAAGAAGGCAGAGGAATTTTTTGGAGTTGAGGATTAAGGAGTAAAAGAAAGCGCCATGAGGCGCTTTTCTTATGCAACTGGACATTTCCATATATTTTTGTATAATAATGTAGCGGGAAAATTATTTTTCCGAACAAGATCAAGGATTGTTTAGGCGTCACACCTACACATTGTATCTTGCAAATACGAATAGGATAGGTGAAATGAAATGGAAAAAGCATATCGGGTACTATTGTATTATCATTACACAACGATCGAGGATCCGGAACAATTCGCGGCAGATCATCTTGCGTTTTGTCGTAGTTTGAATTTAAAGGGGCGCATCTTAATTGCGGGCGAAGGCATTAACGGGACAGTGTCCGGTTTAAAGGCAGATACGGATGTATATATGGCTGCAATGGAAGCAAATTCGTTATTCAAGGATATTATTTTTAAAATTGACCTTACTGACGCGCATGCATTTAAAAAAATGCACGTACGCCCACGCGAAGAACTTGTGACATTACGCTTGCATGAAGATGATATTGATCCACGTCAATTGACGGGAACATATTTATCTCCAAAAGAGTGGAAAGAAGCGATGTTGCGCGATGATACGGTTGTCATTGATGCGCGTAATGACTATGAATATGATGTTGGACATTTTCGTGGTGCGGTTCGTCCTGATATTAAAACGTTCCGTGATTTACCTGACTGGGTACGAGAAAATAAAGCGCAGTTTGAAGGCAAGAAGATTCTTACTTACTGTACCGGTGGCATTCGTTGTGAGAAATTTTCTGGATGGTTGAAGCAGGAAGGATTTGAAGATGTGAGCCAATTACACGGTGGGATTGTGACTTACGGGAAAGATCCAGAAGTACGTGGGGATATGTGGGATGGACAATGTTACGTGTTCGATGAACGTTTAACCGTTCCCATTAATCAAGTTGATCCAACCGTTGTAGGGAAAGACTATTTTGACGGTACGCCATGTGAGCGTTATGTCAATTGTGCAAACCCGGAATGTAATAAGCAAATTTTATGCTCTGAAGAAAATGAGCATCGCTATATGCGCGGATGTACTTCGGCTTGCCGTGTTCATCCTCGTAATTTATATGTGAAAGAGCACAACCTTTCTCCCGATGAACAACAGGAACGTCTTGCGCTTTTAGGAGAATCTTTGCCGGCATACGAATAAAGGGAGCAAAAAGCATCTCGGTTGAGATGTTTTTTTGTTTTATAGGAATATCGTAGGTCTAAAAGGAAAGTAGGCTCGTATACATAGGAGTACAACCAATCTGGGAGGGAATTTTATGCGCAAATTAGTTGGAATGGGTGTGTCATTCGTTGCAGTATTGGTCTTCAGTACAGCATGCTCGCTAGGAGCAAGTGATCAATCGGAAGAATTAGATACGCCACCAATCACGTATGTGTCTGAAGAAGAGGCTGATAAACTGAAGCAAGGTGAAGAAGATGGAGCAGAAGAAGCCAATGAAGGAACGGATAAGGAGACAGAACCGAAAGATGATCAATCAGAGGCGTCTCGAAATCAGCGAGAGTTATATTTAATTGACGCAAATGGTATGGTGGTGCCACAAACCTTTATATTACCAAAAACAGAAGCAACAAAGCAGCAAGCGCTGGAGTATTTAGTCGAAGGTGGTCCGATACAGGAGATGCTGCCAAACGGATTTAGAGCCGTATTACCGGCGGGAACAGAAGTGTCGGTTGAAATGATGACAGAAGAAAACATTGCAGTGGCTAATTTTACAAGCGAGTTCAATGACTACCATGTGGCCGATGAGCGTGCATTGTTAGAGGCAGTGACGTGGACGTTAACGCAGTTTGATGATGTGGATGAAGTGAAGGTACAAGTAGACGGCTATGAGCTAACTGCGATGCCACAAGGCGGTACACCTATTAAAGGAAATTTGAGTCGCGCAGATGGAATTAATTTAGAAGCAAGTGGCGTTGTTGACATGACAAACAGTGAAGATGTAACGGTGTATTTCATCGGATCACAAGGAGAAGATACTTATTATGTTCCTGTGACGCGGCGGATAGAAAATACAGAAGACGTGGTGACAGCAGCGGTAAACGCGCTCATTGAAGGACCGGAGCTTTCTACAAACTTATTATCTAGTTTGTCTTCAGAAGTGAGATTACTTGAAGCCCCAACAATCAATGATAAAGAAGTGATGTTAAATTTTAACGAGGCGATTCAAGCAGGAAATGACACGCAAGAAATCCGAAATGACGTGTTAGAAGCCATTGCTCTTACGTTGACAGAGCAAGAAGAGATTGAGGCAGTGACGATTACAATTAACGGTGAAATGGAGACGACTACTGAAGAAGGGCAAGTTGCGGCAACGGTGACACGACCAGAGACGTTAAATGAAAGACCATTGTAGGGAAATAGGCGCCTACGTACTGTAGGTGTTTTTTTCTTATGTTATAATAGACGATGAGGAACAGGACAGTTACGGAGGGAACAGTATATGCGGCAAGATGGACGATCGAAATCAGAAATACGTACAGTGAACATGATTCCCCATTTTACAAAATATGCCGAAGGGTCGGTGCTCATCGCGATGGGTGACACAAAAGTGATTTGTACCGCGAGCATCGAGCACCGCGTCCCGCCTTTTTTACGTAACAAAGGAAAAGGGTGGTTAGCAGCAGAATATTCCATGTTACCGCGTGCGACTGCAGAACGCACAGTAAGGGAAGCCGCAAAAGGTACGCGCACTGGACGAACAATGGAAATTCAGCGTCTCATTGGACGGGCATTGCGTGCTGTGATTGATTTAGATAAAATTGGTGAGCGTACACTTTGGGTTGATTGTGATGTCATTCAAGCGGATGGAGGAACACGGACGGCGTCGATTACTGGGGCTTACGTAGCAGTTGTGTTGGCGTTAAAAAAAGCCCGAGATGAGGGGCTGATTACGAAGTGGCCCGTAAAAGATTTCTTGGCAGCCATCTCCGTCGGGATTTTATCAAAAGAAGGTGCTGTATGCGATTTATGTTATGAAGAAGATGCGAAGGCTGAGGTTGATATGAACGTTGTTTGCACAGGAAGCGGCAAATTTGTTGAAGTGCAAGGAAGTGGAGAAGAAGCGGTATTTAGTGAGGCGCAACTTACGGAATGTTTATCTCTAGCAAAAAATGGGATTCGAACATTGATTGAAGAGCAACGAGCAGTATTAGGAGATGCGGTCTCATTTATTGACACAGCAGCAAATGGAGATGGTTCATATGAGTGAAATCATTATTGCGACAGAAAATCAAGGGAAGATTGCAGAGTTTGAGGCGATGTTATCTCCAACATGGGAAGTGAAATCGCTATATGATTATCCAACATGTCCGAGCATCATTGAAGATGGCGCAACGTTTCATGAAAATGCCGCAAAAAAATCAGAGACGTTGTCCCGATTTTTAGGAAAAACGGTCATTGCTGACGACTCAGGTTTGATGATCGATGCATTAGACGGCGCACCAGGCGTCTATTCAGCACGTTATGCCGGTGAAAGTCGTAGTGATGAAGAAAATATTAAAAAAGTCCTGTCTGAACTTGCGGAAATGGCACCTTCACAACGTACTGCTCGTTTCTATTGTGTCATTGCGATCAGTGAACCAGGAAGCAAGCCCCGATTTGTTGAAGGTACATGTGAGGGGAGTATTGCAATCGAACCCAGTGGAACACATGGATTCGGCTATGATCCAATATTTTTTGTTCCTGCGTATGGGAAAACGATGGCACAACTTTCCCCGGAAGTAAAAAATAAAATCAGTCATCGTGCTAAAGCATTGGCAGTATTGAAGCAAGTAATAGGAGGAACAAAAAATGAAAGTATTGATTGTCAGCGATAGCCATGGCTGGCAAGCCCCATTGCAACAAGTGATTGAAAGACACGCAGAGGAAGTCGAGCAAATGATTCATGTTGGGGATTCCCAGTTGCCAGCAGATGCCGAAGCTTTATTAGGTGTACATACAGTTGCGGGTAACTGTGATATGCCAGCCGAATTTGTTCAAGAGCGATTGTTAACGTGGGAGAATGTTCAAGTATGGGTGACGCACGGGCACTTATATGGGGTGAAGAAATCATGTCAAACACTCGTCGCAGCTGCTAAAGGAAAAGGTGTACCGGTCGTTGTCTATGGGCATACGCACGTGGCGATCTCAGAAATGGTTGATGGTGTTTTATGTATTAATCCAGGGAGCATTCGTCTACCTCGTGGCTACGAGCATGGGACATATTGTATTGTTGATGTAAATGAGGGGGCAATTGCTGTCTGTTATTTTACAATTGAGGGACGAGTTGTTGAAGAAATGAGCCGGACATTTTCTCTTTAATACAACGCTACAGAAGGCACGTAAAAGAGATGTCGTATTTATTTGCCGGCTCAAGGCTTCTAAAAAAACCATTGACAATGGTGAATTTTTCCGGTATATTTATATTCGTCGGTTGTGAGAAAATGTATCGAGTCTCACGCTTACGTATAAGTAACCATATGAAATGCAGTTGATCATGTGCGGGTGTAGTTTAGTGGTAAAACCTCAGCCTTCCAAGCTGATGTCGTGGGTTCGATTCCCATCACCCGCTTTTAAATGTGTCCCAGTAGCTCAGCAGGATAGAGCAACGGCCTTCTAAGCCGTCGGTCGGGAGTTCGAATCTCTCCTGGGACGTTGTTAACTATTTAAGAGTTAGATTGAAAACCCTTGAAAGTGTTGATATACCAGTGCTTTTGGGGTTTTTATTTTGGAGAGAAACAACGCGAAATTCAGTGTAACAAAAAGAAATTAATGACGTGGCGCAGTTCAAAGTCCACACAGTTGTTGCATCGGTATCTGACTGTTCACTGAAAAACACAAAAAAACGCCGACTAAAGCCGACACCATCATAGTGGGGGTAACCACTGTGACAAATATTCTACCACACTTTTGATAGTGTTTGCGAAAAATAGTTTCATTGTGCTATACTGGACTGGCAATAACATACGGATCTTTAAGGGTGACGGCACTTCCCGTAGAAGGGAGGTGTTGCGTGATGACAACATTTGAAGCGCTGATGCTTATGTTTGTTTTTGGCGGTTTGATTGTGTCAATTACATCACGAGACAAGAAATAAACCACCCTTAAGCGCTGGCATGCAGTTAGGGTGGTCCATCCTCTGAAAGTCGGCTGTCCCTCTTAGGGAGTCCAGTTATTGCAGACCATGGGTGTTACGAGCACCTGTGGTCATTTTTAGTTTATGCATCTCTTGAGTTCAGTATACATGCAGTATGTGGGGTGCGTCAAGTGTATTTTCGGTGTGTAAAACACGTATACTTCACAGCGTTTACGTAATATGCGTTATAAGATCTATTCTTTCTTTAAGTACAATTCAAAATTCAATTGTGGCCATAATGAGTCAAAGTAGGTAAATCAGTTCATTAATTGGCTGTGACGCGCGTGATTCTAGCATCAATGACGTGTCATAGTGATTTCCTTGCGAGATTTGATGTAAAATGTTAATGTGAAGGTGTTAAAGTTAACAAAATAAAAAGGAGGGGTTTGTATGTTTAAAAAGATGTTTGTAAGTATGATCGCAGTATTGATAGTGCTCATGTCAGGTTCCACTTTTGTAAAAGCATCAGATTTAGTAAGCGAGGTACCAGTTATTGAAGGACCTGATATTGTTTGTATGCCCATTGGATCAAATATCGAAGAAATCTTGAAGAAGTACTATAAAGGTACTGGGGAACATGGACAAGAGCTAGAGATGATTGTTGCAACGCTGGATGATGTGGTTGAAGAAGAAGGGGATTACTTATTCGCGTTTATTGACAGTTTTGATACTGACAAGCCCGGTATGCATGGTGCCATTCTTGCGATTGAAACAGCGGGTGGAGAGTTTGAACAACGTATGATTGATATTGTCGTTGGTTGTCCTGAGTTGCCTATACGAAACTAATATTTACTATTAAAATGTGGCTGGATATGAATAAATTCTCTTAAGCACAGGCGGTTCTATCCTCTGAAAGTTAGCAAATGTACTTAAGGGAAAGACCGTGGGTGTTTTCAGCACTCGCGGTCTTTTAAAATGTGCTACTGGACGTAGTCCTTACTCCTGCACTTTATATCTTGGTGTCGCAATCTCTTTTAAGATGTCTAAAAGGCATCTGTCAGTTAAATGCGCTTCATCATAGAAGAAAACGGTCCATCCAATACGATTAAGCTGGCGAGAAATTTTCTTTTCCAATGTTGGAGAGAGCGTTCTGACTAGCGCAATTTGATAGGGAACAAGGGCAATATTTGCACACACATAAGGTAGTTGATAGTCTAGACTTGGATAATATCCATTGTGATGCAAGTATTGACAGATTTTTCGCTCTGGTTCATGTGGACATTTTTCCCATTGATTTGTGACGAGGACAAGTGTAGCACGACGTCTATGAAAGCGACTTTTGCGCCAAATGTTCTTCCATAATCGATATAATTTATTCATTAGTAACCACCACCTGTTATGACATCATGAAATAAGACATATCTTCATATATGATTTCCGTTTTTACGGAGAAATATGACAGCGAGAGAAGAAAATGAGATGAAGAAACAACCATTTAAAAATGACTGTGTGAAATGAAACAAGATGTTTGACCCAAAGTCGTAAGAGGCGTATAGTGTAGAGAAGGTAAAGTTTGTTTGGAAGGAGGTGAAGAGACGTTGAGTGACGCACGGAAAGAAGGGGAGAATATCGTTCCTTTCCCTGGGGTGTTACGCCGGTTAGTGGAAAAAGGGATGGAAGAATTAAAAGAAAAACATGCCGAAGAAGCGTTGTCATTGTTTTCGCAAGCTGTGGCTCACGAGTGGGGAAATCCACAAGCACGTTTCGGTGTTGTCCTTAGTTTAATTGAATTGGGACAGCAGGAAGAGGCGGTTAAACATACGGACGCATTGTTAAAGGAAGGGATTGGCGATTATTATGAAACGCTGCAAGTACATGTTTCACTACTTGTTCAGTTGTCAAAATATGAAGCGGTTGTTCATTTATTAGAAGCAGTGCTAGCAGAAAATAGGTTACCGGCACGCCATGCGGAAATGCTTTATGAATTGTTGCATTTTAGCAGGCAAATGAGCGATACGACAGCTTATGAGGCCACCCCACTTGCAGAAAAGCCGAAAGAAGAAATGATATTGGAGTTGAGGGCAGGCTTACATGCTAGAAACGAACCAGCGCAGTGGCAAGCGTTGCAAACAGTCCATCGCCTACGCGTCAAAGCGTTGCGTAATGATATACGAGACCTTGCTTGTGATGAGGAAGCGAGCCCTTTTATGCGCACGTACGCATTGTTTATTTTATATCGCTGGCAAGATGATGAAATGCTTACGTTTAAAAAAGATGAACAGGTATTGACGTTATGCCCGCGTGATTTACAGGCGCCAGGAGAACGTAAACTTGATCAAGAAGTATCCAAACTGCTCATACAACAATTAGAGCATATTGACCCAGTCTTGCTTGACATCGCAAAGCAGTTATATCAAACGTACGCACTTTCGAATTATCCGTTTTTACCGGACCCGTCATGTGGCCGTATTTGGGGATGCACGTGCCATCTTGTAGCAAGTAAACAATTAGGTTTAAGCATCGATTTAGATGCGTTGAGTCACAATTATCAATGTGAGCCGGGCGATGTAATCAAAGCAGAACAAGCGCTAGTCGCTTGTGAACATACGCTGGAACTAGATGCCAAAAAGGGCGACTTATGGTTTCATACATAGAAGAAAAAGGGAAATAGTGCAAGGTGATTGAAAGGTTAATGCTTTATGTTATAATAGAGTGGTTGTCCGAAACGTTAAAAATCATTTATCGATAGTACGATATGGTTTCATATGATTAGTTGGAGGGAAAAGTATGTCTGTAAAATGGGAAAAAACAGAGGAAAACACAGTCGTATTGACAGTCGAAGTTGATGCGGATCAAGTGAAAGATGCGCTCAATAAAGCGTTTAAAAAAGTTGTGCAAAAAGTAAACGTACCTGGGTTCCGAAAAGGAAAAATGCCGCGTGGTTTATTTGAAAAGCAATTTGGTGTGGAAGCACTATATGAAGAAGCTGTTGAAGTTATGCTGCCAACTGCCTATGGCAATGCCGTTGAAGAGGCAGGCATTCATCCTGTAGATCGTCCAGACATTAATGTGGAACAAATCGCAAAAGACGAGCCATTTATTTTTACTGCGACAGTGACAGTTCGTCCAGAGGCGAAATTAGGCGACTACAAAGGGTTAGAAGTAGAAGTACCTAGCAAAGAAGTAACGGAAGAAGATGTCGAGGCTGCATTGAAAAGCCTTCAAGAGCGTCATGCTGAATTAGTCGTTGTTGAAGAGGGAGAGATTGCAGAAGGGGACACAGCAGTCATCGACTTTACTGGTTATGTAGATGGTGAAGCATTTGAAGGTGGTGCTGCGGAAAACCATTCGCTTGAAATCGGCTCTCATTCATTTATTCCTGGTTTTGAAGAACAATTAATTGGTGTGGCACCAGGTGCGGAAACGGACGTTGAAGTGACATTCCCAGAAGATTACCATGCAACAGATTTAGCAGGAAAGCCTGCTGTGTTTAAAGTGAAAGTGCATGACGTGAAGCGTAAGCAATTGCCGACATTAGATGATGAGTTTGCAAAAGATGCGGATGACCAAGTCGAGACATTGGATGAACTAAAATCATCTGTGCGTGAGAAATTGGCAACAGAAAAAGAACAAGCAGCAGAAAATGCTGAGCGCGAAGG
This sequence comes from Shouchella lonarensis, assembly GCF_900096965.1. Taxonomy (GTDB): domain Bacteria; phylum Bacillota; class Bacilli; order Bacillales; family Bacillaceae_D; genus Shouchella; species Shouchella lonarensis. The sequence continues at coordinate 158,786 of NZ_FMYM01000006.1, read as the reverse complement.
CCTTCTTTCACAAGTCGCAGACAATGCGGAAGTGACGATTCCAGAAGCAATGATTACAACAGAGGTAGACCGGATGTTAGAGGAGTTCGGTCAACGTCTGCAAGCACAAGGAATGAACTTAGAATTATACTTCCAGTTCTCTGGTCAAACAGAAGAGGCGATGCGCGAGCAGATGAAAGAAGAAGCAGTGAAACGTCTGCGTACCGTACTGGCGTTAGAAGCCATTGTTTCAGCTGAAAGTATCACAGTTTCAGAAGAAGAAGTCGATGCAGAGATTGAAAAAATGTCTCAAACATACGAGCGTTCTGTTGAAGAAATCAAGTCATTACTTGCCATGCAAGGTGGCATGAAACAGATTGAATCTGATCTTCAAATTCGTAAAGCCGTGGACTTAGTGATGGAACATAGTAAGTCTGTCCCTGCTGTAGCAAAATAACAAATAGAAAAGATGGAAGGTGCGGAGATCCGCACCTTTATCCATCACTTTTTTCAAAAAGCACAGGCATTTTGTATGTAAAATGGTTTTTGTCATGTATGTAAGGTGCTGGATTCGCACATGATGTTAAAACGACCCATGGATAGCACGCATGAACAATTGAATACATAGTTTTAAATTGGACGTTATGATTCATTGCCAGTCCTGTAATGTTCAAGATGTTTCTTGCTTTTCAGAGAGAGCAAAGATATGCTAAAATGGTTTCAAGTGGCTGACAAACGGTCTGAAGAGAACGACTTGAAAATAACGGAGAGAATATTTGTGAGGGGTGAGTGTATGTTTAAGTTTAGCGAAGAAAAAGGTCAGCTTAAATGTTCGTTTTGCGGAAAAACGCAGGATCAAGTACGAAAACTTGTAGCGGGTCCTGGTGTATATATATGTGATGAGTGTATTGAACTTTGCACAGAAATTGTAGAAGAAGAATTGGATACGACTGAAGACGTAGAAATGACTGAGGTGCCAAAGCCTAACGAAATTTGTTCGATTTTAGATGACTATGTGATCGGGCAAAAGGCGGCGAAAAAGTCGCTCGCAGTTGCGGTATACAATCATTATAAGCGAATTCACTCTTTAAACCGCTCAGAAGATGTAGAGCTTGCAAAAAGTAATATTGCATTAATTGGACCAACTGGTAGCGGAAAAACCCTGTTGGCGCAGACGTTAGCACGTATTTTAAATGTGCCATTTGCAATTGCTGATGCAACATCCTTGACAGAAGCGGGTTATGTCGGTGAGGACGTTGAAAATATTTTGCTGAAATTGATTCAAGCCGCTGACTATGATGTGGAAAAAGCGGAAAAAGGAATCATTTACATTGACGAAATTGACAAAGTAGCAAGGAAGTCAGAGAACCCTTCAATTACCCGTGATGTGTCTGGAGAAGGTGTGCAACAAGCGCTTTTGAAAATTTTGGAAGGAACAACAGCAAGTGTGCCTCCTCAAGGTGGTCGAAAACACCCTCATCAAGAGTTTATCCAATTAGATACAACGAACATTCTCTTCATTTGTGGCGGTGCCTTCGATGGCATTGAGCAAATCATTAAGCGTCGTCTCGGGAAAAAAGTGATCGGCTTTGGTTCTGAGGTGAAGAAGGATGAAATCGATTCAGAAGGGTATTTAGCGAAGGTGCTTCCTGAAGATTTGTTGCGCTTTGGATTGATCCCTGAATTCATTGGGCGTTTGCCGGTTATCTCAAGCTTGCAGCCATTAGACACAAATGCATTAATTGAGATTTTGACAAAGCCGAAGAATGCGCTTGTGAAGCAGTATCAGAAGTTGTTAGAAATGGATCATGTTTCGTTAGAGTTCACAGAAGAAGCTTTGCGAGAGATTGCGGTAAAAGCAATTGAGCGGAAGACAGGTGCGCGAGGGTTGCGTTCAATCATTGAAGGAATTATGCTCGATGTCATGTTTGATCTTCCTTCTCGAGAGGACGCAGTGAAGTGTATTATTCACGGCGCATGTGTCACAGACAATGCACCACCGGTTTTAGAGTCAGCGGACGGCGCCAAGCTTTCGCTGGACCCGCCGAAAGAAAGTGCGTGAAAAACGATCTCCTTTACTGAAAGACAGTAAGGGAGATTTTTTTTGCCTATGCCTGTACATAATTGGAAAGACATTGAAGACAGTTTTGTGACTAAGGGGTCATGTGCCGGAGATACTACCTGAGACGAACTGATGCAGGAGGGAATAAAAATGAGCTTAAGTTTGATTGCATTTGTCATACAGTTATTTTTTGGTGCGGTGATCGGGGTATATTTTTGGAACTTATTAAAAAGCCAACATAGCCAAAAGTCCTACATTGATAAAGAGTCAAGGATAGAGTTGGAAAGAATGAAGAAGTTGCGGGCGATTCGTTTATCTGAACCATTGGCAGAAAAGGTGCGTCCAAAACAAATGTCTGAAGTGGTTGGGCAGGATGACGGTTTAAAGGCATTAAGGATGGCTTTATGTGGTGCCAATCCACAACATGTGATTATTTATGGACCACCGGGTGTAGGTAAAACAGCAGCGGCAAGGCTTGTGTTAGAAGAAGCAAAAAAGCGTAGCGATTCGCCATTCCAACGAGAAGCTGTTTTTGTAGAAGTAGATGGTGCGACGTCTCGCTTTGATGAGCGTGGGATTGCCGATCCCTTAATTGGTTCTGTTCATGATCCAATTTATCAAGGATCAGGGGCAATGGGGCAAGCAGGTGTGCCGCAACCAAAGCCCGGTGCGGTGACAAAGGCGCATGGTGGTGTTTTGTTCATCGACGAAATTGGTGAACTCCATCCCATTCAACAAAATAAGTTGCTCAAAGTATTAGAAGACCGGAAAGTGTTTTTAGAGAGTGCTTATTATAGTGCATCGAATACGCAAATCCCTTCTCACATCCATGATATTTTTACGGAAGGGTTGCCAGCAGACTTTCGGCTTGTGGCAGCAACAACGAGGAGACCGGAGGAGATGCCAGCAGCAATTCGTTCACGTTGTTTGGAAATCTTTTTTCGTGGATTGGACCAAGAAGAGATTATGGAAATTGCTGAACGCGCTGCAAAAAAAGTGGAGATGATTCTGGAGCCGGCAGCGGCACAAAAAATTGCATCCTATGCAACGAATGGGCGAGAAACGGTTAACATTGTCCAAATTGCTTCAGGTGTTGCGTTATCAGAAGGGCGAAAGGCGATGACACAAGCAGATATTGAATGGGTGCTTCATTCGAGTCAAATGGCACCGCGTCCAGAAAGAAAGGTGCATGATCAAGCATTAATTGGTCTGGTGAATGGGCTTGCGGTAACGGGGCCAAGCAGTGGCGCTTTATTAGAAATTGAAGTGCTCGTACAGGAGCGTCTGAATAACGGTACGCTTGTTGTGACGGGTATTGCCGAAGAAGAACAATCAGGTTCAAATACGCATACCATTCGACGAAAAAGTATGGCTCGTTCTTCTGTGGAAAATGTGATCTCTGTGTTGCGAAGAATGGGTATTCCAACAAGTGATTATGACATTCACGTCAACTTCCCGGGTGGAACGCCTGTAGATGGTCCGTCTGCTGGGATTGCCATTGCAACAGGTATTTATTCAAGTATTGAGGGAAAGCCTGTATTAAGTACAATTGCAATGACAGGGGAGCTTAGTATTCACGGAAAGGTCAAGCCCGTCGGAGGTGTTGTCGCAAAAGTGAAAGCCGCCAAACAAGCAGGGGCAGAAGCTGTCATTATTCCAGCAGAAAATAAAGCTGCTTTATTGACACAATTTGAAGGCATTGTCATTTACCCTGTGTCGACATTAACGGAAGTGTTTGATTTGGTATTTGCGCAACAACCTGTACAAGAAAGGGTTATATCTCCAGTAAGGAAGTTTGATCCTCGTCCCTCTCCAATTTAAACATTAGACAATTGGACGCACAATAGGATAAAATGAGAAGATGATCTCTGATAGGTGAAGGGGCGCATCCGTAATGGGGGGCGCTTTTTCCCATCATGAGTCTTCAAATAAGTGATATAAGCGGATCGATTGGGTGGAGGTGTTTGATAGGTGGACGTTCAAAGCAATGTACAACGTGTACCGTTATTGCCATTACGGGGCGTGCTTATTTTTCCTGGTGTTCGAATGAACTTAGATATTGGGAGACAGAAATCGCTTCGAGCATTAGATGAAGCGAGAAAAAACGATGATCTTCTTTTTTTAGCTACACAAAAAGAATTGACGACAGAGGATCCACAAGAAACAGACTTATATACAATTGGTACGTTAGTGCGTATCAACCATACTTCCGCATTATCAAATGGGACTGTACGTGTGCAAGTCGAAGGTCTTTCGCGGGCGGAAATGATTTCATTTGTTGATAAAGGAAGCAAACGCTTTAGTGAAGTGCGCATTCATGAGACTATGACAACGGTGGTGACGCCGCAAATGGAAGCGATGATGCGTACAGTTTATACAATGTATGAACAATTCGCGAAGCAATCTCGTAAAGCATCACAAGAAACGGTCATAAAATTGAAAGAGGAACGGAATCCAGAAGTATTTGCTGACACGATTGCTGCTAGTTTAACCCTTAACATTGCTCAAAAACAGTCGCTACTTGCGGCGATTGATGTGACTGTACGTTTACAGACATTGATAGATATCCTTGGGAATGAACAAGAAGTACTTGCGCTGGAACGTAAGATTGGCAAACAAGTAAAAAAAGCGATGGATCAAACGCAAAAAGAATACTATTTGCGGGAACAGATGAAAGTCATTCAGCACGAACTGGGTGATCGCGAAGGAAGAGCAGAGGAAGTAGTTGAATTAACAGAGGCGATTCAAACTTCTGGTATGCCTGAACTTGTATTGAAGAAGGCGCTAAAAGAGTTGAAACGTTATGAAAGGATGCCAAATAACGTCGGGGAAGCACCGATGATTCGTACATATTTAGATTGGCTCGTGCAAATCCCGTGGAAGGTTGAGACAGAAGATCGATTAAATATGACGGCAGCCGAAGCCATTTTAAATGAAGACCATGATGGTCTGGAGTTTGTGAAAGAACGCGTGCTGGAATATTTGGCTGTATGTGCGCGGACAGGGAGTATGAAAGGTCCTATTCTTTGCTTAGCCGGTCCACCTGGGGTTGGAAAAACCTCGTTGGCACAATCAATTGCGCGATCATTAGGGCGCGAGTTCGTACGTATTTCTTTAGGAGGCGTACGGGATGAAGCGGAAATTCGAGGGCACCGTCGTACCTATATTGGGGCGATGCCTGGAAGGCTTATTCAAGGAATGAAAAAAGCTGGAACAATCAATCCTGTTTTCTTATTAGATGAAATAGATAAGATGGCGCAAGATTTTCGTGGTGATCCGTCCGCGGCGTTGCTAGAAGTACTTGACCCAGAACAAAACGACACGTTTACCGATCATTATATAGAAGAGCCTTACGATTTATCGAAAGTCATGTTTGTTACAACAGCAAACAACGTCGGGGCGATCCCAAGACCTTTGCTTGACCGAATGGAAGTGCTCTATTTATCAGGTTATACAGAACTTGAAAAGTGTGCGATTGCAAGACATCACTTATTACCAAAAGAAATGAAGGCACACGGTCTGTCAGGAAAGGATTTTCAAGTGAAAGATGTATCATTGATTGATGTGATCCGCCATTATACGCGAGAAGCGGGCGTGCGTCAGTTGCAACGGCAAATTGCTACATTGTGTCGAAAAGCTGTCAAATTGTTGATGGCAGAGGAGAAAAAAAGAGTCATCATTACGAAAAAAATGGTGGAAAAACTCCTTGGTAAACCGAAGTTTCGTTACGGAGAGGCAGAAACAACGGATCAAGTCGGTACTGCAACAGGGTTAGCATATACAGCTTCAGGAGGAACGACACTATCAGTAGAAGTATCTTGTGCGCCAGGTAAAGGAAAATTGATGTTGACAGGGAAGCTTGGTGAGGTGATGAGAGAATCAGCACAAGCAGCGTTTAGTTACATTCGCGCACATGCAAAAATGTTGTCCGTCGACCCACGTTTCCATGAAAAACAGGATATTCATATTCATATTCCTGAAGGTGCGACACCAAAAGATGGTCCATCAGCAGGCATTACAATGGCAACTGCGCTCATTTCTGCATTAACAGGAAGACCATGCCGGAGAGAAGTCGGTATGACAGGGGAAATGACGCTTCGCGGACACGTATTGCCAATTGGTGGATTAAAGGAGAAGGCATTAAGTGCCCAGCGCGCAGGCTTGACAAAAATTTTAATTCCGCGTGAAAATGTCCGTGATATAGAAGACATTCCAGAAAGTGTCCGTAAGTCACTAGAAATTGTTTTTGTTTCGCATCTTGATGATGTGTTAAAGCATGCGTTGAAAGAAGGGGTATGAATGAAAGTTACACAAGCAGACTTATTACATGTTGCCGTTCGTCCAGATCAATATCCGACGAATCGCTTGCCAGAACTCGCTTTGGCAGGACGCTCAAATGTTGGTAAATCGTCTTTTATTAATAAAATGTTGAACCGCAAAGGATTGGCTCGGATTTCAGGACGTCCTGGAAAGACGCAAACCCTCAACTTTTATGGTGTAAACGAACGGTTATACTTTGTAGACGTGCCCGGTTATGGTTATGCGAAAGTGTCAAAATCAGAGCGGGCGAAATGGGGCACAATGATCGAGCAATATTTGGCTGAAAGAGAGATGTTAAAAGCCGTGTTATTGTTAATCGATATGCGTCATCCCCCAACTGCTGATGACAAATTAATGTATCAATGGCTCAAGCAGATAGAGATTCCAGTCATCCTCGTTGCTACAAAAGCTGACAAAATCCCAAAAGGAAAATGGCAGAAACATTTGGCAACAATTAAACGAGATTTACAGAAAGATGAAAATGATGAGTTGCTTCATTTTTCATCTGAGACGGGTGTTGGAAAAGAAGACGTTTGGAAAGCCATATTACAGCGTATGGTGTAAACCGTTCGACATGCCCCGCTATTATGTAAGATTGTCACAAATTGTTTGGTAGTACAGTGCAGACATGTTATGATGAAGACGTGTATAATGATAAAGATAGGGAAACTTTTTACGAAATGACGGAATGAACGACGATTAGGGGGGCAAGGACGAACATGCATACGCTGGTGATCGGTTTTGATTATAAATCAGCCCCAGTTGAAATAAGAGAAAAGCTTGTCTTTACACAAGCGCAACTTCCACATGCACTTGCGCAATTACGTGCAACAAAAAGCATCATGGAATGTATCATCTTATCTACGTGTAACCGGACAGAGGTCTACGTTGTAGCGGATCAGCTACACACAGGCCGTCACTTCACCAAAACATTTTTGGCCAATTGGTTTCAAATAGACAAAGAAGAACTTGCGCCTTATTTACGAGTACGTGAAAATGACGAGGCGATAAAGCATTTGTTCCGCGTCGTGTGTGGACTTCATTCAATGGTCATTGGGGAGACACAAATTTTAGGACAAGTAAAACAAGCTTTTTTATGTGCGCAAAAAGAAAAAGTAACAGGCACCATTTTCAATCAATTATTTAAGCAAGCTGTGACACTTGGAAAACATGTTCATTCGGCAACGGACATTTCTACGCAAGCCGTTTCGATTAGCTACGCAGCCGTTGAACTAGGCAAGAAGATTTTTGAAACATTTGCTGGAAAGCATGTGCTTATTCTAGGGGCAGGAAAAATGGCGCAGCTTACAGCGACGCACATTCAAGCAAGTGGCGCGGCACATATGATGGTGATGAACCGGACAGAGGAAAAAGCAATGGAATTGGCGACAGCATATCAAGCGGATGTGTATTCGTTTGCTCAGATGGCAGAAGCGCTAGAAAAAGCCGATGTCGTCATAAGTTCAACTGGTTCACTCGATTTTGTGTTGACGGACAGTCATGTCGGTGATTTATTGGAAAAGCGCGCCGGTCGTCCTTTGTTTATGATTGACATCGCTGTGCCGCGTGATATTGAACCCGCATTGGCGAGCTATGCAGGTGTACACCTCTATGATATTGATGATTTACAGCATATTGTTGATGAGAATAAGCAAGAGCGTTTAAAGGAAGTAGATAAAATTGAAGTGCTTATTGCAGACGAAATAGATGCTTATAAAAGCTGGTTGCACACGTTAGGTGTTGTCCCTCTTATTACGGCGCTACGTGAAAAAGCGCTTATCATCCAAGGTGAGACAATGGACAGTATCGAGCGAAAGCTACCACATTTGTCAGAACGTGATTTAAAAGTGTTACGGAAACACACAAAAAGCATTGTGAACCAAATGTTAAGAGATCCTTTGACGCATATAAAGGAACTCGCGATGACACCAGATGCAGACCGTTCATTGGAATTAGTCATGAATTTGTTTGCCCTAGAAGAACAATTAAAACAAGCAAATGTGGAAAAAGAGCATTACAAGTCAGACACAGGGAAAATTTCGTACTTGCCTTTTGTTGAAGGAATGGCTTTACGAATGTAAAAACGAGACAACCGAAAGGTGAGTGATTTCCCTTTTGGTTCGTTTTCGTGGCGCATGCAAGGGAGATGAGGAAGATGCGCAAAATTGTAATAGGCACGCGCCGGAGTCAGCTGGCTTTAACACAAACGAATTGGGTCATTGCGCAACTAAAAGCGCAACGTGTGCCATATGAATTTGTGACGAAAGAGATTGTGACAAAAGGAGACCGGATTCTTGATGTAACGCTTTCAAAAGTAGGTGGAAAAGGTCTTTTTGTAAAAGAGATTGAGCAAGCTTTATATGATGAAACGATTGATATTGCGGTGCATTCGATGAAAGATGTACCGGCACGTTTGCCTGATTCATGCGTATTGGCAGCGACACCGGTGCGAGAAGACCCACGTGATGTACTTGTGACTGTCAACGGAGAAACGCTTGCAGAACTATCTTCAGGTGCAATTATTGGTACAAGTAGCTTGCGCCGCGCTGCTCAATTATTGCATCAACGTCCAGATGTACAGGTGAAATGGATCCGTGGGAATGTCGAAACGCGTTTGCGTAAGCTAAAGGAAGAGGACTTTTCTGCGATTGTGTTGGCAGCTGCTGGTTTGCATCGACTAGGTTATGAGATCGGTGAGTCGATGATGTATTTGCCAAAAAACATGTGTGTACCCGCTGTAGGGCAAGGCGCCCTCGGTTTAGAATGTCGTCGTGCAGACAAGGAAGTTGTTTCTTTATTAAAGAAGATCCATGACGAGGCCACTGGGCGTGCCGTTGAAGCAGAGAGAACATTTTTGCAAGAAATGGACGGCAGTTGTCAAGTACCCATTGGTGGGTTTGCCGAAGTACAACCGTTTGGTCAATTATCACTAACAGGTCTCGTTGGATCACCAGATGGAAAAGTGATATTAAAAGAAACACGCACTGGTCACGATCCGCAGAAGTTAGGTGAAGAAGTAGCAGTTTGTTTGCGAAACCAAGGCGCGACCGAGTTATTGGCAGCTGTAAAAAATGAATGAGCGGACACTTGTTGGGAAATCGGTGTTGGTGACGCGCCCGCGTGAGGACGCAGTTGACTTTGGCAAGCAATTGGTCGCTGCGGGAGCCGATACATCTTTTTTACCGCTAATTACATGTGTGCCCCGTCCATTGACAACAGAGATGGCACAAACATATTCAACACTTCACACGTATGATTGGCTCGTGTTTACAAGTGTGAATGGTGTTCGCGCTTTTTTCAGAGGACAAACAAACGTCCCATCGACTGTGCGCATTGCCGCTGTCGGCACAGAGACTGCAGCGATGATTAAACAATATGCAACGCAACCCGTGCTGACACCGCTGATATTTGATGGTGAGACGTTGGCAACCCTTTTGCTTGAAAAAGTTACAAGTGCTGCGCGAGTGCTTGTGGTGTGTGGACAACTTTCACGTCGGAGCGTGACAAATCAGTTACGTTCGTATGGGGTTCACGTAGATGAATTGATTTTATATGATACCGTTTCCCCTTTTTATAATGCTGAGAAAGTTGCGACGCTATCTATAAAAATATTTGATTATATAACGTTGTTTAGTTCTTCAGCTGCACGCCATTTGGATGAGTTGCAGCAAAAAGCATCTTTACGTTTCAAAACAGTTGCATGTATTGGTCCGCGTACAGCTAACACAGCGCGCGAGTTAGGTCTTGAACCAATCATTGTAGCCGATGTATATACAGCAAGTGGACTACTTACAGCGTTACAACAGCATGCAAGGAGTGAGGAAAGATGAGTCAACCATTTAAACGTCATCGTCGGTTACGGCAAAGTGCATCCATACGTCGTCTTGTACGTGAAGTGACGCTACAACCGAGTGATTTGATTTATCCACTATTTGTGACGGAAGGTAGACAAATAAAAAAAGAAGTTCCGTCCATGCCAGGTGTGTTTCAATATTCGCTTGATGAATTGATGGAAGAAATAAAAGAGGTCATTGAGCTAGGGATTTCAGCGATCATTTTATTTGGTGTACCGATACATAAAGATGCGACTGGGACAGGGGCATATGCAAAAGATGGTATTGTACAACGTGCACTTCGGCAAGTGAAGGCGTCATTCCCTCGGTTGACAGTCATTGCGGATACATGCTTGTGCCAATTTACAGATCATGGTCATTGTGGTTTGGTTGAGGCAGGGACGATTCAAAATGATGAGAGCTTGTCGTTGCTCGTACAGACAGCAATATCGCAAGCAGAAGCAGGTGCTGATGTCATTGCGCCATCCAATATGATGGATGGGTTTGTGTATGCAATTCGAAAAGGGTTGGATGAAGCGGGTTATCAACATGTGCCGATCATGTCTTACGCTGTCAAATATGCATCAGCTTTTTATGGACCGTTCCGCGATGCGGCTCATAGTGCGCCGTCTTTCGGTGATCGTAAAACGTATCAGATGGATCCAGCAAATCGAGCTGAGGCGTTACGTGAGGCGACCTCAGATGTTGAGGAAGGGGCAGATTTCCTTATTGTGAAACCAGCACTGTCTTACTTGGATATTATTCGAGATGTGAAAAACACATTATCTGTGCCAGTTGTCGCTTATAATGTGAGTGGAGAATACGCGATGATCAAAGCCGCTGCCCAAAACGGTTGGCTTGATGAACAGGCAACAGTACTTGAGAAGCTTGTCAGTATGAAACGTGCGGGAGCGGATTTAATTTTAACGTATCATGCCAAAGAGGTGTTGCGCTGGCTTGCGCAGTCATCGTGAGGAGGGCTTTATAATGAAGATGGAGAACTCAAAAGAAGCATTTTCGAAAGCACTGCCATTAATGCCCGGTGGGGTAAACAGTCCTGTTCGTGCATTTAAATCTGTTGGAATGAATCCAGTGTATATGAAGAAAGGGAAAGGGGCACGGATTGTTGACTTGGATGGCAATGAATATATTGACTATGTCCTTTCATGGGGACCACTTATTTTAGGTCATGCAGATGACGTTGTCGTCGAACAATTACAAGAGATGGCTGCACTTGGGACAAGCTTTGGTGCGCCACACGAGGCAGAAACGCGCCTTGCACAACTCGTCATTGAGCGGGTACCATCTATTGAAGTCGTGCGCATGGTCAATTCAGGTACAGAAGCGACGATGAGTGCACTTCGGTTGGCGCGTGGTTATACGGGACGAAACAAAATTTTAAAATTTGTTGGCTGCTACCATGGACATGGTGATTCTCTTTTAATAAAAGCAGGATCAGGCGTGGCGACACTCGGTTTGCCTGATAGCCCAGGTGTGCCAAAAGAGACGGCACAACATACGTTAACAGTTCATTATAATGACTTGGATAGTGTCCGATATGTATTTGATACGTATGGAGATGACCTCGCCGCAGTCATCATTGAACCGGTTGCTGGAAACATGGGCGTTGTACCTCCTCAACCAGGATTTCTGGAAACGTTACGTGAATGGACAGAACAAAATGGTACGTTGCTCATTTTTGATGAAGTGATGACGGGTTTTCGCGTTGGTTACCATTGTGCACAAGGTGTATATGGTGTGACACCGGATTTAACATGTTTAGGAAAAGTCATTGGTGGCGGCCTTCCAGTTGGCGCGTTTGGTGGGAAGCGAGACATCATGGCGCACATTGCACCAAGCGGTTCAATTTATCAAGCCGGGACGTTATCAGGAAATCCACTAGCAATGACAGCCGGGTTTTATACGTTAGCGCAACTGACACCTGCGCACTATGAAACGTTTGAATGTCAGGCTGCTCGTCTAGAAAAAGGTCTATCGGAAGCTGCTGCTGCGCACGGTGTTCCACATACAATTAATCGCGCAGGATCAATGATCGGGTTGTTCTTCACAAATGAACAAGTGACAAACTTTACCCAAGCGCAAACATCAGATCTACAATTATTTGCCGCATATTTCCGCGGGATGTTAGCAGCAGGCATCTCGATTGCCCCATCGCAATTTGAAGGCATGTTCTTGTCTACAAAACATACGGATGAAGAGATTGAACAGACCATTGCTGCAGCTGAGAGTGTATTTAAAAAGCTGTGTTCTCAAAAATAAAGTATTTAAGTAAAGAAGCTTTTGTCTGCCGAGAAGCGTTACGAGCAGACAAGAGCTTCTTTTTGATCTATATTCATTTTTTGTTTGTCCATATCAAAAGTCATAATGCCTCGTGGATGATCATACATGTTAAGTGTACGAACATATCCGTTAAAGCGATCGTAACGGATGAAATAGGAGGGGTAACAATGACGGAGGCGCATTCATCTACATTAACATTTTCAATTGAAGATTCGGTGCGGTTAGTTGAAGGGCAGGAAGTAGATGAGATATTAGGAATGACCTTGACGCCGGAAATTTCAATTGAAGAAAAAGGAGAACAAGTGACGATTCAAGGGGGACTGCGCTTTATTGCAGAATATCGTCTGCAACTAGAGGAGGAAAGTGAGGAGGGTGACGGCGACTTATTATCTGAACTGAGTGATTTTCGGGCAGCAAGTGAGATGGTGCAACGTGAGTCAGGAGGGATTGGGCGAATTGAGCATGTATTCCCACTTGACATCACAATCCCAATGGCACGGATTCAGCATGTAGATGATATTTATGTCGAAGTAGAAGGATTTGATTACGAACTGCCAGATAGTCGCTCTATTGATTTAACAGCCGATGTATGCATAAGCGGTGTGAGGGCGCAAGCTGTTGAATCAACAGAAACTGAAGAAATGGAAGAGATAAGAGAAGAGGTTGAGCAACAAAAAGAAGCATTGACCGAAGAGGAACCTGCATTAGAGAGGTCATTAGAAACGACGTTTTCTTACGAGGCGACGAGAAGACTAGAGGAGAATGTTGAGCCAAATGAAATGCAAACAGTCCCTTCTAAACAAGTGTCAGAGTCTGAAAAAGAAACAACGATGAGTGGGGCGAGAAGCAACACAGAAACTCAAGTAAATACATCCGCAAGAATGGAGCCCAAATCGACTGAGGAAGTTGTATGCGAGAAGGAAGAAATGACTGAGCAGCAACAGAAGGTAGACCATTCAAAGAGAACAATTTATTTAACAGATATGTTTGATCAAGGTGAGGAGAAGTTCACACGGTGGAGAATGTGCATTATTCAAAGTGCTGACACATTGACATCCATTGCTGAGCGTTATGACCTCACAGAAAAGCAGTTGACACGTTTTAATAACTTGTCATCGGATCAGCTTGAGGAAGGACAAATTCTGTATATTCCTGTATCAGCGAAGTAGGTGCCCTATGATAGAAGAATTGAAGAGACATTATGGTTGGCAGAAGGTAGAGCGTGTAGATGAAAGTCGCCTTGATACAGATCAGGGATTAAAGCGATTTCATATTTGGGATGACGAAACATTGTTAAACTGGCATATCAAATGGCGTGATCATTGTAGTGTCACGCCTTACGTACTCATGAATCGAATGATTCGAACAAAGGATGAGCAAGCTTATGTTTGTGTTGATGATCAATATGTGACTGTGCATGATGATATACAAGGAGTGTGTGAGGAGAGAGGAAATGAGAAGGCATGGGGTGTTTTATTTTCTTCAATGATCATAAACGGTCTTCTTCAAAGTGAAGACAGAATTGCTGTCAAACCACGTGCCATGTCATGTGAAGATTTAAAACAAGTGTGGCCGCATATTCATCCAGAACATAAAGACTTGGCAGCCGGACTTCTAGGCGAGGCTGAGAAACGAATGAAAGCAGCAGATCGTTTACGAGATGATGATATTCCTTTGCCGATGATAGAGCGTATTGACTCTCTTGATCAAGCAACGTCTATTGCAGGAATGCTGATCTGGCGTGGAACAAATTGCGCACCTGAAAAAGGGTACCGTCCGATTGTGGAAGTATTGAAGTCGTGGCATCGGAAACATGGACAACAATCGTTGTTGGCGTTGTTAGAAGCCATTCAATCAGAAGTCAATTTGCTTGAAGGAACGCATAAGATGTTGCTTGCGGAAGCGTTGACAGTAAGAGAGCTGCTTCCCTTAATAGAAAATCAAATAGATGCAAATGAATCAACACGCGGACAAGTGATGGATCAAGTTGTGCAATCGTGGGATGAAACACGTGGTTTTGTGCAAACGTTGGCGAATTGGTTTGATCAGAAAAAGGTGAGCATATGAAACAAATTTATGAAGCAATTTTGTTTTATTATGATTTACAACCAATTGATGTGGAAGATCGAGGAAAAATTAAGAAGGTCACGACAGATCGTGGGACATTTGCGTTAAAAGAAACAGAGATGACGCGCTTACAAGCAGATGAATTCATCCATGCTCTTCGTAAACTTTCAAAACAAGCGTATCGTCAGTTTGTTCCAGTATTGCCGACAAAGTTTGGAGAGTATACGATTATCGCAGATGCGCATTGCTATTATCTAATGCCGTGGATTGAGCAAGTGGCCTATACAGACCGTGTGACGATGGAAGAAAAAATTGCGGATCAAATGGGTGTTATTCATCGTTTGACGGTGCAAACGGAGGAAGTTTCTCGCGAACAACTGGATGCATCGTGTGAGCGATTGTTGACACGTTGGGAAGAACGGATGGATGTGTTAAAACAGTTTGCACGTAGAGCAGAGGAAAAGAATTACATTGCGCCGTTTGAGCTTTCGTTTTTAACGCATTTTGTCATGTTTGAGCAATTGTATAAACAAGCACAAAGCTATTTGGAAAAATGGTATGAAGCGACAGTGGAAAAAGGGACATACAGAAGTGTGTTGACACACGGCAGGATGTCGCGTCATCATACACTTTTCAACGAAAAGAATGAACCTTTGCTTTTAAATTTTGAACAAGCAAGTTTGGATACACCAGCACGAGACTTGGCGAGTTTTTGTCGCCATAGTTTTCCATTTTCATTATGGTCAGAAGATGCAGTGTTTCGTTGGTTGCATTGTTATGAACAACACTTGCCACTACTAGACTCAGAAAAACAGTTGACGTGTGCATACATGATGTATCCAGAACCGATTTACTATGCAGTCCATGATTATATCGAAAACGCCTCTCAAAAACAAGAAGTTGATCATGTGAAGCGGTTAGAGAAGCGCGTTATTGCACTACGTAAAGTTCAACGGCTTGTACCAAAATTTATGCCACAAGAACAATATCAAGAAACGGAAACAACGTAGTCCCCTGGCTGGAAGAGCTAGGGGCTTTTCTATGTGTGTTTTGGTAGTAGAAATCATCGTTTTAGAAGATTTTAGTTGAACAGCCCGTACACTTTGTATGATTAATACATATTGTAAAGAAATGAGAAAGGAAAATGATTTATTGCTGTAAAGAATAGCTTAATACATCGTAAAGGCGCAATGGTTTTATTTAAAAGTGAAGGAGTGATACGTATGTCACAGGCAAATATGCCAAATTTTACCCCTAACATTACTTTAGCTCGTGATGATGTTGTCAACTTATTGTTAGCCTCCATTGCAATGGAGGAAATGGGTTTGGCACACGTGATTAATGCGGAAGGGGAAAAAATCCAGTACGCGCTTGGGACATTAAACGGTTTTACAGGACCGCCAGCTACGATACAAGAGATACTACAGATGAATGAAAGTGTGACTTCTATGCTTGATACGATCTTCAAAAAGGAGATCATTCTTGAATCAAAGATGAAAGCAGCGACGTCAATCCCAACTTTAAGAGGACCGACGGGACCGACAGGAGCAACGGGAGAAGATGGAAACATTGTCGCGGTAAATAGTATTGCAGGTGTCGCGGGAAATGTGACGATCACAGCCGGAGATATTCCCGGATCGATTACGAATATTAACGGAGTAACAGCTGCAGAAGATGGAAGTCTGACATTAAATGCAGAAGATGTTGGTGCTTTTCCAATGATGATCTCTTTGCCGTCAAATAGTAATTTAGATATGTTTCAAACATCGGGTGTATACATTTCTGATGGTGAGCAAGGACCACCAACGTATTCTGGGTTCCCGCAACCAGGTATCAATATCTCAGAAAACTGGACATTATACGTGTCAGTTATTATGCCAGCAAACATTGTAGATATAATTGTTTTTCAGTTAGCCATTACAAATCCAGCTATTTATGTACGACGTTCCGACGCAGGTGGCGCAAGTTGGCAACCATGGGTAGAATTTGGTGTACAAGGACCAACAGGAGTGACAGGAGTAACAGGACCAACAGGAGTGACAGGCGCAACCGGAGCGACAGGAGCAACCGGAGCGACAGGAGCAACCGGAGCGACAGGATCAACAGGAGTAACAGGACCAACAGGAGTGACAGGCGCAACCGGAGCGACAGGAGCAACCGGAGCGACAGGAGCAACCGGAGCGACAGGCGCAACAGGAGTGACAGGCGCAACAGGAGTGACAGGCGCAACAGGAGTGACAGGATCAACAGGAGTGACAGGCGCAACGGGAGTGACAGGCGCAACAGGAGTGACAGGATCAACAGGAGTGACAGGAGCAACGGGAGTGACAGGCGCAACAGGAGTGACAGGAGCAACGGGAGTGACAGGAGCAACGGGAGTGACAGGGTCAACAGGACCGACAGGTGCAGTGGGTCTACGGGGTCCAACGGGACCAGCGGGACAAGTGCCAATTCTCTATATTATAAACAACGCTGTTGGGAATGTGTCTGTCATTAATGGCAATACAACAGAGACAATTACGACTGTAGCTGTCGGGGGGACGCTCTTAAATGTAGGCGGCACGATAGATAAGATCCGGAATAAAGTATACATTCCAGTGCAAGCTGTAGGGATCGTTGCTGTCATTGACGGATCACTCAATCCGCCACAAGTCGTGGCAACAGTGAGTGCACAGCTGCCAATTCAGCCATTTGGGCAAATATCAGTCAATACGACAACCAATATTGTATATACAGCAGGAGGAGGTAGTTATTCAAAAATTGATATGAACACGACACCACCAACCGTTACAAATATTCCACTTGCAAATAATTTGTTAGGGACGGAGATCAACCCTGTAACTAATACGTTGTATGTTCTAAGAAGTGTTGGTGGCGTTGGGACGGTGTTAGTTGTAGATGCAAATACGGATACGTTAGTGACGACGATCACCTTATCGCTAGGTCCCCCGGGAGGGGCTATGATCGATATTTTCCAAAATAAACTATATACAACAATTAATGCATCTGGTGGCGGGGTGAATGTGATTGATGGGGCAACTAATACAATTGTAACTGTTATCCCGACGGCGGGAACCGCAGTGAATGAGAGTGATATTAATCCATTAGCAAATCGATTGTATGTCGGTACATCTTTTTCGGTGACTGGAAACAGGGTGTTTGTAATTGACACGACAACCGATACAGTGATTGAAACGATCACCGTTGGGTCGAATGTTGGTGGTGTGGCACTAAATCCAATTACAGCGATGTTTAGTAATTATCCGTCGAGCTTGTTTTTTGTACCTTCCCAACAAGATGGCGGTTCAATTGCTGTTATCAACCAACTAACAAATACAATTGTGACAACACTGACAAATGTGGGGGCGCAACCTAGGTGGATTGGCCTGTATCCATTTGGCGTTCAGAACGAATAGCATGAATTGAAGATCATCTTGCATGCAGATGGATTGGCATTGCGCCATTTGAGGCAAATATGAATAGCTAATGATATTGGATATTTAAACGTTTTTAAAAGAGTTACTTTCCCAGATGCCTTTTATAAGGGGAGGTAACTCTTTATTTTTGATTATTTAATTGCTATTTATAAGGAATACATTTGGCGCCAATCTTCTAGTCGCTATCCTATAATCGTTTCTACATTATAGTGATTCAAATCAATCGTCACAGGCTCTCCTGCTATAGAAGATGCCAGTATGTGACCAATGTATGGTCCGGTCGTGAGCCCACTCGACCCTAGTCCATTGGCGAGCCATACATGAGGAAATGAAGGGATGGTACCGAATACAGGGAGAAAATGTGGCACGACAGGACGAAAACCGACACGTGCTTCTAACCATGTTGCCTGAGAGAGTCCTGGGGCAGTCTGAAGTGCATGGTCAAACAACGTATGCACTGCACTAGCTGTAATACGCGCATCAAAATTTGTCCCATCTTCATGAGTTGTCCCACAAACAATACGTCCTTCATTGAAAGCGAGTAAATATTGATTCCCAGGTGGCATGACAACGGGCCAGTCGTTTGTATCATCTCTGACTTGTAAATGAATCATTTGTCCTTTTTGTTCACGGACGTGTAATTTAATGCCTAGAGGTGCTAAAAGTGATGTGGCCCAGGCACCAGCAGTGACGACAATTTCATCGGTTGATACATAGTCTTCATTAATAAACAAGCCCACTTTTTCACCACGTGTCTGTAAGGAAGCTGTTTTTTCTACATATGTAGCACCATGTTGCGTAGCGGCTTGTTGCATTGCGCGTGTCAGTGTGCGACCGTCCACACGTGCGCCACCGGCGACATGAAGTGCGACGAAGTGATCCGCAAGAGGTGGAAAAAGTGCGCGTGCGCTGCAATGATCGAGGATGTCAAGTTCACCGATTTCAGGTGCTTCTATGCGTTTTTGTAATGCTCTTTGTAAGGTGGCTTCTACTTGTTTTTCATCTGGATGTAGCCATAAAGCTCCGACCTGCTTATAGCCTGTTTCCTCTTGACCATCGCGTGTTAATTGGTCAATGAGCGTTGGATAATAAGCAGCCCCGCGACGCACGAGGGCATACCATGCTTTGTTACGCCGTTTGGTGAGCCACGGACAAACGATACCGGCCGCAGCATCAGTGGCTTTGCCACGGTGATTGGCGTCGATGAGTGTGACATCGTATCCTTTTTTCGCTAAATGATAGGCAGTGGAACTACCGACAATTCCCCCACCGATAATGGCAATATGTTTCATAGACGTTGAACTCCCTTCATGTAAAATCGTAGCGGAAGTGTAATAGGAATGTCAAATGAGGCATTACAAGGTGTCTGCACTTCTAACCTCCAGAACACATATGCTAAACTAAAGAAGTAGGCGCACTTGACTTCTTATTTTGAGGAGAAGGAGTGACGTAAGATGTTATGCATAGGGATTTCTTCCTCTGTTCAAGATCATACGCATGTGCTTACAGCATTCGATAATGTAAACGCTGTAAATATGGAAAGGACGTTGCCGTTTGTATTACCTAATGTTGAAAGTAAAAAGGCATATCGTTACGTTGAACAATTAGATGGCGTCTTGCTGACAGGTGGAGGTGATATTGACCCTAGTTTATTTGGCGAAGATCCTCATCCGTCATTAGGGGAAATTACGCCAGTCCGTGACCTATTTGAGGTTGCCGTTGTGCAAGCGTGTTTGGAGCAAAAGAAGCCGTTACTGGCCATTTGTCGGGGAGCACAAATTTTGGCAATTGCTGCGGGGGGAGATATGTATCAAGATTTACCGGTGCAGTTTGAAGGGACGTTAATCCAACATGCACAAAGAGCACCTCGTAGTCATCGTAGTCATTTAATCCACATTAAAAAAGGTTCTCTTTTAGCAGACATTGCTCAGAGCACACATGAAAAAGTAAACAGCTTTCATCATCAAGCCGTGCGTCGTGTTCCGTCCAACTTTCGGGCGGTCGCATGGAGTCGCGACGGTGTGATTGAAGCCATTGAACATAAAAAGTCGCCGTTTATGATTGGTGTTCAGTGGCACCCAGAAAACTTACTTGCAACCAATGATACGTTTTCCAAGCGATTGTTCGATGCCTTCATACAAGCTTGTGAACAAAGAAAGGAAGTGGATGGTAGATGAATGTTGCAGAATATAAACAAAAAGATGGTGTCGCTTTAGCGAATTTAATTAGGAAGAAGGAAGTAAAAGCAGAAGAATTGGTGCAAACAGCCTTGTTGTGCATGAAGGAAAATAAACATTTAAATGCATGTGTATACCATCGTCATGAAGAAGCAATACAGGAAGTCGCGAAGGTAGAAACAACATCTCTCTTTGCTGGTGTGCCCTTCTTATTAAAAAATTCTTCTCAGGCACTATCGGGCGCACCACTCACTTCAGGGTCAGCATTATTTAAAGACCATCGCTCTATGCAGACAAGTCATTATACTAAGCGCCTGCAAGATGCAGGTTTACTTATGTTAGGCTATACGAATGCACCAGAATTTGGACTAAAAAATATTACGGAACCAAGGTTATATGGAGCCACGCGTAATCCACATGATCCGTCTCGTTCTCCAGGTGGTTCAAGTGGAGGTGCAGCCGCCGCTGTGGCAAGTGGCATTGTACCATTTGCCGGTGCGAGTGATGGGGGAGGTTCCATTCGTATCCCTGCCGCATTCACGGGGTTGGTCGGCTTGAAGCCGACACGCGGACGGACGCCGGTTGGTCCTGGCGTCGGTAGGCAGTGGCAAGGAGCAGCAATTGATTTTGTCATTTCTAGAAGTGTGCGCGATAGTGCGCGTGCGCTTGATGTGCTTCAGATTGTCCAGCCTGAAGCGGCTTTCCAAACTCCGCTGTACGAGCGTGGATACGAAGCAACATTAAGAGACGCGCCGAAAAAGCTGCGCATTGCGTATACGCTTGCGTCTCCTGTACATACGCCGGTAAGTGAAGATGCAAAAGCAGCCGTTCGCAAGTGTGTACGTTGGTTGGCATCACTTGGTCATGAGGTTGAAGAGGTACAACCATCTATTGATGGCGTTGCCCTCATTCAACATTATTATTTAATGAATGCTGGTGAAATGGCGAGCTTGCGCGATCGATTAGAGCAGGCGTTTGGACGAGCACTATTGTCACACGAGCTCGAAACAGAGTCTTGGTTGCTATCGCAGTGTGGAAAGAATGTGACTGCATCTGCCTACGCTCAAAGTTTGCTCGCTTGGGACGAAGCGGCCGCAGTGATGAGTGATTTTCATCGCACATACGACCTGTATATCACACCAACTGTCGCTCATGTTGCACCAAAAATCGGAGAGCTCACACCAACTGTTGCGCAAGAAGCTTTTTGGAAAGAGCGGGTGAATGAACTTCGAGTGGACGAACAGCTTCATTTAATTTATGAACTGTTTTTACCGGGATTGACGTATACGCCGTTTACGCAACTGGCCAATTTAACTGGACAACCAGCAATCTCATTGCCACTTTATAAAACAGAAGAAGGTTTACCGCTCGGTGTGCAATTTATGGCGCAAAAAGGCAAGGACGAGTTATTGCTGCAAATAGCGCGAATGTTTGAGGAAAGCGCGTTGTGGTGTATGGGTGTGTAGGAGTAGTGGGAAGAAATGGGTGATGGATGATTGCGAAGCCAGTGAAGTGCGATGAGATGAGACAGGCATCATTTGTATCTTTCTATAGGAAATGATGCCGCCTCCATTACTGTATCGTGTAAGAGATATGTGTTACCTACGCAAAAGACTAATAGATGATCACGATCATGCTCTCCATTAGGAGGGCATTTTTTCATGCTTCGTCTTTACAAAAACTTAACATGTCCATCAAACCTTCTTCATACAACCACCCTATACTTAGGTTTGTAAGTTCGATAATCGATTTCTAGGGGGAAATGAACAGATGAAGAAAATCGGTGCAATTGCCGCAGCATCTTTATTTTTGTTAGCAGCATGTGGATCTAGTAGTGATGTAAGTCAGTCAAATACAGAAGGTGAAAAGAGCGAGGCGAGCGTCTCAGGTTCCATTCTTGTTGCTGGTTCTAGCGCAATGCAACCGCTCGTTGCTGCTGCTGCGGAAGAATTTGAAGCAGAGAACAAAGATGCGAGTGTGTCTGTTCAAGCCGGTGGATCGGGGCAAGGGTTGTTATCTGTGTCAAATGGTCAATCAGACATTGGGAACTCAGATGTTTTTGCTGAAGAAAAAGACGAAATTGATGCAGGGGCATTGGTCAATCATCCAATTGCTGTTGTCGGAATGGGACCAGCTGCTCACCCTGAGGTAGGGATTGAGAACTTATCGAAGCAACAATTAATAGATATATTTACTGGGAAAGTTACGAACTGGTCTGAAGTAGGTGGCGCAGATGTTGATGTGACAATTGTCAATCGTCCTGACTCATCAGGTACGCGCGATACATTTGTAAACTATGCACTAGACGGGGCAACGCCAGTTGAAGGGATTACGGAAGAATCTTCAAATGCTGTACGGCAAATCATTAGCGAAACTGCAGGTGCAATTGGTTATCTTGCGTTTTCTTACTACGATGGTTCAGTAACACCTTTACAAGTAGATGACGTTGAACAAACCGATGAAAATGTTACTTCAGGTAAATATCCAATTTGGGCATACATGCACTCATACACAAAAGGTGAGCCTGAAGGGTTAACAAAGGATTTTATTGATTACATGTTAGCAGATACGGTACAACAGGAAATTATTCCAGAGCTTGGCTATATTCCAGTAGCTGATATGAAAGTGAAGCGGGATGCTGAAGGGAACCAATCGGATATATAATTCCAGAGGTCAGCTCAGAAGTCTGGTGGGACGAACATCGTTTGCCAGACTTCTGATGATAGGCTGGAATAGGGGGAAAAGCATGTGAACACGGAATTATCGGTTTCAGACCGTTTATGTAAAGGGAAAAGTAGCCGCGCGACAAAGTCAGAGCAACGCGGTCGCCTACTCGTGTATAGCTGTGCGGCGTTAATTATTTTAACAACAATATCATTGACATTATTTCTCGTTATACAAGGTTTACAAATGTTTGTAAAAAACGGCGTCAATCCGTTGACGTTCCTTACGAGCTTGGATTGGCAGCCAACACGCTCAGCCGCAGACGGTGGGCCAATGTACGGAGCACTGCCGTTTATAGTTGGTTCTTTTGCCGTGACGATACTCGCAGCGTGCATTGCTGCACCTCTTGGGATCGGCGCAGCGATTTATATGACTGAGATTGCACCACGTTGGGGACAGAAGGTATTACAGCCAGTCATCGAATTGCTTGTTGGGATCCCGTCTGTTGTTTACGGGTTTCTTGGGCTCAGCTTGCTTGTGCCATTTTTGCGGGAACATGTGGGCGGCCAAGGTTTTGGGTTATTGGCAGGAATGATTGTGCTATCGCTCATGATTTTGCCGACCGTGACGAGCATTGCCGTTGATGCACTGCGAGCCATTCCTGGTAGCTTGCGTGAGTCGTCGCTTGCCCTTGGTGCGACGCGCTGGCAAACGATTCGTCGGGTCATTGTCCCGGCTGCTGCACCAATGTTAATGACGGCGGTTGTATTAGGGATGGCACGGGCTTTCGGTGAAGCATTAGCAGTTCAAATGGTCATCGGCAATGCCCGGACGATTGCGACATCGCTTATGGATCCAACAGCGACATTAACGACAATTATTACATTAAATATGGGTCATACTGTTCCAGGGAGTGCAGAAAATAACGCATTATGGTCACTCGCACTTATTTTACTTCTCATGTCATACGTATTTATTTTACTCGTTCGGTATTTATCGTCAAGGAGGAAATTCTCGTGAATAGAAAACTGACAGATCGCGCGGCGACGGGGGCGTTTACTGTTGTTGCCATGCTCATTGTCATCATCCTCTCAAGCTTAATTAGTTATATTTTATATCGTGGATTTTCGCATATGAGTTGGGACTTTTTGACGAGTGCGCCAAGTGCTGCAAGAGCAGGAGGGGGTATTGGGCCACCGTTGTTTAACTCTTTTTATATGTTGATCTTAACCATGTTATTTACGGTCCCGCTTGGTTTGGGCGGTGGCATTTATATGGCACAGTATGCGAAGCGAGGACGGTTTACAAATTTCATTCGGACGTGTATTGAAGTGCTCGCATCTTTGCCTTCCATTGTTGTTGGTTTGTTTGGTTTACTTGTATTCGTCCAGTTGACAGGTTGGAGTTACTCGATTTTAGGTGGCGCGCTTGCTCTCACGATTTTTAATTTACCAGTGATGGTACGGGTTGTGGAAGATGCGTTAAGAAGTGTGCCGCAAGCACAAACTGATGCAAGTTTAGCACTTGGTGTAACAAAGTGGGATACAATTCGAACAGTCTTATTACCGGCGGCATTTCCGGGGATTTTGACTGGGGTCATTTTGTCATCGGGGCGTGTGTTTGGTGAAGCTGCCGCATTGTTATTTACATCGGGTGTGACGACACCTCGGTTAGACTGGCTTAACTTGAATCCTTTTTCTGAGTCGTCACCGCTAAACATTTTCCGACCGGCAGAGACGTTGTCTGTTCATATATGGAAAATCAACACGCAAGGGCTTGTACCAGATGTAAAGGAAATTGCAGACGGGGCAGCACTCGTACTCATTGTTGCGGTATTGCTATTCAATGTATTGGCTCGTTTGTTAGGTGCGTTCGTGCACCGGAAAATGACGGCATCAAAATAAAGGGGTGTGTAGATGTATGGCCATTGCGGTTATGCCAAGAGTTGAGGAAGAATTACAACCGGCTGTGAAACAACAAGAAGTATTGCTTCATGCGTGTGACTTAAATGTGTATTACGGTCAACAACATGCCGTCCAAGAGGTGTCACTGACAGTAAACAAACATGAAGTGTTGGCACTAATTGGGCCATCAGGATGTGGGAAATCGACGTTTTTACGAACGATGAACCGCATGAATGATGGGATTGAAGGAGCACGTGTGACCGGTCAAATTTTGTATGAAGGTTTAAATGTTTTAGGAGAAAACATTCATGTTACTGCTTTACGTAAAGAGATTGGCATGGTATTTCAAAAGCCGTATCCTTTTCCAAAATCAATTTATGAAAATCTTGTCCATGGACTGCGGCATCATCAAGTGAAAAAGAGTGAATGGGATGAAACGATTGAAGATGCGCTAACAAAGGCAGCGCTGTGGGATGAAGTGAAAGATCGGTTACATGAATCGGCACTTGCGCTTTCCGGAGGGCAACAACAACGTCTTTGTATTGCCCGTGCTTTAGTGTTAAAGCCGAGAGTGCTACTGTTGGATGAACCGGCATCGGCGCTTGATCCGATCGCAACGGCAAAAATTGAAGCGCTCATGCTTGAATTAAAAAAGGAACATACCGTCGTTGTTGTCACTCATAATATGCAACAAGCTGCCCGGGTATCTGATCGTACCGCGTTCTTCTACCAAGGAAAATTAATTGAAGTAGGCAATACGAAACAAATGTTTCATCAACCAGGTGAGAAACAAACAGCAGACTATATTGCGGGTCGATTTGGTTAAGGAGGGAAATGATGATGCAAGCAGTGGCATTTAAACCGAAACAAGCAACAAAACAGGCTACAGTTGTTTACGATGTGCAAGATTTAAATTTATGGTATGGAAAAACGCATGCCTTAAAAAATGTGACGCTGCAGCTGAAAGAAAAGCAAGTGACGGCAATTATTGGTCCCTCTGGCTGTGGCAAATCGACGTTTTTAAAAACATTAAACTTGATGACACGTATGGAGCCGTCAATTCGCCTTGCAGGAGATATTTACTACCGGGGGGCACAGCTCCTTTCAAGTAAAATGGATATGACAACACTATGTAAAGATGTCGGAATGGTATTTCAAAAGCCAAACCCATTTCCAAAATCAATTTTTGAAAATGTTGCCTACGGGCCACGTATTCATGGTGTGCGAAAAAAAGCGATGCTTACAGCAATTGTGGAAGAGAGTTTACGAGACGCGTTTTTGTGGGATGAAGTGAAGGATCGTCTGCATGCGCCAGCGCTGGGCCTATCTGGCGGGCAACAACAACGCCTTTGTATCGCTCGGGCGTTAGCGACAAAGCCGGAAGTTTTATTGTTAGATGAACCAACGAGTGCACTTGATCCGTTATCTACGCGGAAGATTGAGGAGTTAATTTTGGCATTGAAACAAAAGTACACGATCATTATTGTGACGCATAATATGCAACAAGCGCGCCGCATCTCCGATGAGACAGCATTTTTCTACATGGGCGAGCTTGTTGAGAGTGGACCGACGGCGAAATTATTTACGACGCCAGCTCAGAAGCGAACCGAAGACTATGTTTCTGGTCAATTTGGGTAAGTAACTGAGCGCTATTCAGTTAAAAACCCTTGTTTTTGCAAGAAACCTTTAAGGTGGGGACGCTTGTTCTTTTCTGTATATTGAGCCATGCGCGCAGTCCAGTTCCTCGTGTCTGCGCCTTTTGTGCGTGCCTCATAGTAACTAGAGATGGTCTTGTCATAGGTTTCCAATGCATGGCGATGATGCTTGTAATGTTCTTCGTGAACAGTCACATTTTGCGGCAGGCGCGGTTTTTGTGCAGGATAGCGGGTTGGATAGCCAAGTGCAAGTCCCATCACCGGGAAAACATACTTTGGCAGTTGTAGACGTGTGGCGACTTTTTCAGGTTCATTGCGAATACCGCCAATCATGACACCGCCAAGACCGAGCGATTCTGCGGCAAGCAACATATTTTGTGCAACGAGGCTGGCGTCTACCGTCGCGACGAGGAGCTGTTCAATGCCACCAACTGTAAAAGGGGCGGTGTATTGTTTACTCGCGCGTGCATGACGAGAAAAGTCGCCACAGATCACGAAGAAAACAGGGCACGATGCTACCCATGGCTGTCCACCGGTCCACTCAGCGAAATCTTTTTTCGTATCCGCATTTTTAATAGTAACAATAGAATAGGCTTGTACATGATGAGAAGTCGATGCCCAACGTGCGGCGGTCGTAATCGTGTCAATGATTTCATCTGTAATGGGTTTATCTGTAAATGAACGAATCGAGCGATGGTTAGACATTGTCTGTAAGACATCATTTGTAAGCAAGTAATCACCTTCTTTTAAAAAATTTGTTGTTAGCGTCCATATACACCCATGATCATCACAATTACTGCGGTGAGAAAAAATAGTGTTACATGAACCATTCCTTGGTGGTTATGCTGTTTCTTTAAGCAACGGCGCCCTTTTTCAAAGAAAATGAGCATAGAAAGCGCGACAATTGCTTTCAGTGTAAAAAACAAATCAAATTGATAAGCATATAAGAGCATGAAGCCAGTGATGACGAGTAATAGCTGTGTTGCATACACAAACCATGTTAAGACAAACCGACCTTTACGCCAATGGCGCCATGTATAGATAAGGAGCAGGAGCGCAGCAAGAAAAAACAGCGGCCATACTGCTTGATGGAAAGCGGCGATGATTCGAAAGACTTGAGCGGGAATCATGCAAATCCCCTTTCTGTTATGTACTAGTTAGCTTGATTATAGCATAGAAGGGAAGATGATTCAGGTGAAATGCAGTTTGAAATTGAAGTGGAGAGCTTGATTTGAAGCGGCAGGAGATTTACAGAAGAGATCATATGGGAAACGAGTTTGAAATGTTGTCACACTGTAAGCTGTAAGTTATACTAGTGTCATAGCAAGTAAGCGCACTCAAAAAGGTGGTCGGCACTCCTTTTTAAGAAAGGGGGTGTTGCACGTGACA
The DNA here is from genome assembly GCF_900096965.1 of Shouchella lonarensis. Taxonomy (GTDB): domain Bacteria; phylum Bacillota; class Bacilli; order Bacillales; family Bacillaceae_D; genus Shouchella; species Shouchella lonarensis. The sequence continues at coordinate 130,998 of NZ_FMYM01000006.1, read as the reverse complement.
GAGCTCCAATCTTGGATTCTCATCGCAATTGCGTTTGGAACACTCGTTGTTGCCGTCGTAAACGTGTCTAAGCAAGACTAAACCCACCATTTTGAGTTGAAGGCTCATGGTGGGCGTAATACCCCAAATAGTCGACCCCTTTTAAGGGACGCTTCTTGCTATGACCGTAGGTGCAACGCACTTGCGGTCTTTTTAGTGTGTGTTTCTCTTCACTTTATTATACACTGTGTACGTTTGTTCAGTCAATAAAGGATAAGGGACTTTTCACTTGCAAAAGTCGGCTGTTTTCGTCATGATTAGGACAATAATAATGGACAAAGGGGTACAGAACATATGACAACAATGATTTATGCACATCGTGGTGCTTCAGGTACATATCCAGAAAACACGATGAGCGCGTTTCAGGCAGCGGTATTAGCTAGCGCAGATGGGATTGAGTTTGATATACAATTGACAAAAGATGGTGTGCCCGTCGTCATTCATGATGAGACGATTGACCGGACGACAGACGGACGCGGAGCCATTTCAGACTATACGGCAGCGGAACTGGCACGTTTCAATGCGGCGGCTCGTTATCCACACTTAGCACCAGAACGGATACCGACGCTAGCAGAGGTACTAGCGTGGGCGGACACGTATCCTGCACTATTACTCAACCTTGAATTAAAGGCATATGGTGAAGATCGCAGTCGTGTGGTGGCGGCAGTAAGTCAGGTGTTGCAAGAGACAAAGGGAAGCAATGAAATTGTTGTTTCATCGTTTGACCATATTGTGCTTGCACATATGAAAGAGGCTCATCCGGAATTGGAGATTGCGGTATTGACAATGGGACCACTCTTTCAACCAGAGAAATATATAGAAAATCTCGGTGCTACTGGCTATCATTTATGGTCTCCTTTTGTCACCGAGCCAGTTATCCAAGACGTGCAAAGTGCTGGGGTTGCGTTGCGCTCATTTACAGTGAACGATGAGCGACAACTACGCGATTTTCTCTCGTGGGGGTGCACGATCTTTACAGATTTTCCAGAAAGAGCTGTGAAGATTCGTAGTGAGTTACGATTGTCATAGTTTACAGGCGCTTATTGTTGGACAGACTGGGTTGTAAAACGTAGCGGGGTCTTGTATAAGGGAGATACCTCTACATGAAAAAGGAGATTTTTCATGCAACCAGCTGTGCAAAAAAGTTTAAATGTGTCGTTGGTGCTTTTATGTTTTACATTGTTATTGTATATGAAGTATACGCTTGTATTTGCGAGTACCGAAAGAGACTGGGTTGTAACGGTTGTTGACCAACCGATTCAAGTGAATCATACTGTCCATCTCCAAGTTTTTGTAACCGACGAGATGTATGAAGGTGTTACGAATGCGACAGTTAAAGGTTATTTTTCGCACGAATCAGGAGACGTGTCTGTCATCTTCCATCATGTCGAATCAGGTCTTTATGAAGCGGAAGCATTGTTTCGGGCTGAAGGTGACTGGATGGGAGAAATTTTTGTGTCAACATGGCCACATGAAGAGGTGCAACCAGCATTATTATCAGTAGAAGCAGGTGGCCTGTAGTGACGATCTTTTAAGCTAGTCAAAAAGGTCTCTCATGTGTAAAATGAATGCGTATAGATAAAAAAGGATATTGTTGCATACATTCCTTTTTTCTTTTGAATTGAGATGGGAGAGTGGTTTGCAAGATGGACACCAAGAGAAGAATTGAACGATGGCATACATATCCGCAATTAGAGGATGATGTAAGGAGCGCATTGGACGCATTGTTGTCAGATGAACAGGCACTTGAAGATTGTTTTTATCAAGACTTGGTGTTTGGAACTGGTGGTATGCGGGGGGAAATTGGACCAGGACCAAATCGGATGAATACTTATACGGTTCGTAGGGCGGCAGAAGGGCTCGCGCGATTTATTGAAAAACGTGGAAAAGAAGCGAAAGCGCGTGGTGTCGTTATTGCTTTTGACTCACGTCATAAATCAGCGCAGTTTGCGCGTGAAGCCGCGCGTACATTAGGGGCGCACGGAATCAAAACATATGTATTTACAGAGCTTCATACAACACCGCAGCTTTCTTTCGCTGTCCGTTATTTGCAAGCACAAGCAGGGATTGTTATCACTGCATCGCATAATCCTCCTGAGTACAATGGCTTTAAAGTATATGGCGAAGATGGTGGTCAGTTTCCGCCTGCGCTAGCTGATGAGCTTGTTGCTTGTGTAGGAGAGATTGAAGACGAACTAGCAATTGCGGTTGAAGATATTGAAACACTGCACAAAAAAGGTTTATACGAGGCAATAGGGGAAGTGGTTGACGATGCGTACCATACTGCCTTGCAGACCATTTTATTGCAGCCGGAGATGGATCAACAGTTTGGCCAAGACATTTCGATCGTGTTCACACCATTACATGGTACAGCGACAGCACCAGTGACACGGGCATTTGCTGAGAGTGGTTTTAAAAATGTGACTGTTGTAAGCGAGCAAGCGCTACCGGATCCCGAATTTTCGACTGTGACTTCACCAAACCCTGAAGAGTCAGCGGCATTTGAAATGGCGATTGATTATGGAAAGAGACATGGTGCAGACATATTGATCGCAACAGATCCTGACGCCGACCGGGTTGGGCTGGCAGTGAAAAATGAGACCGGGGATTATGTACTATTAACTGGGAATCAAACCGGGGCATTAATGCTTGACTATTTGTTACAACAACAGCAAGAACAAGGGATACTCCCTGAAAACGGTGTTATCCTAAAAACAATTGTCACTTCAGAAATTGGTCGGGCGATTGCCACTGCATATGGACTTGCTGCGGTAGATACTTTAACTGGTTTTAAATTTATTGGTGAAAAGATGGGCGAATACGAGCGCTCGGATGAACACACATATTTATTTGGTTATGAAGAGAGTTATGGTTATTTAATTGGCGATTTTGTTCGTGACAAAGATGCCGTACAAGCGTGTTTATTTGCAGCAGAGATGGCGCTACACTATAAGCGCGAAGGGAAAACGCTGTTTGAAGCACTCCAGTCGGTGTTTGCACGTTATGGTTACTATAAGGAAGATTTACAGTCATTAACATTAAAAGGGAAAGAAGGCGCGGAGAAGATTGCCCACATCCTAACAAGTCTACGGGCGAACCCATCGAAGGAAATAGATGGACTTGAAATTGTCCGCGTTGAAGACTACGAAAGTCGTATCGCGACGATGCTTGCGACAGAGGAAAAAGCGCCACTTTCATTACCGCAATCAAATGTATTAAAATATATTTTGGCAGATGAATCGTGGTTTTGTGTTCGCCCGTCAGGGACAGAGCCGAAAGTGAAATTTTACTTTGGTGTCGTTGCAAATAGCGAAGAAAATAGCTTTGCGAAGTTGAAGCAGTTGAAACGAGCTGTACTTGCCTATATGCAAGCATATATTGATAAAAAATAGAAAGAAGGCGCTAATCTAGGCGCCTTCTTTCGTCTGTTTGTTCGATGCGAGCAAGTTTGGCTTCTAATTGTTCTATTCGTTCGTATAATTCCGCATTTTCAAGTCCTGCATTGTCCTGCATTTCTAATCGTTTACGTTTGTACGCATAATCAGTCATAATGGCAGTAATAGGAATGAGCAAAGCAGCTAATGGAATGAGGATCCATGCACTCATCATTGATCGCCTCCGAATCTATTCATCTTTCCCCATTATAACAAGCACGTCTCAAAAAGGCGAGCAGTTTTCCTCATGGAAAGGGTCGTTTGTTCATACGTATAGAAAGATGAAGGAAAAGGGGTGAAGTGTATTGGCAGCACAGTCAAAAGAGTTGCGGCAGGCGATTGGGGAAATTACCGAGATCGCCCGCGGTTTTGGACTTGACTTTTATGAAATGCGCTATGAAGTATGTCCGTCCGACATCATTTATACGTTTGGAGCATACGGGATGCCGACGCGCTATAGCCATTGGTCATTTGGAAAACAATATCACAAAATGAAATTGGAATATGATTTAGGGTTAAGTAAAATTTATGAGCTTGTCATCAACTCGGACCCGTGTTATGCATTTTTATTAGACAGCAATTCACTTATTCAAAACAAACTCATTGTGGCACATGTGCTTGGACACTGTGATTTCTTCAAGAACAATATCCGATTCGCGCATACCCGTCGAGATATGGTTGAAAGTATGAGTGCAACAGCAGAGCGGATTGCCCATTATGAACATGTCCATGGAAAAGCAGAGGTAGAAGATTTTCTTGATGCGGTACTTGCCATTCAAGAACATATTGATCCGTTGTTGCTTGATGTTGCCCATAAAGAGCATCCCGAGCTGGATCAGGACAAGAAAGGTGCATATAAAAAGACACCTTATGATGATTTATGGCGACTGGAGGTGCAAGACGAAGAGGACAAAGTGTCTGTAAAAAAACAATTTCCCGCTCAGCCTGAAAAAGACCTGTTGTTGTTTATAGAACAACATAGTCGTGAACTTACGCCATGGCAACGAGATATATTAACAATGATGCGTGAAGAAATGCTCTATTTTTGGCCACAATTAGAAACGAAGATTATGAACGAAGGTTGGGCATCTTATTGGCATGCCCGAATTTTACGAGAACTTGATTTGACAAGTGACGAATCAATTGAATTTGCGAAGTTGAACGCAAGCGTTGTGCAACCTTCAAAAACATCCATTAATCCTTACTACTTAGGAGTGAAGATTTTTGAAGACATTGAAGCACGGTTTGATGATCCTACAGATGAAATGAAGAAACAAGGGGTTCAGCCGGGGACTGGACGAGAGAAAATCTTTGAAGTTCGAGAGATAGAATCAGATACATCTTTTATTCGTAATTATTTAACGAAAGAACTCGTTAAACAGGAGGATTTGTATTTGTTTCAAAAGCAAGGGATTGACTATAAAATTGTTGATAAAAGTTGGGAAGAAGTACGTGATGAACTGACGAAATCACGTGTCAATGGTGGGTTTCCTTATTTGGTCGTGACAGATGGTGACCATTTACGAAATGGAGAGTTGTATATTCAACATCGATACGAAGGCACTGAGTTAGATGTTAGCTATTTGGAAAAAGTCCTCCCATATATTTACCAATTATGGGGTCGGTCCGTACATCTTGAGACATATGTCAATGAAAAACAAGTCATCTTTGTTTATGATGGCGAAAAAACAAGCCGCAAATACACATAAAAAGGGGCTGTCAAGGCCCTTTTTTAAGTTTTAAATAAGCAAAATGATTGACGCTGGCAGTTGTTCACAGTAAAATGGTTCATACGCTTCAAAAAATATTTCGATCATCTAAATATTAACGATCATGCGAGGTGACAGAGACAAGTGGAGATATTTAAACGTCTAGCAAAATTTTACATGCCTTACAAAAAGTATTTTGTTTATTCACTGTTGGCGCTTTTTTTTGTAACGGCTATTACTGTCGTGTATCCAGTTATATTGCAAATTGCGATTGATGAAGGCATTGTTGGTGGCAACGCCAACCTCATTCCTTATTTAGCAATTGGCTTAATTTTGATCATGGCAGTGAAAGGACTCGCTACGTATATTCACCAATATTTTGGCGACCTCTTTGGTATTCAGACGGTATATCGGTTGAGAAAGTCATTGTATGAAAAATTACAGTTTTTACCTTTTAGTTACTATGATCGTGCCAAAACGGGTGATTTAATGTCGCGCTTAACGGCAGATGTTGAAGCATTTCGCTTTTTCCTCTCTTTCGGTTTTGCCCAGTTTGTCCATTTTATTTTAATTGTTAGCTTCACACTCGCAGTAATGTTTTACTATTCAGTGCCACTCACCTTGGCGACGATGGTGACGTTGCCATTCTTGGCTGTTGCTGTATACAAGTTTGATCAGCGTGTGCATCCTAGTTTTCGGAAAGTAAGGAAATCACTTGCTGGGCTAAATTCAAAGGTGCAAGAAAACGTGAGTGGGATACAGACAGTGAAGGCGTTGTCGCAAGAGGAAAAAGAAAAGACTCGTTTTCATAGTCAAAATGATGATTACCGTGAGAAAAATATAGAGATTGCCAATGTGTGGGGAAAATACTTTCCACTTATGGAATTTATGGGGAATGTTTCGGCGGTCATTTTGTTAGGATTTGGTGGCTATCTAGCTGTCCAACAACAGTTAACGCCTGGAGAGCTCACCGCTTTCTTTAGCCTCATTTGGTTCATGATTGGTCCCATCATGCATTTAGGTTTCATTATTAACATGTTCTCACAATCAAAAGCTTCTGGAGAACGGTTGCTCGAAATATTTTCAGAAAAGGAACGACCGATTGGTGCGCTAGAGACAAAGAAGGCAGAAAAGTTACGAGGCGAGGTAACTTTTAAACAAGTAGATTTGCGTTATGATGGTTCTTCAAACGACGCTTTGTCAGCGCTTGATTTCCATGTTCCTCAAGGTAAAACCATCGGTTTAATCGGTTCTACTGGTGCCGGGAAATCGTCTATTGTTCAATTGTTGATGCGTTTCTATGAGCGAACAGGTGGCGAAATTTTGATTGATGGTAAACCGCTAGAATCATATCATGTCAATATATTACGGCAAAATATTGGCATTGTGATGCAGCAAACATTCTTGTTCTCTTCAACAATTCGTGACAACTTAGCATATGGGCGTCCAGATGCGACAGAAAATGACATTGTCACTGCAGCGAAACGCGCCGATGCCCATGCGTTTATTTCCGAGCTTCCGGACGGGTACGACACGGTATTAGGAGAAAAAGGGCTTGGGTTATCTGGTGGTCAAAAGCAACGAATCGCCATTGCCCGGGCAATGATCATGAACCCAAGCATTCTAATATTGGATGATGCAACAAGTGCAGTTGACATGAAAACAGAGGTCAAGATTCAGCATGCACTGCATGACATGATGAAAGGGCGCACGACTTTTGTCATTGCGCATCGGATTTCGTCTGTCAAACATTGTGATGAAATCCTTGTTTTAGAAGAAGGCAATGTACAAGAGAGAGGAACACATGAAACACTATTAGCGCAACCGGGGATGTATCGTCGCATTTATCATATGCAAAACGAGCATCAAGCAGATGAAAAAATGAGCGTGTAGAGAGGAGTATCGGAATGGAAAAAACAGTAAAAAATAAGAGCCGTTTTCATTATCCGGTGGAGCAAGTCATTGAAAAACCATTTAATTGGAAACAACTTCTTCGATTGCTTGCGTTTGTGAAGCCGTATGCAAAAACGTTGTTACCAATCACGATTGTGATGATGTTACTTGCGACAGCAGTTCGGTTAGCAATCCCAATTTTTATTGGTGTATTTGCGATCGGACAAGTCGAAAAAGGACTCGCAACTGGACCAGACATGGTGTTCTATGCGGCCATTGTCCTTGGTTTATATGTCTTAAATATGGTTGCCAATATGCTCCGAATCCGGTGGATGAATCGTCTCGGGCAATATGTGATCTTTGACATTCGTAAGAAGTTATTTAATCACATCCAACATTTGTCGCACCGTTTCTTTGATCAGCGTTCTGCCGGTTCGATTCTCGTTCGTGTTATTAATGATGTCAACTCGTTGCAAGATTTATTTACAAATGGTGTTGTCAATTTGTTGATGGACATCGTCATGCTCATTGGGATCGTCGTCATTTTATTTACGCTTAGTCCGCAATTGGCGCTTGTGATCCTCATTATTTTACCGATCATGTTCTTCATCTCTACGAAACTAAGAAGGAAAATCCGTCGCGCGTGGCAAACGGTACGCATTCGACAATCACGCCTTAACTCGCATTTAAATGAGAGCATTCAAGGAATTAGAGTGACACAGGCTTATGCACAAGAGCAAGAAAACATGGCTTTTTTCGATGACGTGAATACACAAACATATAAGAGTTGGCAACATGCCACAAAGATGAATGCGTTATTTCGTCCCTTTGTAGAAATGGCGAGTGCACTGGGTGGTGCGATTTTAATTTGGTATGGGGCGTATTTGATTCAAAGTGATACAAACCCATTGACGCTTGGTGTATTTGTCTCATTTGCCTTTTATGTTGGGATGTTTTGGGAGCCGATCTCTCGTTTAGGACAAGTATATAATCAGTTATTAGTCGGAATGGCTTCAAGCGAGCGCATCTTCGAATTTTTAGATGAAAAGCCAAATGTGGAGGACAAGCAAGACGCGAAGCGCTTAACAAATGTCGAAGGAGAAGTTGTTTTCCGTGATGTGACATTTGCGTATGATGCGCGTCGTCCAGCATTAAAGGGAATTAATCTGACATTCGCTGCGGGGAAGACAACAGCACTTGTTGGGCACACCGGCTCAGGGAAATCAACCATTGTCAATTTGATGAGCCGATTCTATGATCCAACTAGTGGAACAATTTTACTCGATGGAACCGATTTGAAAGAGATTCGTCTAGCTGATGTACGTGCGAGCGTGAGTTATGTGTTGCAAGATACATTTATTTTTGCGGGCACAATTATGGATAACATTCGCTTCGGACGTCCAGATGCAACGGAAGAAGACATTATCGCAGCAGCAAAAGCGGTCGGGGCTGATGACTTTATTAGGAAACTAGCAGATGGTTATCATACAGAAGTAGAGGAACAAGGGAGCGTGCTCTCTGTTGGAGAAAGACAGTTGCTTTCGTTTGCCCGCGCGCTTTTAGCGAATCCGCATATTTTAATTTTAGACGAAGCAACAGCAAATATTGATACGGAGACAGAATTAAAAATCCAGGCAGGTTTAAAAACATTGTTAGCAGGCAGGACAGCGATAATGATTGCGCACCGCCTGTCAACCATTCGCGAAGCAGACCATATTATTGTGCTAGAGAATGGACAAGTAATAGAAGAAGGAACGCACCAACAATTACGAGAGAAAAAAGGCATGTATGATGGGTTTATTCGCTCTCAGCATGAGGCGTTGCAGACGTAACGGTTTTGGAATATGATAGAAAATTGTTATAAGAGGACATTGGCGGCATCACCAGTGTCCTCTTTGTAGTGATATATGACAGGTTACAAACGACTATTTTTGTCACTTTTCGATTTTATTTTGCATATAGTGCGTTATGGAAGAATATCTTTTAAAATACTATTTCAACTTTTGTACCTGTGTTTGCATGCATGTTGTATCTCATATCCATAAAATCTTTCATGTTACATCGGTCTTCTTTTGTTCTAAGAATGAATATGTGAGTAGAGGTGATGTGCATGTGTTATGAAAATATGCCTAATTTTACACCAAACTTGAATTTGAATCGTGATGATGCCATTAATTTGTTGCTGGCTTCCATCGCGATGGAAGAGATAGGGTTGGCACATGTTATTAATGCAGAAGGAGAGAAGATTCAATACGCCTTAGGATTAAATGGTGCGACTGGTCCACCAGCAACGATACAAGAATTATTGCAGGTCAATGAGAGTGTTACAGAAATGTTGGAAGCGGTCTCGGAACAAGAAAGATTACTAGTGATGAAATTAAAAGCAGCTACAAACATGCCTACGATGATCGGTCCAACAGGCCCAACAGGTCCAACTGGAGCAGCTGGAAGTGTTGCAAGTGTTAATGGACTTTTCCCTGATGGAGCTGGTAATGTCGAGATTACGATCGGCGATATTCCTGGGGGGATTGAAAATATTAACGGGATTACAGCTGCTGCAAATGGATCACTTATGTTAAATGCAGAAGATGTCGGTGCTTTTCCAATGGCAATGATGATCCCATCAAATGAAAATCTAGATACTTTTCAAACTTCAGGGATATATGTTTCTGATGGAAACCAAGGTGATCCTACTTATTTCAACTTTCCGCAATTAGGAATAAACATTTCAGAGAATTGGACATTGTATGTATCAGTTGTCACACCAGGAAATCCGGATTTTATTGTATTTCAATTGGTTATTACCAACCCAGCAATTTATGTACGGCGCTCAGATGCCGGTGGTATATCTTGGCAGCCGTGGACTGAATTTGGTGTTCAAGGACCAACAGGAACGACAGGACCACCAGGAGTAACGGGAGTAACGGGAGTAACGGGAGCGACAGGAGCCACAGGAGTAAGAGGAGCAACCGGAGTGACGGGAGCGACAGGAGCAACGGGAGCAACGGGAGCGACAGGAACGACGGGAGTAACAGGAGCGACGGGAGTAACAGGAGCAACGGGAGCGACAGGAACGACTGGAGCCACAGGAGTAAGAGGAGCAACCGGAGCGACAGGAACGACTGGAGCCACAGGAGTAAGAGGAGCAACCGGAGTGACGGGAGCCACAGGAGCGACGGGAGCCACAGGAGCGACGGGAGTAACGGGAGCGACGGGAGCGACAGGAGCCACAGGAGTAACAGGAGTAACGGGAGCGACAGGAGTAACAGGACAGACGGGAGTAACGGGAGCGACGGGAGCGACAGGAGCCACAGGAGTAACAGGAGTAACGGGAGCGACAGGAGCGACAGGAGTAACGGGAGCCACAGGAGCGACGGGAGTAACGGGAGCGACAGGAGCGACGGGAGTGACGGGAGCAACGGGAGCGACCGGAGCAACGGGAGCGACAGGAGTAACAGGACAGACAGGAGTAACGGGAGCCACAGGAGCGACAGGAGCGACAGGAGTAACGGGAGCCACAGGAGCGACGGGAGCGACGGGAGTAACGGGAGCGACAGGAGCGACAGGAGCGACAGGAGTAACGGGAGCGACAGGAGCGACGGGAGCGACGGGAGTAACGGGAGCGACAGGAGCGACGGGAGCGACAGGAGCAACGGGAGCGACAGGAGTAACAGGACAGACGGGAGCAACGGGAGCGACAGGAACGACGGGAGTAACAGGAGCGACGGGAGTAACAGGAGTGACGGGAGCGACAGGAGTAACGGGAGCAACCGGAGCGACAGGAACGACTGGAGCCACAGGAGTAAGAGGAGCAACCGGAGTGACGGGAGCGACGGGAGCAACGGGAGCGACGGGAGTAACAGGACAGACGGGAGTAACGGGAGCCACAGGAGCGACGGGAACGACTGGAGCCACAGGAGTAACAGGAGTAACGGGAGCGACGGGAGCCACAGGAGCGACGGGAACGACTGGAGCCACAGGAGTAACAGGAGTAACGGGAGCCACAGGAGCGACAGGAGCGACAGGAGTAACGGGAGCCACAGGAGCGACGGGAGTAACGGGAGCCACAGGAGCGACAGGAGCGACAGGAGCGACAGGAGTAACAGGAGTAACGGGAGCGACAGGAGCGACGGGAGCAACGGGAGCGCCAGGGGCGACGGGAGTAACAGGAGCAACCGGAGTAACGGGAGCCACAGGAGCGACAGGAGCGACAGGAGTAACGGGAGCGACTGGCGCAACGGGAGCGACAGGAGTAACAGGACAGACAGGAGTGACGGGAGCGCCAGGAGCGACGGGAGCTACAGGACCACCAGGGGCCACGGGAGCACCAGCGGGACAAATACCCATTATATATGTTGTTAATGAAGGAGATGGAAACGTTACTGTGATCAATGGGTCGTCAAATCAAATTATTACAACTATTCAAGTGGGTAGTACGCCTAGGCAAGAGGGTGTCATTGATATAACACGTAATCGTATATATATTCCAAATGCGGGAGGAACAACATCAATCTCAGTTATTGACGGTTTTTTAAACCAAGTTGTAGAAACGATAATAATTTCACTTGCGCCGGTAGCATTTCTGTCATTAAATACAAGAACAAACCTTCTTTATGCACCTAATCCAGGACAAAATACAATTACCGAGATAGATTTAAATGTTTCACCAGCAACTCAGACAACTGTTGCTGTAGGTGCTCAACCCCGCGGTACAGCGGTAAATCCATTTACAAATCGATTGTATGTATCGAATGCTAGTGGTGCAAACGTGTCTGTAATTGATACAACAAATTTAACAGTCATTGATACGGTGAGTGTTGATACAGGTCCCGAGACAATGAAAATTGATGTACGCAATAATAAAATTTATGTTGTCAATCGTGCTGTGAATCCAAGTACAGTATCCGTTATTGACGGGGATACGAATAATGTAATAACAACAATTGCTGTGAATGGAACGAATGTGATTGCAAGTGGAATTGATACGATAGAAAATCGCTTTTATGCATGTAGTTTTAATAACAGCACAATTTCAATCATCGATACAGAAGCAGATACATTTATAACATCTATTGCAGTTGGACCTGACCCAGGTGGTGTATCGCCATCCCTTTTTACAGCAATCGTACAAAACTTCCCGCTAGACTTATTGTATGTCTCAGATCGTACGTCGGGTGGACAGTTGAAAGCAATAGACAAAGAGACTTATGCTTTGATGGAAAGTATTCAAGTTGGTGGAGAGCCTAACTGGATTGCTATTTACCCATTTGGTACAAATCATTCATAAATGAATCACCACTTAGTATACGACACGGACATGATGGTGTGAGCGGTACGTTTGTAAAGCTCGTATTCTGTGATTCGTGAAGAAACTTTCAGTCAATCTAGTTTTTGAACCGTCAATTGTAGCGTTTTTTCGTGAACAATACACGTATAAAGAGGACAGCGTTTCAAAAAGAGCGCTGTCTTCTTGTATTAATTTTAGCGAGATATGGTACGCCATCATTAAATACCACTAAGCCCGAACCCCCCCCACACAGGAACATACACTGTAGAGAACACGGTATATGTGTTACATTTACAAATTTTTAAGAGGGAGGAACAAACATGTCTCAACCAAACATGCCAAATTTCACGCCCAATATTACCCTCGATCGCGATGATGTCGTCAATTTACTGCTCGCATCGATCGCGATGGAGGAAATGGGCTTGGCGCACATTATTAATGCGGAAGGAGAGAAGATTCAGTATGCTCTTGGAACATTAAATGGTCTCACTGGTCCACCAGCGACACTACAGGAAATTCTAGCGATCAACGAAAGTGCTGCGGACATGCTTGACACGATTTTCAAGAAAGAAATTATTCTTGAGTCAAAAATGAAAGCAGCGACAAACATTCCTACGTTGATCGGACCAACGGGTGCGACTGGGGCGACCGGACCAGCTGGAAGTGTGACAAGTGTGAACAATATCCTTCCTGATGGTCCGGGCAATGTCGTCCTCACCATTGGCGATATTCCAGGCGGCATTGAAAACATCAACGGCATCACTGCTGCCCCAGATGGCAGTTTGACATTGAACGCTGAGGATGTCGGCGCTTTTCCTTATGAAGAAGTACCTTCTGGCAGTGATTTAGATTCGTTTATTACCGAGGGTGTATACAGCTCTGAAGGGAATGCAGGCGGACCTGTGAACGGTCCACTTGGGTTTACAAGTCCAATATGGACATTGTATGTTTCTGTCATTACCCCGGGACCAACCACATCGATTTTGCAACTACTCATTGGTAATCCAACGATTTATGTACGAAGCGCGACCGATGACACAGGCACAACTTGGAACCCTTGGGAAGAACTTGGCACACAAGGACCGACCGGACCAACGGGGGCTGGAGTGACGGGGGCGACTGGCGCCACAGGAGCCACTGGTGTTACTGGTGCCACTGGCGCGACTGGAGCTACCGGTGCAACTGGCGCAACGGGGGCGACTGGCGTTACTGGTGCTACCGGCGTTACTGGAGCTACTGGAGCGACGGGAGCGACTGGCGCAACGGGAGCTACAGGAGCGACTGGCGTAACGGGAGCTACAGGAGCGACTGGCGCAACGGGAGCTACAGGAGTTACTGGCGCTACCGGCGTTACTGGAGCTACAGGAGCGACTGGCGTGACAGGAGCCACTGGTGTTACAGGCGCAACAGGCGCAACTGGCGTTACCGGCGTGACAGGTGCAACGGGCGTGACAGGTGCAACGGGTGCAACAGGCGCAACAGGCGCAACTGGCGTTACCGGCGTGACAGGTGCAACGGGCGTGACAGGTGCAACGGGTGCAACTGGAGCGACTGGCGCAACGGGTGCAACGGGTGTAACTGGCGCTACGGGAGCTACCGGCGTGACAGGTGCAACGGGCGTGACAGGTGTTACAGGCGCAACAGGTGTAACTGGAGCGACTGGAGCGACTGGAGTCACCGGCCCGACAGGACCTACGGCGCCGACAGGCCCAACAGGACCGACAGGCCCAACAGGCCCGACAGGACCGACAGGAGCTACCGGGCCAACGGGACCACCAGGACCAACGGGGCCACCGGCTGGTACAACACCGATACTATACGTTGTAAATCAAACATCGGCAAATGTATCTGTCATCGATGGTTCCACAAACGAGGTTTTTGCGACGATTGCTGTAGGACCTAACCCAGAACGACAAGAAGGTGTTATCGATGTTATGCGTAATCGAATTTATGTACCAAATGCTGGAGGTACTACGTCTATTTCTGTGATTGACGGCTTTTTAAACCAAGTTGTTGAGACAATTCTTATTGCACTTTCTCCTGCAGCGTATTTATCAATCAATTCAAACACAAACCTGCTTTATGCCACAAATCCAGGAGCAGGCACAGTGACAGAGGTAAATTTAAATAATTCTCCAGCAACGCAGACAACCATTGCAGTTGGAGCGAATCCTTTCGGTACTGCTGTCAATCCGTTTACGAATCGACTTTATGTGTCCAACCAAGCTGATAATACGGTTTCTGTCATTAATACAACAACTCAGGCCATTGTAACGACAGTCACTGTTGGCACCGGCCCAGAGTCAATGAAGGTAGACACGGGTAGGAATAAGATTTATGTGGTGAATCGTACCGCGAATCCAAGTACGGTTTCCGTAATTAATGGTGAAACAAACACAATTATTACAACGATCACTGTTGTTGGAACAAATGCAATTGCAAGTGGAATTGATACAGCAGCAAGTCGTTTCTACGTATGTAATTTTAATAACAGTACGGTCTCTGTAATTGATACAGAAAGCGATACGCTTGTTGACTCAATTACAGTTGGGGCTCAACCAGGTGGCGTTGCTGCAAATCCGTTTATAGCGATGGTGAAAAACTCCCCATTAAACTTATTTTACGTGGCAGATCGGGCAACTGGAGGGAAAGTCAGCGTGATAGATAAAACATCACACCACATCATTGAAACCATTAATGTTGGCACAGACCCTAACTGGATTGGTGTCTATCCATTCGGCACAAATGGTTCGTAGTATAACGTAACAAGCAATGCAATCTCAGCCATGCATACTGCATGAGGTGGGATTGCATTTTGCTTTAACAACGACAAAAATCGACAATTCCAACTCATTTGACTTTATTCATCAGATGCGCTAAGATTTTGTTAACGCTTTCATGAATTTCACTGAGCGCTCGCTCGGATTAGATGAAAAAGGGGTTTTTTCTTTGAATGTGACGTTAACGAAAGATCAAGAGATGATTCGTGATATGGTCAGACAGTTTGCAAAAAAAGAATTGGCACCAAAGGCGAGACAGCGTGATGAACAATCATTATTTGCTGAACAAGCATTTAAAAAAATGGGTGAATTAGGGCTTTTAGGGCTTCCTTTCCCAGAAAAATATGGCGGATCAGGTGGAGATACGGTGTCGTATGCGATTGCTGTTGAGGAGATTGGCTATGCGTGTGGCGGGACAGGTTTAAGCTATGCGGCGGCCGTATCGCTTGGGGCAAGCCCGATTTATTATTACGGGACAGAGGAACAGAAACAAAAATACCTCACTCCGCTTGCAAGCGGAAAAACGCTTGGGGCATTCGGTTTAACGGAGCCAAATGCAGGCTCGGATGCAGGAGGCACGCAGACAAAAGCTGTGGCGGATGGACCTGATTATGTCATTAATGGTGAAAAATGTTGGATTACGAATGCAAGTTATGCCGATACCGTCATTGTGACCGCGGTGACAGGCGAGCGGGAAGATGGGAAGAAACAAATTTCTGCTTTTATTGTCCCGACCGATGCTGCCGGATTTTCGATTCGGGCTGATTATGACAAAATGGGCGTGCGCGCGTCTAATACGTGTGAACTTGTATTAGAGGACGTGCGGATCCCGAAAGAAAATGTATTAGGCGATCCAGAAAAAGGGTTTAGTCAATTTTTATATACACTTGACGGCGGCCGGATTTCTATCGCTGCACTTGCAGTTGGCATTGCCCAAGCGGCATTTGACCGGGCACTTGCTTATGCGCAAGAACGAAAGCAATTTGGAAAAGTGATTGGTGCTTTCCAAGCAATCCAATTTAAGTTAGCCGATATGGCGATGGAAATTGATTTGGCCCGGACGATGGTGCATAAGGCGGCGAGCTTAAAAGATGCCGGTCAACCGTTTGGCAAAGAGTCAGGATATGCAAAGTTGTTTGCTTCAGAAACAGCCACACGTGTTTGTAATCAAGCATTACAAATTCATGGTGGTTATGGCTATATGAAGGAATATGAAGTGGAACGGATGCTTCGTGATGCGAAATTGCTGGAAATCGGTGAAGGAACGTCGGAAATCCAACGACTCGTCATTGCCCGTCATTTAGGGCTACCACGGACGTAGCAAAGGAGCGAATTGAATGATTAAAAAAATACTAATCGCAAACCGCGGCGAGGTTGCTTGTCGCATTATCCGTACATGTAAGAAAATGGCGATCAAAACGGTCGCAGTTTATTCTGAGGCTGATAAAGACGCATTGCATACGAAACTGGCAGACGAGGCTTATCATATCGGTGGTGCCCGCGTTCATGAAAGCTATTTAAATCAAACACGAATCATTGAAGTCGCAAAAGAATCTGGAGCCGATGCAGTTCATCCAGGGTACGGGTTATTGTCGGAACAAGCGGACTTTGCGACGTTCTGTACCGTAGAGGGGCTCATTTTTATTGGACCTAATGCGACAACGATTGCGGCGATGGGAGATAAATTGCAGGCACGGGAAACGATGGTGAAAGCGGGTGTACCGGTTATCCCAGGCAGTAGCGCAGTGACAACAAAGGAAGAAGCGGTACAAGTTGCACAAGAGATGGGTTATCCTGTCATGTTGAAAGCTGCTTCAGGTGGCGGCGGGATTGGTATTGAGTTGTGTGAGGATGAGGAAGCGTGTGCACTTGCTTATGAGAGAACGCTCAAAAAGGCGCAAATGTTTTTTGGAGATGGTGCGATTTTCATTGAAAAATATATTGTACGTCCGCGCCACATTGAAATGCAAATTGTGGCCGACCAACCTGGAAATGTCGTTATTTTAGGGGAGCGAGATTGCTCAATTCAACGTCGGCATCAAAAAGTCGTTGAAGAAGCACCTTCACCATTTTTGACAAATGAGACGCGGGAAAAAATGATTGCGATGGCCAAGCAAGCAGCAACATTTATTGGCTATGAAAATGTTGGCACATTAGAATGTTTGGTTGCTGAAAATGGCGATTTTTACTTTTTAGAGATGAATACACGTTTACAAGTCGAGCATCCCGTAACAGAGGAGATTTTTGGGATTGACTTAGTGGAATGGCAAATTCGGATTGCCGCGGGAGAGGTATTGCCGTGGGCGCAAAAGGATTTGCAGCCGGAAGGGCATGCACTAGAAGTACGCATTTATGCTGAAGATCCGGTCAAATTTTTCCCATCTCCTGGAACGATTGCGACATTCAAACAGCCAGAAGCACCTGATATTCGCCACGAGTGTCCAGTCGGTGCAGGCAGTGTGATTACACCGTTCTATGACCCGATGATCGCGAAAATGATCGTCAAAAAGGCAACGCGAACAGAGGCTTGCGAAGCGATGGCTGAGGCGTTAGCCGCATATGATATTACAGGCATAAAAACGAATATCCCACTTTTAAAAGAGATTGTTGCTCATCCCATCTTTTGTGCAGGAGAGGCAACGACATCTTTTTTAAATACACACGCAAAAGATTTTGTGTTAGAGAAAAAGACATCTCCGTCTGAATCGTAAATGAGGCGGTAGGTATACTGGGGGTTGAACAACGTGATGAGTGCAATTCAATCGACGATGGCAGGGAATGTATGGAAAATAACTGTGTCCGTTGGAGATGAAGTAAAAGTTGGACAGGAAGTAGCCATTTTGGAATCGATGAAAATGGAAATCCCAATTGAGGCGCAAACGGCTGGAAAAGTGAAGACCATTTTAAAACCAGAGGGGGAGTTTGTGAATGAAGGAGACGACCTCATTGAGCTTGAATGATTTGTTAAAGCAAGGCCCATTAATTACGGCAGTAGAAGATCACTGTGCATGGTTGTATTTCAATCGACCGGAAGCGGCGAACGCATTATCGTTAAAATTATTAAAGGCATTGAAAGCGCAATGTGAAAAGATCAAAGAAGATCGTGACATCCGTGTTGTCGTCCTTACGGCTGCAACGGGGAAAGTGTTTTGTGCGGGCGCAGATTTAAAAGAACGGGCGGCAATGACAGAAGAAGAGGCCATAGAGACGGTCAAATTGATTGGTGAAACTGTCGAAGCGCTCGCGTCTTTGCCGCAGCCGGTCATTGTTGCGGCGGCTGGTCATGCTTTTGGGGGTGGATTGGAATTATGCCTTGCTGGTGATGTGCGGCTCTTCGCGAAGGACGCGCAATATGGGTTAACAGAAACGAGGTTAGCAATCATTCCTGGCGCAGGAGGGACACAACGCTTGCCCCGGCTCATTGGTCCAGGGAAAGCGAAAGAATTGATTTACACAGGAAGGCGTATTTCTGGCGCAGAAGCGTACGCGATTGGGTTATGTGAGCATGCCGTGCCAGTAGAAGAAATGGCAACCGCTGCCCGAGCACTTGCAATAGAAATGGCGCAAAGTGGGCCGCTCGCATTGCAAGCAGCGAAGCAAGCGATCGACGCCAGCGCAGATTTACCGCTAGCTGAGGGGTTACGACGTGAGCACAAGGCATACCAAACGATTTTACACACGAATGATCGGCTTGAAGGGCTTGCCGCGTTTAAAGAGAAAAGACAGCCGATATATAAGGGCAACTGAGGGAGGCATTGACATGACGGTTGAACAAATGCGCAATGAGAAGAAGAAACAAATTGAGCAAGGTGGGAAAGCACATTACCATGAGCAAAATGCGGAAAAAGGGAAGCTGTTTGTGCGGGAGCGTTTGCGCCTTCTTTTAGATGATGATTTGACATGTGAGGACGGCTTGTTTGCCAATAGTGAAGCAGAAGGTTTACCAGCTGACGGGGTTGTTTGTGGTATGGGGACAATTGGTGGGAAGCCTGTTTGCGTGATGGCCAATGATTCAACCGTAAAAGCGGGCTCGTGGGGTGCGCGTACGGTTGAAAAAATCATTCGCATTCAAGAAACAGCGGAAAAATTGCATGTGCCCATGCTTTATTTGGTCGATTCAGCTGGGGCGCGTATTACCGATCAAGTTGAAATGTTCCCAGGACGGCGCGGGGCTGGAAAAATTTTTCATAACCAAGTAAAGTTGTCTGGCAGAATCCCGCAAGTATGCATTTTATTTGGTCCATCTGCGGCAGGAGGCGCGTACATCCCGGCATTCTGTGATGTTGTCATTATGGTTGATGGCAATGCGTCAATGTATTTAGGTTCACCACGAATGGCGCAAATGGTCATTGGTGAAAATGTGACGCTAGAAGAAATGGGTGGCGCGTCGATGCATTGTAGTGTGTCTGGATGCGGGGATATTTTAGCGGCGAATGAACAAGAAGCAATTGAAAAAGCACGTGCTTATTTGCGCTATATGCCAAAAAGCTACGAAGAACAGCCGGCGCGCGAGACACCACGTCCACCAGCGGAATTACCAGGAACGATTGAATCACTCATTCCAGCCAATCAAAACGCACCGTTTAATATGTATGATTTCCTAGACAGACTCGTGGATGAAGAGAGTTTTTTTGAAATAAAAGCGTTATTTGCCCCAGAACTCATTACGGGGTTTGCCCATTTAGATGGTCGGGTCATCGGTATTGTTGCCAACCAACCGAAAGCAAAAGGGGGCGTGTTGTTTCATGACTCGGCTGATAAAGCAGCACGTTTTATTACGCTCTGCGATGCGTATCATATCCCGTTATTATTTTTAGCGGATATTCCCGGGTTTATGATTGGAACGAAAGTCGAACGCGCCGGGATTATTCGTCACGGGGCGAAGATGATTTCAGCGATGGCAGAAGCAACAGTACCAAAAATTTCGGTTGTTGTGCGCAAAGCGTATGGTGCAGGACTATATGCGATGGCAGGTCCAGCTTTTGATCCAGACTGTTGTCTCGCGTTACCACAAGCGCAAATTGCAGTGATGGGACCGGAAGCCGCAGTGAATGCCGTCTATGCGAAAAAGATTGCAGAGCTCCCAGAGGCTGATCGGGCAGCTTTCATTGCTGAGAAACGTGAAGAATATAAAGCAAATATTGATGTGTATCGTTTGGCGTCTGAGCTCGTGATTGACGGGATTGTTAATGGCAATGATTTACGGGCGGAGTTGATCAACCGTTTTCGTTTATATGAGCATAAAAATGTCACATTTACTGAGCGGAAGCACCCTGTTTATCCGGTGTGATGACATTCCATCGGACAGAAAGGAGGTTGTGTATCATGTGGCAACCGACAAAAGCACAAATAGAAAAGACGCGCTTATATCAGTGGATGAAGCGACTAGGTTATATAAATGATGAAGACTTTCACCGTGCTTCAATAGAAAATCCAGACTGGTTTTGGCATGAAGTGGTGCGTACACTTGGGATTGTTTGGAAAAAGCCGTATACATCCGTGTTAAATACGAATGAAGGCATCGCTTTCCCAAAATGGTTCCAAGATGGGACGCTTAATATTGTTGATAGTGCAGTGACGAAATGGACAGAAGACCCGCATATGCGCACGAAAAAAGCACTCGCTTGGGAAGGGGAGTGTGGGGCGACGATCGACATGACGTATCAAGCGCTTGCGGACAATGTCGAGAAACTTGCGGCAGGATTAAGCGCAAGAGGGATGAAAAAAGGAGATATTGCTGGGGTGCTCATGCCGATGACACCGGAAGTGGTCGTAATTATGCTTGCGTGTGCAAAGCTCGGCGTCATCACAACACCGATTTTTTCTGGCTATGGGGAAGAGGCGATTGCGACACGATTGAACGCATGTGAGGCAAGTGTGCTTTTTACCGCCGATGGTTTTTACCGCCGTGGCAACATCATTTCACTAAAAGAAACAGCAGACGCGGCGGCACAGTCTGTCCCTTCTCTAAAACAAATGATTGTGACAAAACGCGTTGGACAGTCAATTGATTGGGTAGAAGGGCGTGATGTGTCATATGACGATTGTTTATCTGTGGAGAGACATGTAGCTACAGTAGCGATGAAAACAGACGAGCCACTCATGTTACTCTATACATCAGGAACGACAGGGCGCCCAAAAGCAGCTGTCCATACGCATAGTGGTTTCCCGATCAAAGCCGCATTTGATGCAGGTATATGTATGGATGTTGGTCGTGAAGATGCTTTATTTTGGTATACCGATATGGGTTGGATGATGGGACCGTTTTTATTGTATGGCGCACTGCTCAATGGCGCAACGCTTGTTCTTTATGACGGGACACCTGACTATCCGCAAAAAACACGGCTATTTGATGTCGCAAAGAAGCATCAAGCGACGCACGTTGGGGTATCGCCTACGCTTATTCGGTCTTTAATGCCACACAAGGAAGCGGTGCCTAGCGACCCCCTTGAACATGTTCGCGTGTTTGCGTCGACCGGAGAGCCGTGGAATGATGATCCATGGTTATGGTTGTATGAAAAAATTGGACGAAAACGCATTCCGATTTTTAATTACAGTGGCGGCACGGAAATTGGCGGTGGGATTTTAGGTAATGTACTGACGAAACCAATTGGCGTATCGACATTTAACTGTGCCCTTCCTGGCATGGCTGCAGCGGTGTATGATCAAACGGGGCAAGCGGTTGAACATGCAGTCGGTGAGCTCGTATTGACGGCACCATGGGTCGGTATGACGGCGGGTTTTTGGCAAGAGCGTGAGCGTTATTTGCAGACGTATTGGCAGAGATTTGAGCATGTGTGGGTACATGGCGACTCGGTGTTGTATGAAAGCGGTGAGTGGCGTATTACGGGACGTTCAGATGATGTCTTAACCATTGCTGGTAAAAGGGTCGGACCAGCTGAAATAGAAACGGTGTTGGTCAGTCATTGTGATGTGATTGAGGCAGCGGTGATTGGTGTAAATGATGATGTAAAAGGAGAGGCAGCACTTGCTTTTGTTGTCGTAAAAGATCAAGTCGTCTTAGATGAAGAATTGATGCAAGTATTACAAACGTTAGTTGAGGTAAAGCTTGGAAAATCTTTACGATTCCGCGCGTGTTACGCAGTGAAGGCTTTGCCAAAGACGCGCAATGGTAAGGTGATGCGCCGTTTGTTGAAAAAAACTTTTCTCGGCGAGGATGTAGGCGACTTGTCAGCATTGGAAAATCATGATAGCTTGCACACCATTCGTGCATTACGCCACCCGTTGTAAAAGGGTGGTTTTTTTATGTATCTAAAATTTTTTTGTCATGATACATAAAATGTATTGCGTTGAGACATTCTATTTTCACATAGGGAGGTGAGATGATATGCAACATCAAAACAACTTGGTTGTACCTGGAGTACAACAAGCACTTGATCAAATGAAGTACGAAATTGCTTCTGAATTTGGTGTCAATCTTGGTCCAGATTCAACTTCTCGTGCGAACGGATCTGTTGGCGGTGAAATTACAAAGCGCCTTGTTCAAATGGGAGCTGGGAAACATTTCTAATTAGGATTCACAAAAATAATAAGCATTGCTTAAAGGGGAAGGCGACGGTCGTCGCCTTCTTACTTTTTAATCACGGATACGTCTTTCATCTTCAGGATTAAAGAAATGTGCTTTGTTCATATCAAGAGCAAGTTCTAGTACGTCACCGCTTTGGACATGGGTACGCGCATTGATGCGGGCGATAAACGACTGTCCAGCAATGTCAGAGTACAACATACTTTCAGCACCAGTGAGCTCAACGACACTAATCGGTGCTGAAATTAATGTGTTCGGGCTTGCCGAAATAAATAGTGGTTCTTCATGAATATCTTCAGGGCGAATGCCTAAAACGATGTCACCATGATCAAAACCTTTTTTACGCAAAAGCGACCGTTTTCCTTCTGGAATTTGGATACGTGTTTCACCAATGACGAAATCAGCCCCATCCAAACGTCCATGCAGGAAGTTCATTGCTGGGGAGCCAATAAATCCACCAACAAACATATTTTCTGGGTGATCATATACATCTTTTGGAGAACCAATTTGTTGCACAATGCCGTCTTTCATGACGACAATACGACTCGCCATCGTCATTGCTTCCGTTTGGTCGTGTGTCACATAAATTGTTGTCGCTTGTAAGCGTTGATGTAATTTAATAATTTCTGCACGCATTTGTACGCGCAATTTTGCATCTAAGTTGGATAAAGGCTCGTCCATCAGAAAGACTTTTGGATCACGAACGATCGCGCGTCCTAACGCAACGCGTTGTCGTTGTCCGCCTGACATCGCTTTCGGTTTGCGATCGAGCATGTGCTCAAGCCCTAAAATATTTGCGGCTTTTTTAATACGTTGGTCAATTTCAGACTGACTAAATTTACGCAGCTTCAAGCCGAATGCCATATTGTCATAGACGTTCATATGTGGATATAAGGCATAGTTTTGAAAGACCATCGCAATATCGCGGTCTTTTGGTGCAACTTCATTCATACGTTTCCCGTCGATGATGAGGTCTCCTTTTGAAATCTCTTCCAGCCCAGCAATCATTCGCAATGTTGTTGATTTCCCGCACCCTGATGGGCCAACAAAAACGATAAACTCTTTATCCTCAATAGTTAAATTGAAGTCGGTAACGGCGCTTACATTGCCCTCATAAATTTTATGAATATGTTTTAATTGAATCGATGCCATGATTATACCTCCATCATTTTCATGTACGTATGTTGTATGCGATTTCAACTTAATTGTACGAGAATTTACAGCTCTTTGGCTATTGTCAAGCTGCACAAAAAGAACGAGTATCACTTGGGCAGATAGACAATGGCTACACGTTTTGTCCCTGAAGGAGGAAATAGGTAATGGCAGCGTGAGGGAAGCGCCTTAAGTCTAGTCCAGTACGATTCATAAATTTGTTCAGACGGTATTGTAAACTATTTCGGTGTAAATGAAGTGCATTCGCTGCTTTTGAGATGTTCATATGATGGTTAAGATAAACGATAATAGCGCGGAGAAGTTCTTGATCCGTGAGTATTGGTGCTGGCAAAAAGTATCTCTTCACCTTCGCAAATTGTGTCGGTGTGATCGTTTGCGTCAGCCATGATATAGCAGTTTCCGCAGCGCATAAGACGTTCTTCTCCGGATGAATATTGTGGGCAAATGAAAACAATTGCTTCGAAAAGTGCAGCGCGTCATGGACATCTTTTATTGGTAACGGCATGCCTTTTAATAAAGCAACATTTGTATAAAAGTCACTTTGAAGGAGTGTTGCGAGCGCTTCAAGGTCGACATCATCTTCTAATGGTTGCACTGCATAGATGAATAGACCTTCTGTCGTACTTTCCCATATGATTGCTGTGTTATGGGGGAAAATATGATGCACAGCTTCTCTGAAGCTTGAGAGATCCATGGGCGCTGTAGTTAATTTGAAGTAAACAGGGATATATGTTTGATGAGGATCAGGATGAGGCGCTTGCTGCTCACGTAAACAGTGAAACCATTTTTTCTCAATCGCTGTTTTTGGTATCATACTTTCGTTAACCTCTGTGAATACGTGCGCAAGGAGCAGTTGCTCTCTTGCCGTGAGTTTCGTTCGATTGAGATGGATGACAGTGCATGTGTGAGGGTCTTGTAAAGACCAGCGGGCGGCTTTATTTTCTCCATTTTGCCAATGAGCATGACTAAAAGCATGTTTAATGTCGTCAATCATTTGATTCATCCTTTTTAAATGCAGTATTCATTGAAAAACAAGCTGGCATGTGCAGCTTGTTTTATGACTTAGCGGGTGGTTCTTCTTCTTTTAACGAGAGAGATTCCTCAATGAGCCCACCTGAGTGCGGATCAACACGTCCACCGCTTAAGCCTTCGTTAATGTAACGGTCGACGTCCATTTCATAGCACGCGCGACCATCACAGTCTTCTTTTGTTTGTTTCCGCTTCAACGTTTATCCCTTCTTTCGTGAGAACGAGTGATCTAATTGTATGACTCGCCTGTCTCATTTAGGATGGGGAGGATGATTCGGTTTTATGCATCGCAGGTTGGTGTTCAGATTCATATACATGATAAAGCATTAAATCGTGAATGGCCTCTTTTAACATAGGCTCTTCTTTTTTAGGGGGTGTTTGCCATGTAATATCTCCATTGTAATGGTACGTACCGGCAATAAATTGTTGTTTATAATAGCATTTAAAGGCCCAAGATTTTTTACGACCAATAGTTGATAATGGTTTATATTCAAAGTGGACAAGCATATCATTTCCTCCAGTCGTGATGAAAAGCTGTTTTTAGTGTAACATAGATGGAGTCATATGTAATGATGACATGCATGTGTAATGTGAATAGAAGGAGGGAGCTTGCTACGATTGAAAATGTAGTAAGCGTTGAGCGTGAATGTAATTGTATTAATTTTATTTATGGCAACCGTAGGTGCGCTCGTTGGTGCGGCGACCAATTTACTTGCCATTCGGATGTTATTTAGACCTTATCGTGCGTACAAAATCGGGCGTTATCAAGTCCCTTTTACCCCAGGTTTATTACCGAAGCGTCAGCAAGAATTGTCGGTACAGCTTGGCCGGATTGTCGGACAGCATTTATTAACAGCAGAAGGGATCGAAAAGCAGCTTGGAGCGAGTCCGTTTGTCAAAGAAATGACGACATGGACGCAGGAAACTGTGCGTGCGTGGTTACAACGTGAGGAAAGTGTGGCATACTTTTTTCAAAAATGGTTTCAGATCGATGTGCGACGAGAACGGTTGACGTCTTTGTCTAAAAAATGGCTCGAAACAAAGTTGACGACATTTTTGGAGGAAAATAAAGATAGACCAGTTGAAGCACTGCTACCTCCAGCGTTAGCACAACAAGTGACAGACTGGTTACCAAAGGCAGTCCATCTGTTTCTAGAAAAAGGGCAACAGTATATTGAGAGTGCAGAGGGGCAGAAAGCCATTTCAAGTATGGTTGAGCGTTTTATAGAAACGAAAGGGAAATTGGGAAGTATGGTTTCGATGTTTATCTCGCGGGAGAAATTAGTCGATATGCTGACACCAGAAATCAAACGCTTGCTGGCGGATGAGCGTACAAAAGAAATGGCGGAGCGCTTTTTACAACAAGAGTGGGAAAAATTTCAAACGCGCCCGTTACAGTCGTTTGAGTTGACAGCATATGTCTCCCCAATATCAGAAAAAGTGATCCTCACATTCGAAGGAGAAGTACCTTTGTTAGATTGGTTAGATGCACCGTTATATACATGGACATCTGCATATGAAAACAATGTTGTTGATGAGTGGGTACCGAATGTGGTACAGCAAGTGCTTGTTTACATACAAGGTCAAGTCAAATCACTGCTACAGAAGTTAAAAATAGAAGAGATCATTCAAGTCCAAGTGGCGTCATTGTCAATGCCGCATCTTGAGAAGTTAATTCTTGCGGTAACAAAGCAGGAACTACGAATGATTACGTATTTTGGTGGTCTAATTGGTGCGGTTGTTGGTTGTTTACAAGCGCTCATTGTCCAGTTTTTGTATTAAAGACATCGCTCAGACTGTATCTTCTGCACAAAACATGTTATAGTCGGTAAGACTGATTTTTGAGGAGCTGATAACATGTCAAAGACATATGACAAGGCACATGAGTTAAAGCAAGCACTAGCAGAAGACGCCGCATTTGTACAACTACAAGATTTACACAAACAAATTGCTGCTGATGATATTGCGCGGAAGATGTTCGATAATTTCCGGAAGTTACAGATGTCATTACAACAAAAGCAAATGCAAGGAATGGACATCTCACCTGAAGAGGCCGAGCAGGCACAAAAGCAGTTTGAGCTCGTTTCACAACATACGCTCATTTCAAAGTTGATGGAAACAGAGCAACAGATGAGCATGATCATTGCAGATGTGAATAAAATTATTACAGAACCGTTAGAAGAGATTTATGGACATTTAGCAGAAGAAGACGAATAACACCATGCGTAGATGAGGCCGGTCACAAAAGTGTGACGGGTCTTTTTTTAGCATCCGAGCGGTTCTACTTATTTGTCTTCTCACATACACCTAAAACAAGCACAAGCTATCTAAGAGGAGGGAACATCACGTGAAGACTTATAAGTTACTCGCAGTAAATATTGATGGTGTATTAGTAGGACCAGATGAGAAGATAAAAAGACGAACAAAGGATGCCATGAACTATTTAAAAAGGAAAGGCGTTAAAATCGTGTTAATGACGTCTAAGCCTTATACTTATGCGAGGAAAGTGGCAAAAGCATTAAAAATGGAATGTATGATTATTGCCCATGGTGGTGCCCTCATTTCCGATACGGAAAAAAAGGAATGGTTCGATCGTTCACTGCATATTGAAGTTGCATTAGATGCGTGTCATGTATTGGAACGGTTTCATGGCGATATTCGCCTCATGTATGATGATCATGCCGTTGCGAGTAAAGACAATCAAAAACAAACATTGCTTGCCCGCATATCGCTTACCTCTCCGGGCGATTACATTGTGTATCCGACGACCTATGTTGATTCCTTATATGAGCAAGTTTTAAAGGAAGGGAAAGGTCCACTTAACTTTACGCTTCGCTTTGAAAA
This sequence comes from Shouchella lonarensis, assembly GCF_900096965.1. GTDB lineage: Bacteria > Bacillota > Bacilli > Bacillales > Bacillaceae_D > Shouchella > Shouchella lonarensis. The sequence goes on along the minus strand of NZ_FMYM01000006.1, from coordinate 103,264 downwards.
TGAATCGGATGCACGCTATGCTCGGGATATACTGGCAGAAGAGGTAGGGGACTTAGATATTGCGCGCACATCAGAGGGAAGCATGATGATACTCGGTCAAGGAGCCGCAAAAGGGCGCGCGTTGCAATGGTTGCTTCGTAGAGAAAACATCGCCGCGGAAGAGTTGGTCGTTATTGGGATGGGAGATGACGATCTAGAAGTTGTCGAGCACGCCGGACTCGGTGTTGCAATGGGGAATGCTAGTCCAGCGGTACAACAACAAGCAAGTTGGATAACGCGTACTGCAGAGGAGGATGGATTTGCTTATATGGTACATGAAGTGTTCCGAAAGCAATTTTCATTGTCAAATAGAGGCGCATTTACACAAAAAAGCGAACGTCTTTAAGGAGGTTCGCTTTAACGTGCGAATAGCAACAGTTTACCGCTACGTGTGAGACGGTGGGTCCGTTCCAATGCATCATTTTTTGCTAACATGTCTTTAGCCAATGCCATGGCTTCTATATCCGATGTCGCATCAAAACGCTCATTGAGGAGTGATGCACCATCCTTTGCGAAAGCTGTTAAAAAATAAACCATGATCATATCACCTTCCTGGTAGCGGTTTCATGTATGTTTGTTGAGGAGCAATCTTTTTTTATAGTATAACATGAGTGGCTATGTCATTCACCTATTTTTTTTTCAAGAATAGAATGGTTAGAGAGGAAGGAGGGAATGAGAATGACCGATGAACATAAGCAATCGCTCATGTCATTAGGACAACAGTATACAAATTATCCAGTGAAATTAACGATGGGAGACGGGCAAGAATTTGAATCCATTATCGAATATGTTGATGAAAATTATTTGTATGTCATGTATCCCGTGGATGAACATGATCAGCCACTTCTTTTGTCTCAAATAGAAGGATATGAGGCAACACAAAACCGGCAATTTGGTTATGGTTATCCTTATTACGGCTATCCACCTCATCGTCCTCGTCCATACGGTTGGCGGCGCTGGATATTACCATTAACAGCGTTGGCGGCAATTGTATTGCTGTAAATATGGTTTCAGGGCTTCTTCATCGGAAGTCCTTTTCTTATTTTTCTTGCTAAAATTTCGGCAAAAAGATAAAAAAGTATGGGAGTGTGGCATAATATTGCATAAAATCGCCCATAATTTCGTTTTTTACATTAAATGATGTAAAATGGGTTTAAACCATCGAGTAAGAGGAGGAAATAAAAGGTGGAACAATATCAAATATATTTAGTTGAAGACGAAGAAAACTTAGCTGAAGTGCTTAAGACGTATTTACAAAAAGAAGGTTGGCAAGTAACCGTATTTACGAATGGACATGACGCCATGCAAGCTGTAAATGATGAACCGCATTTATGGGTTTTAGATATTATGTTGCCTGGAAGAGATGGCTATCAAGTGTTAAAGGCCATTAAGCAACGCGCGGATACACCCGTGATTTTCATTTCGGCACGCGATCAAGATTTAGATCGTGTTCTTGGATTAGAGATGGGGAGCGATGATTACTTGGCAAAGCCATTTTTGCCACAAGAGCTCATCATTCGGGCGAAAAAATTGTTGAATCGTGTGTATGGGACAAGCGTGTTAGAAGTGAACAACATGTTGCTCAGTGGCTATAACATTGATCCTGTGAGTCGTGTCATTGTGGACAAGGAAAATGAAGATGAGGTCATTGAAATGACAACAAAAGAGATGGATGTCACATTGTTGCTAATATCAGAGATTGGCAAAGCTTTTTCACGTGAATTCATTTTGAAGAAGGTATGGGACCGAAAATATATAGGCTCAGCGCGTGCAGTTGACGATGTTGTCCGTCGCGTCCGTAAAAAAATGCCACGATTGCATGTAGAAACATTGTACGGTTATGGATACCGTGTTTTGCGTTCATGATCAAAATGAATTTGACGCGCCGCATTTGGCTCGCGTTTGTCTCGCTCATTGTACTCGTCACATTGTCAATTATGATTGTGTATCCTTTATCGATTAGAGGAACGATGACGGAAGAAACGTATCGCATGATTGAAAATCATATTCAAATGCGTCTGAATGATGAGGTCGATTATTCCTCTAGGCTTGCACCATGGGAACATGGTTTTCATCAAGCGTCAGAAGGAAAAGGAATGATTAGCTACTTCTTGATGCGGTTGCCAGAGGGCAAGGCGAGAATTGACGACACACAAGACCCCATTATTACGAAAATGATGGAGAATGCGGCAAACCAAAAAAAAGAGCGTCAACGTTATGAAATGACGTTTGATGGACAAACATTGTTTTATGTCATGCAGGAGTTAAAGCATGAAGTGTATATTGTTTCGTTTATGTGGGATACCTATCGCGACGAGATGGTTGATCGTCTTTGGGAACGGTTGCTCTATTTAGTCCTTTTAACAAGTGTTCTTAGTTTATTGCCAGCGATATGGCTAAAGCACTATTTAAAACAACCGCTTGCGTTGCTCGGTCACCGACTTGAACAAATCGCAAATCGTAACTGGCAAGAAGCTTTACACTGGGAAGGTGATCCCGACTTTGAACGATTGTCGTTTCAATTTGAAAAAATGAGGAAGAATTTGAACCGGTATGATCGTTCACAAAAGACGTTCATTCAACATGCGTCACATGAACTAAAGACACCTATTATGGTTATTAAAAGTTATGCTGCTTCCGTCAAAGATGGCATGATGCCAAAGGATAGCTTAGAGCAAACAATGGATGTCATTACTGAAGAGGCAAATCGGATGGAACGTCGTGTCATTGATATGTTGTATTATACAAAGCTTGACCAAATGCAACAAGAACAGTTGCAAGTACAAACATTTTTGTTTGGACAACTGGCTTACCAAATTGAGGAGCGTTTTCGTTACCAACGTGACGATGTCACGATTCATGTTGGTGGTGCAGATGTTGTACTTCAGGCTGATTTAGAGCAATGTGAAGTATTACTGGAGAATTTAGTAGAAAATGGTCTTCGTTATGCCACAGGTCATTTATCGATTCGCGCAATTGATCGTTCAAAGACGGTTGATTTGATTGTTGAAAACCAAGGTGAACCGATTGACGACGATTTGACGAAGTTGTTCCAGCCGTTTTATAAAGGGAATAAAGGAAAGTTCGGTTTAGGGCTAGCGATTGTCAAACAAATTGCGACGCTTCATCACGGGACAGCTCAAGTGGAAAATACAGAAGACGGCGTTCGATTCACCATTTCAATTCCTAAACAGTCCTCAACACAACAAGTACCGGCGGAAAAGAAAAAGAAAAAAGAGCGTAGACGAGGAAAGGGTAACGTAGAAAAAAAGTGACATCATGGTAAAAATAAATAGGCCGGATGCAGGATCATACCTGCACCCGGTCTATTTATAATATGTCTGCTGGTGTTTTTTGAAAGGCTGGTTTGTAAAAACGGCGTTGTTCAAGTGCCATCACTCTTTCTGAAAATTGGCCTGGTTCAATGTTCACGAGTGCATCGTTCATCATCGTAATCCTCGCATCGAATTGATCAATAAGGTGAAGGACTTCTGCTTCACGAATCATCGGTGATTTAGGGCTCCCCCACTCCCCTTTCCCATGATGACTGAGGACGAGATGTTGTAACGCGACAACCTCTTCCCCGTCTATGTGTAATTCCTTTGCTGTCTCAGCAATTTCAGCAGCAATAATGGAAATATGACCAATCAATGTTCCTTCTACCGTATATGTTGTATCAATGGCCCCAGATAGTTCTCTTACTTTGCCAAGGTCATGCAAAATGACACCTGCATAAAGCAAGTCTTGATCTATATCTGGATAGAGGTTAACAATGCTTTTAGCAAGGTTTAACATAGAGACAACGTGATAAGCGAGACCAGACATAAATTCATGATGGTTTCTTGTTGCTGCAGGTGACTCTAAAAATGCTTGCTCGTGTTTTTTGATTAATGACCTTGTTAATCGTTGAAGATTGGGGTTGCGAATGTCAAAAATAAATTCATTAATGACCGCAAGCATATCGTCTTTTTGTAACGGAGCAGTACGAATAAGGTCCTCAATTTTCACATGATCATCTGCAGTCACTTGGCGGATGCTGCTAATTTTTAATTGTAGACGTCCACGGTAATCAATGACTTCTCCTCGAACATGTACCATTGTTTTATTACAAAATGTGGTTTCATCTTTTTCGTTAATGCCCCATAGCTTTGCCTCTATTTCGCCAGTTTGGTCTCCTAGTATGAGGGTAAGGAAAGGTTTATGATTACTAGCAATTTGTTTTGTGGCGGTTTTGATGAGTAAGTAGTGGTCAATAGGGGTACCTGCGCGTGCATGCTGAATGCCTTTTTTCATAATTTCACCTCTTGAATGACGGAGTTGTTTTTCAGTATATCATAGCTAGGCGTATGCGTGTCTTTTAATTTCACTAGATGGTCGTTCTACTTCTGCCGGACAAGTCATAGGGTAGCTATATAAGGAATGAAAACATCGGCATAGTCGTCGTTATCCTTATTACACAAGGAGATCAAATATAGTTGGAGGGATGATTGGAAGATGAAGTCAAATCAAATGAGTCAAATGATTGCCTTAGTGTCCGTAGTTGCTTTAGTGATTGCGTTCCTTCTCACACAAACATCACTAGGTACCTTTATTGTCCAAAGTCCGTGGTGGGTATATGCTGTGCTTGCAGGCGTTTTCGTTAGTGGGTATATGTGGCTGAAAACGATGAGGGAAGAGAACGAAGTAGAACAGGAAAGCATTGAACAGGAAGGGCAAGTGTACATGGAACGACTCGAGGAAGCACGCGGGAAAAAAGCGCGACAAGAGTGACTCATGATATGAAAGAAGCAGGTGATCCATGGTGGTCACCTGCTTTTTTAGGTAAGAATGAATTTACTCGTCTTTTTTATCTTCGTCTTTCTTTTCATCCTTCTTTTCTTCATCTTTTTTCTCTGTATCTTCTTTGCTTTCTTCAGCGTCGTCAGCTGGTGGTGTAGCTTCTTCAGGGACGGTGGTCATTTGATCAAGAAATTCTTTTAAGTCGTCATCATGAAGCTTGACTTTGTATTTCTCAATCAGTTCTTTTATGACTGTTTGAATCGGTTTACCATTTTCTTCAATGAATTTCGTTTCAATTGCATCACGATTTGCCTCAAATGTATCGAGACGCTCGGTCACTTCGATGATGTGAAAACCATGATCAGATTTTACCGGTTCGCTAATTTTGCCTACCTCTAAATCGAAGGCCGCGTCGCTAAACTCAGGAACCATTTGCGAACGGTTAAATTCACCGAGGTTTCCATTTTCTTGTTTCGCTGCTTCATCGATAGAGTACTCTTGGACAGCTTCTTCAAAGCTTTTCCCATCGTTTAATTCATCAACGACCTTTTTGGCTGTTTCTTCATCTTCTACCAAAATATGACGTGCTGCAACGCGCTCGTATTCCTCTTTGTTTTCATTGAATTCTTTTTCTAATACTTCATCAGATAGATCAAGACCTTCTGCTTGCAGATGTTTTAGTGCAAGGTTAGGGATGACAAAGCGGTCTTTCACATCATCAAGTGTTTTCAAGTTTTCCGGACCGTCTTTAAGCAATTCAAGTAATTTCTCATCTGATTCAATTTGATTTGCTTTTTTCCACTCTTCAAAACCAGCGTCAATCTCTTCTTTTGAAATGTCTAAGTCTTTGCTTGCACGCAATGGCAAGTCAGTGTAAAGGGCTTGAGAGATACTACCTTGAACGAGTTGGAGTTGTTGGTTATTTTTCGCTTCCTCGTAAAGGCTATCTTTTGTAATGACATTTTCACCATCAATGGTTAGAACGGTGTCACTTGCATCGTTATTGCACGCAGTGAAAAGGGTTAAGCTCGCAATGCTTAAAGCAGTGAGTAACGTTTTCTTCATGCAGCACACTCCTCGAATAAGATCAAAGTAAATTTTAACGCACACCGTAGAACAGGCTTTCTTCTATGTGCATAAGCTTTACTATAGCACAAATGTACTTTGAGAACAATGATCATGTATAAGTGAAAAATTAGGGCAAACGCCCAGTACTTATCTCTTCGTGCTGCATAGGATATGGTAACAAAGCACAGGGGGGTGTTCATATGTCTGGATACCAAGGTGGGCTTGCATTAATCCTTGTTATATTCATTTTACTAGTTATTATTGGAGTGGTGGTTTTTTAGGCAGGCGCACTTCCTGTTGCTTTTGTGAAAAAAATGAAAGAAATAATCAAAGGAGGATGACACTCGTGAGTTATGCTGCTGGTGCTTCTTATAATGGATTTGCTTTACTTGTAGTTTTGTTTATCTTACTTGTGATTATTGGAGCTTCGTGGATTTGCTAATCTCAAGTGTATGCCGCCCAAGTACTTTGGGTGGCATGATACATAGCCTTCCGGAAGTCGGAGATGAGAGGCCGGAATCGGAATAGCCAGAGGTTTAGAGAAGGGTTATCAGAATGGATAATCCTTCTTATTTGATTTTTAGTCATGAAATTGTGTACGCTGGGAGTAGGGATGAGGAGAGCCGGGGTCATCTGACTTCTGGGACGGAGTTCTGACTCTTGGAGAGGGTGGTTTGTTTGGCATCACGTCAGCAGAAAAAGAAAAACGGACGTTTTTATCAGTATGGATTTTATGTTGTGTGCACCATCTTAGTCGTCATTACGGTGACAGTCATCTTTTTTTTCAGCCGTCTCTTTGCGGTACAGGAGGGGCACCTGCCGTCCAGCGAGTATGAGTCAGAAACCGTCGTAGACATGACGTTCACGCGGGAAGAAGTGAATAAATTTCTCGGTCATTTGATGAAACAAGACGGCGATATGCATGGTCAATTTTCATTAACGGACGAGGATGTTCGTTTTTACGGGGAAATTGATACCGTCGTTTCAACCATTGATATCGCCATGACATTTACGCCAGAAGTCCAAACGGATGGTTCTTTATTGTTGCGGGCACATACACTTTCAGCCGGTCAATTATCATTATCACCTGAATATGCGCTGCGCATGTTTATGGCTACGGGGGAATGGCCAGATTGGCTTGAAATATTGCCAGAAGAAGAGGCGCTCGTGTTGCATTTACAAAACATTGAGGCACTTTTTCCATATGGTGTGTATGTGAAAGAGATTGATTTGCCGGGAGACCGTGTGGAACTGTCCATTCAGAAAGTGCTGGACGAAAAATAAGAAGAACGGGAGCATTGGCGAAAAGGGCGTCATTGCTCCCGTTTTTTGTGTGGAAAACTGATTACGGTTTGTCAGTGATGTGTGCACGGATGGCTGTTGCGTAAGTTTTTAAAGCATCAAAGTCAGGTGTGGTCGTTTGCGTATGCCAAAGCGGTCCATACAAACCACTTTCTTCATAGCGTGGCAGGAGGTGTAAGTGGTAATGGAAAACACTTTGTCCTGCCTTCTCGCCGTTGTTATTTAATACATTCATTCCTTGCACTTGAAAGGTTTCCTTTAATGCCGTCGCGATCTTAGGAACAACGGAGAAAAGCTTTGCCGCGCTGTCGGCCGGTAGTGTGTAAATATTTTCATGGTGTGCTTTTGGAATGACGAGTGTGTGCCCTTTCGTTACTTGTGAAATATCAAAAAAGGCAAGGGTGTCGTCGTCTTCATAAATTTTTGTGGCAGGGACATTTCCTTCAACAATTTTACAAAAAATACAGTCTGTATGCATGCCGCTCACCTCGGTCACTTTATTTTCTCTAGTGTACCTGTTCCGTACCGGTGGTGCAATGAATAAACAGTGCGCAATCAACGATATTTTGCTACACTAGAGTGGAAGTAGATGTCGAGGAGTGATTGAGCGTGGGGAATTTATTAGTGATTGATGAATTGACTGGTGGTTATACTCCGAAGAAGCCAGTGTTAGAGCGTGTTTCTTTTGCTGTACAAGCAAAAGAAATTGTTGCCTTAATTGGTTTAAATGGTGCTGGGAAGAGTACGACAATTAAACATGTGCTTGGGTTAATGGAACCGCAAGGCGGAAAAGTGACGATTGATGGACGTACGTTTTCTGAGGATAGCGATACATATCGTCGTTCATTCGCCTACATTCCAGAGACCCCATTATTGTATGATGAGTTGACGCTTTGGGAGCATTTACAATTAACAAGTGTTGCTTATGGAATTGAAGAAGATGTTTTTGTGAAACGAGCAGAGGCACTGCTTGCTGAATTCAACATGACAAGAATGAAAAATTGGTACCCTAGCCACTTTTCTAAAGGGATGCGTCAAAAAGTCATGATTATTAGCGCTTTTTTAACAGAGCCATCGTTGTACGTTGTTGATGAACCTATCGTTGGTCTGGATCCACTTGGGATACAGTCATTTTTAAATTGGATCACACGAATGAAAGAACAAGGTTCAGCTGTACTGATGTCGACACATATTTTGGCTACCGCTGAGCGCTATTGTGATCGGTTTGTCATTTTGCATCAAGGGAAAGTCGTGCTACAAGGGACGCTTGCTGACATGCGCGAGGCCATTGGACAACCAGGGGCGACATTAGATGATATTTATATTGAAATGACGAAGGAAGAGCGGTCATGAAGGATGCATTGACATTATGGCATGAGCGCAAGTCGAATTATTGGAAAGAGGCCCGTGGGTACTTACGTTTTATTTTAAATAGTGGTTTTGTTGTTTCACTATACTTCTTGTTTATTTTCTTGACGATTTATTACCAGCGTTTTGTGGAAACAATGCCGGAGCATTTCCCTGTTGCTTTGTTATTAACATTATTATTTACGTGGCGTCTGACGGCCGGAGGTGTGCGTACGTTTGTCAAACAAGCAGATATTGTTTTTTTACTCCCGTATGAAGCACGGATGCAGCCGTATTTTGCTCGCGCAGTTCGATATTCAATGCTGTGGCAGTTGGCCTATATCATTGTGCTTATGATGGCAGCAGGTCCGCTATTTACGGCACGAATTGGCGAAGGGGCTGTTTTTTGGCTCGCACTTGTCGTGTTACTCGCATTGAAGAGTTGGAACGTATTAGCCGTTTGGAAAGAACAACGCTTGCCGAGCAAAGGAGAACGTGTCTCGCACATTTGTTTGCGACTTTTATTAAATGGTGTGACTGTTTACTTATTATTTGTAAAAGCACCGTATTGGCTCGTACTTGGTTTGTTGGTGTTTATGGTGTTATTGTATGTCTTGTATTGGCGCGGATTCTCGTTAAAGTATACGTTGAAATGGGCGCGGCTGATTGAGGTTGAAAGCAGCATGCTCATGTTCTTTTATCGCATTGCCAATGCATTCATTGATGTACCACAGCTGCAGCAGCAAGTGCGTGAACGAAAGTACGCTTCTTTTATCATCCCTTTCCTTGGCGGGAAAAAGCGAACGGTGTATTCATTTTTATACGCGCGAACGTTTTTGCGTGCGAATGATTACGTTGGGACGTACGTCCGCCTTTTGTTTGTGGGTGGAATTGTGCTGTATATTGTGCCTGCAGGATGGCTGCAAGTAGCGATCGCATTGTTATTTATCCATATGACGATGATGCAGTTGTCGACGCTGTCGTTTCATTATGTGACGAATATGTGGGTTGATTTATATCCTGTACGTGCGGATGAATCAAAAACGTCACTAACAGCGGTCGTGTTGCGCTTGCTTGTCGTACAAGTCGTCTTGTTTAGTTTCGTGATCGTGTTGACACAAGCATTTTTACATGCAGGTGTGATGCTTGTTGCAGGTAGTTTGTTTGCCGTATATGGTAGTTACACACTCATTCACCGTAAGAAAGGGAAGTATCGTCGGGTGCGGTGAGAGATGGTTATAGATAGAAGAAAAAGCGCTAGAACAAATAGCCTGTTCTAACGCTTTTTTTATGGGAAATGTGAGTATCTTTTAGTGACTTAAATGACGTGTGTTAAATCCCAAATAAAGAGCCAAACGGATTAAACCGTGCAAGATAGCTCGACAAAATTGAGAAATGCCCGCTCACGAGAAGAATGCCTAGCACGATCATAAAATAACCGCTCACTCTTTGAATGACAGGCAAATAACGATGCAGGCGTTTCATTTTATGTAAAGATCGACTCCACATGAGCGCAACGGCTAAAAATGGAAGTGCCATGCCAAAAGAATAAACAAGCAGCAGGAAAGCACCTTGCCATGCGGTTTGACTGTTGCTTGCAAGTGCGAGAATGGAAGATAGCGCCAAGCCAATACAAGGTGTCCAACTTGCAGCGAATAAAAACCCAAGTAACAGTGATTGTGAAAAACTGCCTGCGCGCTTCGGTGTCACATGTATGCTTTTATTTGAAAGAAGCGCACGAATGGAAATCAATCCCGACGTTTGTAATCCAAATAAAATGATAATGATCCCACCTACTTGTGCGAGCAATGTCCGGTTGCCAAAAACGAGCTGTCCAATAAATGTTGAGGCAAAACCGAGTAACAAGAAGATGACCGTAAAGCCACAAATAAACCCGAGGCTACGAGACAAAATGATGGCTCTTGGTGCCATCACTGCACGCCCAACGACGTTTGTACCCGTAAGTTGCGATAAGTATGCTGGCATTAATGGAAAGACACAAGGTGAGAAAAAAGAGATGAGTCCTGCAAAAAAGGCAATACTAAGTGTGACATCCATGGCTGATCCTCCTGAGAAATATACATCATACTTGCATTTAGTGTAACATGTGTGTTGACAGAAACAAATAGTGCGCGACTGTGAACATTTTGTGATCAGCGTGTGTACATATGCAAATCCTACTGGAGACGGAGGATAAACCGTACTGTAGCAGTGGTGCTTTTTTTTGGTGAGATGATTATAATAAACAGGGAGGAGGCGTAAGCTTGTGCGCACAAAGTCATTTTTAGGGATGTTGTTTCTCATTATTGGGTTGATATCGTTTTTTATGCTTATCGGCGGGTCTACAGCGCGCCTTGTAGCCCCAGTGTTATTCTGTGGGTTGGGGTTTTATTTTTATCAAGGTGGTAGCAAGTTCTTGTCGTTATTGTTTATGCTCATTGGTGTGGCGATGTTTGTCGACCAATTATTTAGTATTAGCTTTTTTGGCTTGCTTTTTGCTTTCGTATGTTTATATTACGGATTACAATTAGTGAAACAAACAGAAACAGATCGCAGCAGTCATCGTTGGATGAGGTGGCGCAAGCGTGAGGTTGAAGAGGGAGATGTGACTGTTATACCATCAACCTCCGCTGGGGTTTTAAAACCAGCACAGCTTATAACGACAAGAGACATGCGGCGACATTTTATTAGTGATATTCGATATACAGGTGCAGCGTTTGATTTACATGATTTAACGATTTGGAACGGCATTGGTGATATTCGTATGGATTTGGCGAAAGCCATCATTCCAGCAGGAGAAACAGTGCTTGTATTGCAAGTCGGATTAGGTTCAATTACATTATACGTCCCAGATGATGTTGCTGTATCTGTTCAAGCCGGTAGTGTTGTTGGCGATGTGACAATTTTTCAAGAGCGTCAGTCTGGTTTTAATCAACAAGTAAGCATGCGCTCACAAGATTATGAGACAAGTACACGCCGCGTGAAGGTGGTGGCAGCAACATTGGTCGGAGATGTGAAGGTGAAGGAGCTATGAAAAAACATCTTGCCCGCTTTCATTGGCAATTCATTCGTTATTCTTTACTATTAAGTTTTATCGTTACGCTCATTTTAGGCTTTTTTATGTCTTATAAACTTCCACAAGGATTGGTTTCTTTTATTACAAAACAATTTGCAGGCATGCCGCTTATTTTTTGGAGTGTCCTCGTTGTTATTTCAAGTGGCGTGATTGGTGGACTGATGATAGCCATGCCGTTCAAACGCCGACTAGAATCGCTTGTTGAAGGTGTGATGTATTATGAGCGAGGTTCTTTCAGGCATCGGATTGAAGTGTCAGGTGAAGATGAAATGGCTGAGCTTGCAGCACGACTAAATATCATGGCGGGACAGATTGAAGCGAAAGTGTTGTCATTACAACGTTTATCTGTGGAAAATGCCGCAATTAAGCAAAACGTTAGAAAAGCAGCGGTGACGGAGGAGCGACAGCGGCTTGCGCGGGAGCTACATGATGCTGTTAGCCAACAATTGTTTGCCATTTCAATGATGACCGCAGCGATGAAAGGGCAGTTTGCTGATCATAAGGCGTATGACCAATTGGCGCTTATCGAACAAATGGCAAGCGACGCACAGTCGGAGATGAGGGCGTTATTAATGCATTTACGTCCAGCTCATCTTGAAGGAAAGAGCCTTGTACAAGGTTTGAAAAAGTTGTTTGCAGAACTAGAAGGAAAACAAGATATTCAAATCATCGCGGTCATTGACGATGATTTGCGGTTGCCTCCAGCTTTTGAAGACCAGCTATTTCGTGTCATTCAAGAGGCATTTTCCAACATTTTGCGTCATGCAAAGGCAAATACAGTTGATTTCCAGTTAAAGCGCGCTGCCCGAGAATGGCGCCTGCGTATTACAGACGATGGGGTTGGATACGAGGCAGGGAAAATTTCTACAGGCACGTATGGTTTGCAAACGATGAAAGAACGAATCCATGAAATTGGTGGAACGGTACAAGTCGATTCTGTGCCATCTAAAGGGACACGCGTAGAAGCGAAAATCCCGATCGTATGGCAAGGAGATGATAATAAATGATTCGGGTAGTATTAGTGGATGACCATGAAATGGTTCGGTTAGGGTTAAGTGCATTTCTTTCTACACAGGAGGATTTAGATGTATGTGGACAGGCCTCTAATGGGAAAGAAGGTATTGAATTAGCTAAGGCGCACCGCCCTGACGTTGTGTTAATGGACTTAGTCATGGATGAAATGGACGGGATTGAAGCAACTGCAGCACTGACAAGAGAATTACCAGATACAAAGGTCATTGTCCTCACAAGCTATATCGAGGATGAGAAAGTATACCCGGTTATTGAAGCAGGGGCTTTTAGTTATTTGCTGAAAACATCTAGTGCCGTGACGATTGCAGATGCGATTCGGCGCGCAGCAGCAGGAGAAGCATTTATTGAGGCACAAGTAACAAGTAAAATGATGGCAAAAATGCGTGAGAAAAAAAGTGCGCATTTACATGAAGAATTGACAGCGCGCGAGCTAGAGGTACTCAAGCTCATTGGAGACGGAAAAACAAACGCAGAAATTGCGGAGATATTATATATTGGTGTGAAGACAGTAAAAACACATGTCAGTCATATTTTGCAAAAGTTGGAACTTGAAGACCGAACTCAAATTGCAATTTATGCTCATCGGCACGGGCTCGTCCAGTAGGGGACAGAGAGATGATAAAAAAATTACTTATTATAACCGGTGGATTTCTATCGGTCGTTGTGCTTGCTTTTGCTATTTTTACTGCTTTTATATTAGTGGGCACATATCAAATTGATGAAGAAAAGCTAATCATGCATAATGCGAGTGTGCTCGTTGATGGTGATGGAGAGATCATTACAAACTTATTTATGGAAAATCGCGAAGTGGTCGCGGTTGAAGATATCCCTGAGCATGTAGCGCATGCTTTTGTTGCGATTGAAGATGTGCGTTTCTATACTCACCATGGTATTGATATTCGTGCCATTGGACGAGCACTTTATCGAGACATTTTAGCTGGGGCAAAAGTTGAAGGAGGTAGTACAATTACGCAACAGCTTGCCAAAAATATGTTTTTATCGCACGAGAAAGCGTGGTTGAGAAAGACAAATGAAGTGTTAATCGCGATGAACTTAGAGCGTCGTTATAGTAAAGATGAGATTTTGGCAATGTATTTAAACCAAGTTTACTTTGGACACGGCGCATACGGGATTGAAGCGGCTGCACATTTGTATTTTAATAAGTCTGTAAATGATTTGACGGTGTCTGAGGGAGCTATGTTGGCAGCAGTGGTCAATGCGCCCGGAACATACTCTCCTTTCGAAAATATAGAAAATAGTAAGGAGCGACGCGATCTCGTATTAACCGTGATGGCAAAGGAAGGTTATATTACGACAGAGGAAGCAAATGCATATCAAGCAGAAGAAATTGTGACCGATCGTCAAGAACGACAAATAGATGAATCGCTTTATACGTATGTTGATATGGTGATGGATGAGGCACTAGAACGTTATGGTATTAGTCATGAAGAACTATTGACAGGTGGTTACCGTATCGAAGTACCTATAGACCAAACATTGCAACAGCAAACATACAAAGCACTACAAAATGAACGTTATTTTCCAGCAGAGAGCAACGATGCACAAGCGGCGATGATGTTTATGGATGTAGAAAGCGGTGGGATTCTTGCTGTGCAAGGGGGACGCGATTATGTACGGCGTGGGCTCAATCGGGTTTATACGAAGAGATCGCCTGCTTCAACGTTTAAACCACTCGCTGTTTATGCTCCTGCGCTTGAAACAGGTCGTTATACGCCTTATTCAATGTTGACAGATGAACTCTTTCAATACAATAATCAATGGATTCCTGAAAATTATACCCATACGTATACCGGAGAAATGACGATGTATGATGCAATTAAGGAGTCAGCAAATGCACCAGCTGTGTGGTTGTTAAATGAAATGGGTGTGGATCAATCACTCATGTACTTGAGGAAATTTGGCTTTCAGTTACCTGATCGGGACTTGCATATTGCTTTAGGCGGATTGGAGGAAGGGGTCTCACCGTATGAAATGACAGCTGCATATCGTGCATTGGCACATGAAGGCAAGCGTGTTCGTCCCTATGTAATTAAAGCCATTTATGATCAAAATGGACGTATTGTCGGAGATGCTGGACCTGTACAAACAGACGTCGTTTCTCCGCAAACCGCATGGTCAATGACACAAATGCTCACCGGTGTCGTGACAGATGGGACTGGTCAAAGTGATATTCAGACGAAAACTGCTGTCGCAGGAAAAACAGGGACACAACAACACCCTCTTGTAGAAGGTGCGAATAGTGATGTGTGGTTTGTTGGGTATACGCCGGAAGTGGTTGGCGCTGTTTGGATGGGATATGATTCGGCGACAGAAACAAGTTATTTTGCAGGTGGCAGCAATTATCCAACGATGTTGTTTCAAGAGATGGTGAACAAGTTGCCACATGAGCAAGTGACATTTAAGCAACCTGAAGGAACGATAGATTTAGTTGGTTCTAAAGCAATGCGTGCAATTGAAGGATTGACAGCAACGTATTCTCTTGGTGGTGAAGGGCTTGTCAGTGTCGCATTGTCATGGGAAGGAGAAGAGGACTCAGGCATCGAATGGCGTGTGTACACAATTGATGGAGAGCGTCGTGAGCTTGTTGCAGAGTCATTGACCGTTCCACACTTTTCAGAAGGGCGATGGAATCCATTTTCAATCCCTCATTATCAAGTTGTGGCATATGATCCTATTGCGAATGTAGAAGGAGCCGCTTCAGAAGTGGTAGTCCCATCATTTTCATTTTAATCTCATTGAAGCATCTGACCTGCAAGAGAGTAGGTAGATGCTTTATTTTTTCTTGTACTTAATTTAGTATACATGCACATTATGACAATGGGCGCATAAGTTTGAGAGAGGGTAATGTAGTTAAATTGTCCTAGTGGAAAGGCCCATGAGTCCAGTTGCGATGTAAGAAAGTCTTATGTCGATATAGAAAAGGATAGATGTTAAACGATACCCTACCCTACATTTAAGAATTTAATGTAAAGGAGGAATGTATTTTGTCTCAACCGAATATGCCTAATTTTACGCCTGCGATTGATGTTACACGTGAAGATGTCGTCAACCTGTTATTAGCTTCTATCGCGATGGAAGAGATGGGTTTGGCGCATATTATTAATGCAGAGGGCGAAAAAATTCAATACATTTTAGGCACGTTACCAGGTATAACCGGTCCACCAGCAACAATGCAAGATGTCATTGCTGTAAATGAAAGCGTACAGTCAATATTAGATGCAGTCTTTAAAAAAGAGATTGTCTTAGATTCTAAGCTGAAGAGAACAACAGACATTCCGACATTAGTAGGTCCAACGGGTCCAATTGGTCCAACGGGGTCATCAACAGGCCCAACGGGACCAACGGGACCAACGGGACCAACGGGACCAACGGGTCCAACCGGTCCACAAGGTCCAACCGGTCCACAAGGACTCATTGGTTTAACAGGCCCAACAGGTGCACAAGGTCCAACAGGCCCAACCGGTCCAACGGGTCTGCAAGGTGCCATTGGTCCAACCGGTCCAACCGGTCCAACGGGTGCAACAGGCCCAACCGGTCCAACGGGACCAACGGGTGTAACGGGACCGACGGGCCCAACGGGACCAACGGGTGTAACGGGACCAACGGGTGTAACGGGACCAACGGGTGTAACGGGCCCAACGGGACCAACGGGTGTAACGGGCCC
Organism: Shouchella lonarensis; assembly: GCF_900096965.1. GTDB lineage: Bacteria > Bacillota > Bacilli > Bacillales > Bacillaceae_D > Shouchella > Shouchella lonarensis. The sequence continues at coordinate 86,936 of NZ_FMYM01000006.1, read as the reverse complement.
AACGGGTGCAACGGGCCCAACGGGTGTAACGGGCCCAACGGGTGTAACGGGCCCAACGGGTGTAACAGGCCCAACAGGTCCAACGGGCCCAACAGGCCCAACGGGACCAACAGGCCCAACCGGCGCACCTGGTCCGACAGGTCCAACGGGTCCACAAGGTCCAACGGGACCATTTGGTTTAACTGGCTTTGGTGGGATTGATCAGTTTCTGTCAGCAGCGACAGATGTTGATCCTGTGACTGTCGCTCAAGGAGATACAATTCCGTTTGTTACTCCAGTACAAAATATTGGAACGGACATTACCATTACGGGCGCAGGTGACGACGAGATTAGTGTACCTGGAGGACGTTTATTTTTACTTCAAATTTATGTAAGTGGTGTACCGAGTGGTGCAACAGATTCATTACAGTTTGTTGTAACCTCTGCAGGTCAAGGACCCTTATTAGCATTACATTCATCTCAAGTAAATGCATACAATGCAGTTTCGGCACAAGTTTTAATTGATACAACGGTTACTGGAGCTGACACAATTACAATCGAAAACAACTCTGGTTCGGCAGTAGATGACTTGTTTGCCAATGTTCAAGTGATGCAAGTACAACCATAAAATAAGAAGACAATGATATTAGTGAGATGGTTATGGAGGAAGGAGGTAATGTCGTTTGTCTCAACCGAATATGCCTAATTTTACGCCTACGATTGATATTACGCGTGATGATGTCATCAATTTATTATTAGCTTCTGTGGCAATGGAAGAGATGGGTTTGGCGCACATCATTAACGCGGAAGGCGAGAAGATCCAGTATGCACTCGGCACGCTACCTGGTGTGACCGGTCCACCAGCAACGATTCAAGAGATACTGGCTATGAATGAGAGCGCGCAAGATATGCTTGACACGATATTTAAAAAAGAAATTATTCTTGAGTCAAAGTTAAAAACCGCTGTCAATATGCCAGCATTTGTTCGTGGTGATGTCGGTCCAACCGGCCCAGTCGGTCCTCCTGGTGGACCCATTGGACCAACCGGTTCAGCTGGGTCTACGGGTCCGGTCGGTGCAGAAGGAGAAACGGGTATTGTTGGTGAAACAGGTCCTATAGGGTCTATCGGTGCAATTGGACTGACAGGTCCCATCGGATTAATTGGTCCAATCGGTGCAACGGGGATTACTGGTCCAACTGGCACTGTTCTTGGTGCTACTGGTGTAGCTGGTGCAACTGGGGTAAGAGGATTAACGGGCCCAACGGGTGGCACAGGTGCACAAGGTCCCACAGGTATTCTTGGTCTCATAGGCGTAACCGGTCTACTCGGTCCGACGGGGATAGTCGGTATCACAGGTGTGACTGGTTTGACGGGTGCCACAGGTGTCACGGGTATAACCGGCCCAACGGGCCCAACGGGCCCAACAGGTCCGACGGGGCCAACAGGTATAACCGGTCCGACGGGTCCAACAGGCATAACGGGTCCAACGGGTCCAACGGGTGCCTTCGGTCCAAGTGGAACAACTGGTCCACCAGGCTCAACCGGTGTTACAGGAGATGTCTTATTTACGAACTTTGCAGGAAGAAGCTCTCTTCTTGGGGCAGCAGGTGTGACTGTAGGAGCAGGTGATCCAATCCCATATGCCATTAGTCATGGCACTGTAGGAGCAAATATTGGTTACAACATTCCTACGGATGAAGTGACATTAGCCCCTGGTAATCAATATTTATTCCAAGTAGAAGTGACGGCAGGGACGACAGCAGCACAGTTGCAATTTGATGTTGTAGTAAATGGTGCGACAGGCGCACCACTGACATCATTACGTTCTATAGGCAACGGATATGCAAATGTCTCAGGTCAAGCATTGATTGAAGCAGTTGCGCCAGGCACTGTTTCAGTTGTAAATGGTAGTACCGGAGCTGCAACCGGGCTCCACTCTTATGTGCAAGTCCGACAAGTAAGCGAGTAAGACCACATTGATAGGTATGATTGTGCCTTTGGAAATAAGGACTCCTTATTTCCAAAGGCGTTTTTTCGGGTAAAAACAAGCTTTGCCATGTATCGCAAAGCTTGTTCAACCTAGTAATCACTTCCTTTAAAATTTTACGGCACATGTTTTCACATTTGTAAAAAATTGCAGCGCTGCTTGCCCTTGTTCTCTCGTATGGGAACTAGACTGTTTCATGCCACCGAAAGGCGCTTGATATTCGACACCCGCCGTTTCAAGGTTGACCCGAACCATCCCAATATTAGCATCGTCAAGAAAACGATGAGCCTCATCGAGTGTCGTTGTGAAGATTGATCCGCTCAACCCGTAGTCTGAAGCATTGACAAAGGAGATCACTTCGTCGTAACTGGAAAAGGTTTTTACAACGACAACCGGTCCGAATATTTCTTCTGTCATGAGCGGATGATCATTGTCAACACCGGTTACAATGAGGGGGCGAATATAGTACCCATCTTCTTGGATCGTGTCGTCATTCTCATATAAAACTGTCGCTTCCGTTTGTGCCATGTTGATGTAATCGGTGACATGGTCAAATTGTACTTTCGAGGCAACGGGTCCTAAGTAGCATGAAGGATCGTCAGCTGGCCGCAATTTAACAGCGGTCATTTCTGCTTTTAGAGCAGTGAGGAAAGCATCTTGTACATCTTCATGCACATAAACTCGGCTTGTTGCGGTACATTTTTGCCCAGCTGAGCGAAATGCGCCACTTGCAATAGCGGCGGCTGCCGATTTTAAGTCAGCACTCGGCATGACGACGGCGGCATTTTTCCCGCCCATTTCCGTTTGATATTTTATATTACGAGCGGCACAGGTGCTAGCAATAGTTGTGCCTGTCACTGTGGAGCCAGTGAAAGAAAGACATTGAATGTTGGCTTTTTCCACGAGGAAGCGTCCGACTTCTTGCCCTTTTCCAAGCACCATATTGATCACGCCGTCTGGTAAGCCAGCTTCTTTAAAAATCTCGCAAAGACGGAAAGCGCTCAGTGAGGCTTGTTCAGCAGGTTTCCACACGATGGTATTGCCACAAATGAGGGCGGGGGCAATTTTCCAAATTGGGATCGCCACTGGAAAATTCCACGGCGTAATGACACCCACAACACCGAGGGGAACATGTTTTTTATATTGGAGCACTTGGTGCTGACTTGAAGGGATAACATCGCCATGCGCGCGCACACCTTCGCCAGCATAGTAGCGCAAAAGTTGGATCCCGCGACCGACTTCGCCAGTCATTTCCTTTATCGGTTTGCCCATTTCGCGCGAGGCGAGTTGAGCTAATTCATCTTTATGCTCTTCAAGCTTGTTTGCCATTTGATAGAGGACGGCGCCGCGCGCTTCGCCAGTCATCGCTTTCCACTGCTTGAGCGCCGTATGGGCAGCAGCTTCCGCTTCTTCCACTTGTGCCGTGTTGGCGTAATGAAGATGCCCGACAAGTTCAGAGAGGCGCGACGGATTATACATATACTTGTCAACGTGACCAATGGTTGTGGCCATTCCATTAATCCAGCTTGATGCATGGATGGTGGCAATCGTTTGTTTCATGATAGGATCTCCTCCTTAAGAATTTTGCACATAGCGTGTGACTTGCACTTGCGCCTCTTTAATGGCGTTGTATGTCTCATTATCAAGCGGCAAGCGCGGTGGGCGCGTTGGCCCAACTGGCTGCCCAGCGAGGGACATCATATACTTAATTGATTGGACAAGTTGTGGATCGGCATCGTAATGAAAAAGTGGCAGGAGCTGTTGGTATAACGGGAGAATGCCGGCGATGTTTCCTGCGCGGGCTTGTGTAAAAAGTTCAATTCCCTCTCGTGGGAGTGCGTTTGGCACACCAGAAATCCATCCAGTTGCGCCAGCGATCGCGCCTTCCATCGCCAAATCATCCACACCGATCATCACTTCCAAATCGGTTTGCGTCAAAATATCGTGGACGCGACGAATGTCACCACTAAATTCTTTTACGCCGACGACATACTGTAGTTTACTTAATTGCGTCAGCAAAGCGGGTGTCAGGTCAGCTGCATAGTCGCGTGGATTATTATAAGCAATAATTGGGATGCCGACGTCATTTAATGCTGTATAATGAGCGATAATCTCGGTTTCACGTGGATTGTAGTTAATAGGTGGCAACGCCATGATACCGCTTGCACCATGATCACGGGCATGTGTTGCCCAATAGACTGCTTCGCTTGTGGAAGGAGCGCCGGTGCCAACGACAACTGGCACTTTGCCTTTACTTACGGCGATAACCGTCTCGACAACGGTTGCGCGTTCTTCTTTTGATAATGTGGCATATTCACCGAGCGATCCTGCTGGCACAAGACCGTCTACCCCTTCTGCAATCAGCCACTCACACAGTTCTTTCAGCCTCGGAATATCAACGCTGTAATCTTCTTTCATCGGGGTGACAAGTGCGACATATACACCTGGAAATGATGGCATGTGAATCACGCTCCTTATACATTTTGTTATGTTTGTTCGCATGCAAGTTTGTATAGTTGTTGCCGTCCGTTTTTTACGTTTGGGTGAAACTGAATCAGTGCTTGCGCGCGGGTTGTTTGTACTTGTGCCATTGCCTGCTGTAATGCTGTACAGACGTATTTTTTAAAGGAATGGCGGGCAACGGATAATCCAGCAACATGTCCTTGTGCTTTTGCAACCTTGGCGCTTTCAATCCCAGTAATATTACCAGCAACATATAAGTGTGGCACGGGTGTCGTCATGTCTTCTGCATGTTCAGGTACTGCGCCGCCGAGTGAGGCGATTTCGCGTAGCGGACACGTTGTCAGTCCAATCAATTCAGTTAAAGGGGTGAGCCCGCCGGCAATCGCGACAAAATCAACTTGTTGTTCTGTTTCGCTCCCGGGGATGATTTCTCCTTCTTGCGTAAGTGAAGCGATCGAAACGGCTGTTACTGTTGAATCGCCAATGATGTCGGTGACGGCCTTTTTCAAATGAATTGGCACACCCCAAACTTGGAACCCGTTTTTCGGATAATAGCGTAAAGATTGCTTTTGAATAAACGTTGACTTGCGTGCGAGTGCGCCGCCAATTTTAAAAAAGGGCGAAGGTGCTAAATGGGCAAGCCGGAGCATTTGTTTGAAAACATCGCGGGGCTGAGCGTCACTTTTTGTGAATACGTTTGTTGGTGGCAAATAAAAACCAGCAATGTCGACCCCACAAAGAATGAGCTCACGCGCAATCGCAAAAGAAAGGGCGTTGATGCCGATAATAACGCCTTTATGTCCCGGTTTGACATGATGGACATTCGTCATCACTTGCGCGGCGCCAATCGACATGACGCCGGGTAATGTCCAACCAGGGATAGGGAAGCTTTTTTCAATCGCGCCTGTTGCCAGCAGGAGTGCTTTACTAGAAAATGTGCCTTTTGTCGTGTGCACACACCACGACGATTGTTTTTCAAGATGATAGACGCTTGTTTGTAAGCGGATTTCTACGCCTAGTGAGATTGCTTCTGTATGCAATGTGTGCGCTTCTTCGATACCGTTCCACCAAACGTTTTTCTTTTCTTCGTGCAGTTGGCCGAGTAATCGCCCACCCGGTTTCATGAATTCATCGACAATGAGGACACGCAGTCCGTTTTTGGCAGCGGCAATGCTAGCAGCGAGTCCGGCAGGTCCTGCGCCGATGATGATCAGGTCCATTTGTCACTGCTCCTTTCTTGAAAAGGTGTAGGTAGCACCGTACCAGAATACACGGTCATTCCTGCTTGGACAGGAGTGAGACAGGCCCGCTCGCTTTCTTTTCCGTCTACGGTGACCCGGCATTCAAAACAGTGACCGATGTTGCAATAAATTCCGCGTGTCTCGCCTGTTTCTTCATGCCGTCTTAAAATCCGCACGCCACGAGCGAGTAAGGCGCTCGCAATGGTGTCGCCTTCAATCGCTTCGTATGTTGTATCATCAAACTGGAACGAAAACGTCTGTGGTGTTGCGGGGATGTTAAGAATTGGATGCTGTTTTATCCGTAAAGGGTGGTTCATCGTGATCACCTCCAAATCGCGAGAACGGAATGGGACGTACCGGTGGACGATAAGTTAAGGTGAGCGCGTCTTTTTGTTGCTGCCAGCAGCAGTCACCAACAATCGCATCAATGAAAGGACGACACATTCTGCCACCGCATTGGCCCATCCCGGCACGTGTGCGCAACTTGATCTCTCGGGTAGAACAATTGTATGTGCGCATCGTTGAGAGGAGCGTCTGTAAGTGAACGCTTTCACAACGACAAACAATGATGTCCGCTTGTTTCGGCATAGGCATGCACCTCCTAATGAGATAGACTGCAATAATGGTGCCAACGAAATAGTGGAGAGTGGGTTGTGAGAACGGGGAGCATCTGTCTAAAAGTCTAGACAACGAGATAAGGGTTTCTCATTTTTTAGACCGGAAAAGAAAAATGATGTTTCATACGTGCCGTAAAACATCATTTTAAAATCCCAAGTTTATTCATTTTGTTGTACAACGTCGCGCGCGATATGTTTAACAAATGAGCAGCTTCCTCTTTATTACCATTTGTATGAGTCAATGCGGCTTGTATGCTTTGTCTTTCTTGATCGGTCAGCGCTTCTTTTAGCGGGCGGATGGTTATCGCGCTTGATTGTGTATCGCCGATAAGTGTTTGGTGCGTGTTAACCGTAGAAAAAGAGAGATCTTTTAAGTGTAGCTGATTGTCTGTTGAAAACACGACAAGTCGTTCGATTGTATGCTGTAGTTCGCGGACATTGCCTGGCCATGCGTAATCCATTAGCGCGAGCATCACTTCTTTTGGAATGACGTGAATAGATTTACGGTAAGTTTGTGCGTATTGAAATAAAAAATGATGGCTTAACGCGACGATGTCTTCTTTACGTTCACGTAGCGGAGGAATATTGATGGTAATAATATTCAAACGAAAATAAAGGTCTTCGCGAAAGAGTCCTTCGGCAATCATCTTTTCTAAATCTTGATTTGTTGCCGCGATGACGTGGCAGTGCAATTGCTTTTGTCTTGTACCACCAACGGCGAAGTACGTTTCTTCTTGGAGGACACGCAACAGTTTTACTTGCATGTCAAGCGGTAGCTCACTAATTTCATCGAGAAATAAAGTGCCGCCATCAGCAAGGGCAAATTTCCCTTTTTTCCCTTGACTGCTCGCACCGGAAAAGGCTCCTTTTTCATAGCCAAATAGTTCACTTTCAAACAAATGGTGCGGGATTGCACCGCAGTTGACAGCGATGAAAGGTGCGGTTGGATCAGGATGGCGCATGTGATGGAGGGCGCGTGCAAATAGTTCTTTGCCGACGCCAGATTCTCCGAGCAGGAGCACACGGGCAGGGGTTTGTCCAACTTGTTTGATTTTCTCAAAAGTGTTTGCGAGGGCAGCACTCGCGCCTTTAATATGATAAAAAGGGTCATGCACCGGTTGCATGGAGGATACACGTTGTTGTAAAGAGTGAATCGTTTGTTTGGCAGAGTGGAGTGCTTTTGTTAATTGTGTTTGTGTAGTCACATCTGTTTCTGATGCGACGGCGCCAATAATCTTTCCATGTAATCGGATAGGATTGGCATTAATAAGCACGGCTAAATCTTCCCGCGGTTCGTGCTGTTTTTGATAAACGCTTTGACCCGTTTTCATAATGTCGAGGTTAAGAAGCATAGATTCAGGAAAAAAGGTACGCATGTCTTTACCAATAATGTCGGTCGATTTAATTGAGAAAAGTTTCTCTGCGCCTTTTGTCCATACGGTCGTACGACTCTCTTTATTAATGGCACTAATGCTACTATTGGTTGTCGCTAAAATGGTGTCGGCATACGCCTTTAAGTGCTCGTATGAAGACGCCAATTCTGGAAATAATGCTTGGATTTGAATAAAACCAAGTATTTTTTGTTTATCAAAGACAAGGACATATTCTGTTAAAGACTCGCAGCGGTGGAGGAAGGTGTTTAAGTCATCTTTAGCGACTGTTTCTACACGTTTCCATGGAATATCGTTGAGAGAAGTTTGTATTTGAAGGAACGCTTTTAAGTAAACGCTTTCTAAAGCAAAGTAGCTCGTCCCATCTGTAAGGAATGTCACGTCGTGCCCAAGGTTGTGTGGATGTAACTCGTCTTGATTTACATGGTAGATTGTCACGTTGGTTTGTAAAAAGTCGAGGTAACGAGGTGTAGCATCAATCATGAAAACCCCTCCAAGAACAAATTGATAAAACGATATCTTTATTTTACGAATGGTTGGCTCGTTTGTCCATGTTGTTCATGGCATGAATTTTGCAAGTCTCATTGTAAGAAAGGTGGCGGGGACGATGAAAACAGAAGTGGCTGTCATTGGTGGCGGCATTATTGGCTGCGCAGTCGCGTACTACACGGCAAAGTTAGGTTATGACGTGACGGTCATTGAAAAAGGAGAATTAGCATGCGGCACAAGTTCTCATTGCGATGGCAATGTCCTGGCAATTGATAAAGAGCCAGGATTTGATAGTCAAATGACATTAAAAAGCCAACAATTGCTGGATGAGTTAGCAAAAGAGCTGCCACTGTCATTTGAATACCGTAAGCCTGGAAGTATCCTCGTGTGTGAAACAGAAGCAGAGATGGTGGCGGCGGAAAAGTGGGTGCAGCAACAAACCGATGCTGGGCTTGATTTCCGAATGCTTGACCAGCAAGATATTCGACATGAGTCGCCGTATCTTGCAGAAGACCTTTTAGGCGGTCTCGTATGTCACTCAGACTCGACAGTGAACCCGTACATGTTAACGTATGCGTTGTTTGCGGGCGCGAAGGCGTATGGGGCGAAGCTATTAAAGCATACGGCGGTAAAAAATATTGTCCGTGATCAAGAGCGTGGTACGTATACGATTGAAACGACAACAGGGCAAGTTGCGACAAAAAAGGTGGTGAACTGTGGCGGGGTGTGGGCACCAACGTTTGGCGAGATGGTTGGACTTGATATCCCGATTGTGCCACGGAAAGGGCACATCCTCGTTTCAACGCGACAAGTACCCGTTTCTCCGCGAAAGGTGATGGAATTTAGTTATTTAATGACTAAATTTGGGCAAGAACGTGTCGTTGATCATGAGACTGAAAAATATGGTGCTGCACTCGTATTTGAACCGACAGCAAGCCAAAATTTTTTACTTGGATCGAGTCGTGAATTTGTTGGTTTTCACCAACAAGTGAACTGGCAAGCGGTACGTGCGATTGCCCGGCGTTGCATGCGGTTTTATCCGAAGTTGGCAGACATGCATTTGCTGCGTGTATATTTTGGCTTTCGTCCGTGGACGCGTGACCATTTACCGATTGTTTCACCAGTTGCACAATTGCCAGGTTATTACATTGCTGCAGGTCATGAAGGAGACGGGATCGGTTTGGCGCCGATTACTGGAAAGGTCATGGCTGAAATAATCCACGGTTGTGAGCCATCAATTGATCCGTATCCTGTTCGTTTCGAACGATTTGAAAAAAAGGAGGTTGTGACTTGAATATAGATCAGCTCGTGACGACGATTGACACACATACCGGTGGCAACCCGACGCGTACCATTTTGTCAGGTGCACCTAAATTACAAGGACAGACGATGAGTGAACGAATGTTGGATATGAAAGCCAATCATGATTGGTTTCGTCAAGCATTAATGAATGAACCGAGAGGGCATAGTGTCATGTCAGGGGTAGTGTTACAAGATCCGTGTCATCCCGATGCGGATATTGGGGCCATTTTTATTGAAACAGGCGGTTATTTGCCGATGTGTGGCCATGATACGATCGGTTGTGCGACAGCTTTAATTGAAGCAGGACTTGTGGATGATGAAGGATCGGAAACAAAGATTGTTTTTGATACGCCAGCAGGACTTGTCCCGGTGGAAATTGATGTGCGGGCAGGACGCGCCCGTGCGGTGTCATTTTGTAATGTGCCTTCGTTTCACTATAAACAAATTACCTTGGATGTAGCAGAATTTGGTTTGCTCACAATAGATATTGCGTATGGCGGCAACTTTTATGGGATCATTTCAGCTGAAGAAGCGGGATTAGTGATGGATCCGAAAAATACGCAACCGTTGATTGATGCTGCCATTCGCATTCGTCAAGCAGTCAATGCGTCAGAAACAATTGTCCATTCAGAAAATCGATTTATCTCTGGACTGACCCACATCGAATTTTACGGTGAACCGACACACCCCCATGCGGATGTAAAAAATACAGTGATTGTGCCCCCCGGGGGGATTGATCGTTCTCCGTGTGGTACCGGAACATCTGCCAAGATGGCGACGTTATTCACGGAAGGAAAGTTAAACATTGGTCAGACGTTTGTACATGAAAGCATTGTGGGATCTGTTTTTTATGGCGAAGTGTTAAAACAGGTACAGGTTGGTGCACATGTCGGTGTCGTAAATAAAATTAAAGGGCAAGCATACGTAACTGGACACCATCAGTTTTTACTGAGTAAAGAAGATCCGCTGCGGGATGGTTTTTTGTTGGTTCCGGAGATGGAAGCACATGGGGGCGATGGATCGTGAGGACAGAAATGTATGCAGCAGCAACAGATATTCACGTAGCTGGAGAGATGTTCCGAGTTGTCTCGTGGCGGGACACTCATTGTCTTCAAGTGAAAAATTTGGCTGATTATCAAGATATGATGCTAAAAGATGTCTCGCTACGTCGGACGATGCGCGAACCAAGGGGACATAAAGACATGTATTTGTGCGTATTGACCCCGCCTGTCTCTGAAAAAGCACAAGCGGGCGTCGTGATCATGAATGTATCAGGTGCATGCCGTTATCACGCCGGTGCCTATGTTGCGGTTGCGACATACCTGATGGAAGTAGAAGGAAAGAGAAAAGACGTCATGCAATTTGATGGGCTGACGGGGAGGATAGAAGTGATGATTGATCGTCAGTCAAGGCATTATACGATTCGTGAGCTGATTTATGAAATGGACGATAGTGGAAGGGTCGTTACGATGGATGAGGTGATTCAGGTCGAAAAAACATCGCTTGATCTTTCTGTCGATATGCTCACACATGTCCGAGAAGCATGGCTAAACGCAAGACGTTGTTATGACCCGTTTGATTTATTATTCCTTTACAATGAGCGAACGTTTTTAACGGTTACTAACGCAGGACATATAGACCGTTCGCCGTTGTCTGGGGCGATGGTACATGCACAGTTGAAAAAACAAGATGGCATGGTAAGCATTCAAAACTTCCTTGGCCACGAAATCAATGGAGAAAGAAAAGATCACGTTCTTTACCTATATCCTCATGCATTTGTAGTTGGCCTTATGCGGTTTGTTGTTGATCCAGAAGATCCGTTGAAAGAGGGATTTTGGATTGAGTGAATAGGTGCAAAGTAATTGTGATTGGATTTGAAAAAATAAAAGAGCTATCCAAAGGGTATATATGGTGATCTTTTGGATAGCCTCACGATGTTTTGAACCTATTTTCGTTTGTAATAACAGTGTTTACGTCAATCGGTGCATAGACCATATTGTTCCAGATGGTGCGATAGCGCCAACATTGAGAGAAATGGTCAGTCCATCAGCTATATAGAAGAGTCCAATGACGTCGCCTGCATTAAGAAAGACATCTCCCGCTAAAGTGACGGAGCTATTGCCTAATATGGCTCGTAAGTTTAATACTAGCGCAACGTTAACATCCAATATCGGGATAAGTCCAGTGATAAGATCTGTAAAAGGTGGCACGGTCCTCCGAATGACAAAGGAGGGATTAATATTTCCACCGAGAGTTACACTAATGGCCGCTGTGGTTTGGTAACTAATGATCGCCTTAATTGCGTATCTTCCAGTGATTGGCACTGTGTAGTTTCCGGTAACTGGATCAAATCCTGTTCCTGGATAATAAGGCGAAGTGACCCCCCAATTATCTAATTGTGTAGTCGAGCTAACGACTGAAGCAACCCTTTGCGCCGAAAAACCAGTGATTGCAACGTTAAGTCCAGTAGGTCCGGTGATGCCACGGGGTCCAGTGGCTCCAGTAGCGCCAGTAGCCCCGGTCGTTCCAGTAGCCCCGGTGGCGCCAGTGGCTCCGGTAGCACCAGTGGCTCCGGTAGCACCAGTGGCGCCAGTAGCGCCAGTGGCTCCGGTAGAGCCGGTAGCGCCAGTAGCCCCGGTGGCGCCAGTAGTTCCGGTCGTTCCGGTGGCTCCGGTAGCACCAGTAGCGCCAGTAGCGCCAGTGGCTCCGGTAGAGCCGGTAGCACCAGTAGCCCCGGTAGCGCCAGTGGCTCCGGTAGCGCCAGTGGCTCCGGTAGCGCCAGTAGCCCCGGTAGCGCCAGTGGCGCCGGTAGAGCCGGTGGCGCCAGTAGAGCCGGTAGCACCAGTGGTCCCGGTAGCGCCAGTAGTTCCGGTAGCACCAGTGGCCCCGGTCGTTCCAGTAGACCCGGTGGAGCCAGTGGCTCCGGTAGCACCAGTGGTCCCGGTCGTTCCAGTAGATCCCGTGGCTCCGGTAGAGCCGGTAGCACCAGTGGCCCCGGTAGCGCCAGTAGTTCCGGTAGCACCAGTGGCCCCGGTCGTTCCAGTAGACCCGGTGGAGCCAGTGGCTCCGGTAGCACCAGTGGTCCCGGTCGTTCCAGTAGATCCCGTGGCACCAGTAGTTCCGGTAGCACCAGTGGCCCCGGTCGTTCCAGTGGCGCCAGTAGTTCCGGTCGTTCCAGTGGCGCCAGTAGAGCCGGTGGTCCCGGTAGCGCCAGTGGTCCCGGTAGAACCAGTGGCTCCGGTCGTTCCAGTAGTCCCGGTAGCGCCAGTAGTTCCGGTAGCACCAGTGGCCCCGGTAGTTCCAGTAGCCCCGGTGGCACCAGTAGTTCCGGTAGCACCAGTGGCCCCGGTAGCGCCAGTAGTTCCAGTAGCGCCGGTAGAGCCAGTAGAACCGGTGGAACCAGTGGCTCCGGTAGCGCCCGTAGCACCAGTGGCACCAGTGGCGCCAGTAGTTCCGGTAGCACCAGTGGCCCCGGTAGAGCCGGTAGCGCCAGTAGTTCCGGTCGTTCCAGTGGCCCCGGTAGCGCCAGTAGCTCCGGTCGTTCCAGTAGTCCCGGTAGCGCCAGTAGTTCCGATCGTTCCAGTGGCCCCGGTAGCGCCAGTAGCGCCAGTGGCTCCGGTAGAGCCGGTAGCGCCAGTAGCCCCGGTAGAACCAGTAGCTCCGGTCGTTCCAGTAGTCCCGGTAGCGCCAGTAGTTCCGGTAGCACCAGTGGCCCCGGTAGCGCCAGTGGCGCCAGTGGCTCCGGTAGCACCAGTAGCCCCAGTGGCCCCGGTCGTTCCAGTAGCCCCGGTGGCACCAGTAGCCCCGGTAGCACCAGTGACCCCGGTAGCGCCAGTAGTTCCAGTAGCGCCGGTAGAGCCAGTAGAACCGGTAGAGCCAGTAGAACCGGTGGAACCAGTGGCTCCGGTAGCGCCCGTAGCACCAGTGGCGCCAGTAGCTCCAACAATGTCTATTAAATTAATAAGCTCTGATAATATAAGTATAATAAATTTTATAAGATGATCCTTACTGGATGTTGAACAGCAGAGTGACTGACATGAGCATTTTTTAACACTTGTTGTATAATCGCAAAAACAACGGCAGCTCCTATGAGACATGTGTTTTCCTCCTTTCTACGGAGCGTGTATTAATAATGGGTTTATGCATAGGAATGATCTTTTGAAAAAGAGTGACGGGGGAGTTGTGAAAAATGTCTCCTAAGTTAGACGGTGAACTGACCAGATGGTCCCTGTACCTACAGCCCCTCCTAAGTTAAGGTTGAGTGTTAGACCACTAGCTTCATAGAAAAGACCAATAACGTCCCCGGCATTCAGTGATACGTCAGCGGTTAATGTGACAGAGTTACTGCTCAAAATGACGCGTAAAGGCAGTAGTTCAGTATAGAAAGATCCTTCTTGAAATAATTATGCTAGTTGACATTTGCTGAAGTAAGGTGATAATAAATAGGAAAATATTGACCGATATTTGCCTGCCGTATCATATGTGAATGGATCAATTTCGTGACAATCGTGTATTAGGTGTATACAAGTGTGAACAAGGTTATTATGATAAAGAGAGAGGTCACCACCACATATGTAAACATGTTGTGGGAAAGGGGATAGATAAGTGAGTGTAGGAAGAACAGCATTTAATGACAACTTTTTAAAGGCATGCCAAGGAGAGGTACATAATCGTGTACCAGTTTGGTATATGCGTCAAGCAGGGCGATCTCAGCCAGAGTATCGTAAAATTAAAGAAACCCATTCATTATTTGATATTACTCATGACCCAAAGTTATGTGCATATGTGACCAAACTACCAGTCGAGCAGTACGACACAGATGCAGCAATTTTATACAAAGATATTATGACGCCGCTTCCTTTTATCGGTGTGGATGTGGAAATTAAATCAGGTATTGGACCAGTCATTGGGAATCCGATCACATGTATGGCTGATGTAGAAAGGTTGGGGACATTACAACCTGAGACAGATGTACGACATGTATTAGACACAATTAGGTTGTTACGCAAAGATTTAATGGTGCCACTCATCACATTTGGTGGTGCACCGTTTACGATTGCGAGCTATATGATTGAAGGCGGTCCGTCACGCAATTATCACCGGACAAAGGCATTCATGTACGGGCAGCCGGATGCATGGGCACGTTTAATGGACAAGCTTGGCGACATGACGATTGCTTATATTCATGCGCAAATTGATGCTGGTGCACAAGCCATTCAATTATTTGATTCGTGGGTTGGTGCATTGAATCGAGATGATTATATTCGTTATGTTCAACCAGTTGTTACGCGTATTTTGCATGCGATCAAGCCAAAAGGTGTGCCGCTTATTTTACATGGTGTCGGTGCAACCCATTTGTTAACGACTTGGCAAGAGATGCCTGTTGATGTGTTAGGGATGGACTGGCGCATGTCAATTTCTGAAGCACGGGCGCAAGGTGTACATAAAGGGATTCAAGGAAACTTGGACCCGTCTCTTTTGCTTGCACCATGGGCGGTCATTGAGGAGAAAGCGAAAGAAATTTTGGATCAAGGAATGCAATCGGAACGGTTTATTTTTAATTTAGGGCAAGGTGTGTTTCCAGAAGTGAAGCCTGAGACGTTAAAGCGTTTAACAGCCTTTATTCATGCGTATTCGTTTGAAAAAAAGCAACAACTGAAAGGATAAATAAACATGAAAAAGAAAATTGGGTTGCTCGTGATGGCGTATGGAACCCCACGAAGAAAAGAAGAAATTGAACCTTACTACACCCACATTCGCCGTGGGCGACCACCTTCTCCAGAAGCACTTGCTGATCTGACAGCGCGCTATGAGGCAATTGGTGGCATTAGTCCACTAGCAGAAATTACGGATGCGCAAGCGAATGGGTTGGCAAAAGTGCTTAATGAACACCAAGAAAAATATGAGTTTGTGCCATATCTTGGTTTAAAACATATTGAACCGTTTATTGAAGATGCCGTGAGACATATGAAATCAGACGGCATTGAAGAAGCGGTGTCGCTCGTGTTAGCGCCGCACTTTTCTACATTTAGCGTGAAATCATATAATGACCGTGCGCTACGTATGGCAACAGAAATTGACGGACCAAAGATTCATACAATAGAAAGTTGGTACGGGGCACCATCCTTTTTACGTTATTGGCAGGAAAATATTGAAAAAGAGATGAAAAAAGTAGACGATCCAAGCAAAACATGTGTCGTTTTTTCAGCACATAGTTTACCAGAAAAAATTATCGCTACAGGTGATCCGTATCCACAACAATTACAAGAAACAGCTGATAAATTAGCTGAGCTTGCAAATATTTCTCATTATGCAGTTGGTTGGCAAAGCGAAGGGAACACACCTGAGCCATGGCTCGGTCCAGATGTACAAGATTTGACACGTGATTTGCATAAGCAATTTGGTTACACGGCATTTATGTATTGTCCAGTCGGATTTGTTGCGGAACATTTGGAAGTGCTTTACGACAATGATTACGAATGTAAAGTGGTAACCGATGAATTAGGCGTAGACTATTTCCGTCCGCCGATGCCAAATGCTGATCCTGCTTTTTTGCAGGTACTTGCAAGTGTCGTGGAGAAACGGCTTGTAGAGGTTCGTTATGACGCGTAAACCACGCATTGCGATTATTGGTGCGGGGATCACAGGGCTGGCAGCGGCTTGTTGGTTAGAAGAACATGGCTTTTGTGATTACGATGTATTTGAAGCGAGTGGACGAGCGGGTGGAAAGATTTGCACATATGACACAGATGGCTTTGTCATTGAGGGTGGTCCCGACTCCTATTTGGCAAGGAAAACACGTATGACCGACTTTATTAGGCGTATCGGTTTAGAAGACGATTTGACGTATAATCATCGTGGAAGTGCGTTTGTGCTTAAGCAAGGTAGGCTACATGAAACGCCAAAACAAGCGGTACTTGGTATCCCAACAGACTTAGGTTTATTCTCGCAAACAACGCTTTTATCTGAAGAAGGAAAGGCGCGTGTTGTAAAAGAACAAAGGATTCCTCGAGTGGTCAAAGATGGTGGGGATATATCAGTTGGCACGTTTTTTCGAACAAGGTTTGGGGACGAGATGGTAGACGTCCTGATTGAACCATTGCTTGGTGGCATTTATGGTGGCAATATTGACGAACTGAGTATGAAAGCAACCTTT
The DNA here is from genome assembly GCF_900096965.1 of Shouchella lonarensis. Lineage (GTDB taxonomy): Bacteria > Bacillota > Bacilli > Bacillales > Bacillaceae_D > Shouchella > Shouchella lonarensis. The sequence goes on along the minus strand of NZ_FMYM01000006.1, from coordinate 70,310 downwards.
CCTGTCTTCTTAACACTTGAAGAGACATATGGGAGTGTCATAAAAGGACTACAAGAAACGAGGACAAAAAGTGACACCACTAAAAAACAAGGACTGTTTTTAACCGTTCGATCTGGACTTTTATCTGTTGTAGCAGCAGCGAGTCAATCATTGCGGAAAGATGCGTTACATTTGAACACAGTAGTTACCGCAATAGACAAAACAGAATCAGGAACATACCGTATATCATTTGATGGAGAAGACGCGTGTGTATATGATGCGTGTATTGTGACAACGCCACCAAAACAAGCGGCGGCACTGTTTGTGAATCGCACCCCTTTTTCGTACGTGGAAAACATGGAAGCGACGTCTTGTGCAACTGTGGCACTTACTTTTTGCGATGAACAAGTAAACAATACACATGAAGGAACTGGTTTTGTCGTTGCAAGAGGTGGCGATGAAGTCATTACTGCATGTACGTGGACGGATCAAAAGTGGCCGCATACATCGCGAGAAGGTTACACGCTTTTACGTGCATACGTTGGGAGACCGGAAGATGAAAGCATCGTCGACGCATCTGATGAAGACATTGTGACCGCTGTGTTAAGCGATTTAAAAAAGGTGATGGAGATAAAAGGTGCACCGCTTTTTTATAAAGTGACGCGCTTTAAGCAGGCAATGCCGCAATACAAAGTAGGTCATGTTGAAGAAGTCACCATGTTTTATGAACGAATGGCCAAAATGTATCCACGTGTTCATGTTGTTGGCGCGGCTTTTCAAGGTGTTGGCTTACCTGATTGTGTTGTGCAAGGAGAAGAAGCAGCCAAAGAATTAGTACATGAAGAGAGCTGACGCATTGCCCGCGCCAGCTCCTGTCACTTTTTTTCCTTACCAGTGGAAGTGCGTATATTTATTTCTCACAGCTTCTTGCTCTTGCGCCATTTTCTCTTCTTGTACAAAGAGCTCAAGCTCTTCAGAAGAGTAGGACCGCTTTTTAATCGTGACTGTGAAAAAGATAAATGAAAAAGTCATGATTGGTTCCTCCTTTCATACAGAGGTGCCGTTTCAGGTAAACCCTAGCACCTGTTCCCTCAAAGTTGGTTGTTTTGATTTTTGTTTACAATTTGTATTCATCTGTTCGTCTCCTCCCTTATTTTTCCATCTTCTGCACACAAAAAGGCCACAGAAATGCCTGCGGTTTGGTGTACGTATGATGCTAGTGCAGGCGCATGCCCTGCGACTTTTTTAAAAGTCACTTCCGCACAAAAAAACGGACATAAGGAGGAGGACATGAACTTATATACAGTTGTGGTGTGCGTGTTGATGCAAATAACATTGTCATGTTGGCTCGCTCCTTTCCTGTGTTAGAATTGACTTCTCATACACAGTATAAAGGACTTGAGCCAATTTGTAAAATACTTTTTTTCAAGTACGTGATATTGTATTCTTGACGACATGTCAAAAGAACTTCTTAATAATATGTTTTAACATTCGGATAAGATATACTCATTGGTAGAAGACAACGATGTTGCTTCAATGTTTATACCGTGTTGATCTTTAAAAATAACTAGAGGACTGACTAAAAGGTGCGCTTTATGTTACACTAAAAGGCGTGCAGTATGAGTTGTGAACCAACAATAAGAAAAACCTTCTCTTTGTAGATGCAAGGCAGTTCACTGTTGGCATACGCATTGTGTAATGATTTTCTTAGCTGATGAAGATCACTTGGACATGCATGTGGTTGGCATACATGTGTAAACAAGCAATCAACAATAACTAGTATATGAAGGACTCATAATTGTGTGCAGGTAATCATCCAAAAAGGATGAATTTAGGCGAGGTGGAAACATGTTTATTGATAAAGTGACCGTGTATACGAAAGGCGGCGACGGTGGAAATGGGATGGTTGCTTACCGTCGTGAAAAATATGTGCCGGATGGTGGTCCTGCTGGCGGTGATGGTGGAAGAGGCGCAAGTGTGATCTTCGAAGTGAATGAAGGGTTACGTACGTTAATGGACTTTCGGTACAATCGTCACTTTAAAGCACCACGTGGAGAGCATGGGATGAGTAAAAATATGCATGGAAGAAATGCCTCTGATCTTGTTGTCAAGGTCCCCCCTGGTACGATCGTTCGTGATGAGGCCACGGGTACGTTATTGGCGGACTTGACGGCGCATGGCGAGCGTGCGGTTGTCGCAAAAGGTGGTCGTGGCGGTCGTGGCAATGTACGATTTGCGACGCCAGCCAATCCCGCACCTGATCATGCGGAGAATGGCGAGCCTGGACAAGAGCGTATGATTGTATTGGAATTAAAAGTGCTGGCTGATGTCGGTTTAGTAGGATTCCCGAGTGTTGGAAAATCGACGTTGTTGTCTATTGTCTCAGCGGCAAAACCGAAGATTGCGGATTATCACTTTACAACGCTAACGCCAAACTTAGGCGTTGTTAATACACAAGATGGTCGAAGTTTTGTCATGGCTGACTTACCTGGTCTCATCGAAGGCGCGCACGCGGGTGTCGGACTTGGTCATCAATTTTTACGACATATTGAGCGGACGCGTGTCATTGTCCATGTGGTTGATATAGCTGGTACAGAAGGACGCGATCCAGTTGATGATTATCGGAAGATTAATGATGAATTGGCACAATATCATATGCGTCTAACAGAGCGACCACAAATTGTCGTTGCAAATAAGATGGATATGCCTAATGCAGCAGAGCAGTTACAACGTTTTAAAGAAGAAGTCGGCAAAAATGTCGTGGTTCACCCAATTTCTGCGATCACAAAAGAAGGTGTACGCGAGCTGTTGCTCATCATTGCAGATGCACTGGATGAGGCGCCTGAATTCCCTCTTTATGAAGAAGAAACAGAGACGGAGGAGCGGGTCGTTTATAAACACGAGAAACCCATCGAGCCGTTTATCATTACGCGTGGCGATGACGGTGTGTTTGAAGTACATGGTGCTGAATTGGAGCGAATCTTTAAAATGACCGATTTTGCCCGCGATGAGTCCATTCGTCGCTTTGCGCGTAAAATGCGGGCGATGGGTGTAGATGCAGCGCTCCGCGAACGAGGCGCGCAAGATGGGGATCTCGTGCGTGTATTAAAGTTTGAATTTGAGTTTGTGGAGTAAGGTATAAACGAGGAGCCGGTATTGTTTGACTGACCGGCTTGTTCGGGTTTGATCAAAAAATTGCGCGAAATGATCTTCCAACAAGATTGACGCCCGCTACTCGCTCCGTGTATACTTAAATTGAGCAGTGCATAAAATAGTAAAAACCGCAGATGGTCATACACCTGCGGCTTGCAATAACCGGACTCCTCTACAAGGGAGGACGGCAAGAGTAAGGTGTTTCCCACCCACTGGCTTGTCCGGCTCAAGGGTGGGATTATTTTTGGCGTTGTGCCAATGTAATAATGGAGACGACTAATCCAGCAAAGGCAATCATTAATACCAAAGACTGAAAGACGCTCATCGCGACACCCCCTTTCTTACGGGGAATGCCGTCCACCCTTGAGAATCCATATGTTATTGCAAGTCTATCGTAACATAGCAAGAATCATTTTGAAAGCGCTAACATCAGGCGTGAACTGCGCGACCATATTAATGGTACGCAGCTATAGCAAAAATCCTTCCTTTCCTAATATTTCAAGTGCAGCTTCAAGCTGTTCCTCCCGTTCAAAAGCAACACGGTGTAAATGTACACCATCGGTCAAGGTTGATAACAGCGGTGCATTTGTTGCGCTCATTTTTTGGCAAAACCGATCAACATCTTGGCGGCTGGACAGGTGAAGGGTACCTGTCATCTCACCGTAGACCGGGTGTTCCACTGTGACGTCAAGCACCGTGATGCCGTGATCAACAAAAATATACAGCTCGTCCGTCATTTTGTCGGGAGGATGCTTGAGGGCAATAACGCGCGTGCGTTGTTCGGTTTTCCTATCCTTTAAATAAATATAACCTTGGGGTGTCGCTAAAATCGGCGCCTCTTTTGCTTTTAAAATCGACATATCTTGGACAATCACTTGCCGACTAACACGTGCGCGCTTGGCAAGTAGTTGTCCTGGGAGCGGTTGCGTTGCTTCTTTGAGCCATTCAATTAAAGCTTTGCGTCTGTTTTCTCCATGTAATTTTTTGTTTTCCATATGTGACCTCTTTCAATAATGAGTTTTTCAAACGTGTGTAGCATGGTTTCAATTTCTATTTCGGTGGTCGGTTCCCCGAGTGTGATCCGAATGTAGCGGTCACTATCAGCCCGACTTAGCCCGATCGCTTTCAATGCTTCAGATGGCTCAGTTTGTCCAACACGGCAAGCAGGTCCAATCGCAATTTGAATGCCGTGACGATCACATTCTAGCATAAATTGTTGTCCGCTCCAGCCCTCGACTAAAAAAGCGAGATGCATCGGCAGGCGCGTCTTTTTTGCACCGACAAGTGTGAAGGCGGACGACGTTGTTAAGGTGGTGATCACGTGGTCACGGAGGTGCGATAGCTTATACATACACGTTTCCTGAACAGTCAGTGCATGATCAATGGCACTTGTAAATGCAGCAATGGCAGGCACGTCGACAGTCCCGGGACGAAAGCCGTTTTCGTGATTTGCTCTCGTGTAGAATGGGAGCCAGTGATGCCGGTTGGCAATATACGCGGCACCAATCCCTTTAGGTGCGTAAAGTTTGTGGGCAGAAAAGCTAGCTGCATCGACCTCGTGTAAAGGAAGTGGAATCTTCCCGAGTGTCTGTACACAGTCGCTATGGAAAATGATATCATGTTTTCGTAAAATCGCGCTAATGTCAGTGATCGGTTGAATCGTGCCAATCTCTGAAGAAGCGTGGGCGAAGGAAGCGAGCGTGGTCGTCGGACGAATCGCCTTTTTTAATGATGATAGGCAAAGAAAACCCGCATGATCTACGGGAATATAAGTTACTTCGTATCCAATACTTTCCAAGTGATCAAACGTTTCTAGAACAGAGGGGTGCTCAGTTTTCGTCGTGAGCAAATGTTTGCCTTTTTTCTCGTTTGCGAGAGCAAGTGATGTGATCGTTAAAAAATTTGCTTCTGATCCGGAGCCGGTAAAGAAAATTTCATCTGCACTTCGCCCGATCTTTCGGGCAAATGTAGCTCGGCAACGTGAAAGGATCGTTTGTGCTTCGATTCCGGCAGTATGGTTGCTATTCGCATTGGCAAAAGCGATCCGTGCTGTCTCGACATAAGTGGTTAAACTTTGTTCTGACATCGGGGTTGTTGCGCTATAATCTAAATAAATCATTTGCTATATCTCCTCACGAAAGTCGTAAATTTGTATTGTCTTTTCCTCTATTTTATGTAAATATAGGTGACAAGACAACTGTAAAGTAGGTGAGTCGATGAAACAATCTCCGGTTGTCATTATCGGTACAGGAGTTTCAGGGCTGATGGCTGCACATCTATTAGCAGACCATCTCCCAGTCATATTAGTGACAAAAGGTGAGGTGAAACAAAGCAACTCTTCTCTAGCCCAAGGTGGTATGGCAGCGGCTGTTGGTGCACACGATCATCCACACGATCATGCACAGGATACGCTTCAAGCCGGTTATCATCATAACCATTTACAAAATGTATATAAATTAACAGAAGCGGCACCACATATTGCACATCAATTGCGCGCACTTGACGTGCCGTTTGAGCAGTCTCAAGGCAACTACGTCCTCGGTCACGAAGGCGCACACGGCAAGCGTAGAATTTTGCATGCGTATAAAGATCAGACAGGAAAAGCAATCATTGACTGTTTGTGGCATCACGTCCAAGGGCGTGTGCAAATTCTTTCACATGAAATGGTGACGTCAATTGAAGTGGAAAAGAAGGCAGTCATTGGTGTTGTGACGACGAAGCGCGCAATTACGTCGCGATGTGTCATTTTAGCAAGTGGCGGCGCAGGTCAGTTATATACACGGACATCCAATGTTTCGTTTGCAACTGGTGATGGATTCATGCTAGCTTATCGCGCTGGGGTGGTGTTAAAAGATCTTGAATTTGTGCAGTTCCACCCAACTTTGTTAAAAAGTGAGCAAGGTGCACTTGTTAGTGAAGCGGTACGTGGAGAAGGGGCTTACCTTGTCAATAGATACGGTCAGCGTCTATTAGCTAACTACCCGAATGGCGAGTTAGAAAGCAGAGATGTGGTTGCACGTGTTTTGTTTGATGCAATCAAAGACGGGGAAGAAGTTTTCTTAGACGCGCGTCACTTGCCGCAGTTTCAAGAGCGTTTCCCATATATTGCAAAGTGTTGTATAGCAGCAGGGATTGATCCAACGAAAGCGTATATCCCCGTTGAACCAGGCGCCCACTTTTTATGTGGCGGTGTTGAAACAGATGATAACGGCTTAAGTGCAGTAGGTGGCTTATACGCCGTTGGTGAAGTAGCATGTACAGGGGTGCACGGCGCGAACCGTTTAGCAAGTAATTCGTTATTAGAAGGACTTGTATTTGCCGAGCGTGCGGCAAACCATATTTTACAGCATGACCAATATAAAATTTGTGAGCGAATGGGATTGAATCATACGGCACCACCGCTTTCACACGCCTTACCTACGCGGACGTTATTACAACAACATATGACTGAGTTTGTTGGCATTAAACGAACGAGACAAGGACTGCTTTACATGCGTGAATGGTTACAATCATTTATAAATACTTCTGCAGCGCCAAGAGTAGATGCGCAAACATGGTGGGAAGATGTGCATTTGTTCGAGCTTGCCTGCTTGATGACAGAGGCGGCTTTGCAACGAACAGAGTCACGTGGAAACCATATTCGCACAGATTTTCCAGAGGCAGTACCGGAGTGGCGTACAGTCGATGTTTGTTTTCAACATACAAAGGAGCCATTTCTTAAAGTAAATAAAGATGAGCAGGTGGAATGCGATGAACACATTTGTACTTGATACACAAATTGAGCAGTTTTTACAAGAAGATATTGGACGCGGCGACGTGACAACAGAAGCGATTTTTACAACTGAACGAGCAGAGGCAGTCATTGTCGCAAAAGAAGCAGGGATCTTTGCTGGTGAAAAAGTTGTTGAACGGATGTTTACCAAATTTGGGACCGAATTGACAGTGAAACACGTGATGAAAGATGGGGAGTCGCTTGTTGCCGGTGTCGAAGTGTTACGTGTCTATGGCTCGGTGAAGCAAATGCTCATCATTGAGCGTGTGTTGCTCAATTTGTTGCAGCGGTTATGTGGCATTGCCACATTAACGAGGCGGGCGGTGGAAACGTTGGCCGATCCAACCATTCGTTTATGTGACACACGGAAAACCACCCCTGGGTTACGTATGTTGGAGAAGTACGCCGTTCGTATCGGTGGTGGCTGCAATCATCGCAAAGGACTTGATGATGCAGTGATGTTAAAAGAAAATCATATTGCGGCCTGTGGATCCATCGCTGAAGCAGTTGCCCGTGTACGTCAGTATGCTGGACCATTGTTAAAAATTGAAGTGGAAACGACAAATGAAGATGAAATACGTGAAGCAGTGGCAGCACAAGCAGACGTCATCATGTTTGACAATGCCACACCAGATGAAATCAAACGTTACGTACAACTTGTGCCAGAAACGATTGCAACGGAGGCTTCAGGAGGGATTTCCATGGAAACGCTGCCACTTTATCGCGGGACGAAAGTCGATTATCTCTCTCTTGGATTTCTAACCCATTCTGTTCGATCCATTGATTTAAGTATGCTCATCCAGAAATCGGAAATTAGAAGCCGGAAAGTGAAAGTCTGACTTCCCGCGCCGAGCTCTGTATTCTTAATAGGAGGTTTTTTCTATGCAATTAACAGCAATGACCCGCCTGCCGGACATGTACCGGCAAATGTCGATGGCGGAAAAGCAGGAACGGATAAAAAAAGCAAAAAAATTTTTTGGCACGGATTTACTCATTCCCGGGCACCATTATCAGCGTGAAGAAGTCATTCAATTTGCCGATGTAACAGGAGACTCATTGCAATTAGCCCAGCTTTGTGGGCAAGAAAGTGCACCTTTTATTGTCTTTTGTGGTGTGCACTTCATGGCGGAAACAGCTGACATGTTAACCACAGCAAATCAACGGGTCATGTTACCGGATTTGCAAGCTGGCTGTTCGATGGCAGACATGGCGACGATGGCGCAAACGAATCGCGCATGGGACGCGTTAACAGCGCAATTTAGTGACACCATTTTGCCGTTGACGTACGTCAACAGTTCTGCCGATATTAAAGCATTTTGTGGCCGTCATGGGGGCGCATGTGTGACTTCTTCTAATGCAGCCAAGATGATTGAGTGGGCTTTTTCTCAAAAGGAGCGATTATTATTTTTACCGGATCAGCATCTAGGGCGTAACACAGCAGCGGCACTCGGAATTCCGCTGGCGCAAATGGCTGTTTGGAATCCGTTAACACATGAACTAGAAATGGCGGAGGATGTGTCTTGGCAAGAGATTAAAGTGATTTTATGGAAAGGACATTGCTCTGTCCATGAAAAGTTCACTGTTGAACAAATTGCCACCATTCGTGAGAAAGAGCCTGAGACAAAGATCATTGTTCATCCTGAATGTACGTATGAAGTTGTGCAAGCTGCAGATGATGCGGGCAGTACCCATTATATTATTGAGCAATTAAAACGCGCAGCACCTGGTACTTCTTGGGCTGTGGGCACAGAAATGAATTTGGTCAATCGGTTAGCGATGATTCATCAAGATAAACACGTCTATTCCTTGAATAAAACGATGTGTGCCTGTCTCACAATGAACCGAATTGATTTAGAGCACTTGGCGTGGACGTTAGATTTATTGCAAGAAGGTGTGTATCAATATGAAATTAAGGTCGAAGAAAAAGTCGCTGTAGATGCCAGGTTAGCACTGGAGCGGATGCTTGCACATGTGTAAATTTATCATCAAAAGCGTGGACGTCATGTTCACGCTTTTTTGGTCTAAGTCGTCATGATTGTTCATAAATTGGTGATGGATCGTTATTCCGGTATTCCTAAGAGAAAAACAAGACATGTTAATACTGTTACAGTTTGGATAACGCATGCACATCAATTGAGGAGGGAATTTTCATGAGGATTCATATTGTGCAAAAAGGAGATACATTATGGAAGTTGGCAAAAAAGTATGAGGTCGATTATGAACAATTAAAAGAGGCGAATCATGCGTTGTCTAACCCGGAAATGTTAATGCCTGGCATGAAAGTAAAAGTGCCAACAGGTACAGTGGCGGTGCGTAAGGAATCACAGCAGACAACAGAAGAAAAAAATGAGCCGGTCATCTCCATTAAAGGTTCGACAAAAGAACGGGATGAACAGTCTTATGATGAGATGAATCAATCATCTGCTCAAGAAACAATGACGCAAACGCACGTTTCAAATCAACGAGCGCCACAACCATTACCTCCACGTCCGGCGTGTCCTAATTGTGGATCTGGATCGTATATGGGAACGACGCAGCCAAATTATCCAAACGCACAAATGCACCGCGTATCACCTGCTGCACCGCCATTTTATGGAAATGAAAAACAATACCCAATGCCAATGAATCCGCCATCATCTTATCCAAATACAGGCAGTCAATCAAGAGGAAGCCATCAAAATATGCGTATGCAAATGCCTGTTGGTACGGCTCCTCAAATGAGTGCACCACCTTCTCCGGCAAGGTACCATCCGTCACAAACAAATGTTTTACCTTTACAAGAGATGTCACAGTATAATGGAGCGTTAGATCAAGGGACACAACATATTAATGAGCAGTTTAGGCAGTCTGAAACAGTTGACTACAGAAGTATTCCAACAAATAATTATGGCTCTCCTCCTGGCGCACCGCAACAAACAAATACGTATCATACTCAAAAAATTGGAAGAGAAGTTCCGGAATATCGCAATGGACCACCAGCGCCAATGAATACAGCACCGCCACATGTCTCTGGTTTTTATCAAGATAGGTCAGATCATGTTGGGCAAATGGGTTATCCGTCACCGCCCCCTGGAATGGCCAACCAGCCTCCAAGTGCACCACCACAGATGCCTCCACACCATAGACAGGCGCCTGCGTATGTAACGACCCGACCACCAGCTTCCACCGCCGCTTACCAGCAAATGTATGAGCCGCCACGAAATGCCCCAATGGCACAAACGCCCCAAATGGTAAATGGTTACCATGAAAAAAATGAGTATTACGATTAAAAGAAGCACGGGAAAGGCCGATGAGAATGCGTCGGCTTTTTTCCTTTGGTGGGAGAGGCAACATCTAACAGGTTAACAGTGAAATTTACGCGCAAACTATAAAGGAAAGGGGGGAATGAGCATTGAAAAAAATGACGTTATCAGTGCTTTGCGCGACTGTGCTTGTCAGTAGTTTGACGGCTTGTGGAAATACAACGGGTATGGAGTCACAACGTACGCGTACACAGATGGATGAGCGTATTGTCGACGGTGATCGTGCTTATCCGTACGATTATAATGCAGGGTATAAACGTAATCGAATCCAAAATAATCAAGGCACATCCAAATATAGCCGAACAATCCGAGATGACGTAGGGATGAATACGAGTCGTACCCGTGCATATCAATATAAGAACGGCGCAAGCGATGGCATACGGGCAAAAGTGATACCCGAGGAGCGGGGTATTACTGGAAATAATCGTGTAGGTATGGTGGATGAAGACGGATTTATTAACAGAATGGGGCGGAGAGACAACCGTGGCATGATGTTTCAAGGACAAGGATACAACAAGCGAGGTCATCATCGCGCCACACAACGTGTGAACGAAACGCCGTTGCAATATCATCGTGATTACTATGGCAAAGAAGTGCGTCGCATCACAGAAGAGGTTGAAAAAATTGATGGAGTTATAGAAGCGCGTGTCATGATCCATGGCAATGATGTTGTTGTTGGATACGTGCCAGATGATGGTGATGACGGTGTGCATGCACGCGTGAAAGCAGAAGTAGCACGCTTAGTTGGTGAAGACAAAAATGTGACGGTCACATCTGATGATTACGCATTTTCAACATTGCGGAAAATGGACGACCAATTGCGTTCTGGAACGGCATTTGAAGAAATGGAAGACACATTTACCGATATGCTTGACGACATGCGTGATATGTTAAGGCAACCGATGCGTTAAGGTCTCATAAATCAACAAGATGGTTTGGCGCAAGAACCTTGCGTCAATCCATCTTGTTTTTCAGCACTTCTTTTAGCTTACAACTAGCGTAGACACCATCTCTGTGTGACCTGTGCCACACGGGATACTACAAATAATTTTGTATTCCCCAGGTTCTAACGTTGTGGTGACGCTGTCGTCGCCACTAATCTCAACATCTGTTCCCTCAATCACAACCCCGTGGTGTCCCTCTGTATTTTCCAATGTAATGGTGACTTCTCCAGCGGGAACTTCGTATTTTTCTTTGTCAAAATTCCAATTCATTGCGCGAATCGTTAACACTTCATCTGCTTGCTTCGCCTCATTCGCTGGCTCAGCCGTTTCATCTGCTTTGTTGCTATTTCCGCAAGCGACGAGTGCCAATAGGCATAATGGAATGAATAACTTTTTCATTGCTTTCATTGTTTACACGCTCCTTTCTATCCTTTGTTTCCATTTTAATGGGTTTTATACGGTGGTAATAAAACATTTTGTGAAAATGATGTGAAAACTGTTTTGTATTGAACATGTTGCCAGGGTGACGGAATCAGATCGGTATGATAAAATAGAAATAGGTGTTCGTCTTTAGAGAGGAGCGAATTGATGATTGATTACATAAAAGGAACCCTTGTGAAAATAGCGCCCACATATATCGTTGTTGATGTTGGCGGCGTTGGCTACCAAGCACATTGTGCAAATCCATATCGTTTCTCGCAATGGCTTGATACAGATGTAACGATCGCTACATATCATTATGTGCGTGAAGATAGTGAGCGACTTTTTGGTTTTCAAACGGAAATGGAACGAGAATTGTTTGAGCAATTGTTGAATGTATCTGGGATTGGCCCTAAAGGGGCGTTAGCGTTGCTTGCGGCTGGTGAGCCTACTGAAGTTGCGCGTGCGATTGAAGCGGAAGATGAAGCGTTTTTAGTGCGTTTTCCAGGTGTAGGGAAGAAGACTGCCCGGCAAATGATTTTAGACTTGAAAGGAAAGGTGAGCGTGTTTTTAGAGGCAGGCGTGCCACTTCCTGGAGAGGATGCACACACAACTGCAGAGACATCTGAAGCGTTGATAGATGCACTTGAAGCATTGCGTGCCCTTGGATACAGTGAGAAAGAGCTGAAAAAAGTTAAAAAACAACTACAAGGAGAAGGGTTGTCAACGGAGACGTATGTACGTCGGGCGTTACAAATGATGCTGAAATAAGCATATACAAGGAAGGAATGGATGATTTCCAGTAAATGTTATTCCTTGTATAGAAAGGAGTGTCTCTGAATGGAGGAGCGGCTTGTCACCGGGACAGCGAGTGAACAAGAAGAGCGAAATGAAACGCAGTTACGCCCACAAACGTTGGCTGATTACATCGGACAAGAAATTGTTAAACAAAACTTGTCTGTGTTTTTAAAGGCTGCGCGTATGCGCAAGGAAGCGTTAGACCACGTGCTTTTATACGGGCCGCCGGGGCTTGGCAAGACAACACTAGCCGCGATTATTGCCGCGGAAATGGGTGGAGAGTTACGGGTCACATCAGGACCGGCAATTGAAAAAGCGGGTGACTTGGCGGCAGTGTTAACGGCACTTGAGCCGGGCGATGTTCTATTCATTGATGAAATTCACCGTCTTAACCGTGTCGTTGAAGAAGTGCTTTATCCGGCAATGGAAGATTTTTGTCTTGATATTGTCATTGGGAAAGGACCGACCGCTCGTTCGGTACGAATAGACTTACCACCGTTCACATTGGTCGGGGCAACAACGAGAGCTGGCATGATTTCTTCACCATTGCGAGACCGATTTGGCGTTTTGTTGCGGTTGGAATATTATCAACCGGAAGAGCTCATACAAATTGTGACGCGTTCAGCGAGGGTGTTTGGCGTATCGTTAGCCGAAGAAGCGGCATTAGAAATTGCTCGTCGTTCACGTGGGACGCCGCGAATTGCCAATCGGTTACTGCGCCGAGTCCGTGATTTTGCGCAAGTACAAAGCGATGGAACGGTGACATATGATATCGCGTGCAGCGCCCTAGAAGCGTTGCAAGTGGATCCTCTTGGACTCGACCATATTGACGACAAATTGCTAAGAGGGATGATGGAGAAGTTTTCTGGCGGACCGGTCGGTTTAGACACCATCGCAGCTACAATTGGCGAAGAGTCAGACACGATCGAAGAAGTGTATGAGCCGTATTTGTTACAAATCGGCTTTGTGCAACGCACGCCAAGAGGACGCGTTGTGACAAGACAATGTTACGCGCATTATGGATTACAACCGCAGGAAGATGCACATGGCTAAAGTCATTATTGCAGTCGGAGTGGCGCTCGTAGTTGTCGGTTGTATTTGGTTGCTCGTTGACCGCTGGTTGCCACTGGGACGGTTGCCAGGTGACATTGTATGGAAAGGTGAACGAACGACCGTCTTTTTTCCCATTGTGACATGTATTATTGTTAGCATCGTGCTCTCAGTCGTCGTGTCACTTCTGCGTCGTCTGTAAGACTTGCGCTTCTGATGACTTCTGTGTATGCTAGGTAAGGTTGAAGGAGACGATGATAAAAGGTGATGGCATGAAAGTAGAAGCATTTGATTTTGAACTACCAGAAGAATTGATCGCGCAAACACCGCTACCAGCGCGTGCGGATTCGCGTTTACTCATTATAGATAAAAATACGAAGGCGCTCACAGATACAACCTTCACAGCAATTGTAGATGAACTCATGCCAGGCGACTGTTTAGTATTGAATGACACAAAGGTGTTGCCTGCGCGTTTATTTGGTGCAAAGAAAGATACAGGTGGCGCAGTAGAAGTACTGTTATTGAAACAAGAGGCAGAAGATGTGTGGGAGACGCTCGTCAAACCAGCGAAGCGCGTGAAGGTGGGGACCGTGCTCACTTTTGGAGAAGGGCGTTTGCAGGCAACTTGTACAGCCGTGTTGGCGCACGGTGGTCGGATGTTTTCTTTCTCATATGATGGCGTGTTTTATGAAATACTCGATGAGCTAGGAACAATGCCGCTACCGCCATATATTCGTGAACGGTTGGATGAAGCTGATCGCTATCAGACAGTGTATGCGAAACACCGCGGTTCGGCAGCAGCGCCGACAGCTGGATTACATTTTACCGAGACGTTGTTAAAACAAGTGGCAGAAAAAGGTGTCTCCATCGCTTATGTCACGTTACACGTCGGCTTAGGCACATTTCGACCGGTGAGTGCTGAAACAATTGAGGCACACGACATGCACGCTGAATATTACGAAGTGTCTCAGGAAACCGCAAATGTCCTCAAAGAGACGCATACAAATGGCGGACGCATCATTGCCGTTGGTACGACGTCAGCGCGCACGCTAGAAACAGTTTATCGTGATCATGGTGGTTTTGTTGCTTGTGCAGGTTGGACAGATATTTTTATTTATCCGGGTTATACGTATCAAGCCATTGATGGTTTGTTAACAAATTTCCATTTGCCAAAATCTACACTTGTCATGTTGGTAAGTGCGCTAGTCGGAAGAGAAGCGTTACTTAGCGCATACAAACATGCAATTGACGAGCGTTATCGCTTTTTTAGTTTTGGTGATGCGATGTTTATTAGACCTTAATGATAGGAGAAGAGAACCATTATGGCAGCAGTGACATATGAATTAATTAAAACATGTAAGCAATCGGGTGCGAGGCTAGGACGGGTACATACACCACGCGGGTCGTTTGAGACACCGATGTTCATGCCGGTTGGCACGATGGCGACGGTGAAGACACTCAGTCCAGAAGACTTAAAAGAAGTCGGTGCCGAAATTATTTTAAGTAATACGTACCACTTGTGGTTGCGTCCTGGAGAAGACATTATTCGTCAAGCTGGGGGACTGCACAAGTTTATGAATTGGAACGGTCCGATTTTAACGGATTCTGGCGGTTTCCAAGTGTTTAGTTTGAGCAATTTAAGAAAGATCACTGAAGAAGGTGTGCAGTTCCGTCACCATCTCAGTGGAGAGAAACTATTCCTTTCGCCAGAGAAAGCAATGCAAATTCAGCATGCGCTCGGCTCTGATATTATGATGGCATTTGATGAGTGTCCACCTTATCCGGCTGAATATGAGTACATGAAAGCATCGGTTGAGCGAACGACGAGATGGGCTACGCGTTGTTTAGAGACACACGAACAATCAGGGCAGGAAAAGGCGCAAGCATTATTTGGGATTGTACAAGGTGGAGAGTATGAAGCCTTGCGGAAACAGAGTGCAAATGATTTGACAGCAATGGATTTTCCGGGTTATGCTATAGGTGGACTGTCTGTTGGCGAACCAAAAGATGTCATGAATGAAGTACTCGAATTTACGACGCCATTGTTGCCGACGAATAAACCTCGTTATTTAATGGGGGTCGGCTCACCGGATTCGCTGATAGATGGCGCTGTGCGAGGGATTGACATGTTTGACTGCGTGTTGCCGACACGAATTGCGCGCAATGGGACATGCATGACAAGTAGTGGCCGTTTGGTCGTGCGAAATGCTGCTTACGCGAGTGATTTCCGTCCACTTGATGAGCAGTGCGCGTGCCACGTATGTCGAACATATTCTCGTGCGTATATTCGCCATCTCATTAAATGTGAAGAAACATTTGGTTTTCGATTAACGTCGTATCATAACTTGTATTTTCTTCTCAACTTAATGAAGCGTGTCCGCGAAGCGATTCAAGAAGATCGCCTGCTTGATTTTCGGGCGGAGCTTTTTGAGCAGTATGGATTCAATAAAGAAAACGCACGGAATTTCTAGCGTAATCATACAGAAAGGAGGGAAAAGAATGGATCAGTTAGGTATCTTTGGCGCGTTATTGCCATTTATCGGGATCATTGTTGTGTTTTACTTTTTGCTTATTCGCCCGCAACAAAAGCAACAAAAGCGTGTACGTGAAATGCATGCATCACTGCAGCGTGGGGATAAAATTGTGACGATTGGTGGTTTACACGGGGTGATTGACTCGATTGATGAAAACGTCGTTGTCTTAGTTGTGAATGACAATCGAAAGCTTACATACGATCGTTCAGCGATTCGTGAAGTGAAGTCAGGGTCATAAAAAGAAGGGTTATGCCACTCAAACCTTAAAAAAAGAGCTATCTTCAAAAAGTCTACTTCTGAAGATAGCTCTTTAATTTTTTCTTGTTTTATCATATCGATCACGTAGCTTCAATTATTGCCGTTTTTAACCAAATCGATTTGTGCGTAACTTGATGACAACGTTACTCTAATACATACTACTGAACAGATATGAGTGCATCATTCTTAAGAAGGTTTGTTTCCGTATGGGTTGACGCCAACCCATCTTGGGTTTACGGCCCCTGGTATTTGGATGTTTTCTAAAACTTGATTTGTTTTTAGATCGACAACGGTTACTTCAGTTGGGCGATCGGGGATATATAGTAATCGAAGAGGATAAGCATTTTTTAATAGGATAGAGAATGGGTTTAAATTTAATCCATACGGGCTGGAGCCGATATCAGTAATTGTGAACGTGACGACGTTATTTACAGTGTCAATAACAGACACACTTGGATCATTGAAATTTGAAATATAAGCGCGATCAGTTTCAATATCCATAGCTGTGTAACTTGGTTGGTCTCCGACTGTGATTGTAGTGATAGAGACAAAAGGAATACTGGATGTGTCAAAAACCGAGACATTATCATCACCAAAATTCGGAACAAATACTTTTTGTTGTATTGGGTCGATGCCTGGCTTTAGTGGGGCACTTCCTACAGTGAATGTTGTTGTAATTGTATTTGTAGTAGTGTCAATGACAGACACATTTCCAGAGACGTTGTTAGGGACGTATAGTAAATTATTGATAGGATCGAATGTAGATTCTCGAGGGTTGTTCCCAACAGTGATGGTGTTAATTGCTGCAGGTGTCGCCAAGCTATAGTCTACAACCGAGATAGAACCAGGTGTACCAGTATTTGATACATATAAAACGCTTAAATTTGTATTTACTTCACAACCTCGAGGTGTTGTTCCGACAGCCACCGTCATCATAAAAGTGTTTGTTGATCCATCAATGATGGTAATCGTATTATTACCAGCATCTGGAACAAAAATGAGGTTATTGATTGTGTCAATTGCACCACCACCAAATTCATTTGTGCCACCTGTTTGAATTTGTGCAACAATCTCGTTTGTTAAACCATTAATTGCAGAAACTTGGTTAGTTGCTTGTTCACTAACATAGATCATTGGGAAAGCACCACCGCCGTCAGCACCAGTAGGTCCAGGAATGCCAGTGGCCCCGGTAGGTCCAGTGGCGCCAGTCGCCCCTGTGGCTCCAGTAGGTCCAGTGGCGCCTGTGATACCGGTAACGCCAGTAACGCCAGTGACGCCGGTGGCGCCAGTGGCCCCCGTAGGTCCAGTAACGCCAGTAACGCCAGTAGGTCCAGTAGCCCCAGTAACACCCGTTGCCCCAGTAGCGCCGGTCGCCCCAGTAGCCCCGGTAACGCCAGTAACCCCTGTTGCTCCTGTGACGCCAGTAGGTCCAGTGGCGCCAGTCGCCCCTGTGGCCCCAGTAACGCCAGTAGGTCCAGTAGCGCCTGTGATACCGGTAACGCCAGTGGCGCCAGTAACGCCGGTGACGCCGGTCGCCCCAGTAGCCCCGGTAGGTCCAGTAACGCCAGTAACCCCTGTGACGCCAGTAGGTCCAGTAACGCCAGTAGGTCCAGTAGCGCCGGTAGCACCTGTCACGCCAGTCGCCCCAGTCGCGCCAGTAATGCCAGTAACACCGGTAGCGCCCGTGGCACCAGTAATCCCAGTTGCGCCAGTCACGCCAGTCGCCCCAGTGGAGCCAGTAACCCCGGTCGCTCCGGTAACGCCAGTCGCCCCAGTGGCTCCTGTGGCGCCAGTCGCGCCCGTTACCCCAGCCCCCGTCGGTCCGGTCGGTCCTTGTGTACCGAGCTCTTCCCAAGGGTTCCAAGTTGTTCCTGTGTCATCGGTCGCGCTTCGTACATAAATCGTTGGGTTACCAATAAGCAATTGTAAAATCGATGTGGTCGGTCCCGGCGTAATGACAGAAACATACAATGTCCATATCGGGCTTGTAAACCCGAGTGGACCGTTCACAGGTCCGCCTGCATTCCCTTCAGAACTGTAAACACCTTCTGTAATAAACGAATCTAAATCACTCCCAGAAGGCACTTCTTCATACGGAAAAGCGCCAACATCTTCCGCATTTAACGTCAAACTACCATCTGGTGCAGCAGTGATGCCGTTAATGTTTTCAATGCCGCCTGGAATATCGCCAATGGTGAGAACGACATTGCCTGGACCATCAGGAAGGATATTGTTCACACTTGTCACACTGCCAGCTGGTCCGGTCGCCCCAGTCGCGCCCGTCGGTCCGATCAACGTAGGAATGTTTGTCGCTGCTTTCATTTTTGATTCCAGGATAATTTCTTTCTTGAAAATCGTGTCGAGCATGTCGGCAGCACTTTCGTTAATCGATAATATTTCTTGCAATGTAGCAGGGGGTCCAGTGAGACCATTCAATGTTCCAAGAGCGTATTGAATCTTCTCTCCTTCTGCATTAATAATATGTGCTAAGCCCATTTCCTCCATCGCGATCGATGCGAGCAGTAAATTGACGACATCATCACGGTCGAGGGTAATATTGGGCGTGAAATTTGGCATGTTTGGTTGAGACACTTGAATTACTCCCTTCTTAATGTGATTGGAATACTCCTCAAAAAATGTAGAATGAGTACTCTGTATAGCATATGTTGTATCTTTTTTTTTGATTGGACATAGTGGAAACAAAAAGTAAGAGAGGTTTATGTAACAGAAGAGGACGAAAAAAGGCTACTTGAAAGTGGCAAGTAGCCTAAAAAGTAGCCCGATACAAAGTGTGATTTTTGTATGATCGCCTTACTGACTAGATAAATTGACGCCGATCATGCCACCTAAAGCAGCAACGGCGACATACACTGCATGAAAAAGAAGCTGTTTACTACTAAAGGTGGTGTTGTAACCTAAATAGCTAATGAGAAAGACAAGTCCAGAGAAAAGGATTGCAACGAGTCCACCAGCGATCCATCCCTTTGCATTTGCTTTTGCACCTGAGAGAAAGCCACCTATAAATAAAGATAGTAATGCAGTAGGCAACATGAGCCATTCAATCGAGTGTTCAGTCAGGCTCGTGAGCGACAACAACGTGGCCAAACATAAACTAAATAGTAAGATGATGATACATGTGACCACAGTACCGAATAAGACAGCTGGAAAAAAGCGGTTGCTTGTCATATCGTAAAACTCCTTTCGTGTAACGTTTTATATCATGCTTATTCAAAAAGTGGGACAAAGAGAACTGGAGAAATCTACACATGATGAAAGCATGAAAGTTTGGGTATAGTACGAGTAGCACGGTGGTGTGAAATATGGAGTGGGGTGACAGTGAATGGTGATCTTTTCGTTACTTGTATTGATGTTCGTCATCATTTGTGCACGGCGACTTTTTTTGGTGCAAACAGATGATGTAGCCGCTCGTGACAGTAAAGAGAAATGGGTACGCTCGTTGCCATTGATTGTAGATGGGTCAATTGAGCATACACATTTACAACGTTTGAACAAAAATGAGTTTTGGTTACGACAGCAATTGCGACGTTTTGGCTATCGAGACATTAAAAACATCTCTTATTGTACAATGAAGGGTAAGAACCGCTTCTTTGTCGCAGAACGTATCGCATGCCATGACAAGGAGTAGCAGTTCCAACTTTACTTTAAGATTTTGCTAAATAGTGGTAGCTGTTTTAGTTCTTCTTTTTTAATCAGACGTAGGAAGAACATGCCGATCATGTAAAGACATGTGGTCAAACCAATGGCACTTAAAGTCGCAACGAGTGGGTGAGAAAATGTTTGTGAAACCATTGGTTGTAGCAGTGTAGCAGCGTAGCCGACAATAAAAATAAGCATTGAGAGTTTTATAACGGCTCGCGCATTGATGACAAATCCCGTTGTTTTTGCGATCGATGCAAAATGCAAGACGGAGACAAGGACAAACCCAGTCACAATTGCCAGTGCTGCCCCCATGATGCCTAAGCTCGTATGTGTAGAGAGGGCAAAAATTGCGGCGGTTTTAATGACAGCACCAAATAAACTGTTCATCATGGAGACTTTTGCATAATTGAGTGCTTGTAGCGCAGCTTGTAATGGACCTTGGATATATAAAAACAAGGCAAAAGGTGCCATAATTTTTAACATACCGGCAGCTTCTGGCGCATCATACATAAGTGTCATTAAGTCAGTGGCAAATACATACAAAATGATGACGCAAATCCCACCAGAGAGCAGTCCGATACGTAATGTTTGTTCGAGCCGATAATGGATGAGGGTCGTATTTTTTTTTGCCGCAGCTTCGCTCAAATTAGGGAGCAGTGATACAGACAATGCATACGTGATAAAGCTAGGTAACGTCAGTAAAGGTACGACATAGCCGACAAGTAGCCCGTACTGACTCGTGGCGACACTCGTCGCAATGCCAGCGATTGCCAAGCTTTGAGCGACGACAATCGGCTCAAAAAACAAAGAAACGGTTCCAATTAAACGGCTCCCTGTTGTCGGAAGCGCCGTGAATAATAAAGCTTGGCACGTGTGCTTTCCTCCTTTAACTGCGGAGACAAAACGATGCCGAAACCGAAATGATTTATGATGTTTAAACAAATAAAGCATATAAAATAAAGAAGCAAGCTCACCTAAAACGACAGATAACATTGCGCCTGCAGCGGCATATTCCAAGCCAAGTGGGAGAAACGCTGTGGTGAGGACAGCGACGAATGTAATACGAATAACTTGTTCAATGACTTGTGAGTAGGCAGTTGGCTTCATATTTTGCCGACCTTGAAAATAACCTCTGATGACAGAAGAAATGGCGACAATCGGTACAATGGGTGTAATCGCAATTAACGGGTAAAAGGCACGGGCATCTGTCAGTAACGTATTAGAAACAATCGGTGCGAAGGCAATCATACTCGTGGTGAAAATGACGCTAAGTACAGCGGTCATTGCTAAGGAAACCGCAAGAATTTTTTTGACACGCTGTCTTTCTCCCCTTGCTTCTGCTTCAGCAACGAGTTTGGCAATCGCGACTGGTAAGCCCATTTGTGTCAACGTCAAAATGAGCAGGAGTGTTGGTACAGCCATCATGTACAACCCAACACCTTCTGAGCCGAGTATGCGTGCCATAACGATGCGGTTAATAAACCCAAGTACTTTTGTAATAAAACCAGCAGCAATTAAAATGAGTGTACCTGTTAAAAATGTTTGTTTTGTCATGATCGGTCCTCATCCTTTTCCTCATTTTCTAATCTCTGGTCCTTGACGTGTGTACTCCGTATTCATATGTATGCTGCTGCGGGACAGACATGACAAGCATTGTTGAAGCAATCTGGACTGTACATGTCTGTTGCATTGCGCTATACTGAAATTTGTACAAACGGCATTACTTATAGGTCGATAAGGTGGTAAGGAATGGATCCGATCACGTTTTAATTTTTAACATTTGTAACATTGGGGGAAGGTGTGACGATGGGAGAAAAGCAACAATTCGATGTGTGGCAAGAGGAAATCATGCCTGCACTGCACTGTAAGTTAGAAGAGTTTCATGACTTAGGTTATCGTCACGTGCAACTGCAAGATTTATGGGAATGCCTTATCACGAGTGAACGCAAAAAGAAATCATACGTCCCGTTTTACGCATTTGTCGATGCGTGCTTGTCGATGCGTCCACAAGATTATATGACATGGGTCACGATGAAGTCGTATCAAGAACCAGCTGATTGGCAACAAGCTTGGGCAGAGGTGACAGGACAACAAGCGGAAGCTCGCGCTGGATCATTGGCTGAAGAAGCATACAAATAGTCAGCCCCGTCAGGACATCGTAGATAGAAAGGAGTTTTATACGAGATGGCAGTAAAGAGAACGAAAATTTTATTATTCTTTGTGATTGTCGCGCTATGTGCGGCGGGTATTGCGTATACCGCGAAGCCAGTCATAAAGGATGTCAGCCTTGGTCTTGATTTACAAGGCGGTTTTGAAGTGCTTTATGAAGTCGGACCGCTTAAAGAAGGCGACAAAATTAATGAAGATGTGATGCTCGCCACAACGACAGCGCTGAATCAGCGGGTGAATACGATCGGGGTGTCGGAACCGATTATCCAAATCGAAAGTGACAACCGGATTCGCGTACAGCTTGCTGGTGTAAAAGATCAAGAACAAGCAAGAGAGTTGCTTGCGACAGGTGCGCATTTAACGATCCGAGACGTCGATGACAATGAGCTGCTTGATGGCAGTGATTTGGTGCAAAATGGCGCGAAGGGCCAACTGCACCCTGAAACAAATGCACCAATTGTCACGCTGACTTTGAAGGATGCCGACAAATTTGGTGAGATTACGAAAGAGATCTCTTCTTTGCCACCGCCAAATAATATGCTTGTCATTTGGCTCGACTATGAAGAAGGTGACAGTTACAAAGAGGAAAGTAAAAAAGTTGAGAGTGAACAAAAGTTTCTATCGGCGGCGTCGGTTCGGCAACCGATTTTTTCCACTAGTGTTCAGATTGAAGGTGGAGATTTCACAACAGAATCAACACGGCAACTAGCGGAGTTGTTAAATGCTGGTGCACTCCCGGTCCAATTGGATGAAGTCTATTCCACGTCTGTTGGTGCGTCCCTCGGTGAACAGGCGATGAAACAAACAGTTTTTGCTGGGATTATTGGTGTAGCCTTAATCTTTGCTTTCATGGTGATATATTATCGTTTTCCGGGTGTCGTTGCGGTCATTACATTGTCTGTGTACACGTTCCTCGTGCTCGTCATTTTTAATGCATTGAATGCCGTGTTGACGGTGCCTGGCATTGCGGCACTTATTCTTGGGGTCGGGATGGCAGTTGATGCCAACATCATTACGTATGAACGGATGCGCGAAGAATTAAAAGCCGGACGATCGATGTTGTCAGCTTTCAAAGTGGGTGGGAAAGATTCCTTTTCCACGATTATGGATGCGAATGTCACGACATTGATTGCTGCTGGTGTGATGTTCTACTTTGGGACAAGCTCGGTCAAAGGGTTTGCAGTCATGTTGATCATTAGTATCGTCGTGAGCTTTGTAACAGCTGTATACGGTTCACGGTTATTACTGGGGTTATGGGTCAACAGTCGCTTTTTAAATAAGCGTCCACGTTGGTTTGGTGTGAAAGAAGGTGACATCAATGGGCTTTAGTCCAGAGAATTGGAACGTTGATTTTACGAAACATCGGAAAAAGTTTTTTGTTGGTTCGATCGTTGCTGTGCTTCTTGGGATTCTTTGCATGTTTACACTCGGTTTGAATCTTGGTGTGGACTTTGAAAGTGGTTCCAATGTAGAAGTGCAAGTGAATACGTCATTGACAGAGGAAGCATTAAGGGAAGATTTTAAGCAAATGGCACTTGCGCATGAACCGCGCAACATGACAATTGGTGGTGACCAAAATCAGGTTGCAAATGTTCGGTTCATTGAGCCACTTTCAAAAGAAGATATTTCTAAAGTCCAATCCTACATGAAAGAGAAGTACGGTGAGGTACCGAATATTAGTACCGTTTCTCCGCTTGTTGGAAAGGAATTGGCACGAAATGCATTGATTTCCGTATTAATTGCTTCTGTAGCCATCGTGTTGTATGTGGCCGTGCGTTTTCAATTTCTTTATGGTATCGCGGCGATTGTTGGGTTGCTTCATGATGCGTTCTTCGTCATCGTCTTATTTAGTTTGTTTCAAGTAGAAGTGAATGTCCCATTTATTGCGGCCATTTTGACCGTGGTTGGTTATTCAATTAACGACACGATTGTTACATTTGACCGGATCCGTGAGAATGTGAAGAGAGAAAAGAAAGAAAAGCCAATTGAAGATTTCAATCATCTCGCACGAATCGTTAATAAGAGCTTATTGCAAGTCATTACTCGTTCTATAAACACGATGTTAACAGTGTTGTTTGCGGCACTCGCGCTCTTTATTTTCGGTAGCGAAGCGATCCGTTCTTTTTCACTCGCACTGGTGATCGGATTAATTGTCGGTACGTATTCATCCATGTTCTTATGTGCGCAAATGTGGCTTGTATGGGAATGGCGTCGGTTAAAAAGACTCAAAGAAAAACCGCCACAAGAGGAAGAAATGATTTAAACGCTAGCATAGAGGGGGGTGCGAAAAAGTACCCCTCTTTTTCTCTTTTTTAACCTGTTTTTCTCATTGGACACGTGTTTATTCCTTCTGTATAATAAGAGGGTCGAGGGGGATACATAATGTTGCAATCTACCGCGAAATGGCGGATATTAGCGCAAGATGATGAACGAGCGGCAAAGTTGGCATCGTCATTATCGATATCAATGTTGGTAGCGCGTTTGCTTGTGCAACGCGGCATTCATACAGTAGAAGCGGCAAACGTCTTTTTACAAAAAGAGACACCCGCTTTTTATGATCCGTATTTATTAAAAGGGATGAAAGAAGTTGTAGAAAGAATTTGCAAGGCACGTGATCAAGGTGAGAAAGTATTGGTGTTTGGTGATTATGATGCGGATGGCGTCAGTGCGACGGCACTGCTTGTGACGGCATTAAAAATGGCTGGTGCGAGATGTGATTACTATATTCCAAACCGTTTTACAGAAGGTTATGGTCCAAATAAACCAGCTTTAATAGAAGCAAAATCATCGGGTTATCAGCTCGTGGTGACAGTTGATACGGGAATCTCTGCAGTGGAAGAAGCTGCGTGTGCTAGTGAAATTGGGCTAGATTTTATCATTACCGATCATCATGAAGTACCACCAAAGTTGCCCGATGCTTATGCGATTGTGAACCCGAAGCAGCCGGGGTGTCCGTATCCATTCAAGGAACTAGCTGGTGCCGGTGTTGCTTTTAAAGTGGCACAAGCGCTGCTTGGAGATGACGCACTTGAGTTGCTTGATTATGCTGTCATTGGGACGGTTGCTGATCTGGTTCCACTTGTAGACGAAAATCGTTTCCTTGTAAAGAAAGGATTACGTGCGTTGGAAGCGAGTCACCGACCAGGTATTCAAGCGTTAAAAACGCTATGTGGTGCGAGACAAAAAGAGGTCGATGCGGATGTGATCGGATTTGGGATTGGTCCACGTCTCAATGCAGCTGGACGTCTTGACTCAGCTGAGCCTGCTGTCGCGCTCCTTTTGGCAACAGATAAAGCGCAAGCCAAGACGCTTGCAGAGGAAATTGAGCAATATAATCAAATGCGCCAGTCAGTTGTAGACGAGATGACAAAAGAAGCCATCATGCTTGTTGAAGCGATGCAAGCAGAGGAAGTGCAACGTGTCATCATCGTTGCGAAAGAAGGTTGGAATCCTGGCGTAGTTGGCATTGTTGCTTCGCGTCTTGTGGAAAAATTTTATCGCCCAACAATTGTACTTAGTTTAGACAAAGAAAAAGGGTTGGCGAAAGGTTCTGCGCGTAGTATTGCTGGTTTCGATATTTTCTCAGCGCTTTCAAAAAATCGCGATCTCTTGCCACACTTTGGTGGTCATCCGATGGCAGCTGGTTTAACAATGGCATTAGCAGATGTGACAAGATTACAAGCGAGATTAGATGAATATGCGCAAGAAGTATTGACAGAAACCGATTTCACACCGACAATGGAGATTGACTTGGTTGCAAAAGTATCAGACGTCACCCTTGAGGTGACGCGCGAGCTGCAACAGCTAGCCCCTTTTGGTGTAGGGAACCGAAAACCACTCATGCTACTTACCCATGTGTCGTTAGGGGAGATGCGCCAAATTGGCAGCGAGTTAAATCATTTAAAATGTCAGTTTGTTGACGGAGACACCTCACTTGATGCCGTTGCCTTCCGCAAAGGTCATTTGTACGAGGAAATGACCCCTCAAGCGACGCTTTCTGTCGTTGGAACGGCGGAAATAAACGAATGGAATGGCCACGTGAAGCCACAATTTCTCATCAAAGATGTCGCCGTGTCGCACTGGCAACTATTTGACTGGCGTAGCATTCAAGCAAAGCAATTAAATACGAGACTGGCAGCACTTTCAGATGCGCCTGTTTTGCCCGTTGCATTTCAGTCAACGACGCTAGAACGATTACATTTGACGGTTGATGTGATTCATCATCAAGGTGAACAACAATCTCTCAACGGTACGTATATTGTTTTTCTTGACTTACCTGACAGTAGAGATGACTTCATGCAGTTTTTCCGACGTCATGAAGGCGTACCGCATCGTATTTATGTCGTGTTTTCTGAAGAAGAAGAAGCTTTTTTTCGGACGAATCCAAATCGAGAACAGTTTAAATGGTACTATGCTTTTTTACAAAAACGAGGCACATTTGCGGTTGGTGAATTAGCTAAAAAGTTGGAAGCACATCGAGGCTGGTCAGCAGAAACGGTTGCGTTTATGACGACAGTATTTGAAGAGCTTGGTTTTATTACTGTTGAGAGAGGCGTTGTTCGTTTTGTTTCTGATCCAATCAAGAAGTCGTTAGAAGATTCTCCAACCTTTAGAAAAAAGCAAGAACAAACATGGCTAGAGCAAATGTTTGTTTATGCGTCTTATGAACAATTAAAAACTTGGTTTGATCAAGTGATCGAACCTGCCCGAGTTAAAGAAGGAGCGAAGTAAGGATGAATTATAAAGATTATATTACAATTGTGGAAGATTGGCCTCAAGAGGGCATTCGATTTAAAGACATTACGACATTAATGCAAAACGGTCCTGTATACAAAAAGGCAATTGGTGAGTTGGTCACATTTGCACAAGAAAAGCAAGCTGATGTCATTGTTGGTCCAGAGGCACGTGGTTTTGTGGTCGGCTGTCCTGTTGCAACAGCGCTTGAGATTGGTTTTGTTCCTGTGCGTAAGAAAGGGAAATTGCCACGTGAAGTCATTAGCTGTGAGTATGGGTTAGAGTATGGAAAAGATTGCTTGACGATTCATAAAGATAGCATCCACCCAGGGCAACGTGTGATCATTACCGATGATTTGCTTGCTACTGGCGGGACAATTGAAGCGACAATTCAGATGGTTGAAGAGCTTGGTGGAGAAGTTGTTGGTTTAGCGTTTTTGATTGAACTTGCTTATTTGAATGGACGAAACAAGCTGACGCGTTATGATATTTTCTCTTTAACGACATATCAATAGTGCATTTAGGACTGCTTTGTGTACGCAAAGTAGTCTTTTTTTGTTGTTTGCCCTTTACAATAGCCGCCTGTTAGCGGATAATGAAGAAAAACTTGTTAAATAAGTAAGGTGATTGTATGACTTTGGATGAAGTGCTGGAAAAAGCGCGTGCATATTTACATGAGGAGGATCTTCTTTTTCTTGAGCAAGCGTATGAGTTTGCGAAATGTGCACATAGCGGACAATATCGAAAATCAGGGGAACCCTATATTTTACATCCCATTCAAGTAGCAGGGATTATTGTTGGACTTCAGCTCGATCCCAATACAATCGCAGCTGCTTTTTTGCATGACGTGGTGGAAGATACGGATGTCACTGTTGACATGTTAGAAGAAACGTTTAACGCGGAAGTGGCGATGCTTGTTGATGGTGTGACGAAATTAAAAAAGTTTAAATATAAATCAAAAGAAGAGCAGCAGGCAGAGAACCACCGAAAAATGTTGCTAGCAATGTCCAAAGATATGCGTGTGCTTCTCATTAAATTAGCGGATCGCTTGCATAATATGCGTACATTGAAATTTATGCCGCCACGTAAACAACGTGTTACATCGAATGAGACCTTAGAAATTTTTGCACCGTTGGCACATCGGTTAGGGATTTCAACCATTAAGTGGGAATTAGAAGACACCGCATTACGTTATTTAGACCCACAACAATATTATCGTATTGTGAACTTAATGAAACGTAAACGTGCAGAGCGGGAAGCGTATTTGTCAGATGTCATGGAGAGAATTAAACGCCAATTAGAAGAGGTACATGTGACAGCGGAGTTGTCTGGACGTCCGAAACATATTTATAGTATTTATCGAAAAATGGTTTTACAACAAAAGCAATTTAATGAAATATATGATTTGCTCGCGGTAAGGATTATCGTGAAGAATATTAAAGATTGTTACGCTGTGCTCGGAATTATTCACACTTGTTGGCGACCGATGCCAGGACGTTTCAAAGATTATATTGCGATGCCAAAAGCGAATATGTATCAGTCTTTGCATACAACGGTTGTCGGTCCAAATGGCGATCCACTAGAAGTGCAAATTCGCACAGAAGATATGCACCGGGTGGCCGAGTTTGGGGTGGCCGCGCATTGGGCGTATAAAGAAGGAAAAACACTGTCAGGCCCACGCTACTCTTTTGAAGATAAATTAAGTTGGTTCCGTGATGTCATTGAATCACAAACAGAGACAAATGATGCGCAAGAATTTATGGAATCCATGAAAATGGACTTGTTCTCTGATATGGTGTTTGTGTTCACGCCAAAAGGCGATGTCATCGAGTTGCCACGTGGCTCAGTGCCACTTGATTTTGCCTATCGCATTCATAGTGAAATTGGCAATCGCTGTATCGGTGCAAAAGTGAACAATAAAATTGTGCCACTTGATCACGAATTGAAGACAGGTGATATTGTTGAAGTCATGACGTCAAAACATTCGTATGGTCCAAGTCATGATTGGCTCAAGATCACCAAATCATCTCACGCCAAAAATAAAATTAAACAATGGTTTAAAAAAGAGAAACGTGAAGAGAACATTACAAAAGGGCAAGAAATGATTGAAAAAGAAGTTCGCGCGCGTTCCTTGGAGCCAAAAGAAGTCCTGACCCAAGAGCACCTAGCAGAAGTGATACAGAAATTCAGTTTTGCTGGAGAAGAAGATATGTATGCAGCCGTTGGTTATGGTGGCATTAGTGTCAAACAAATCGTGAATCGTCTAACGGAGAAGTGGCAAAAAGAAAAAGAACAAGAGCATGAGCCGCAGTCTTTAGATGAGGCATTGAATGATATTCAGACTTTCTCTCCGAGTAAACGTAAAAATACAATTGGTGTGAGTGTTAAAGGAGTAGACAATGTGCTCATACGTTTGTCACGTTGTTGTACACCTGTCCCTGGAGACGAGATTGTTGGTTACATTACAAAAGGTCGGGGCGTATCAATCCACCGTTCAGATTGTGCAAATGTGACAGATGAAAAGACCCGCGTACGTTTGTTAGAAGTGGCATGGGAATGTCATGGTTCACAGACGAAGTCCTATCCAGTTGATATTGAAATTATCGGGTATGACCGTAACGGTTTGCTAAATGAAGTGTTGCACGTCGTGACGGAATCACGAACACAAATCCAAACTGTATCGGGACGTTCAGATCATAAGCAGAAACTGGCTACGATTGAAATGAGTATACTCATTTCAAATGTGGCTCATTTACAAAAAATCGTTGATAAGATAAAACAGTTAAAAGATATTTACTCGGTGCGTCGGGTAACACACTAAATCGGAAGTCAGAGATCACAATCCGGACTTCCGTCGTCTGGAAAGGGTGGTTGTATGCGTGTCGTTGTTCAGCGCGTCACACGCGGTTGTGTACGGGTCGATGGTGATGTTGTTGGGGAAATTGGTGCCGGTCTTGTCTTGCTTGTTGGTGTGACGCATCAAGATACAGAAGAAGATGTGGCTTATTGCGCAGATAAAATTGCCCATTTGCGTATTTTCAATGATGAAAATGACAAAATGAATGATTCTATTCTCACGCGTGGCGGCCATGTTTTGTCCGTATCGCAGTTTACGTTGTACGGTGATTGTCGTAAGGGGAGACGCCCGAATTTCATGCAAGCCGCAAAGCCTGACCAAGCCGCTTCTTTATATGATTTTTTCAATGAGAAATTACGTGCACACGGTCTACACGTTGAGACCGGGGTATTTGGCGCAACGATGGAAGTGGACCTTGTCGGTGACGGACCGGTCACACTTATTGTGGAGAGCGGTCTTTAGTGGGATAGATAGTATTGAAAGGAGGGAATATCGTGACATCCTTATGGCGTAAGACCGGTATTTCCACACGCTTTGTATCGGAGTTACAACACTTTTGTGCGCAGCATGAGCACATTGATAAAGTCATTTTATTTGGTTCACGCGCACGAGGGGATTATCGCCGTACTTCAGATATTGATTTAGCCATTGTAACCAAGCCTATCTCTCACTCTACGCAAAACCTCATTGCGCAAGCTATTTTAGATATACCTACACCATTGAAGATAGACATCACTTTCGTTGATCGTTTAAGGAAAGAGGCACTTCTTACGCGTATTCAAAAAGAGGGAGTCGTTGTATATGGACAAGGACAGATTGCTTGAAAAACTAAGTAATTACGAACGTGCGCAGATGAGGCTTTACGAAGCGACGTTGATCAATGAAGAAGAACCGATTATTTATGACGGTGTGATCCAGAGATTCAAGTTTACGTTTGAGTTAAGTTGGAAAGTGATGAAGGTATTTTTAGCGTATATGGGTGTGACTGAGCCAAGTAGCCCGCGGACAACGATTAAAGAGGCATTTGCTTACGGTTTGATTGAGGACGGGGAAACGTGGATAGATATGCTGATAGACCGCAATAAAACGTCGCATTTGTATGATGAAGCGGAGTCTAAACGCATCTATGACAAAATTAAATGTTCCTATCAACCATTGTTGTCGCGCTTATATGAACGCCTAAAAGAAGAGATCAACAACCTAGAATAACGAGTTAGAGGAGCACAAACAAATGAATGTCACAGTTTGGAATGAATATAGACATGAACGTCAAAATGAAGAAGTGGCGTCTGTCTATCCGAATGGCATGCACGAAGAGATTGCCTCTTTTTTACGTAAAAGTGGCGTCGAAAAAGTGAACACAGCGACGCTGGATGAGCCAGAACATGGGTTGACAGAAGACGTTTTGGCACAGACAGATGTCCTCATCTGGTGGGGACATATGGCGCATGAAGAAGTGACAGAAGCGGTTGTCAACCGTGTTTACGAGCGGGTGTTAAGTGGAATGGGCTTAATTGTGCTTCATTCAGGACACTTCTCAAAGATTTTTAAAAAGCTAATGGGCACCACATGTGATTTAAAATGGCGGCAGTCGGGTGAAAAAGAGCGGCTATGGGTCGTGCAACCGAATCATCCCATTGTTGAAGGTGTACCAGAATGTATTGAACTTGATAAAGAAGAAATGTACGGCGAGCATTTTGATATTCCGGTACCTGAGGAACTGTTATTTGTTAGTTGGTTTGCCGGTGGAGAAATATGCCGCAGTGGTTGTACTTATACACGTGGACAAGGAAAGATTTTTTACTTCCGTCCGGGACATGAAACGTATCCGACTTATAAACATCCTGAAATTAGGCGCGTCATTTCTAACGCTGTTCGCTGGGCAGCACCGACGAAACGCCCAGCGCCGATATACGGAGAAGCACGAGTAAACAACTAGAGGAGAGAACAACATGAAAGCGTCGATAAAAATTGGTTTTATTGGTGTCGGAGGGATTGCGATCGACCGGCATATTCCAGCATTTGCGCGAGTGCAAACGGTTGCACTAACGGCGGTTTATGATGTCAATGAAGGGCGCGCCATGGAAGTAGCCAAACAGTTTCATATCCCACACGTGGCGACGTCACGTGCACAGTTACTTCAGATGGTAGATGCGGTTGTCATTTGTACACCAAACCGCTTTCACCATGAAGCTGCACTCGAAGCGTTGCAAGCAGGGGTACACGTACTATGTGAGAAGCCGATGGCCCTCACGGAAGCAGAATGTTTGGAAATGGAATCAGCGGCCAAGACATCGGGGTGTGTACTGCAAATTGCCTATCATTATCGTTTTCACCCACAAGCATTGGCAGCAAAGCAGCTTGTTCAAGCCGGGGAAATTGGTGAGCCGCTCGTCATCAAAGTGGAAGCGTTGCGTCGTCGAAAAGTTCCGGGTTGGGGTGTTTTCACGAATCGCGACCTGCAAGGTGGCGGCTGTTTAATGGATTACGGGTGTCACTTGCTTGATTTGGCGTTGTGGCTCGCCGACTTTCCGCCGGTAAAATCTGTTCATGGACAAACGTATGCGGCCGTCAGTCGCGATATTGATCAAGTGAATGAATGGGGTACTTATAATGTGGCCACGATGAATGTGGAAGACCATGCTAGTGCATATATTACATTCGCGAGCGGAGCGACGATGTTGTTTGAGACGTCTTGGGCAGCTAATATCCCGGAAGATCGGGAAACAGTCCGCATTGCAGGAACAGAAGGTGGCATTGATTTGTTTCCGCTCACGCTAAACAAATCGGGTCAAGGGCTGCTCACGACAACAACAGTGGACTGGAGTATGTATGACACCGACCAAAGCCTCGCCCAAGCGCAGCAGTTTATCGCGAGTTGTCTAGGAGAAGCAGAACCGCACGTGCGACCAGAGGAAGCGCGAATGGTGTCGGCGATGATAGAGAGGATTTATGAAGGGAATGAGTAATGAGATTTTACAAAACCACCAGAAGCGACGGGTGGTTTTTAGTTTTATGGATAAGTAAGACAACGATGTATGACAAAATGTGACAATATTACCAAAAAACGCGTGCAAAATGAGGGTATTTGTCGTACGAAAAATGGAAATTAAGGAAGGGAAAGCGGTTATTGCCGTCGAAAAGGAGGAGGAACAACAGAATCAAGGGAGGTCAACGTTTTGGCAATAAATTATGCTGGTTTGTTTGGTGGCAATACCCTTCGTAGGATAACGGAAGACACAGAAAAGCGGCTCAAGCAAATGAACTTGTGGAATAAGGACAAGGAATGGACGCCAGCGCTAATGCGCCGGCTTGGGCGCGAAGACTTTCGGGAATTTAGTTTTGAACAAGTAGCATATTCAGTGAAGAAGATGGCAAAATCCCGAATGACTGCACTTATGAATGAATATGCGTTATCGCTGCATTCTTTACCTCATATTAAAGATGCATTTGAGTATGCCGCATTATTTCAACAACGAGACATCCTCCATCAACTGATTGAACGGTATCATGATGACGAATGTCTGGTGGAATGGGTTCATGTGTACCGCTTGTTGTTGCGGGTGCTGGAAGATCCATTTACGTATGAGGAGATTATTGATGAAGCACGGCATCTTGATGTTAATGTGAAAGAACCCGTTTTGAAGATACGCTTGAAGATACTAGCCGCAAATGCTTATGATCAAATGGGAAGTATTAGAGAATCGTCTTTGTTGCTTGAAAGGTTAGTGGATGATCTCTGGAAAATTGAAACAGGGTACACAAAGAGTGTGTTGGCAAGCCGTACATTATTGTTGGTAGGTAATTACTATTTGTATGGCGAAGGAGACGTAGAAAACGCAGAAAAAAACTATTTAGCGGTGACTGTAAACGAATCCACACCAGAAGCAGCAAAAGTTGCCCCTAATCATGGATTAGGGTTGATCA
This sequence comes from Shouchella lonarensis, assembly GCF_900096965.1. Lineage (GTDB taxonomy): Bacteria > Bacillota > Bacilli > Bacillales > Bacillaceae_D > Shouchella > Shouchella lonarensis. The sequence goes on along the minus strand of NZ_FMYM01000006.1, from coordinate 36,753 downwards.
TGATGTGCAAAGGAGATCGCTTACAGTGCGCGTATTATTTCCAAGAAGCAATCCGGATTGCAAAAGAGACAGGACAATATGCATATCAAGAGTGTTTAGAGCGTCAATATTATCCGTTTGCCCGTAGTATATTAGGGGAAACAGTTTCTGTAGAGGGGATTACTCTTGAAGAACAAGCGCACCAATATATTGTACGTGGTGAGCGTGAGAAAGCGTTGCGTTTAATTGGAGAGTTAGAAGTGTCAGTAAAAAGTGATCCTCATTTGACATGGTATAAAGGAATGGCGACAGGGAAGAAAGAGCTTTTGTGGTCGGCATTAGGACAATTTAAAGAGAAGAGCTACGCCCATTTGGTCATGCTTATTCAACAACAACTGGAAAGCCCTACTACTAATTTGGGAGGGGAAGTTAAATGAAGGTGATAAAATGTTTCTTATTTGCTGCTGTGGTTGTGCTTGGTGTTGTAGGTTCGCATGCAAGTGCAGAGGTCGAAACTGCTGGAGGCGGAGGTGGCAAGCCAGAAATTAAGTCGCACGCAGATGATAAATAGTACATCTCATTTAGTTGGGGGCGCTTCCCCTTTTTTATTTCACGCTGTAGCTAGCGAATTTGTTCTTTTCTTTTCATAAACCGATTAAGATCGTCCATAATAGGCGATCTTAATACTGTACATGAAAGGAGCGGAATTGCGCGTGCGTATTCACCCGAAGAAAAGTCTGTATACACAACAACATCCGGAACAAGAGAAGTCTTTGCTGGTTGAGGAAAATGTGCAATCACAGACGTGGCATGAGTCAGGCTTATCGTCTGCGGACTTGTTTTTATATAAAAAGCAACAAGAAAGACACTAGGAACGATTCGTAAGAAAGATTTACATAAAAGAACACATGATCGCTTGACGGATGAAAAAAGAATGCGTATAGTTTAGAAACTAACTTTTACTGACATTAATATATCAACTGATGACAAGGCATGTCATTTAGAATACAAATGCTAAAGAGAAGATCGTCGTGGCTGAGAGCGATCGCATTTGTCTAAATGAGTGAACACCTTCGAGGTTTTCTTTCTGAACCGATACATTGCAGTAGGAAAGAACGTTGCTGGCGTTAACAGACAGAGTGGAGGCAGTTTTTTGCCTCAAATTGGGTGGTACCACGGGAGATTCTCTCGTCCCAGATGATTCATGCATCTGGGGCGAGAGTTTTTTTATTTCTAACGTGAAAAAAGAAAGGGGCTTTTCATGATGGCGATGCAGCTTCCACGGGGAACGCAAGATATTTTACCTGAGGATATACTTGTATGGAAACAGATTGAGAAAGTGTCGATGGAAACATGTGAGGCGTACAATTTTAAGGAGATTCGTACGCCGATATTTGAGCATACGGAAGTGTTTGCAAGAGGTGTTGGCGACACAACTGATATCGTTCAAAAAGAGATGTACACGTTTAAAGATCGCGGTGATCGAAGTTTGACGTTACGTCCAGAAGGAACCGCTTCTGTCGTCCGTGCATTCGTGGAACATAAGTTATATGGTTCACCTGCGCAGCCGACAAAACTCTTTTATACTGGACCGATGTTCCGTTATGAACGTCCGCAAGCCGGTCGGATGCGCCAGTTTGTTCAATTTGGGGTTGAGGCACTAGGGAGTGCGAGCCCGCAACTAGATGCTGAAGTAATGGCATTATTAATGGACATTTGTCGGCGACTTGGATTAACGCATTTAAAATTAGTCATTAATTCGTTAGGTGATACGGAGAGTCGCGTGGCTCATCGTGAAGCGCTCATGAAACATTTTGAACCGGAGCTACATACATTATGTGGCGATTGCCAGCAGCGCTTTGAAAAAAATCCTCTCCGTATTTTAGACTGTAAAAAAGATCACGCGCACCCGTTGATGGCGACAGCACCGTCGGTGTTAGATCATTTGAATGAGGAGTCAAGCCAATATTTTGCGGAATTGAAGCAGACACTTGATTTGCTAGAAATTCCTTATGAAGTCGATGCCAACCTCGTTCGTGGGCTTGACTACTATAACCATACTGCATTTGAGTTAATGAGTACGGCGCCAGGGTTTGGTGCGATTACAACTTTGTGTGGTGGCGGGCGTTATAACGGACTTGTTGAGCAATTTGGCGGGCCAGAGACACCAGGGATTGGTTTTGCGTTTAGCATTGAACGATTGATTTTGGCGCTGAAAACGGAAGGTGTGGCGTTACCAACAGCGCAAGGGTTGGATGCTTATGTCATTGCTCTTGGCAAAGACGCGCACATGCAGGCGATGAAATTGTTATACGACTTACGTCAAGCGGGTGTGCATGCAGATAAAGATTATTTAGATAAAAAGATGAAAGCTCAGTTCAAAGCCGCTGACCGGTATCATGCGAAATATGCGGTGATTTTAGGGGAAGACGAGTTGGCGCGTTCATGTGCGGTTGTCAAGCATATGCAACGAGGGACACAACAAGAAGTAGCACTAAGTGAGCTCGTGCCGTGGTTGAGACAAGAACTGGAGGGAGAGGAACATCATGAGTAAAGGTCGACATCAATGCGGGAAATTAGGGAGCGATCATATCGGACAAGTTGTCCATTTAAAAGGATGGGTGCAGCGGCGCCGTGACTTGGGGCAACTAATCTTTTTAGATGTACGTGATCATTCGGGGATTGTGCAAACGGTTTGTAGCCCGGAAATTAATGAAACGGCATTACAAGAAGCGGAGAAAATGCGGAATGAGTATGTTGTATCCCTTAGTGGTACGGTGGTGGCACGCGAACCAGAAAATGTCTCAACGAAGCTTGTGACAGGTGCGATTGAAGTGCATGTCCATGAAATGACATTAATCAATGCAGCGAAGTCGTTGCCCTTCCAAATTGAAGCCAATACAGATGCCTCAGAAGATGTACGGTTACACCATCGGTATATTGACTTGCGTCGTCCTGATATGCAAACCGTTTTTGCATTGCGTCACCGGGTGACAAAGGTGATGCGTGATTTTCTCGACCGTGATGGCTTTTTAGAAATTGAGACGCCAATGTTGACGAAAAGCACACCAGAAGGGGCACGGGACTACCTCGTCCCGAGTCGGGTACATCCGGGCTCATTTTATGCGCTCCCACAATCGCCACAAATGTTTAAGCAGTTGCTGATGGTAGCAGGGTTTGAAAAATATTTTCAAGTTGTTCGTTGTTTCCGTGACGAGGATCTTCGTGCCGACCGACAACCAGAGTTTACACAAATTGATATTGAAACAAGTTTTTCAAGTACAGAAGAAATATTGGTGATGACAGAGTCTATGATGAAGCTGTTGTTAAAAGAGACACATGCCCTTACGCTAGCCGAGTCTTTCCCGCGAATGACGTATGCTGAAGCGATGGATCGCTATGGTTCTGACAAACCGGATACACGTTTTGCGATGGAGTTAGTTGAGCTTGGTGAAGTAGTGGCGGATACAACGTTTCAAGTATTCACACGTGCACTTGAAGCAGGTGGCATCGTCAAAGGATTGACACTTGCTGGAGGCGCAGACAAGCTGTCGCGTAAAGAGATTGATGCACTGGCCGAATTTGTGAAGCCGTACGGAGCAAAAGGGTTAGCGTGGCTGAAAGTGACCGAAGAAGGCATTGCTGGACCGATTGCGAAGTTCTTTGATGAGGATCAAACTAAGGCATTGTTGACAGCGATGGGCGCCAAGCCATCGGACTTGCTCTTGTTTGCCGCAGACAAAAGTCAAATTGTGTATGATGCGCTCGGCGCTTTGCGGTTAAAGCTAGCGAAACAGTTTGGTTTGATTGACGAGACGAAGTTCAACTTCTTATGGGTCGTCGACTTCCCGCTTGTTGAGTATGATGCCGGGGCAAAGCGCTACGTCGCGTTACATCATCCATTTACACGGCCGAAAGCAGAAGATGAGCATTTAATGGAGACGGCTCCTGAAAAAGTACGGGCAGAAGCGTATGATCTCGTATTGAATGGTTATGAGCTCGGCGGCGGATCACAGCGGATTTATGAGCGTGAATTACAAACACGGATGTTCCAATTACTCGGGTTTAGTGAAGAAGAGGCAAAAGAAGCGTTTGGATTCTTACTAGAGGCATTTGAATATGGTGCCCCGCCACACGGCGGGATTGCCCTCGGGTTAGACCGGATTGTCATGCTGCTGGCAGGCAAGACAAATTTACGTGACGTCATTGCCTTTCCAAAAACAGCAAGTGCAAGTGACTTGCTAATGGATGCGCCAAATGAAGTCGCGCTCGCGCAGTTGTTAGATTTACATGTATCTGTACAAACAAAATAAGCATGCACAGCGCCTCCTTTCTGAATGACAGTAAGGAGGCGCGTTTCATGTTTGTGAGCGGAAAGTTGTTTCGGGAACAAGGGTTTTAAAAGCGGCAATGAATGCTTTCGGGTTGGTGTTAATTTGGTAAGTGAGGACACCGCGGCTTGTATGCAAATATAAAAACCCAATCGTTTTTTCGCCACTCGGTAACCGATAAGAGACGTCAAAAATGATAGAAAGAGCGATCTTTTCTCCTTTTACGTCAATGTGATCATCGTATAAAGACATTGTGAAAGGAATTTGCGTCACCTTTTTCTCAAGTGAATTTATTTCTTGTCTTACTTCTATACATTGTTGCGTTGCACGTGCGTCCATAAACTTCACACCTTTTAGTGGTTAAATATTTTTTGTCCTATAGATAGTGTAACGGAACATTAGCGAGGATACAATGAGCGGATGCAAAGTTAAAAAAATGTTAGGTGAATTTTCAGAACAACTTGCATAGGGCAATGTAGTCTGATATAATCAAATCAAGAAATCACGTGATCCTGTGATGTGCGTAAGATGTTTTTCTTTGAGCCAACACTTTAGACGAGGGAGCTTGGCGTTGTTTGTCCGATTACAAGCCTTGGAAGTGAAGGGGACGTAAAAAGGCAAATGCAGAGCGCCCACCTGCGTAGCAGGTTCAAAGCGTCACCTTTTACGGCATTAGCGGGACATAAAAAAGTACCCAAGTGGGTACTTTTTTATGTGAATACGAACATGAGAGAGGACAGGGTCGACGATGTTACATCAATTTTCAAGAAATGAATTAGCAATTGGTCAAGAAGGATTGCAGCGTTTAAAGGAGAGCACGGTCGCTGTCTTAGGTGTTGGTGGTGTTGGTTCGTTCTCTGCTGAAGCATTGGCGCGTTCAGGTGTTGGCCGGATCATCCTTGTCGATAAGGATGATGTTGATATTACAAATGTGAATCGACAAATCCACGCCCTTCTTTCGACGGTAGGTCAGCCGAAAGTGGAACTAATGGAAGCGCGTATAAAAGATATTAACCCAGCTTGTGATGTGGTGGCATTAAAGATGTTTTATACCGAGGAAACATATGAAAGTTTTTTTGAATATGGGATTGATTACGTCATAGATGCAAGCGATACAATTTCTTATAAAGTACATTTAATTGAACAATGTAAAAAGCGGGGTATCCCGGTTATTTCAAGTATGGGTGTGGCGAATAAGATGGATCCAACACGATTGCGTGTCGTGGATATATCTAATACAAGTTATGATCCGATTGCACGAGTGGTGCGGACGCGTCTTCGTAAAGTCGGTATTCATAAAGGGGTTGACGTTGTCTTCTCTGATGAGAAGCCGATCCGGATTCGGGAAGAAGTGCGTGCCGATATTGTCCCGCCTGCTGCGGAAGAAGGACCGATTCGGAAGGCGAAAATGCCCCCGTCATCTAATGCATTTGTGCCGTCTATTTCTGGCTTGATGATGGCAGGCCATGTGATTAATCGATTGCTTGAAGGGATAAAGATTGAGCGGCAACCATAAAAGAACCAAGCCAGAGGGCATGGTTCTTTTATGTGAAAATCGGTGCTCCTTAATTGGAGAGCTTTTCAAGATTACCATTAGGCTCCATTCGAAAAGTCGCGCTGTCAGTTTGTTCATCTTCTAAAATGGCCATCCGGCGCGCCCGGTTCATAATTTGAATGAGTGATTGATAATCTTCTTCAATCATACTATGATCTTGTTTATGTTTTTGGAGCGAGGTTTCAAGCTCCTGTAAACGTTGTTGTGATTGCCGGAGTTCATTCCGAAGTTGCTCATTTTCTTGTAGCAAGCCTGTATGTTGTTGTTCAGTTGTTGCATATTGTTGCAGTTGTTGAATGATGGACGCGAGTGTTACATTTGTTGGCGTATGTGCTTGCTCGTGATCCATTTGAAAGAATCGTGAAACGGGTTGTCTCGTTTCTTGCCTGCGAGGTTGTGAGAAAAAGTGCGTTGTTTGGGCACGTTTTCTTTCTTTTCGCTCCCGTTTTGCTAATTCAATATTTTGCAAGTGTTTTTTACGGACAACGGCGTTCCATCTAAAGCCACAGGCAGCGGATGTCCGGTTTAATAGATCGCCTACTTCATCAAACGCTCTTAGTTGTGTGCTACCTTCTTTGATATGAGTGAGGACTGTCTCAGCTAGCAGGACATCGTCTTCGTGGGACCATGCGTCTTGTCTCACTTTCATATGTTCAACCCCTTTTGCTATGGTATGACTATAATATTTCCTTACAAAAAGAATTTTATACAAGTCTTGCATGAGGAAGTGAGACAAAATGGATGATCAACCTCGTCATATCATTTGTGCTGTAACGTTTCATAAACTTGCGCAAGCGCTTGTTCAAATTTTCCTGTCTTCTTTGCATCATAATATTGGTGGTGCGCAATGGCATCCGGTAAGTATTGTTGTTTCACCCAACCAGATTTGTGGTTATGTGGATATTGATAGGTAAGACCATTGCCTAATTGTTTTGCGCCTTGATAGTGTGCATCTTTTAAATGGCGTGGAATTGTCCCGCTCTCTCCTTTGTGTAATGCAGCAATGGCATGATCAATCGCTTGATAGGCGCTATTGCTTTTAGGGGACAGTGCGAGTTCTACGACAGCGTTAGCAAGTGGGATTCGTGCTTCTGGCGGTCCTAATCGCTCGGAAGCTTCAATGGCAGCGAGTGTACGAGGTCCAGCTTGTGGATTCGCAAGTCCAATATCTTCATAGGCGATCACAAGGAGACGGCGATGAATACTTGCAAAGTCTCCAGCGACAAGCAAGCGCGCCAAATAGTGAAGGCTTGCATTGACGTCACTGCCGCGAATAGATTTTTGAAATGCAGAGAGGACATCATAGTGTGCATCGCCATCTTTGTCATGCTGAATGTATTTTTTTTGAATGCTTTGTTCCGCTGTTTTTAAAGTGATGTGGCGTTCCCCGTGCTCGTTTTTTGGCGTAGATAAAACGGCTAGCTCCAGCGCATTTAAAGCAGCGCGCACATCCCCACCGCAAGCGCGTGCGAGATGAGGGATGGCTTCTTCTTCCATATGAATAGATGCTTCGCCAAAGCCATTTTTGCTATCTCTTAATGCGCGTCGAAGCACATTTTCAATGTCATCTGGCTGCGGGGTGGCTAGTTCAAAAATATGGCAGCGACTGCGTACCGCAGGATTGATCGCGTGATAAGGGTTAGCAGTTGTGGCACCGATAAGGCATAATTGTCCATTTTCAAGGTGAGGGAGGAGCAAATCTTGTTTTCCTTTGTCAAGCCGGTGTACCTCGTCTAATATTAGTAATAGTGAACCGGACATTTTCGCTTCTTCAATCACGACGACAATATCTTTTTTCTGGTGTGTAGCTGCATTAAGCATGCGAAACGGGTAACCACACGTACCAGCAATGGCGCGAGCAAGCGAAGTTTTTCCTGTACCTGGTGGTCCGTATAAAATCATAGAAGATAGTTGTTTTGTTTCAACCATTCTACGTAGTAACATTCCCTCTCCTAAAATTGCGGATTGACCAATGATGTGTGCAATGTCGGTTGGGCGCATGCGGTAAGCAAGTGGTTGTTTTTTCATAGGTGGTCGTTCGCCTCTCTTCCAATTTCATACTATTATACGTGTAAAGAAGAAGAATTTCGTAAACTAACAGTGAAAAATCCTTTCATTCTCATTTTCGGCAGTGTATACTATAAAGTATAACATCCTTTCACGATTTTGAGGGCAAAAGGGAGGTGTGACAAAGCAAATGAGTGAACAAATGCTGGAAAAAATCTTACACAAACTAGGCGATATGGAAGCGGATATTAAAGTGATGAAACAAGATCAGTCATCAATGAAAGAAGATCTGTTATCAATGAAAGAAGAACAATCGTTTATGAAAATGGAGCAGCAACAGATGAAGCAAGCTGTATTGGAAACGAATGACAAAGTACATGAGATTGACGAAAATATGCAAGTTTTAAAGCGACAACAGAAGGAACATAGCCGGTTATTAGGGGTTTTGTCAGCTCGTTCATTATTACATGAGGCATAAATAGTACGATAAGTGATAGCGATTGTGTAATGAGGTTCCTTGCTTACTTAGATACAGGCTTCAAAGACCAGAGGAACCTTTTTGTTTTCTTTTGTGTTACGTAGGAAAAATCGGTACATAAATAACAGAATTAACTTTAAAATTGATTTATTTGTTATTTTTGTCGCATCTCCTTTTTCAATCGTGGGTGTTAACGTTATAGAGAAACATGTTATAATATGGACGGATAAAGAAGCATATTTAATAGTGGAAATTCAAAAGAGCAGTGATGCAAGAAAGTTGCGCCATTGAGACGATAAAGGGTGATAAGATGAAGATTTCAACGAAAGGGCGTTACGGCTTAACGATGATGATGGCACTTGCGAAAAAGGCTGGAGAAGGACCGATTTCATTAAAGTCGATCGCCAAGGAACACAAGTTGTCGGAACACTATTTGGAACAGTTGATTACACCATTGCGTCATGCAGAGCTTGTCAAAAGTGTGCGAGGCGCTTATGGTGGTTATATGTTAAATAAACGAGCAGAAGAAATTACGGCCGGTGATATTATTCGTGTACTGGAAGGACCAATCAGTCCAGTTGAAGTATTAGAAGATGAAGAGCCAGCCAAAAGAGATTTATGGATCAAAATTCGTGATGCGGTGAAAGAGGTCCTTGATCAAACAACGTTAGCAGATTTAGCCAATTTTAAACAAGAGCGTGAGCAGGAATATTACATGTTTTATATTTAAAACTGATTTGCGATGAATGCCAGTGAAAAGGATTCGTTTCTGGCTTCTGGAAAAAGGGAGTGATCTCATGGAAACGAAGGAAGCGGTCTATATGGATCATGCAGCGACGTCCGGATTGCATCCGGTCGCTTTCGAGGCAATGTGTCCTTACTTTTTAGAGCGGTATGGTAACCCATCGAGCTTGCATCAATTTGGACGTGAAGCAAAAAAGGCGGTTGTGTCTGCCCGCCAAACCATTGCTTCGTTGCTTTCTGCGTCCCCTGCTTCTGTTTTATTCACCAGTGGTGGCACAGAGTCGATTAACCTTGCTTTATTTGGCTATGTGCGACAGTACGGTCGTCCAGGGGCTCATATCATTACAACCGAAATTGAACACCACGCGGTTGCACATGCAATTTCTGAGCTAGAACAGGAAGGGTACCGAGTGACGCGTTTACCCGTTAACCAATCAGGTGTGGTCTCCGTTGAAGCAATTAAACGCGTATTGACAGATGACACGGTGCTTGTATCCATTATGTATGCGAATAATGAAACAGGTGCACTTGCGCCAGTTCCAGAAATTGGTAGACTCCTGAAGGGTCATCCGGCAGTGTTCCATACAGATGCGGTACAAGCTGCAAGTAGTTGTTTGCTTGATGTGGATGTACTCGGCGTAGATTTAATGTCAATTTCTAGTCATAAAGTAAACGGACCAAAAGGAGTAGGCTGTTTGTATGTGCGTAATGGTATTGTGCTAAAACCGTTACTTTATGGTGGCGAACAAGAACAAAAGCGTCGAGCAGGAACAGAAGATGTACCGGGCATTGTCGGATTTGCGAAAGCATTTGCAATTACTGCCGAAGAGCAAGACATACGAAAGCAGCATTACATGACGCTCAGACAAGCATTGTTGACGATATTAGCGCGTGAAGGTGTGTCTTATGAGATTAATGGCACAAGTGAACGTACGTTGGCGCACATTCTGAATATCCATTTCCCGAAAGTGAAGACGGAGACGCTGCTTGCCCAATTAGATTTAGCTGGCATTGCTGTGTCGGGTGGTTCTGCTTGCACCGCAGGCACACTTGAACCATCACATGTTTTACAATCAATGTATGGAAAACAGTCACCGCGAGTACAAGGATCGATTCGGATTAGTTTTGGTTATACAAATACATGCGCAGAAGCAACTTACGTGGGCACAATGCTCGCCAAATATGTGCGACAAGCGCAGATGGACGAGCCATTTATTCAATAGTATTGCGGAAATAAGGAAGGTGGCAAGGTGATGGAAGCACAGAGAAAAACGCGTGTGGTTGTGGGCATGTCTGGCGGTGTAGATTCATCGGTGACAGCATTATTATTAAAAGAACAAGGGTACGATGTCATCGGTATTTTTATGAAAAATTGGAATGAAGAGAACGACGCCGGCTTTTGCTCAGCGCAAGAAGATTATGAAGATGTCGCACGTGTGTGTGAACAACTAGATATTCCGTATTACGCTGTAAACTTTGAAAAACAGTACTGGGATAAAGTGTTTACTTACTTTTTGAATGAATATAAAGCTGGAAGAACACCGAATCCAGATGTGATGTGTAATAAAGAGATTAAATTCAAGGCATTTTTAAATCACGCGCTCACACTAGGTGCCGATTATGTTGCAACCGGACATTATGCACGACTTGAAGCGCATGATGGTGAATATCAGTTATGTAAAGGTTTGGATCAGAACAAAGACCAAACGTACTTTCTTTATGCATTGAGTCAGAAGCAGTTGTCAAAAGTAATGTTTCCACTTGGTGAATTGCCGAAAGTAGAAGTTCGTAAACGTGCGGAGGATGCAGGACTGGCAACCGCAAAGAAGAAGGATAGCACCGGCATTTGTTTTATTGGCGAGCGCGATTTTAAGTCATTTTTGCAAACATTCCTGCCAGCTCAACCGGGTCGGATGGAAACCGCTGCTGGAGAAGTGAAGGGTACTCATGACGGTTTAATGTACTACACACTTGGTCAGCGTCAAGGTCTAGGAATCGGTGGCGCAGGTGAACCTTGGTTTGTCATTGACAAAGACATTGCCCGCAATGTACTTGTGGTTGGGCAAGGGGATGACCACGAAGGATTATATAGCGCTGGATTGATCGCTACGGATGTCAATTGGATTTCAAAAGTAGCACCGACAAAACCTTTTTCATGCATGGCAAAGTTTCGCTATCGCCAAGCGGACCAGGCGGTGACGGTTGTGCCGAACGAAGAAGGGAAAGTGCATGTTACTTTTGAAACGCGACAACGGGCAATTACGCCTGGTCAAGCGGTCGTTTTTTATGAAGGAGATCGCTGTATTGGTGGCGCAACGATTGACCAAGTATTAAAAACGTTGTAACAGGCGGCTGTTGCCATTGGGAGGAGCAATACAAAATGGATGAACAACAAGGCGCAACTTTCATGCGCGAAGGAAAGTATGAAGAGGCAGCAAAGTATTTTACTGCATATATTGAGGAAAATCCGAAAGAAGCTGTTGGTTATGTGAACATGGGGAACTTGCTCCATGTGTTGGGCGATCAAGAGCGGGCACACATTTTTTTTGAACGTGCAATTGAATTAGAACCTGATTCGGCCGTGGCTTATTACAGTGCTGGGACACTGTATTATGAGCAAGAAATGTATGAGCAGGCGATTCAACATTTTAAACATGCACATAAAAACGGTTTAGATGAAGCGGACTTGTATTATATGCTTGGGATGAGTTATTACCAGCAAGGGACGTTGCCGCATGCATTGGCAAACTTTAGTCGAGCGCATGAAATGAATGAGATGGATGTAGAGGTTTGTTTCCAATACGGTCTTTGCTTGGCGCAATTAGAACAGCTAACAGAGGCACGTAGGCTGTTTGAAAAAACGTTGTCATTAGATGAAACACATGCGGACGCCCATTATAATTTAGGGGTTGCACAAGCTGCAAATAATGAAATAGATGAAGCATTGGCATCGTTTACCCGCGCATTACATTCCCAGCCCGATCATTTACTTGCTGGGAATGGCAAGCGTGTAGTAGAAGACGCATTAAATAAAGGATGACCGGCATGGAACGTCCAGCAGAGCTGAGTACGCAAGGTTTCATTAAAGGTGAGATTATCCACGTTCTGTTTCGTAACGATGAAAATGATTATACAGTGGCGTTATTACGTGTGCATGAAACAAATGAAGAACTTCACACAAAAAAAGTCACCATCGTGGGCCATTTACCGACGTTGGAGTTACATGAACTGTTTATTTTTCAAGGACAAATGACAGAACATCCACGTTTTGGCACACAGTACCGTGTGGATGCCTTCCGTCGTGACATACCTCAGACAAAAAATGGGATTGTGCGTTTCTTAGCAAGTGATCGTTTTCCAGGTGTGGGAATAAAGACAGCAGAGGTGATTGTCAATACGCTTGGAGAACGTGCGATATCGTGCATTGTGGAAGACCGATCTGTCCTTGATGATGTGCCGAAACTAAAAAAAGACGTTGCTGATAGATTGTATGAGCAGTTGCTCGATCAGCAAGGGGCAGAACAAGTATTATTACAGTTATCACAGTATGGATTCGGAACAGAGCTATCGATGGCAGTTTATCGCGCGTACAAGCTCCAAGCACTGGATATTATTCGTACAACCCCATATAAATTGATTGAAGATGTCGAAGGAATTGGTTTTCGACGCGCAGATCAGTTAGGGGCGGCAGTTGGTTTAACTGGCAGTCATCCTGAACGATTGCGTGCAGGGCTACTTTATTTGCTTGGCGAATTAAGTGTGCAGCAAGGGCACATGTATCTTTTGCAGCCTGATCTTGTGCAAGAAGCAAGCGCTTTGTTAAGTCACCCACATACTGAGATTACTGTAGACGAGTTGAACAAAACACTTATCGAGATGAGTGAAGAAGATTTATTATTCATTGAAGAAGATCGTGTCTATATGAAGACGTTATACTTTGCTGAAAAAGGCATTGCCCGCAACACGCATCGCTTGTTGTCGCAAACAATGAAACAGCAATTTCCAGACTCAGAAATTGAAAAGACGTTAGGGTTTTTGGAGGAATCACACGGGGTGACGTACGCGCTCGCGCAGAAAGAAGCCATACACAAAGCACTGTCTTTACCATTATTATTATTGACAGGTGGTCCAGGGACTGGGAAAACAACAGTGATTAAAGGCATTGTGGAGGCATATGCCCACCTACATGGTGTTTCTCTATCTGTTGAGACATACAGCGAGAACAATCCTTTTCCGTTAAAATTAACAGCGCCAACAGGTAGAGCGAGTAAACGTATGGCCGAAGCGACGGGGTTACCAGCGAGCACGATCCATAGTCTGCTTGAATGGAAAGGAAGCGATATCGGTTTTGGTAAAGGTGATCATGACCAATTAGACGGCGAATTACTCATTGTGGATGAAGTATCCATGGTGGATGCTTGGGTCGCACATCAATTATTTAAGGCCATTCCGCGTGGGATGCAGGTTGTTCTTGTTGGCGATGAAAACCAATTGCCGTCCGTAGGGCCTGGACAAGTACTAAAAGATCTGTTAGCTTGCGGGAACATTCCCACCGTGCAGCTGACAGGGATTTATCGCCAAGCGGAAGGTTCATCCATTATTGAATTAGCGCATGCTGTCAAGGACGGGATCATCCCGAGCGATTTTCAAGCTCAGAAACCAGACTATCGCTTTTTTCCTTGTCATCCAGGACAAGTGCAAGAGATGGTCGGTCAAATTTGTATGAATGCAGTAAAGAAAGGTTACACGGCAAAAGATGTCCAAGTATTAGCACCGATGTATAAAGGGCCTGCCGGTATTATTGCCCTAAATGAGTGGTTACAATCGTTATTTAATCCACCAAAAAAAGGACGACGCGAATTGTCGTATGGGGACGTGGTGTTTCGTACAGGGGACATGGTTTTGCAACTGATTAACAACGCAGAAGATGGTGTTTATAACGGTGATCGAGGTGAGGTTGTCGGAATCATTTATGCAAAAGAAACGGTGGAAAAGCGCGATCAAGTGGTTGTCTCTTATGATGGGGTTGAGGTGACGTATGAGAAAAAGGATTTAGGTAATATTACTCATGCATATTGCTCATCCATTCATAAAGCACAGGGAAGCGAGTTTCCAATTGTTGTTTTGCCCGTTGTTGCCAATTATCATCGTATGTTACGTCGCAACTTATTGTATACAGCCATTACGCGTGCGCAACAGTTTTTGTTGTTGTGTGGAGATATACGTACCATTGAAATGGCTGCAAAAAATACCCATGACATTGAGCGGTATTCAAAGCTGCAAGAACGTCTCACCATGACTACAAGTGAGAGAGCAGAAGCCAAAATCCAAAGTGATGGCGCCCGGGACGAGTAACTTTCAGGAAATGACTTCCGACTCCTCGGTTGCATAGCGTCGTGTGGAGATGCTTAAACTAAAACTGTTCGGAAGGGTGGGTGTCTACTTTGCGAACAGTACAAGCGTTTGTCGGGCTGCCAGTCATTGAGCGCGCTACTGGAATAGAAAAGGGTCGTGTCATTGATGGGCTGCTTTTTGAATCACGTATCATTGGCTTTTTAGTGCAGAAGCGGCGCCTCTTTTCTCATACCCATTTTCTATCCGTAGATGCTGTCACAAGTGCGGGTTCAGAAGCAATGATGATTGAACATGCTTGTGCGCTTGAACCAGTGTCCCACAAGCATAAGCAGTGTTATTCAATTGTCACGGGGAAACGTCGTTTTCGAGGCAAGCCATTGTTGTCGTCAGAAGGCGAGACGCTTGGGTTGGTAGAAGATGTATACTTCGACGTTGAGCTGGGTACAATCGAAGGGTATGAAGTGACGGATGGTTGGCTTTCTGACATCACAGAAGGGCGAAAGATTGTTCGAGGCAAAGACCTTGTGATTAGTAAAGATCGCGCGGTGTTGTCTCTATGAGCGCTTAGATTCATGATGGAAGTAAAGTCATCATCTGAGATCATTCCGAAAAAACGGAGGCCCAGACGATGCGTTGCCCAAACTGCCAACGAAAAGACATCGGTAAAATTGGTATGAACCAATATTATTGTTGGCATTGCTTTATTGAAATGAGCTTAGTGGATGGCTGCTTGTCTTTACACCAAGTGGAGGAAGACGGTTCGCTCAGCTCGCTTGACGACTTGTTTGAAGAAAATGAGCGTCGCATCAATTTGTGACGTTCAATCCGGAGGTGAGTCGTATGAAAAAAGCAATGACCCCGCTCGTTGTATTAGGCCTCGGTGCTGCTTGGTACTCAATGAGCGATAAAAAGACGAAACGGAAAATGCAACACGTTCTTGCGCCAGTATTGGCAATGGATCGACAGCTTATGGACACGCGAGTATGGAAAAAAGCGAAGAAAAAGCTGCGACACATGTTTCGTTAAGTGTAAGGAGTGGTCTAAGATAGACCGCTCTTTTTTTTGATGTTTAACATCCTGTCTGTCCTCTTCACCATACAAAATGGAAGCAGTCGCTAGATGCGCTCTATGATAGACAGATGAAAAAGCGCCCCATTGGAAAGAGGCGCTACACGTGGAAATTGCTGAATGTAGGTTATACATTTGCACCAAGTGAAAGGTATAGGCTAAAAGGTAATGAGATAGTACCACTTTAAATCTGAGAAGCTTTTTTATTTTTCCCTGACACAACGCTCTTCTTCCTAAGTGGAACAATACGCCAGTATGTTCCAAGACGCCAAACCCATTCTAAAGGTCCATACGCAAAGCGTTCCAGCCATAGATGGCTAAATACCATTTGCAATAGGAAAACGAATAATCCGAGCACGAGCAATTGAATTTCTGAAATGGTGTCTATGAGTCCCCATCCTGAAAAATACTCGTGCTCTGTCTGTATAGCGATCATGGCAAA
This sequence comes from Shouchella lonarensis, assembly GCF_900096965.1. GTDB lineage: Bacteria > Bacillota > Bacilli > Bacillales > Bacillaceae_D > Shouchella > Shouchella lonarensis. Next base: position 20,794 of record NZ_FMYM01000006.1, on the reverse strand, counting down.
TATAAGCGACTGTAACAAGTAGTTCGTAAATGCCATTCTGCCAACAGATTGAAAAGGAGTGAGCAACGAACGAATTTTCTTCTCACTTGTACCGATGGCTAAAAATAAAAATACATAACCTGCTGTAACGAGCAAACAGGATAATAGAAAAATCGTATGAAAGAACACATCACTGGAATCAAATATACCGTTGAAATGCATGACTTTTACTGGAATTCCTATGACGAGAAAGATACACGCCGCGCCCCAAAGAAGAAGACGTTTTTTCGGTAGATGTGTAAACAATCCAGCGCGATACGCGTACATACCAGGCAACATGTATCCTAAATAAGCTAAAATTAAAGGGAGCCCGGCCATCTGTTCTATCTGGATCGCAACAATCCCATAAATAAAGAAGACGATACTGAGCGTTAAAAGCCATTTTTGTGGAAGTTTTACAAACAAGACGAGTATCAAGCCTGCGAGTCCATATCCAAGTAAAATATCTACACTAAAAATAAATGCTGCATGAATGACGCCGAATGGTACCAATATGAACATCCGTCTAAGCAAAATGATTGTCGGATTCGCTTGACGTTTGCGTAAATTATTATAGAGGATTGCTGCACTGACTCCGAACAAAAACGCAAACAACGGGGCAGCACTCATGGAAAATAAAATATCCGGAATGACGGTGATGCTCCCCGTTGTCAACGGTGCAATAAACATAGGGAGGTGAACGAGCAAAATGAACAAAAGCGCGATGCCTCGCATACTGTCCAGCACATTGATTCTCCCGATTTTTTGTATATCTTGATTCATTATTATTCCCCCATGTGTAAAATTTTCGTAAATAACATGTTTTAATTATAGATAAAATAGGACGATCATCCCATAGAATTGTCTTGCAAAAGCGTTGTATAACATTACAATCATGTCATGTAACGTTTTTACCGTCCGAGTGGCTCCCTTGAGCGTCCCACTATTTACAAACAGAAGTGGTAAAAAATACTGTCGAAACGTTCATGTACCATGCCAATGCTTTTCAAGGAGTGCGCGATATCTTAAGTGATTTAAATGACCAAGTCGTGTCCTTTTTCAGGTTGTTACAAAAGCGGTTTCTTCTTGTCTTCCCGATTAGATTTTCACTTGATGGTACATCCTAACGAAAACATGGGACGAAAGGGAATGAACACATGAACAATGAGCAACATATTATCAACTTGTTAAAATGGACAAAATGGCTGATCATTGCGCTTCTTTTCCTTATTGCAAGTCGGTTAATGCCCTTTTTTCACCCCGTTTGGGATGTCATCTGTACATTATTCTGGCCTATTTGTGTGGCGGGATTATTTGCTTATTTGTTACACCCTATCATAGAGAAGCTTGTTCATATAGGTATGTCTCGAACATGGGCTGTCGTAAGCTTATTTGTAACATTTATTGTTGTGACTGGTGCGGTAGTATTTTTTGGTGTGCCGATCCTGATTAGGCAAATAACAGAAGCGATAGACGTATTGCCTGGACAACTAGCTGAATTTGAAAAGTTGCTATTGCATGTGCAACATACTGTAGATCGTTTACCTGAACCAGTAGATGATTACATGGATGATTGGACTGGACGATTAGAGGGATGGAGTGCTCAAGCATTAGACTTAATGGAGCAAGGGTTGTTACGCGTAGCGCAATCAATGATCGTTTGGCTCGTTGTCCCTTTTTTAGTCTTTTATTTACTAAAGGATTACACGCTACTCGTTCGCGTAAGTTATTATTTAACACCGAGGAGATGGCGAAAGCCGCTGCATCAGTATGTTCATGAAGTAGATGTGACGTTTGGAGCGTACATCCGCGGGCAATTATTTGTTGCACTCTGCGTTGGAATGCTTTCTGTTATCGCCTTCTGGTTGCTCGGAATTCCTTATTCATTGATTTTAGGATTGTTTATTGGGGCAACGGACTTGATTCCTTATTTTGGGGCTTTTATTGGGGCAGCCCCTGCTGTTGTTGTCGCTTTCATGAGTTCACCAACGCTTGCCCTGTACACCATCATTGTTATTTTCGTGATCCAACAAATAGAAGGGAATGTCCTCTCTCCAGTCATTGTTGGGCGGACTGTCCACTTGCATCCGGTTTTTATTATTCTTGCATTGCTTATTGGTGTGGAAGTGGCTGGAATTATCGGTTTACTCGTAGCGGTGCCTATTTTGGCAATTGTGAAAGTGACACTTTTGCACGTACGCAAATATATAGATCAAGCGGGCGATAAAGTGTGAAAGAAATTGTGAAAAAGAAAGGGGAAGTCAGTAACAGTACTAGTGAAGCCCATATACTTTATGGTATAATAAAGGTCATGATGAAAGAATGACAAGTAGTGGCATACGGATGCGTGACATAACCGAATCTATAGGTGACAATAGGGTTACTTATCCTTGGGAAGGTTTTCAATACGTCATAGCGATCCTCGTCCGAGTTTGGAGAGGACTTTTTTCATTTTTTATACATAGATAGGAGCGATCATTGTGAAACGACTAACCTCAGCACAAGTTCGACAAATGTTTTTGGATTTCTTTGCTGAAAAAGGACATGCGGTGATGCCAAGTGCGTCGCTCGTTCCTTTTGAGGACCCGAGTCTTTTATGGATTAATAGTGGTGTCGCAACATTGAAGAAATATTTTGACGGTCGGGTTGTGCCGGACAATCCGCGGATGGCAAATGCGCAAAAATCAATCCGTACAAATGATATTGAGAATGTCGGAAAGACAGCCCGCCACCATACATTTTTTGAAATGCTTGGGAACTTCTCTATTGGTGATTATTTTAAAGAAGAAGCCATTCAATATGCGTGGGAGTTTTTAACGAGTGATCAGTGGATCGGTTTTGACCCAGAGAAGTTATCGGTAACCGTGCACCCAGAAGATGAAGAAGCATATACGTATTGGCACGATGTCATTGGCATCCCGTCTACACGGATCGTCAGACTAGAGGGGAACTTTTGGGATATAGGAGAAGGACCAAGTGGACCGAACTCAGAAATTTTTTATGACCGCGGTCCTGCATATGGTGATGACGAAAATGATCCTGAGCTTTATCCTGGTGGAGAAAATGATCGTTACTTAGAAATTTGGAACTTAGTGTTCTCGCAATTTAATCATAATGCTGATGGCACATATACACCGCTACCAAAGAAAAATATTGATACGGGTATGGGGCTTGAGCGGATGGTATCGGTCATTCAAGAGGCGCCGACAAATTTTGAAACCGACTTGTTTATCCCGATTATTAAGGAGACAGAGCGTTTTACAAAAGAAACATATATGGAAAGTGCAGACGAGAAGCGGACAGCATTTAAAGTCATTGCGGATCATATTCGAACCGTTTCATTTGCGATTGCAGATGGCGCGCTTCCTTCTAATGAAGGGCGAGGGTATGTATTAAGAAGGCTACTTCGACGAGCGGTTCGTTTTGCAAAAACGCTTAGAATTGAGCGACCATTTATGTATGAGCTTGTGCCTGTAGTTGCGGAAGTGATGGTGGATTTCTATCCGGATGTGACGACAAAACGTGATTTCGTTCAGCGAGTCATTCGTACAGAAGAAGAACGTTTTCATGAGACGTTAAATGAAGGCTTAGGTTTACTAAATGATGTGATGACCCGTGCGAAGCAAGAAGGGACGACAGTCATTGCCGGTAATGAGGCGTTTCGTTTGTACGACACATATGGATTCCCGATTGATTTGACAGAAGAATATGTTGCAGAACAAGGACTCACTGTTGACCGTGCGGGTTTTGACAAGCAAATGGAAGCCCAACGGACGCGTGCGCGTCAAGCACGACAAGAAGTAGCTTCAATGGGCATCCAAGAAGGTGTCTTAAGTGATCTTAATGTACAAAGTATGTTTGTTGGTTATGACAAATTTGATGTGCCTGCAGTCATTACAACGATCATTTCTGGACAAGCGCTTGTGACGCAGGCGCAAGCAGGTGAGACGGTACAAGTACTGTTGAATGAAACCCCATTTTACGCTGAAAGTGGTGGTCAAGTAGCTGACTGTGGTTTACTTGTAACTGACGGCGCGCAGGCACGTGTTTGTGACGTGAAAAAAGCGCCGAATGGTCAACACTTGCACACTGTGGAAGTGATCGAAGGCACGTTGTCTGTCGGTCAATCGCTTAATGCATCTATTTCTGCACACGAGCGATTAGCCATTCAAAAAAATCATACAGCGACCCATTTGCTTCATCAAGCGCTCAAAGATGTGCTCGGGGCGCACGTGAATCAAGCAGGATCGCTTGTGGAAGAAGGGCGATTACGCTTTGACTTCTCTCATTTTGGTGCTGTTACAAAAAATGAGCTTGCCCAAATTGAAACACGCGTGAACGAGAAAGTGTGGCAATCATTGCCAGTAAACATCGCAACAAAAACATTGGAAGAAGCAAAAGCAATGGGTGCGATGGCGCTTTTCGGTGAGAAATATGGTGAACATGTGCGCGTCGTACAGCTTGGTGACTATAGTTTGGAGTTGTGTGGTGGTTGCCATGTGCATAACACAGCAGAAATTGGTTTGTTTAAAATTGTGTCTGAAGTAGGCATTGGCGCCGGTGTACGCCGAATTGAAGCAGTGACATCAAAAGGGGCATATCAATTTTTAAGTGATCAAGTGATGGTGTTGCAAGATGCTGCCGAGCGGTTGAAAGCAAAACAATTAACGGATGTGCCAACGCGCATTGAACGAATTCAAGAAGAACTTCGCGAAGCACGGCGTGAGAACGAATCACTTACAGCGAAGGTCGGGCAACTAGCATCTGGTGATTTAATGTCACAAGCGCAAGAAATTAATGGTGTGACAGTGCTTGCAGCAAAAGTCTCTGCGAAAGATACGGAGGCGCTTCGGAAGATGATTGACGTACTGAAACAGAAATATGATGCTGCGGTCATCGTACTTGGAGCCGAGACAGGTGAGGCAGCCACCTTTGTTGCAGCTGCTACAAAGGATGCCATTGCAAAAGGACATCATGCCGGTAAATTAATGAAAGAAGTTGCGACACGTGCAGGTGGTGGAGGCGGTGGACGTCCAGACATGGCACAAGCCGGAGGCAAAAGACCAGAAAAAATTGATGAAGCACTTGCTTATGTTTACGAGTACGTAAAATCCCTTTCCTAATGTGCGATAGATAGTGTACAATGTAAGGGATAAGATATTTGTCCGGTATTTTAGGAATATGCGAAGAAGAGGTGAGAGCGGTGAGTTCAATCGATCATACGATGCAATTCAGTTTCAATGATGACTCCTTCGATGCAGATGTACAAGAAGTGCTCTTGTCTGTTTATGATGCGCTTGAGGAAAAAGGTTATCATCCAATTAACCAGATTGTTGGCTACTTATTATCAGGGGATCCGGCCTATATTCCACGTCATCGTGACGCAAGAACGCTCATTCGAAAGTTAGAACGAGATGAATTAATTGAGACATTAGTGAAATCCTATTTGATGCAACACGGTAGGACCTATAAATGAGGATAATTGGTTTAGATGTTGGAACAAAAACGGTTGGTGTGGCTTTAAGCGATGCACTTGGTTGGACGGCGCAAGGATTGGAAACGATAGCGTTTAATGATGAGAACAAAAGCGACATGTTTAGCAAGCTGGTGTCATTAGTAAATATGCATGAAGCACAAACTGTTGTCGTTGGTTATCCTAAAAATATGAACGGCACGATTGGTGAAAGTGGACGCAGGAGTGAAACTTTTGCTAAAATGCTAAGAGAGCATGTTGATGTACAAGTCGTGCTCTGGGATGAGCGATTAACAACTGCAGCAGCAACACGCGTGCTCGTTGACGCCGATGTCAGTCGAAAAAAACGCAAAAAAGTGATTGACAAAATGGCAGCAGTACTTATATTACAAAGCTATTTAGACCACGCGAGCCATCGACCGACATCTATCTAACGACAATTGGAGGAAAAAAAATGTCCCAAGAAGAAAGAGAACGCATTGTAATCCCTGATGAAGAAGGAAATGAACATTTATTTGATGAGTTATTTCGGTTCACTGTAGACGAGACAGGACGTTCTTATATTATGCTAATCCCGGAGGGCGCTGACTCAGAAGAGGAAGAAGTTGAGGTGTTCGCGTTCCGTTATGAAGATCGTGATGATCCAGACAACGACATTGCCCTTTTTCCAGTAGAGACAGACGAGGAATGGGAAATCATTGAGGAAATGCTCAATACTTTTTCGGAAGAAGAGGGAGCCGAGGAAGAATAAAACAAGGAACCCGTGCCCATTAGGTAGCGCGGGTTTCCTTTGAAATATTTGTGGCAAAGGGGGTTAAATCTACTTACACCCTTTTTCCACTTGTTTGGTATGGGGAGGCAGTTATGTCCAAAAAACAAGATAAACAGTTTATGACGCAATACGAGGAACAAGTTTCCCGGGCAAAGACCGTTCGAAAAATTGTTTTTATTTGTGTCGTATCTCTGCTATCGCTCATTGTGGTCGTAGGTGTTGGTGCATATATTTATGTTTCATTGGCCTTAAAAGCAATGGATGCAGACGGAGAGGGACGAGATGTACATGTATCAATTCCAATAGGCTCTTCAACGACAACAATTGGTGCCATTTTAGAAGAACAGGGGCTCATACGTAATGCGTCCATTTTTCGCTACTATACACGTTATAAAAATGCATCAGATTTTCAAGCAGGTGAGTATAACCTTAGCACTGAGATGGATATTGATCAATTGATTGCCACGTTGAAAGACCCAAGTGCGACAGCAGATGCGGCGCATTCTTTTATTATTCCCGAAGGATGGACACTACAGCAAATTGCTGCACGTGTGGCTGAACATGTCCCTGAAAAAAAGGAAGAGATTTTAGCAAAAATGGATGACCATGACTATGTGAAGTCACTCATTGAAAAGTACGATATGTTGACAGATGAAATTTTGAATGAACATATTCGTCACCCGCTTGAAGGTTATTTATATCCGTCCCGTTATGATTTTACAGAAGAAAATATGTCACTTGATGCAGCGATTAAGGCAATGCTTGACCGTACGCAAAAGATGATCGATGATAAGCAAGCACTCATTCGTGCAAATGAAGGGAAGTATACAATTCATCAGTTACTTACCATTGGTGCCATTGTCGAGCGTGAAGCATTAGAGCAAGAAGATCGTTTCATGATTTCAGGTGTGTTGCATAATCGTCTAAATAAAGACATGAAATTACAAGTTGATCCTACTGTTGCCTACGCAAAGGGAGAACATTTATATATGACGTCCCTTAAGGATCTTGAGGTCGATTCACCATACAATACGTATAAAAATAAAGGCTTGCCACCTGGACCCATTGCGAACATGCGTGAGGAATCCTTTATGGCTGCGGCTGATCCAACACAGACGGACTACTTATTTTTTTACGCTCGTTATAATGGAGAGATTATTTATAATGTTGATCTTGAGGCGCATGAAGCTGCCCGCAATAAGTATAGGAGCGAGTGGGAGGAAAACAAGAAAAAAGATGATGAGTAAATATGACATCTTCCACAAAGGACGTAAAAAAGGATGGTTCACATGATAAATAACCGCGTAAAGGGCTATGTTGAATCATGGATTCCTGACCGCGTGCCATTATTACAAGAAATGGAGCGCGTCGCTAAAGTGGAAAACGTCCCGATTATGGAACTCATTTCACTCGAGATGATGTTGTCACATCTGTTATTGCAGCAACCAAAGCGCATTTTAGAGATCGGTACGGCAATCGGTTATTCGGCGATCCGGATGGCACTTGCCATACCATCTGCTCATATCGTGACGATTGAACGCGATCCAGTACGATTTGCGCAAGCGGAAGGTTTTGTAACGGAAGCAAAATTACAAGACCGGATCACACTTATTCATGCAGATGCAACAGAAGCCGTAAACCAAGTTGTACATTTTCAGCCATTTGATGTATTATTTATTGATGCAGCAAAAGGACAGTACCGCACTTTTTTTGAGCAATATGAGCCATTTGTTAAAGCAGGTGGCGTTATATGGAGTGACAATGTATTGTTTCGAGGTTTGGTTGCAGTGGCAGATGAAGAAATTTCTGAAAAGAGATTGCGTCCCCTCGTCAAAAAAATTCGTCACTACAATGAGTGGTTGATGAAGCATCCAACGTATGAGACGCGTGTTTATCCGATTGGTGATGGTGTTGCATGCAGTGTAAAAAAATTGTAACCGAACGCGTCATAAAAGTCGTTGTTTTCGTGTAGGATGATTTAAGTTTTACTTGTATAGGAGAGAAGAGCATGCAGTCAAGCAGACCCGTGATAATTGGTGTAGCAGGAGGGACGGGTTCAGGAAAAACGACCGTCGCGCAAGAAATTTTTAAGCAGTTTCAAGGCTCATCGATTGTTTTAATTGAACAAGACGCTTACTATAAAAATCAAGACCATTTATCTTTTGAAGAGCGCTTAAAAACAAATTATGATCATCCGCTCGCATTTGACAATGAATTGTTATACACGCACTTACTACAGTTGGCTGATCGGGCGCCAATTGAAAAGCCCAGTTATGACTATGCGAATCATACACGGGCAAAAGAAGTGACGAGAATTGAACCAAAAGATGTGATCATCCTAGAAGGCATTCTCATCTTAGAAGATGAACGTCTAAGGAGCTTGATGGATATTAAAGCGTTCGTCGACACAGACGCAGATATCCGTATTATTCGACGTCTCATGCGAGATACAAAAGAGCGAGGTCGTTCGATTGACTCGGTTATTGAACAGTACACATCCGTTGTTCGCCCGATGCACTTGCAGTTTGTAGAACCTACAAAACGTTATGCGGATGTGATCATTCCTGAAGGTGGACAAAATAAAGTGGCCATCGATTTGTTGGCAACAAAGATTCATACAGTTGTGGCGAACAAATCATTACACGGGTAATAAGGCAGCTAATTCGCGATATGACAGTAATTTTAGTAGAAAATAAAAACGAAATTGATGAGGAGTGACGATGATGGCAGCAGAAAAAAAGCATTATATGACAGAAGAAGGAAAGCGAAAGTTGGAAGATGAGTTACAACAACTTATTACTGTTCGCCGTAAGGAAGTGGTGGAGCGGATAAAAGTGGCACGGAGTTTTGGGGACTTATCGGAGAATTCAGAGTACGATTCAGCTAAAGAAGAGCAGGCTTTTGTAGAAGGGCGCATTGCACAGCTGGAAAAGATGATTCGTAATGCGGTCATGATTGAAGCAACAACGACAGAAGACCATGTGGTTTCTCTCGGGAAAACAGTCCGCCTCGTCGAGCTGCCGGATGGAGAAGAAGAAGAATATACAATTGTTGGAAGCGCAGAATCAGACCCGCTTGACGGGAAAATATCCAATGATTCTCCAATGGCGAGAAGTTTGCTAGGTAAAACGGTCAATGACAAGGCCGTCGTAAATACACCAGGTGGAGAGTTAGAGGTCAAGATTTTAGAGATTCGCTAATAGCGCAACGTGTGTTTGTAGATGGTTAAAGGAGTGTGAGCATATGAGCAAGCGATATGAGAACCGGAAAAGTAGACGGATTAATCGGTTGTTAAATATTGCAATCGCAGTTGTCAGTGTTCTAATCGTCGTATTAGGTGTGACGCTTGTGACGCATTGGATGTCTTCAAATACGCAACAGGCGAGCAACAATGAACCAGAAAAAGAAAACAATGGGCCAGCGCTTGTTGAAGATGGTAAAGACGAGGACAAGCAAGCATCTGCGAATGTAGACGCGCGTGCAGAAGAGGAAGAAGAAAAAGAGAAACCTTCTGAATCTGAAGAGACAGAGGAAGAAAAAGAAGAGGAAGAAGAAACGACCTCAGAAGAAAAGCAAGTGGAAACAGCGCAAGAAAATCCAACACCAAACGATTTTACTATGGGTAGTCAGAATTGGAATGAAATGGAAGAAGCCGTTTATTTAGGTACGAATTTACGCGATGGAGTCAATGGTGCGATCTTATGGCGTTTAGAAAATGGTGGTTCATCTGCAGCGCGTGCTGTGATTAGTGCTGCTGGCAGTCATGATACACCACAAGAAGTACAATTAAAGTGGGTAGACGGTGTTGGTTGGGAAGTGACATCGGTCGAGCAAATGACAAGCAACCCATACCGATAAAACAAGAGTTGGAAAAGTGAGGAGATAACGTGCGGGTTGGTATTATTGGTGCAATGGAAGAAGAAGTTAATGAATTGCGGGGGAAAATGGTCGAACCAGTTGTAGAAACAGTCGCTCATTGTACGTTTACATTAGGTAAAATTGAAGGTGTGGAGGTTGTGCTCACTCTTTGTGGGATCGGTAAAGCGAATGCGGCGATGGCGACAGCGCTTTTAAACGACCGCTATCGTCCAGATTACGTTGTGAATACAGGGGTTGCTGGGGGATTGCATGAAGCTATGGCTGTTGGTGACATTGTCATCTCAACAGAAGTGCGTTATCATGACGTTGATGCAACGGTATTTGGCTATGAATATGGACAAGTCCCCGGCTCTGTGCCTGCCTACATGCCTGCAAAGAAGCTCATTGATATTGCAAAGCAAGCAGCGCAAGAAGTGGGCATCCGAACGGAGACAGGTCTTGTGCTGACGGGTGATTCTTTTATGGGAGAAGCCACACGTGTGCAGCAAGTGAAAGGGCAATTTCCAACGGCTTATTGTGTCGAAATGGAAGCAGGGGCAATTGCCCAAGTGTGTCATCAATTTGAAACACCGTTTGTCATTATTCGGGCGTTGTCAGATGTAGCTGGGGGCGAGGCACACGGATCTTATGAAACCTTTTTAAAGAAGGCTGCAGATCACTCAGCGCAACAAGTGTTACACATGTTGCGTGCTTTGGCGGCATAATACCAAAATTTCTCTTCTCACGTCATCTATCATATTTGTTAAGATACAAAAGAAGACACTTTTGTAGATAAAGAATAAAGATGTCCTATATCTTAGGAGGACGAGCAGATGGAGAAACAATTGGAGGCAGCACAGCAAGACTATCATCGGTTTAGTTGTTTATTTCTATCATTAGGGCTATTTTTGACGCTAGGCTTTTTATTGCCACCAGGCTACCGAATAGATGTGAAAGCACAGCCGATGTATGTTCTCATTGTGATTGTCACATTTATGGTTGCAGCTATATTTTGTTGGTTATCTATGCGAGCAAAGCGGGCACGTGAGCAAATGAATGAGTAAGTATGATGAGAAAAAGCCGTGCATTTGCATGGCTTTTTCTCAATGAGGGAAAGATGTCACAAGAAGAGGGGGCGTAAAAATGAGAGGAACAAAACGCCCATTTGTACTAGCAGCCATATTACTGGCAATGTTTATGGCTGCGGTGGAGGCAACGATTGTGGCAACCATTATGCCACAAATTGTTGGTGACCTTGGTCAATTTTCATTGTTTAGCTGGGTGTTTTCAGCTTATTTACTAATGCAAGTTGTCACCATTCCAATTTATGGTAAACTCGCAGACATTTATGGAAGAAAACGTATTTTTACCATTGGTGTGTTAATATTCTTAATCGGATCTGTCCTGTGCGGCTTTGCACCGTCAATGGCCTGGCTCATTGTTTTTCGTTGTATACAAGGTTTAGGCGCGGGGGCGGTGCAACCAATTGCGACGACAATCGTTGGTGACATATATACGAAGGAAGAACGTTCGCGTATTCAAGGGTATTTGTCTAGTGTGTGGGCAATTGCGGCGGTGACAGCCCCTTTTTTAGGTGCGTTGCTAATTACGTACGTACATTGGTCCTGGGTTTTTTGGTTAAATGTGCCAATAGGGTTGATCTCAGTCGTTGGAATTATCCTCTTTTTAAAGGAGTCTGTTCCAAAAGAGAAGCAACCGATTGATTACAAAGGGGCTGCGTTGTTACTTGTGGCGACGATGACACTCATGCTCGTCCTTGTGCAAGAACAGTCATTTTTACAAACGTCTACGTTTATTTGGGTGTTGTTAGTTGTCAGTGCGATTAGTTTGTTTTGGTTTATTAAACATGAGCTGCGCACAACACATCCAATGATGACGTTGCCACTTTGGCGTCGGCGGACGGTATGGACGATCAATGTCGGCAGTTTATTTATCGGGGCAATCATTTTAAGCATCTCAAGCTTTTTGCCTACATATATGCAAGGGGTATTGCAAGTGTCTCCGCTCATTGCAGGGTTGTCACTTACGACGCTTTCTGTAGGTTGGTCGACGTCAGCTGTTGTTGCTGGAAAGATGATGTTAAAAACGGGATTCAAGAAAACAGCGTCAATTGGCGCTGTCGCGTTATTAATAGGTGCGAGTTTATATGTATTGTTGCATGTGACAGCACAAGTATGGCTCGCTGCGTGTGCGTCTTTAATTATTGGTGTCGGAATGGGCTTTTGCTCGATGACGTATATTGTGTCTCTCCAGTCCAGTGTCGCTTGGAATGTACGTGGTGAGGCGACAGCGATGCTCATGTTCACACGTCAATTAGGTGGGGTGATGGGTGTCTCTTTTTTAGGTGGCCTGTTAAATGCGCGTTTAGCGACAGAGCTGTCACGAATGCAAACATCATTTACTGAACAGCCATCGCTTGAGAAAGTGAATCAACTGCTAAATCAACAATCAGTGCTTCCGGCGGCAGAGAAGACACTGATTGCGAATAGTCTTTCTAGTGGGTTGTCAGCCGTTTTTATTGCGATTGCCATATTTGCAGTGTGCATTTTCATTGTAAACATATTTGTCCCTAAAGGGGATCAGAAGACGTCATCTCCTGCTGCAAATGACTAAGGAATTGCTGTAAGATTCGTGCTGTCAATCCCCAAACGGTTCGCCCTTTATATGTGTAGAAATACTCTTGTAACATGTAGGTACGACGGATGTACCCCCCTTGATTTGCAATTTTTTCGATTGGGAAATCTTCAGCTGGTTCGACCGTTACATTGAAGTGTCCAATCTGTGGTGGATTCGTCAATAAGTAGGCGAGTGGGATCGTGAACCAATCGGCGACTTCACTTGGATCGATGGTGATCTGGTGAACATCACGAATGTTTGCTAAGTATGGATGGATGACAAGCTGTTGATGAGGGGCTTCAACTTTTGGCAACGGTGCGATCATGGTAATATCTGTTTGTGCAAGCCCTAGCTCTTCAGTACATTCACGAATCGCAGCGTGCGCGACGGTATCGTCAAATGGTTCTACGTGCCCGCCGGGAAAGCATGTTTCCCCAGGTTGTTTTTTCAATGTATGTGCGCGCGTCTGAAACAGTACATGCGTCTGTCCACCAATAGTGACAAGCGGCAAAATGACTGCCGCTTGTTTAGCTGGTTGAGATGACGGAGCCGGGTGTACTTTAAAAATCCGTTCAATTTGTTCGATTGTAGGCAAGAGGCATCCTCCTTTCAAATGAGTGTCCTGTTACGCATAGAGAAGCTGGAGAAAATCATCAGCGTCAATAGTGCCAAAGTAGCCTTGTAAATCGACAGGAGCGAGCACTTGTTGTAAAGGTTCAAATGCATACCGTGTGCCGATGAGCACATCTGCAAGCTCGGCAACATCTTGCGTCCCGAAGAAATCACCATAAATTTTACAAGATGTAATGACTCCTTTACGTACATTTAAGCGCACATCAATTGTGCCAATGGGGAAACGCTTGGCGCGTTGGATATCAAACGTGGGGGACTTGCCGAAATTCCAATCCCAATTTTTATAGCGTGCTTCAGATAACGAGTGAATGTCTGCCCAATCTTGTTGCGACAATTTGTATGCTGGGATCGTTTCGTTCGTATGGAAAATGTGCTTGAGGAGATGTGCTTTAAAATCGGCCATCGACATAGGTTCAGCTAAAAACTCAGCGATGTTAGCCACACGGCTACGAATGGATTTAATTCCTTTGGAACGAATTTTTTCATCTTTCACGTTCAATGCCGACACAACGTGTTCGATTTCTGAATTAAATAACAAGGTCCCGTGGGAAAACATCCGTCCTTTCGTTGTAAACTGAGCATTGCCGGAAATTTTGCGCTCGCCTACTTGAATGTCGTTACGCCCAGTAAGTTTTGCATCAACGCCAAGTTCAGCGAGCGCGCGGACAACGGGTTCTGTAAACTTTTTGAAGTCGTTAAAAGATGCCCCATCATCTTTTGTAATAAAGCTAAAGTTTAAGTTACCAAGGTCATGGTAGACTGCGCCGCCACCGGAGAGTCGTCTCACGACATGAATGCCATTTTCCTTTACATAGTCTAAGTTGATTTCTTCAAATGTATTTTGATTTTTGCCGATAATAATGGAAGGCTCGTTGATGTAAAATAGTAAGTATGTTTCATCCTCGTCCAAATGTTTTAATGCCCACTCTTCGACAGCGAGATTGATACGTGGGTCAGTGATTTGTTCATTGTCAATAAACTTCATGTGAGTGGCTCCCTTCATGTGGTTCATCAAGTAAAGTATATCTTTTTTCATCACAAAGGTCGAGTAAATGTACATTCAAATAATTACTTGAATATTATATTGACAAAAAGGGTAGGCTATGTGTAAACTAATAATCAAATGATCATTTGATTGAGGTGGATAGTGGATGACAACAAAGAAGCAAACGAAAGAAGTGTGTGAAACATTTTGCTATGACGAAGAAAAAGTGAGACGTGTTTCCTTGTTAGTAGCAAAAGAGGATCTTGCGCCAGTCGCAAATATATTTAAAGCATTAGCAGATGAGACACGCTTGAAAATTGCTTATTGCTTGTTGCAAGAAAAGGAACTATGCGTGTGCGACATTGCCACAATCATTGGTGCAACAACGGCGACAGCCTCGCATCACTTGCGGCATTTACGCTTGTTAGGCATCGCAAAGAGTCGCAAAGAGGGGAAACTCGTGTTTTATTCTTTACAAGACGATCATGTAAAAGACTTGGTTCATATTGCCAATATCCATAGTAAGGAGATGTCGGGTCATGGGTGAATCACTCGCGCGTGAAGACAAAAAAGAAATTTACCGTGTGAAAGGCTTTAGTTGTCCTGGATGTGCTGAAACGTTTGAAAAAAATGTGAAACGGCTAGACGGGGTGCAAGACGCTAAAGTAAACTTTACGGCTGAAAAGATTACGGTTTATGGCACAACAACGATAGCCGCATTAGAAAAGGCAGGCGCTTTTGAAAAGCTCGTTGTTAAAGTAGACGAAGAAGCTGGTCATGCCGCAGAAGATGTGAAAAGCACCTCATTAATAGAAAGGTATGGACATATTCTTATGGCGTCGTTTCTTGTGGTTGCTGGATTGATCCTGCCTCTCTACACAGGTGCGCACTGGCTTTTTACAATTTTGCCATTTGCACTTGCGATGATTATTGGTGGCTACACACTGTTTATAACAGGATTTATGAATCTTCTGCACGCGCGCTTCGATATGAAGACGTTAATGACGATTGCAGTCATTGGTGCCGCCATTCTCGGTGAATGGGTTGAAGGAGCAATTATCGTTGTGTTGTTTGCGGTTGGTGAGGCGTTGGAACGATTTTCGATGGATCGCGCCCGACAGTCCATTCGTTCGTTAATGGGAAAGACACCGAAGACTGCCACAGTGAAACGTGATGGTCACGAGGTGAGTGTAAAAGTAGAGGATGTCACAATTGGTGAAATGATGATTGTGAAACCAGGTGAGAAAATTGCATTAGATGGGACGGTTGTAACGGGGCATTCGACAGTGAATCAGGCCGCCATTACAGGTGAATCCTTGCCAGTTGAGAAGAAAGTGACAGACCAAGTGTATGCAGGGACGTTGAATGAAGAGGGCTGGTTAGAGATCGAGGTTACAAAACATGTGGCCGATACAACGATTGCGAAAGTCATTAAACTCGTTGAAGAAGCGCAAGCAGCGCGCGCGCCAGCACAAGCGTTTGTCGATCGGTTTGCTAAATATTACACGCCGGCAATTATCATTGTCGCATTACTTGTAATGATCATCCCGCCATTGTTATTGGGTGCTTCTTGGACAGTATGGGTGTATCAAGGGTTAGCGGTGCTCGTTGTAGGTTGTCCATGTGCGCTTGTCATTTCCACACCAGTTGCCATTGTGACTGCGATTGGCAACGCCGCAAAACACGGTGTGCTCATTAAAGGCGGTGCGTATTTAGAAGCGCTCGGCTCCATGAAAGTCGTCGCATTTGATAAGACGGGCACATTGACAGCTGGCGTGCCTGCTGTGACCGATGTACGTATGCATGGGGTGTTTGATCGGGGAGAAGCACTTGCTTGTCTAGCGGCGCTTGAGAGCCGTTCACAGCATCCGCTCGCTTCTGCGGTGTTAAAGCAGATCTCTGCAGAAGGGATTGCTTTTCAACAGTTGGAAGTGGACGATTTTTCTTCCATGACTGGGAAAGGGATTTGCGGTGTGATTGATGGTATCACATATTACGCGTGTCGTCCGGCATTTTTTCAGTCACGTTTAAAGGAAGTGGAGAACGCGTCATTACAAGCTGAGATTACCACCTTTCAACGTCAAGGAAAAAGTGTAATTGTATTTGGGACAGATCGCGACTTGATCGCCGTGCTGGCAATTGCTGACCAAGTACGTGAAGAAAGCAAGCACGTCGTCTCGAAGTTACAACAACTTGGGGTAAAGAAAACGGTCATGTTAACAGGTGATCATGAGACGACAGCACAGGCGCTTGCGCAAATGGTTGGGATCACGGAAGTACGCGCCTCGCTCATGCCAGAAGATAAACTTGATGCAGTAAAGTCGTACCGCGAGGAGCACGGAAAAGTTGCCATGGTGGGCGATGGGGTAAATGATGCACCAGCATTGGCAGCTGCAACGGTCGGCGTTGCGATGGGTGGCGCGGGTGTCGACACCGCACTCGAAACAGCCGATGTCGCACTGATGTCAGATGACTTAAAAAAGTTACCGTACGCGATGAAACTAAGTCGACGGGCTTTAGCGATTATTAAACAAAATATTTCTTTTGCGCTCGGCTTAAAATTGTTCGCTTTATTGCTTGTGATTCCAGGTTGGCTCACACTTTGGGTTGCAATTTTATCTGATGTTGGCGCGACGTTACTCGTCATTTTAAATAGCTTGCGATTGCTTAAGGTGAAAGATTAACTGCCTATGACAAAAATCCCGCAGTAGCTGGGGGCACTCATTCTTCCCGACTTCTTTTTTGAGGATGTAAATGCCCCCGGCTTTGTTTGTAAAACTCATGAAACAATTTCATTAATGCACGTTTCTCAATCCTTGAGACGTAACTACGCGAGATGTTCAATTTTTTTGCAATCTCCCGTTGTGTCTTTTCTTTATCTGTTTGTAAACCGAACCGACTCATTATCACTTCTTGCTCACGTGCGTCTAAAATATGGATATATTCATGTAGTTGTTTCTTCTCCATCTCTTTTTGGATGATATCAGCAATGTCATCAGATTCCTCTTGAATGACATCAATAAGAGAAATGATATTGCCTTCTTTATCCGTACCAATAGGATCTTGTAAAGAAACATCGCGCCTAACTTTTTTTAATGATCTTAGATGCATAAGGATTTCATTTTCAATGCATCGTGCTGCATACGTGGCAAGTTTGGTGCCTTTCCCGGCGGAATAACTTTCAATTGCTTTAATCAGACCAATCGTACCAATCGAAATAAGGTCTTCTGTGTCTTCACGTGTATTTTCGAACTTTTTGACAATATGTGCTACGAGACGGAGGTTGTGTTCAATTAAACGATTCCGTGCTTCAATATCTCCTTCGGCCATTAATTCAAGGCATTTTTTTTCTTCTGATTTATTTAATGGCTGTGGAAAGGCGTTATTTTTAACATAAGAAACAAAAACAACAATTTCTTTTATAAAGTACGTCATAGCTGCAAGGATGCTAGACATCGCACATTCCCCCTCCCATGCGTTGTTTTAATGTATGCACTGAATTGGGCTGGTGTGTCTGTACGATGTCAATTCATTAAAAAGTAGTTGGGATGAAATCGTAAAAAACCACTTCTGCATGTGAGAAGTGGTTTTTTAAGGTTGCTTGTACGGATGAATCCTACAAGCGTATATAAAACACGGGTGAGGAATTAGCCGTTGACAGCGTCTTTTAATTGCTTACCTGGTTTGAATGCAGGATTTTTTGTTGCTGCAATTTCAATTTCCTCACCTGTTTGTGGGTTACGACCTTTACGAGCAGCGCGTTCGCGGACTTCAAAGCTGCCAAAACCAACAAGTTGTACTTTTTCACCTTCTACAAGTGCAGATGTAATTTTCTCAAAAACTGCGTCAACAGCTTTTGAGGCATCCTTCTTTGCGATATCTGTTTCTTCTGCAACTGCATTAATCAAATCTGTTTTGTTCATTTTGAAAAACTCCTTTTCTTATTATAGAATGGCGTTCGTTCTTACTTAAGTACATGGCTTGCAAATGTCACAAGGACAAGGAGAGACGTGATGCCTGTCCTTAATTTACTTAGGAATGCTTGTGATGTCAAGGGTTAAGAGAAAAAGAGTAGGATTTTTTTTGTTTTTGGCTTGGAAGCCTCCTCATATGATGAAAAATTTGGTACACTGGAAGAGGACTTCCCAAGCTTATGCTTTTTTAATTCTGATGTTGCTAATCATGAGCCCAGCCAATGAAATCATAAGCACGGTATACATGGGTGCGCCAATGTTGCCATGAAATAATGAAAAGAAAACGAGTAAACAGCCAGCAGCAGTAATGGGTAGCCCGATGAATTCATTTTGCGATTCAGTAATATTAAATCGGGCGAGGCGTAGTGCACCACAAGTGATAAAGAGAACAACGGCCACCCCACCGATAAAACCAATTTCCGTTAAACTTAGTTGAAAGATGAGAACAGCAGGTGCGACGCCAAATGAGACAAGGTCGCTTAAAGAATCCAATTGTTTTCCAAGTTCAGAGGTAATGTTTAATTTTCTGGCAAGATAGCCATCTAAACGATCGAGCATGGCAGCAATAATAATAAATAAAAGTCCTGCGTTCGTATTTCCTTGCAATGTCAGAAGGATAGCCGTGACGCCTGCACCTAAATTGGCCAGCGTGGCGATGTTTGCAAGTTGTGTTTTTATCTTTTTTGTTGTGATGGAAAGTTGTTCGAGCAAAAACATATGTTGTTCACCTCTTCTCTAGAAGGTGGATCCCCTTCTTGAACGTATATTATATCATAAAACAATGAGGAGTCGAAGAATATATCGCGTATCAATTTATTTTGGAAGTAAATATACAAGGATGTCGTTGGAGGATTTCATGAAAAAACAATTATTTCGTGCGTGTATTGAACTACATAATCACAAAGTAGCAAGCGCATTGTTAAAAAAATTTTCGCAGTCACGTATGAGTAAAGGTTTGATCCCGTGGTATTGTCGTACATATCAAGTTGACGTATCTGAAGCAAAAGCGCCAATAGATGACTTTGACAGTCTCCATCACTTTTTTATTCGAGAATTAAAAAAAGGTGCAAGGCCGATCGCTTTAGGTGAGGATGAAATGGTTGCTCCTGTCGATGGGGTTTGCGTGGAGGCAGGTGAAATGACGCCTGAGATGTGTTTTCAAGTGAAGGGAAAACAGTACGCAGCTGAAGAACTCCTTGGAGGGAAAGATGTGGCGAGCCAATATGAAAGGGGGCAGTACGTTGTCTTATATTTAAGCCCGAGCCACTATCACCGTATCCATAGTCCGGTTGATGCGACATGTGTACGTGAACGAGTGCTTGGCGGGCGTTCGTACCCCGTGAACGAATTAGGGCTCAAATACGGCAAAAGAGCGTTATCAAAAAACTACCGGCAAGTGCTCGAACTATTGTTACCATCTCAAAAAAAGATGGCACTTGTAAATGTTGGCGCGACAAATGTCAACAGTATTATCCGAACGAATAAAAGTGACGCATGGAAGAAAGGAGAAGAAGTTGCTTATTTTTCATTTGGTTCGACGGTCATTTTGATTTATGAGCACGGAACAGTCGATATAAAAGTGAAAAATGGGGACGAGGTTAGAATGGGGGAAGTGATTGGGGCGTTGTTGTGAAATACATCAGGACTGTTCTTAAAGATCAATGTGATCTTTTGGAACAGTCCTGTTTTGGTAGACGTAATGCCACAGTGGATAAAGGAAATTTATGCGAAATCGAAGGCATTTACCGGTTACCGCTGAATTAGCTTTATTTTTTTCTCCTGTTTGCTTGACAGTAGGCAGGAGAAAAGATGTGTGCGAATGGATGAAGTAGTGTAGAGATGTTCTACTTGTAAAAAAGACTGTCTAAAGATCACGCTCTGATCTTTAGACAGTCCCTGTCGTATCATAATTTAACTGCCCATGCGCTATTCAGGATCAACACTCAGTTTGATAAAGGTGAGAGAAGCGTTTGTAAACGCTACACCATCGACAGGCGTATTGTCTAATGTGAGGCTGGCGCCAAATGGGAACCATTCAATGGTTGATTGCGTAGTTACACTTACAAATGTCACGAGTGTCGTTGATTGATTAGCAATAACTCGGTTTGTAGAGCCAAATATAGGATTTCCGTCAACACGCAGTCGGACGTTTGTATCTGCTGTGCCACGTACAACGATATACATTTCATAAACGCCGGGCTCCAGTTGGTAAGAACCTGGTGTCACTTCTGTAATAAAGTCGGTTGCTAACGATGCAGGTTCTTCATGTTGGAAAGTAATGGTGGCATTTGATGCGAAAGGTCCTTGACCATCAGAAGAAAGAATGATATATCGGGCAACGGCGCCGACAGGTCCAGTAGGTCCAGTAGGTCCAGTAGGTCCAGTAGGTCCAGTAGGTCCAGTAGGTCCAGTAGGTCCAGTAGGTCCAGTAGGTCCGGTAGGTC
>NZ_FMYM01000007.1 GCF_900096965.1 Shouchella lonarensis | reverse complement strand
TAAACTAACTAAATGACCGAGCCATATAACTTGAAATGTCATCGGTCTATCGCTCGGTCAGTGGCGTTTTTAGTCACACGCAAAATGGCAGAGGGCAACTGTACGAATGAATGTGGTGAATCCCACAATGTCATCGTCGCATACTGCGATCGGCGCAACCCATTTATCAAATGATGAAAGTGGTTTATAATTGTCCATGTTGCAATCCTTTGTAATTTGGACAGGAGACAATGGAAGGTACTTCAATTGGAGACATTCAAGCGTCATATAAAGCATTTTAACGTCAGTTACAACAACGAAAGCAATTTTTTCGCGTCTTTAGACCATATACACCATCAATCCCACATTCGTTCAGACGAAGCTTAACGTCATTGTATAACGTTTTTTGGTTCTCTTTTAATGCAAGAACATGGCCACATTCTTTTTCTAAAATCTTTGTTGCAATATCCTTTTGGCAGCCATAGCCTTTAGTTGCGACGATAAAACCTTCCAGTGCGCCCCTATTAAGTGTTTTGTTAAATATCAGATGTATCACAATACCCAATCTTTGTCTTTCTACCAATACCATGGGAAGAGAACATGAAAATACCCCGAATCAGGCACTTTTTTAAGTGTCTAGTATTCGCGGTATCATTCACTTTTTAATATACATATCCATCGCTTCGATTGTCACATAACTAACATCTGGCACGCATCAAGCATCTAGCACCATTTTTCTACCGTTTCCGCACAAGACGCACAAAGCGCTTCATGTTTGGCGACTGTACCAACTGTCGTATTCACTTGCCAACAACGCGCACATGTCTCTCCAGCTGCTTTCTTCACGAGGACAGTGAGTTGCTCAAACTGATGCGCTGCTTCTGGTACGATTTGTTCAGACCCAGCCACCTCAACCTCTGATACAATAAACAGCTTTTGCAAGTCAGCCGTGCGCCCAAGTAATTCACGTACTTCTCCTGTTGGATACAACGTCAACGATGCTTGCAACGACTTGCCAATCACTTTCTCATTTCGCGCTTCTTCCAATGCTTTTAATACGTCATCACGCACGTTCATGAGCCTATGCCATTCAGCTTTCAAGCCTGCGACATTTTGTTGTTGTTCCGCCGTTGGCATATCGGTTAATTGCACACTTGCTTGAGCGACGCCAGGAATGTTTTCCCATACTTCTTCTGCTGTATGCGGCAAAATCGGCGCAATTAACTTCGATAAGGTTACCACTGCTTCATACATGACCGTTTGGAATGCCCGTCTTTCCGGGTCATTTGCTGGCGCAATATAAAGTGTATCCTTGGCAATATCCATATAAAACGCACTAAGTGTGACCGTGCAGAAATTGCGGAACTCATTGTACACTGTCACAAATTGATATTCGTCATAACCTTGGCGTACTTTTTCAATCAACTCTTGCAATGAAACATACATGAACTGATGAACACCGCTCAGTTCACTCGGTGCAATTCGATCTACCTCAGGGTTAAAATCATGCAAGTTCCCAAGCAAAAAGCGGAATGTGTTGCGGATTTTCCGGTACGCTTCTGCGACTTGTTGTAAAATGTCTTTTGAAACGCGCACGTCCGCTCGGTAATCAGATGATGCGACCCATAAACGCACAATATCTGCACCTAACTGCTTCGTTGCATCTGCCAAAGAAATCACATTTCCTAGCGACTTGCTCATCTTCCGCCCTTCGCCATCCATCGTAAACCCATGACTTAATACAGTTTTATAAGGCGCAACCCCATTGATTGCCACTGACGTTGACAGTGAGGAGTTAAACCAACCTCGGTATTGGTCACTTCCTTCAAAATAAACATCTGCCGGAAACGTCAAATCTTCGCGTTCTTTTAAGACCGCCTCATGAGAAGAACCAGAATCAAACCAGACATCCATGATATCTGTTTCTTTCGTAAAGTGACCATTTGGACTATGTGGTGATGTAAAATCAGGTGGAAGAAGGTCTTTTGCTTCTCGCTCAAACCACACGCCCGATCCGTGTTCGCGGAATAACTGGGCGACATGCGCAATGGTTTCCTCCGTGATGATTTCCTGCCCATCTTCTCCATAAAAAACAGGAATTGGCACGCCCCACACACGCTGACGAGAAATACACCAATCACCACGATCACGCATCATGTTAGCAAGTCGTGTTTCACCCCACTCAGGAAACCAGTTTGTATCCTTGATCGCCTGTAACAATTGCCCACGAATTTTTTCAATCGAGGCAAACCACTGTGCTGTTGCTCGGAAAATGACTGGTTTTTTCGTCCGCCAGTCATGTGGATAAGAATGGGTCATAAACGACAACTTCAAAAGTGAACCGTTTTCCGTCAATTTTTCTGCCACTTGCTTATTAATGTTGTCATAAAATTCACCCGTAAAACCAGGTGCTTCTTCCGTCATAACGCCTTTTTCATCCACTGGACATAACACATCTAATCCATACTTCTGACCAACAACAAAGTCGTCTTCCCCATGACCTGGCGCGGTATGCACACATCCTGTTCCGGCATCGAGCGTCACGTGTTCCCCGTTCATGACAAGCGCTGTTCGCTCATAGAACGGATGCTTCGCAGTAATATATTCAAGTGCGCTTCCTTTCACTGTTTTCGTAACAGTCGCATCTTCCCAAGATAGTTCTTTCTTTAACGTATCAAGTAAACCACTTGCAACAACATACGAGCGTCCATCTACTGCAACAACGCTATAATCTAAATCCGCATGTACTGTAATCCCGAGGTTGGCTGGGAGCGTCCACGGTGTCGTCGTCCAAATCACGAAGGCATCATCTTCAGACAAGACACCTTTCCCGTCCATAACTTGAAAAGAAACATAGATAGATGGCGAACGCTTATCATGATACTCAATTTCTGCCTCTGCCAATGCAGATTCAGACGACGGCGACCAATACACCGGTTTTTTTCCTTTGTAAATATAACCTTTACATGCCATCTCGCCAAATACTTGAATTTGCCGCGCCTCAAACGACTTATCGAGGGTCACATACGGATTGAACCAATCACCAAGCGCGCCCAGACGCATAAATTGTTCCCGTTGCCGCTCAATTTGCGTCCAAGCATATGCCTCACACCGTTCACGAAACGCTTTTGTGCTCATTTTTTTGCGATCCACTTTTTTATTCTTCGTCAATGCTGTTTCAATTGGTAATCCATGCGTGTCCCAACCGGGTACAAATGGTGCTTGAAAACCAGTCATTGATTTATAACGCACAATAAAATCTTTTAGCGTCTGTGTGAGTGCATGCCCCATATGCAGGTCACCATTGGCATAAGGTGGACCGCCATGTAGGATAAATAAAGGTCGCCCCTCCGTTCGTGCCTGCACTTGCTTATACATATCGATCTCACGCCATTTTTCTTGTCGTTTCGGCTCACTATTTGGTAAGTTCCCTCTCATCGGAAACGCCGTCTTTGGCATTAATAATGTATGCTTATAATCCATCTCGTCGCCCCTTTTCCATATCTCATTAAAAACAAAAAAGCCCTCATCCCGAAAAGGGACGAGAAGCTTTTCCCGTGGTACCACCCTCATGAGAGCAACAACTCCCACTCATACACTGGTAACGCGGATGACGCGCCATGCATTACAACCTGTCCCGGCATTCATGCATAGAACTAAAGGGTGATTTTCAGTAAACGAACAAATGACCAGGCTCACACCATCCCCGATTCGCTTTAGCTTGTTCCTGTTTACATACTGTCCCTCTCACTGCTTTTAACGTTCATTCAGTTGAATAGCATTATATAATACTTGCAAGCTAAATGCAAGTTACTTTGCTGGCACTTCTTGTGTTGATCCAGATTCCTCTACTTCTTCATCAACAACACGGTCCCAGTCTTCACTCCGTAACATTTCTAGTTGCGCTTCAATCAACATCTTAAAGCGCATTTTATACACAGACGCTTGTTTTTTCATTTCTTCTGTTTCCATCATCACTTTTCGAGACTTCATTAATGCCTCATTTACAATGCGATTCGCATTCTTTTCAGATTCTTTCACGATAAGCTGCGCTTCCTTTTCTGCATTACGACGCAAATCGTCGGCAGTTTCCTGTGCGACCAAAACAGCTTTGTTTAATGTTTCTTCGATGTTGTTAAAATGAGCGAGTTTTTCCTCCAGTGATGTCACTTGTTCAAACAATGTCTTCTTTTCTCGTAACACTGCTTCATAATCCTTAATTAACTGATCCAAAAACTCATTCACTTCATCCTCATCATAACCACGAAATGAACGCGTAAATTCTTTTTTGTGAATGTCTAATGGTGTTAAAGGCAATGCAGCCACCTCCTCTTTAAAATAGGCCAAGTATGTATTGGTTACTCAACCAAAATCGTCCTTGCGAAAACTTCACTACCGTTACTTATTCGACAGCGCCTTGCCAATTCCTGCTTTCATTTTTTCTTTTTCATGTGTCCTCATGTAAGACGGCGTCCAATGACAACCCGAACACGGTCTTTTTTTGTCAGTCCATGCGCTTGTAAAAACTTTGCACGCCCAAGACCTCGGACAGATATTTCGTCACCTACATATAAGTGGACATTTGCTTTCTCAATAGGACAATCGTTTACTTTTACAAGTCCTTTTCCAATGGCCGTTACTGCTTTGGCTCGTGATAGGCTATAAATCACCGCAACCATCGTATCTATCCGTAACGAAGATACCGTCACATGGCGTTCATCCCACTGCACAGGAGGGCCGATAAATGCTGAAAGCGGCAACGGCGAGAGCTCAACATTCACTTGCGCAATTCGCGTAAGGACGCTGCGAACATAGCCCTCAACCTCACTTACACAAGCAAACATACACTGATTGTCTGCAACAAAAATGTCACCAAACTTCCTTCGCTCTAAACCAACCTGCATAAGCGCCCCAAGTACATCACGATGAGCGATGTTGACAAATTTACTTGAGAATGAAGCGCCTAAAATACTGATTGACCATGTACACTGCTCATCCTTTAAATAGCTGGGACGGAGCACCGCTCGCTTTCGTTCACACTGCGCAGAACCGCCGAAAAAACAAAGGTCTACCGCTTCATCTTTTCCAATGATAGTTTTCATTATTTCTTGTTCTCGCCTATTAAGAAAATCTGTCATCTTCTCTTGATGATACTGTACCACCTGATCATATAACGTACGGACGTCATCCACAAAGGGACGTTCTGTTTCCCGAAAATGCTCGTACATCATGCGTCTTTAAAAAAGCGACAAAATCATATTTTGTAGTGCAATAAGCCCGTTACTTGCTAAACGCAACGCGAGAATACCAACAAGCGGTGACAAATCGATCATCCCGAGTGGTGGAATAAAGCTCCGAAAAATTGCCAAATACGGCTCACAGATTTGACCTAGTATTTGACCAAACGCCGTTTCCCGAGCATTTGGAAACCACGACATTAAAATATATGCAAGCAACGCAAATGTGTACAACCAAAATGCATTGTGTAAAAAAGAGAAAATAAATATCACAACTGACATGATGATACGCCACCTTTCATTTTTACTCTATCTTATTATCTATAAAAGCCGAAATCGATCCTGTCACTTCTACATTATCTGGCGTGCACACAAACACACCGGGACCAATCTTTTGAATATCACCATCGATCGCATACACAGTACCACTTAAAAAATCAATCATACGTCGCGCTTCGTCCTCTTCAATTTGTCCTACATTGAGAACGACTGCCTTGCGACGCTTTAAATGATCGGCCACTTGTTGGACTTCGTCATATGTAAGTGGTTCTATAAGCATCATTTTTGCCGTTTTTTGTGCACTTTGTAAGCTGACTACATTTGGAGACGTTGCTTTTTCTTTTGTCACTGCCGATGCTCTCTTAGGCTGCTGTGGAGATAATCGTTCCTCAGGCAAATCCGCTGTGTCACTTGTGTCTTCTATATGAAAATAACGTTTAAACTTAGACTTAAAGCTCACAGAACCCCTCCTCTACAAAAGTTATCTCAACGTTTCGTTACCAACAAGAGATGTGCCTAGACGGATAAAGGTTGCCCCTTCTTCAATCGCAACTTGATAATCATTGGACATACCCATCGACAACGCTTTGCACGGGGCATGACTCAGTTGCAGCGATTGGATGTCATCTCTCAATAACCGTAGCGCTCGAAATACAGGACGTACTTCCTCAGCATTACGAACAAACGGTGCCATTGTCATTAGCCCCACAATTTGTAACGATGGAAAGTCCGCTAATGCAGCAATAAAATCTTTCACTTCATGAGGGCGCAACCCAGCTTTCGTCTTTTCTCCCGACACATTTACTTGGACAAAACATTTTAGGGGACAATGTTGATCTAATCTTTTATCAAGTGCTTGTGCTAGACGCAGCCGGTCCAATGAGTGAATATACGTAAACGCACTCGCAACATGCTTCGCTTTTTTTGATTGTAGTGACCCAATAAAATGCCAGACCGCTTTATTATGAGTAACCGCCGACATCTTTTCCAGCGCCGTATCTACACGATTCTCACCAATATCATATATCCCTGCTGCCAATACACGGTGAATCGTCGGCACACCAACATTTTTTGTAACCGCAACGACACGAACACTTGACGCTGCCCGTCCACTCTTCTCGCAAGCCGTCATAATGCTATGGCGAATATCCATGAAATTCTCTTCTACATTCACAGAAGGATACAAGTTATTTCCCACTCCTCATCCCTATGACACTCATCATTCTACCTGTCTGGCCTTTCTCTCGACGATAAGAAAAAAAGCGTGGATCAATGTATGTACACTCGGGTGCAGTATAAATTTGCGTCATACAAAGACCTGCTGCTTGAAACAGTTGCTGATGGAGCATACGCAAGTCAAGGGTATAATGTCCCTCACGTACTTGCTGATACGGTGGCACGGCCCCTACTGGAACAATGGCGGTTACACGATCAATCACAGCCTGATCGACTTCATACTTGTGTCCAGAAATACAGGGTCCGATGAAGACATGAATATCCTCTATCGGCACATGATGTTTCGTTTGCCATAGCGACACAAGCTTTTGTCCGATTTGCTGTACCGTTCCACGCCATCCAGCGTGACAAAGACCAATCAAACGTGCACGTGGTGCGACAAAATAAAGCGGGGTACAATCTGCATACAAACTCGTGAGTAAAATCCCAGACTCATTTGTATATAATCCATCTGTTGCTGGCAGGGCATCGCTGAGCGAATACGCACCCCTCCCCTTATCTTTATTCGTGACATAACGAATCGTTGTCTCATGCACTTGTTCACTCCCTACCCAACAATCGAGCGGGAACGCCAAGTCAGAAGCAAGTCGCTCTCTGTTGCGAATCACAGCAGCGGCATCATCATGAACATGGAATCCCAAATTACATGTGGCATAAGGAAGCTCACTTACGCCACCTTCCCTTGTTGTAAACCCCGCAACCAAATGTGGCATCAATGTTGTGAGTGTAGAGGCTTCTAAAAAACGGGTCGATATTTCTTTCCACATCACGTGATGTACCTCACTTTCCAGAACACAGAAGTCAGCCGCCTGAGATTAAAAACTGACCGTATTAACCCTTTAAATGCTTCACTCTATTCCCGGATCTGACTTCTAACCTCCGGAAACCTTATCTCCCTTACATTTTACCACAGGAAACAGTAAACGAGAAACGATACTTTCTTAACAAAAGCAAAAAAGGTACTTTTCATCCTTGTCTACGATGAAAAGTACCTTTTAACATATAGGGTTCAGCCTTTTTACGATTCAATATGCTTGTTCATTTGCCGAATTGCACCTTTCTCCAAGCGAGACACTTGTGCTTGCGAAATGCCGATTTCATCGGCGACTTCCATCTGTGTTTTCCCTTGAAAAAAGCGCATATTGACAATGGTTTTCTCTCGGTCATTTAAACGCAGCATCGCTTCTTTCAACGCCATTGCCTCGACCCAGTCTGTGTCTTTCTCACGGTCATCACTAATTTGATCCATCACAAAAATCGGATCACCGCCGTCATTATAAATTGGCTCAAACAGTGACACTGGATCTTGAATGGCATCGAGCGCAAAAACGATATCTTCTTTTGGCACATCTAACGCTTTTGCAATTTCTTGCACTGTTGGCTCTTTTTCACGCTTTTTCTCCGCCATCATTTGATCACGTGTTTGTAGTGCTTTATAAGCAATGTCTCGTAACGACCGTGACACACGAATGGGGTTATTGTCACGTAAATAACGGCGAATCTCACCGATAATCATCGGGACTGCATAAGTAGAAAACTTCACATTTTGACTTAAATCAAAGTTGTCAATTGATTTCATTAAACCAATACAGCCAACTTGAAATAAGTCATCGACATGCTCACCACGATTATGAAACCTTTGAATGACACTTAATACTAGGCGCAAGTTTCCATTCACAAGCGTCTCACGCGCGGGCTCATATCCGTCTTGAAGGCGGGTGAATAACTCCCTCATTTCAGTGTTCTTTAGTACAGGTAACTTCGATGTATCTACACCACAAATCTCTACTTTGTTTCGAGTCAAATTCTTTCCCCCCTGAACGGAAAATGATGTCAGGAGAAGTATGTCCGACAGGAGGAAAAATATGCATATCTCGACATTTAGCGACATGTTTAAATAAGCGCGACGCCTTCTCTAAACGCATTTGAACGATCAAAAAATATTTCCGAGACTACACCATTTTTTTGAACTCTTTTTGCAATCGTTTAATGATCCGCTTTTCTAGCCGAGAAATATAAGATTGCGATATACCAAGCAAATCTGCCACATCTTTTTGTGTTTTTTCTTCCTGACCTGACAGACCAAAACGGAGCTCCATAATTTGTTTCTCACGATCACTCAACGTATGCAGCGCCTTCACAAGCAATTTACGATCAACTTGTTCTTCAATTCCTTTTGTAATAATATCATCATCTGTCCCAAGCACATCTGATAATAGCAATTCGTTGCCATCCCAATCAATGTTTAATGGTTCATCAAAAGAAACTTCTGAGCGTGTTTTATTGTTGCGTCGTAAATACATTAAAATCTCATTTTCGATACAGCGAGAAGCATACGTTGCAAGCTTAATTTTTTTCTCAGGATTAAACGTATTCACTGCTTTAATTAAACCAATCGTACCAATGCTAATTAAATCTTCAATGTTGATGCCTGTGTTCTCAAACTTCCTCGCAATGTATACAACGAGCCGCAAGTTGCGTTCAATTAAAACCGCTCGAACCGCCTCATCTCCAAGCGGCAATTTCTCTAAAAGGGTTGCTTCTTCTTCTTTTGACAACGGTGGTGGCAACGCCTCACTTCCACCTATGTAATAAATCTCATCCGCTTTTAATCCGAGCTTGTAAAGCAATCGATACCAAAATAACCGTAGTTTTAATTTGATCATGACAAATTCCCCCTTATTGTCTATGAGACTGCTTGTTTTTGAATAAGTTGTGGGTGAACAATACATTGAAAAGTAGCTTCTGGAGAAAGGGTTCGCTCGTACAATCCTATTAACACGTTTCTCGTCTCATACACGTCTCCACCATGAGTGAGGCGAACACGGTCAGGTTTTAACGCTGCTAAAAAAGGTTTTGCTTGCCCCACTGCGCGAAAAGGGACAATTCTCATCCGTGCCAACAATGGATAATCGTGATGATCCACGTCCGTTCGTAAAGATGTGATGACATCAAGCTGTTCTTTCGTAAAATGCTCATACAATAAATGCGTCTCAATGATCATGACCGGTGTACGTGTCATTGGATCTCGCAACTGATTGCCAGTATCTATGAAACCTGTTACAACAACACACACGCCGTCTATCCAACATTCCACATCGACCAGTTGCTCACTATTTACTTTTTTCACTTCAAAACTAGCCACTTGTTGTTTGGCAAAATACAACACAAGCGGTACACAAATGAGCACAAATATCCAACTTATCATTGGCCCACCTAGACCATAACCAGGTAAATATGCCAACACATCCGCATCTGTTTGGAAAAAGTAATGTAAAGCAAACAACCCACCACCGGTGATAAATGCAACAAAATAAAATGTTGCTAACCCTTGTAAGAAATAGGTCATTCGTCGATAACCAAAAGAAACTACAACGATCATCGCTGAATAGACGAGCTTCACGAGTGGATGGAGAAACCATGATGCCAGTGGTGTAAACATGAGAAACACAATGGCAGAGGCAATCAATGCACCGAGTAACATCCTGACATGTTGAAAACGACGTTTTAATAACAATGCTGTGCAGGCGAGCAATAAATAATCAATGCCGACATTTAACAACCAAATTAAGTCCAGATAAACAATCATGCTTGCCCTCCTCGGCAGCATTGTTTTAAAAGCGGCGCTTCTCTTTCTTTATCTGTTTTCAGTATAAAAGATACGAAAGTGAAATTCTGTCACTTCCTGATCCAAGCACCATTGTTATTTTGAAAAGTTTTAGCAAAGATTGTCCCCTTCTCTCGATCGTTTG
Organism: Shouchella lonarensis; assembly: GCF_900096965.1. Lineage (GTDB taxonomy): Bacteria > Bacillota > Bacilli > Bacillales > Bacillaceae_D > Shouchella > Shouchella lonarensis. Next base: position 181,206 of record NZ_FMYM01000007.1, on the reverse strand, counting down.
TGGCATGTCAAAAACACGAAAAAAAAACGATGCAAAGCAATCCGCTCACATCGCTCTCACAGCGTCATTCACGCTATTTTTTTGTAATCAATGGTTTAGCCGGGTTTCCTACAACCGTTGTGTCAGGTAAAACATCTTTAGTCACGACTGCACCTGCACCTACAACTGCACCTTTTCCGATCTCTACACGAGGCAACAAACTTGCATGATGCCCAATTTTTGCACCTTCACGAATGACCGGACCTTTATGGTGTCCACGTCCAGAAGCCATATACTTGTCATTGGACATTGCACAACACGGGCCAAGAAATGCGTTGTCTTCAATCGTTGTACCGCCTGTCACATACGTGCCCGTTTGAATAGTTACACGTTCACCAATAAACGTATCTGGCTCCACCATCGCATGCCGACCTATAATTGACTGTTTGCCTATTTTTGTTTGCTCTCTGACGCTGACATGATCAGCAATTAAAGCACCTTCACAAATTGTTGTTCCTTTGTACAAAGTAACATGGCTGCCAATCACCACATCACGTTCAATGACCAACGGCTGCAAATCTTCCCTCGGTTTTCGGGCCATTTTTTTATTTTTCACTGGGCTATTTCCAAGCAAACTAAAAGATTTAATTTTCACCCCGTCTTCAATGATGGTTCCTTCTTTAATGACACAATGATGGTCAATTTCCACATCATTTCCAATGTATACATCAGCCTCAATCACCACAAACTGTCCAATCTGCACATTTTCGCCTAACTGCGCCCGCTCATCAATCAACGAAATGACCCCCCTTCTCAAAATGATCCTTCATTTTTTCCGTAGAAAAAGATGTTAAGGGCAATTGCACAGGGCACTTAGATACTGTAGATTGATATAAAGCAAAGATTGTTTCTAATGCGCGCTCAGCATCCTCCCCACTCACATAATGAGCGTCTTCTTTTTCCCCTAATATACGATTGACATAAGCTTCGTACATGCGAACACGCTCTAATCCGTCTGCATGTAACATTTTTTCGTCTACTTTAACACCCACCACCTCAAAAGACTCAATTTTATCTAACAAACTACCCCGAATCGTCACAACACCTTTTTCAGCAAATATTTTAAGTGAACAATCATTATGATTTGGTAAAGAAATCGTGTTTGCCTCGATGAGTCCATGCGCACCATTTTTAAAGTGCAGTAAACCAAAGGCAACATCTTCTGTTTCTTTGTACGGTTTTACTCTCATCATGTTCCCATACACTTGTGACACGTCTCCAAGCAACCATACAAGCAAGTCAACAATATGGATGCCTTGGTTCACAAGCATGCCGCCATCTTGAGCCCACGTCCCCCTCCACGGCACTTGCTCGTAATATTCTTCTGAACGATTCACAGTAATTGTACCAACACCGTAATAAATCTCTCCAAGCAATCCTTCATTGATCATTCCCTTTAGCTTCATCATGGCATTCATATACCTTCTCTGATAACAAACAAGTAGTAAACGACGTTTATCTTTTGCTAGTTGTGATAATAATCTAGATTCTGATAGCGAAAGCGCAAGGGGCTTCTCAACAATCACATGCTTGCCTGCCTCGAGTGCGTTCTGAACCATCTCAGCGTGCACCCCAGAACTTGTTGCCACCAAAATAATGTCCAGTTCTTCATTTGCAAGCATCTGTCGATAGTCATCATACAAAGAAATAAATGTATGACGCGTCTGTTCATTCGCGACCTTATAAGCAATATGATGCATTCTTTCGCGTGACAGGTCACTTAATGCCTTTACAGCAATTTGATCGACAGATGCAAGCGCCTGACAATGTTTCTCTGTAATTTGTCCACAGCCAATAATTCCGAGTTTTAGTTTCACGATTCGCTCCCCCACATCTAGAATGATGCTGCCTCCTCCACCCAAACTATTTCCTTAATGACTTCAAACACTTTGCTTTTAACTCTTTTGCTCGAAAACTACCCGCCCCATTCAAAATTAAATACCGATGGTCATCTTCTTTTAATTTCATGCATTGGTCACATGTTTCTGCAGCCTCTGTATAATGACCTAATTCAAACAAAAATTGTGCTTTCATGAAATGTAAATCTACATAGTCTGGATATAATTTGATAGCTTGCGCAATACTTGGCCAGCCCCCCTCATAGTGACCAGACTCAAAGATCACTGCATATTTTAATCGATATAATACTGATGGCGGCAATGAATCTCGCTTTACAAATTCCATAATTGCAATATTAACGAGTTGAAAAGCTGATTCATAGTCTTTCACTCTGTAATACTCCGACGCCATATGATACATCACCCACGGATGATCATTGCCTTCTTGATATTCAAGCTGTAAAAGTTCCACATTTCGTCCATGTTTATCTTTTTCGTCTACGCTTTCTTTTAAATAACCATAGTGATTCAATTTTAAAGGAAACGTTCCTGCCGATATGTCTTCTGAAATATCTAATGTTTCATGAATACGATTTTTAAAAGCCAAACCTTTCTCATTACGGAAAAGTCGCGGTTGATATGCTTGATACACTTCTCTTTCATCTTTTTCCTCTCCCACATAATTAAGAACAGATATATACAACACCGTTTCTTCACGGCTTTTTAACTTCTTCCTTAACTTTTTTGCGTTTTTAATGTCTATCTCTTCATCGGCGTCCATATATAATATCCATTCCCCCGTCGCTCGACTAATGCTGTCATTACGTGCTGCTGCAAAGTGATTCGACCATGTAAATGAAAAAATATTGTCCGTAAATTTTTTGCAAATATCCATTGTCATATCTGTGCTACCCGTATCAACAATAATGATTTCGTCTACAAAATCTTTCACACTATTTAAGCCACGCGCAATCGATTTTTCTTCATCTTTTACAATCATACACAATGAAACCAACGGTTTTGTCATTCCTATCACTCCTCAAGCAAAGTTATTCTCCTCGTTTTTCCACCACTCCTACCTTACACATACGAAGCCATATGATAATTTATTCAAGCACAATTGTATTAATTCTTGTTAGTTTTCATATACGTAGTACAGATGTATACGCCCATCCTTCTGAAGAGGTGATAAAAGTGATTTCGCTCGCTCAAGTCAATCATCAGTTCCAGTTTTTAAAAGATGATATCTTACAAGCTGTCACCCGTGTGATTGATCGTGGACAATTTATTTTAGGCACAGAAGTTTCCTCGTTTGAAGAAGAAGTTTGTCACTATTTAAAGAGTAAACATGCTGTTTCTGTTGCAAACGGGACTGATGCACTCATCTTAGCTTTGCGGGCTTTGGATATTGGCTACGGGGATGAAGTGATTACGACACCGTTAACTTTTTTTGCCACGGCAGAAGCGATTTCTTCTGTTGGCGCCACACCTGTTTTCGTTGACATCGATCCATATACTTACAACCTCGATCCACATAAAATTGAGGAAAAAATTACAAATAAAACCCGTGCAATCCTTCCTGTACACTTGTATGGACAAATGTGTGATGTACCCTTCATAAATGAGATTGCCAAAGCGCATCGGCTTTTTGTCATTGAAGATGCTTGCCAAGCTTTTGGCGCCGCATGGAAAGGAAAAAAATCAGGAACAATTGGCGACATCGGCTGCTTCTCATTTTTCCCGACCAAAAATCTGTCAACCATTGGTGATGGCGGTTTAATTGTCACACAATCAGAAGATATTGCCCGCAGAGTGAAACAGCTACGTCATCACGGTACGAAAGTAAAGAACTACCATGATGAAATTGGATACAATAGTAGGTTAGACGAAATCCATGCAGCAATCTTGAGAGTATGTCTGCCATACATCGATGAGTGGACAAACAAACGAGTTGCTCACGCTCATCGTTACAGTGTGCTGGAGGGTACAAATAACATTCGGACACCCTATGTTACAAGCGAGGAAAGTCATTGTTTTCATCTTTACTGTATCGAGCATCCACACCGCGATCACATTCATACGCACTTAAAAACACAAGAAATTGCTAGCGGTGTCTATTATCCATTACCTCTACACCTTCAAAAAGTGTACCAACATCTCGGTTATACGCAAGGTGACTTTCCCGTATGCGAAGAAAAGATTTTACGTTTGTTGGCTTTACCGATGCACCCTTACTTGAGCATAGAAGATCAGAAACGAGTCATTGAAACATTGAAATCATACGATCCTATCTAAAATTCAAGCACACGTAAAAAGCCAAAAAGAGCACGAGTGCTCTTTTTGGCTTTTTCATCGTATGGATCGTTTCTATGAACGTTTGCGGCGATTACGTAAAAATGTTGGCACATCAAGCGTATCTGCTGATGCATTCGCCTGCTCTTTAGTAAGTGTCTTAAAACGATCCTCTGATCGTTTCTGCTCTCCCTTTGCCCCGGAGACAACATGTGATTTCCCTTGCCCTGAGACTGAAGCACCCGACTTTTGCTCACCGGAATCTTCAAATCCAGTTGCAATAACTGTGACAATGATTTCATCTTTTAAATTCTCGTTGATGACAGAACCAAAGATCATGTTTACTTCTGCATCACAAGCTTCCGACACAATCTCAGCTGCTTCATGTACTTCATATAAACTTAAGTTCGTACCACCAGTAATATTCATGAGCACACCTTGCGCCCCATCAACAGATGTTTCCAAGAGTGGACTAGATATCGCTTTTTTCGCAGCTTCTGACGCCCGCATTTCACCATTGGCCACGCCAATACCCATGAGCGCGGAACCTTTTTCACTCATCACCGTCTTAACATCTGCAAAGTCAAGGTTAATTAACCCCGGTGTCGCGATCAAATCAGAAATGCCTTGTACCCCTTGGCGTAATACATTATCTGCTTCTCTAAATGCTTCAAGCATCGGTGTATTTTTATCAACAATTTCTAGTAAGCGATCATTCGGAATAACAATCAATGTGTCCACCTTTTCTTTCAATGCTGCAATCCCTGCAAACGCTTGTGTTTGACGTCTGCGTCCTTCAAAAGTAAACGGGCGTGTCACAACACCTACTGTAAGCGCACCAATTTCTTTTGCAACTTCAGCAATGACAGGTGCGGCCCCTGTGCCTGTGCCTCCACCCATGCCAGCAGTGATGAACACCATATCTGAATCTTGCAGAACTTCTTCTAATTGCTCCCGACTTTCTTCGGCTGCCTTTTTTCCGATCTCCGGGTTGGCACCAGCACCTAAACCTCGTGTTAATTTGCCACCAAGTTGTAGCTTCTTCTCCGCTTTAGAAAGGTGTAACGCTTGGGCATCTGTATTGACTGCAATGAATTCAACACCTTGCAGTCCATTTTCAATCATACGGTTGACAGCGTTAGAGCCACCACCTCCAACACCAATCACTTTTATTTGCGCCAATTGATCCATATCCATTTCAAAATCAAACATCTCAAAATCCCCCTAACCAGACTGTATGACGGCTTGTCTTATTCAAATAATGACTTAAACATCTTTTTTACCTTGGATTCATTCTTCTGCTGCGCTTGTTTCCCAGATGGTTGTTTAGAAGCCGTCGTACCTCGCGGTGTATCTTCTGTCACTTGCGCAAAAGCAGCGGCAACCTCTCTTCCCTTCATGTGCATATATTTATGAGAAAACTGGATCAGACCAATGCTGACCGTATACGTCGGCTCCCGTACACCAATATAATTCGGGATTGCTGTTCGCACCGTGCCATTTAACATATCCTTTGCCAATTCTAGTACCCCAGGCAAGCTTACTGTGCCACCTGTTAATACAAATCCACTTGGAAAGTGCTTAAAACCAAGACGAACAAGTTCTTTTGCAACAAGCTCAAATAACTCCTCCAGCCGTGGTTCAATGACACGAGCCAGTTCTAGTTGCGTGACTGTCTGCTTTTCATCGTCGCCTACTTGTTCAATTGTGACGATTTCTTCACGGGCAGCCTCATCAATAAACGCATGTCCATGTTGACATTTCACTCGTTCTGCCTCTTCTGTTGTCATTCTCAATCCAATTGCGAGGTCATTTGTAATATGGTCGCCACCGACCGGTAAAACCATTGTAGCTTGTAATGTTCCTTGTTCAAAAACAGATATCGTTGTCGATCCACCACCAATATCTAATACACAAACGCCGAGGCGTTTTTCATCTTTCGATACCGCCACCGCACCAGTAGCAAGCGACTGCAAACAAATATCAGCCACTTCAAGTCCCGCCCGCTCAACACAGCGTAACAAATTATGCAACACGGTTTTTGATCCAGTGACCATTGTACCTTCGACCTCTAGGCGAACGCCAATCATGCCACGTGGATCAGTAATCTCGTCTAAACCGTCTACAATAAATTGCTTCGGCAATACGTCGATAATTTCTCTCTCTGGAGGGATCGATAACACTTGCGCTGCCTCAAGTACACGCTGTACATCTTCGTGCCCAATTTCACGATCACTGCTCGATACAGCGACTACCCCATGGCAAGGTGTCAACTCAACATGACTGCCATTGACGCCAACGACGACTTGTTGTATTTTTACGCCAACCATTCTCTCAGCTTCATCTATTGCACACCTAATGGACTGCACAGTCTCATCTATATCAACGATGACGCCTTTGCGCACACCTTTTGAAGGTGCATTTCCTACACCCAAAATATTCATTGAGCCGTTTGTGAGCTCTGCAATGATGACTCGAACAGAAGATGTACCAATATCTAAACTTACATACGTTTCGCTACTCACCCGCCGAACCTCCTTGTCTACACAGTCTTGATGTCGACCTTACTTTGAGACTTCGCTTCTTCTGAATATGTAATGTATTCAACAGCGAACACGCAAATCCTTTAATCTCACTATTTCTCCTCTATAAGTCTACACTAAGATCAGCGCAGAGAAAAGGAAAAACCTCAACAAATTATAAGGAAGATTGTGCAACATGATAGATAAGTGTCCACCTATTTTTAATCATTTGCCTCCACACCGCCACGATCCTCATTTAATCCTTGATTAGCTGCTTGGAAATAGGGACTTAATTTCATATGCAACACGCCAGGTTGTGATGCATCTATTTGAGAAGACACCTTCAAATATGGACGCATATATTCCGCAAATCCCTCAAGTGATGTACGTACTTCGATCCCATCTGTCATATAGACGGCCAATGCTACTTGATCATCTTCCACGTGCATCGGCATTATTTCAGAAATACATTTCATCACGGCTGGATCCGTTTTGGCCAATTCTTTGCTTAAAGTCTTTAACCAACGCTGCTCTGAGAAACCGATCAAGATTGGCGCATCACCAAGTACTTTCGCAAAAGAAACAGGTGCGAGCTTCTCCCCAGAAGCGAGGATAGGTGCATATGTGTCGTCGACAAGAACATAGCCAACACGTTCATGTTCTTCAATGGTCATGACGACGGTTGTTGGCCACTTCTTTTCAATCGACACCGATTTTATCCCTCTTAACGTTGTTATTTGTGCCTCTTTCTCATCTAAAGACAATTGCCACATACTATCTCCTTCACGTATCCCACTTTCTCTCATCAGTTCGTTTTCTTCAATCAACTCGTTGCCAGTCACAATCAGTTTATCGACTTTGCTAAACGGACTTTGAAAATAAACAAGCACAAGCAAAAAGAAGAAAAATAATAGTACGAACATCAGTAAACGACGATTGGATTTTCTTTTTCTTTGCTCCTTGATTGGTGGCATTGTGACAACTTTATCATTTTTCATCACAAAATCGTTTTTCAACTCCTTAATAAATGAACATAGCAATGTTTGCCCAATGAGAAAAAGTTTCTTGGCTACAATCCATTCGCTATCGTGCACAAAAAATCCTCTATTTTCTAAAAATATTTTGGCAATCGCACGCTTTAACGTGCATGTTGACTAATATTCAGTAATATACCAATGGAGAGCAACATTAAAGTTAACGATGAGCCACCATAGCTCAGCAACGGAAGCGTGATGCCCGTTACTGGGATAAGTCCGGTCACAACGCCGATATTAATCATGACTTGAATGACAATCATGGTTGTAATTCCAATTGCTAGAAAACTCCCGAATAAATCTGGTGCACCTAATGCGATACGAATCCCTCTCCAAAAAAGCAACAAAAAACAAAGCAACACGGCCAACCCACCTAAAAAACCCATTTCCTCTGCCAAAATAGAGAAAATAAAATCGGTTTGTGGCTCTGGTAAATAAAAATACTTCTGCCGGCTTTCACCTAATCCCATTCCGAACAATCCACCTGGACCGATCGCAAATAGTGACTGGATAATTTGAAATCCACTTCCTAATGGGTCACTCCATGGGTCTAAGAAAGATTGGATCCGTTCAATACGGTAAGGCGCACTGGCAATCAAACCGACAAAACCCGCGAGACCTAATAAACCAAGCAAAGCAAAATGCATGATGCGCGCACCAGACACAAAAATCATGACCACACACGTCGCCACCATCACCGCACCTGTTCCTAGGTCAGGCTGTAACATAATTAAACCAAATGCAATCAATACAAGCCCTAAAGAAGGCACGAGTCCTTTTTTAAACGAGACAATTCGTTTTTGGTATTTTGCCAAGTACCATGCTAAGAAGATAATCATCGCGATTTTCATAAACTCTGAAGGCTGGATAGAAAAAGCCCCTACACCAAGCCAACTGCGCGCTCCTCCACGCACTAAGCCAACCCCAGGAATTAAGACCACGATTAATAATAAAAAACAAATGAGAAGCAGCACTTTACTGTAAGTGCGCCATGTCCAATAATCAATCCGCATCATTCCAAGCATGAGCACAACCCCTGTACCACCAAAAAAAAGTTGCCGTTTTGCAAAGAAGTACGGGTCTTCAAAACGGTAAGACGCCCATGCTGCACTCGCACTATAAACCATCACTAAACCAATTGTTAATAGGGCGAGTGTAAGACAAAGCAGCATATAATCTGGTGCAGACTTTTGCTTGTACATGTATGTGAACACCTCTCACTCCTACGACGTATACTTGTACAATATGAACAAGCACGTTCATTTAGAAGTGTAAGAACGAGAACAATGTTTACACATCGGCGTTTGGAGGTTTAAAGTGAGGCATCGTCTCCATCGCGACCGCTTGTAAAAAAGCGTCCCCACGCTCTTCAAATGTGCGATATTGATCCCAACTTGCACACGCTGGAGAAAGCAAAATAACGTCTCCTTCATTTGAATACTTTAGTGCTTCACGCACCGCTTCTCCAATATTGTTTACGACAACAGCGGTACTGCCTGCCTTTTCTGCAAAAGACGCCAAACGCTTGCGTGTCTCCCCAAAAGCGATCACTGCTTTTACGTGCGCCATACTTGAACGAAGCTCCTCAAAAGAGTGACCGCGATCAAGACCACCCGCGAGCAAAATCGTTGGCTTTGTGAACGAAGAAAGGGCTGCTTGCGTCGCCAACACGTTTGTCGCTTTTGCATCGTTATAAAACGAACGCCCTTCCCATGTCCCCACGAATTGTAAGCGATGCTTCACCCCAGAAAAAGACGTGAGCACCCGGTAAATTTGTGCCGATGTCGCACCAGCTAATTTTGCTGCGGCAACTGCTGCTAACATATTTTCTGTATTATGTTCACCAGGAAGCACCACTTCTGCTAGTGGCATGACTTGTTCTCCACGAAACATAATCATCCCTTCGTGTAAATAGGCACCCGCTTCTTGCTGTTCTTTACGCGAAAAGGGGACTTTTGTTCCACCTAACCTGCTCACTTCTTTTACTACTTGCGTATCATCAGCATTATAAACAAGGTAATCTTCTGCCGTTAAATTTGCAGCGATCTTTGCCTTTGCTGCAATGTAAGCATCTCGGCTCCCATGGTAATCAAGATGGGCATCAAACAAATTAAGCCAAACGGCAATTTTCGGCTTGAAAGCGTCTGTCCCCATTAATTGGAAACTAGACAACTCTAGTACAAGAATATCTTGCTTCGTTGCATTGGCCGCTACTGTAGATGCAACAATACCAATGTTTCCAGCCATACGCGGTGTTCTTCCGCTATCTTTTAACATGTCATTTACAAGTGTTGTCGTCGTCGTTTTCCCATTTGAACCCGTGATTGCAATGACATCCGCTTCAGAAAGCATCGTCGTCAATTCAATCTCTGTCCAAACAGGAAGCCCTTTCTCCAACGCAGTTTTCACAAGCACATTGTCATATCGAATTCCTGGATTTTTAATGACGACGTCTATATCATCTAACAACGATAACGGATGACCACCGCAAACAACCTTCACCCCTAGCGCTTCAAGATCACTCGCTTCAGGATGATCCATTCGTTCTTTTGCATCATTTATCGTGACAACTGCACCCAATTGCACCAGCAATGTTGCACAAGCCGCCCCACTTTTCGCCATACCTAAAACAAGGATTTTCTTTTCTTTCAATTTATCTTGATTTTTTCTCATAAAGACACACCCATATATACACCTATAATTGCAAACACCATACCAATACTCCAAAATGTGACGACCACACGCCACTCTGACCAGCCACATAGCTCATAATGATGGTGAAGCGGACTCATTTTAAACACACGTCTACCTGTCGTTTTAAATGAGATGACTTGAATAATGACAGAAAGTGTTTCAATAACAAATACGCCACCAATAACAATTAACATTAATTCCATCTTTGTTAAAATCGCTATTGCCGCAATGGCACCACCAAGCGCGAGAGAACCCGTATCACCCATAAAAACTTTTGCGGGATGTGCATTAAACACAAGGAACCCTAGAACTGACCCAACAATTGCCGCAGCAAATAAAGCCGTGTCAAATAACTCAACACTCCATGCCAAGATTGCAAACGCACCAAATGCAATCGCACCTGTTCCTGCAAGTAAACCATCTAAGCCATCTGTCAAATTGACAGCATTACTTCCAGCAATGAGCATGACAACAACAAGTACAGCATAAAACCATCCTAATTCAATCATGACAGTTGTCCCGGGGATTGAAATTGTGGTATCAAGCCCAATATAAAGTAATCCAGCATAAAATAAGGCGGCAATCACCAATTGTCCGACGAGTTTTTGCTTCGAGGTAAGTCCTAAATTATGTTTTCGTATGACTTTTAAATAATCATCTAAAAACCCAACTATACCATAACCGAGCGTAACCAATAACAATAACCATAACTCCTCACTAAAAGAGGAGAAAACAAACCCAATGAACAATGTTGTGATGAATACAGCTAAGACAATGACAATCCCACCCATTGTCGGTGTTCCGGTTTTTTTGTGGTGCGATTTTGGTCCTTCTTCGCGAATGCTTTGCCCAAACTTTAATCTCCGTAAAAAAGGGATGAATAGCGGTAACAACAAAACCGCAGCCGCAAACGAGAGAAGGAGAACGAATAAAAGTGTTCGTTCTTCCATTTTAAAAACCTCCTTTGACAGCCGGTAATACTTTTTCAAGCGCAACTGCACGTGAAGCTTTAAGTAATACAACCGTATTTTCTTTTAAATAAGGGGATAAATGCTTTTTGGCTTCGTCTACACTATATACATGGATGCATGTAATGTGCGGTAATGCGCGTAGCGTAAGCGCCTCATGAATCCAGTAACCTTTGTCTCCAACGGTGATTACCGTTGTAATAGGTGCTTCGATGACTTCAGCCACACTTTTATGCAAAGCTTCTTCCGCTTCCCCAAGTTCATAAATTCCACCAAGTACAAGCACACGTTCCTTATACCCCGGTAATGATTTCACTGTCTCGATTGCCGCCTTCATTGATGTTGGGTTCGCATTGTATGCGTCATTAACAATGGTCACACCATTTGGTCCTTGCAATGGTTCTAGTCGCATCCCACTCACTTCTATTATATTCATTTGTTTCTGGATCCTCTCTGTTTCTAATCCTAGTCGTTGCGCTAATGAAATTGCATACGTTACATTTTTAATGTTGTGTTCACCAAGCATGGGAAGAGAGAAGCTCACATTTGAATTGATTTTAAATGTATAACCCGTTTTCAGTGGCGTTATCGCATTGATATACACATCTGCCTGCGAGGCATATCCAACAGTGGTTGCCTCATCTGCATACGCTGTTAACAGCGATTCATCACCATCAATCCATAACCATTTTTCATTTGTAAGACCTGACCGGATGGACATCTTTTCATCCGCAATTCCTGTCCGAGATCCAAAAGCAGCAATATGCGCCTCACCAATATTTGTCACAATCGCCGCATTTGGTGCCGCTAAGCGCGACAAAAACGCAATCTCTCCTGGATGGTTCATCCCTAGCTCAATGACAGCATAATCACAATGACTAGGCATTGAAAGTAACGAGAGCGGAACACCAATGTGGTTATTGAAGTTACCTTTTGTCTTATGAACGACACCCAACGGCTCAAGTAGTGTTGCCACCATATCTTTTGTCGTTGTTTTGCCGTTCGAACCTGTGATACCAATGATAAATGGATTCACATGTTCTCTATACAGTCGGGCAAGGTTTTGTAATGCCTCCGTTGTATCTGTTACATAGTAAACTTGGAAAGTATCGGGAACCTCTCGTGGCAACGCCTCATCTTCCTGCCATAAAGTCGCCGTCGCACCAGCTTCAATCGCGGCATCTAAAAAGGTATGCCCATTAAATCGTTCTCCGCGTAATGGTACGAATAATGACTGCGGTGAGTGATGACGTGTATCGGTGGAAACAGATGCAAACGTACGTGTATCATTTGCTAGACGCTGACGCAGCGCAACTTTTTGAACCAATGTCGCATCTATACTCATTTTAAATACTCCTTTATCGCTTCTCTCGCTTCTAGCCGATCATCAAAATACATACGTTCGTGTCCAATTTCTTGATACGTTTCATGTCCTTTTCCAGCAATGACGATCACATCACCTTTTTTCGCTTGAGAAATGGCATGACGAATGGCCATTCGTCGATCAATCACCACTTCGTATGTGTCATCGCTGTCCGATGCACCTTGCACAATTTGATCCAAAATCTTTTCCGGTGCTTCTGTACGGGGGTTATCTGAAGTAAAAATTGCTCGTGTTGCATAACCTGTCGCAATTTTTCCCATGATAGGGCGCTTCGTTACATCACGATCGCCACCACAACCAATAACAACCGTCACTGCTTGTTTTGTTAACTGTTGTACAGTCATTAATACATTTTTTAAACTGTCGGGTGTATGAGCATAATCGACAATGACCGTAAAGTCTTGACCTTCATCAATCCGCTCAAATCGACCGGCTACCCCACTCACACGAGGCAAACTTTGTTTTATTTGTACAAGTGACAAACCAGAAGCAAGCGCTGCTGCCGTGGTTGCCAATGCATTGTATACATTAAAGCGCCCAATTAATGGTAGCGTGATCGCGACTTTTTCACCAAATGCACAAAGTAAAAATGTCGTCCCACTTGCGGTCACCTGAATCTCTTCCGCTGTGACATGGGCAGGCGCGTCTATACCATACGTAACCACATCTACCGCTGTCATTTTCATTAGTTGATGTGCTGCGGGGTCATCTATGTTTATTACTGCCACCTTCCCATTGTATGTATTGCCTAACTGTGAAAATAACAACCCTTTTGCAAACAAATATTGCTCCATCGTCTCATGATAATCTAAATGATCTCTCGTTAAATTTGTAAACACAGCGACATCAAAATCACATCCATGAACCCGACCTAGGTCAAGGGCATGGGATGATACTTCCATCACAGCTGTTTCAATATTTCTTTCAAGCATTGTTGAAAAACGTTTTTGTAAAATCAGTGACTCTGGTGTTGTATTAGCTGTTTCAAGTGTCTCCTTGCCTATCTTTGTATACAACGTCCCAATTAAGCCTGATGGTTTCCCTGCGTCCTCAAATAATTGCGCGAGCATATGTGATACAGATGTTTTCCCATTCGTACCTGTCACACCAATTAAATGCAGATGCTTCGTAGGCTCATTGTAAAAATGACTTGCTAGACGAGCCATCGCCCGCTTTGTATCGCGAACAACCACGACGGGCACAGACAAAGATAACGGACGCTCTGACACAATTGCCACAGCGCCATTTGCGACTGCTTGTGCTGCATAGTCATGTCCATCAACGGTATACCCCTTTATACAGAAAAACAACGTCCCCTCTCTCACTGAACGTGAATCCATATCCAATCGCGTTACATGTATGTTTTGAGCTTCGGGATCGAGATCATAGACTTCCCTCAATACCCGAAGCAATTGTTGTAATGTCATAATGATGCCTCCAATGCCAGAATACGGAAGTTTGTTGCCAGAAGTCAGGTTTAAGCCTATCAACGAGATCGTTCCCATTCAAATCTGCTTCCTACCTGAATTCTGGTCCCTAACTCCTGATTTCTATAACAACTACATCTATTTTAGTCGTTTCCGGCGATTTTGTCACCCATATAAACACGAATTGTTGCACCTTTTTCAACACGTGTACCTGATTTAGGCGATTGTTGTACAACTGTCTCCCCATCTCCGGACATGTTTAATTGCAACTCATAGTAAGCCTCATTAATTTCTCTCCGCGTAAGTCCTACCAAATCAGGCACTTCAACTAACGGTTCATCAAGCCACGTTAATTCTTTTTCAATTTGGTCTGTCCGCTTTTCAACCCCCATGGCTTCTAAACTATCTCCAATAATCGTGCCACCAATGGGTGCAGCCACTACGCCACCAAACTGTACAGTCCCTTTTGGGTTATCAACTGCCACATACACCACAATTTGTGGATCATCTGCCGGTGCCATCCCAATGAAAGACACGATATGATTGTTCTCTAAGTAGCGCCCATCTTTTGCTTTCTGTGCTGTACCTGTCTTGCCACCAACACGATAACCATCCACAAATGCGCCCTTTCCAGAACCTTTTGCGACAACGTTTTCCATCGCATACCGAATTTGTTCTGACGTCTCAGCAGAAATGACTTGACGCTTCTGCACGGGTGCCATTCGTTCAATCACTTCCCCTGTTTCTCCATTCATCCATGCCCGTGCGAGCTGCGGTTGATACACATAGCCCCCGTTAATCGCCGCCGACACTGCGACGACTTGTTGCAACGGCGTTACTGCGACCCCTTGCCCAAATGACGTTGTTGCTTGCTCTAAAGGCCCGATATTGTCAGGGTGAAACAATATGCCCGTTCCTTCCCCTTGCAAATCAATCCCTGTCTTCTCTCCGAAACCAAAACTTTTGATGTAAGAAAATAACCGCTCTTTCCCTAAACGTTGTCCTAATTCTACAAACCCAGGGTTACAAGAATTTTGTACCACTTCAAGGAATGTTTGCGAACCGTGCCCACCTTTTTTCCAGCACCTTAATTTGCGGCCACCTACTTTCACATGACCAGGGTCATAAAAAGTATCGTGGTCTAAATCAACTAAACCTTCTTCCAATGCCGCCGCAAGTGTAATGAGCTTGAATGTAGAGCCAGGCTCATATTGCATCCAAACTGGTTTATTTTGATTATAAATTTCCGCTGGTACATCCCGATAGTGCTCAGGATTAAAATGAGGGCGGCTGCTCATCGCTAAAATTTCCCCTGTTTTTGGGTTCATTGCAAGTGCGATAACACCATCTGGATCATATTTCGCTTCAGCTAGATCAAGCTCTCGCTCCATAATTGTTTGCACACGACTATCAATTGTCAACATTAAATCTAGCCCATTCATCGGTGCCTCATATTCATCCGCCAAGTTTGGCATCTTTGTCCCTTTTGCAGTCGAAAAAAAGGACACAAACCCTTTTTCGCCCTTTAACCTTTCATCATAATAATGCTCAAGTCCAGTTAATCCCTGATTATCAATACCGGCGAAACCAAGCACGTGAGACAAATAACTGCCAAACGGATAATGACGTTTGGCGTCTTCAGCAATGTAGACCCCCGATAAACCGAGACGCCGCACTTCTTGTGCTTTCTCTTGTGGTAATTTTTGTCCCTCAGGACGTAACCACACGCTAGACGCCTGCTTTGTCAACGCCTCGTATACTTTTTCACGATCCATTTCTAGTACAGATGCCAACTTCTCCACTGATTCAGCCACATCTGTTACTTGACGCGGAAATACAATGACAGACGGCGCACTAACGTTTGTCGCTAATGCGATCCCATTTCGGTCTATGATTTCCCCTCTTTTCGGTTCAAAAGGAATATTTCTTCCCCAAGAGTCTTCCGCTTTTTCTGTCAACCACGCCCCTTGTCCAAATTGAACAAACGCTAAACGTCCAATGATAATACTAAAAACGATCATTCCTACAAAAAGAGCAAGAATGAGCCGCTTCCGTACGGTAATATTTGATACGCGCATAGAGATTCCCTCACTTTCAAACACTAAACGTAGTTTAACGTATGACAAAAATGCTTACGTTAGAACAAGCTTACTCACGTGAAAACATGATAGAACACCTGTCTTTAAAACAGAAAAGAAGGTGCCATGCACCCTCTTTTCTTTATCGTCCTCTTCATAATTTACTTCTCCGTCATTCTTTCTCCACTTTATCTTCTTTTTCTTGCTCTTTTTTCTCTTTCTCTTCTTTTAGCTTCTCCATCTTTTTTTCCAAGTAATGTTTATTATGAAGGACAGCTGGGTCTTGTGGTCGATATTCTCGTGCCTTTTCATTATTCTCATAAGACTTTTCTATATCGCCAAGCTTATCGTAACAAACACATAGTTGGAGATGCGGATACCAAGTTGAAAATGCTGGATAACTAAAGCTCCACTGGTTTTCATCCGGTTTCATTAATACAGCCAATTCATACCAATAGGATGCGTCCTTGAATTGATTTGCTACTTTAAACTTATCTCCTATCCTACTACACGCCTCCGGACGCGGCGTTCTTGAAAAGACAAATGACTGAAACAAAGATTCCAATGCTTTTTGGTTCTCTTTTAATCGTGTATAACAATCAGCCTTATTAATACAAGCATAAAATTTGTCTTCAACCCATCCTTCCTTTAACGCAATACATTTATCATAGGACTCGATCGCTTCTTCAGGATGGCCATTTTCTCGTAACTCATTCCCATAGTAAAAATAATCTCGTGGTGAGAAGCTATCGCCACGCTCAATTTTGTCTTTGTAAATAGATAAATTTCTTCCCGTTGCATGTCTAACACTTTTATGCGTAATACCAATATCAGAGTTAATAATATGTCCGAAGACGTTTAAATAGTTGTGTGCGTCTCCACCCCATTGAAAGTTTTTTTCTCTTTTCACTAAACGATTTCTTCGGTACCTTAACGTCACATTCCCAAATTGATCCATGCCGGCATTGTAAAACATCGATACAGAATCTACGGCTGGGTCTAAGGTCTCTTTTAATTTCTTAAACTTTTCTCTATCCTCTTCCAAGACGACATCGTCTGCATCCAAATATAAAATGTAATCTTTTGTCGCGTACTTAAATGACTCATTTCGTGCGTCAGCAAATCTTCCCGTCCATTCAAAGAAAAAGACGCGGTCTGTGTATTGCTTTGCAATCTCTACCGTCCGATCCGTCGATCCCGTATCAACAATATTAATTTCATCAACGCAGTCTTTAATTGTGTCCAAACACCGTGCTAAAACATCTTCCTCATTTTTTACAATCATACATAAACTTACTGTAATCATAGTAAACCTCCCATCCAATTATATTGTCAGTAGACATTTTATTCTCCTGACAATGGGCACAAACTGCCTCCTTTATGCCGTTATTTTAAATGTTATGGTCTTTAAACAATGGTTATGATTTTTATTTCTCGCGTTCTTTCAATGTGAATGTATGATAATGAAACACACACAAAGGCAAAAAAATGCCTTGCGCACATCTATCACGCAAGGCATCTTAACTGTTTTTATTTAATTGTTGTCATCTTGCTGCTCCACACGCGGTGCAAATGTCGCATACAATACACCATCCTTGAGATGCTGCTTGACTAAATAGCCATGTCCTTCAAAAGACGGTTCAAGCGATAATACTGTGGTCACTTTTAACACATCACGCACAGACCATCCCGTCATATCCGTCATACTCGTTTCTTCTCCATCTGTACGTAGTATCATTCGCTCATGCCGAGCGACATGTTCCCCTACTTGTGGAGACTGCGACACGACCTTGCTGCCCTCTCCAATTACGACTGGCGTCAACCCGTCCTCCTTTAACATCGCTACTGCTTCATCGATCGTCTTTCCCTTCATATCACGTAAGGAAAGAAGTGATTCGGAAGACACTTCTTCTTGTTTATTTTCTTCAGCTGTTGTATGCGCGACAGCACTCTTAATCACTTCATTAAAAATATATGAAACAGGTGCAACACCACCGCCTCCTGCTTCCAAATTTGGCTTTGTCACAGACACATAAACAACGACTTGTGGATCATCATATGGTGCCATTCCAAGGAATGAATACAAATATTGTCCACTTCCTTGCAAGTACTTCCCGTCCTCTACAATTTGTGCTGTTCCGGTTTTCCCCGCTACTTGCAACCCCTCAACATCATACACTTGCCCTGTACCTACTGGCTCAGAAACCACCCCACGCAACAACTTACGAACATGGGCAGCCGTCTCAGCGGAAATGACTTCTCTAACCACTTCTGGTTTTCTTTCATATGTTGTTTTTCCAGACTCATCAACCACTTTTTGAACAACGTATGGCTTCATCATCTTGCCCTCATTTGCAATCGCTGTAAACGCTTGGACAATTTGAATCGGTGTCATAGCAGAGCTTTGACCAAATGACGTCCGTGCCGCGTCCGCCCGGCTTTCAAGTGTTAATCGGCTTGTTCCTTCTTGCGCCATATCAATACCCGTTTGCTCATTAAAACCAAAACGCTGCCAATAAGAAGAAAATGTATCTAGTCCTAATCGTTCCAATACTAACTTCGTCATCAATACATTTGACGAGCGATACACACCTTCCGCAAAGGAAATGTCCCCCCATCCGCCTCGATTGACATCACGAATTGGTGCAGTATGCGCATCAATTTCATATTGCCCTGATCTAAACATTTCTTCGTCGTGAAACACGCCTTCTTCTATTGCAGCAGCGACGGTGAATGCCTTCATCGTTGAACCAGGTTCAACTGTGTCATGTACAGCGTAATTCGAAAAGTTTTCAATATCATGGTACGCGTTCGGATCGAAGCTTGGACGATTGCTCATCGCAAGGATCTCCCCAGTATGTGGGTTAGCGACAATGGCCGTCATCTTTTCAGGCGTGTATACTTCTTCCACATGTGTCATCGCTTGCTCTAATGTCACTTGAATACCTGTATCAATGGTCGTATACAAATCAGATCCATTTTCGGGTAGTTCTATTCTTTCTTTTGCATCAGGTATACCCCGTCCACCACGTGCAAGTTGGTGGTCAATTTTACCATCTTTCGCTTGTAAGACGTCATCAAATTTCGCTTCTAGCCCTAAGCTTGGTATCTCTTCTTGACGACTCTCGTGACCAATAACATGAGAAGCAAACACACCTTTCGCATAGTAGCGCCGTGTCTCTTCTTCAATGACGATCCCAGGTAAACGGAGCGATTCAATTTCTTCTTTTTGTTCATATGTTAATCCTCTTGCTTCTTTTCCTAGCTCGATTTGATATTTGCTGCGGCGCTCCCCGTCTTCTAGCCGTTCACGCAAAAACGCCTCTTCCATCTCGGTCACTTCAGACAATTTTTTTGCTGTTTCTGCAACGTCTTTCACATAATGATTCGGCCCTTGTGCTTGAGACAAAATGGCTGTAATCGCATACGACGGCACTTCCTCTGCAATCACTCCACCATCTCGCGTATGAATCGTTCCACGCTTCCCAGGCAGTATGCGCGCTTCTTGATATTTCGCTTCCGCTAATGCCCTCAAATCTTCGCCATGTACTTCTTTAAAGAATTGGATGTAAAGAATCCTAATAGTAAATACAGAAAAAATGAACCAAAAAACGAGCATTAATATTACCGCTCGTTTATTCGTTACTGCTTGTTTAATTTCCAAGCTCCTCACACTCCCTCGAGTCGCATCATTCTCCCCCTGCGCGTTCCATTCCAAGTCCTTTGGCATGTTCAATAATTCTCTCTGGTGCGCTGAGTTCATCAATTTTCATTTTCAAGCCCGCATTTACCTTCTCTTGCGCATTCATTTCTTGTTGTGTTTCATGAATGGAGACATCCAAGCCATAAATGGTTGCATAGTTATGGACGACCCAACCAAGCAATAAGCAAAGTACGACCGCCATCAAACTTGCGATCATTTTTTCTCCGGGGGTCACTCCTTTACGGTAACGAACAACGTGTTGCTGCTCCCTTACATCATGGTGCTCATGTTGATACTCATACGACTGTTTCGGTGCAATCATTGTGTAATCCCCCCGTTTATCTTTTTTCAATAATCCTTAATTTTGCTGATCTGGCTCGGTTGTTACTAACCAATTCATCCGAACTGGCGACAATGGGTTTCCGTGTCACTAATTTGAATGGCGCTGTCATCTCCTCTGGTATGATCGGGAGACCTCTTGGTACATCAGGTTGCTTTGTTTTTTCTTTAAATACTTGTTTACATAGGCGGTCTTCTAATGAATGGAAAGTAATGACCGCCATACGTCCACCACTTCGTAGCAATGATAAACCATCTGTGAGCGCTTCTTCAAAAGCACCGAGTTCATCATTCACAGCAATGCGAATCGCTTGAAACGTTCTTTTTGCTGGGTGTCCTCCCGTTCTTCTAGCAGGTGCAGGAATTGCGTCCTTAATGACCTCCACAAGCTGTCCAGTTGTTTCGAGTGGTTGCTTGGTGCGAAAAGCTTCAATCTTACGCGCAATTTGCTTAGCAAACTTTTCTTCTCCATACCGAGAGATGATGGATACAAGTTTAGCAAACGGCCACTCATTTACAATCTGTTGCGCGGTAAGTGGTGCCGTCTGATCCATGCGCATATCTAGTGGCGCATCTTGGTGATAACTAAATCCACGGTCAGCCTCATCTAACTGCGGTGAAGACACGCCTAAGTCGAATAAAATGCCATCAACAGCGTGCACATCGTACTTAGCAAGTGACGCTTGTATCCAACGGAAATTGCTGCGAATGAGCGTCACTTTATTCTCATAAGGGGAAAGTCTTTCCTTTGCATGCGCTAACGCCACATCATCTTGGTCAAATGCATATAAATGCCCCCCCTCACCAAGCTGTGCTGCAATCCTTTCACTATGACCTGCACCACCTAACGTACAGTCTACGTAAAGGCCACTTGGTTTCATATGGAGCCCTTTTACGGCCTCCTCCTTTAATACCGTTGTATGCAAAAACATTCAAACACCTTTTTCAGTTAATATTTGAGATTGCGTCACATTACAGGTCAAGGTCAACGAGGTTTTCAGCAATCTCTGCCAGTGCATCCTCTGACTGTACGACATAGTCTTTCCAAAGTGATTTGCTCCACACTTCTAAACGCGTCGATACACCGATGACAACACAATCTTTTTCCAGCTTAGCATATTCTCTTAATGGCGATGGGACATTCAGTCTGCCTTGTTTATCCAATTCGCACTCTGCTGCACCCGAGAAGAAAAACCGCGTAAAAGCTCGGGCATCTTTTTTTGTGAAAGGTAGAGCTTTCAATTGTCCTTCAAGCTTGTCCCATTCCACTTTTGGGTAAATAAATAAGCAGTGATCAAGTCCACGGGTGACAACAAATGAAGGACCAAGGCTGTCTCTAAACTTGGCAGGTACAATCATACGGCCTTTTTCGTCGATCGTATGATGATATTCTCCCAAAAACATCGATCAGCCACCTCCCCCACTTTCTCCCTCTAACTTACCACAAATCACCACTTTGCACCACCCAGCCTCATAAGTTTTCCACAAAAAAGAAAAAAGTCCTGCCCGAAGACAAAACTTTTTAAAGAATACTTTACAAATAATAAATGAACGGTCGATCAAACGAAGGTGGCGTCTCTGCAATCATTCTAGAAAATAGATTGAATCCGTACAAGTTGACGAAAATAATCATACTAAGCAAACGTTCTTGCGGCTTCGATTGAGGATAGAGCCAATCTATTGCTTCATCAAATTTCCTTAAATGTACAGCGTGCTTTCCTCGTACCTCTTGTAGCATCTTTTCTTTAAGAAATTGAAGTTGTTGCTGTAACTTTAAATGATTTTCTTCACTGAGTTCTCGTAACGTTGGACTCATTTGCCTCGCTAATTGTCTCAGTGGCCTGTGTGCCTGCTCAATTTCCTTTTGTGCTTCATGAACAACATCCTCAATGGACAGTGATTGTTTTTTTTCTAACCATGACTCTCGCTTACGTATTCCTTCTCCTGCAATATACGCAGCAGCTGATTCGCTCTGTTCTAAGAGCCACTTTTCAATATGGCGTGGCACAATGGTTGCAGATAGACGGGGAACAATGGGCGGTATCTTCAATCCATATAATGTAAACACTTCTTTTAGCGTTGCCCAATAGGATAATTCTCCCGGCCCCGCACTAAATGCAAGCGTCGGGAGCAGCCATTCCTGCATGAGTGGACGCGTAACAACGTTGTTGCTAAACCGTTCCGGTGTTTCCTCCACCATGGCTAACAACGTTTCTCTCGTATAAGAAAGGTTGGTTCCTTTAATAAAAAAATGACCGTCAGCATAGTCTAGTCGCCGTCTCGTTCCGTCGATAGTTAAAAAAAGATGCGCATTTTCACGCGCTGTCACAAGCGTAGATGGATAACCTAGTTTGGTCAAAGCTTCATTCCCCGCCTGCTGCATGTTTTGCAATTCTTCTGTTTGCTGGATAAGCGCACGGAAAAACGGACGCTCTAGTTGACGTATCGCCTGATCACCACTATCCAAGTAAAGTAAGCCCTCTTCTGCAAATAACTTGTGCATCATTACCTGGAAAAAATCACTGTATGTTTGCGACGTCTGCGCTGCCTCTAATAAAAACGCTTGTAAATGTTGCGTATGCATTGTTTCTGGCAAGGAAGAAAACAATTTCTGACTCAGTACTGAAAATGCTGCTTTTGGAAAAGCCTTATCAGTAGCAGATTCATCTGTTCGTTCATCTTCTAATACATGCTTCTGCCAACCACGAGTTGCTTTCATATACACAAAACGTATTTCATCTAAATCATGGTCTTCACCCGCTACCCAAAAAACGGGTACAACAGGACGTTGCAATGTCTGCTCATAGTGGCGTGCCATTATAATAAGTGACATCGCTTTATAAACTGTATACAATGGACCTGTCAATATTCCTGTTTGCTGACCACCAACGACGACAAGAGACTCGTCTTTCCTTAATTTGTGAATATGATTTAAGCAGGGTTCAGCATGTGGTAATCCAGCATGTTTCTTTTCAAGCTCATCACATAACGCTTGCCGATGAGGAAAAGAGCGTGCTGAAATATCAGCCACGCGTTCCCGTAGCCAGTTTGCGTCATGAATATCGTAAGAAAAGCGTTTTTGACATCGCGCCGGTTGTTCCAGATAGTCATATAAAAGCCCTTGTAAATGCATCTTATTTAGCCGCTCAATCCTCATTTAATGCTCCCCTTCGCTTTCCTATGTATATCTCTACGCCTTCATCATAGCAAAAAAAACGAGTGAACCCAAACAAGATGCTTGCAACACTCAATGATCGTTTCTATTCACGAGCAAGTGAGATAAAAATGCTATGCACGGGGCGGCTTTCTTCTTTCTGTCTGCTTCCTTCAGTAAATAGCCCATAATGGCTTCCGTTTCTAAACGCCTTCCCACCTCGTAATCAGCACGCATGGATGACGTATTATCACTTGTCTTTTGACAAACTGATACAACGCGCCGCCATAACATGAGCCAATCTGCATCTCTATTTAGCACCGAGATTGCTTCACGAAAAATGGTACGCATCGCTTGTTTATAACTCGGCTCGGTGAGCAACGCCCCATTTTTCACACCTAATAGTGCTGTCAGCGGATTAATACACACATTGACAATCAACTTATCTTCCAGCATTTCTTTATAGTGACATGCTCTTTCAATCTGCAGAAAAGATGTTTCCACAAAAGATTCCGTTGTGAATAGGCGAAAAGGTGCCACACGTATACGTCCAAGTCCGGTCACTTCCACGCAAGTGTCCGTGCTTTTTTTGACGCCATATTCAACACCCGCAACATAGATGTCTCCCTGAAGTGATGAAATGATATCAAGGTGGGACATCCCATTTTGGATAAACAGCCATTGCCGGACAGCCATATTCTTTTGGAAAAATGACTGCAATGCGGTTGCCACATCATATGATTTTACGGCTACGATCAATAAGTCGAAAGACATAGGGATGGCTTCATTGGTCGTATTAGCTTTTACCTCAGCCGTGTATGACAATAAACCGTCTACACGAATCCCTTCCTTGTTTAGTCGACACGCTTGCGCAGGTCGTCTTGTGAATACCATCACGTCTGCACCCTCTTGCTCGTATGCACTCGCTAACAATAACCCAATCGCTCCAGCGCCAATGACCCCCACTCGCACTTCCTCACCTCTTTTCATCCGTATTGTACCAAATATTCTTGTTGACACAAAGCGATTTCTCGTGCGTACTGACACTATTTTGTAGTAAACTAAAATAGGAATGTTATTTCATATAGGAGGAAAGCACCATGGCACACATTCAAGTAAAACGGCTACTTGTCAATTATAAGACACTGGAAGAGTTTCGCGCATTTCGTGAGTACGGCGCCGCGGAATTGTCAATGAAAGATGACTTAAATGAGAGCATCATTGAAAACGATAGTGAATCACCCTTTTATGGCATTTACTATGGAAAAAAATTGGTGGCGAGAATGAGTCTTTATCGCATCAATGCACAATTTGACCGCTATTTTGAACCACCACAAGATTTCTTAGAACTTTGGAAACTTGAAGTACTACCTCCTTATCAAGGAAAAGGTTACGGGCGCGCACTGGTTGACTTTGCAAAACAATTCAATTTGCCGATTAAAACGAATGCTCGTCAAAGTACTGGCGAATTTTGGGAAAAGCTTGGCTTTGAATCTGTGACGTATAACGAAACACGTGACCGGGGCGAAAGCCCTTATGTATGGTTTCCAAATGGTGTACAAGAACAAACCGCACAAACAAACTAAAAACAGGCGGGCAATATGAGAAGTGCACCACATTATGGCTTCACTTCTCATATTGATGCCCGCCTTACCTTTTATCACATCGACTTTTGGGTCTCTCCCGCACGATCTACCGTTAAATGACGTGCACGCTCCATAATGTCAATTAATGCCCGATAATCCTTCGCAATCGTTTCTTTCTCTTTTTCAAGTGCTTCTAAACGTGCCCGCAACTGCCTATTTTCGTCTGTCAATGCATGAACATGTTGGTGATCTGCTTGTTTATCGCCTAACTCCTGCAAATAAGCAATGATCATATCCATGTTAATGTTAGGCGGTGTGGCCCTCTGCATAGACGACTCATTCTTTTTGTAAAAAGATATCTCTTTCTTTTGTAAATCTTGTTCGTGTTGCTCTTTTCGATATCTTTGTCTACTCGAAACCCGTTTCCTTTTTGCCATCTTAATTTCTGCTTCATATTTTCTGCGAATGGTTGAGTTCCATCGAAACCCGCAAGCAGCACTCGTTCTAGACAATTTTTCTGCCACCTCTTCAAAGCCAGCTAACTGTGTTCCACCTTCACGAATGTGCCTTAACACTGTTTCTGCTAACAACAAATCTTCTTCTTCCGTCCACGCATCTTGGCGATTAGCGACCATTTAAAAAACCTCCTCTTATCACATGGAAATAGTAAAGTGTATGCACAAACCCATTCAAATAGACTTTATTCTATTACTATAAGATTCCCTTTATCCTAGGAAAATATGCGATAGACTACATATTTACGCATGAAAAAAACTTAGTACCTAGGTACTAAGTTTTTTTCATGCGTTCCGTATTTATTTTGCTGAGACATTCTCACCCTTGTAAGATCCACACTCTCCACAAACACGGTGTGAAAGCTTATACTCTCCACAATCTGGGCATTTTACCATACCTGGCACTTCTAACTTATAGTGCGTACGGCGCTTATTTTTTCTCGTTTTAGATGTTCGTCTAAATGGTACCGCCATTTGTAACACCTCCTTATCGTTCTCAAAACTAAAACAATCTCAATCCTTTTCCTCAAACAAGGTCGCTAACTGTGCCAAACGCGGATCAACTGTTGCCTGCTTAGATGCCTCAGTGATGAGCGCCCATCCCTGACCTTCCGACGGAGCCAGCACCTCTGAAGGGTGATCGGCATAAACTTGAATAGGAATTTCAAGAAAAATCCGCTCACAAATGGCTGGTAGCAAATGAATGTCTTCATTTGTATACGTATAAACATCTGCTTCATCAAGGGTAGGCGGTGGTTGCTCTCCTTCTGGTACAAAATGTGCTGTCCCATCTATTGAGAATGGAAAAGAAACATCTGCTAACGTCCTCGCACAAACCAATGTTAATGTCCCTTTCACCGTGAACGAACAAGTGTACACATGCCGCCTCGCATGAAACGTCACAGCAAACGCTACTGGTGTCGCCGCACGTATCTCTTTATGTTGACAGAGCTGTGTAGCGATATCCTCTGTTCCTTCAAAGGAAAGGGGCTGAACACGAGCGTTTTGTAATTGTTGCATTGTCCATTTCATATGCTATTCACCTCATAAGGCAACAAAAATTATTATAAGACTACACAGCTAGAATGTCAATCTTTTTTCTTTACACAAGGCTGTTGTTTTACAAGATCGATACGTTATAATGAACAGTATAAAGACTAATTGTACTATACATACGGTTGATTTGCAAAGAAGGGGACGAGGTTACATGAAAGCTGTTGGTGTTGTTGTCGAGTATAATCCTTTTCATAACGGTCACTTACATCATTTACGTGCCGCAAAAACTGACACAGGTGCACACATATGTATCGCAGTTATGAGTGGTTCTTTTTTACAGCGAGGGGAACCAGCCATTGTGTGCAAATGGACAAGAACAAAGATGGCACTTGCCTGCGGCGTCGATGTGGTCGTCGAACTCCCATATGCCTATTCCGTGCAAAGCGCCGCTCGTTTTGCTGAAGGAGCGACCAATATTTTAGCCACCCTTGGCTGTACACATCTTCACTTTGGCAGCGAAGCCGGTGACATCACCTTATTTCATCAACTTGTCCAATTTATGAATGAAAACAAAGAAGCTTATGACTTCGCTATAAAAGAACACATGCAAAAGGGCGTAAGCTATCCAAACGCAAGCGCAGCGGCATTTCGCACCTTGGCAAATGGCAATGAAACATTATTAAGGCTCGATCAACCAAACAATATCCTTGGGTATCATTACGTTTCGTCCATTACACAGCAACATCTCCCTTTAATTCCCGCCACCACCGTGCGCAAACAAGCAGGCTTTCATGAAAAAAATATTCATGATGAGCATACCATTGCAAGTGCAACAAGTATTCGTCATGCACTATCATCTGGCCAAGAACTATCTAACCTTTCGCGTGTGATGCCTAAAACAACAATTTCAGCGCTGGAAAAATATATGCTACAAGTTGGGCACTTGCACACGTGGGAGCGCTACTTTCCATACTTACAACACCGATTATTGACCACACCTCTTTCACACATTCGTACGATTGCAGAATGTGAAGAGGGGATTGAGTTTCGCCTAAACGAGGCCGTCTACGAAGCTACCTCTTTTGCTGACTGGTTACAGCATGTGAAAACAAAGCGCTATACACAAACCCGGATACAACGTCTGGCAACACACTTATTAACGGGTACCACCAAAGAGATGCTTTCTTACATTCATGAGCAACCTGTTCCATATATTCGCTTGCTTGGCATGTCTACAATAGGACAGACCTACTTAAACAAAAAAAAGAAGCAGCTTTCATGTCCCATTGTGACACGTGCAGCCGAACTCAAACACGCCTCTACGCTAGGCGCGCTCGATTTACAAGTTGATCAGGCATATGCGCTAGCACACCCACCAGCTATCACACAACGCATATTAAAGCAAACGTATAAACAAGCACCTATTCGTATATAAAAAACACGCTGTTCTAAAAGGTCCTTTTATGACCTTTTAGAACAGCCCTCCGTTTTCTCTGGTAATGTCTTTAAAAAAGTAAGCGCATCTTGCAATGTATCTACAGGAACTATGTCCATTTCCGTCCCGATCGCCTCAGCCGCTTTTTTTGCTTCAACATAGTTCGAGTTAGGTGCGCCATATTGATGAGGAACAAAGAAATATGCTGCACCCTCGTCATCTGCAGCAACCACTTTTTGATTCGCTCCACCAATGGGGCCTACTCTCCCCATCTCATCGATGGTACCTGTACCCGCAATACAATGTCCTTTTGTCAAGTTTTCAGATGACAACTGTTGATAAACTTCTAGCGAAAACATCAGTCCAGCAGACGGACCACCAATTGCCCCTGCGGTAATCTCAACATCGGGAACAAATGTCACCGTTCGATCCGTCAGTGGTCCTTGGATCCCGATCCCAGCTCGCTTAGAGATCTCACCCTCACGCGCTGGCAATTTGGCAAATGTTAACGATTCCGTCTTTGCAACACCTGCACGCCGAAAGGTGACAGAGACCGTGTCACCTTCTTCGTATGAAGATAACACCTCTAACAACTCCTCTGCCGTCTTTACATCTTGACCATTAATTTGCTTAATGACATCCCCAGATTCTAAATAACCTTCAGCCGCCATCCCTTTCACAATACCAGACACATACACCCCATTATTAGTAATATTGACGCGACCATGAGAAGAAGCCGTGTAAGCAGCAATTTTAGCGTTATCTTGAGAAATCTCCATCATCACACGTTGACGTTCATCATACTCTTCATCTGTTAACTCTTCTGGTGCAGGATGTAAAGAGCGGAACGGACTTAAGTAAGACCATGCGGCTAACAAAGGAGTCGCGTGCGCTGTCTGAATCGTTGTTAACATAAACGTACCTGAATGTTCCTTCTTAGAACCATCCACATGAACCATTTCCGTTAAAGGTTCAGCCATACCTGGTTGGCTGTAATAGTAAGGAATTTTTATCCAGCCAAGCAAAAGTAAAATTATAAATAAAACGACCCAACGCTTCCAAGAAAACTTTTTTATGATTGTTTTCTCCATAATTACCTCCACTCTTTCAACAAAGCTTTTATCATTGGTAATTCCGCCCGACATGCCTCTGCACCTTGTTCAATTAGCTGGCTTGTCTGCGAAAAGTCTAGTGGTGCTGAGTGCTTTAAAATTGGACGAATATGTATGTCTCCTAAATGAATCTGACCGCGAGCCAATTCTCTACCCATAATATCCATTGTTTGCATTAAAATCTCGTACACAGATGGTGATGAAAGCGTTGATCGGAAAAAAGAGACGTCAACAGCAATGACCACATCTGCACCCATGTCACGCACAACGGAAACTGGTACACGCTCAACTACCCCGCCGTCAACAAGCAATCGGCCGTTCATCATGACAGGTACGAAAATGCCTGGAATAGACATGCTTGCCCGTACCGCGCGTGCAACATCACCGGACTTCAATATGACACGTTCACCAGCATTTAAATCTGTTGCAACAACACACACTGGGGGATCCAATGCTTCTAAGTAACCATTTTTAGCAAGCATACGTATGAGCGTCTCGATTTTTTTCCCCGCAATGAGTCCTTGTTTAGATACTGTAAAGTCTATATAATCCTTTCGCTTAAAAAGTTTCGCAAACGTCTCCATCGTCTCCACAGTATGACCTGTCCCATACATCGTAGCAACAAGTGCCCCCATGCTGCTTCCGGCAATAAAATCAATCGGGATTTGTTCCTCAACCAATGTTTTTAAAACACCAATATGAGCAAACCCCCTTGCACCACCAGATCCAAGAGCAAGGCCAATTTTAGGTCTACGCTGCACTACTTATGCGCCTCCTTTATATTACCTGTTCCGCTTTCCTGTTTCAATCTTATGGCTTTCAATCAAAAGTTAGAAGTAAGAAAGGCCATGTGGAAAGTCAAGAACAGTTGCGCTTCTAAATTGGACAGCAAAAGCGTACTTTTTATGAAGTAGGAAAAGCCTTCTCAACTTCTCACTTCCTACCTCCAACCTCAAAACTGGTGGTGCTTTTATGCGGGCAGTCCCAACAAGATTCTTTTCAAAAACAAGATTGTTAGCAGCTTTTTCTATCATCTGCACAGGCGCCTTGATTGCAAATCCTCAAGTAGCAATAGATGCATCCATTCGGGGTCTTTCTATGTGGTGGTATGTTGTTTTCCCCTCACTTTTACCGTTTTTCATCATGTCTGAATTGCTCATCGGTTTTGGCGTCGTCTCTTTTCTCGGTGTTCTCCTAGAGCCCTTCATGCGACCACTTTTCCGTGTTCCTGGACATGGTGGCTTCGTCTGGGCGATGGGACTAGCAAGCGGGAATCCCGCTGGGGCAAAATTAGCTGTACGCATGAGGCAAGCGAACGTTGTCACGCGCATCGAAGGGGAGCGGCTCACCTCATTCACAAGTTCTGCGAATCCATTGTTTATTTTTGGCGCCATCGCCGTTGGTTTTTTTCATCATCCAAATCTTGGGCTTCTTCTAGCTATTGCCCACTATGGTGGGAACATCCTTGTCGGTCTTTGTTTTCGATTTTATGGCACAAATAACGCACAACGAACGACCATTCAAAATCACAATGATAGAGAAGGATTTACCCGCCTCTACAAAAATCGTATACAAACGGAACAAACATTAGGGATATTACTTGGTGATGCTGTGCGCACGTCTATACAAACGTTATTACTTATTGGCGGTTTTATCATTTTATTCTCGGTATTAAGTGAGTTATTGACAACCATTGGTCTGTTAAGTATCGCCGCAACAGCCATGTCTGGAATCTTTGCCATCATCGGTCTGCATACTGATCTTTCTAAACCATTTATCGCGGGTATATTTGAGATCACGATTGGCATTGAACAGATTAGCACGCTTCCCTCCACACCATTAGCAGCACAAATCATCGTCACATCTTTCATTCTTGCTTTTGGCGGCTTATCCATTCAAGCACAAGTGGCAAGTATTCTCGCTGAATCAGACTTACGTTTTCGTCCATTTTTTTATGCCCGGTTATTACATGGCTTGTTTG
The DNA here is from genome assembly GCF_900096965.1 of Shouchella lonarensis. Lineage (GTDB taxonomy): Bacteria > Bacillota > Bacilli > Bacillales > Bacillaceae_D > Shouchella > Shouchella lonarensis. Next base: position 150,109 of record NZ_FMYM01000007.1, on the reverse strand, counting down.
CGGCACTGCTAACAGCGATTCTTTTTCAACCTTTGTATGTACAGCATGCCGTCGAAACAACCACGTTCGCACCATTCAATGACGCTATTTTTGGTACGACCATTTGGGCGCTATTACAACAATATGGTGGAGACATGACGCTCATTGCCCTCATTGTGTTCATCTTTTTAAATGCACGAAAACAGACGAGGCCGGTTTTTCACTAAACATTAAACTTTTTTCCGAGTGCATCTGCAACTGGTGCCGGCACAAGCGCGGATATATTTGACTGATAAGTTGCCGCTTCTTTCACGATACTAGAGCTAATAAACGCTGTCTTTGGATCCGTCATTAAACAAACCGTGTCAATCTCGGGTGCTAAGTGACGGTTCAACGCGGCAATCGACATTTCATAATCAAAATCAGTCGCGGAACGTAACCCTCTTACAATGACCGTAGCCTGTTTTGATCGGGCATAATCGATGAGTAACCCATCGAATGATTCAACGATGACGTTCGGTCTACTTTTTAACACTTGTGCTAGCATGTCTATTCTTTCTTCTATAGTAAATAACGGTTTCTTTTGTTGATTGATGAGCACCGCTACAACGACTTCATCAAACATCGCTGCGGCACGGGTAATCAAATCAACGTGTCCATTTGTGACGGGATCAAAACTCCCTGCGCAAATCGCACGTGTCATCTTTTTTCTCCTTTCGATATAACGATATGACTGTTTGTCCATACAACGCTTCACGGTGGCACACAAGCGTACCAACACATTTTTGTAGAGAAACAGCGCGATCATGCTCACACACGACAATACCTTCATCAGCTAACAAATTGTACTCCGCTATTGACGACAACAACTTTTCAAGCGATTGTTTCGCATAAGGGGGATCAAGAAACACAATTGAAAATTGCACATCCCGCTTCGCTAACGCTTGTAATGCCCTCGAAGCATCATTTCGATACACTTCGGCTTGTTCAATCAGCTTAGTATGTGATAAATTCGTGTGAATCGTTTCAATCGCTTGTTTTGCGCTATCAATAAAGACACACGTTTCCATTCCTCGACTTAACGCTTCAATACCAAGCCCGCCGCTACCAGCGTAAAGATCAAGCGCTTTTCCACCAGAAAAAAAAGGCCCAATCATACTAAAGAGCGCTTCTTTCACTTTGTCCGTCGTCGGACGGGTGCCACTCCCGGGAACAGCCTTTAAACGCAATCCCTTGTGCACACCTGCAATAATTCTCATACGATCACCCATCTACTGTCATTTTTAACCCCAGCACTCTTACATGTATAAAAATAAATACATGCGTCTATACTGACGAGTAGCAGCACAGAATGTGTTGCGACAACCGCAGAGAAGACTTACGTTTCCCCATAAGTTCTTCCTCCGGTTTCTCCTCTCCCATAGCCATGTAACATCATGGCAAGGCGCCTCTCCTTATAAGAGGCGCCTTTTTTTCGTAAAGAGCAAGAACAGCTTACACCACATGGTCTTGAGCTACTTCAACTAAATACCCAATTTGTAGTCATATTCTTTCGCTTTATCTGGTTTCGCATTTTGAAAATCTGTCGCAAGGAATGGGCGCATCGACACTTGCACATCTTTCACAAAATGGAGTGGGGCAATCTTATCCATCGTTGCCGCTACTTTTTCTTGGTCACAATAAAAAAGAACATATTTCATCTTTTTGGACACATATTGAACATGACCAAAACGGCGAAGTTGTCGCGCATACTTTAACGACGTTAACCATACAACAATCCCTTGACGATCCCGACTTATCATACTCGCCTGTGCCCCCTACCTATGCTATATCACACAGTCTATCATAGCTATTTATCACTTACAAACAATCTTGCTGCCCTTTGCATATGAAATAAAAAATCGTCTGCGTACTCATCCACAACCACACGCTTTACCAGTACTACAGCCACCACTACAGGAACGTTGATCAAAAAACGGGTTGCCCGTCGGGACCTTAATCGATGGTGAAATCGCTTGCGCTAAAATGGCACTTACTTCATTTAGACATGCTTCTAAATCAGCTTCAGCCTGTTTGAAATCTATGACGATTGGATCTTTATCTAATTCACGTTTCACCGTTCGGATTTCTTGTGAAACTTTCGCATAATCAGGATGATACTTTCCAAAACGCTGTACTTCTTCATGCGCTTCTTTCACCACCGCAAAACGGTTCATTTTTTCTTGAGCCGTTGCACACTCATTTAAACGCTGACGTGCTATTTTATACCGCTCGAATACATCAGACATTAACATCACTTGTGAAAAGTCCTCTGACGCTGCCATCATTCTCACTGTATCCATTGTCCCAACCACGCAAATCCCTCCTTACAACATCATTGTACACTTTTTTATTGTTTTCCTCTAGAGGGATTTGCCATTCCACTTTAACTATTGAACAAGTGATTGCACCGTCTCTTCAAGCGTGCCTTTTCCCATTTTCATCATTTCCATGAGCATCATCATGACATTCACATTATTTTGCATCTTCTCTACCCGTTGAGGCAATGTTTTTCCATAATAACGTTTGGCTTCTTGTTCCATTTCTCCAAGACGCGCTGGCTGTCGCGCTAACAAACGATACCAAACCGGATGATGTCTCATAAATGTGCGTAACTCCTCATCCTCTAGTAAACGCCTGCGAATGTCTCCTCTCATGATACATCACCCCTAGTCTTTCCGAAAAGAAAATGGTGAGTCATTCTCTTTTCGAGCTGTTGGCGCCGTGGGTTTTTGAAATGTCTGCACTAAATTTTGAATATTACCGAGGACTGCACTGAATTGTGCTAAATGACTTTGTAAGTCTTGCACATTCATTTTCTTCATCATCCCAAGCAGCTGTCCCATCATTTCACCGTTGTCAGCACCTTCCTCGTCTTCTTCTGCACCCTCAGCTTCAGGCTGTTCGGGTTCTTCTGGCGCGTCAGTTTGCGCATATTCTCCCTCTGTTTGTCTATACGACTGCCAATATTCATGACCTTCACCCAGTATCGTCCATTCCTCAAACACATTTTGCATTGTCTTTTTTCCTGATTGGATATCACGCATCACACCTGGATGAGCTTTAATAAAACTTTTAAACGCTTGCACGGAAGGATGGAGGTTGTCTTGTGCATCCATCAATATTCACCCTCTCTAAAATAAAATATACAGTGTATTATATCTTCACAGCTAGGCAAACGTGCAGAGGTTTTTGCTTCTTTTTTCCTCTTTTGTTACACTGAATAAAGCACATCTCTCCAACCTACATAAAAATCGACACCGATGAAAGAGGTGATCATGATGACTTGTAATAACAAAACTTCTACCGCAACGTGGATTGAAAAAGGTGAACACATCGTGGATCTTAAAAGTAAAATACAAACGTTTATGTCAAAAGCAAGTAAAGAAGATTTGACCATCCTTTCAAATATTGTCGATGGATTACTGGAAAAACAAGCGGATCAACACCAAACGTACCTCTCTGCTATTACCCATGTTACCCATGACCAACGAAATGAAGATGAATTTGAGTTGCAAGCCCCCATCACGCCACTGCTTTATAACCCATTAAAAATGGTACACGGCGGCATTACCGCAACATTGCTAGACTCAGCCATGGGTTTACGTGCGGTTCAATCATTGCCCAACCATCTGGCTGCGGTCACGTCTCAACTAAACATTCATTATATTCGTCCAGGATTTGGCTCTCGGTTACGTTGTGTTGCACGAACTGTCCATACAGGGAGACAACTTGTCGTCGTTGAAGGAGAGACTTATGACGATAAAAACCGGCTTGTTGCAAAGGCAACTGGCACTTTTTATGTCATTCCAAGAAAACCACATGAAGAAGCAAGAATGTAGCATACCGAAATACAGCGGTCAATCGGCGGAAGTCAGATGCAAGTTCACTCGACGATACATGGCTTCCTTGAAATCCTCCAATCTGAATATTGGATTCTGATTTCTGACTTCTGGAAGGTTGCATCCAAAGCCCATTCGTACTATGATAGGAATGAGACATTTTCGTCTAATAAGAGGGGGAACGACTGTGAAATTTACTGAAACGAATTTAGAAAACAAAGAGCTGCCATTCTCTATTGTCCATTACGCTGCTGAAACATTAGGGTTTGTCCATGCAGAACAGTGGGACTATGAACGTGTCATGTTTGACTACAAAATTGTCCACCACGACGGAACGTTTTATTTGCGCATTCCTGCTTATGCAGTAAAAGGAGATATGCCACACCCTTCAACTACCGTAAAACTTATGACGCCTATCCTTGGAAAATACTACTACCCTCACGGTGTAGAGTATGGTGAAGAGACGTTTCCACAAGCAGTGCTTGACAAATGCCGCACTAAGCTAACCTCACTTACAAAAACCATTGAGCAAGAACTGCAAGAACTTTAAAAGAGGGCTGTCCGCTGACAGCCCCTTTTCCTTTTGCACCATTTAATTTGAACGATCAATAATTGTATACAGACGGTACTCACTTTCTGATCCTTCTACAATCCAATAACGGACAGAACGATTCACATCCTCCAGCTCACCATTCGGTCTTTCAATTACTACATGTTCGTCTACGTCTACCAACAAATCTCCTGCTTCTTGATCGCGGTAAACACCGCCCACTTCAAATGAGACAAGTGATTTTGTTGCTGCTTGTTTCGACAAGTCTTCTACATAACGGTGAAACGCCTGCGAGAAAGATGTATTTGGAAGAAAATACGTTTCTTCTAGTTCGTCCACATCTCGCTTATTCACCGCATCAATCATTTCCTTCTTATATTGCGTCACAAAATCGACCACTTTTTGTCCATCTTCTTTAGAAAGAGGGGTCAAATCCGTTGGCTCCTTCATCCCACACCCCGCCAGGAAAACAACAAATAATAACCCAACTACCGTATACATCACATCTTTAGCATTCACACAAAAACCCTTTCCTGTTAAGTTAATCACCTTTAGCTAAAGGCACAAGATTAGTAATAAGGCGCGATTAGAAGATAAACGAGCACGCCTGTGAAACTAACATAAAGCCAAATAGGCATTGTCCAGCGTGCAATTTTTTTATGGCGTTCGTGTTCCATGTTCCACGCACGTGCGACACTCGTCAATGCAAGCGGGACGATGACAGCTGCCAACACAATGTGCGTCACAAGCACAAAATAGTATAATGCAGCCATCAAGCCACTTCCACCATATGGTGTTGATTCCGCCAATAAATGGTGGGCAACATACGTCACTAAAAACAATGTTGTGGTCACAAATGCGGCATAAATAAATCGCCGATGTAACTGTGTTTTCCCTTTTATTATCGACACAAGTGCCGCTAATAAGAACAAAAACGTAAATGAATTTAAAATCGCGTTTGTCCGTGGCAAAATGGTTACATCAAAGGCATCAAAGTCTTTTACACCAGGCAGCCCTGATAATATACCAATAATACCAATGAGCACAACTGAAATCACAATAATTGCCGGACGATAATTTCGCTTTTTTACTGGTTTTTGTAAATCCTTTTCCACCTATCTCACTCCTCTACGCATGACCTCCTTCAGTATACTACAAAACAAGCCATTCCTTGAACAACTATGCGGCAAATTTTCCACACTTCTAGACAAAATTATTCGCTAAAATAGCCGCTTCATAATTCATGCAGCCTCCACATATGATATTGAGATGATAATTGCGTGTTTGAATGGGGACAGAAAGGAGTTGCCTAATGATTACAATTAGCTTATGTCTCATCGTAAAAAACGAGGAACATACACTGGATCAATGCCTTTCTTCAGTTGAGGGCGTTCCTGATGAAATTATCATTGTAGATACTGGCTCTACAGACCGAACAAAGGAAATCGCTCATAAATGGACCTCACACGTATATGATTTTGAATGGATTGACGACTTTGCTGCTGCACGTAATGCTTCCTTTAGTTACGCCACAAAAGAATACATTTTTTGGCTTGATGCAGATGACGTGCTGACGCCTCGTGAAAAGAAGAAACTAATTGAGTTAAAATCATCTTTACCGTCACACGTTGATGCAGTCGCAATGAAATACCAAATGCTACACGGCTTTGATTCAAATGCGACTTCTCATACGACCCGTTTACGGTTAGTGAAGCGAGAAAAAGGATTCACGTGGAAAGGCATTGTCCATGAAGACTTATCCATTGACGAACAGTACCAGTATTTTAATTCAGACATCATTGTTACTCATACAAAAGAAATGAGCAATCCTAATGGGGCACCTTCACGAAGAAACATTGACATTTATGAACGCCACCTAGCAAAAGGTTACGACTTAAACGTTTCTGATATGTTTCATTACGCTAGAGAGTGTGTCGTGAACAAAGAGTATGATAAGGCGATCACTTATTTTGAGAAATGTCAGGACAGCTCGGAGATCTCATTGGAAAACAAAATCTTCCTACTCCACAAACTCGCTACTTGTTATGTCATGAACGGACAACCGGAAAAAGAGTTACCCTTAACGCTAAAAGCATTATCGCTTGATACCCCTTATCCCGCCTTCAGCTGTCGAATGGGCGAACATTTCTTAAAACAAGGACATGTAGAAGCAGCCATCTTTTGGTATACAACTGCTTATAAACAACCATTACCTGCCCGTTATTCTTGGTCTGTTGCTGATAATATCTACCATACATGGCTTCCTCATCACCAACTTGCACATTGTTACGAAGGAATTGGCGACTTAAAACAAGCGCAATTTCATAGAGAACAAGCAGCGTATTATAAAAAACAAGGCGGACCGGCGCATCCAGCTTCCAAACTGACCACCGAGCCTACTCATCTCACATCACCACAGGAAAGCTTTGAACAGCAACAAGCGGGAGAGGATCGCCTGCATATTCATCGTGGACTTCACGCAGACACATTCTCATTTTTGAAATCGGGCACCCCTTTCATTCAAAAACAATTCCGAGATACGCCAGAGGCAACAGCATGCTTTCACAACGAAAAAAGGGCACAAGAAGTTTTCTCCAAGTTTTCATGGTTACCAAAATGGCACACAAGCGACGAGCGTTCTTTTACAACAGACATGTATGCAATGGATAACCGACTAGACACATTGTCCCATGTCCTATCTGAATCGGCTAAAGACGAAGTGCTAGGGCAAATTATGTCAGTTATTTTAGACCTTTATGTTAAAGGATACGCCCACCGTGACATACACGCACGAAACATCTTTTGCCACAATGGTGTCCAACTAATCGATTATGAATACTTAATAAAATATCCAGACGATCATCTTCCGCTTTTTCTTGAAAGCTATGACATTACAGGTCAAGGGTTACCTAGTCCTTATAATACACAAAATATGGGCTTCTTAAATACCCATCCTTTATCTATTAGCCGTGTCTTTCATGCAACATTAGACAAAGCTATACGTACATTAGGCACAACACTTATTCATGAACTCACACAAGTCTCTCAAGACTTTCAAAAGAAAGAAGGCAGACACCGACATAGTTTCTCACGACCTTACTGTTCATTTTCATTACCAAAGCTCACCGTCACACCGCAAATGGCACAACGAGATGGCTCCCGTCGCTTAAAGAAATTTGAGATTAAACAAACAGATTTACGCGAAAAAACATTACTCGATCTAGGTTGCCATTATGGCGGAATGCTTTTTGAGTCTCAAAAATTACAACCGAAAATGAGTCTAGGAATTGAATTTGATCACAACAAAGTGCACATGGGGAGAAAGGTTGCAGCACTAAATCATTTGACCAACGTACATTTTAAGCAAGGCGACATCGATCATTTAACAGCACAAATGATTGATGGACCGTATGATATTGTATACAGCCTTGCTATGGAAGCACATGTAAAAGACCCTCACCGTATGTACCAGTTACTCGGAGATGTTACGAAAGAACTTTTACTTTTTGAAGGAAATGCCACGACCCATGTTGAGGAAGTGAAAGAAAAACTGCAAGCAGTAGGCTTCCAAAAAATTGACTTTATCGGCTTTTGTGATGATGATTTCATGGACGTTCATAATAACCGCCCACTTTTTAAAGCATGGAAATAATCACTATTGTATGAGGAGCATTGTCTTATGACACAGCAAAACATGATTCACCATGGATTTCACTCTATAACATTCCCTTTTTCTCGTTCTGATGAACGCTATATTCTCAAACACTTTCTTAATACAACAGAAGGAAACACCTTTTTTGAAACAGAAAAATTGGCCCAATCATTATTTCATATGTTTCCTTGGTGCCCTTCATGGAAATGGCATACAACCCGTATATTTGTTACAAAAATGTACCCTCCAGCACATCGTTTAGATAAAATCGCTCTCCATATGACAGAAGCAGACCGTGAAAATGTACTCGGACAATTGATGTCTGCCGTACTTGACATGTACACCACAGGATATGCTCATCGCGACTTACATGCAGAAAACATTTTCTTTCATGAAAACAAAGTGAGGCTCATTGATTACTCATTTATGGAAAGATACACTGGTGCGCCCCCTCCCTTTTGGGAAAGCTACGATATTACTGGCGCAGGACTGCCTAGTCCTTATAACACCCAGCATGTTTGTTTTTTAAAACAAACTTTCGCCGCTTCCGTCAGCAAAACATTACAAGCTTCATTAGAAGACGCGAAAATTGCACTACAAAAAGAACTTATAAAATCACTTACACTTGCTTCTGTCACATTTCATTCTCAAGGGAAAAGACACTTACCAAGTGTCTTTCGCCCCTACAGTTCTTTCATACTTCCAGACCTACATATCCTACCAGAAAAAGCCCAACGAAACAGCACACGCCGTTTACAACAGTTTGGCATCACGGTCGATGATCTTGAAAACAAAACATTGCTTGACTTAGGCAGCCACTGTGGCGGCATGGTCTTTGAATCGCAAAAATTTAAACCACAACATAGCTTAGGTGTCGAATTTGATGATGACAAAGTTCATATCGCAAAGAAAATCGCTGCCTTTTCGCATCTAAAAAATGTCCACTTTATGCAAGCTGACATTGATCACATGACGATTGCTGACATAAATAAAGCGGACGTTGTCTATTGTTTATCCATTGTTTCACATCTAAAAGACGCTGATCGGTTGTATTCGTTGCTAGGAAGCGTAACAAAACAATTATTGCTTTTCGAAGGAAACGCACGCACAAATTCAAGCGACGTGAAAATGAAGCTAAAGGCAGCAGGATTTAAAAAAGTGACCTTTCTTGGTTACTGTGATGATGATGCCCACCCTGCTTATCATTGTCGCCCACTCTTTAAAGCGTGGAAGTAATCATAGATGAAAGTGAAAAAGGCACATGCAGTAGAAAAAGAAAGACAGGGGGATTTCGTATGTCAGATGAAACCATCATACATCGGGGCTATCAGTCTGAAACCTTTTATTTTGAAAAGTCTGGACAGTCCTTTATTCGAAAAGTATTTTTACAAAGCAACGTCGGAAAAGACTGTTTTAATCAAGAAAAACTTGCTCAAAAAACATTTAAACAATTCGATTGGATGTTACCGTGGGAAGAAGAAGACAACAGCATGTTTGTTACAAAGATGTTCCCTTCTGAACATCGTTTAGATCTCATTGCTCCGCAGTTATCCAAAGAGCAACAACAAGATGCAACAGAACAAATTATGTCTATCATATTAGATTTATATGTGCATGGTTTTGCACATTGCGATCTACATGCAAAAAATCTTTTTTATCATAACTCACGCGTTACCCTCATTGATTATGAAACGTTACGAAAATACCCAAACGGTCACCCACCTCCGTTCTTTGAAAGCTACGACCTAACTGGCAAAGGATTAAAAAGCCCTTACGAAACTGGAAATATGTTTTTCTTTAAAGAACACCCCGTGTCAATTTGTAATATTTTACATGTTGCAACATTAGATGAAGCAACCGAGGCACTGAAGACGAAAATCATCTCGGAATTAACATCCGCATCTACAAGTTTTCGGAAAAAGCAAGGAAGACTTGTTCCGAAAAAAACAATGCCTTATGCTACTTTTTCATTGCCTACTATCGAAGTAAAAACAGCACATAGAAATAGCACAAGACGATTACAGCAGTTCGAAATGAACGAGAGCGATTTACGTAATAAAACTTTACTCGATTTAGGGAGTCATTGCGGCTCAATGATTTTTGAATCGCAAAAATTAAAGCCTAAAATGTGTCTTGGAATTGAATATGACGAAGATAAAGTACACGTTGCCAAAAAAATCGCCGCATTTGCAGGTTTAAATCATGTTCAATTTAAACAAGGTGATCTGGAAAAACTTTCGTTAAAGGACTTAAACCACTCCTTTGATGTTGTGTATTGTTTGTCTATTGATGCCCACGTACAAAACAAAGAACATTTATATCGTTTACTAGAAAGCGTCACAAAAGAGCTGTTATTGTTTGAAATGAACACGCTCACCCCTCCCAAGGAGACGATAAAAGATTTCCAGCGTTTAGGCTTCAACACAGTTTCTTTTTTAGGATACTGTGATGATGAACGAGGCAATACCACTCGTGCACTCTTTAAAGCATGGAAATAATATGTTCTGGCTACGGAACAAAAAACAAGCGCACTGAACGATGCATCATCGCCCAGTGCGCTTGTTTAAATTTAATATTTCACAGTACCAATCAGCAACATTAAAGATGCAATTGTCGGCACAGTGACAAAAATGCCTGTTACCATGAATACGGTTGCCCATGTATGATCTTTGTCTTTCATATGCATGAAGAACAATAGCTGCAGAAGCAACTGTACAAAGGCAAGAATCAAGATAAAAGGTACGGCAAAAGAGTGCGGTACAACGTCTGCTGCAACTGCAGCGAAAGCGAGTACCGTTAAGAAAAGCATGAGCACAAACATAATCATTTGGTGCTTAATTTCTTTTTTCATTGCCCGCTTTTCTGCTGCTGTCATTGCACTCTTCTCAAATGGGGTACTTAAATGTTCATCGGCCATGTTAATAACCTCCTGCTCCCATTAAATAAACGACGGTGAAAATGAAAATCCACACAACATCAATGAAGTGCCAATACAAGCTGGCGACATAGAACTTTGGTGCATTCGTCAACGTAATGCCTGAGCGCATGTAGCGGAAAATCAAAATGGTAATCCAACATAAGCCAAACAATACGTGCGCCCCGTGCAGTCCAACGAGCGTGTAGAATGCAGAAGAGAAAGCACTTGTCGTGAACCCAAACTCATAGTCATGGACGTAATGTTGGAACTCGTAAATTTCCATTCCTAAAAACGCAATCCCAAGCACTACAGTAATGATCATCCAAGCCATCATTTGCTTAAATTTGTTTTTCTTCATCGCAAACATGGCGAACACACTTGTCATGGAACTCGTCAAAAGAATCATCGTCATAATGAAAACAAGCGGTAATGCGAATAACTCTGTTGACGTAGGACCATCTCCAACCCCGTTACGCAAACCTAAATACGTTCCGAAAAAAGTTGCAAACATAATGGTTTCGCCACCAAGAAAGAACCAGAAACCAAGAAACTTATTTTTTCCTTCTAACGTTGCCCGCTCTGGATGAGAAGGCAAACCTTTGCTTGTATCAACTATACCCGCCATTATTTGCCTCCTCCCAGTTTCTTCAGGTCAGCTTCAACTTGCTGTTTCGGTACATGATAGCCATGATCTTCTTTAATGGACCGAATCGCCATGCTACCGAATGTCAATAGCCCACCTAAACCAATCACAATCCAAGGGCTCACAATGGTTGACTCCATCTCCAACATGATGAATCCTAATCCTCCGAAATATAAACCGACCGAAATGATGAGCGGTAAAATCGAGCCATTTGGCATATGGATATCAGCCACTGGTTCTGCCGGTTTCATCGTGCCATCTCCATGTACCTTCTCATAGAACAACGGATCGAGTGAACGGACTTGCGGTGTTTGAGCAAAGTTGTACTCAGGTACTGGCGTTGGTGTTGCCCACTCTAATGTCCGTGCATCCCACGGATCATTGACACCAATGACACGCTCACCTTTAAACGCAGAATAAATGATGTTTACAACGAGCAAGATGACCGCAATCGACATGAAAAATGTCCCGACCGTGCTGATCATATTGAATTCATCTAATCCTTGGTTCCCTAAGTATGTGAACACACGACGCGGCATGCCCATCAGTCCGAGGAAATGCTGAATGAAGAAGGTTAAATGGAAACCAACGGTGAATAAAACGAAGAACCATTTTCCGAGCTTCTCATTTAATTTGTGATTAAACATTTTCGGGTACCAATAAAATAGTCCCGCAAATAAGGCAAGCACGATTCCACCCACAATGATGTAATGGAAGTGCGCCACAACAAAGTACGTATCGTGATACAAGTAATCAACTGGTGCCATCGCTAACATGACCCCCGTCACACCACCTAGGACGAATGTCGGCACAAATGATGAAGCGAACAACATCGCCGTGTTAAACGTGATCTTTCCGCCCCACATCGTAAAGAGCCAGTTAAATATTTTGATCCCGGTAGGTACCGCAATCGTCATCGTCGCAATCGCAAAAATCGAGTTTGCGACTGGACCCACACCAACGGTAAACATATGGTGCGCCCACACCATGAATCCTAAGAAGGCAATAATCATCGTCGCAAACACCATGGCGGTGTAACCAAATAAGCGTTTACGCGAGAAAGCTGGGATGACTTCAGAAATAATCCCAAACGCTGGTAATACAAGGATATACACTTCCGGGTGACCAAAAATCCAGAAAATATGTTGCCAAATGACGACATTCCCGCCCATCCCTGGCGCAAAGAAGTTGGCATCAAATATTCGCTCTAACATTAACAATGCAAGCCCTGCTGCAAGCGGCGTAAAGGCAAACAAAATTAACGTTGACGTCACAAAAGATGTCCATACAAACAACGGCAAACGCATCATCGTCATGCCTGGTGCTCGCATGTTAATAATCGTTACAAGAAAGTTAATCGCTGAGATTAATGTTCCAATCCCAGATATTTGTAAACCTAATACGTAAAAATCAATACCTAGTGCACCTTCCGTTGTAGATAGCGGTACGTACGCTGTCCAACCCGCATCAGGTCCGCCACCGAAGAACCAACTTGTTGAAAGCAATAATCCTCCGGCTAAGAAAATCCAAAATCCTAATGCATTGACAAATGGGAAAGCAACATCACGCGCACCAATTTGCAAAGGAATGACATAGTTCATAAAGGCAAACAACAATGGCGTTGCTGCCAAAAACAGCATAATCGTTCCGTGCATGGTAATAAATTCATTAAACGTCTGTCCACTTAAAAATTCATTATTCGGGACCATGAGCTGTATTCTCATGAATAGCGCCATGACACCCGCTTTTACAAAGAAGAGCGCCCCAGCGATTAAATACATAATCCCTAGCTTTTTATGGTCGACTGTTGTTAACCAGTCCATCACGACGCTTTTTTCTTTTTTACTAGCCAATAGAAGACCCTCCTTTACTTAATTAATACGGTTTATCTGCCCCACGCACTTGGAGTGAACGCAAATACTCGATTAACGCATCCATCTCATCGTTACTGATTTCCTTTTCAGGTGGTGGCATCTTCGCACCTTGTTTTAATGACTGCGGATCACGTATCCACGCCGCTAATTTCTCATCATCATCAATATCATGCACTCCAGCAAGCGTCTTTCGGTCACCAAAGTTTGATAATGCTGGTCCTGTTCCCAGCCCTTCGCCACCGACTGCGTGACAGCTAATACAGCCTTTATCCTGAAATACGTCATATCCCGCCTCTGCGTTCACCGCTGTCTGCTCTGCTTCAACCCCTTGCATATCTGCTACCCATGCATCGTATTCATCACGTTCAAGCGCAATGACTTTAAAGTCCATCAACGCATGCGATGGTCCGCATAGCTCCGCACATTTTCCTTGATATACACCGGGTTTCTCTGCTTGAAGCCATAAAGCGTTCGTCACACCTGGAATTGTGTCAATTTTCCCACCAAGCGCCGGTACCCAAAATGAATGAATGACATCTTCCGCGTTCAATTCGAAAACGACCTTTTCACCGACAGGGATATACACTTCTTGTCCTGCCGTAAACCCTTCTCCTACATAATCGAACTGCCACCAATATTGATGCCCAGTTACATCTATGTATACCGAACCTTCATGTTCCTCTGGAACTGCATTCACGTGAAATTTAAACGTTCCGCTCACTGTTGGAATGAATAAAATGATGAGCAAAATGACTGGAATGACTGTCCATGTAATTTCCATTGCCATATTCCCATGTACTTGTTTCGGTAAAGCATCATCACCGTCTTTTCGACGAAATTTCACAAGAATCATAAAGAAAATCACAAATACAACAACAGAAACAAAGGTCATGATAACAAGTGATAAAATCATATTATCATAAATCCATTTTGCTGCTGGTCCTTTTGGATCAAGCGCAGTTAAATTCTCTTTTCCTAGACACCCTGTTAACACGAACAATAAGAGTGTCATCGGCAGAAAACGCCACATGTGTTTCCTAAACATGTCTGTCCCTCACTTTCTTTTTTCCTTTTGATTATAACGCAAAATGTCGACGGTTTCATCAGATTTCACATGTTCACACGATCTTCACATTTCTCACCGTCAAAAAAAATTCGCACACAAAAAATTGACTTTTTCCCCTTGTTTTCCTTAAGATTAGGGAGAGTCGGTGGACGTCCTTTTTACTTTACCACATTTTCCGGCAACTTTACAGACATTCATACACGATTGTGTATGATGATTGAAATACTCGTATCATTATCCACGTAGCTTCTTAGAAGGAAAGGTGAATGAAATTGCATAAAGGTTTAAAACGCTTAGGCGTGATCACCTCTTTAGGTGTTTTACTTGTCCTTATACAAGGTGCACTTGTCACAAAAACTGGTTCTGGTGAAGGGTGCGGTAACACGTGGCCCCTTTGTTTCGGCGAAGTCATTCCGATGGATCCTCCTCCAGAAACGGTGATTGAGTTTTCTCATCGGCTCGTCGCAGGGATTGTCGGTATGCTCGTCATTTTAATGGCGATTTGGTCTTGGCGGCGTTTAAATCACTTAGCTGAGACAAAATTTTTGGCACTGATTTCTGTCTTTATGATTATTTTTCAAGGACTGCTCGGTGCGGGCGCTGTCGTGTTCGGTCAATCAAACCTTATCATGGCCTTACATTTCGGCTTTTCCGCCCTTTCGTTTGCTTCCGTCGTTCTTTTAACGCGGCTTGCCTTTGAAGACGGCCATTTAACTAAACAGTATGTCCCGACGGTCACAAAAGCATACAAGTGGTTTGTCATTCTCACCACCGTGTATACGTATGTCGTCATTTATACAGGCGCATATGTCAAACATACCGGCGCAACCCTTGCTTGTAGCGGTTTCCCGCTTTGTAACGGTGAATTATTGCCTTCACTCACAGGCGGGGCAGGCGCACAAATTGGGGCACAAGTCTTTCACCGTGCCGCAGCGATCACGTTATTCCTACTCTTGGTCATCTTATTCATTTGGACGATGAAGACATTCCGTCACATGCGCGTCCTTTCTGTTTGTGCGTGGCTTGCACTCATTCTTGTCATTGGACAGGCTGCTTCTGGCATTTCTGTCGTCTTTACACTGAATGAGTCGTTGACACTCGGCATTTTCCATGCATTGCTTATTTCATTGTTGTTCACTGTGCTTTGTTATATGGTGATGCTTGTGACGCGGAAATCACGATGAAACAACAATGCCCCGCCTCCACTTTAGATGCGTTGAAGTGGGAGCGGGGTTTTTGTTTGATTTTCTCCATAAAGACAAAAAAGCTCATGACGATATAAACACCTCAATTAAAATAGTAATAATTTCTTTGCGACTGCAGCCGCTTCTTTGCTACGTTGTAACTGCAACCATTACGATTTGGACTGTGCATCATAAAAAAAGACCGCCCCACAAAGTCATCAAAAATGACCTTGTGGACAGCCTTCTTTCTATAAAAACAGCTTTCAATGCGAATACCCCTCACACCCTACTCCACCTCAAGCTCCATCAACAAATCACCTGTCGCAATCGCTTCACCATCGGCAACATGGACTTTTTTAATCTTGCCGTTCACCGCCGCTTGGACGGTGGTTTCCATTTTCATTGCTTCCGTAATCATTAAGTGCGCACCTTTTTCAACAACATCGCCTTCTTTGACAAGTGCTTTAATGACCGTGCCTGGCATGGATGCGCCAATGTGAGATGGATTGTTCTTTTCTGCTTTTGGGCGCACCGTCACTGCCGTTTTCACGTCTGCATCGCGAATCACGACTTCACGCAGTTGACCATTGAGTTCAAAATAAATGATGCGTGTGCCGTCCTCTTGTGGTGCAGAAATAGACACCAGTTTTACGATCAACGTTTTGCCTTTTTCAATCTCGACCTCAATTTGTTCGCCTTCACGCATGCCGTAAAAGAAGGTTGGCGTATCGAGCACAGATACATCACCGAATTGTGCTTTAAATTGCTCGTAAGCCATATATACTTTCGGATAAAGTGCGTAAGAGAGCAAGTCTTCACGCGTCACATTGTGCGTAAGCTTTTCTTCCAGTTCCTCTTTCATTGCCACAAAATCAACTGGTGGCAGCGCCGCGCCTGGTCGTCCTTCTATCGGCTTTCTCCCTTTTAAGATGATCTCTTGTAGTCGTTTCGGGAAGCCACCATAAGGTTGTCCAAGGTGACCTTGGAAAAATTCGACGACAGAGTCAGGAAAGTCTAAGCTGTCTCCACGTTCGTACACATCTTCCTCAGATAAATTGTTTTGCACCATGTATAGCGCCATGTCGCCAACAACTTTCGATGATGGGGTTACCTTAACAATATCACCGAACATGTTATTCACCGTGCGATACATATGCTTCACTTCATGCCACCGCTCAAATAAGCCAACTGCTTTTGCTTGTTGCTGTAAATTGCTATATTGGCCGCCCGGCATTTCATGTTCATACACTTGCGTATGCGGGGCGTTCATGCCGCTTTCAAAGCCATGATAAAATTGGCGTGTTTCAAACCAAAATTCATCTAGTTGCTCGTATGCAGCAATATCCACTTTCGGCTTGCGCGCCGTATCATTTAACGCATAATACAACGTGTTCGCGCTCGGTTGCGACGTAAAGCCGGCCATGGAGCTCACTGCGACATCAACGATATCAACGCCAGCATCAATTGCACGCGCATACGCGAGCACACCGTTTCCACTCGTATCGTGCATATGCAAATGGATTGGGATGGATACCGTCTCTTTTAATGATGCGACTAGTTGATATGCGGCTTCCGGTTTCAAGAGACCGGCCATATCTTTAATCCCTAAAATGTGCGCACCAGCTGCCTCGAGCTCGCGTGCCATTTTTTTATAATAGGAGAGATCATATTTCGTCCGATTTTTATCTAAAATGTCTCCTGTATAACAAACAGCTGCCTCGGCGACTTTGCCACTTTCGCGCACCGAGAAAATCGCTGGTTTCATCGCTTCCACCCAGTTTAAGCTGTCAAAAATACGGAATACGTCCATACCAGCTTCCGCTGAAGCTTGCACAAACTCATGAATGACGTGATCCGGATAGCTTGTATATCCAACACCATTTGATGCGCGCAGCAACATCTGGAATAAAACATTCGGCACTTCTTTCCGCAGCGTCTTTAAGCGCGCCCATGGATCTTCGTGCAAGAAACGCATCGCCACATCAAATGTCGCCCCGCCCCACATCTCCATTGAAAACAAGTTCGGCAGTAAGTGCGCTGTCGGTGCAGCAATTTTTTTCAAATCATGTGTCCGCACACGGGTCGCTAAAAGTGATTGGTGAGCGTCACGGAATGTCGTATCCGTCAATAACACTTCTTTTTGCGCCCGCACCCAATCGACCAGCCCTTCCACACCTTGTGTGTCAAGCACTTGTTTCGTCCCCGCTTGTGCGCGCTCAGAAGAAGGAACTTTTGGCACCGCCGTCTGGTGGAAACGTGGCTTAGCCATTTTTTCTAAACCAGGATAACCGTTTACGACGGTCTCGCCGATAAAAGTCAACATTTTCGTGCCACGGTCTTGGCTTTTTGGAAACACGAATAGCTCTGGTGTTTCGTCAATGAAGCGCGTATTGTAATTGCCGTTTAGAAAATCGGTGTGTGTGACGACGTTTTTTAAGAAAGCAATATTGGTTTTAATGCCGCGTATCCGGAACTCTTGTAAATTCCGCACCATTTTCTTCGCTGACTCAGCAAACGTCAATCCCCACGTCGATACTTTTACTAACAATGAATCGTAATGAGGGCTAATAACCGCCCCTTGAAAACCGTTCCCTGCATCTAGGCGGACCCCAAAACCACCACTCGAACGATAGGCATTGATCCGGCCTGTATCAGGCATAAAGTCATTGGCAGGGTCCTCCGTTGTAATGCGTGACTGAATCGCATACCCGAAACAAGCAATGTCTTCTTGTTTTGGCACGCCAACTGATGTACTATGCAAGGCTTGTCCATCGGCAATTTTTAATTGCGTTTGAACGATGTCAACGCCCGTAATCATCTCTGTAATTGTATGTTCCACTTGCACACGTGGGTTTACTTCAATAAAGTAAAATGATCCATCATCCGTCACAAGAAATTCTACTGTACCGGCATTCATATAATCCACATTTTTCATCAACTTTACTGCCGCATCACAAATGTCTTGCCGCACCGTTTCGCTCAATGACACACTTGGTGCAATTTCCACCACTTTTTGGTGACGTCGTTGCACAGAACAATCGCGCTCATATAGGTGTACCAAGTTTCCTTCTGCATCACCGATAATTTGCACTTCAATATGTTTCGGGCGAGACACAAACTTTTCGACATACACTTCATCATTGCCAAATGCCGATTTTGCTTCTGACTTTGCGCGTTCGTAACTTTCTTGTAACTCTTCAGCTGCCCACACGATTCGCATGCCGCGTCCACCGCCACCGAGTGACGCCTTAATCATGAGTGGGTATCCATGCATAGCAGCAAATTGTTCGACTTCGTCTAATCCACTTACAGGGCCGTCGCTACCTGGAATGACTGGCAATCCTGCTTTAATCGCTTGTGCACGTGCTTCAATTTTGTCACCAAACATATGCAGGTGAATGAGTGCTGGACCAACAAAAATGATACCTTCTTCCTGACACCTTCTGGCAAATTCGATATTCTCTGACAAAAATCCATATCCTGGATGGATGGCATCCACATCATGGAATTTAGCTACTTCAATGATGCCCTCGATATCAAGATACGCAGCAATCGGCTTTTTTCCTTCACCGACCAAATACGCTTCATCCGCTTTGTAACGGTGAAACGCCCCTGTATCTTCTTTTGAATAAATCGCTACTGTCCGTATGTTTAATTCTGAACAAGCCCTGAAAATCCGAATCGCAATCTCACCACGATTTGCGACAAGTACTTTTTTAATCGTCTGCAACTGACTCATGGTTGTCTCCCTCCTGAGCTCTATCTCTACGTCACTAAAGAAAAACTTTTGCAGCAATCACAAGACGGTACGCGACACCGCTTCATCACCTGATCATTCATAAAACAAGCCGGGAACAGAAAATAATGCCCGACTCGTTTATTTCTTTACAGACCCTTCATGTAACAATGCCAATTTGCGTTCTAATTCATGCAAAATATTTTTTGCTTTTTCTTCCTCTACAAGCCCAAGACGAATGGCGAAATCAATCTCTCGTGACAAGCCAAACATCCGTGTATCTAACACCTCTTCATAAAGAGGACATTGCGGCATTGTTAAATTTTCCAACTGCACTTCGATTAGCTGACGAATTTTTTCAGCATCTTCCTGCAACAGGGCATAGGCTTTTTCCCCCTGCTTTGTGATCGCATCAATCCTCAAGGTGTCGCCTCCTCACCTAAATGTACTTGCTTCTTCCATAGTATCTGTATTCTGCTTAAAATGCAATCCTTTTGGCATGCACAATCGCACAATTATGCTATAATGAAAGCGCGGCCGATTTTTATACTAACATAACCGGAGGAGTCATCATGCAAGAATTTGTATTTTTTATTACCGGCAAAGTGAAAAAGCCCTTAACAATTGATCCAAGTGTATGGATTTTCGATGAACGGAAAATAGACCTAAAAAAAAGTTTCGATGAGACGTCGCTCATATCTGAAGAACCTCATCTAAATACATATACAAAAGCGATTTCTGCCCAGTGGGATAAAGAAATCACTGAAGGCGCAACGCCTCCTAATCCGAACCGTGACACAAACCGCATATCATACGATCGTGATTTACTTGAAACTGGCTCGTTTGCGATGCCACTTGCCCCATTCTTTCAAAAAGCTTCGCCACATGACAACGCCACAAACATTGAAATCGAAACACACACAGAAGAAAAATGGACATTCACACGCGAACAAGCGATGCAACTTGTCGCTGCTTTTTGCGAAAATGGAAAACCATTGAAAGAGGACGGACCGATTCATCTATACATTGCAGATGGCATCACGCGCGCGCCGATTCGTCATGTCGCCCGCATTTCTTTTATTTAAGCCGGTCATAATAAGTCGGCGGCAAGTTGTGCCAGTGTGGATCGTTCTCCTTTTACAAGCTTGACATGACCGCTTAATGCTTCTTCCTTGAATGTTTCCACTGCATACGTTAACCCATTCGTGTACTCATCCAAGTATGGGTGGTCAATTTGTTCCGGATCACCCATTAATACCACTTTACTACGCTCTCCGACACGCGTTAAAATGGTTTTCACTTCATGCTTCGTTAAATTTTGCGCCTCATCAATGATCATGTACTGATCGGGCATGCTGCGACCGCGAATATAGGTGAGTGCTTCAATTTGAATGGCGCCCATTCCTGATAAAATGCGGTCTAACTCTACCTGTTTCTTTGTCCCAAACAAAAAATCTAAATTATCATAAATTGGCTGCATCCACGGTCGTAACTTCTCTTCTTTCTCACCAGGTAAATAACCAATATCCTTCCCAAGTGGCACAAGTGGCCTTGTCACGACCATTTTCCGATAAGCATGCATGTCCTCTGTTTGAAATAAGCCCGCTGCTAAAGATAACAACGTTTTTCCAGTACCCGCTTTCCCAACGAGCGTTACTAGTGGGATATCTTTGTTTAATAATAGCTCAAGCACCATCTTTTGTTGGACATTTCGCGCCTGGATTCCCCAGATTGCTTCATCCCTCCCGGTGACGGGTGACAATGTTTGTCCCAAAGCATCAACTTTGGCTAACGCGGAACTTGATCGCTTCAGTGGGTCTTGTAATAGTAAAAATTGATGCGGATAACAAGACGACACCACGTCACGGGTTTGTAACGTACGGGTTTGGAATAATTGTGTCAACATTTCAGGATCGCTCTCTACATGCACATATCCCATATACCCTTCATCTTTTTCCACAATACGCTCATTCAAAAAGTCTTCACTTTGCAAATCAAATGCATCTGCTTTCACACGGACAATCGCATCTTTACTAACTAAGATGACTTTTCTACCTGCAGCTTTCTCATTTTCTTCTAATTGCAAATTTAGGGCAACTGCGATAATTCGGTTGTCATTCGTTCGATCCGCAAACGCGTGTTTTAAATGGTGAAAAGAGCGATGATTCAGTTCGATTCGAATAAACCCACCACGGTCTAACAATACGCCTTGATGCAATTTCCCTCCTTCTCGCAACTGGTCGATCATCCGAGCAATTCGTCTGGCATTATGTCCAACCTCATCCATTTGTCGCTTCTTTGCATCTACTTCCTCTAGCACAATTGCTGGGATTACAACTTCATGTGGCTGAAATTGATAAATTGAGGATGGGTCTTGCAATAGTACACTTGTATCCAAAACATAAATTCGTTTTGCTTCATCCAATGGCTAATCCTCCCTTTGCCTACTTGAGTCAAGCCCTTTATCATTAACATATGTACAAAGTGATGACACTAGACTTCACCGATAAACATTTCTTTTTTCGGCTAGATTGTTTAAAATAGATATATGACTTGCATGGACAACGAAAGGAAGGTCATCTAATGCGTGTAAAATGTGTGCTTTGTGACAAAATTGAAGAAATTGCTGATTTTTCACCTCTAGCAAAAAAACTCCGGAATCGACCGATCCATACATTTATGTGCACAAATTGTCAAACGCGTATTACTGAACAAGTGAATAGACGCAACAAAAATTAGGACATGCGTCCTCAAAAATAATGAACAAGGAAGCTGATAGGGGATGATCCTATCAGCTTCCTTGTTTACTGTGCAATCGTAAAAAACCGCGCCCCCTCGGACACGATTTTTACGGTTGCTATGCGTTTGAAACAAGTGTGGTTTACCGTTGTGCTTTTTCGTCCCCTTTACGATGCAAATGCAGTCGGAATCGGTAAATCCCGAGGACGACCGCTGAAATTGCAAGAACAGCGATGATTGGCGCGCCGAAAATAAACTCCAAAAACCAAAGGAAAAAACTTCCTAGCACTAGCATCGTGTACACAATCAGCCTCTTTAGTAGTGGTAACTTTCGGGCAAAGCCTAAGTGAAAGACAAGCATTGTTAAAGCGACTGTTAAAATAAATGCCCAAAACCCAATCCATGGATTTTCCTCGGTTGCTTGTAATAACCAAGGCAACGTTTTACCTGATGTCGTTCCTGCTGCTACAAAAAACAAGTCTCTTCACCTACCTCTCTGTTGCTACTACGTCATTAGTCCTGTGCGGCAATCTTTCGGCGCTTTTCCTCACGCTCGCGTTCTGACTTACCTAAAATTTTCTTCCGCAAACGAATTGACGCTGGCGTCAGCTCACAATACTCGTCGTCGTTTAAATACTCCAATGCTTCTTCCAGTGTCAAGATGCGTGGACGCTTCATCGTCACCGTTTGGTCTTTCGTTGCCGAACGTACGTTTGTTTGTTGTTTCGTCTTTGTAATGTTGACAGTCAGATCGTTTTCTCGCGTATGTTCGCCAACGATCATCCCTTCATAAATCTCTGTCCCAGGTTCTAAAAAGATCGTCCCGCGGTCTTCAACACCAATGATGCCATACTGCGTCGCTTTCCCTGTTTCCATAGATACAAGCACACCTTGACGTCGCCCGCCAATCTTGCCCGCAACAACAGGCTGATAGGAGTCAAAAGAATGATTGATGATCCCGTATCCGCGTGTTTGTGTTAAGAACTCTGTCGTATAGCCAATTAAGCCACGTGCAGGCACGAGAAACTCTAAGCGTACTTGTCCGCTCGCTGTGTGCGCCATATTGACGACTTCCCCTTTACGCTCTCCAAGCGACTGCATGACGGCACCTTGATATTCTTCCGGTACATCAATTTGTACCCGCTCAACTGGCTCACACTTGACACCATCAACCTCACGGACAATGACTTCCGGTTTCGATACTTGTAACTCGTATCCTTCTCGACGCATGTTTTCAATTAAAATCGACAAATGTAGCTCCCCACGACCTGAAACCACCCAAACATCAGGTGAATCCGTTTGTTCAACGCGTAAGCTCACATCTGTCTCTAATTCTGACAATAACCGCTCCTCTAACTTACGGCTCGTTACATATTTCCCTTCGCGCCCGGCGAACGGTGAGTTATTCACAAGAAACGTCATCTGTAACGTCGGCTCATCAATGCGCAACAGTGGCAGCATTTCTTGATGCTCAAGCGGACATACTGTCTCGCCAACATTAATTTCCTCCATACCTGATACGGCGACAAGGTCTCCTGCGCGCGCTTCTGAAATTTCGATTCGCTTTAAGCCTAAGAAGCCAAACATCTTTGTGACGCGGAACTGTTTGACACTACCATCAATTTTCATCAGTGCCACTTGTTGACCGACTTTCATTGTCCCGCGGAAAATTCTGCCGATCCCGATCCGTCCAACATAGTCGTTGTAATCGAGCATCGTCACTTGAAACTGTAAGGGTTCCTCACTATTATCAATCGGTGCTGGAATATGGGAAACAACCGTCTCAAACAACACATGCATGTTTTCATCTTGACGCTCAGGATCAAGTGATGCTGTGCCATTAATCGCTGATGCATAAACAACCGGGAAGTCCAGTTGATCTTCATCTGCACCTAAATCAATAAACAAATCAATCACTTCATCCACGACTTCATTCGCTCGTGCTGCTGGGCGATCAATTTTGTTCACAACGAGCACAGGCGTTAATTTTTGTTCCAATGCCTTCTTCAATACAAAACGCGTTTGCGGCATACAGCCTTCATATGCATCAACGACGAGCAATACGCCATCGACCATTTTCATAATACGCTCAACTTCACCACCGAAATCAGCGTGACCTGGAGTATCCATAATATTAATACGCGTCTGATGATAATCAATCGCTGTATTTTTAGCTAAAATGGTAATGCCACGTTCCTTTTCAAGTGCATTCGAGTCCATTGCCCGCTCTTGCACCGTTTCATGCTGGGCAAACGTGCCCGATTGCTTCAATAATTCATCCACCAATGTTGTTTTCCCGTGGTCAACGTGGGCAATAATGGCGATGTTGCGTAAATCATCACGTAAAGTCATACATTTCTCTCCTTCTCATTCCAGAGATCAGAATTAGACAACCAAGAAATTCGAGAGAAAACATTGACGAAACCGCATCTATGTTTTGTTTGCCGATCTCTGGTAGCTATGTTCCGATCTGATATGCTGATTACCAGCAGCTGTGTTCTGTACTTTGGACAACTGTACAATTATAGCATAAAGAGCGCTCGTTGCCTATTTTACTCGTCATCGTTTTTCCATGCTTTAAAAATGTTTCGCTTTTTGTCACACGATCACCTTTCACTTTTCCTAATAAACATGTACACTATGAACGAGGTTACTTCAAACAATTTGAAGGATAAGAAACCAGCTCCGCCGCCTTATTTCGTATCAAATTTTCTGGCGACTGTGTTCTGTATTCGAAAAAGGAGGTAGCGTAGTGAAAAAAGACAATATCTTGTTTTTATTACTTGCAATGATTACAGTTGCTGGCATCATGTGTATCGGTGTCGCAGTTGCTGAACGAAGTGTATGGATTGCTTTCATTGCTTGTATAGGGATCTTTTTGGCCATGACCATCGGCTTCCGACTTCGTAAAAAAAATGAAGCACGAGACGAACGTTAACATTTTTATTTAAGTCAGATGCCGCCTTATTTCCTCGTGTAGATTAGACGAGCTAGCAAGCAAGCTCCCTTTTTCTAACATAGATAATGGCGTGCCATCTAAGCGTGTTGCTTTGCAGCCCACTTCTGCTAAAATAACGGCACCAGCTGCATAATCCCATGGCGACAAATTTAAACTCATATACGCATTTAAACGATTCGTGGCTACATACGCCATTTCAAGCGCAGCTGAACCATAGGAACGTGAGCCTCGGCTTGTCCTCACTACTTCAGTTAGCGCCGCTGCATGCTCACCGACAAGCCACCCTGCATTAATTCCTACAACTGCTTTAGAAAGTGACGTTTGCTCCACCTTTGGGAGGAGACGATCATTTAAATAGGCACCTTCACCTTTCAGCGCATGAAAAAATTCCTCGTTCATCACATCATAAATTAATCCGATCATCCCTTCTCCGCCTTGATATACGGCTACTGAAATAGCAAATCCACGCTTTTGGTGGATAAAGTTTGTCGTTCCATCAATCGGATCGACAATCCATACGGTGCCTTCTAGCGATGACAATACTTGAGCTACCCCTTCTTCCCCAAAAAAATGATGCGTCGGATATGCTTCACTAATTTTTTCATAAAAAAACGCCTCTATGTCTTGATCTACTTCAGTAACTAAGTCATCTGGTCCTGATTTTTCGCTAATAACTACTTCCTCTGTCAATGCCGTTTTGATGCGGTCACCTGCTTCAACCATCCACAAGCGCGCCTGGCGTTCAATGTTTCCCCATGTTGCTGTCATACAAGTCTCCTTTCATCTAAACCACTTGTCTTCATCTTTGATGTATATCACTATTATTACATAGTAAGCAAATCGTTTGCACGGAAATCATAAAAACGCTATGCTACTATCTAAACATTAAAAAAGGGATGAGACAAATCTATGACACTTCCTACTTTCACTGCACATGATTTTGCAGCTTTCCACGTTGACGGACTCGCTGAACGAATGGAAGCCATTCAAACGCGCATTCAACCAAAATTTGCAGAAATTGGCGCGACACTTGCGCAAGAACTCTCACTCATGCTTGGACAAGAAATGTTTCTACACATTGCCAAGCATGCACGCCGCAAAACGAACCCACCAAATGACACATGGCTCGCTGTTGCGGAAAACAAGCGTGGTTATAAAAAACATCCACATTTTCAAGTTGGGCTGTTTGACGATCATGTATTCATTTGGCTTGCTTATATTTATGAATGCCCAGACAAACAAGCCATTGCCAATACATTTCTTGCTCACGAACAAACATTAAAAGAAACCATTCCTGACCATTACGTCGTTTCACTTGACCATATGAAAAAAGAAGCGACGCCTTTTTCTACGCTTGACTTACGTGCATCTTTGCAACGTTTCCATTCAATCAAAAAGGCAGAATGGCTCGTCGGTCGTCATATACCAGCCGAGAGTCCGATTTTAAAGGACGGTCATAAGCTAATGGCAACCATCATAGAAACCGTTCAAACGTTGTGTCCAATTTATCAACTATCTAGACAGCTTTAGCGCGTGCGCTAAAGCTTAATACGTTCTTGCGGTTTTGCTTGCTTAGCAGCCTGCACAACATGATAACAAGACGTGCCTATTTCCTTGTCAATGTCCTTAAACAACTGCTTCTCTTCAGATTTTGCAGGAACAACTTCTTTAAATTGCTCATAACGGCGCAAAATCTCCCTTGCCTCTACCCCTTGTTCAAACACGCGTGCGATACAATCACAAAATTCGGCAACAATGACCACTTCATTTTGCGTCCATTCATCATTCAGTGGAATATTCATCAGCGCTCCTCCTCGACAGGTTTTCTACACGTTTTCTTCCTTATGTTTTCCAAACAGATAGTCAAACATAAGGATTCTTGCTATACTTTTCATGTGACTTTTTTAATCACGGAAATGAGGGATCCTCTTTGACACATATACATGAACAAACCCCTTTACTTACAGGTCTTGTCACTTATGCAAAAAAGAAACCGCTTCCGTTCCATATCCCGGGACATAAACGCGGAAAGGGAATGGACGAACAGTTTCGTACACTAATGGGTGCTGAAGCGCTCGCGCTTGACTTAATCAACCTTGCCCCACTTGATGACCTTCACCATCCGCAAGGCATGATTGCTGACGCACAAAAGCTTGCCGCGCACGCTTTCGGTGCGGACCACACGTTTTTTTCAGTACAAGGGACAAGCGGTGCCATTATGACCATGATCATGGCGGTATGTAAACCGGGTGATAAAATCATTATGCCACGAAATGTTCATAAATCAGTCATGTCAGCAATTATTTTTTCAGGTGCACTTCCCATTTTTATTCACCCTGTTTTAGATAACGATCATGGCATTGCGCACGGAATCACAACAAATGCTGTCGAAAAAGCGATCGCAACACATCCTGACGCCAGAGCCATCCTTCTCATTAATCCGACCTACTTCGGATTTGTCTGTGATTTAAAAGCGATCGTTGCCCTCGCACATGATGCTGCAATTCCTGTCCTCGTTGATGAGGCGCATGGTGTCCACATTCACTTTCACAATGCACTTCCGATGAGTGCAATGACCGCAGGCGCAGACATGGCGGCAACAAGTGTCCATAAGTTAGGTGGCTCACTCACGCAAAGCTCTGTGTTAAATGTGCGCGCTGGACTCGTCTCCGTTGAGCGCACCGCCGCCCTTATGAGTATGCTGACAACGACGTCTACATCCTACCTATTGCTGGCGTCTCTTGATGCTGCACGCAAACATTTGGCACTCTACGGGCAAGCGTATCTTGAACAAACCATTGCCCTTTCCCACTGGGCACGTAACGCGATCAATGAAATAAATGGTCTTTATTGTATCGGAGAAGAAGTGTGCCAGTCAAGTGCAACCTTTGCACAAGACCCAACAAAATTGTTCATTTCCTTAAAAGGACTGACTATCACGGGCTATGAGGCAGAAATATGGTTGCGAAAACATGCAAACATTGAAGTAGAACTGTCAGATCTGTACAACATTTTATGTGTGATCACACTAGGAGACGACGAAGAAAGCATTCACATGCTCCTATCCGCGCTTGAAAACTTAGCTACACGCTATCGTCGTACAGAAACAATCGCGACAACAATTCCAGTTGAATTACCTGAAATCCCCACGTTGGCACTCTCTCCCCGAGAAGCTTTTTACGCTGAAACAGAAGTGATTCCATTTGATCAATCTGCCGGCAGAATCATTGCAGAGTTTATTATGGTTTACCCACCAGGCATCCCGATTCTTAGTCCTGGGGAACTCATTACAACAGAAAACTTAGCTTACGTTCAAAAGAATGTTGCTGCTGGATTGCCTGTCCAAGGACCAGAAGATGCGACACTTGCAACATTAAAAGTCATTCGCGAACAAGAGGCCATTAAATAAAGAGGGTGCAACAGTATGTCACACCCTCCCCCTAATTGGTATTATTTAAATTATTTTTGTGCATCTTGCTCCTCTTCCTTCACTTGGCACGTCGCACAAACACCTGTTGCATAAAGACGACTCACTTTTTCCCCTTCAAAATGGTCCATCAGTTGATCACAATGTTGACAAACGATTGTACCCATCTTAAAATCCCCCTCCCTCATATGAAAACGCTTCCTTCATACTTTATTTTATTATAGTATGACTCAATGTGTGCGTCAAGCGTTAATTAGTATGTCACAATTGACATGAAGGTGAAAAGGGGTCAACACTAATTGGCTACGTCTACTGTTTGAATTTCTAGTGGATCAACAAATTCGTACCCTTGATCACGAAGTCCAATGACAATGTCTGCTAATCCTTCTGCAGACCATTTTCGGTCATGCATTAACAAATTCGCTCCTGGTTGTAAATATTCACTATTCACCATCACCTCCGCTATCGATGCCCCTGTTTGATAATTCGGCTCCCAGTCGTAACCATACGTCCAGTTCATTAATGTCATCCCTTCCCGCTTTGCTAGTTCCCGAACATGATCTGTGTTCACACCAAATGGTGCGCGAAAAAAGCGCGGGCGTTCTCCAATAATAGACGCCACTAAATCATTTAAAGCGACGATTTCTTCTGTTTGTGCTGTAGTTGATAGCTCACTTAGACGCGCATGAGTCATCGTATGATTCCCAATCGCAAACCCAAGCTCATATATTTCCTTAAGCTTGTCCTTGCCACGATCATCCTCTAAAAAATGACCATTCACGAAAAAAATTGCTGGTGCATCCACTTCTTTTAACGTCCGCGCCATTTCCACACTATAGTGTTCTGGTGCATCATCAATGGTTAATAACACCAATTTCTTGTTTGTATTTATTTCAGGGAGTGGCTGCACTAAATATGTTTTTGGATCAATTTCATATTTCACTTCCACTTTACTCGTCACTTCCGTCTGTTCACGAGGAACGGATACATCCCTTTTTGATGGCTCATTGTCGTTCCTACATGCAGCCAATAAGGCAACGACACATGCGATCAATACCCACCCTTTTTTCATCATCATCTCTCCCATTCACTTTTGTTTTAACTTAATAAATCGCATTGCCTTTTGTACGGTTATCTCCATATTCGTATACATTTTCCCAAAAAACTTCATACTAAGCGAAATCAAACGTTTATCCCTTCATTTCCAACAGAGAACAGCTTTTTTTACCATTTTACAACCATATCCATCACTTGGAAAGATACTTTACCTATGTTACGATTTTATTTTACAAGAAAAAAGAAGGGTCTGAGAACTAAATATGAAACAAATAACAACAGTGTTTTACGTATCTCTCTCTATTGCAATTGCCTTCATACTATGGGGTGCCATTGCGCCAACAAATATGAAAGACATTACTGAAACGATTCAAAAAATGATTACTTCTGAACTCGGATGGTTTTACTTACTATCAGCTACATTTTATGTTGGGGTCGGCATCTATTTAATCTTCAGTCCTTATGGTAAAATAAAATTAGGGAAACCAGATGAAGAACCTGAATACAACTACTTAACATGGTTTGCTTTCCTGTTTACAGCAGGAATGGGGATTGGTCTTGTCTTTTGGGGGGCAGCAGAACCATTATCACATTTTTTCTCGCCACCTTATGCAGCGCCTGAAACGAAACAAGCTGCAGCTGAAGCAATGCGTTATTCTATTTTTCATTGGGGCATTCATCCATGGGCCATTTACGCTGTCGTTGCTTTGACCCTTGCCTATTTTCAATACCGCAAAGATGAGCCGGCATTATTTAGTTCTACATTTCGCCCATTAATTGGTCATCGCGTCACCGGTCCAATCGGGAAATTAATTGATGTGTTTGTTGTGTTTGCAACGGTATTTGGCACAGCCACATCACTTGGTTTTGGTGCAGCTCAAATTACTGCGGGCATTCGCTATGTATTTCCACAACTGCAAGATTTTAACGTATATATTTTCCAAGTTGTCGTCATTGTTATTGTGACCATCTTATTTAGTTTATCTGCTGCAACAGGGATTGACAAAGGGATACGCATTTTAAGCAACTTGAATGTCCGTCTTGCAATCATTTTAATGACGTTCATTTTATTTTTAGGACCAACAAGCCACATCATGGGCGTCTTTACACAAGGCATCGGTAGTTATGCGCAAAACTTTTTTAGTATGAGTTTTACAATGGATGTTTACAACCCTGAATCATCGTGGGTGCAAGACTGGACCATCTTTTACTGGGCTTGGTGGATTTCTTGGGCACCGTTTGTCGGTGCGTTTATTGCGCGGGTTTCACGTGGACGTACCATTCGAGAGTTCGTTATAGGTGTCATCGCTCTACCATCTTTATTTGGCACGCTATGGTTTAGCGTTTTCGGAGGATCAAGCCTCTATTTTGAAAGTATTGGGAGAGACTTATACTCTCACATGCAAGAAAGTGGCACAGAAATGGCGCTCTTCTCTTTGCTAGAACAGTTCCCTTTAACATTTGTCATTTCGATCATCGCTGTATTGTTAATTTGCTCTTTCTTTATTACATCTGTTGATTCAGCTACAGTCGTTCTTGGCATGCAAACAACTGGTGGAAATCTCAATCCACCCGGTATCGTTAAATTCATCTGGGGACTCATTATTTCTGGTACTGCCGCTGTATTGCTCATTACAGGTGGCAAAGCAGGAACAGGACTTACTGCATTACAAACCGCATCCATTATTGGTGCCTTTCCGTTCGCCGTCATTATCATTTTAATGATTGTTTCACTCTTTAAAGAGTTGCGTTCCGAAAAAGCCATTCTTGTTGTCGATCGAGAGCGAGTTCGTCAAGAGCGACTTGCCTTAAGGACAGAACGAGAACGTGTGAGACGAGAGCAACACATCCTAAAACGAGAACAACAACGATTTAAGAAGGAAAAGGAAAAATCTACGCCTCCAAGGAAAAATGACTAATTAACCCTTTTTATAAAGGAGCAGTCCACATGCCAAAAGATGTAAATGACATTTTGGAACAAGCATTGGCAGGTTGCCTTGAAACAAAACCTAGTGAGCGGCGTTTATTTTTAACGACGATACTAGAACGGGTTTATTTAGCACTAACGACAAGCCAAGTGCAATCTACACACGTTTATCCTGAAGTAGAGCGATTGATGAAACAAAAAAATAACGTGCACCTATACATTAATGGTGAGACGTCTTATCGCTTTTACACACGGTATATTAAATTAGCAGCGGCCAATCGTGTTCCGTATACAATTGTGAATCCAAATGACCCGACACCATTCGGTCTTGTACTAGCTAGCAACTACTCACCTGTGCATGTCAACCATCCGTATATTGTCGATTCCCTTCACGAGCAAGATATTGTTGCCCATGACAAGAAAAGTTAAGAAAAAGCGTACCTTTTAAAAGGTGCGCTTTTTCTAGGCTTCCGGAGCATTCGGAGCACTCGGATAGGTAAACAATGAACCCATCAATCGTTTACGAATAAAAGGGATTCGTAATAATGAAGCAATAGCGAGCTTCCGGAGAAAAGACTGCCGAAAAAACATGTTTAGTAACCGGTAACGGTAACGATAAGCAAGACCACAGGCTAAACCGATACCCATCATACACATTATTTGACGCATGTGACGTCACCTCCAGTCTTACTATGCCGCTCCTCCCCCGCTTTTATCCACTCGCGCAATACCAATTCCAAGATAACCAAATACAATTGTAAACAGCGGGGACAACAGCAAGAATAATGCGAACGGTGCATAAGCACTTACTGGTACTTGTAACGTATGAGCGAAGAAAGCGCCACTTACCCCCCACGGGATTAATGGATTGATTAATGTCCCGGCATCTTCTAACGTACGGGACAAATTTTGCCGTGCCAAGCCAATCGCTTTGTACGATGTCCGAAACGTTTCTCCAGGTAACAACACTGATAAATATTGCTCACCAGTCACCACATTGACACTGATCGATGACATCGCTGTTGCCGCAATTAAATGACCACGTCTTACAAGTAAGGAACGAACCGGAGAAAATAACGCTTCAATAAAACCGATTGTTTGCAGCACACCACCTAGTGCAAGGGCGAGCACAATTAGGGAAATGGACCACATCATTGATTGCAAGCCTCCAGCTTGAATAATGTTATTGACCATTTCTTCACCTGTATCTAATTTAAAACCATCTTGCAACACATGGAAGACAGCGGCAACAGATGGGACATGTTGCAGTACAATGGCTGTCACAATGCCTGTCGCAATGCCTGTCATTAATACTGGAAGCACCGGGTATTTCCGAGCTGCTAAAATGACAACAATGATCGGGGACAAAAGTGTGAGCCAAGTAATATGAAAGTGCCCTGTTAATGCATCCAACATTGGTTGAAGCTGCATTTGCTCTCCCCCACTAGGAGACCGCCCGACAACAAATAAAAATACATACGTAATGAAAAGTGCTGGGACAGTCGTCCATAACATATGTTTTATATGTGTAAACAGTGGTACACGAGCGACTGCGGCTGCAAAGTTCGTTGTATCTGACAAAGGGGACATTTTGTCTCCAAAACACGCACCACAAATAATTGCTCCTGCTGCTAAAGGTGCTGGTACATGAAGCGCAACCGCTATGCCCATTAATGCCACACCTACAGTCCCAATCGTTGTAAAACTACTTCCTGTAAATGTCGACACAACGATACAAATTGTTAATGCCGCTGGGGCAAACCATTCTGGTGAGAGCAAACCAACACCATAAAATAACAACGTAGGCACCGTCCCACTCATCATCCACACAGCAATGATCAAGCCAACAAGCATGAGAATAAAAATAGGTTGAAGACCGCGATATACCCCTTGCACGAGCCCTCCCTCTAATTCCTGATAAGAAAACCCGAATAACCGACCAAGAATTACAGCTGTGACTAATACGAGTAAAATCGGAATGTGTGGTGCTACCTTCAGAAAGAACATACACCCAACCATCATTAAAATGAATAAACATAGCGAGCAAATTGCTACTTTTGTACTTATTTTTGTCCTCTCCATGCCAACAACACCCTTTCACTTTAACGCGTTAAAGTATATTTGTAATATGTTCTTTATCATACGTACTTTCCACGATAAAATCAAGCTTTTTTTATAGACAAAAAGAGAGGTGTCTATTCCTCTCCTATTAATGGCCAATATATTTATTGTATAAGGACTTCGCTTTTGCCACATCTTCTGTCCCTTGAACCAACACGCGACCGTCTGGAAATAAAACGAGCCGCTCTCCCTCTGGCAATGTCGCACGCACTAAAAATGGGGTTTCCTGTATCGTTGCAACCGCTCGCAACCGCGTTGCCATCTCTGCAATATTTAACGGCTTACCACCAACCTGAATCGTTTCTCGTCCACACAATGCAACTGTATCCGTTGCTCGCTCTGCTAACGCTGGATATTCAGCTTTTTGACAAGTGGCACAATCAACTTTCGGCGCTCGAAATGACAATTGCGAAAATGTATTATGCCAAATATCAATGGTTTGAACGGTGTTTCTTAATTGTTCCGTCGCACCCACTAAGTACTTGACAACCTCAACCACTTGATAAGAGGCAATGATATCGACAATGGGTGCAATGACACCGACTGTGTCGCATGTTTCTCCTTGTTGCGCACCTTCTCCAATGAAACACCTTAAACAGGGTGTCATACCTGGAACAAACAATGCACTAACCCCTTTTGCTTGTACGACCCCACCATAACTAAGTGGGATTTGTTGCTTAAAGCAGGCATCATTTAGTAAGAAACGCGTATGAAAATTATCTGTGCCATCTAAAACGATATCTACATCCTCTGTAAATGAAGCCACATTCCCACTATGAACGTCACACACCGTTGCATCAATCTCAACTTCTGTATTCACTTTTTCTAACGTGTTTTTTGCTGCGACTGCTTTTGGTAACGCACGTGATACATCATCTTCATTAAACAATGATTGGCGTTGGAGGTTGCTTAATTCCACATAATCGCGATCAACAAAATGCGTATAGCCTATTCCAGCGCGTACAACGTGGTTGGCCAACACTGTACCAAGTGCACCCATACCAACAATGAGCACACGACTATTTTTTAAACGACGCTGTCCTTCCTCACCGATACCAGGAAATAATAACTGCCGCGAATAACGTTCCGCTGTCGTCATCCCGATTCATCTCCTTCCACAACAACATGATCAATCTTCACATCATGATCTTCCGTTGGCAACACCCGTCGCAGCTGCTCCTCAAAACAAAGAGACACGGTCGTTCCTCTATAAGCTGGCAGCAACCGATCATAGAAACCGCCCCCCATCCCTAAACGATCCCCTTTCCTTGTAAACGCCACACCAGGAACGATCATTAAATCCATTGCTTGTTCATCTACACGTCGACATTTTGAGACCACAGGCTCTAACAATCCGTATTTTGTCTCTTCTAATTGATCCCACGAAGTCACTACATAAAAAGCCATCGTTTTTGTACGCATGTGCACACGTGGCAGTGCGATTTCCTTCTCGTCGCACCAAGCTTGTTCAATGAGAGGTACTGTATCTACTTCTGGGAAAATGGCTTTCGTCACACCCATACACTTAGCAACTTTCCACATGTTCCGTCCTGTAAGTTGGCTCACAATGCACGCCGAGCGCTCACGATACATCGCCTGCGACATCTTTTGTAATAATGATTTGACTTCTCGACGAATCATCACCTTCTTGTCCATTGCTCTCCCATCCTTTTCGTGCATCACACATAAAAAAGCAAGCAGCGGATAAGTCCGTCTGCTTACTTTGTTTCGCGATGTAATGTGTGGCGCTTTAATCGCGGGCTATATTTCTTCAGCTCAATTCGCTCAGAATTGGTTCGCTTGTTTTTTGTCGTAATGTAATTACGATCACCTGTCTCAGTGCAAGCAAGCGTTACTTGAACACGCATACTAATCCCTCCAAACTCTTCTACCATACTTGAACTATCATAGCAAAAGTTTCTCCACAAAGCAAGTGCTTTTTATCGTTCCTGACCAGTTGCGCGCAAACGTCGATGAACATCCTTTAACAAGTCATACTGTTTTGCAACGAGTAACCAACCTGCCCCTACTTGTTGTTCCTCAGGTGCGATCGAAAGCGTCGCACTAACCACACTCTCGGCACTGTCTGAGGAAAAAGGCGAAAACGATAACCTGCCTTCGTTACCGCACCAATGTTTATCCATACTTCCTGCCACGTGCTGAATATAGGTCGCTTTAGGCATATGTAGCGCAAACAACGAGCAAATGTCATCATAATGATGGACAAGCGCTTGCTCTTCTGGCGCGTAAAACGTCATACCTGAGCTGTCACGTTGAGGGAGATGATGCATCATTAACTTTACTTTCATTACAGCTGTGCTTTCATTTTTAAACATGACTTCTCGAACACAACCTAGTTTCTGAGGTGCTGTGCGATCAAAAACCGTTAAACTCACATTCCATTGCTTATGGTAAGCATGACTCACGACAGACGTGTCATTCACTGAGAATGCACGATCGATTGCCCATGCTGCATCGCCTACCCATGATATTTCACCTTCATACCAAATACCTAATCGCCCAACCGGTGAGAGAGACGCAGTTGTTTTTAATGCATCGTGAATGGCTATATCGTAAGCGTTTTCATGATCGGATGCTTCTGAGAAATTGTGCATCTATTCCCCTCCTCTATGCCCTTCGGTTATAATCCGTGACAAAATTTCTACCAAAGATCACCATGTTCTACTATAAGCATACCTGTTATTTTTATCCTACACAAGGAGGGCAAATTGTATGTTTTTGTAAACGGAAAACCCCTTGTGCCACAAGCGTTACAGCTACATAATCACTTTTAAAAATACCTCAACAAAGATTGCTGTCCAGCTATGTCAAAATCAATTGTAACAGAATAGAAATTTAAATTTTAAATCGAAATACGGGGGAATTCATGTATAATAGAGACGAGGCCACAATATGACCGATTTAAAGTTTTACCGTGCAGCTTCCATCTGCACATTTCAAATTCATTTAGGAGGGAATTACGATGGAATGGACTTTCATTATTTTAATTGCTGTCTCAGCAATATTGCTTGCGATGTCTTATTTCAAAGCAGAGAAGTCACCGAGAGCGGAGGAAGCAATTGAACAACTCTCTATCTCATTTATGGAGGAAATCCATCATTTGAAATCGCACATTCGTGATTTAGAACTGGACGTAGAAATCGCAGCACAAGAAAGTGGTCGTTATGTGCGGGCACCAGAGGAACAAGCAACGCTTCGAACGGTGTTAGATTTACATAAACGTGGCTATTCTGCTGAAAGCATTTCTGCTGAGTCGGGTCTTGAAGAATCAGAAGTGACGCGCTTACTTGCACCTTTCATTGAAGCAGCTGCATCGCGCGTGAAAGTAGGTCGCTCATGACACCTAAAACAATTCGTAGTTTTGCTGCTGGTTTACTTGTTGCCGTGAGCGTGACGACTGCTGCTTATTACATTCAAGCGGATCAGGCAACTGACGCAAGCGCACTCTCTGAAACGGAACTTCGCGCTGCACTTGCCGACGCTGGCTATAAAGTTGAAAAAGCAAAAGAATGGGAAACACTTGAAACAGATTTAGAAAAGACCAAAACAGCCCTTGCTGAAACAGAGGCCGCTTTAAAAGAGGTAAAAGACAAGAAAAACGACGATAAGAAAGACGAAGACAAAAAAGACGAAGACAAGAAAGACGACGAGAAAAAGGATGACGACAAGCATACTGTTGTGATTGAAGTAAAACCGGGCATGACAGGTGGGCATATTGCTCAAGCACTCAAGGAGGAAAAAATCATTGATGATGCACTTGCCTTCTCTAAGAAAGTAGAGGACAAAGGGGTTGCTGATCAATTAAAGCCACAAAAAACAGAAGTATCAAGTGACATGAGTCTCGATGAGCTTGTCGACGCCTTTTTCTAGCATATAGGTCAAAAAAAGCAGTTACCTCGATTCGAGGCAACTGCTTTTTTTTACGCTCCTTTTGAGCGAGACTTTGCTTCTTCGCGCTGTCTATTCAAAAAGCTCCATTGATAAATGAGCAACATGACAAATACAGCCATACCAACCAAGTCTGTATATCCATCAGGATAAATGAGCAAGAAACCAGTGACGAACGCAATGAGCCGTTCGTGCCAGGCAAGCGACTTATACCAATAACCAATGAGGCAAGCGCCAATTGCAATCATCCCGAAAATGGCAGTAATGAGCGCATGACCTGTTTCAAATATCGTTGAATCAATCATAAGCAGTTGCGGCTGTAACACAAACATGTATGGAATAATAAAAGCAGCAATTGCAAGTTTCGCGGCATTTACCCCAGTTTTTATCGGATCACCACCGGATATGCCTGTAGCAGCAAATGCAGAGAGTGCAACGGGAGGCGTAATATCAGCCACAATGCCAAAGTAAAAGACGAACATGTGCGCCGCTAAAGCTGGAATTGCGACATCTAGTTGATTATTTAAAGCAAGAATGGCTGGCAACGCAATTGTTGACGTAATAATATAATTGGCTGTTGTCGGTGATCCCATTCCTAAAATGATCGCTGTAATCATTGTGAAGAATAACGTTAGCAACAGTTGCAAGTCTGCCGACGACGTTAACGATGCCGCCACGCCGACAATGCTGCCACCTAATTTTAATCCAAGCCCTGTCTTTGTCACGACACCAACAATAATCCCTGCACACGCTGTTGCAGCCGCAACACCTAATGCTGTGCGTGCACCACTTGTTAATGCAAGCACAAATTTACTTGGTGTCAAGCGCGTATCTTTATGAAACAAACTTACAAGAATGGTGATCGCGATACCTAGTAACGCTGTCCGCTCAATACTAAAGCCTTGAAACAAGAGCACAACAATGGCGACAATTGGCAACAACAAATACAACTTTTTTAGTACATCAATTTTACGAGGCAGCGATTCTTTCGGTAATCCTTTTAGTCCGAGTCGCTTTGCCTCAAAATGCGTCATCACCCATATCCCAACAAAATAAAGCATGGCAGGTACCAATGCTGCCTTCGCAATTTCCCAATAACCCACACCGGCAAATTCAATCATAAGAAACGCTGCTGCGCCCATAATGGGTGGCATAATTTGTCCACCAGTTGAGGCAGCTGCTTCAACTGCACCAGCAAAATTTGGTTTATAACCTAGCTTTTTCATCATTGGGATTGTATATGAACCTGTTGTGACTGTATTGGCAACCGAGCTTCCGGAAATGGTGCCATTTAGCGCACTTGAAAAGATCGCCACTTTCGCAGGCCCGCCAACGCGTCGCCCGGCAATCGCAAGTGCCAAATCGTTGAAGTAACCGCCTACCCCTGTTTGAACGAGAAAAGCACCAAATAATAGAAATAAGAAAATATATGTTGACGACACTTGTAATGGTGTACCAAGAATGCCTTCCGTTGTAAAGAACATAGACTTTACAAATTCATCTAAGTTCAAACCGCCATGTGACAACATTCCCGGCATGTACGGTCCTAGCAATGCATAAGCGATAAATAGACTTGCGATTGTGACGATCGGCAACCCAACCGCTCGTCTCGCTGCTTCTAACACAAGTAAGATCGCCACTGATCCAATAAATAACTGTACCCCTGTGATCGATCCAAGCTGTTGAACAAGCGTTTCATAAAAGAAAGGCCAGTATGCACACACAATGATTGATAAGCCCATGAGTCCGTAGTCATACCACGGCACATGGTCTCTCTTCGTCTTTCTCCTTGCCGGGAACAACAAGAAAATGAGTGCCAAGGCAAATCCTAAATGGATCGTACGCTGAATATACGCTGTAAATTGACCGAATGCACCTGTATATAATTGAAATAAAGAGAATGCCAGTAGCCCTGTGAACACGATACCCGCTGCCACGCCAGATAACTTCCGTGTTCTCGACTCTGCATCATATTTTTCCATTAACTCTTCTTGGTTTACATCTTGGTTAGTTTGTGTTTTGCTCATGAATACGTGCTCCTTTCAGCCACTGCCATAATGTTAAATGCTCTATCTTTAAAGTCATCCATGCGCCTGGCTCCATATAGTCATTAAAAGTTACTTCATGCGTCCCCCAGACAAGCCGATGCTGAGAAACAGCTTTCCCATTTCGTACACGCAGCTCAGGAAATAAATTTTTCATATCACGAATGTGATAACGACCCTCTTCATACACAAATGTCTCGCCTGTTTGAGCGTTCGATGGCATGCCGACGCCAAACTCTTCAAATATGAATTCAAATTGTTCGATTTGTTTGTCTGATGTAACGCGGTATTTTTCCACCACATCTGACAAATGGACGGAATGGGTAAAAATGATTTGAAACTCATCTCCATACTCTAGCGGTAAAAAAGCTTGGCGTTCATTTGTATCCTCATTATAAAAGACGAGCGCCATCGAAACAGGGTAAAAAAAGATATACAGTAGCAGAAGGAGAAAAAGCAACATCGAAATGATGATCCGTTTCACTTGATGCACGCCCCTTTCTCAACTTGCCAGCACTGTTTAAAAAGAAAGACCGGCTGCATGTACACTACGCACGTACGCAGCCGGTTGATCATCTTTCACACAGTCATTCTACTCAACACTTAACCCTTGTTCTTCAAAATACTTCTTTGCGCCTGGATGTAAATTGGTCACACCGTCTAACGCTGTTTCCAAAGTGATCTCAGTTCCTTTGGCATGTGCCACTTTGTTTTCATAAATGGCTTTTGTGATCTCATATACATCGTCTTCTGGTAAATCTTTCTTCACAGCGATCATTGCAAGAACAGCCACTGTTTCCACGTCTTCGGTTAAATTATATGTGCCGGACGGGATTGTTTCTGCCGCGTAGTACGGATACTTCTCAATTAATGCTTGTGCTTTATCAGCTGCAATTGGCACAACAGACACATCTGTCGTGGCAGATAAATTTTCTACTGCTGCTGTTGGCGTCCCTGCTGTAATAAAGGCTGCATCAATGTTCCCATCTTGGATGCCACCTGTCGATTCGCCAAAATCCAAATTCTGGGCATCAATATCTTCCACCGTCATGCCGTGAATCTCCAAAATTTCCTCCGCATTGGCACGCGCACCTGATCCTGGTGCACCAATCGAGACTTTTTTCCCTTTTAAATCTTCTACACTTTCAATTCCTGAGTCGGCTGTTGTGACAATTTGGATCATCTCTGGGTAAAGAGAGCCGAGCGCCAACACATTGGTGATCTCTCCCTCAAAACCTTCGCCACCAGCAAGCCCATTTGCCATCACATCTGTTTGTACAAATGCAATGTCTGCTTTCCCTTCACTCAAAGCAAGCATGTTCTCCACTGATGCATTAGAAGACGACACATCGATTTTCAAATCGGTATTGTCTTGAATCGTCTTCGCCATACCGCCACCAAGCGGATAGTATGTCCCACTCGTCCCCCCTGTGACCATACGCAAACTACCTTCACCGTCCCCACATGCTGTCACAACAAGCGACGTTGCTAATGCCAGCGATGCCAACATAAACCGATTCTTTTTCATAAAAAATCCCCTCCCACAATCATTATGTATATAGACTCATTTTCTCCCGTTGACACGACTGCGACAAAAGCAAAGGAAATAATAATAATTATCTAACTAATGTCTCCATAAGCCCAATTATGCGCCTCAGCCTATTTTGCAAACGCTTTTATTTCCTGCTCGTCACAATTATATCACATGTCCGCTAAAAGCTAAAGACAAAAAAAGCGGGTCATCCCGCTTTTTCATATTCAGTTCTCATCTACCATTAATAAAGAATTCCTTGCTGGTCAATTCGAACCTCGATATTCGTTTCAAATTTAATATTTGGATACACTTCTTTCCAATCCTTCTCTTTCCATATGTCATGATGAAACGCATGAATACGCTTCCCAATCCCAAGGGCATCAGAGTTTGCTTCCAATAATCTGTCGGTCACGATCTTTGCTTCTTTCGTAAACAAATCCCCAAGCTTTTTGTTTAGCTTCCTAACCTCTGATATAGGCATAGGGACATCAACCGGTAATTCGACCACATCGACATCAAATTTAAAATTTAATTTTACTGTAATGTCATCGACACTATTTGCAACCAATTGCAAGTCCCTATCAACGCCGGTCACATCAATTGTAATATAGTTAGCGATATTCACTTCCTT
This sequence comes from Shouchella lonarensis, assembly GCF_900096965.1. Lineage (GTDB taxonomy): Bacteria > Bacillota > Bacilli > Bacillales > Bacillaceae_D > Shouchella > Shouchella lonarensis. The sequence goes on along the minus strand of NZ_FMYM01000007.1, from coordinate 108,279 downwards.
GTCGTCATGTATTTTCTTTGAAAACCGCGCATTCTTACCTAATTGTCCATTCATTAACAAAAACAATGTCGACATTTGGTGCTCAATTTTGCCTGTGTATTTTGTCCCATCAAACAACGCCAATCCAACAACTGTCGCAGTCACATCATCAAGAGGTTTGATGAGTGGCAAGGTAATGTCTTCTCCCCCACTTAATAAACGCGCTGAAATAGACTGGATATTCTCGTTTGGAACCTCTGTCTCACCCTCTAAACTGCTTAACAAGTCAGCAATATACTCACCAATTTGCAACGGATAACCCTCTCCTAATTTAATGATGTCTTGTGCCTCTCCCTCGGAAATGACGAGCTTCGTACTTAAAGGACTCCGTGGGTTACGGTAAAAAACATCTAACAATAAAAGGATATCATCTTTCGCTAACTCTTCTCCCAAAACCAATACTTCCAATTTGGACGAATCATATGCCTTCCCAATTCTGCGGTCTAACAAGTCTCGTGCCTCTCGAATGGTGTTGCTTTCCACTTGCATCGTTTTTGGTGCCGAGACACCTGCCTCTTCTGTACTTGTCGGTTCTTGAATAGATCGAATGGTCACAGATACTAAATATTTCTCATCTTCAACTAAGTCAATCCCTGCACTTTTCACTAGTGTCACGTCTTTTAATAAATGTTGATCCCAACACCCTGACAACGTAAGCAACGAAGCGATGCAAGCAATGCTAATGAGTTTTCTCAATATCATCCCTCTTCCTCATACATAATGACAGAATATAAAGCAAACCTGGAATGAGCAATAACACATAGCCACTATAAGTCAAATACATGCTATATTCATCAATTCTTTCCTCAATTTGCCACACGTATGCAGCTAAACAAAGGACAGCCAATAAGAAAACAGCTAGTGCTCTGTCCGCTCGCTTCTTCTTTTTAAAAAACGACTTTAAAATGTCTCCACAAATAAACGTAAACATGACAAAGGAAGTGAAGATATACACGACCCACACAGACAAAAACACTAAGTCTGTTCGTTCAATAATTTGGAACGTATAGGATTTAATGAGGTAAATCATCGGTTCAGGGAGAAAAGCAATCTCTTCTGGACTAAAGTATAAAAAGCAAACAAGCGTTAAGTACAAATACAACATAAGTGTAAACACATTTGCCCATACCGCCATTTTAAATTTTGCTTTTACTGTTCCGGTAATATATGCATTTAAAAACAAGATGACCTCAAATCCCATTAGTGGCAAAATGGCATCCAAGCTTCCTTTAAAAATGGTGCCTATCCCTTGATGACCGATTGGCAACAAATGATAAATGTTTGCGTCTTTTAAAGAGTAAGTCGCAATGGTTACCAATAATACAAGCACAGGGGTGACTGCAATCAAAAAGCGTAAAATGACTTGCAAACTTTCTCTCGCTAAATAAAAACTCAACACAAGTACAATCAAACTGATTACAACACTTGGCGTTTCTGGTAAGATCCAACGGTCAAGCATTCTCACAAGAATGGCAATGAACAGCACATCAATCAAAAAGAAAAAAAGTAGGAAGAGTACTTTGGCTACATTGCCAACCCAATTCCCAAGCAACGTTTGCACAATCTGATCCAAGTTTTTATTTGGAAAACGTCGATATAACAAAAAGAATGTGCCGAGCAACACTTGGATCCACACTCCGGCAAGAATTAAAGACATCCATCCGTCGGCACCGGATGCTTGCGACAACGTATATGGAAGCGACAACACGCCCACGCCAATTTGGGTGTGGATAATTAACAAAAATACATGACTAGCTTTTACTTTTTGTTTAAGACTTTCCATCAATATCCCAACCTCGCGTTTGTCTAAAGCGGAATCGTTTTTTCGGTTTTGCGTCAAGTGGACGGCGCTTCATTAGCCATAACGGCACTCGAATAAACGCATCTTTTAAGCCATTCCACTTAAATGGTGCAATTGGATAAAAGTAAGCGACCCCAAAAGACTCTTGCTTACATAACTGCATGAGCATGATAATGAGCCCAAAAATGATGCCGATAAAGCCAAACATCGCTGCTAAAAGCATAATCGGAAACCGTAGTAAACGGATGGATGCGCTAAATTCATTAGATGGAATAATGTAAGAAGCAATGGCTGTAATGGCCACGACGATGATCATTACATTCGACACGAGTCCTGCTTGTACAACCGCATCTCCAATGACCAAACCACCAACAATCCCGATCGTCTGGCTAATTGGGGAGGGCAAGCGAATCCCTGCTTCCCTAATGAGCTCAATCGTCAATTCCATTAACAGTGCTTCCATAATTGGCGGATAGGGCACCGTCGACACCGATAACTTCAGCGGCATGACGAGCTCATCCGGTAAAACTTCGAAGTGAAAACTCACAACCGCGATATATAACGCTGGTAAAATAATCGCAATAAGAAAGCTAACAAAGCGAAGCATCCGAATGAATGACGCCGTCATCCATCGGCTGTTATAATCATCTGGAGACTGAAAAAAACTAAAAAAAGTAACCGGCATAATAAGCGAATTTGGACCACCATCAGACAAAAGCGCAATTTTTCCATCCAGTAAATTGGCTTCCACCTTGTCCGGGCGCTCCGTGGATATCATTTGTGGGAAGATCGAAAATGGACTATCTTCAATAAACTCCTCCAAATAGTTTGTTGTCACAACCATGTCCGTCTCAATATAATTCATTCGTCGTTTCAGTTCTGCTAAAATGTCTTCATTGACCAAGTCTTTCATGTATACAATGGCTACTTTCGTTTTCGTTTCTGTCCCAATTTCAATATGCTCTACTTTTAAATGACGACTCCGCACCCGATTGCGCACAAGCCGGACATTCGTTTGTAAGTCTTCTACAAACCCTTCATGCGAGCCGTGCACCACTTGCTCCGCATTTGGCTCAGTAATATCACGCGCAGTATCTTCTTTTAAATACACCGTATAAAAATGATCGTCACCAACACAAATCATGACACTGCCGGCCAAAATTTGGTTGATCGCATCATCATAGGTCGTCGCCTCGATCGTTTGCAAATTATGTACATACGTATCAATTTCTTCTGCTGGCAACCTCATCAATGTCGGAATGAGAAAATCATTGATTTTTGCCATCGACACCAAACTAGTGATGCACGCAAATGTCAGTGTGAGATCACCTTTTTTTACATGACGGACATGAAACTCGCTATCATCTTCAAAAACCTCTTGTAGCTTCGCTATTTTCTCATCCAACGACAATTCATCAAAGGCTGGTTCTTGCTTTTTCACCACTAATTGTGCACCACCTCTCATCGTTACCTCTTGTTTGTATAGCATCCCGCACATATGGCAAAACATGCACGCAATGTGGGCAGGTATTTGGTATTGAGAAAACATGCGCACAAATGTTTCCATGACAAAGAACACCTGAAATGATGGCGTGAACCATGACTTCAGGTGTTCAAGTACCGTATGCGGTTAATTCCCGGACATATCGACTTCTTCAATAATCTCGTCTACTTCCTTCGGGGCTTTGCGGTCTTCTTTGAGATCGAAGTAGTCGTTGATGAGGTTTTTGGAGATGTTTTTTGCTGCCGGAGATTTATCATGCGTCACACCAGGAGCAATCACTGCAAAGGCAATCTCAGGATCATCATAAGGTGCGTAACCAACAAAACTCACATTGTAAAACGAACCAACTTGCGCTGTACCTGTTTTTGCGGCAAACGGGACATTTACGCTAGTTCTCATATCTTTTGCTGTACCGTTGCTCCCTGTCACTAAACGAAAACCTTTTTGCACCTCTCTAATATGTTCAATACTCATATCTACGCGATTCAACACTTCCGGTGGTCGTTCCATTTGAACTGTACCACCTTCTCCATCAGGTGACGGTTCAAGTACACTTTGTACGAGACGTGGACGCATACGTACGCCGTCATTAGCGATGGTACTTACATATTGCCCTAGTTGTAACGTTGAATACGTGTCATATTGTCCGATCATCATGTCAAGTAATTTACCTGACTCACCTTGATGTAATGTCCCCATCAAACCTGAAGATGCATTTGGCAGGTCAATTCCAGTATCTGCGCCTAAACCAAATTGGTTAAAGTAATAGCGAACTTTGTCTAGCACTTTCTGTGCGTGCGGAACAGAAATAAATGATTTATCTGGTACATATTGATAATCAGCCATTCTCATGGCTACATGAAACATGTACGTATTAGACGACCGTTCTAAAGCACTCAAGTGATTCACATACCCTAAATAAGTGTGCGATTTTTTCGGTTGTGTACCCTTAAACTTTAGTTGTTTATCATCGACTCCTTCTCCCGGACTAAAAACCCCCGTCTCAAACCCCGTTAACACCGACGCCCCTTTGATCGCTGAACCTGGCTCAAAAGCAGCATTAATCACCCCAATTTCATTATGATACCCTTCCTTTTTGTCACGATCGTAAATATACCCACTCATCGCCAAAATGTCGCCTGTTTTCGGGTCCATTACAATGGCATAGGCACTACGATTACCAACATAAGAATTGGCATTCACCGTACTCTTCACAATTTCATCCAACTTCTGCTGATACGCCATGTCGATCGTCAATTCGAGGTCGTTTCCGCGGCTACCGAGCTTTTCCTCAATTTCACTTTCACTTGGTCCACGTCCTTGGCGGGTAAATGTGCTTGCAACTTCCGCTTTTTTTCCGCGTAACACATCTTCATACTGCGCTTCTAAGTAACTTGTGCCGACATAATCGGAACGTTTGTATCCTTTTGCTAAGTAACTATCCGCATCCTCAATTGGAATTTGCCCGACTCGTCCGTACGCTTGCTTAAACGTCGACCCATACACATAGGCACGAGACGCATCGCGTTGTAAATCCATATGTGGCAACGTATCAAGTCGTTCCGCAATCTTATGCTGCTCAGGTTCTGTTAAGTTTTGCTTAATTCGCTGTGGCTCACCGGTCATGCCACTTGCCATTCTGCCAAAAATCGTAGCCACTTCGTTTTCTTCGTCTGATAAACCTTCCAATACTTCATCGGGGATGGCTTTAATGATTTCTTTATACTCATCCTTAGGCTTAACATCCTTTTTTGGTAAAAGCTTTTTCCGTTCTTTCTCATTCAATGTCGTATAATAATACTCCCGCTGATCGCGCTCACGCACTTTACTCACATCTAGCTCAATCAACTGAGCAACCTCTTTTGCTAGTTCCAGCATATCCTCTGCCTTGACGCCACCTGGATTCGTATATGTAAGCGATAGTTCAAGGTTATTATCAACAAGCACATGTCCGAACCGGTCAAACATCTTTCCGCGCGGTGCGTCCATATGCGCCACTTGACTCGTTGTTTTCGTTAATTCTTCTTTAAAGTGGTCTCCTTGTGCAATTTGCACGATGCCTAGTTTCAAAATAAGCGCAGCAAACAATAAAAAAACAAGCACAAATAATGCATTCAAACGCACTGAAATTTGTCTCCGTTTTTTTGGTTTGAATTTTGTCACGGTACTCCTCCTCACCCCATCGTCCTATGGGGCTTTCGTCTATTTCTAACCGAACAGCGATAGACCGTGGTATCAACGCCACGGTGCTTTCATTTTTATTATAAGACGTGCGATGAACGGTGTCAAAGATTGACACCTTCCTCACACCGTTCCCCCATTCCCGTCCCCTTGATTAACTGCGCGCATCGCTGTTCCTGGTGGCGGTTCTCTTTCTGGCAAGTGAATACGGCGCACAAACAAGTATAGCCACAAGTGCCCTGAACCAACGATCAGAAGGACAATCGGGATTGCCCACACTTCATCAAACAACGTAATTGCGGCAATGAACAAGACGATGGATAAAATGCGACCAATATTAATAAACCATTCTCGGACAACGATATACTCCACGCGTAATTCAGACGCTCTTGTCGCTGTGCCAATGACATCGTAAGTGAGCGAAACATATGGGATTAATAGGATTGGGTATGCAATAGAAATAACGATCCCGTATGTCATCAGTTTTGTAAAACTTAAGTTCACCACAAGCAAAAACACCGCGCCATAAAGCAATATTCCCCCTAAGAGAATGCTTTTCTTACGCAATGAAGGTTTGAGGAAACGCGCCACCACGTAGTAACAGACAAGCTGAATACTCGATGTCACAAGCCCGTACATGCCAAGCGCCAATTCATTTTTAGCGACCACATAAATCCATACGACAATAACAAAAATAAACGTCCCCTCACGTAGCCCTTCGAAAATATGTGCAGTTAAAATGCGACGCCAATTTTCATTATCTTGCCGCTCCATTAAAGCAGCTTTAATACAAAACCGTCCGTGCGCATGTCGCTTTGAAAGAGAAAATGTCAGTAAGATGGCTAAAAGAAACAATGTCAATGACGTAGCAAAAATAATAAAATACCCGCTGTAACCACTCATACTTGTAATAATAAACCCAGCGAGCAAAGGACCTGTCATCCCGGCAAAAGAAGTAAGTAACCCTAAAAAGCCATTGAAAAAATCGCGTGTGGCAGGTTCAGTCACTTCAAATGTTAATACATTAAAAGCGAGCCAATAACAACCAACACCGATGCCAAGTAACGCGCCTAATACGAGTAAATAATCATTCACATGGTGTGAAGCAAGTAAAACAGCTATGTAAAATAAAGACATGAGCACCACACCAATACGCAATACATGCGCCCGGTCAATCCGCTTCGTTAACATCCCTGCTGCCCAAAAAGAAAGTGGCTGAAAAATGACTACCATCAAATTATACAAAGCCAAGTCAATAAATTCCCCAGATTGCTTCCACAAAAATACATTTACAAACGTGTTGGAGAGCGCAACACTTAGTGCGTAAAGACCACCAATAAGGAGCAATAACTTTAAGTCTTTTGTTACTTCTACTGGCCCAAATAATTTCGTTGCCCAATTCGTGCGCATGATGCCACCTCCCTAAAGGGTAGTGTGGCTTTATTGTGGTGCGGGTATGCAATCGAAAGTCATTCAATAGCGAAGAAAAAGGGATGTATTTCTTGTCAAATTTTATGTAAGAAAATCATCTTTCCAGCAGGAAAATAGCGATTCACACCGAATATTTTTATGAACACCTTTTATATTGAAAGGAGCCCCGTCTTATGACCCCGCCACACCCTCCGCACGATCAACTTTTCCGTCAACTATTCGATTATTTCTTCGCTGATTTTATGAAGGCATTCTTCCCCAAGTTAGCTGCTTCCATTGACTTGCATTCATTAGAACCATTGTCGACCGATGCGTGGTTCTCAGGTGAACAAGACGCCCCTCTTCGCCCAGACTTTGTCGTGAAAACAAGGCTCAAAAGCGAAGATGTCGTGATACTCGTCCACGTGGAAGCCCAGTCGAGTTACGACCCGAACTTCCAACACCGCATGTACAGCTACCACGCTCGCCTCATTGACCGCTACAAATGCCCTATCTTACCAATTGCCATTTTCAGTTACGACACCCCAGGAAAAGAACCACTAAATGAGATCGTTCATATTATCAACGGACACACATATTTTTCTTTTCGCTATGAAAGCCTATTTTTAAGGAAGTTGGCATGGCGAGATTTCATTAACATGGAAAATGCAGCCACGGCTGCATTGTTGTCAAAAATGGGCTATAATGAGGGAGAGAAAGTCGCTTGCAAAAAAACGTTTTTGCGTCTACTGATGAAATTAGAATTAAAGGAAGCCCACCGTCACTTTGTCATGCAGTTTTTTGATTCGTATCTCATATTAACGAATGAGGAGGAGATGGCATTGGAAAGAGAGGTAAGGGAATTGAAGCCAGATGAAAGCGTCACGATTGCCGATTTCATGACATCTTATGAGCGCCGTGGTTGGGAGAAAGGTCGTGTAGAAACAGCAGAGCGAATGTTGGAGGAAGGATTGGATCTGATGTTGATTGTCAAAGTAACAGGGTTGTCGCAAAAGAAAGTATGTATGCTCAAAGCACGCCGAACAGCAGAATGATTCTGGAAGTGAAGCTACTCAAATCTGACTTCCGGTGACTGACTTTCGTCATCTGAAATGATTCTTCACTCACATGAACGAATGAGATGGGGATAGAACAATTAAACACTAGTATTAAACACACCGCCAAAGACGTACCTCTAGCGGTGTGTTTTGTTTGTGTTATTTTGCAGCAGCGTAACGCTTTGCAACCTCATCCCAGTTGACTACATTCCAAAATGCATTAATATAATCCGGGCGACGATTTTGGTAATTTAAGTAGTATGCGTGCTCCCAAACGTCCAATCCAAGAATGGGTGTCTTTCCTTCAGACAACGGGCTATCTTGGTTTGGTGTGCTCATCACTTCTAGCTTACCATTGTTAACAACGAGCCATGCCCAACCTGAACCAAAGCGCGCTTTTCCAGCGTCTGCAACCTTTGTTTTAAACGCTTCAAAGCTACCAAAAGTTGCTTTAATATCCTCGGCAAGCTCACCTGTTGGTTCACCGCCGCCATTTGGGCTAAGAATTTGCCAGAATAAAGAGTGGTTTGCGTGTCCACCTCCGTTATTACGCACAGCCGTGCGCACGCTTTCAGGTAATGCGTTTAAATCTGTTACAAGCGACTCAATGTCTTTGCTTGCGAGCTCTGCATGCCCTTCAAGTGCCGCATTTAAATTCGTTACGTACGTGTTATGGTGCTTACCGTGATGGATCTCCATCGTCTTTGCATCAATATGCGGCTCAAGCGCATCTACTGCATAAGGTAATGTTGGTAATGTATAAGCCATGGTTTTCTTCCTCCTTAAAAATAAGCATTTCCTAGACATAAGCACTTACATCGCTTACATCTAACCTGATCGTAACAAAAAACAGCGTGCGCCGCAATGAATTTGCTCATGTCCATAGATCGGATCCACGCACCGAAGCAGGGTGCGACAATTTCAACAAGCAACATCGTGTGCAAAAAAGGCATTTCAATTCACGCACCCAAGCAGGGTACAACGGCTTGGAATATCAAGTGGCGTATAAGCGGTATGTGATTTCAATCCACGCACCCAAGCAGGGTGCGACAATCCTTATCATGTAACGGACTCTCAATCCAAGGTATTTCAATCCACGCACCCAAGCAGGGTGCGACCCAGCGGTTTGCGCGTTACACTTTTTTCCCAACCATTTCAATCCACGCACCCAAGCAGGGTGCGACGGTATAGCAAATGAATCTCGTCTCTTAAATCGCCCATAATTTCAATCCACGCACCCAAGCAGGGTGCGACATAAGACAAAAAGGGGAGTGACGGAAAATGCGGATTTCAATCCACGCACCCAAGCAGGGTGCGACCCAGTACACAACTGAAAATGCTGAAAAGCTTAAAAATTTCAATCCACGCACCCAAGCAGGGTGCGACTCTTCGTCTCCGCTACCCTCTATAACCCTAGACTTATTTCAATCCACGCACCCAAGCAGGGTGCGACGTTAGTAGGATCAATCAAAGACCGCACGCGATTTATTTCAATCCACGCACCCAAGCAGGGTGCGACGGGGATATCATAGGCACGCGGATGAGCGGGAAGGGATTTCAATCCACGCACCCAAGCAGGGTGCGACAAGGGTGTTTCTCTTTCTGGGGATATTGCATTTTATTTCAATCCACGCACCCAAGCAGGGTGCGACGTTGTGTTTACAATTTTTTTTTGAACTTCACCGAAATTTCAATCCACGCACCCAAGCAGGGTGCGACGCGTGCAGTGCAGATGTCATACAGCCTCAAAAAAATTTCAATCCACGCACCCAAGCAGGGTGCGACATGGTCATTTCAAGAAAAGGCTCGCACCTTACTTAATTTCAATCCACGCACCCAAGCAGGGTGCGACAGCGATTTATCCCATAAAAAGGAGATTAAAGCCCTCTCCTAAGGATAAATATCTTGTATTTCACAAAAATATCTCGAACAAACGTTTCAAAATAGCCAAATACAGACGATAAACATACAAATAATACCACTTTGTTGGTGCGAACCTCCCGGGGATTTCATGTGCACCTCAGGTTCGCACCTGTCCCGTAGAAGGTTCTTTTTTGCTCCTTATAGAGTAAAATTAACACACTAAACAATGTCATCTAATACACCTTTGGATTATATAAAAAAAGCAAGCGTAGGAAGACTTACCCCGCCTGCTTCTACCTCCTTAAAATCCGCTGATGCCTAATGCTTCGCTCATTTTCCCGGGTACATCTGTATTATTCATCGTTCCATAAAACAAATCTGCTCCCACACCATACGCATAAAGAGGCACGTCCACACCTGTATGGCCCGTTGTTGTCCAAGCAATACCTGCCTTTTCACTTATCATGCGATTTAACTCCAGTGTGAAATCCTTGCTCTTTTTCAATCGCTTCAATTCTGAGGAATCCCATTTAAAATTCGTTTGATCCTCAAGTACCTTCTTCAAGTTACTAAAATTTTTCTTCACTTTCGAAGCAATCGTCCCCCCAGTTGCTTTCACGCCATGCAACATCGAAGGATGCGCTTTATCCGTCGCATGAACAGCCATTCCACCAGTATCATGATCCGCGACGATTACAATCAGTGTTTCCTCATTTGTATCCGCAAAATCCACTGCGACTTTTACAGCATCATCAAACTCCGCCATTTCTGTCATTGCATACGCAGCATCATTGTCATGTCCGCCCCAGTCAATTTGACTCCCCTCTACCATTAAGAAGAACCCGGCTTCTTCTTGCGAAAGAAAATTAATTGCCTGCGTCGTCATCTCAGCTAAGCTCGGCTCTTCTTGCCCTCGCTCTAAAACCGGCTGTAACGCCTCATCGGCAAATAATCCAAGCAACCGCTGCTCATCACCACTCCAAGTTTCAAGATCATTTACCGTTTCAATGTATCCATATCCAGATTCCTTTGCTTTTTCAATTAAGTTTTGCCCATCTTTACGGAGACCGCCTTTTTCACTTGGCATAAACTCGTGCCGACCGCCACCAAATAACAAATCAACATTTTCATTATGAACAAGTTGATTGGCAATTTCCAAATACTCATTTCGTGACTGGACATGCGTCGCAAATGCGGCTGGTGTCGCATGCGTGATCGTCGAAGTCGCCACAAGGCCTGTCCGCTTTCCGTGCTGTTTAGCTACATCCACCATCGTTGTCACTTCTTTGCCGTCTGGTGTGAGACCCACCATCCCATTATTTGTCTTTTTACCACTTGCAAGTGCTGTTGCAGCTGCTGCTGAATCGGTGATCGCCCGATCAGCTGAATACGTCTGAACGCCCCCACGTAACATCCTCTTCTCGTCCCAGATCGGTAAACCGTCCTCTTTATAAAGCCGGTAACTCGATGCATAGCTTTGCGAGAAGCCATCAGGAACTAAAAAAATGACGTTTTTAGCCGTCTTTGTTGATGGATCTTCCGGGGGTGCAACATGTTGATCAACCGCCTGCACCGGATAAGCGGCAGACAACGTGAGTACAGCACCAAAAGCAACAATACAGTTTTTAAATTTCATATAAAAAAGCCCTCCCCAATTCATGAATGATCGTGCATTTTCACTATACAAGTGTGATATGCACGCTCAATGGAGATGACGTTAATATTTGTTTATTTTCCGTAAACGATTCTTTACAAAGGGCATTAATTTAAAGACCTGAGCAACACTATGTGTGTTATGCAACAATACAATAATACATCGTATGTTATTGTTCAACGCTGTTTCAGACGAAAATTACCAAGCACTAGCAGAATTTAAATACATCCTACATATAAGATGTTGTAATATATATCGATAGATGTTAAACTATTTACACTATCGAACTATAAAAATGTCTTATAACAGAACGAAACAAAAAAATCAATAGCATATATTGACTTGTTTTGTTTAATACTGACTAGTTTAGTCTATCTATAACTAATCATGTCGAATTTACAAATTATTCATTGTTTCGCTACTTTCCTGTGTGCTAGCATATTCTTGTAACAAAATAATATACACATAGGGGAGAGATTTTAAAATGAACAAGATGAAGAAAGCAAGCATCGCAGCTTTATCTGCATTGATGTTGTCTACGGCAGTTTTGCCGACGCTTGCGAATGCACAAAGTGCTGAAAAGTTGGATCAAGATGTTTTTGTCTTAGATGAATTTGAATTTGATGCAGAGATGTTAGAGGAACTAGAGCAAGTAGACTTTCAGTTTTTGTTGCAAGGTATTGGTAAAGACTTGGGGATAAATAATCGTCTCCCCAACCTTGGAGGTACAATAGCTTTTCCTGTTGATGATGGTATAGTTACTGCACAAGGTATAAAAGGGCAGGCGGCTAAAGCTGCTGCTAAGCAAATGATGAAGAAACTGAAAGGCATAGGACAAAAAGCATGGGACGAATCTGTTAAAGAGTGGGTTGATAAGATTCCGCTTATCAATAACAAAACAAAAAAAGCTCTGAGATACTGGTTGGGTTATAAAATTGCCTGGAAGACTTTAGATATCCTACTAGGTGTTGAGGGTACCGCTGAAGATGGTATCCGGTATGCTCTCAAAAAGGTTGGCGTTACTGGCTGGATGGCAGATGTTATAGCAAGAGGGCTTGTGTTTTTTCTTCTGTAAATTAAATTAAAAACGGAATGGGTGGTTTATCATGCGTATTTTAGGGTATCTATTGTTCGTCGGCGCTTGTGTCGTGGCGTTTATGTATATCTTTTTGGGCATAGGAAATTCGCATCTAAGTTGGCTGTCTAGTGTTATAATTGGGGGAGGGGTTATTTTGATGTGGTCAAAAAGGCACACAAATAAAGAAGAGTCGAAGAGAACATGACATGAATTCCCGATTTACGCATGGTGATTGTCGCCACTCAATTATGATAGGGTCAGATTATGGCTAAAACAGGTTTTGTGTGTTACAATTGAAGTCCACAAAGTAATCTTCTTTATTCTCTAGTGCCCTGTCCTCTGTGGACGGGGCTTTTTTACATCCTATACTCAAACGCCTTTAACGCGATCCTCTTTAAGCTATCCGTACCATATTTTCGGTCTTCAGGGATTTAAATAAATAAATCGTTCCACACTATAGAATGACTGCATCACTTTTGTTTGCTTCCTTGACTAACTCCATCGGAGAAATGATCATATCCCATTTATTTTCGTCGATGTCATAATATAAGACTATGCGTAAAAGTAGAAATCTATGGGAAGGAATATACTCATCAACTAATGACTAAAAACTAATCGACCTAACCAGAAAGAGATACACCAATCCAAACATGTTATCATTTTCATGTGTGTAACACCGGATACCCACTCCCAACACAAAAACCCACAAAAACGTCGACTAGCAACATTTCTGCGGGTTTTCATTTCACTCGTACTATAAACGGAGGAAGAGGGATTCGAACCCCCGCGCGGTTTAACCCGCCTGTCGGTTTTCAAGACCGATCCCTTCAGCCGGACTTGGGTATTCCTCCATGTTAGGTGTTAAAGGTTCACATGACCTTTAAAGTGGACCCTGTAGGACTCGAACCTACGACCAATCGGTTATGAGCCGAGTGCTCTGACCAACTGAGCTAAGGGTCCGAATAAAAATGGGGCGACTGATGGGAATCGAACCCACGAATGCCGGAACCACAATCCGGTGCGTTAACCACTTCGCCACAATCGCCATAAAGATATATAGCGGCGGAGGGGATCGAACCCCCGACCTCACGGGTATGAACCGTACGCTCTAGCCAGCTGAGCTACACCGCCATAAAAATAAGCTCCACAGGCAGGATTCGAACCTGCGACCGATCGGTTAACAGCCGATAGCTCTACCACTGAGCTACTGTGGATCAATCAAGACAAGAACTATAATACCATGGTTTAAGCAGCTTCGCAATGGCTTTTAGAAAAAAAGAGGACAATTTTTTCTGTCCTCTTTTTCCTTCGTTGTTTTAAAACGCTATTCCTCACCAATAACCGTTTCGGCAATATTGACAGAGTGGTCGCCAATTCGCTCTAAGTTACTAATGATATCTACGAAAATAATCCCTGCAGCACCTGTACATGCGCCTTCATTCATGCGAACGATATGTTGCTTACGCAGTTTTCTCTCCATTTTGTCAATCAGTTCCTCGTGCTTTAATACTTCATGCGCTTTGTCTAAGTCGTCGTGTTCAAGTGAGTCCATTGCGCTTTGTAACGTCGAGTGGGTCAACTCAAACATCTCATTTAAATCTTGAATGGCGACATCGCTCAGCGTGACTTTGTTCGCTTTTTGATAATCTTTTAATTCGACAATGTTCTCCATATGATCCCCAATCCGCTCAATGTCACGAACGACATTTAAAAGAACAGAGTGCGTGTTAGAATCGGACGCTGACAATGATCGTGAAGACACTTTAATTAAGTACTCCGTGATTTCTTTATCCAAATTGTTGATCGCATCCTCATATTTTAACGCCTTGTCGGCATCTTTCTTTTCACCAGTTTCCATATAACGGATCGCATGCTTTAATGCATGTTGAGAATAACTCGCCATGTGCAACACTTCTTGTTTCGCTTGACCCAATGCAATTCCTGGTGAACTGCCGATAAAAATTGGGTCTAAATGCTTTGGCTTATAATCAAGCTCAAGCTCCTCACCCGGCACAAGCTTCGTTACAATTAGTACCAACACCGCAATAAACGGAAATTGAATCAGTACATTTGCTGTGTTGTATACCCCGTGAGCAGCCGCAATCTGCATGGATGGATTTAAATTAAATTGTCCTGCTAGGAATTCGATAAAGTTGACGAAAAATGGGAAAATGATCATGATTAAAATGGCTCCAAGCACATTAAACATCACATGTGTGAGCGCCGCTCGGCGTGCGGCAACTGTCGCACCAATTGATACGAGAATCGCAGTGATCGTCGTTCCAATATTATCCCCGATTAATACCGGTAAAGCAGCTTGTAAACCAATCGCACCTTGCTCGTACAATTGTTGGACAAGACCAATTGCTGCAGACGAACTTTGCAAAGAAACAGCAAGAATTACACCCACAATAACACCTAAAACCGGGTGTTCACCCATACGAATGGTAAAATCAACAAACGGCTCCCAACTACTGAGTGGACGTAAACTACTCCCCATTAAAGCTAAACCATAAAACAATCCTCCAAAACCAAAAATGATTTGTCCAATGTTGTTCACCTTTTTGATTTTGAAAAAGAAGATTAAAAATGCGCCGATAGCCATAATTGGCAAACTGTATTCTTTTAAATTTAACCCGATAATAAAGGCCGTTGTTGTCGTCCCAATATTTGCCCCCATAATCACTGCGACCGATTGACGGAGTCGCATAAAGCCGGCATTTACAAGTCCAACCGTTAAGACAGTGGTTGCTGAACTACTCTGCAATAAAATCGTGACAATAATTCCAACCATCAACCCCATAAACGGATTTGTCGTATACCTATCCAACAAATTTCGCAAGCCATCGCCTGCTGTTTTTTGGAGTCCGTCCCCCATATACTTTACAGAGAAAAGGAAAATCCCTACTCCTCCTAGGAACATAAACAGCAACGCCTGTAAATCTTCCACACATCTCATCCCTTCATTATGTAAATGTTTTTTGACTGTCTTTGACAAGCCTCAACATGACCCACCGTGTCTATTATTAAACAGCTTGGGCTGTTTGTAAATAACCTTTTTTACAATTTCTCTATTTACCAAAAAAAATTTCTATGTAAGCGTTGCCTTCGCATTTATTTCTACTTGTGTCCAATCAATGCATCCGCTAAACTTGAAGGACGGATACGCTACACCGTTCTTATTTTGATCTAGGGAGGCATTTTTTATGAATTTTTGGAAGTGGATTACAAAAAGTTTATACCACCTCCCAATGTTAAGCGCAAGCCGCATGCGCCCAATTACACAAACCATTTTTCATGTACTGTTTGTTTTACTCATTGCTTGTATGCCTTTTTTTGTGTCTCTTGGCGTCACTTTACATAAGCAAATTGACCAAGTTGTTACTTTTTTAGATTCAACGAATGTCGATGTAACCATTGAAAATCAACAACTTACAATTGAGAAAGAACAAACTTATTTTTTTGATGACCACGCGTTTTTGTTAACCAACGATGAAGGACACATCGCTTCTTTTATAAGCAAACACCAACAAGGAGTCGTGTTCGGTCCGACCTCACTCCTTGTCTTTTCCAATGACTCTGAGCAAACCATCCCATACGCCTTTGCGGGATCTTCAGTATCTAGCGATCGTTTGCTTGACACCGTGACATCCATGCAGTCATTTTTACCGATCATTGTCGTCATTTTTAGCCTTATGATTTACATGCTCTATGCAACAGGGGTCTTTATTCTTATCTCTTTGGTAGCCTCGATCACCCTTCTTTTCAAAAAAGAGGCACACGCTCATATTACGTATCGCCATCTATGGGGGATTACTGCACATGCGACCTCTGGACCACTATTATTATTTTTGACAACTGATTTGCTTGTACGGACGTACAGTGATCTGCCATTACTTTCCACCTTACTCAGTGCTACGCTGATCGCCGCAACCTTGACACTTTCCATCTTTGCCTTAAAAAAAATACCACCTAAAAAGAGAAAGCCGACCCTCACATAGGGTTAGCTTTCTTCTTTGTCTTCACACGGTTTTATGACAATTCCTGTGCCATCCACCAAAACAACTTCTACCTTGACGCCTGCTTGTAAAAATTGACCGCCGCTAATTGCACTATACGGCTGCCCTTCAATCTCAACGGTCCCCGCCGGGCGAAAAACGGTCAATGTTTCTCCGGTTTTGCCAACTAACGCCTTGTATGATTCGTTCATCGTGTTGTAACCACGTTCAGATGTCAGTTGGTCTTTCAACGTCATTTTTGTCCACATGTTCCGCTTCGGAAATACTCTTAAGAACATGAGCGCTGCTAATGCACCAATGATCACTGCCATACCGACAAGAATACGATAGACCATATCAGGAGCTGGGACTGCCAAAGCAATAATCATAAATACAATCCCAATTGCTGCAATCGTCCCATCCGAAGTCACATTGCCATCAAAAATAATGAGCGCAAGACCGATGACATAAAATAAAACGACCCATGTGCCTACATCCCCAGTTAAATGATGGATAAAGTAAATTGAAATCATCCCAACACCGATTAAACTAAAGACCCCTTTTGCCCGCACTAAAAGCTCGCCTATTAAAAACAGTGTTCCAAGAAAAACAACGATAAAACCGACTGTTGCGATATTGAGCCACTCAAGCACTTGTCATTCCCTCCTCTTCTCATCTTTATATACGTGCCCGCGATCATAAATGTTTCATTTATTTTATCAATACTGCAACATGTATTAGCTAAACAATGACCGAAAAAAGTCGACAATTGCATCAAACACATCTTTTAAAAATGCAATCACATTGTCGAACCACGATTTCGCCTCTTCCATATCAATATCTATCAGGTCATTCCAATATTGACGTGCTTTATCGAGCTGGTCTTGAAGTTGGCTCCAATCAATATTTAAATCCTTCATCTTCATAAATAGTGACTCAAGCTTCTTCATCTCTTCATCCGTAATGGTCACATTTAATTTGACTTCTAATTCTTTGACCAGTTGTTGCAAGTCTTCTTCGTTCGCAATACGCCCATCGGCCAATGCTTCCTTTAACTGCGACATTAATTCATTGGCTTGTGCGGCACCAATGGTGTCAGAAAGCTCTGCTGTACGAATCATTTCTTCCGTTGCTACTGTCTTTTGCTCTTCAGGAATGACTTTATCAGCGGCAGACTCATACGCCTTCATCAAACCTGTAAGCGCTGCTGTACCAGAGACACGGAACGGCGCAGTGACATGAATCTTTGCATCAACGACACCAGCTGTAATTAATGCATTTGCATACATCTCGTCTGTCACCCACGTAATATTGTCAGATGTGACTTGGACACCGGTCCCTTTCGGCTCTATCGTCATTTTCGCCGATGACAGCGCGCGCGTCCCAATTTGTTTTGCGCTAATATAATTTCCTAAGTACGCATGCTCTTCTGCGTTGCTTACAGAAACCGTTGCGACGTCTTCAGGCACATCCAATCTTTTTAAAATCTCTGTTCGTTGCGCTGCAGTTAAGTCCTCCCCGAGTGTGACGACAACATCAGCCGTAATCGCATCTGCTTGAGCAGCTGGCGCTTGAGAAGCAAATATCATCCCAAGTACAGCCATCACCATAAATAAACGGTGTAACCCTATCTTTTTTATCATCTTCATCTCCCCCTATACACGCTAGAAAAAACGATCTCTCTTTATATTTTTTGCGGTTGTATGTGCCGGTGTAGCACAAAAACAAGAAAAAAAGCACCAACAGCCAGTAGCATTGTCCCCCACGCCACACCTGTATCATGCGTCATCCAACGCGCATACACAAGCGGCGCAAACGCGATACCGGCAAAACGAGCCATCGATAAACCAGAAAGCGCACGCTGCTTTAACGAAAGCGGCGATACTTGCGCCAGCATTTGACTGGCAACTGGCAACGCTAACCCGTTGCTTGCACCGATGACCATTAATGCCAACATTAATGCGATGCTGCTGCCTTTAGCATATAACAAAATTGCACTAAATACCAACAAGAACATCGGCGCTCGATAGACAAAGGAATACTTCTCTAATCGTCCAACTTGTGAAGAGATGAGCACCATTGCGAGAAACGGCAGTGACAGCAGCATCCCACGCCATATAGGTGACAACCCAAACAGAGAGAACATGTACGTTGCATGATAGAGCAATCCATATAAAAGGAATAAATGGATAAGACTCATTGTGTAACTAACTACGATGAGCCTCGTCTGTCCCGAGACACTACGTTGCTCTTTTTTTTCATCTCTATCTGTTTGTGTCTGCTCATTTACAGCACCAAACGACAACCATCCAAGACAGAACAAGGCAATGCCCATCAGAAGTAATGAACTATATGACCACATCGTATATAAAAAGACGCTACCTAGCAATGGGCTCATCATCTTGGCCAGTCCATTACTTCTCTCAAGAAAACCAAACATCCTCAATCGTTGTGAAAACGCAACGACACTCCCAACATATGTATATGTAAGCGCAGTTAGACTACCCGCTCCTAATCCTTCTACGATGCGACCCGCAATAAAAAGGCCATATCCATTTTCACCTACAACAGGAAACAGGACACTGCCAAGCGCGCCTAAAATGACACACCCACATCCAGTTTGCATGGCTACGCGAAAGCTCGTACGATCGGCCAACCATAAACCAAAAGGAATCGCCACAATGCCTGCTAACGTAAAAATGCTTAACACCCATGCACTTTGACGCTCAGTCATTGCAAAACTTTCTTGGATGGCTGGTAATAGTGGTAAGTACATTGAATTTCCGATGACAATTAACGTTGGCAACAATAATAGCACAATCCGCCCCATGCCTACACCTCGTTTCAGAAATCAACATTTAGACGCTAAGAGGCGGGCTCTGAATTACGGTCGCTGATTTCCGACTTTTGGTATAGCATGTCGTCGCTTTTCATATTCTACATGTAGTAGTTATTCCCAATTGCAGCTGCTTGGAGGATGTGCACTGATGAAAAAACTTACTTTTGCCATTGTTTCACTACTGATCGTGCTAGGTGTACGCCACGATTTGTCAAACGGATCCGTTCAGATTCAAGAAAAAGACAGTCTGCCTACCGTAACAGCTCCTTACCAAGAAGTCATCATTCAACCCGGACAAACCATTCTTTCGGTGGTCGAGCGCTTACATGACCAACCAGTATCTGTACCAATTGAAAAAATTGTTGATGATTTCCACCAACTAAACGGCATGAAACAGACAGAAACACTTCAAATTGGACAAACGTATCGCTTTCCTCTTTACAATACAGACTAGACATGGGGATTTCCGGCTTTCTCACCAATTCGCTTGCCAGCCCCCGTCATCATTGGTAAAATAAGAGCAGACTTCCATGGGAGACTATAGTCGGGCTACCGTGCCCGCAAAGGAGAGAAGGTCTATGACCAAAATGATTCACCGTAAAATTACACGCCCTGTTAAAGTCGGGCATTTAACGATTGGTGGTCACGATGAAGTGATCATTCAAAGTATGACAACAACCAAAACACATGATGTAGAAGCAACCGTTGCTGAAATTAATCGTCTGGAAGAAGCAGGATGTCAAATTGTCCGCGTCGCATGCCCAGATATGCGTGCAGCCGAAGCGATCGCAGACATAAAAAAAAGAATTAATTTACCACTCGTTGTTGATATTCATTTCAACTACAAGTTTGCCTTAAAAGCGATTGAAGGCGGCGCCGATAAAATCCGTATTAACCCAGGTAACATTGGCAAACGCGAAAACGTTGAAGCTGTTGTCAAAGCAGCAAAAGAAAAAGGCATTCCCATTCGGATTGGTGTCAATGCCGGCTCACTTGAAAAGCATTTACTTGAAAAATACGGCTATCCAACCGCTGAGGCAATGGTTGAAAGTGCCCTGCATCATATTAAAATTTTAGAGGACCTTGATTTTTACGATATCATCGTTTCTTTAAAAGCGTCTGATGTACACTTAGCGGTTGAAGCGTATAAAAAGGCAGCTGAAGCATTTGATTATCCGCTCCATCTTGGCATTACGGAGTCAGGCACACTTTTTGCCGGGACAGTGAAAAGCGCAGCTGGTGTTGGCATTTTGCTTCACCATGGGATTGGAAATACACTTCGTATCTCCTTGTCCGCTGATCCGGTTGAAGAAGTAAAAGTCGCACGCGAACTTTTGAAAACATTTGGCTTAGCCGCAAATGCAGCGACGCTTATTTCTTGCCCAACATGCGGTCGCATCGAAATTGACTTAATTAGCATCGCCAATGAAGTCGAGGAATATATTGCCCAAGTCAAGGCACCTCTTAAAGTCGCGGTGCTCGGTTGTGCCGTCAACGGCCCGGGGGAAGCCCGAGAAGCGGACATCGGCATTGCTGGCGCGCGTGGAGAAGGTTTGCTTTTCATGAAGGGCGAAATTGTCCGCAAAGTTCCTGAGGAAACAATGGTAGAAGAGTTGAAAAAGGAAATTGATAAATTAGCTGCAGAACATCACGAGAAGGAACGCCAAGCGCAGCTAAATAAATAGTGCATAAAAGAGAAAAAAGCCTATACGATCGTGTAGGCCTTTTTCCATGTAACAGCACCATTTACAAGTACGGTGAAAACAACAACGTGCCTACGACAGAGGCAACAGCGATAATGATAGACCATACACCGAGCGTCCGTGCACCTTTGCTCCAAGCAATTACGCCGCAAATCGCCCCTGCCACCCCAAGTAGCAATGGGACAAAAAATAATGACGTAATCGCCAAGACGAGTCCCATCGTTCCAATTCCCTTTCCGGGTGCTTCAAATGTGTCTTCTTCATCATCGGTCGTTGGTGATGGGTCGACATAATCATTTGTCGCTGGGAATTCTGTTGCTACTTCTTCATCATACGTATGGTTAGATTTTGCATTGTAAACATACTCCGTTCCTTTTGCCCCGTCATGTCCATCCACATGCGTATTGACAAATGTGAGCGATGGGTCATTTTCATCAACAAGACGAACTGGCTCATTTTTTTCTTCCTTTTTCACAACGTATCCCTTCTTTCTACATGAGATACCGTTAGTTTGTCACGAAACCATGCCCACAATTCTAATTACATAAAAACAGTGGGTGACACATACATACACGTGTCACCCACTGTTTTTATTTAGATTCTTTCGGTTTAAACGTATGACAACACGTCTCTGCCGTATTTTCAGCCTTATCTTTATGAAGCGCGTCCGCACTTAACTCTCCGCTTGCTTCAACATCGTAATCCTTTGTGGCATGCGCATCAATTTCCACAAGAATTTCGTCCGCACTACAACGGTTTCCCGCTGTCCAATATGCACAGTTTGCGACATTACACTTTACCACTGGTCCAGTCATATGCATCCCCTCCTATAGTCATAGGATCTGCAACTTGTCCAAAACCATTCATGGAAGTGAATTCCTCTATAACACGTATATTACAATTGACAACTTTCACATCTTCCATATACTTCAAATTTATGACCCGTTACGTCAAATCGGGGGAAATGTTGCCGTGTAAATTCGTCCATCGGACAATGCTGAAACGACTCTGTTTTGCCACATGAGAGACAGATTACATGGTGATGATGCGTAGATGTGTCACATCGATAACGAAAACGTTTTTCCCCTTCCAATTCCGTTGTCTCTAATATGCCTAGCTGAGCAAACAAAGATAAATTACGGTAAATGGTATCTACACTCACACCCGGATATTTATGATTCATCATTTCAAGCAACTCTTTTGCTGACAAGTAACGCGCTTCACGCGCAAAAATGTGCAACATATCTTCACGTTTCCCTGTATATTTATATCCCTTCTCCTTCAATAAACGGAGCGCATGGGCGACATTCATGACACTTCCCTCCATTAAGACGTGTCCCTTCAGCTGCGGATAACGTCGTCTAATTTCACTCCAACCTGTCGATCTCGCTTAACCCTCTAATCCTCTACCCTATTGTCCATGTCCTTCTCGTGTTTATAAAAGCGGCGAGTCCATTTTTGCCACATAATTGAAATGAGCAAGATGACCACTGCAATCATGACAATGACACCACCCGGCGACAAACCAAGTTGATAAGCAAGGATCAGCCCACCCATCACTGAAATCTCCGCGAAAATGATTGCATAGAAAAATAATTGTTTAAAACCTTTTGCAAACCGCATCGCACTGGCAACGGGCAAGGTCATGAGAGATGAGACGAGCAAAATACCAACAACGCGCATTGATGCAGCAATGACCAGTGCTACCATCACGATAAACACAAAATGCACCAGTCGCTTTCTTATTCCAGATATCACAGCCTGTTCTTCATCAAACGATAAGAAAAACAATTCCTTGTAAAATAAAAATAGGACAATCAATACGACGACTGTGATGAACGTAATTGTCAGAAAATCACTTTTGTTGACAGCAAGAATGGATCCAAATAAGTAGTCAAGTAAATCCTTATTAAAGCCTTTTGCCATAGAAATAAAAATAACGCCAAGTCCAATCCCACTAGACATCATAATTGGGATGGCGATCTCTTTATAATGTACGTACACTTGACGTAACTTCTCCATTAATAATGAGCCAGCCACAGAAAAACCCATCCCAAGAAAAAGTGGATTGACACCTTGCATGAAAATAAAATGGCGACCTAATAACAAACTTAATGCAATACCTGAAAGTGTAATATGTGACAATGCGTCAGCAATGAGTGACATCCGTCGCACAACAAGAAATACACCTAATGTCGGCGCCAATAAACCGATCATGATCCCTGTCAAAAATGCGTAACGTAAAAAGTCATAAGTCATAAATGCATCAAACATGAGGAACCTCTTCGTGATGATGTGTCAATAAATGTACATCATGATTGTAAAAATCAAGTTTGTCTTTCTTTGCCGCAAACTCCTCACTTTCACCGTGAAAATGAATGGTCTGGTTTAAACACGCGACTTGACTGACGTACGTAGTCACCGCGCCAATGTCGTGCGTTATTAATAGCAATGTCTTGCGATGACGCTCATTCAGTTCACGTAGCAACCCATAAAATTGGTCTACACTTTTAGCATCGACACCTACTGTCGGTTCATCCAAAATGAGCAGCTCTGGATCACTTACTAAAGCCCGGGCGATAAAAACCCGCTGTTGCTGTCCGCCGGATAGTTCACCAATATTTTCATTCAAATAATCTTGCAACCCAACTTGTTTAACAACTTCCAACACCTTCTCCTTATGATGCTTACGTAAAAAACGGAATAAACCAATTTGGCCATACAAACCCATTGAGACAACTTCATACACTGTCGCTGGGAATCCACTACTAAAACGATTTGCTTTTTGCGACACATAGCCGATTTTATCCCATTGTTTAAATTGCTGCACCGGTTGTTGAAACAAATAAACATCACCCACGGTTGGTTTTAACTGACCCAGCAATAACTTTACCAACGTTGATTTTCCTGAGCCATTAGGTCCGACAAGACCTAAAAAAGCCCCACGCTCAATGGTCAAAGACACATTGCGCAACACTGGGCGTTTATGATAACGAAAAGCAACGTGACTTAATTGCGCCAATACGTCTTGTTTCTCCATGCGCTCCAACCTCCTTACACAAACATTTTTAAGAATGATTACGATTTATCACTTCTTCTTTATTATAATCATAATGAGCCAAATGTCTAGTCATAAAAATTTTTATGACACAAAAACTGCCCCTTTCAAAGAAGAGACAGTTTGGCTATAATCCTTATGCAGATTGTGCTGCATGTTTCTTTGCTCTTTCTTGTATTGTCACTGCGTACTCACTTTTTGCATGTCCATTGCGGGCAATATACGATTCCAAACCGCCCATCCCACGATGGTAAGCAGTGAGGGCATAGTTCCAGTCATTGTATTGTTGATATAAAAAATCGAGGTATTCTACAGATAATCGAATCGCATACAGTGGATGAAATAATAATTCCTTTTCATACGGAAGGTCAGCCATTTCCGCTATCCACGGGGCCGTATTTTCCATAAACTGCGCCATTCCATATGCTTGCCCATACCGTGTCTCTGGTCCAATAGCATCGGGATCAAATGTGTGACCACTTTCTACTTTTAATAATTCATACACGACGTAAGGATCAATGCCCCTGTCTTCAGATAATTGACCTAAAAATAAACCCCACTCTTTTTGGAAGTAACCACTGCTATCCTGATATAAATGTTCAGATAAATGAAACGCGCGCTCCCATAAAGCCCGATGTTCTTTCATGTCAAATGGGATCACGTCCACTTGTGCCGTCGCCAATTCCTTCTCTAACGAGCGATATGCCTCCTCTAATGTAGCGGTATCCTTATCTTTACCATACTGCTGCTTGAATGGCATATCACGCTGGATGACAACAAGTAACAATACGACAAGCACACTTATACTAACAGCTATGACCCACTTTTTTCGTGTATTCAACAGCAGCCACCTCAAAGTTACCATATTAAAAAGGAACCAGTAAAATCATCTAATCATTCCTCATCACTTATAAGGTGCTCATTTTCTTACTTATATACACATTTCTTGCCAAAAAAACGATCTCATCGTCATTTTCTTTATACTAATACGGGAAATTGTATGGTCACCTTTGTACCAATATTCATCTCACTACGAATCAACAGCGTTCCGCCATTTTCTTCAATCATTTTTTTACAGAGAGACATGTTACGCTTTGGTTTCAATGTTTGTTGTGATAGGTCGCCACCATTATCAATCATTTCAATGTTGACCCACTCACCAATAAGATCCATTTTTATATGTAAAAAACCATTTACACGTGTATGATCATACGTCTCCATTGCACGCCTAAGTAAATTTAACATCACCTGTTTTAATATCGTCTCATCAATATAACAAACAGCGTATGAACGCGATAATACGGCTTTAAAAGCAACCCCACATAGTGTACATTCTGACTGCATGACACCTGTAAACGACTCGATGAGTAACAGCGGTGACTGCCAACTTTTGCTGCGTTTTCTCCTTGATAACGATACAAATTCCTCCAATAATAAATTTGTACGATCAATTTCGGAGATGACTGTCTTTGCATACTTGTCTACATTATTCGTCCGCTGCGCCAATTGAAAAATGCCACGGATCATTGACAATGGGTTACGAATTTCATGCGCAACACTTGCTGAAATGCGCGAAACATTCTCCATCTGATCATAAAACAATAATAACTGCTCAAATTTACGTTGTCCTGATAAATCCTCTAGTAAGATATAATAAACGACCTGCTCTCTCTCCCATTCCGGCATCACTGTAACATTAATTAGCGTTTCATCTTGATCATATTGTCCACGCGATGCGATGTACAATTGCCGCGCCTCTGCTAAAACATGATTAATACATCGTAAGACCTCTGTCTTATTTGCTAATTGCACCATTGTTTTATTTTGCAAATCTACATGAGCAAGATCGACAATATCAAGGAAAGAATCACTCCAGTGCACACATCTATTGTGCTCATCTACCTTTACATATGGCAGTCTTAGTACTTGAATAAATGAAAATAACGATGGTTGCTCATTCATTTCTGATAAAATATCATCCGTAATTGAGATGACTGATTGCGACATCTTTCTTCTCCACCTTCCCTTACATGATTTTTTCCTACAAAATACATTCGCGCTAAACAACGGATTTCCCTTTATTGTGCCAAAATTAATTTTCAATTGCACCCATCGGTTCTAAAACATATATAAGTGCATATAGTAGAACGACTCTGTTCACAAAGGGGCGACTGCTTTGAATATCATTATGCAACAGCTAGCCAATAAAAAAATTAACAGTCTAACTGAAAGCGAGCTTATCTCGCTTGCACAAGACAATGGTTACACACTTGATTTAATGCAAGCAAAAAGTATTTTGCGTATCGTACATGCACAAAAAGTAGACGTCGGAAACAAAGCACAAATACATCACATTATCCATCGTTTAAAAACAGAAACTGATCCCCGCATCGCGCACATTGTCAGTGAACTTTTCCAACAATATGGACATTATTTAGGCTAAAACGAGCAAAAGTCCCCGTCACTTCATCACCATGACGGGGACTTTTGCATTGAATTAAGAAATGACTTTTTCAATAGGTGACGAGACTTCACCACGGAAAAGAGAAATTTCATGCTGATACGGTGGTTGCTTCTCTTTTTGATCTGGGCACACGATGTAAGGGGTCTCCAATATTTTTGGCACGTCTTCCAGTTGTGGATGGTGCACAATATATTGTAATGCCTTTAAACCAATAAACCCATGACCGATATTTTCATGACGGTCTTTCCCCGCACCACGCTCATTTTTTGAATCGTTAATATGCAACACTTTTAATCGGTCGCACCCAATGAGATGGTCAAATTCATTTAACACCCCGTCAAAGTCATTCACAATGTCATACCCAGCATCATGTGTGTGGCATGTATCAAAGCAAACAGATAAGCGTTCATTATGCGTCACTCCGTCTATAATACGGGCAATCTCTTCAAACGATCGTCCACACTCCGATCCTTTCCCAGCCATCGTTTCCAAAGCAATTTGTACATCACGTTTTTCTTCTAATACTTCATTTAATCCTTCAATAATCTTTGCAATGCCTACATCTACACCTGCACCAACGTGAGCGCCAGGATGCAACACAATTTGCTTCGCCCCGATTGCCTCTGTCCGTTCAATTTCTGAACGTAAAAAGTCAACACCTAGTTGGAATGTCGCTGGTTTGATGGAATTACCGATGTTAATAATATACGGTGCATGTACAACGATATTTGTTAAACCATTCTCTTTCATATGAGCTTGTCCAGCCGCAATATTTAACTCTTCAATTGGTTTACGGCGCGTATTTTGTGGCGCACCTGTATAAATCATAAATGTCGTTGCCCCATACGAAGCAGCTTCTTCACTCGCTTGTAACAACATTTTCTTTCCGCTCATTGATACATGGGAACCTATTTGCAATGTCATAAACGCTCCTCCCCCTTTAAACGTCTTTAGCCTTTCCGTGCAGACCGTGGTTTTTTCTTCTCTGCAGAGACACGTGCTTTTCGCTTATATGCTGGCTTTACTTTTTTCGGCTTTGCTTTTGCTTTGCCACCTGTACGTGTCGCTGGTTTTTTGGGCGCATCTTTCTTTGCATGTGACTCGCTTTTCGTCGTGCGTTTTGCTACTCGTCCGGCGCCAACTGGTGGTTTATCTAATACGATCCACTCATCTTTTTTATACTCTACAAACTGAAAAACAATTCCCCGTTTTACAAGCTTCGCAAACGCGGCTTCGTCTTTTTGGTCGTATAATGTGAGGGCCAGTCCATCCGCACCAGCACGTGCTGTCCGTCCAATCCGGTGAACATAATAGTCTAAATCTGTTGGAAACGAAAAATTGATGACATGACTGACACCTTTTATATCCATACCGCGCGCCGCTAAATCCGTTGCCACTAAATATTGAATGTCGACAGCTGCCACGCGCTTCATCACTTGTTTGCGCTCGCGAGGAGATAAACCACCATGGAGGCAATCGACATTCACGCCTTCTTTCACTAACGCATCGGTTACCTCATCGGCTTCCTCCTTTGTATTTGTGAAAACGAGTGCCAAATATGGCGACAGCCCTTGAATGACCTGTTTTAAAACCGTCAATTTTTCTTGGTGACGAATCGGAACAAGCTGGTGTGTCACACGTGTAGCAGCAGTTTGATGCGGCGACACATGAACATGCCTTGGGTCATTCATATACTTTCGCAAAAATGGCTGGAGATTCTCCGGGACTGTCGCAGAAAAGACAAGCATCTGTAAATCTGCAGCCAACCGCGCAGCAATTTGATCGACGTCCTCAAGGAAACCCATATCTAACATTTGATCCGCTTCATCAACGACAAATGTTGTCGCAGTATAAGCAACCAACCATTGGTTTTTAATTAAATCTCCAATTCGTCCCGGTGTGCCCACAACAATGTGAGGTTGTTTCGTGGCCAATTTATCTGCTTGTCGTTTTCTGTCCGTCCCTCCAACAAATAGTTGCGCATCTAGCGTACCTTCAAAATGTACAAGGAGCTTTTTAAGTTCTTGAAATAATTGTGTTGCCAGTTCCCGTGTCGGTGCTGTCACGATTGCTTGTAATTCCGGACGGGTCGTATCAATTTGATTGACTAGCGGCAACAAAAATGCAAATGTTTTCCCTGTTCCCGTTTGCGACTGCCCGATACAATCACGTCCATTCAAAATGGCGGGAATTAATCGCTCTTGAATCTCTGTCGGTTGCGCTATGCCAAGCTCACTTAACGCTGTAATTAAACGTCGGTCTAAGCCAAACCGGCTAAAATTTTCTGCCTGCATCGTTATTCCTACTTTCCGTATCGCTCTTCATAAGCGTTCATTTTACCATAGAAACATTAGATCGTCTATTGTCAAACCTCACACACACTGATCATCGCGCATACATTGTACTAACCGTACACTGACTATTTTTGATCGTAAGAGAGGAGGCAATTCACATGAATCCTTTTTTAGGCCCACCTCATAGTGCTATTCCTTTACAACATCGCTTTCCGCCAACTGGCAGTCGGCTGATGGGCATGACGCCTACTCATCACTTTGGACCGCTTGTACAGCCTGATCCCACGCCAACAAAACCGCGTCCAAGTGGACGGTTCCTACCACAATTATTTGGTAGCGGTACTGCTGCTCTTGGAGAGGGCATTACGCTCGCAACCATTTTAGTCTATGCCCAACGTGTCATCGGCGTCACGCAACAAGTGACACCGATGATCCAACAATATGGTCCATATGTGAAGCGCATCCCAGCATTATGGCGAATGCTACGCAGCATGCAATCCACACAACCTGTATCCGGTGGCAATAGAAGTGAACCATCCATGACTGCGCACTCACCAATCTCTACCCCACAGCTACACACACCATCCAACTATGAGCAAAGAACGACATCTCAACCGAAATTGTACATCTAGAAATTTCTTGTTGACAACCATCCTAGCGGAGTAGTATAATTTGAAATTTATATCTCCTCATGTTATAATAACACAATCACTTGATTGGAGGAATGTCCATGTTTAAAGTTGGTGACAAAGTTGTCTATCCGTATCACGGTGCAGGCACCATTCAAGACATCGAGGAAAGACAAATTTTAGGAGAAACACATTCCTATTTTATTTTACATTTCCCGCTCGTCGATATTACACTCATGTTACCCGAAAACCGGATTCAAGAGTCGTCCCTCCGACGCATTATTTCCTCTTCTCAAATTGAAGAAGTTGTCGAAGCATTAAAGGAAGGACCTGAAAAACTCCCTTCGACCAACCAATTTTCACGAGATACAGAGAACATGTTAAAATCGGGAAACATTATTGATGCTGCTCATCTCGTTTCTGCTTTATCTAAAAAACAATCAGAACGTTCAAATGGATTGCACATCCAAGACCGAAACTACTTACAAAAAGCGCGTCAACTTGTTGCAAGTGAGATCGCGCTTGTCAATGACTATTCAGAAGAGCAGGCATATGAATTTATCGATGCCAATGTACTGAAACAAACACAATGACATTGCGAACACACCTTTTCTCCTTTACAATAGATGTAAGACAAGTGAATCTCCACTATCAATGATCCGGAGCCAGGAACAATGCTGTCCGCGTTGTTCCTTTTCGCTTGCCTCTTTGCTCATTCTCCATAGGAGGTATTAATTGACATGGACGTTTTAAAAATTTCCCCACGAGGCTATTGTTATGGTGTCGTTGACGCGATGGTCATGGCACGACAAGCCGCACAAAATTTAGATCTACCTCGACCGCTTTATATATTAGGTCAAATTGTTCATAATCAACACGTGACAGACGCGTTTGAAGAAGACGGCATCATTTCTCTCGACGGTCCGAACCGGCTAGAAATCTTGAAAAATGTGACACACGGTACCGTTATTTTTACAGCACACGGCGTTTCACCTGAAGTGCGCCGTCTCGCGCGTGAAAAAGGGCTTACATGCATTGATGCGACCTGCCCTGACGTCACGAAAACACATGATTTAATTCGTGAAAAAGCCGCAGAAGGCCATCAATTTATTTACATTGGGAAACAAGGTCACCCTGAACCAGAAGGCGCTATGGGTGTTGCCCCAGATGCTGTTCATCTTGTTGAAACGCTTGAAGACTTAGAAAAACTACAACTTGATGACCGTGACATCATTATTACAAACCAAACCACTATGAGCCAATGGGATGTTGCTGACATTATGAAGCGGGCCATGGACATGTATCCCCGTGCTGAAGTTCATAATGAGATTTGCTTGGCAACACAAGTACGGCAAGAAGCAGTCGCCGAACAAGCGGCCACGTGCGATGTCGTCATCGTTGTTGGTGATCCAAAAAGTAACAACTCCAACCGTTTAGCGCAAGTATCAGAACAAATTGCCGGCACACCTGCCTACCGGATTGGTGACTTGTCAGAGCTGAATCTTGATTGGATCAAATCGGCGAAAAAAGTTGGGGTGACATCTGGTGCATCTACACCAACGCCCATCACACGAGAAGTCATCAATTTCATTAGCCAATATGAGCCTGAAAATCCTGAGACGTGGGACACAACGAAGAAAGTACCACTGGAGAAAATTTTACCAAAAGTGCGAGCGCCAAAGAGCTGAACATGTTAAAAGCTTGACACATTTCATCAATACGAGTACCCACTCGCTCATGGAGCGAGCGGGTTCACTCTGCACAAACGGGGTCGTGCGTTGTCCTTATTACACTTTATGACTAGATCTTTAGTTTGTGTACGCATCACATAGGAACCGCTTGCAAATCATACCGACAAGTTTAATAGTATTTAATTATTTTGTTTTTATATCCCATAAGGTTTTCAAATATCATACTGACACACTTTATTGAAAAGTTTACGCCTACTCTTCTTTCCCCCACTTCACAGCGTAGCGACATAGCTTTTTTTCTAACTTACGCATCTTCTTTTTCTCGCTATTCACAGCATTTTGCCGCTCAAACACATACTCCATCACAAACTTGCGCTGTTTTGCTGTCTGTACACATTTCACGATTTCTTGTTTCAACGTTTCCCAAGACTCTTCCAGCTCTCCAAAGAAAAGATGGAGCCTCCGATTGAATTCTGGTACGACAGAAGCGAAGCTCTTCTTATGAATCTGCAATTCAGATTCTGTCATACCCTCTCTTGTCTTCTCTTTCTCCAACCAGTACATTAATGCCGCCTCAGTTAATTTGTGCTCTGCAATCATTGCACCAAGACTAGACGTAAATTTTTCCTCTAAAGGCTTTAAATCTCGATAACTTCGTTTTTTCTCGGATACACCCATTCCCGACACCGCCTCCTGTCATTTTTCGTACTTCGTTGTTACACTTCAACAAAAGGAGACGGAAATCCTGCATGATTCATTTATTTTCTCTTATAGATCTGACAAAGTATATCGCTTGCCTTCACTTAATGATTAGAGGCAAGTTCAACCCACCCCAAAAAACCTGTACAACCCCACACCGGTGCTACACAGGTTTTCTCGATCTAAACAAACAAAAACGGATCTGTGCTCCGCGTCGAGGCAAATACTTCTGCGTCATAGCCTTCCTGCACTACAAACGCTTGTAATCGCGACGCAACGCCTTCTTTCATAACGTGCTCAATATGGTGCCCGGCATCAATGAGGCAAAACCCATCCATTAATGCGTCTTGGGCAACGTGGTAGTACACATCACCAGTAATGAGTACATCCGCACCAGCTCGCTTCGCAGCCCCGACGTATTTATTGCCATCTCCTCCGAGTACAGCTACTTTCCGGATTGGCGTATCACCGTTCCCAACGACACGTACTGCCTGCAGCTGGAGGGCTTCTTTCACAAACTGCGCGTATGCATTAAGGTTTGTCGCTTCATGTACTGAGCCGATCCGTCCGAGACCAAGCTGTTCTGCCGGTTCCTCTAATGAATACACATCATAAGCTGGCTCTTCATACGGGTGTGCGCGCTTCAATGCTGTCAGCACAGCTTTACACTGCTTCTTCGTCACAATCGTTTCGAGGCGGATTTCTTCCACAAATTCTTGTTTACCAGCTGAACCGATATACGGATTGGCACCAACACTCGGGCGGAATGTGCCTGTTCCTTCAGTTTGAAACGCACAATGGCTATACTCGCCAATATGACCGGCACCAGCTTGACCGAGCGCTTCTCTCACTTCTTCTATATGTGACATTGGGACGAAGACGACAAGCTTTTGCATTGCTTCTGTGTGTGTCGGGACGAGGACCCGCGTGTTTGTTAAGTTTAACTGCTTCGCAAGCAAGTCATTGACGCCACCTTGTGCGACATCGAGATTTGTGTGTGCCGCATAGATGGTGATATCATGCTGGAGTGCCTTGGAAACGATCCGCCCAATCGCTGTGCTCGTATCAATTTGCTTTAACGGACGAAATAAGAGCGGATGATGGGCGATGATCAAGTCAACTTGCTCGTCAATGGCTTCATCAATCGTTTCTTCTAGCACATCGAGGGCAGTCATGACACGCTTGACGTGCTTATTTAACGTGCCGACCATGAGTCCGTTCTTATCGCCGTCCATTTCATAATGCTTCGGTGCAAATGTTGCAAAATGGGCGAGCAATGTTTGCATATGCAAGGCTTTCTTTTTCATTGTAAAACCTCCCGAACGAGCGCAATGTTTTCCTCTATCTTTTGTCGCTTCTCACTTGCTGCGATTGGATCTTGACTTTTATCTAACTGCGCGAGGACACGCGTCCAACTCGCTACTTCATCAGACCATTTTTTCCGGAATACCGCTGATTTCTCTTCTCTTAAAAATGGGCCAAGCAATAAATCAGCTGCTGACAATGCCTGTCTTTTTCCACTTTCCTTCTTAGCGACAAGTACCTCATAAATTTTCCCGTCTTCTTCTATCATTTCTTCTGCAATGAGCGTCCAATGATGTGCGACGCACCATAACCGAATGACCTGTGCCGCCACATTCGGCTGTAACACAAGTGTATGCACATTTTTTAATGCTTCTCGCCCCTCTGTTAAAATGTCTACAATTAATGGACCACCCATGCCAGCAATAACAACCGCCTCAATCCCATCTTCTTCTCGTAAAACAGCGAGACCGTTTCCTTTCCGCACATCAATCTGGTCACATAATCCAGCCTGTCTCACTTGTGCTTTCGCGGATTGGTAAGGTCCTTCATTCACTTCACCAGCGACCACATAACAGTCTTCATTTTTTAAACACAGATAGCATGGCAAATAGGCGTGATCTGAGCCGATGTCGGCCACTTTTGTCACACCACTTAAGTAGGATGCAACACACGCTAATCGTTTTGAGAGATTCTGTTCATTCACGTTTTCACACCCTTATTGAAAAAGCAGAGGTCGCCCCCTGCTTTTTCACCTTACTTTGATAGAGATAACAAGTATTCTGCAATTGCATCGATTTCTTCATCTTTGAATGTACCGCTAAAGGATGGCATCCCACCTCGGCCATTTTTTACGACTTCAATGATTTCTTCCTTACTTAATTTACCTTCTAACGCATTTAATGCAGGTGCATTGCCTGTCCCAGCTAAATCCGTTGCATGACAGGACACACATGATTTTTGTACAACTTGTTCTCCATGAGCAATTGGATCTTCGATGACCATTGGTTCACCAGTGTCATCACCTTCTTTATCCATATTTGCGCGTTGTTGTTGTCCTACTGTCGAAAGTACGACAATAAGAATGACCCCAAGTAGCGCGATAAGCGCAAATGGGAGTAACGGACGTCTCTTCATTTGATCGACCCCTTTCTCTGTTGCTGTTTCAAAATATATGTAAAAGAAACCGCATCCACCTTATTTTACTTTACTTTTGTTCATATGAAAAGAGAGCATACGTTTTTCTCCATTGTGACAAAAAGTCCATCTCATTTGCATTCTGTGCGCGCACACAGTACAATAAAAGAAGTAAGAGAAAAACGCTTTTTTCCTTTTAAAAGAGTGACGCATCTGACCTCTCTTCTCACCTTTAAGGTCAGATGGTTGTCGACTACTCTAAAAAGTCTTTTAATCGCTTGCTGCGGCTCGGATGACGCAATTTACGCAGTGCTTTTGCTTCAATTTGTCTAATACGTTCGCGCGTGACGCCAAACACTTTTCCTACTTCTTCAAGTGTACGCGTACGTCCATCATCTAAACCAAAACGCAAGCGGAGCACATTTTCTTCACGGTCAGTTAATGTATCAAGCACATCTTCTAGTTGTTCTTTTAACAATTCGTACGCTGCTGCATCGGATGGGGCAAGCGCTTCTTGGTCCTCAATAAAGTCACCTAAGTGAGAGTCATCCTCTTCACCAATGGGTGTTTCCAATGACACAGGCTCTTGAGCGATTTTAAGAATTTCGCGCACTTTCTCTGGGGTTAATTCCATCTCTTTTGCAACTTCTTCCGGTGTTGGTTCACGCCCATATTCTTGCAACAGTTGTCGTTGTACACGGATCAACTTATTAATGGTCTCAACCATATGCACCGGGATCCGAATTGTACGTGCTTGGTCAGCAATCGCGCGTGTAATGGCTTGACGAATCCACCATGTTGCATACGTACTAAATTTAAAGCCTTTGTCATGATCAAATTTCTCGACCGCTTTAATGAGCCCCATGTTCCCTTCTTGAATTAAGTCAAGGAACAACATCCCACGTCCGACGTAACGTTTCGCAATTGAAACGACTAACCGTAAATTTGCTTCTGCTAACCGCTTCTTTGCTTCCTCGTCTCCTTGTTCAATTCGTTTAGCCAAATTTACTTCCTCATCGGCAGACAATAGTGCGACGCGACCTATTTCTTTTAAATACATTCGCACAGGGTCATTAATTTTTATACCTGGTGGTACACTCAGGTCATTTAAATCAAATTCATCCTCTTCTTTCACTACTTGACGAATCGTCGCAGCCTCATCATCGGGTTCATTTACCAGTTCAATCCCTTGTTCACCAAGGTACTCATAAAACTCATCCATATGGTCAGAGTCTTGCTCATAGACAGCCATTTTCTCTATAATTTCAGCGTATGTGAGCGTGCCACGCTTCTTCCCAAGCTCGACAAGTTGTTCCTTCATTTGATCGATGGTAAGATCACCTTCTGTCAATGGACGTGGTGTTTTTTCCGCCATACGATCCCCTCCTTCCAAAATTGACGCTGCTAACTTAGCTGCTGGCAAATTCATTCTTTAATCGGAGTGACTCTTCCTGCAATGCTTGGGCAAGCTTTGCCGCAGCTACTGGGTCCTCTGCTTGCTTAATCGCTTGTTTCTGTGCAAGTAATTGTGCCCATTTTGGGTATTGTTCAATCCGCTTTATATAATCGCGAAATGCCTCATCGCTACATGGTTCCTCTAATGGCTGTACTAATAATTCAGCTGCAAGACGCGCAAGGTCGCGATCCTCTAGCTCGGCAATAAAAAGATCCATATTTGCTCCAGGTGTTCGTGACACAAATGATAATAAATACGCATATAACGCTTGATGCGCATCAATATTAAACTGTCCTGTTAATTGGGTAGACACACGCCATACCATTTCAATATCGCGCAACATATAACCGAGTAAAGCCCTTTCTGCCTGCACATATGCTGCTGGTAAGCGTATATTAGATTTTCTTTCAGACGGCGCCGTAGCAAACGAATTTTCTTCTTTTCGCTTTGCCTGTGCCACCTCTTTTCTAAAACGCGTCTGTTCCTCGCGAAGCACTTCTATTGATAAGCCGAACTCATCTGCTAGTTGGCGCATATAATATTCACGTGTGACTGCTTGCGGATACTTTGCTAAATCCCGCATTACTTCTTCAATATAGCGTAGCCGATCTCCTTCATTTTGAAGATTTTTCCCAATCCTACGATCATGCATACGAAACATCATAACCGACATCAATTCTTTTTCCAAATGCAATCGAAATGACTGTGCGCCGTGATGAGCAATAAATCCGTCTGGATCAAGTCCGTCTGGTAACAAACATATTTTCACTTCACACCCTACACCTTCAAGCACGGAAATCGCTTTACGTGTTGCTTCAAGCCCAGCCTGATCACCGTCATAACAAAGAACAACTTGCGAAACATTTCGCCGCAACAATGTCGCCTGTTCAATTGTCAGCGCCGTACCAAAAGTCGCAACCGCATTTGTAACACCTGTTTGCCATGCAGCAATGACATCAAACGCTCCTTCAAATAAAATCACTTGGTCACGCTGTCTCATACCTGACCTTGCATCATGCAAGTTAAACAGTGTCTTCCCTTTTTGAAACAATGGGGTTTCTGGACTGTTTAAATATTTGGGCTGGTCAGCGCCAATCGCCCGACCACCAAACGCAATGACCTGTCCTTTGCCATCTTTCACAGGAAACATGAGGCGATGCCGAAATAAATCATAGTACCCTTCAGCTTGTTTTCTTGCGGAAAGCAATCCACATTGTGCCATGAGCGAGAGAGACCACTTCTTGTTTGAAAAAATCGTCGTAAGTGCCTCCCAATGGTCCGGTGCGTAGCCGATTTGAAAGTGCTCAAGTTGTGCAGCAGATAACTTTCTCTCCTCTGCATACACCCGTCCAGGTGCACCTTCTTCAGTCATGCGTAATACATTATGATACGTTTCCGCCGCGAGCGTATGCGCTTCTTTCATCACCTGGAGATCAGCGTGCATACTTGTCTTATGAGTGGTATTTTTTGTTGCTTCTGGCAGCGCAATACGTGCCCTACGCGCCAAATGATGTGCCGCTTCGGTAAAATGCCAGCCTTCTATTTCTTGCAAAAAGGTAAACACATTGCCTCCTGCACCGCACCCAAAACAATGATACAACTGCTTCTCACTCGAGACAGAAAATGATGGTGTCTTTTCGTGATGAAATGGACAAAGTCCACTATGACCACGCCCTTGCTTTGTGAGCTGGACATATTCACCAATCACTTCTACAATGTCATTTGCCCTACGAATCTCAGCCAATTGCTCATCCTGTA
This sequence comes from Shouchella lonarensis, assembly GCF_900096965.1. Lineage (GTDB taxonomy): Bacteria > Bacillota > Bacilli > Bacillales > Bacillaceae_D > Shouchella > Shouchella lonarensis. The sequence goes on along the minus strand of NZ_FMYM01000007.1, from coordinate 70,663 downwards.
TTTTATCCACCATGGGCAATCACCAAATCCTTTCGTACGCTCACTCACCATCCAGCAAAGAAGCCAAATTTTGTTTAAAACGATCCCGCTCAATTGCTGTAAATTTTTTCGGCCCCCCGCGTACTTTCTTTCCTGATCGTCGCTCCTTTTGTGAAAGGTAGCGCGACTGTAACATCTCATCCATTGTTTTCTCGTCGTAACGATGTCCACGTGGAGAGACGACGTACACTCCTTTCATCAGTAAGAGCGAAGCGAGACCATAATCTTGTGTCACACATACGTCAGTCTCTTTAACTGCTGCTAAAATATATAAATCAACAGCTTCTTTATGACAATCTACTTGCACAATTTTTATATGTGCTGGTGCGTTTAGATCGTGGGCATAGGAACAAACAAACACCACGTCACATTCATACGTCTCACACAAAGAAATAATTTCTTCTTTTACAGGACACGAATCAGCATCTACATATACAATTTGGTTTCTTTTTGTTCCCATAACTATATCTTTCTACACCATGACGAGTATTTCCTTCCTAACTTGACGAAAACAAAAAAAATATGTCGAAGGCACCATTTTTATCCTTCCTCTTCTATCATTGCCAAAAAAACAGAAAAAAGTCTTGACTTTTCCATATTTATTTGCTAGATGCGCCCAATATACATACACATCATTAAAAACAATCACAAGTACCCATTATACTGAAAAGTAACGGGTTTGAAAAGACGTCATTTCACGCGTGTTTATAAATAGATCTATTTAAAGGACTACCACTTCATCCTTTATCCTTTTTTCCGAAACATATCAGAAATCATATTTGCTGTTTCTTCAACTGCCTTTGTTGAAACATCGATGATGGGACATTGAATTCTTGCCATCACACGTGATGCATAGTCCAATTCTTCCTTAATACGGTTCATATCTGCATATTTGGCTTCCGTTTTCAAACCTAATGCTTTTAAACGTTCAGCACGAATGCCATTTAACTTTTCTGGACTAATTTTTAAACCGACACATTTTTTTGGTGAGATATGAAATAACTCTTCTGGTGGTTCCACCTCGGGTACGAGCGGAACGTTAGCTACTTTAAACCGTTTGTGCGCTAAATACTGTGAAAGTGGGGTTTTAGACGTGCGAGACACACCAATTAATACGACATCTGCTAAAATAATCCCTCGAGGATCACGACCGTCATCATACTTTACCGCAAATTCGATCGCTTCGACCTTACGAAAATAATCTTCATCTAAGCGATGAATCAATCCCGGTTCATAACGAGGCTCTTCATTTGTCAATTCATGAATCTTCGCCAACATCGGACCAATGATATCGACCGTTTCCACCCCAACTGCCGCCGCTTCTGTTAATAAAAAGTGTTTCATTTCTGGGATCACAAGCGTAAATGCAATGAGTGCATCTTCTTCTTGAGCAAGCTCAATAATTTCTTTCAATGTTCCTTTGTCTTCAACGTAAGGAATGCGACGAAGATCGACGCCCGCTTCACTAAATTGGCTCATTGCCGCTTTGGCAACAAGTTCAGCCGTTTCTCCAACTGAATCTGAAACGACATATACGACAAGGCGTTCACGGCTCTTTGTCATCACTGGATTCATCCCCTTAAAAAATGAACTATATGTTCTACTATCACTATTTCATCTCATTCAAAATCATTATTTGCCAAATCAACCAATAGCGCGGTCAAATTTGTTTTCGTTACGCGTCCAATGACCTCATATCCTGATCCTACAGCGACTTTTTTCACAATAGGTAATCCATCTATTTGTCGTGTCATTAACGTTTGTGCGACTTCAATGATTGCATCTTCCTTCTGACACATCGCGATGTTAGGCATGCGGGACATCACGACACTCACTGGGGTTGTTTCTAACGACCCCTCGCCTAAACTTGCGCGCAAAAGGTCTTTTCTAGAAGCAACACCAATTAATGTATTTGATTTATCCACAACGAATAAGGTGCCACAGTCCTCTAAGAACATCGTACAAATCGCTTCATATACAGATGATGACGCTGAAACGAGTACAGGACGTGACTGGTAATGGGCAACTGTAATATCTTTAATTTTATCTGACAACATTTGCCCGCCTGTTTTCCCTGTATAAAAATAACCAACACGTGGTCGTGCATCCAAATATCCGGACATCGTTAAGATGGCCAAATCTGGACGAAGTGTCGCCCGCGCCAAAGAGAGCCGCTCAGCGATATGCTCCCCTGTTATAGGGCCATTCTCTTTCACAATGTCAATAATTTGTTGTTGACGCTTCGACAGTTCGATTTGGATCACCTCTCTTTTGCCTTACTCACGTAGGAAGAACGAGTTGCTGAAAGTCAGCAAAAGCTTCTATCGACTGTGCCAGCCGTCGCAACAATGCCAACCGATTGTGACGGATGCGCGCATCGTCACACATGACCATCGTGTCCGCGAAAAACGCAGCAATTGCCGGTTCACACGCTGTTAATGATGCAAACGCTGCTTTCACATCACGTGCCGCTAAAGCTTGACCCATCTCTTTTTCGACTTTCAACGTTGCTTGACATAACATACTTTCTGACTCATTTTCAAAAAGATCATTTGACACTTCCTCGTCGTGTGTTGCTTTTGTTGCTAAATTTGTCACACGTCGAAACGCTTCTACACTCTTTTTAAATGTCGCGTCATCCACCTTTTCTGTGAGCAACTGGCTTTTCGCAAGCATTGTTTCTACATCCGTTTGTGGAGCTTGTAGCACCGCATCGACCACGTCATAGCGATTTCCGGCTTCAGTAAAAGCGTATTTCAAACGTGTCTCAAAAAATGTTAAGAGCGCCTCCTTTGTTTCTTCGACAGACGTAGTCATAAATCCTTCTTTTGAGGCAACTTCCAACGCATAATCAAGTAATGTATCCAAATGTAGTCGGGATTTATAGGCAAGTAACAGGTAAACAACGCCACTTGCTTGTCGTCTCAGTGCATAGGGATCTTGAGAACCGGTTGGAATGAGTCCAATTCCAAAACATGATACAAGCGTATCTAGGCGGTCTGCTAACGCAAGCATTGTTCCCGCTGCACTTGTTGGCGTCACGTCTTTTGCAAACCGTGGCAAATATTGCTCATAAATGGCTGTTGCAACGGCTTCCGCCTCACCTGCTTTCAGCGCGTACACTTGCCCCATTCGTCCTTGTAGTTCTGGAAATTCACCTACCATATTCGTCACAAGATCAAATTTGCTCATTGCTGCAGCACGACGCACCGTCTCTTGTTCCGCTTCCGATAAACCACTTTGTGTTGCTAACCATGTGGCTATCGCAGTCGTGCGCGCCACTTTTTGGCCAATTGTCCCAATTGATTCGTGGAAAACAATGTGGTCTAGCTTCGCAATTGACTCTTCAATCGAACGGTTTCCGTCTTCTTCATAGAAAAATTTCGCATCTGCCAAGCGCGCTCGTAACACTTTTTCATTGCCCTTCACCACTTGCGCGATAGATGCATCGTTCCCATTGCGAATGGTCACAAAATAAGGAAGCAACTGACCATTGGCGTCTGTAACTGGAAAATAGCGTTGGTGCTCACGCATGGTCGTTACAAGCACTTCTTTTGGCAAAGATAGAAATGCTTCATCAAACTGACCAGCAAGTGCCGTTGGATATTCCACTAAGTTCGTCACTTCTTCCAACAATGCTTTGTCAATTGGAATATGCCAACCATTTTTCGTCATCAGTTGTTCTAATTGCATACAAATGCGCGACTTACGCTTCTCTACATCAACCATGACATATTGCGCTTCTAACTTTTCTACATACTCATCCGGAGAGTGTAACGTGACTTCCTCCCCTAAAAAGCGGTGCCCCTTTGTATGTCGGTTTGTTGAAACGGCTGTGATTGAAAAAGGGACAACGTCTTCTCCATAAAGCGCCACAAGCCATTGAATCGGGCGCGCGTAACGTAAATCATACGTATGCCAACGCATATTTTTCGAAAAATTAAGCGACGTTACGATGTCTTTTAGCTCAGGCAAAAGGGAAATCGTTTCTTTTCCAGCCGTAAATGTATTGGCAAAAATATATTCGACATCTCCAACGTGCTTGACTTGAAGTGCTTGCGCCTCGACGCCTTGACCGCGGGCAAACCCAAGGGCCGCTTTTGTCCATTCACCAGAAGCATCCATCGCAATCCTTTTTGCCGGTCCACGTACTTCAGCAGTGACATCTGGCTGCTTTACAGCAAGTGCCTCAACAATGACAGCCAAACGCCGCGGTGTCGCGTACGTCTCGACTTTTTCATATGACAATCCTTTGTCATCCAGCCATGCGCGCACTTTCTCACCGAGCTGCTTCACAGCCGGTACGACTTCTCGTGCTGGCAATTCTTCTACACCAATTTCTAATAACAATGGCTTATGATTCATGTGAGGAGCCCTCCTTCTTTAACATCGGAAAACCAAGCCTTTCTCTTTCATCATAATAGAGACGCGCTGCTTTCCGCGCAAGCGTACGTACACGCCCAATATATCCAGTTCGTTCAGTGACTGAAATCGCGCCCCGTGCATCAAGCAAATTGAACGTGTGCGAACATTTGAGAATGTAATCGTACGCAGGAAAGACAAGTCCTGCCTCAAGTGCACGCGTCGCCTCTGTTTCATACGTCGAGAACAGCGAAAACAACATCTTCGTGTCCGACACCTCGAACGTATATTTAGAATGCTCGTACTCTGGCTGATGGAAAATATCACCGTATGTAAATTCATCGACCCAGGCAAGCTCAAACACATTTTCCTTGTCTTGAATATACATCGCTAACCGTTCAAGGCCATACGTAATTTCGGCAGAGACGGGATTCGCTTCCATACCACCTACTTGCTGGAAGTACGTAAATTGCGTGATCTCCATGCCATCTAACCATACTTCCCAGCCGAGGCCTGCACAGCCAAGCGTCGGATTCTCCCAGTTATCTTCCACAAAACGAATGTCGTGCGCTAACGGATCAATACCTAACGCCCGCAAACTATCTAAATAGAGCTCCTGAATATGAAGCGGCGATGGTTTCATAATGACTTGAAATTGGTGATGTTGGTATAAGCGATTTGGATTTTCTCCGTAACGCCCGTCAGCAGGACGGCGCGACGGTTCCACATAGGCCACGTTCCATGGCTCAGGGCCAATTGTACGTAGCAACGTATGCGGACTCATCGTTCCTGCCCCTTTCTCTATGTCATAGGCATTCATAATGATACAGTTTTGCTTTGACCAAAAAGATTGCAACGTTAAAATCATTGACTGAACATCCATTGATTGTCCTCCTTTATTAGGGGCAGTAGACGACAAAAAAAACTCGCCTCTACGCCCATGTGGCATAGGGACGAGCAGTTTGCCCGCGGTTCCACCCTACTTATCGACCGGAAGTCAAAAATCAGTCGCCCGAGGTCGGATGATGCCCTTTTGTTCCGACTTCTGGTCTCTAATTCCTGACTGCTGATGGTCGATCACTTTATCCGATTATGCTCGGGAATTGCCTGTACACTTGCTTTGATGTCCTAGCTCACACCACCCTAGGATCGCTATGCATCAAGTGACGCAAACGCTCTTTTTTCCCTCAGACGCACCTTTTCATTGTTTGCTCATTATAGTCGCTTTTTTAATCATTGTCAAGCGTGAAAAGACGTGGATCATACCGCTCTAGTTGCGTAATAAACCCCCGTGTCTTTAAATGAATCCCTACATATTCGTCGTAATACATATGCAACATTGTACGGAGTCGCTTCTTTGTGCTTGCTGAAATTGAAATTGTGCCGATCTTGTTTAAGTCGACATAATAAAGTGTACGTAACAACTGGGCAAAGGTAATTGATATTGGATAAGCATGCTGATCACGGTACGCGCAAGTGACACATAAAAAACCTGCCTGTGTAATCGAAAATACGGTTGGATCATGAGTGTCTGAACGACAAACCGCGCAATAATCCAACACAGGTTTTGCGCCGGCGACCGTTAACATTTTCAAATCGACGATACGTGCAATCACTTCACCATCGTATCCTGTTTCAAGTTGTTTTAGTGCGACAATAAGCCAGTCAAATACATGCAAATATATCCGCCGCGCTTCTGTAAGTTTATCGACTAACTCTACCATGTATGCGGCATACGCAGCTTTTGTCATATCCATATGAATTGTTTTAAACGACTGCAACACATCACCTTGACTAAGTGATGGCATGCCTCGTCCTTGAAAAAACAAAAACGACCCATACACAAATGGCTGTGTCACTGCTGAAAAACGGCTCGTCCCTTTTTTGGCCCCTTTTGCTAACACAGCCATCTTCCCATAAGACGTTGTATACAATGTCACAATTTTATCTGTCTCTCCGTAATCAATCGATTTCAGCACAATGCCGTCGACTTTTTTTAACATGACCTCTCCCTATATTGGTGCGGGTTTTTAAAGAGGAGAAGGACCAAGTGAGCCGGTTTCACTTGTGTTATTTTCAAGGTCTTCTCCGTTTTCCTCTAGCTCTTTCAATAACAAATACATGTCTACATTCCCTGTCTGCGAAAATACTTTCCATAATAGCTCAAGCATTAAAAGCCACCCTTTCATTTCCTAGGTTCTTTTACAAACGCACCGTCTTCTACGGGGCGACCCTTTGCTTGTTATGTTCACCTGTAGACGCACGTATCATGCTATGGAAAAATTGTTAATTCCCCACCCTTGACTTTTTCAAAATTACGTGTCCTGCTTACGAATAGTCCTCTTCATTAAAACCAAAATCGCGTAGTTGTGCAGGACGATTACGCCAATCTTTTTGCACCTTCACCCATAATTCTAAAAACACGCCCGAACCAAGCAAGGCTTCAATATCTGCACGTGCAAGCTGACCGATCTCTTTCAACATTGCCCCACGCTTCCCGATAATCATTCCTTTTTGCGAAGAACGCTCGACAATGACCGTCGCTCCTACATACACTTTTCCATTGTCCCGCCGCTTCATTTGTTCAATAACAACCGCGATTGCATGGGGAATTTCTTCGCGTGTTAACTGCAACACCTTCTCACGAATGAGCTCGGAAACAATGAATCGTTCTGGGTGGTCTGTCACTTGGTCAGCCGGATAATATTGAGGTCCTTCTTTCATATAAGACACGATTTGTTTCATCAGTGTTGGGACATTCTCACCCTCCAGTGCTGAAATCGGAACAATTTCTGCAAAATCATACCGATCCTTATAAGATGCGATCATATGAAGCAATTCATCTGAGGTCACCTTATCAATTTTATTAACGACCAAAAATACCGGCTGGTTCGTTTCCTGTAAACGTTCGAGAATATATTGTTCACCCGGGCCGAATTGTTCATCGGCAGAAATGACATATAAAATGAGATCGACTTCACGTAACGTATTTTTAGCCACTTTCATCATGAAATCACCGAGACGATGTTTCGGCTTATGGATCCCTGGTGTATCAATGAAAATAACTTGCACATCAGCATCCGTATACACGCCTTGTACTTTGTTTCTCGTTGTTTGTGGTTTGTCTGACATGATTGCAATTTTTTGACCGATCACATGGTTTAATAACGTCGACTTGCCGACATTCGGTCGACCGATAATCGAGACAAAACCTGACTTAAATGATTGTTCCTTAACGCTCATACATGTCCTCCGCTTTAAAAAATCCTGGTAATAGTGCTTGAACAGTTGTTTCTTGCCAATCACCTTGTAAGTTCCCTAAATAAACAGGCATATCCGGCGGACAAAGCTCAACTAATACTTGACGACAAGCCCCACAAGGAGAAATTGGTTCATCGGTATCAGCGACAACCGCGATCGCTTGAAACGGCGCATGCCCCTCTTTGTATGCCTTGAAAAGTGCTGTTCGCTCGGCACAATTTGTTAAACCGTACGAAGCATTTTCAATGTTGGCACCATGTACAACTGTCCCATCAGCAAGTAACAATGCCGCTCCGACTGCAAAGGATGAATAAGGAATATACGCATGACGTCGTGCCTCCAGCGCTTGCTCCATTAATGCTTTCTTATCCATAAATATGCTCCTCTCAAAACAATTTTACAATTGGCGGGATAAAAATAAACAGACCAATTATTACAGCAAATAAACTGAACATAAACACCGCCGCAGCTGCAATATCTTTCGCCCGCTTCGCTAATGGATGGTACGCTTCTACAACTAAGTCAACCGTTCGCTCGATGGCGGTATTCATAATTTCTAACGTAAGCATGCCCCCAATCACGAGCAGCAACACGAGCCAATGGGTTAGGGGAATAGCTAAATACCATCCCGCACATATGACAAGTGCGGCACTGACAAGATGAACTTGCATGTTTTGCTCATTTTTGCATACATAAGCGAGCCCTGACATTGCATAACCAAAAGATCGAAACAGCCGACGAATCCCTTTACGATTGCGGTCTTCCAAGCCCATAAGATTGTAAAATCTCCTCCTGTCTTGTGAACATCTTTTTTTCATCCGTTTCATTCATATGATCGTACCCTAATAGATGTAAAAAACCGTGCACAAGTAAAAATGCAAGCTCTCGTTCATACGTATGCCCGTACTCTGATGCCTGGCGCTCTATATGCGGCACCGAAATAACGATATCGCCAAGCATGTCCCTCATCCCTTCAGGCAGAATCAAATCCACCTCTTCTTCACCATCATGTAAAGCGAAGGACAACACATCTGTTGCTTTGTCTAACCCGCGGTGTGTAGCATTTAAAGACTGGATCTCTTTTTCATCAACAAACGTTACAGACACTTCACTTAGACGACTGACATTTTCTTCTGCTGCTGCATGAGTCAATACTTGCTTAGCAATCGTTAATTGTGCTGAAGTCAGTGTGTTTGTTTCATCGGTTACTTCAATCTCTAACATTTACTTGTCTCCTTTTAACGTGTCTTCTGGGTACTCAATCCGTTGATGGAAAGTTCCTTTTAACGTCTCGCAGATTGATCGCTTAATCTTATTCAATTCCTTTAACGTTAAGTCTGATTCATCAAATTGACCATCTTCTAGCTTATCTTTAATGATTTTATCAACAAGGTGCTCGATTCTCTCCGGTGTTGGTTTTTGCATTGAGCGAACAGCTGCCTCCACACTATCAGCAATAGAGATGATCGATGTGACTTTCGTTTGTGGTTTCGGACCCGGGTAACGGAATTGGGATTCAGGTAATGGCTGATCGCTTTCTTCATTCGCTTTATGATAAAAGTATTTTAGCAAGCTTGTCCCGTGATGTTGTTCAGCGATATCAATGATCTCTTTTGGCATTTTATGTTCACGTAACAATTCTGCACCGTCATACGGATGTGAAATGATAATCGTTTTACTCAGTTGCGGAGAAATTTTATCATGAGGGTTTTCCCCCTTTAACTGATTCTCGATAAAAAAGTGAGGACGTTTTGTTTTTCCTAAGTCATGATAATACGCACCCACACGTGCGAGCAATCCATTTTCACCGAGCACTTCACAAGCTGCTTCTGATAAGTTACCGACAACAACACTGTGGTGATACGTTCCGGGTGCTTCAATTAATATTTTTCTCAGTAACGGATGATTCGGATTTGACAACTCAATCAAGCGAGATACAGACAACACACCAAAACCTGTCTCAATAAACGGCAAAATTCCAATCGTTAGTACAGCAGCAATAAAAGCCGATAAGAATGCTGCGCCAAAATGTATACCAAATTCAACCCAATCAATATGAATTGTCTTGATCAACAAAAGTGTGAGTACCGTCACGATGTTCGCACAAGCGACAAAAAATCCTGCCCGCAAAATACGCGTGGCCCGATTTGTATGCTTTAAAAAGTAAATGGCACTTAAGCAACTGATAAGAATATATAAACCGTACGTAAATGCAAATGTCCCTGGAGAATCGTTGTTATAAAATACACTGCCAATGATCGCAAAAATAAAGCTTGTCATAATCGCAATCTTAGGATGAATGAGTAGTGACAGTAACATCGCACCTGCAGCTGCTGGAACGGCATACCCTAAACCACTCTGATCAACCATTGGAGCCAAATAACTACATCCCTTTAAAATTAATAACATCATGACAAACACCATTGCAAACATGAGTAAGTGTGAATGGTTTGTCGCGACACTTGTTTGAGAGTCGTTTAAAAAATAAACCAACATCCCCACGATTAAAGATACGAGCAGCGCTAGTCCAATATAAGGATAAATAATCGGGGCATCATCTAACAAACCGACTAGCCGTAACTTTTCATACACAGGATGTGTGATCATGTCCCCTGCTTTCACGAGCAATTCCCCATCGCGAATCACTACCGGTTCAACCTCATCTGCAGCTTCTTTACGTAAACGTTCTGTAGCTTCTGCATCATATGTCACATTAAACGTAATTGCAGTATCGACAAGACCACTTACCGTTTCTCGCACACCTGCCATTAAATTAGACACACTTGCCACTTGCTCTTTTGCCAGCTGCTTTGCCTCTTGCAGCTCACCGACGCGAATTTGTTCACTCATCGTTTCATAAACAGCACTTACCGCTGTATCTTTGGCAAGCTCGAATTGTTGATCGGGCGTATCTAACAAGACAGTCAACTGATCATCAGAAATCTCTGTGTTCATGCTATCTGAAAAATCGTTACGTATTTCCTTAATCTGATCCTTGACCGACATCTTCTTGTCGGCTTCTTTCGCTTCATCACGCACTTTAGCAACCACACTAAAAATCGTTTCTACATGTTGCCGACGCTCTTCTTTATAATTTTTCTTGTGCTTCATCTGTGATTCAATACTTTCTCTTGCTTCTTCACGCCGCTTTTCCGTCGCTTGTTTATCTTCCACTGTTACACGGGAATGAAGATCCTGTTCCGCAGGCGTTGACAATGCAATGTTTAAACGCTCAGGTATGATATTGTCAATCATCATGACATACATGATCACGCCAATGAGCGCGAAAATCACCGCTCGCGTATATGGCTGATGTTTGACTTTCGACCACCATCCAGACGCCGCAGAAGCTTTTTTCTTCTTTGTCATTTCATCACCTCCATTCAAGCGTTCAGAAATTGGTTGCCGGAGGGGAGCTCCGGGCTAACTCATTAAAATCCTTTCTAACTTCCCGCCTCAGACTCCTGACTTTCGCTCTCATACGCATGTAAAATTTGCTGTACCAACACATGACGAATCACATCACTTGCTTGTAAATATGAAAATCCAATGCCAGATACGTGCTTTAACTTTTCAGTAGCAGCTTTCAATCCCGATCGTTTTCCCTTTGGTAAATCAATTTGCGTCAAGTCACCGTTGACGACCATCTTTGAACCAAATCCTAACCGGGTCACAAACATTTTTATTTGTTCTTCTGTCGTGTTTTGTGCCTCATCTAAAATGACAAACGCATTTTCTAAAGTACGTCCGCGCATATATGCGAGTGGCGCCACTTCAATCGTTCCTTTTTCCATCAGTCTCGCTGTATGTTCTACACCTAAAACGTCATGCAACGCATCATAAATAGGACGCAAATACGGATCAACCTTTTCTTTCAAGTCACCCGGTAAAAAACCTAAGCTCTCGCCTGCTTCTACAGCAGGTCTTGATAAAACAATGCGCTCCACTTTGCCTTCCTTCAGTGCCGTTACTGCCATGACAACAGCTAAATACGTTTTTCCTGTGCCTGCAGGTCCGACACCAAAAACCATGTCCTTATTTTTGATGAGAGACACGTAATGTCGTTGTCCGAGTGTTTTCGCCTGGACCTCTTTTCCTTTAATCGTCGTTGTAATTTTATCACCGTATAGGTCATGTAAGTCATCCAGTTTCCCTTGCGCTTCTAATTGGACCGCATAGAGCACATCACGTTCCGTCAATTCGATTTTCTGGCTCACTACTTGGACAAGCGCTTTCAGCACACGGGTCGCCCGATCAACATTGCCTTTTTCTCCGGTTGCCAAAATCTCCTCTCCGCGTGTCACGAGTTGAAGGGATAATGCTTGTTCTAACTGGTGTAAATGTGCATCACCTGGACCATATAATGCTTGCGTCAACGCAGCATCTTCTGTATCTAGTTGGATTACAAATGCTTCTGACAATCGCATCAGTCTCCTTGTATAATTGGTTTTTCTTGCGTAATTTCTTCTAAAACTTGGTAATGAATCGTTAATGAAACTGTACCATCCTCAACACGTTGCTGCAAAATATTTTCAGATTTAATGACTGCATCTTCCGGTAGCCGCTCCCGTAATTCTGTCCGTGCCCCTGCCATTGCGACTTTTTTTGCCTCTTCTTCTGTATACGTACGTTCAAATGAAAATGTTTCACGTTGTTCTGTCGTTTTGAACTGAACTGGTAACCGATAACCAAATAATGACCAGTCTGTTTCTCGCTCAAATGTCTCATACTGCTCATACGCCGGCTTTGTAAACGCCCAAACGGGAACTTCAAAACCACCAAGCATAAGTGAGCGTCGGTTTTTTTGCGTGCCTGTCAACGTTGTGAACGTGTTTTTTAATGGAATGGTTACATTTGAAGTATACCATATTTCACCGATCACAGTCGCTTTTGCGGCAACAATCTTTTCTTTTCCCTCTACACCAATGACACCCGAAACAATGACATCCCCCTTCTCCACATAATCATTTGTATGTTTTAAAGCTTTCCCGTTTTCGACAAAAATCTTATGAATGACCGCCCGTTTTGAAGCAACGAGATGGCGAGGGCTTAACCGCTCTGCTGGCGCTTGCCTCACTTGCTCCACAACCTCAAATTCAAAGGTCGTCCCTTTTTTACGCACCCCAATCCAAGTTGCCTCGTCCACTTCTTCTGTGACAAGAAGTTGAATTTCATCCGGTGGTGGTAAAAGAAATTGGAATTTTCCTCGTTTGATTCCAAGTGCGTCCACTACTTCACGTAGCTCCTGCGCCACTTTCGGGCTTGCTCCTTTAATTTCAATATCCCACACCATATTTGCTGCTAACATCATCATGGTAGCAAAGAGAACAACGCCCAGCGACAATCCAATTCGAACGCGCATTTGTTTTAAAAAGAAAGGGAATCCACTACGCCTCTTAAAGGTTGTCTTACATTTAAATGCACGCAACAACATTCTAAGATCGTGAACATGATCAAGAAACATGTCAAACTGGAGCGTATCACCTTTTTTATATCGGACATTCCATATTTCTATCTTTCTCCTTAAGCAAGCATTTAATAACCGCGTTGGTTCTTCCATTGTGATCTCAACTGTCACATAACCACGTATTTGTTTTGCCGCGTTGTTTCGCACAAATGCCCTCTCCTTTATTTCTATTTCTTTTTCGTTTCGTCTTGTATAAATGACACATGCTCAATACGTCCTTCTAATAAAAGTTCCTCAGGCATAATCGTTTTTAATATAAAGCCACTTCCACGAATGAGTAACTGCCCCTGTTTTAAAAATAAACATATTTCTTCCCGTGAAAAGCGCTGTACACCGCAATGGTTTTCAATATAAATATGCAGTTGTCCAATCATCGTAATTCGTGGCAGATCCATCATGACATCTGCCGGTAGCTGCATGCGTTGGCCCAACCAACGTTTCATATTGTTTGCCATTTTCTTCATGCAGCTCTCCCCCTCTCGTATGAGTGTATGAAAAAGACCCTTTAAATAGCACACAAAAAGCCGTCATGTCATTGACATCACGGCTTTTGCTTCATTTGCAGTTATCATATACAGCCATCTAAATGGTCACATGTTGCTTTTATCTTCTCACCAAACGAGATTGTACCTGTTTTCGCCCTTTAGGTGACCCGATGATTTCAGCCCACACAACCGCACGCATCGCTTCTTGACCAGAAGGACGGCTAAAGTGCAATGGACTTGCTGCAGGCGATTGCTGCTGTGGCTTTCGTGTAACCACTGTTTGTTTTTTCATACGATTTATTTTTTGCTCTAACTGTTGCTGCAACCGCTCTAGCTCTTCCTGTTTCACGCGCGTCTCACGCTCGTCTAATGCTGTTACGATCTGAGGCTCAGATTTTGGCGCAGGTGCAGATGCAGGCTCAGGCTCTTTATCTTTCCATGTATCAGGATCAAATATATCTTGCCAGTCGAACCCTTCATCTGACGACTGTTCGTCCGCGCGTGAAGCAGATGCTGATTCTTCCTTTTTAACAGGCTCTCCCTTAAGCAAACGCGAGAAGAAACTAAGGATCGCACCGATCGCAATGATGGCAGGGATCGGATTGCTAAAAATAAAATCAATAAGTTCTTCCATATGGGTGTAACCCCCCTTTGCACTTCGGAACAAGGGCGAGGTCGTTCAGTCCTCGCACACTGTCCCAACGTTTCTCAGTTGGCTATTGGTTATTTGTTCTCATCAACATTAGCGTCCTGAACATCGCTAGACGATTTACTAATCGCGTCGCGCATATCGGTATCAGCCATGACATTTTGATAGTTCATATAATCCATGACACCCATATGACCTTGACGTAACGCCTCTGATAAAGCAAGTGGTACTTCCGCTTCTGCTTCAACCACTTTCGCCCGCATTTCTTCGACGCGCGCTTTCATTTCTTGTTCTTGGGCAACCGCCATCGCGCGACGCTCTTCTGCTTTCGCTTGGGCAATCTTCTTATCTGCTTCCGCTTGGTCTGTTTGCAACTCTGCACCGATGTTTTTACCGACATCAATGTCCGCAATATCAATCGATAAAATTTCAAACGCGGTTCCAGAATCTAAACCTTTTGAAAGCACCGTTTGTGAAATGGTGTCCGGGTTCTCAAGCACGTTTTTATGATGTTCTGAAGAACCGATCGTTGAAACGATCCCTTCCCCAACACGGGCAATAACCGTTTCTTCACCAGCACCACCGACAAGGCGGTCAATGTTTGCACGTACAGTAATCCGGGATTTCGCTTTAATTTCAATCCCGTTCATCGCTACACCCGCGATAAACGGTGTTTCAATAACTTTCGGGTTGACACTCATTTGTACTGCCTCTAACACATCACGACCAGCAAGATCAATCGCCGCCGCGCGCTCAAATGATAAATCAATGTTCGCCCGTTGTGCCGCAATTAACGCATTAACAACACGGTCAACATTTCCCCCTGCTAAATAATGTCCTTCTAGTCGCGCAGTATTTAAATCGATTCCTGCTTTTACCGCTTTAATGAGTGGTGTCACGACACGGGACGGAATCACACGGCGTAAGCGCATCCCGATTAACTCAAAAATTCCTACACGAACTCCTGCCGAAATGGCTGAAATCCACAGTGCAACAGGTACGAATGTAAACAAGATTGACAATAAAATAATCGCAACCGCTGCAATAACAAGTACAAAAATAAGGTTTTGATCCATTCTCTTTCTCCTCCTCTTTCTCTTACAAAAATTTCACTTCCGGGCACTGTTACTCAAGTGCTCGAACAACGATACGTGCCCCTGATGCATGTACAACCTTCACCTGGCTCCCTTTCGCAATGTAACCTCCCTCAGAAACAACGTCTAATCGTTCATCCTGAATGAGTGCAATTCCAGATGGACGAAGATCCGTCAATGCCTTTCCTTCAACGCCAACTAAATGCCTCACTGCACCACTTTGAACGAGCTCATCGCCACTTGTTGCAACAGCTGGCGTTTGTAAGACAAGCCGCTTCCAAGGACCTCGATCTCCAAAGAAAACAAACAACACAACAGCTAAAATGATGGTTAGAACAAGGGCAATGGCTACAGAAAACACCATCACTGTTGTAGAAAAAGAAGCCATGAACAAGCCGCCTAAAATAAACCCTGTTCCCAGTATACCAAAAATCCCAAACCCGGGGACCATAATCTCGATTCCAAGCAAGACAGCACCAATGCCAAGCAAAATAAGTGATTCCCACCCCGCAAAACCTGCAACCATGTGCCCGTAGAAAAATAAGAGCAATGCACTAATCCCCATGATGCCAGGAATACCAAAACCAGGTGAATATACTTCCATTACTAGACCAAGACTTCCTATCGATAACAGAATAGGAATGACAAATGGATGTGTCACAAAACGTGCAAGATGCTCTGCAATGCTCACTTCAGCATGAACAATATTGATGTCATCTTGTTCATAGCCAAGGTAAGTGATGACTTCGTCCAAGTTAGCGGCAATTGCTTCAGCATACCCAACTTCATATGCTTGATCAGCATTTAATGTTAAAAAACCTGGTTCAAATCCATCCACATTAAAGTCACGGTCTGCCATCGCACGGGCGTACGCCGGGTCACGTCCTCCATCTGGTCCGTACTCTTCTGCAGCTGTCATCATGCGACTGATCCAAAGAGACTGCATCTTCTCTTCTGCTGCATTTCCGTCGCCATCAATGACCCCGGCTGATCCAATTTGTCCGTCCGGAGCCATGACAATATCGTCCGCATTGAGCGCAATGTACGCACCGGCAGAAATCGCCTCATTGTTGATAAATGCTGTTACAGGAATTTGAGCCCTGTTAATGATGTTAGCGATATTTCCTGCGGCATCAACTGCACCACCAGGCGTGTGAATGTCCAAGATGATGCGATCAGCGCCCGAAGCTTCTGCCTCTTTAAACGAACGCGCCAAAAATGCTTCCAACCCACGCTCTACTGTTTGCTCAACTGGTATGACAAACACTTGCTTCTTCCCATCATGTGATTGATTGGCTAGCATGTAAAACGGGGTTAGTAAAAAAGCAGTGATCCATGTAACAAATGTTAGCTTTAACCATTTACTCATCTGCTGTCCTCACCTCCCTCGTAGATGGTCCATCACTCTTTCTACGAAAATGATCAAGAAAGGTTTCATTTTTTTTACTTCGTGCGAATGGTTTCATCAGCCATCTCATCTATGTATGTTAAAAGCCCCTGCGTAAGGCAGAGGCTTGTTATACAGACAATTTCTTGGATCGTTATAAGTTTCTTTTATCAATAAACCTGGCATGTATGATTCCAGTCCGAAAAACATGTTTTGCTAGGTTACACGAGGGACTTGTTCTCACCTCGCTTGTTGAAATCCATGGAGGGATTCTTTACGCTGCTTCACTTCATGACTGAGCATGCAATGCGAAAGAAGTTTCTTCTACTATTTTCAAGCTTTTCTATCTGTTGACACAGCCGCTCCAGTCACTTAAAACTTCCGCTTTCTAGCCGCTTCTGATTTCTTCTTACGCTTTACACTTGGCTTTTCGAAGTGTTTGCGTTTTTTAACCTCAGCCAATGTTCCTTCTTTGGAGATTGATCTCTTAAAGCGACGAAGTGCAGCATCGATCGATTCGTTTTTACGAACGCGAGTTTCTGCCATTCTATTTCCCTCCCTCCGAAAACAACCAAACTAAAAACACGTGCGAAAACACGCCTTCATACATTATAATACAGCCTTTAAACAAGGTCAACTCCATGAATGAAAAATTTGTACGTTCCTATGTTTCTGGTCTTGTCATGAAAATCGATTCATATAGTAATAGGACAAGAACGATATGACCCCATTTTAGTATCGCGCGAGGTGACATTTTTTATGGGACAAGAATGGTTTTCTCTCATCGTTGTCTTTATTACTTTATTTTTATTCGGGATGTTCATCTTACGCTCTGGGTTAATGCAAATCGGCGCCCGGCGTTTACAACCCATTTTACTTAGGGCCACCGACTCGGCTTGGAAAGGGCTTATCATTGGTACAGTCATTACCGCCATCTTTCAAAGCAGCACAATTGTGATGATCATGGTTGTTGGTTTCGTTGCGACGCAACTTCTGACGTTTCGCCATACAATTGGTATTATTCTAGGCACAAATATTGGTTCTTGCTTCACATTAGAATTGATTGCCTTTCGACTCACAGACCTTGCCGTGCCGCTCATCGGACTCGGTATTTTCTTTCTCTTGTTTCCAAAAAAAATACTATATTGTTTGGGTAGCATTTTTTTTGGGGTTGGTGCCATTTTTCTCGCAATGCATGGTTTAGAAACCCTTGCCACACCACTAGCAGCAGAACCGATGACACATACGTTTTTTCATTGGACAAACGCACATGCACTATCGGGAATCGTTGTTGGTGCTGTAATGACAATGATTGTCCAATCTAGCACAGCAACGATTGCGATGGCAATGAGTTTCATTCAAGACAGCGCGCTTAATATGGCTTCTGGCATTGCCATTATGCTTGGGGCAAACATTGGTACGTGCCTCACTGCTTACATTGCGAGCATTGGTGCAAGTAAAGCGGCACGCCTCGTCGCCTATGCCCATATTTGGCTGAATCTTTTAGGTGCAATCGCCTTTTTTCCGCTCATCGGCTTTCTCGCCCATATTTCATCTTTGCTAGCGGAATCTACAAGTATGCAACTCGCTCATGCAAGTGTCATTTATAATGTTATCTGTTCACTAGTCGTTCTGCCATTTGCACATATTTTTGCCCGCTTCATCGAGCGGATTCATGGGCGCATGGGCTCAATAAGTTGATGTCCCCTTCTCCCCAGAAACAATGGCCACGCCACTACTCGCACCAATGCGCGTTGCACCAGCTGCTACCATTGCTTCGAGTCCAGTGCGATCGCGCACACCCCCAGATGCTTTTACACCAATATTTGGACCAACTGTTTTCCGCATTAACTGCACATCAGAAGCTGTCGCCCCGCCTGTAGAAAATCCGGTCGATGTTTTGACATAGTCCGCACCGGCTGCAACTGACAACTCACACGCACGTACTTTTTCTTCGTCTGTAAGTAGCGCTGTCTCAATGATGACCTTCGTCAATGCCTTACCTTTTGCTGCTTCGACAACCGCTGCGATATCCGCACGTACTGTTTCGTCGTCCCGATCTTTTAATGCCGCAATGTTGATCACCATGTCCACTTCTGTTGCACCATTTTGAATGGCATTGGTCGTCTCAAATGCCTTTGTCGCCGATGTGGCTTGTCCAAGTGGAAAACCAATGACCGTACATACTGCTACATTTGACGCTTCTTTTAAAAGTGTTGCTGCTGTTTTCACCCAATACGGATTGACACAGACAGACGCAAACTGGTGCTCTTTTGCTTCCTTACATAACTTTTCAATTTGGTCTTTTGTCACATCTGCTTGTAAAAGTGTGTGATCAATGAACGAGGCTGTTTTAACTGTCATTTTCTTCATCCTTCCAAAAGGGGAATTTTTCATTTACTATCATACCATAAATTAGGCAAAAGGTTATCTTGTGGCATTGAACGACATTTCCCTTTAGATATAAGCTGATAATCGCCCTTTTTTATATTTATGCTACACCTTTCAGCTCTTGTCGACATATTTTATGTTACAGGGAGAAATGATGTATGAATTTTAGCCATTACTCACTGCTTCATTTTTTAAATTACACTTATTCTCCACAAAGAAACAAGAGGGGGAAATACGTATGTCTCAACCAAATATGCCTAACATTACACCTAATATTACACTTAATCGTGATGATGTTGTCAATTTATTGCTTGCCTCCATTGCCATGGAAGAAATGGGGTTGGCACATATTATCAATGCGGAGGGAGAGAAAATTCAGTACGCTCTAGGCACACTTGAGGGCTTAACCGGACCTCCTGCAACAATCGCAGACATTTTAGCCATTAATCAAAGTGCGGCTTGTATGCTCGACACGATTTTCAAAAAGGAAATCATTCTTGAATCGAAAATGAAGGCAGCGACAAATATTCCTACGCTAGTCGGACCAACGGGGGCGACGGGGGCAACAGGTCCTGCCGGAAGTGTTGTAAGTGTCAATAACCTTCTTCCTGATACAGGTGGGAATGTCATTCTCTCAATTGGTGAGATCCCTGGTGGCATTGAAAATATTAACGGCATAACTGCCTCATCAGATGGCAGTTTGACGCTAAATGCTGAAGATGTCGGTGCTTTTCCGTATGAAGAAGTGCCATCCAGTAGTGATCTAGATTCGTTTGTTACAGAAGGTGTGTACAGTTCTGAAGGAAACGCTGGTGGACCTGTGAACGCTCCACTTGGGTTTACAAGCCCTATTTGGACATTGTATGTCTCTGTCATCACTCCAGGACCGACAACATCGATCTTACAATTACTCATTGGCAACCCAACCATTTATATACGTAGCGCAACCGATGACACTGGAGCAACGTGGAATCCTTGGGAAGAACTCGGCACACAAGGACCGACTGGACCAACGGGTGCTGGGGTTACTGGCGCGACTGGCATTACCGGCGTTACCGGGGTCACTGGTGCTACTGGACCTACTGGCGTTACCGGCTCTACTGGCTCTACTGGCGTCACAGGAGCAACAGGGGTTACTGGGGCGACTGGTGTTACCGGCTCTACTGGCGCGACTGGCGTTACGGGAGCCACCGGAGTCACGGGCGTTACTGGTGCCACGGGCGCTACCGGTATCACGGGAGCGACTGGACCTACTGGCGTCACAGGGGCCACGGGCATTACCGGTATTACGGGTGTTACTGGACCTACCGGTGTTACAGGGGCCACAGGCCCTACTGGACCCACTGGTTCTACCGGCGCCACGGGGGCGACTGGACCTCAAGGTCTACCTGGTATAGGAATGAATGCGAAAAATACCATTTACGCTTCGTCACAAACTGCAAATGCTGTTGCTGCTATAGATGGCATGACAAATCAATTGATCACCACGATACAAGTAGGAGATACACCGAATGGCGTTGCGGTCAACCGATACACCAGTCTCGTTTATATCGCCAATACAGGTAGTGACAACGTTTCTGTCATTGATGGCTACACAAATCAAGTAATCATGACGATCGATAGTGTCCCCGCACCATTTGATGTCACTGTAAATCCTAATACAAATCTTGTTTATGTCACGTCCGGAACAGAGTTAACGATTTATGTTGTGAATGGCATCACACATGACATTGTTCAAACAATTCCAATCTCAGCTTCGACTAGTACCGAAAATGCCATTGCTGCGAATCCTGCAACAAACCTCATTTATGTTGTGAACAGACCTGGTCCGAATGGCATCGTCTCTGTCATTGATGGTGCAATAAATCAAGTTGCACACACGATTACAGTGGGATTATTTTCAAGGGATATCACGGTTAATCCGATCACCAATCGAATCTATGTCACCAATGCAGGAAGTGCCCCGGCAAGTAGTAATGTGTCTGTAATTGATGGAACAACCCATACGATCACCGCAACACTGACCGGTTTTCCGTTTTGTCAAGGGCTAAATATTAATCCTGTCACAAATATCCTTTATGTTAGTTTCAATACTGCAATGGGGTCTTTCATTGCCGTACGAGATATTCCTACGAACACTACGCTAGCAAACATTCAAGTACAGGGCACCACACCAATAGCAATCGTTGCAAACCCAAACACAAACACTATTTATGTTGGAAGTCGCATCACCTTTTCACCACCACCTACTATACCAATCGCAGCAATTAGTGGGGCAATAAATGACATCATCTCTACCATCACAGTCGGAGGAAACATCATCTCAGGAATCGATGTGAATTACTGGGATTTCATGCCTTTAGGTGGGATACAGTAGTACGGCGAATACTCCCTTAATGATACATTCATAACGAATCATCACACGACGAGCAGTACCACGCACACCAACTGCTCTACCACAGTTCCTGTATCATATTCACTTTTTATACTACAATGCCCAGTCAAAAAAAAATCACCATTGGCCAAAGCCAAATGCGTTCCAATATGGTCGGTGGAGGCGTGGGAGACAATATTGTTAACTTCGGAAGTTATTTTATGGTCAGTACAACAGATGATGCTAATCCACGACTTCAATTACTCGTTTCCAATCTCTCTACAGGAACTTCTATAGGTATCAGAGGTGGTACCACAGTCAATGTGTTTGACTTAGGCCCTGCTCCTTCACCTTAAATCGTTTTTTATGTCAATAGACACTTCTTTTCAGGCATTACGTTCAGTCGATAAAAAACACCCAAGGCACATGTCTCATGACACCTCGCCTTGGGTGTTTTGTTTTGTTTCATTGATCTACCTGACTTCAACCTCATCCTTCACAACCCGGACAAACTCACCTTCATTGTACGGGTATCCTGCTTTTGTCAACTTCACACGTACAATTTCACCCACCATCGTTTCATCGACAGCCACTTTCACCTTCAAATAGTTGTCCGTGTACCCGATGAATAACCCACTATCAGGATTTTCTTTATCGCGCTCTTCCGGAATCATTTCTAACACTTCACCTTCAAATTGCGAGGCGTAATCTTTTGCTAATTGATCCGATAAGGCGATTAAACGGTGGACTCGTTCACTTTTAACGTCTTCGGCAATTTGATCAGTCATCCGCGCGGCTGGCGTACCTGTCCGCATTGAATACGGGAAGACATGTAGCTCGCTAAATTTGTGTTCAGCGATAAAGTCATATGTCTCTTGGAACTCTTCTTCTGTCTCTCCTGGAAAGCCGACAATGACGTCTGATGTAATCGCGAGTCGTGGCAATGCTTCTTTTAGCTTCGTGATCCGTTCAGAAAACTGCGCCATCGTATATTTCCGGCGCATCCGTTTGAGCACCGTGTCTGAACCTGATTGTAGTGGGACATGCATGTGACGGACAACTTTTTTCGACTTGGCAATGACAGAGATGACATCGTCGGTGAGCTGGCTCGCTTCAATCGATGAAATCCGAATCCGTTTCAAACCGCGCACTTCTTCTAAATCCTCAAGCAAACGAGCTAAGCTATACTCTTTTAAATCTTCACCATAACCACCTGTATGAATCCCGGTGAGCACAATCTCTTTATACCCTGCTTCCACAAGTTGGGTCGCTTGTTTGATCACTTCTTTTGGATCACGGGAACGCATCAGCCCACGAGCCCAAGGGATGATACAGAACGTACAAAAGTTGTTACAGCCTTCTTGAATTTTTAAGGACGCACGGGTGCGGTCGGTAAATGAAGGGACATCCAGTTCCTCGTACACGCGCGACTTCATAATGTTACCGACACCATTGATCGGCTCGCGCTCTTTTTGATATTGTGCGATATAATCAAGCAGCTTCGTCCGATCTTGCGTCCCGATCACAATATCGACCCCAGGAATCGCCATGATTTCGGCCGGTGATGTTTGCGCATAACAACCCGTCACACAAATGACGGCGTCAGGATTTTTCCGGATCGCGCGGCGAATAATTTGTCGGCTTTTTTTGTCACCAGTATTTGTGACGGTACACGTATTAATGACATACACATCCGCACGTCTTTCTTCATCTACTTTTTCATAACCCGCTTGTTTGAACAGTTGCCAAATCGCTTCAGTTTCATAATGATTCACTTTACATCCTAACGTATGAAACGCCACAGTTGCCACTACACTCACCTCAAGTTTCTAAATGATACGATAGCGCTGAAAGCACGTACAACGCCGCTGTTTCTGTGCGCAAAATGCGCGGTCCTAGTCCGCAACAATACGCACCTTTTGCCTGAAAGTCTGCCACTTCCTCACGTGTCAGTCCACCTTCTGGACCCACGATGAAGAGTACCGTCTGATTTTTTTCTAAGCTCATGAATGCTTGCTTGAGCATTTTCGGCTCACCGGATTTCGCGACTTCCTCATCACAAACAATAACACAATCATATGTCGCCATTTTTTTTAACAACGCTTGACTGCTGAGTGGAGAAGCAACCTGAGGGACAAATTGCCGATATGATTGCTCTGCCGCTTCTTTCGCAATTTTTGCAAGCCGAATCGTTTTCTTCTCCGCCTTTTTTGCATCCCACTTCACAATCGTACGAGCCGCAAAAAAGGGGAGAAATTCGCGCGCGCCAAGCTCGGTTCCTTTTTGAACGATGAGCTCGAGCTTGTCCCCTTTTGGCATGCCTTGTGCGATCGTCACGTGCACCGGTAATTCAACGGTAAGAGAGAGTTCAGACACAATCTCTGCCTCCACCGTGTCGATAGAAAGTACAGCAAGGATTGCCCGCACCCCGCGACCTGCTTGATTGAGACAAACAATCTCATCCCCGGCCTGCATCCGCATGACCCGCACAATGTGAGCCGCATCATCACCGGTGAGCGTCACGTGCGTCTCGCTCATTTGCTCATTGGCAACAAAATAACGTTGCATACAGGTCACCCTTTCCGGATCGCCCTAACCGCGATCCAGTCATCCATTTCCGTCACTTCATCAATGAAAAAGCCAGCTTTTTCAAGTGCTGTTGTCACTTCTTCTTTCTTCCGCGTAATAATCCCCGACGTTAAAAAGGTTCCCCCTGGCTTTAGCACACGATACGCATTTTCGGTAAATGATACAATCACTTCCGCTAAAATGTTGGCAACAATCACGTCGCAAGTATTTTCAGAGATCCCTTCGAGTAAATGATTTTTCCGTACCGTCACAGGTGTAGGCAGCTCGTTTAACGCCACATTCGCTTTTGCGCTCTCGACAGCAACTTCATCCAAATCAAGCGCAAGCACCGTCTCTGCCCCTAGCTTACTTGCAGCAATCGCGAGCACACCCGACCCTGTCCCAACATCAATTACGTTGTGCCCTCGCTGAATCGTTTTTTCTAATGCTTGCAGCGAAAGGATTGTGGTAGGATGTGTGCCTGTTCCGAACGCCATCCCAGGGTCGAGCTCAATCACTGTTTCATTCGCGTTTGGTGTATATGTTTCCCACGTTGGCACAATCGTTAATCGCTCGGTCACTTGAACCGGATGATAGTATGCTTTCCATGCTGTTGCCCAATCTTTTTCATCGACTTCAACATAACTCATCTCAGCTGCGCCCAGGTCAATCTCATACGTTGCTAGTTGCCTAATGTCCGCCTCAACACGGACAATCATCTCGGTAAAGTCATCCCCCATTGGAAAATAGGCTTTCACCATCACACCTTCTGTTGGATAATCAGCCGGAGATAGTTCATACACTTCGCCATACTGATTAGCCCATTCGGTCACTAAATCTTGTGGGTCTTCAATTGCCACACCTGCCGCACCTGACTCATGCAAAAGATTTGAGACGGATTCAACCGCCTCTTGGGTTGTATGAATACGGAACTCTGCCCACTTCATGATTGTCTCCACCTTTCCGAAAGCTTACGGGGACTGAGGAAAAGCCAGAAAACAGCTTGCGCCGGAGTCAATGTTTCTTCCGACATCCGGCGACTGACTTCCAACTTCTGGATCGTGTCATTCTCCTCTAAACGCGCGGCGTAATTTATCAAAAAATCCATCGTTCTGCTCATCCGGTCTGCCTCCACGCATCCCGGCAAACTCACGCAACAATTCTTTCTCATCTTCAGTCAAGCTTTTTGGAACAACGACACGCACTTGTACATGCTGATCGCCTTGTCCTCGCCCATGCACATTTGGTGCGCCTTTTCCGCGTAAACGGAAGCTAGTACCTGTTTGTGTACCTGCTGGAATTTTCAGCTTCACTTTACCTGTTAATGTTGGCACTTCAATTTCATCGCCTAATGCCGCTTGCGGGAACGTGAGTGGCACTTCACAATAAATATCTTCCCCGTCACGTTCAAAAAACTCGTGCGGTTTTACTTGGAAAACGACGTATAGGTCACCAGCTGGACCCCCATTTGATCCACTTTCTCCTTGACCACTGACACGTAGCTGTTGACCGTTATCAATCCCTGCCGGCACTTTCACGCTAATCTTTTTCCGTTTACGTACTTTTCCTTTGCCATGACATGTCGTACACTTCTCTTTAATCGTTTTGCCGGTGCCTCCACAATGATTACATACACGGCGATTGACAACACGACCGAATGGGGTGTTTTGCTCGACATTTAATTGTCCAGCCCCCTTACATTGTGTACACGTCTCTGGTTTTGTCCCCGGCTTTGCCCCTGAACCACTACATGTTTCACACGTTTCTTCACGCGGAATCTCAATCTCGGTTTCTTTACCGAAAATCGCTTCCTTAAATGTTAATGTCATTGTATATTGTAAGTCATTGCCTTTACGTGCGGCGTTCGGGTTCCGTCTTCCACCACCTGAACCGCCAAAGAACATATCAAAAATATCATTGAATCCGCCAAAGTCACCAGCACCACCAGCACCGCCAAATCCTTGGTTAGGATCTGTATGCCCGAACTGATCATAATGCGCTTTTTTCTGTGGGTCACTTAACGTATCATACGCTTCTTTTACCTCTTTAAATTTTGTCTCAGCATCCGCTTCTTTGTTCACGTCCGGATGATATTTCCGTGCCAGTTGACGATAAGCTTTTTTCACATCCGCTTCTGACGCATTTTTGCCAACGCCAAGTACATCATAATAATCTCGCTTACTCAAACGCTTTCCCTCCCGACTAATCACGACGCTAAACGTACATCACAATTGCTCACATAACGTTCATCTTACCACCACCGCTTACGTGCTGGCAACCGCCTGTTGCTACTTTCGTGAAAAAAGCCAAAGCCATTAACCTGACTTTGACTTTTACGTTCATCGTGCGTGCTTACTTCTTCTCGTCTTCTTTTACTTCTTCGTATTCTGCATCAACAACGGTATCATCTTGGTTCGCATCAGCACCAGCTTCACCTTCAGCACCTTCAGCACCTTGCTGTGCTTGGGCTGCTTGTGCGGCTTGCTCATACATTTTTGTTGTTAAAGCCGTAACGATCTCTTGTAGTTCATCTTTTGCAGCTTTAATGTCGTCTGTGTTGTCCGCTTCAAGTGCTGCTTTCACTTTTTCTTTTGCTGCTTCTGCTTTCTCTTTCTCAGCAGCATCGACGTTGTCACCGAGGTCTTTTAACGTTTTCTCTGTCGCAAAGACAAGCTGGTCTGCTTCATTACGTAATTCAACTTTTTCGCGACGGGCTTTATCTTCTTCCGCGTTCGCTTCAGCGTCTTTCACCATTTTATCAATCTCTTCATCAGAAAGACCTGAAGACGATGTAATCGTGATGGATTGTTCTTTGTTTGTACCAAGGTCTTTCGCTTTAACATTGACAATCCCGTTCGCATCAATGTCGAATGTCACTTCGATTTGTGGTACACCACGTGGTGCTGGTGGGATATCTGTCAATTGGAAGCGGCCAAGCGTTTTATTATCGGCAGCCATTTGACGTTCACCTTGCAGGACGTGAATATCCACAGACGGCTGATTGTCTGCTGCAGTTGAGAATACTTGTGACTTCGACGTTGGAATCGTTGTATTGCGCTCGATTAACTTTGTAAACACGGCGCCCATTGTTTCAATTCCAAGTGAAAGTGGCGTCACATCAAGTAATACAACGTCTTTTACATCTCCTGTTAATACCCCTGCTTGCACAGCCGCACCAAGTGCAACCACTTCATCTGGGTTAACCCCTTTATGCGCATCTTTGCCAGTCAGGCGCTTAATTGCTTCTTGTACAGCTGGAATACGCGTTGATCCACCAACAAGGACAACCTTATCAATGTCAGATGCGGACATGTCTGCATCTGATAATGCACGGCGCGTTGGCTCAAGTGTACGCTCAACAAGGTCTGCGGACAACTCTTCAAATTTTGCCCGTGTCAGTGTCAACTCAAGGTGCTTCGGACCTGTTGCATCTGCTGTAATGAACGGGAGTGAAATTTGTGTTTGTGTCACGCCAGAAAGGTCTTTTTTCGCTTTTTCCGCAGAATCTTTCAAGCGTTGCATCGCCATTTTGTCTTGAGACAAGTCAATGCCATTGTCCTTTTTAAACTCTGCCACGAGATGATTAATGATCACTTCATCAAAATCATCTCCACCAAGTTTGTTATCACCGGATGTTGCTTTTACTTCAAAGAAGCCATCGCCAAGCTCAAGGATCGAAACGTCGAATGTGCCGCCACCGAGGTCATAGACGAGAATCGTTTGGTCTTCCTCTTTTTCAAGACCATACGCCAGTGCAGCAGCTGTCGGCTCATTGACAATCCGATCGACTTCAAGACCAGCAATTTTACCAGCATCTTTTGTTGCTTGACGTTGTGAGTCATTGAAATATGCTGGTACAGTAATAACCGCCTTTGTGACTGTTTCACCAAGGTATGCTTCTGCATCTGATTTTAGTTTTTGTAAAATAATCGCCGATATTTCTTGCGGAGAATAGCTCTTACCATCCACTTCTACTTTATGATCTGTACCCATGTACCGTTTAATTGACATAATCGTATTCGGGTTTGTAATTGCTTGACGCTTTGCGACCTCACCTACGAGACGCTCGCCATCTTTAAATGCAACGACAGATGGGGTCGTGCGGTTTCCTTCTGGATTTGGAATAACTGTTGCTTCCCCACCTTCCATCACTGCAACACATGAGTTGGTTGTACCTAAATCAATACCAATAATTTTACTCATTTTCTTTTCCTCCTTAATAAAGTAGACTTATGCGTTCACTTTCACCATTGAATGTCGAATGACGCGGTCTTTCAACTGATAGCCTTTTTGAAGCTCTTCTACGATTTGATTTTGTTCATACCCTTCTTCTTCCACTTGCATCACTGCTTGGTGAAGATGGGGGTCAAACAGCTCACCTGTCGCCTGTATGACTTGCACACCTTCATTTTGCAATGCTGTCTCTAACTGGCGATAGACCATCTCCATTCCTTGAAGTAACTGCTTTGTTTCTTCATGTTGTGGTTCAACCATTAACGCACGCTCAAAGTTATCTAGTACGGGCAATAATTTTTCAACAAGATTTTGTGACTGATATTTCGCAGCTGCCTCTTTCTCCGCTCTAGAACGACGTTTGAAATTTTCAAAGTCAGCGCGAACACGGGCGAGACGTTCTTCCATTTCAGTGAGTGCCGTGTCTCGCGGATCCGCCTCAGGCGTTTCTTCATTTTCTTCATCAAATTGTTCAGAAGACGCCGTTGTCTCAGACTCAGGCATTTCTTTTTCTACCTCTTCTTGCGCGGGAACTTCTTGGTCTTCTTGTTCACTATGCGCAACGTGATCATCATGCTTCTCAACCACGATCGTTCACCTCCCATAACGACTTCACTTTATTCATTTATGTACAGCAACAGTGAAGACTGTTGCATATACGCGATCATTCTTTTGTTGCTACTGTAAACGCGACAAGCGTTTTGATAAATCTTGCGCGAGCACATCGACAACGGTCATCATCCGCCGGTATTCCATCCGGGTTGGACCAATCACACCAATCGTACCGACATCATAACCATCCACAGTATAAGAAGCCATGACAATGCTACATGACGAGAAAGCTTCAAGTTCATTTTCTTCCCCTATGGACACACGCAATCCGTCTGTTTGTTGCGATCGTAGCCATTGAGATAGCCTCGTCTCTTCTTCAAACGTGTTATACACAAGTCGAATTTTACCTAAGTCTTGAAACTCCGGTTGCGTCATCAAGTTTGTTTTTCCAGAGAAAAACATTTTCTCTGGTTGATGACGGGAAGTAAGTTGCTTTAGCATGCTCATGACGTGCTGATAGTTGCCTACATGACGTTTAAACAAGTCAGCTAGCTCTATTGTAATTTTGTCTTGCAACATCAACAGTGGTGTCCCGACAAGCCGTTCATTTAATAAATTGACTGTGCGCTCTAAATCAGCTGGTGTAACCATTTCATCAATATGAACGAGACGATTTTCCACATGCCCCGTTTGACTGACAAGAATGACAACAGCTTGCTGGTCGTTCATTGGCACAATTTGAATATTGCACAACTTTTCCTTTAACGTTTCTGGACTGAGCACGACGGACACATAACTTGTCATCTCAGACAAAATTCGAGCAGACGCTTCAAACACTTCTTCTGTTGCTTGTAATTGCGCCGAGGCTAAACGTGATAACCCTGCTTTTTCCACCGTTGTTAAGCGATGTGGTAACTTCATATGATCCACATAATAACGGTATCCTTGCTGAGAGGGGACGCGCCCAGCAGAGCTATGTGGTTTTTCCAAAAAGCCAAGTTCTTCTAAATCCGCCATTTCATTTCGAATCGTTGCTGGACTAAAAGGGATATCTTCACGTTTTGAAACACTCCGCGATCCAACTGGTTCAGCCGAGCGCACATAATCATCCACAATTGCATGTAAAATCAACAATTGTCTCTCTGTTAACATCGTCACACCTCCCTGTTAGCACTCGCAACACTTGAGTGCTAATACTACTGTTACACTATCAAATAGCTCATAATTTGTCAATTGAAAAACGCACTTAAATTTTAATTTATTCATCTACGTCCTCTAAAGAAGCAATGAATAAAGAGAAAACTTCATTCCCTAACAGTAAACCATCCTCACTTAATCGGATGTGGCTATGCGTTTCTTCAAGTAATCCTTTTTGAATGCCAGTCGCTACTGGCTCCCTAAAAAGCGTTGTAAATGGCTCACCGTACGCCTGCGCAAAATCTGCTTTACAAATGCCTTCGCGTTTGCGCAAACCGAGAAAAGCAGCCTCTTCTAACTTTTCTACTCGTGTGACACGATGCGTCTGTAAACGCGGCACGCCCTTTTCCCACACGGCATCGATATATTGCTGGATCGGGGCAATATTTTGGTAACGAACACCTTGCTCATAACCAGAAGCACCCGCACCAACCCCGTCATATTCCTCATTATGCCAATAAACGAGGTTATGCTTGCTTTCATATCCACTTTTACCAAAATTACTAATTTCATACTGCACCAATCCTGCGGCACGTGTTTTCCGTTGCAGCTCATGATACATCGCAACATCTGTCTCTTCTGGCGGCAAAGGGAGTGTACCTTTTTTCTGGCGGTTAAAAAATATTGTCTTTGGCTCCACTTTTAACGCATAGGCAGAAATGTGCTCAACGCCAAGAGCGAGCGCTTGCTCAAGTGAGTCGGAAAAGTCCGCTTCCGTTTGGTTCGGCAAACCCAACATAAGATCGAGTGACACATTCGTAAACCCGACACTTCTTGCCGTTTCCACTGCTCGTTTCACACTTTCTGGAGAATGTGAGCGCCCTATTTCTTGCAATAATGCCGGTGTAAACGTTTGGGCGCCAATGCTCAAGCGATTCACCCCATATTCATGCAACACAGCCAGCTTCTCACGATCAGCGCTATCAGGGTTTACCTCTACTGTCCATTCCTCAACACCCTGTACAGAAAACAACATATGCATCTTCTCAAGCAAACGTGCAAGCTGGAAACTCGTTAAAGCCGTTGGTGTACCACCACCAATATAAACTGTTCTTACCGGAACGTCTCCTTGTCGCTCACGCAGTACACGCATTTCTTCAATGAGCGCATCCAAATATGCCTCTACCGGCTGATTTTCTAAAAACACTTTATTAAAGTCACAGTAGTGACAAATATGCGCACAAAATGGGATATGGACATAGATAGATTGACCCAATAAACATTCTCCTCTCAGCATGAAAGGAGCGCCTCTACAACACATTTTTGTCATAGCGCGCCCTATTTCTTTTAATCTTCGTCCATTCGTAACACAGCCATAAAAGCCTCTTGTGGTACTTCAACATTCCCGACCGCTTTCATTCGCTTTTTTCCTTCTTTTTGTTTTTCAAGTAGCTTTCGCTTTCGAGAAATGTCGCCACCATAGCACTTTGCGAGGACATTTTTTCGCATCGCTTTAATTGTGGAACGCGCAATAATTTTTGTGCCAATACTTGCTTGAACTGGTACTTCAAACTGTTGACGTGGGATCAGTTCTTTTAATTTCTCAACAATCGCTTTCCCACGGTCATAAGCTGAATCACGGTGCACAATAATTGAAAGGGCGTCTACCTTTTCCCCGTTTAATAAAATATCCATTTTGACGAGTTTCGATGTCCGGTATCCAATTAATTCATAGTCAAAAGATGCATACCCTTTTGTATTCGACTTCAACTGATCAAAAAAGTCGTACACAATTTCAGATAGCGGGATATCATATATAATTTGTACCCGTAACTCGTCTAAATATTGCATATCAACAAAGACACCGCGTTTCTTTTGACAAAGTTCCATCACCGCGCCGACGTAATCGTTTGGCACCATGACCGTTGACTTGACATACGGCTCTTCAATATGATCAATCTTTTGTGCGTCAGGCATATTAGACGGGTTATCAATTTTGACATCCTCTCCATCGGTTAATGTGACATGATAAATCACCGATGGCGCTGTCGTAATTAAAGAGATATTAAACTCGCGCTCAATTCGCTCTTGAATAATCTCCATGTGCAACAATCCTAAAAACCCACAACGGAAGCCAAATCCTAATGCTTGCGATGTTTCCGGTTCATATTGCAAGGATGCATCATTTAATTCTAATCGCTCCAGTGCTTCACGTAAGTCATTGTATTCATTTGTATCAATTGGATAAAGTCCACAATAAACCATTGGATTCATCCGACGATACCCCGGCAACGGCGCTGTTGCACCACCAACAGCACTTGTAATGGTATCACCGACACGTGAATCGCCGACATTTTTAATCGCTGCTGTTAAAAAACCTACATCACCGACGGTCAATTCATCACATTTGACCACTTTTGGTGTGAACACACCGACTTCACTCACTTCAAAGACTTTGCCTGTTTGCATCATTTTAATCTTTTGTCCTGGGCGCACCGTACCATCCACAATCCGAATGTAGGCAACTACACCACGATAGGGATCATATAAAGAGTCAAAAATTAATGCTTTTAGTGGCGCTTCTGGGTCCCCTTGTGGCGCAGGCACTTTTTGGACAACTTGCTCCAATATTTCTTCGATGCCAATGCCATTCTTCGCGGACGCAAGCACTGCATCAGACGCATCTAAACCGATGACCTCTTCAACTTCCCGTTTTACTCGTTCAGGCTCCGCACTTGGCAAATCAATTTTATTAATGACTGGCAAAATTTCTAGTTCATTATCAAGCGCCAAATACACATTTGCTAACGTTTGCGCTTCAATTCCTTGCGCACTATCCACAATTAATAGCGCCCCTTCGCATGCTGCCAAACTACGTGAAACCTCATACGTAAAATCGACATGCCCAGGCGTATCAATTAAATGGAAAATATACGTCTCTCCGTCTTTTGCTTGATACTGCAGCTGAACAGCATTTAATTTAATTGTAATCCCACGCTCGCGTTCTAAATCCATTGCATCAAGCGTTTGGTCTTTCATTTCTCTGTCTGTTAATGCACCTGTCCGCTCCAAAATACGGTCGGCAAGTGTGGATTTTCCATGGTCAATGTGAGCGATAATCGAAAAGTTTCGGATTCTCGATTGCCGCGCGACCCGCTGCTCATTATTCATCTTACTTCGCTCACCCCTAAAATAACGTACATAGACACTATTTTCTATTATAGCAAGGTGAAACGCAAGCTTCAATAAGCGATCAGTTTTTCTAGCAAATTGTCGTGTATGTGGAGGGCGCAGTAATGGCTCATGATCTCTTTTCTATTCCTTCGACAATCCTTTTTGGATCGCTCCAACAATACGCTCTAACCCACTTCTCACTACTGACTGCGATCCTTTGGCAGTCACTTGCCCTAACTCAGACACCACGTTTGTGACACCTTCTGTTTGCGGTACATGTGGGCGTTCCGATTCTTTTTTTCTTTCTGTCGTTTTAGACGAATGTTTTTCTCCTTTGTCTGCCAATTGCAGCGGTTCAGGTTGCGATAAACCATATTGTTCACTCATCCACTGCACCCCTAACATCACTCCGATCATGGAAATGAGTATCATTCCCCCCAGCCGTTTCAACCACTTCCCCACTATGAGCCCCCCTCAAATTGCTGCGCGTAATACTCTGCAAACACTTCCGCTACTGCCTCGACTGCTCGATACGTCTCTTCTAACGAATTATCAACCCCGCCAACTTCCATCAAAATTGAATTTTCCGCAAGGTCTTGGTTGAACTTTCCATTTGTATTCGCACCGCCCTTTGTAAACACACCTCTGCTTAACGTTGGATACTGTTCTTCTAACATATTGTGTAGCGATTCTGCCACCGCTAAATTTGGTGCATAATCAGCATAATTTGTCCCGACAACGAAAAAGGTGCGCGCGTACGTGTCGCCATTTATTTCTGTCGTTGTCATTTCACGCCCAACGGAATCACGATGCAGATCAAAAAAGAAATGAAGTTCCTTATTTTCTTCTTTCGCCGCTTGAATAAACTCTCTTGCAACATTATAAGATTCGCGGTAATTTAATCCACGTTCTACAAGTGTTGCTTGCACATCTTGTTGTTCTACTTGTGCAGCGATGCCATGCTTTGCCAATGCTTGCTTTAATCGTTCGGCAGTCATCGTAATATTAATTTCCCGGTGTGTCGCATTATCAGCAACTGTTCCATCATCAAGCTCTAATTCTGGGAAAAAAGACTCATACGTGTGTGATGCACCAATATATACGGTTGGCGTCTCTTGATCAAGTGATGCTTTGTTTTTCCCTTCCTCCTCTAATGCTTTCTTTTTTTCCAACGCTTGTTTCGTCGCTTCACGATCAGATGCCAATAAATCATCTGGTGGCGGTGATTCAATTGGTAAATTTGTATAATCTGTTCCTTCACCCGCTATATGAATCTTCGTATCAAATAATGAAAAACCAGGCAATTCTCGTCCAAGTAGGCTCCGTGGATCATCTGTATTAATGCTGGTTGTCATTTGGAATAACACTTGTCCAAGCGACAACGTCTCTGCTTCTTCAGGCAATCCATGAGCAAACATGCGGTTTTCTGTGCTCATCCATTGTAAGAAATGTTCTCCTTTTAATCCGCTTGTCCAATTCTTTAACGCACTTGAGGACAAATAATGTTGTGGTCCTAATGCTACAATCATGCTTGTACATAAAAATAACGTCATCATTGCAATGACCAATACTGTCACAAAGCGCATGCCATGACGCAAAGGTCACACCCCCTCTACTTGTCCTTCTTCTTGCTATACGTATGTACCAGTCACACTTTTAGAACAAAAAAATCTGCCCCCCTTACAAAAGCATGAGGACAGAAGTGAAGATGTATAAAATATTTAGTTTTATGATCAGGGACGCAGCCACAAGATCTAAGGACTCTGACCTCCGGTGACTGAATTCCGCTTTCTGTATTATCGTGTATACGCCCCAACATTCTCTTGATCAATTTTTCCATGCAACGCCGCATTTAACCCACCGGCAACGACATGCGCCATGTCTTCAATAAATACATCAATTTCCTTTGGCGTAACCATCAAGTTATGCCCAAGTGGCGCCAACACTTCCCGAATTAACTGACGTTTTTCTGTTTCTTCTAATGTCCCTACCATGCCTAAAATGGCTGATCGTTCTTTCTCGTCAGGTAAATCTTCTTCTGTTAAAGTCCGCTTCTCACCAAATGTCATCCCTGCTGGTGCAAGCCGTTTCGCCGGCTGGTCTCCTTCCTTCATTTCTCGTCCTAAATGCTTCAATACGTAATCAATCGCATCAGACGTAATTGTCACCGCATCAACGACGGTCGGAATACCAATCGCAATGACTGGCACGCCCAATGTTTCTTTGTTCATTGCTTTTCGGTTATTCCCAACCCCACTTCCTGGGTGAATGCCCGTATCAGCAATTTGAATGGTTGTATTGACACGATCAAGCGAGCGAGCTGCGAGTGCATCAATGACAATCACAAAATCCGGTTTTGTTTCTTTTACGACCCCAAACACGACATCACTCGTCTCAATCCCGGTAATTCCCATCACGCCAGGCGTCAACGCACTGACAGGGCGGTACCCTTCTTCGACTTCCTCCGGTGCCAATTTAAATAAATGACGCGTCACAAGCAAATCTTCGACCACCATTGGTCCGAGCGCGTCTGGCGTTACATTCCAATTCCCAAGACCAACGACTAGACAAGTGGCATCCTTTGCAATGCCTGCCTCACTTAAAAATTTCGCAAATTGACGCGCAAAAACGCGTTCGATGTTTTCTTGTAATGGTGTATCCTGTTTTCTTATCCCTTGCGCTTCTAACGTCAAGTAATGACCCGCTGGTTTTTGTAACCGTTCTGCACCCGATTTCCCAATTGTCACCCGCGTTAATTTCACACCTTCTATCGTCTCTTCTTCAACATTTACATCATTTGTTTCCTTTGCGCCTGTTGCACGATCCGTTTCCTGCACCATCTCTTGCGCCTCTAACGCTAAATCAGTTCGAATTTGATAAGCTTTTAAATCGATATTTGCCATGATTGATCGCTCCTTATCCGTTCGCTACATTTATCGTCCCACCAACAGAGAAAAACATGTATCATTGCATCGAAGGTTATTTCCCTCAGTGTATTGCATTTACCGCGTAGATTTGGTAAAATGCAGATTGTCGTACGTTGATGTACTAGTGTTCGTGAACGGTGCGAAATTGACCGCGCCATTTACCCAGGAGGTGAAACAAATGCCAAACATTAAATCTGCAATTAAACGTGTGAAAACAAACGAAAAGCGTCGGATGCAAAATATGTCACAAAAATCAGCGCTTCGTACTGCAGTAAAAAACTTTGAAGTTGCCGTTGAAGCTGGGAATGTTGAAGAAGCAAAAACAACATTTACTGTTGCAACGAAAAAACTTGATAAAAGCGCAACAAAAGGTCTTATCCATAAAAATGCCGCATCCCGTCAAAAATCTCGCCTAGCGAAAAAGTTAAACGGTTTGACTGCTGAATAAGACTCGTTGAAGATCATGGACACACAGTCTCATGGTCTTT
This sequence comes from Shouchella lonarensis, assembly GCF_900096965.1. Classification (GTDB taxonomy): domain Bacteria; phylum Bacillota; class Bacilli; order Bacillales; family Bacillaceae_D; genus Shouchella; species Shouchella lonarensis. The sequence goes on along the minus strand of NZ_FMYM01000007.1, from coordinate 34,075 downwards.
TTTTATTGTGGTCACAAAATATCCCTCCTTAGACTAAGGAGGGATAAGAAAATCTATGTCAATATTGTTTTACCAACAGTTATTACAATACAAAGTGCCCCAATATTCTACTACCCACTGACTACCTAATTGGTACGTATGCCCACGGGATATTGAACCAGAATACGATTTCATGTACTGGTGCTTATACTCCGTAACATAAATCGAAAAAGGAATGCTCCACTCATTCGGGTACATAAAAGTGGAATAATACCGTGTCTCCCGATGCATAATCGATCGCGGGGCAGTAATATTCTGTGTTTCTGATTGCTCCTTGATCGTCTGCATCGACATTGCCCCCACTTCTGAAGTACTACCTAAAGTGCAAATTGCAGAAAACATCATCGTCAACATTGCTAAGACCTTTATGTTCTTCATACACAGCCGCTCCTTTTTCAGTGATGATAAATGTAGTGTCAAACCACATTCTCACCTTCATATTAACATTAAGATATAAATAAGTAAACTATTTTTTAGTTAATGTTAATAAAAGAGCTTTTTTTATCATCTCCTGACAGAAAAGAGTAAGTGAGGTGCAGTTATTGAATATTTCTTTTCCCTACAACAGATGTAGGTGGTGAAGGTGATGCCTTCTTGGCCGCTTGTTGTTGTGTTGTCAACCGAACCCCGGCAAAAACCAATATTGTCCCGACCACGTGCACCCAGTAAATTGTGTCTCCAAAAAAAAGTGAGAGAAACAACGTAAAGACGGGCACTAAATTTAGAAAAATCGCTGTCGTCCCTGGACCTAACTCTGCCACACCTTTATTCCACCAAACAAAAGCGATTACTGTCGCAAAGAAAGCCATGTATAATAGCGCAGACCATTGCATCATCGTAATCCCCGTCACTGCTGGGAGTCCAATCCATAGCACAAGTGGAACAAACAAAATCGTGCCAAACACAGTCGCATACGTTGTCGTTTTCAATGGACTCATCGTGATCATAAATCTTTTCCCTAACAATGCGTAAACAGAGAAAACAACGACAGCGCTTAATAGCCATATATCTCCCGGAGTCAATTGAAAAATGCTCATCAAGTTTCCTTCTGTTACAACAAGAATCACACCTGCAAGAGACAGCAAAATCCCGATTATTTTCTTGGGTGTAAATACATCTTTATAAAAGATTCTTGCCAAAATCGACGTCACGATCGGGATAAACGCAATAATGACCGCCGATTTTACCGCTCCTGCCGCTTGCAGTCCCATAAAGAACAGCCCATTGTATAAAAAGATTCCTGTCAGTCCTAAAAGGAGGAGAGGCACCCACTCTTGCTTTTGAATCTTCCAAGAATCTTTTTTGGACATCATTAATAATGGAACAAGACAAAGTGATGTCAATAAAAAACGGTAAAAAGCAACGACAATTGGATGAATCGCGTCAACGGTGATATGTCCAATCGGATATAAACCAGCCCAAAAAAGTGCCACCAAAACCATACGTAACCAAATAGACAAACAAACATCCCCTTTTTAATTCATCTCATGCAACATTCGCCAACGATAATCCCCTGCTAATCTATTTTTTGATTAACAGGGGTTTCGTTTAATAAAAATTTTCCTCCACACGTGCTGGATTAAACATATCTTCGAGTGCGGCATACACATTCGGTGGATATTCCGCTAACCGATGAAAGAAGTGCAGGTGCCAATCCATTCCATAAGTCACATACACACGGGCATTGCAACCTTGTTCTTTAAGAGATTTTAAAAGATTTGGTCTCACACCATACAACATCTCTACCTCTACATGATCACATGTCAAGTAACCTTGCTCCTCCAACTTACTGAGAATATGCTCATCATGTGTCGCAATCGATATTTTGTGCTCGGCATCCACAGCACGGGTCACCAATTCCACAAATCGTTCATTCAAGCGATCTGAGCGCGGGATACTAATTTCTGCCGGCTCATTGTATACCCCTTTGACAATGCGGATTTTCCCGGGATATTGTAACAATTGCTGCAAGTCTTCTGGTGTCCGCTTTAAATATGCTTGAATGGTGATGCCAACGTTTTCAGGAAACAATGACGCTGCCTTACCGTAAAGCGCTAAAATTGTATCTGTTGCACGAGAATTCTCCATACTAATCATTAAAACACTTTGATTTTCTTTTGCCAAGCGTGCCATCTCAAGTAGATGCTGCTCCGTTAACATTTGATCGACCAACAAACCGATTTGAGACAAATCAAAAGAAACAACCGCCCCACTTAATTCAGGGTGCTTACCGATCTCCCGGATCAGTGCACAAAATTCCTCTTTCGCGTCAATGCATTGTGACGCCTCAGTCATGTCTTCGCCCAACAGCTCCAATGACACACGATAACCGTCGGAAACGAGCTGCTTCGCTTTCTCTATTCCCTCTTCCCGCTTTTCCCCGGAAATATATCTTTTTGCAGCAACAAGCAGAGAGTCATACAACGCTGGCGTCGTTTGAATCTTTTTTTTCGCCTCTGGATCACGGGCAATTTTCTTCAATAACGCTTGCGCTTCTTTCGTGTTTTCTTGCTCCCCAGTTGCTAACACATTAAGCGGCATATCATGATTCCCCTTTCACTTTCAATTGGTTGATAACCTTATTCGCAACAAACGTAGCCATCTTTTGTTCCTGTTGTTGAAGAAAAAAATGATCTCCGTCAAACATTTGTACATCCACAGAAGCTGTTGTCAATTCACCCCAAGCGCGTAACTCTTCTTCTGTTAAGTGGTCCGTAGTTGCCCCGAAGATAGAAAATGGCACATTTAACTGCTGCTCTCCATGAAATGAGTACGTTTCAGACACTTTTACGTCTGCTCTTATCGCTGGAATCATCACTTGTAATAAATCATGGTTCGTCATGACCTCTTCGGGTAACCCACCAAACTGTTTCAATGCATTTAAAAATGCAATATCATCTCGAAACTGACTAATGCCCGTTTTCGGTGGTCGTTGCGGCGCTCTACTTGCTGCAACAAATAAATGCGCTGGGATCAAGTCTTTTTTTACTAACTGGCAACTCGTTTCAAACGCAACCAATGCGCCCATGCTATGACCTAACAAAGCTACAGGTACATCAAATAGAGGTGTTAACTCAGGTACAAGCTGTGCTGCGATTTCCTCGGCGCTTTCTAAACATGGTTCCTGAATCCGTACACCATGTCCTGGCAGTTCCACCAAAATGACTTCTCCTTCTGGTGCAACATGTTGCTGCCATTGCTTAAAAACATACGAACTTCCACCTGCATAATGGAAACAAACGAGTCGAAAACGTGGATTCGTCTGCTTATCAATTTTCAAAAAGCGTGGTTCGCCCGCTTGCATCTGATCAATCATTTGTAAAAGATCAGACCGTTTTTGATCCTTAACCGTTTGGTGCGCCGTCACTAATTGCGACAAGCCTTTTACTGTCGGCTTCTGAAAAAATTCGATGAGACCAATCTCGACACCAAATAAGTCTTTTACGAGCGACACCACTTTGGTTGCTTGCAAGGAATTTCCTCCCAAGTCAAAGAAGTTGTCTTCCGTCCCTGCACGTGGTAAGTCAAGTAAAAACGCAAATACCTCTTTTGCGATCTTTGCTTCTGTTTCCGAGACTGGTTCAGTAAATGCTTCATGAGATTCCAACACGGTTCCTTCTTGTTTCACTGAGAGCGCTTGTCTATCTAACTTGCCGTTTGGTGTCAGTGGGATTTCTTTTACCTGAACCCATTTTGTAGGAACCATATGTTTTGGCAAGTGTGCCTCTAAAAACGCTCGATAAGCAGTAGGATCCGGTTCAACGTGTGGATCAAGGATCACATATGCAGCAATATACTTATCGTCTTCCTTCGTTTGAATTACATCAACTGCTACCTCCAATATAGCTGGGTGATCTAGTAAAACCGACTCAATTTCTCCTAACTCAATTCGGAATCCGCGGATTTTTACTTGTCGGTCCGTTCTCCCTAATATCTCTAAATTCCCGTCCGGGAGCCACCTGACCAAGTCGCCAGTTCGGTACAAACGCGCACCAACTTGAAACGGGTGATCAATAAACCGCTCCGCTGTTTTGTCAGGTGCATTCAGATAACCGTCTGACAACCCCACACCTGAGATGCATAGTTCCCCAGGGGAGCCAATCGGTACTGGTTGCGCATGTTCATTCAACACGTATGCTTGATGATTTGCAATCGGTCTACCAATCGGCGGTGTTTTTGCCCACGATCCGCTACATTCAAACACGGTGACAGCGACAGTCGTTTCTGTCGGACCATATCCATTCATGAACCTTCTCGTTGGCGTTGCCCAATTTTCTACTAATTTCCCGGGAAACATTTCTCCTCCGACAGAAATTAACCGCAAATGAGGGAGCTTTTTAGCATCTAATAACGGCAATATGGCTGGTGGCAATTCTGCTACTGTCACTTGGCGCTGCATCATAAGGTCAGCTAATTGTTGCGGGATGCGCCGGTCCATGTCACTCGCAATCACAAGCTCTGCCCCATTGAGCAACGCAGAAAAGATATCAAACACCGATACGTCAAAACTTAAAGATGCAAATTGGAGAATGCGATCCTCTTTCGTCATCTCATAATTTTCCGTAATTGAATAAATAAAGTTCACAACCGAACGATGACAAATTGGCACGCCCTTTGGCTCTCCTGTACTCCCCGATGTGTAAATGATATATGCCCAATCAGTCGGGAGAATCTCTGTTGTCATCGGTTCAGTTAATGAAGATGCAATGTCATCCGCTTCCAAATCTAACGACACAATTGTGACCCCGTTGCTTTCTAAAGTAGGTAAAGTGCTTTCTGTCACTAAATACGTTACATGGGCATCATTGATCATATAATGTAACCGATCTTTAGGATAAGTCGGATCTAAAGGAACGTACGTCCCGCCAACGATGAGCGTGCTTAATACAGCCACAACCATATCTACAGAGCGTGGCAAATAAATTCCGATGCGGTCTCCTTTTGAAACACCCCTCGTTTGAAAGTAGTGCGCCAATTGCAATGCTTTCATCTCTACCTCACGATACGTCAATTGTTCATCTTCCATCGTCAGGGCGGGGCGATCCGCATATTGCTGTGCTGTTTTTAACCATTGCTGTACAAGGTGATTCGCTGGCACTTCTCTGTTGGGACCTACTGGCCACACCTCGGTCAACTGTTCATACGACACTTCATCTAATAAACAGCACGCAGATAATCGTTGGCTAGGGCTTGCCACTACCTTTTCAATGACAACCTCTAAACAACTTACTAATTGACGAATCGTATGTTCTGAGTAGCGAGTAGACCGATACTGGACAACCACTTCAGGCACAACACCTATACTGAAGGAAAAGCCGATATCCCAGAAAAATGTGTCAGGCATCCACGTTATTTTTTTTACCAAATTTGTTTGACAGACGACGCCTAAGGAGTCCTTTTTTATTTGGTCGCAAAGGCTCTTCAATTGCGCCATTTCAATCGTATCAGTGCACGCATCGTTCCATCCTTCATTTAATTGCACAAGCTTCTCTGAGAACGATCGGTCATTTGAGCAATTGGTTGGAAACAAAACGACTTTCTCTTCTTTTTGCACACTGAGCGCAACGTTTTCCTCTCCTGTCACATATACCAACATTGTCTGTAAACATGCTAGAAGAACTTGTGCGATCTCCACATTTTGTTGGCGAGCCCACGCTTGCATCTGCACAAAAGACGTGGCAGAAATCTCTTTCCGGAAGTCACGCAGCTGCATCTCGGTGCGCTCGTCCTTCACTTTATATACTTCTGGAATGTCTATTGCTGGCCACTGTTGTAAACGCTTGACCCATCGTTCCTGTGGAGAGGTTTGAGCCATTGCTTCTTTCATCCAATTTAATAAGCGTCCCCGCTTTTCTTCTGGTAACTTGACAATTTGATCCGATAAGAACATGGCAACTCCCCCTCTTTACAAATGATTGACGATTGAATGACGTGTCCGCATCTCGTTTGCATCCATCCATAAAGAAACGGGTGTCCCTAATCGTACTGCTTCAAAAGCCGCTAGTCGATAATATTTTTGAATTGGCGCACGCGCTGTTAGTCCGTATGCCCCGTGAAGATGAAGGCATTTTTTTGTTACTTGCAACACGAGTTCTCCGACACTCGCAAGCAGTTCGGTTGCGTATAGGACACGCTCGGTCAATGACGCGTCTGAATCATGGAGCCATGCTGTGTACGAGAGCTTTGTAGAAATTGCTTCTATCTCGCCATACATGTGTGCCAGTTGATTACTGACCACTTGATTCTCAATCAACCTTTTATCAAATTGCTTTCTCATATTTGCATATCTCACTGCTTCTTTATGTGCACCTTTTGCTAGTCCTAACAAGTAGGCAGACTGTCTCAAATAAAGACGACTAAATAGCTGCTGCCATTGCTCATCATGCGCTGCAACTTCCGCTAACAAATATTTTTGATCAATGATTGCTTCAAGCAAGTCCATTTCTTTTGCATCAACATCGGCAATGTTATGTCGCTCGCGCAAATTTTTAAAGCTGCCAGCAGGCATATAAGCAATGAGCCACATCTCATTTTGTTTTGCTGCTATTACCCATCCATCCATGTTAGGGGTGTGCATGAAGTGTCCACTTCCATGAAGCACGGGGGTTTTTTCTGTATGTTTCACTTGCATACGTGAGTCGGAAACAAGTTGAAAGCCTACTTTCGTTCGACCATCCATTGCAGAAGATAATAAATTACCATCCAGCGTTGGCTTCAACGTCTTCACAGCATCTATTGCTGTCATCCAATCGATACATAATGATGTGCAACCAAATGTACCTAATTCTTCACAGCCAGCAACTGTTGCCTTCATCCCAAAGCCGTATCCCCCCTGCTCGACTGGGACTTCAAACCCAAGCAACCCTTTTTGAATCAAATCCTCCCACTTACCATCTTGCTGCGTTTGACTTAAAGTGAAACGCATTGCCTTTTGCAATTCTTCCATTAGCGGATCAGCGACAAACTGCATCTTTTCACTTCCTTATTCTTTTGAAATTAGCACCAGTTGTGTGAGCGCTTCCATCATCATTTCCGAACTACCCGCAGAAATGGTTAATCCCGGGGCTTCTCGGTAAGCCGCTTCTAAACTTTCTTTTTCAGCATCACGTAATGTACTGGCAAATCCGCCTGTCTTCATCCCAAAATCGACGACCTCATTTGCTAACTCACTCGCATACCACTTTGAAATCAACGTCAACTTCTCATCAACTTCGCCACTTTCATCTAATTGACGCAACACACGATACGTCAACAAGCGCGCATTTTCAACTTTACTTGCTAATTTTGTTTGTTCTACACGGGCGATCTTACAATGAGTCTGAGAGAATTCAGGCAACAAATTCAACCAACGTAATGCACGTATATAATAATCTAAACCTGTTCGTTCAACTGCTAACGCTTTATTAATTAACGACCAACCGTGGTCTTTCTCTCCAATGATCTCTGCCTCAGTGACAGTGGCACCATTTAAAGTGACTTCATAAAAAGATTCGTCTCCCATACTTGGAATCGGACGAACATCCACTCCTTCACCAAATAAAGGAACCATAAAAAGCGTCATGCCATCATATTTAGATTTACCTGTAGTCGTACGTGCAGCACATAATCCATAATCACTTAAATGCGTCTTCATACTATAAACTTTCGTCCCATAAATGGCATAACGATGATCACCGAGTGGCTCCGCATACGTCTCAAGAGAACCTAAATCCGATCCTGCCTGCGGTTCAGTATATAGCACACTTGCATATGCCTCACCTTTCGCTAAAAGAGGTAAATACCGCTTTTTTTGTTGCTCGGTCGCTTCCAACCAAAGCAAATTCCCGACAATTTGAATGGAGATGACTTGAAGTGCTTCAGGTATCCCGTGTAAAGACATTTCTTCAGCTACAATTGCTGTCTCCATCCATGATTTCCCTAAACCGCCATATTGAGCAGACCAATTCGCTGCTAAATAGCCTCTCTTCCCCATTTCCTCGTAAATTTCTCGGGGATCATAGTCTTTGTTTTTTCTCACTTCGATCAATTTCTCTTGAATAGATTGACTGCTAAAAAAGTCTTTCAACTCTTGTCGAAAACACATCTGTTCCTCGCTGAATAGTACGCTCATTGATGATCTCCCCTGTTCAAATTACAGAATATCACACATAAACCTTTTATCCACGCTCGATTTGGGGACAACGTTGTCCAATTACACAAAATATGTCTATTACAAACGACCCATTCGAACAGTCAAATCTTTACGTTCTGTTCTTGTTCATTATCATAAACAGCAACATTCATTCCGTCAACAATAAAAAATAGTCACATTTCGACAATCATTTTTTAAGTTTTTGTTAATGTATTTTCAAAACGTATTCCTATCACGCTATCGCACTAATGAACAACTTTTTGAGCTGTCATAATAAAAGAAAATAGGTCGATATATGTAATAAGAATGACTGATGAATAGGTTATCATTCCGTTTCCAACAATAACAAGTAGTTGAATGAAAGATCCATTTATACAAAAAATGACCCTATCAATGCAAAAATATTGCACTTACATAGGATCATATTTCAGAACACACGCGACATTAATATACAACTCAAACCGTCATTGCTTGTAGGTCCCCAATTTGTAATAATACCCACTCAACTGCAATCCTTTTTTCTTGTTTCCCTGTTTTAATCGCATAATCGGTATCAGCAATGAGTGTTAATGCCTTTGCACAAACCTCGCGCGACATTGATTTTGCGTGCGGTATGGCTAACTTCACCACGTATGGATGCAACTTCAATTGTGAAGCAATATCTTTTTGTGTATACCCTTGCGCGAGTCGTATCTTCACTTGAAAAAAGATCCGAAACTGCCGCGCAAGCAACGTTAAAATGACGAGTGGTTCTTCTTTTTGTTTAAGCAGTTGTGCATATAGCGCAACCGCCTCACCCGTGCGACCATTTACGACATGTTCGACTAATGTAAAAACGCTTTGCTCAACCGTTTCAGCGACAAGTTCTGCGACTGTTCCCGATGTGATTGTGCCCGATTCACAAACATAAAGTGCACATTTTTTCAGTTCTTGGTCAAGCAACGTCAAGTTTGTACCGACACGTCGAAACAATTGTGAAATGGCTTCCGCTTCAATTTCCATGTCTTGTGTCTGTAATTGCTGTTGTATCCATGCATGTACACCTTGTTCTGACAGTGGGTTTACATTTTCAAGCGCAGCACCTTTTTTTAAGCACTTCGTTATCTTCTTTCGATCGTCTAATTTTTCATACGGCGCAATAAGTACAAGCGTCACTCCTGGCGTTGGGGAAGACATATACGCCTCAAACACTGATACATCATGCTCAAACGGTGTCGTCACTTTTTGACTTGTGACGATGTAAAAGTCATGAACAATGACAAGCTTTTTCTCTGCAAAGAAGGGTAACGTTCGTGCCTCCTCGACCACTTCATGCAGCGGCATATCTGCAAGCCGCAATGACACCACATTCATGCTGCTATCTTCACCTTGAAACAATACTTCGCGTACTGCTTGTAAAAATTGCTCCACTAAAAATGTTTCGGTTCCATGCAGCAAGTAGATGGGTTCTGGTCCCGTTTGTCTCATTTCTTTTAATAGCTTCATGATCTCTTCCCCTATTCGTTTATTTTTCTCTATCTGTCGTATACATTATGTAAAATAGTCCAAAGATTCATCAAGGGAGCACAAAATTTCAATCCACGCACCCAAGTAGGGTGCGACATCTCCAAGGTACAATTAAGATGGACAACAACAGGGATTTCAATCCACGCACCCAAGTAGGGTGCGACCGACAATTACACGAAAAAGCGATTGAAAGAGTAATTTCAATCCACGCACCCAAGTAGGGTGCGACGAAAATTATGTTTGGTCAGAAATCGAAAGACTGCTATTTCAATCCACGCACCCAAGTAGGGTGCGACTCCGATGTCCTTTGAAAAGAAATACGAGTGGCAAGATTTCAATCCACGCACCCAAGTAGGGTGCGACATGGCTTCTCTCGACCAAACTAAAATCGCTTACCATTTCAATCCACGCACCCAAGTAGGGTGCGACACAACAATTTTAGCTTGTCCCACCATTCAAACAAATTTCAATCCACGCACCCAAGTAGGGTGCGACGTACTTTTCAGTTGCATGTACTACTGCTATTGAAAGCATTTCAATCCACGCACCCAAGTAGGGTGCGACCAAAGGAGGGGCTTATAATGCCTTGGATAGATGATTTCAATCCACGCACCCAAGTAGGGTGCGACGATATGTTTGGTGGTCGAAATTGAGGAGATTACATATTTCAATCCACGCACCCAAGTAGGGTGCGACAAAATGGACAACTGGAAAAAATGATTAACTTGATATTTCAATCCACGCACCCAAGTAGGGTGCGACCTTTTTCTTCCCGTAGCATTTTAAGCCGTTGGACATTTCAATCCACGCACCCAAGTAGGGTGCGACGATCGTTTTGCCATTCGTTGTTACCTCCGTTATTTATTTCAATCCACGCACCCAAGTAGGGTGCGACCGTTGAGGATGTATTAAAAGAGGATGACACGAAGGATTTCAATCCACGCACCCAAGTAGGGTGCGACTGGCGCCAATAAAGAATGTATAGCTTTCGGATTGCATTTCAATCCACGCACCCAAGTAGGGTGCGACCGCGCCCGTTTCGGTACGTTTTAAAAATATTAAAAATTTCAATCCACGCACCCAAGTAGGGTGCGACAGCGATTTAGCCCTAAAAAAGCGCAATAAATACCTTTTTTTGGACTAAGACACTTTAAATGTCACGACATAACAGGAAAAATCTTGGTAACATCACTAAATTATCCACAAATACACCTATTTCGTGGTGCGAACCCCCCAGGGATTTCATGTGCACCTCGGGTTCGCACCAGAAATTGACTGCCCCTCCCAAACATGACGCCTGTATACATTCATTGTAACTTAACTCCTCGAATTAAAACAAGGGCGCACCATCAAGCGTGCGCCCTCGTTATACAGACATCTATAAATAAACGCTTTTAGCAAGATCCTAGGTGCTCTTTCTAAAAGCGGGATGCCTTGCTAACATCGTATGCAACGTGCACGATATTGTGCATTTGCAGATCATCTCTTTTCATTTGCGCATAATTGGGCTATACTATAAGTAATTGGCGTATTACATAACATAATGTTTTCAACGAAAGAAGGAGGAATGTGACATGAACGAATTTGAAAAAGACGTCCAGGATAAATCAAATGACTTTGTTCCATCTGTCCTTGGCTTTGTCGTCTCCTTTTCATTCTTTGCGCTTATTTTCATTATCGCCAACGTTGTCGACGTGGCAAGCTACTTTAAATAAAGAATGGATTGTACACCGCACCTTATCTGGTGCGGCTTTTTTTGTCTACAGATGAGAATTTGCTCTCAATCGCTACAATCGCGCGATCCCGCAGTTTAAGCACGACCATCCCGTGCTCATCTGTCCGGTATAGTGGAACGGCTGCTTCATGAAGGCGAGAAACCACTTCAGGATGTGGATGACCAAAACGGTTGTTCACACCTGCTGAGACGAGCGCAACTTTTGGGTTCACTTCGTTTAACCACGCTTCTGACGTCGATGTGCGGCTACCATGATGCGCAACTTTTAAAATTGTTGCTGTCAGATTCGGGAATTGTTCCAATATCACCCTTTCTCCTTCTTCTTCAATATCACCCGTGAACAGAAAAGATACCCCTTCAATCTTCATAAAAAGTACGACAGAACCATCATTCAATCCTAACTCAACATCAGAAGGCGGACCTAAAACATGCATGACTTGTCCGCTGGAAACGAGCTTATCTCCTTCTTGAACAAAGCGGACAGGAATACCTCGTTGCTGTATATCAGCAAATAATACTTGCTCCTTCTCCTGCTCATGTGCAACCGCCGGATAAACCACTTCACGAACATTCATCTCTGCAATCAGACCTTTCGCTCCACCCATATGATCATCATGTCCATGGGTTAACACCAATCGATCAACCGTTTTCACACCTTTCGCTTTCAGATATGCACTTACTTGATCCTTGCCCGTATCAAAAGAACGTTGCCGGCGTTGCCAATCCTCTTCGGAAAATGACATCGTCCCACCCGTATCAATGACGGTCACATGACGGCGAAAGGGCGCTTCAATGACAAAACTATCACCTTGTCCAACGTCGATCATCGTCATTTCTGCATTTGGGTTCATATAAGGCATCAACCATTTTATACTGATGACTAAGCATAGTGGTATGACAGAAAGCGACCACAAACGATGGCGCCTTTCCCATGACACGAGTAAAAAGTAGCTGGCACCATACATACAAACAAGCAGCAATGGATGAGGTTTGCCAAGAACGAATGTAAAGAGCGATGACTTTTGCAATGCAAAAACAACATGATGCACGTATGGCACAACTGATTCGAGCAAAAAAACGGCTATATTTGGAAGTGAAGGAAACAGAAAGAAAAGCACGACTGAGAGGATGGAGACTGGCAAAACAAACAAGGAGATAAAAGGAATATAAACGAGGTTTAAAAGTAAACTTAAAGCTGACCATTCAAAGAAGTTGTAGAAGATGAGTGGTAAACCAACCAATTGGGCGATTGTTGAAACAACAAAAAGACGTGCAAGACTACTTTTGTACCGTGTTTGAATCGTTTTGGCTGCAAATAAAAGGGTGAAAGAAACGATGAAAGAAAGTTGAAACCCTAATTGTAACAATTGATACGGGTCTATGAGTAAATACGCAAAGAAAATGGCCATAATACCGTATAACGGGTGCGTACGCAAGCGTAGACGGATGCACAAGAAGATAACGAATGCCATCGCAGACGCACGAACAACTGGTGGAGAAGCACCTGTTAACATTGCAAACACTGGCAGTAAACATAACATGAATGTTTGCGCCCGCTCACGTGTCACCCCGACACGCAACAAAAAAGCATACATGACTGCACTAATAAGTCCTACGTGCAATCCAGAAATGGCAAGTAAATGGATGATGCCTAGCTCAGCATAAGCATCGAGTAGCGCGCCTTCAATATAACGCCGCTCTCCAAACGTAAGTGCCAGTACCACCCCTTTCAGCTCACTGGGGAAATCTGCTACAATCGTCTCAATCATCATTGTCCGCCAAGATGCTAAAAGATACCGCCCCTTATCGAGCAGGTCACCCGACGCACACGTCATCGCTTGCGGTTCAACTTGCAATTGCCAATGGATTTTTTGCATATATAAATATGTGCGATAATCAAAAGCATAAAAATTACGTGCTTCATTCGGACGGATCAGCACACCTGTTGCCTCACAATGAGAACCAGGTAAATACAACGAAGAGAGGCGTTGCTGTTCCTTCTCCATAAGACGCATCCGCAACATAAGTCGCTCGCCTCCAGTTGTTTGCACGACCCCTTGCAAGCGATCACCATCGATATGAAATCGATCGCTCACCGTGAATGTAAAGTGCTCTTCTGTCCCCGTTAGCTTGCTCACATTATTGCGATCGTGCAACCACGTACTGCTCGTAAAAACAACATACACGAGGAGTAAACACATTGCAAGGTACAAACGTTTCCCTCGTGAACGCCAACATATGCCTATCACCACGATGAGAATAAAAACAATCGCGACATCGACACGTTGCTGTAAAACAATAAGAACGGCAGCCATCGAGACGAAAGCGGTTAGCATCCATATGTTCATGATGGTCACACTACCACTATTTTAACGACTGAAAATATAGCGCCTTCGTTTTCTCAGTATATGAGGAAAGCGTCTCTTCACTTGCACCAAGCGTCTCTAACTCTTGTAACAATGATGTTGCAAGCGTTAGCTTTTCTCGAAAGTGTTGATCAAGGACACACGGATCCCACTCAACAGCGTTACAAACGATCCCCGCCTCGGTGAATAGCGATTCTGCATAGGGATGATTTTTATAATCAGTTGCATAGTATACTTTTGCAATGCCCGCTTGAATGAGTGCTTTCGTACAATGGACACACGGGAAATGAGTAATATAGATTTCTGCTCCCTCTGTTGCTACCCCCAACTTTGCACATTGTAACAACGCATTCATTTCTGCATGCACCGTGCGAATACAATGACCATCTACAACGTAGCAACCTTTGTCTATACAATGATCGCTCCCGGAAACAGAACCATTATATCCACCGGCAATCACGCGTTTATCGCGCACGATCGTCGCGCCTACTTTTAAACGTGGGCACGTGCTCCGCCAAGCTAACAAATGACTTTGTGCCATAAAATAATGATCCCAAGAAATACGCTCCATCACTTTATATCTCCTTTCGACCTCTCCATGAAATTGTAAAAAAATATTGCAACTTCGTCAATGCACACGAATCTTGTCGATGATCACTTCTAATGATTTTGCGCCAATGCCACTTACATTTGTAAGCGCTTCTACCGATTCAAAGGGTCCGTGCTCCTCTCGGTAAGCAACAATGGCTTCAGCTCGTGCGGGGCCTATCCCTTGCAATGTCGTTAACTCATCAACTGTCGCTGTGTTCAAATTCAACGATTCCTCACCACTCACCTCCATGCCCGTTCCAATATTGGCATCCATCTCTTCTCCTTCTGTTGGCACATACACAACCATTTCATCATGAACGCGTAACGCTAAATTGATCGCCGTCTCCTTTGCGTCCTCTGTCAAACCACCTGCTTTGTCAAGCACTTCATGCACCCGACTCCCTTCATTCACTTCATACACACCAGGTGAGACAACCGCACCTTTTACATCAACGATCATGACATCATCCGTAGTCACTTGTTCTTTCACTTCTTGTTCCTCATCAAGTTCAAGCGCCTCCCAATGTACATCTGCATCTGCAGCACCGTCACGTGTAAACATATAAGCGGTCACCAACACAATGACGATGAGAAACCCGCCACCACCAATGAGCAACAACTGCCGATGTTGCATGTATTTTTTCATATCGACTCATCCTCCTGTCACCTTTAAAAATTCACTTCATCCCGAAAAAATTTTCTCTATAGTGAATGATGAAAGACACACCTTGCATACGTTTAATAAAGGAAAAAAGAAAAGGGGGGG
Organism: Shouchella lonarensis; assembly: GCF_900096965.1. Taxonomy (GTDB): domain Bacteria; phylum Bacillota; class Bacilli; order Bacillales; family Bacillaceae_D; genus Shouchella; species Shouchella lonarensis. The sequence goes on along the minus strand of NZ_FMYM01000007.1, from coordinate 18,941 downwards.
ATCCTATGAAGATCGGTTTTATTGGTACAGGTAGCATGGGTAGCATGCTAATTGAAACATTCCTTGCCTCAGGAACATTGAAAGAGGAAAACATTGTTATTACAAACAGAACGACAGAAAAGGCCTACGCTATACAAGATCGTTATCCCAATATAACTGTGACGAAACATATTGCCACTTGTATTGCCCAAAGTGACTGGTTATTTCTTTGTGTCAAACCAAAAGATATGCCAGGATTGTTCCAAAAGATGGCACCGCTCGTCCGAGCTGAACAACTTGCAATCTCGATCACGAGTCCCATTTCCACTGCCGCACTTGATAGTGCTTTACCGTGCAAAACATGCCGCGTCATCCCAACAATTTTGAACCGTGCCCAAGCGGGAGCGACGTTGATGAGTTTTGGTGAACGCTGCACAACGAGTGACAAACATGACGTATACACATTCATGTCAAAAATATCCACACCGCTCGTCATTGAAGAAAATATTACGCGTGTCTCTTCAGACATTATTAGTTGTGGTCCCGCCTTTTTTAGTTTTCTTGCACAACGATTAATTGAAGGCGCATGCAGCCAAACGCATATCTCAGAAGAGAAAGCGACTGCATTAACCACATCGATGTTAATTGGGCTTGGGAAATTACTTGAAGAAGGACATTACACATTGCCCGCACTACAAGAGCGGGTATGCGTGCCTGGTGGCATTACAGGGGAAGGGATTGCCGCGCTCAGTCAAGCGCTAGGAGATGGGTTTGACATACTATTTCAACGGACACATGAAAAATATGAGGAAGAGAAAAAGCATCTAACAGAAAGACTGACGTATCAGTGAAAGAAGACAAGGTTCCTCCTCCCTTGTCTTCTTTCTACATCCTCTGACAGAAATCCTGCTATTTTTTTATACATTTGAAAAAAAGTCGCTCACTATGTTCTGTCGGTGCTGCTTCTGTGAAATCGGCTGTCACGACTACCTCAGAAAAACCCGTTTCATAAAGCCACTGCTCATACTGAGATACGAGAAATGTCCGCTCTTCATGTACTTCCTCAAATCGAACATACATCCCCGTCTCGTCTTGAACAAAAAACGTCAGCTCATGCACGACGCTTAATGGCCCTTCATCTGCAAACGACTGCCAAATGTAAGAGACATCCTCACTCGCATCTGCAAAAGTGAGCCCAGGAAACTTTCTCATCTTCTCAGGCGAATGCACATCGAATAACAACACCCCACCCGGCTGTAATGACGCAAAAAATCGGGCAAATGCTTGTTTGACAGCATCTTCGTCTGGTAAATAATTAAGTGAGTCACAAAAGACCGTGATCACATCAAAATGACCTAAGGCTGGCAGCAAGCTCATGTTAGCTTCGTACAATTGCGGTTTGTATCCAGCACGAATTAGTTTATCATGTGCAATGGACAACATTTCAGGAGAGAGGTCGACACCAACAGGTTGCCAACCTTTTTCATGCATGAGTAACAACAACGCCCCGGTTCCACAACCGACGTCAAGGATCGTTTTCATTCGTCGTCCACTCTGCTCCTCCACTACCTTTTCAACAAGACGAAGCCAATCATCATACGGTACATGGCTCATAAGCCGATCATACCAAGCTGGAAAATACGTATAACTCAACGGAAAGCACCTCCCAGCATTCACTTTTTCGTCGAAGAATCTCGTAAATATGTCCAGCCATCTCGTTGCTCAATTTTGCCTTCCTTCATCAACTTCCCAAGCGCACGCTTAAATGCTGATTTGCTCATTTGAAACCGACTCACAATTACATCTGGCGTCGATTTGTCACCATAAGGCATACGACCGCTCCGTTCTTGCAATACGTGCAAAATTCGGTTGGCATCCGTTTTTTGCTGTTCTGTTCGCAATGGACGTGCTGTCACATTGACGCGACCATCTTCACGAACGAATTGCACGCGACCGGTGATGGCTTGTCCTAAACGTGGCATACCGAGCGCTTCATCGCGATGTAAAAAAGCAATCGGACCGTCTTCAATGAACAGTGCCGCTCCTTCTTCAAGAAAATGATAAATCGTTCCCGTTACTTCACGTCCAAGCCACGTCTCGTCTGCCGAGATAGCTTGCGACATGACCGGTGCTCCTTTCACAAGGCGCCCCATTAACCGACCTTTTTTATCCCATGTCAATGAACAAAAAAGACGATCTCCAACAGCAGGCCACGCTTCACGTTCAGTAGGTAGCTCATCTATAGACACAAACAAATCTCGGGAAACCCCGTTATGAACAAACACACCGTGGTGTGGCTTCACACCAACAACGGTTAACCAACCGATCTCGTCATTTTTAATAATCGGCTCTACCATCGTTGCTGATAAACGGTTGTCATGGTCATGATATAAAAAGACAGTAACCTCATCCTCAGGCATTAGCGTCGTAGTCGCCTCACGATTATGCAGTAGGATGTCTTCTGTCCCGTTACTCAAAAAATAGCCAAATGCTGCGACACGAACAACCGGCAATGTCACCATCATTCCTGGTTTTAACATGAGGACAAAATCTCCCCTACATCAACGCGCGGTGCGTCGCCCCACAACTTTTCCAAGTTGTAATATGTCCGCTCATCTTTATGAAATACATGTACGACAATATCACCTATATCAACAAGTACCCAGCGCGCTTGGTCATAACCTTCCAGACGCTTCAATTCAATATTTGCTTCTTGCGCACATTTTTTTAATTCATGGGCAATCGCTTGCACTTGTTTTTCAGAATTGCCGTGACAAATGACAAAATAATCTGCCACTGGTGAAATCCCTTGCACATTTAAAGCCACCATTTGCTCGGCTCGCTTATCATCAATCGCTTTTACCGCTAATTTCAACTGTTCATTCAATGGTTGAACGCCCCTTTCTTTTTAAAAACGCGTGGTATGCACAAACCGTCTCTGGATGAATCGGCACTTCTTTCTGTAGTAAGAAAGTCATTGTTTGTTGTAAAGCATATAAACACGCGCTGTCTAGGCTTTCTTCTGCAAGCAGGCGCGCCTTTTCTACACCTGGAAATGCACGATTGGGCTCAATATAATCAGCAACAAAAACAACTTTTTCCACTATACTCATATGGGCTCGTCCTGTTGTATGCGATTTAATTGCTGCTAAAATGTCGTTATCACAAATCCCCAAATGATGTTGCACATAATGTGCGCCACACGGGGCATGAAGTAATTCGTCTCCATACTGTGCCCAATGCGGTTCTTTTAACACCTCGGTCACTGTTTGTCTCATATCACGAACGTCGTGCTCTTTACAAATATCATGTAAAATGGCTGCGAGCTCACATTTTTGTACGTCCGCACCATACCGTTTCGCCAGTGTGATGCTCACTTCGTGTACACCAAGTGTATGGGTATAGCGAGCGGGGGAAAGGTGTGGGCGTACATGTGCGAACGCTTCTTCACTCGTCATCAACATATAAATGCCGCTCCTCTATCGTGCGGGCCACACCAAAAGGCACGAAATATTGAATGGGTCGACCGTGCTTGAGACGTGTTCGAATCATCGTTGAGGAAATCGGCCACGCTTCAAAATCGACCACGTCCACATTTGCTTCTGTACGATCGATTTGTGCACCCGGACGTACAAACGCTACAAACGTCACAAGCGTGCGTAATTCATCAATGTGTCGCCACGATGAAAGGGTCTCCACCATATCGCCACCAATAATAAAAAAGAAAGCTGTCTCAGGATGTAATACCTTTAATTCACGCACTGTGTCTATTGTGTAGGACTTTCCTTCACGTCTTAATTCAATATCTTTAATCGCAAACCGCGGCTCATCTTCAATCCCTGCTGCGAGCATTGCCACGCGATCTTCCCCACTTGTCAACGTGTCTCTTTCTTTATGTGGCGGCGTCTGCACAGGAATAAACCAAACCTCATCTAATTCACATGCATGGAGTGCTTCTTGGGCAATTAAAAAGTGTCCGATATGGGGTGGATCAAATGTCCCACCAAGTAAACCGACTCGCTTTAACATGATACACGCAACCCTTCCTTATGATTCTGGCAACATGATCTTCGGTTGCTTTTGCGCACGCTTATATAAAACAATGGTGTGCCCAATCACTTGCACGATGTATGATGCTGTCCCTTCTAATAATGCTTCGACAACATCTTCTTGATCCATCATACAGTTTTGCAATACCGTTATTTTAATTAATTCTCGTGCTTCTAATGCTTCGTTTATTTGCCGAATCATTTGCTCGCCCACACCAGCTTTCCCCACTTGAAAAATTGGCTGAATGTGATGAGATTGTGCACGTAAAAATCGTTTTTGCTTTTTCGTTAACATGGACATGCCTCCGATCCCGAAATACTGAATTCTGTCGCCAACAGGCAAATTTTCAAACGTTCACCTCTGAAAACACCCTTTATTCACTTCGTTAATTTTAATACTGTCTCAGTCATTGGCACACGATCAGGCCATCGCTGTGTCCAATAATAAATAGACAGCGCGGCTTGCTCGACAAACATGCCAATACCTGGACTTGTTTTGTTCCCACGTGCTTTAGCTGTTTTTATTAATGCTGTCTCAATCGGATGATAAATGATTTCACTCACAAACGTATGCTGCGCCAACGTCTCAAGAGATAATGGGATTTCTCTCACATGGGGGGTCATCCCAACTGAAGTCGTCTGAATCAACACATCATAAGGAGATAAATCCTCTTCGACTTGTAAGAGTGGTGCTGCTTTAACTGGCCACTGCGGAAAATGAGCAACAAGCTGTTGTGCACGTGTAAGCGTACGATTGGCGACCGTCACGTAACCGACACCATGCTTACATAACGCATACACGATCGCCCTCGCTGCACCGCCTGCGCCAATGACAAGCACATTTGCACAAGCGAGTTTTCTTGCATCGACACGTGCCAGTAAAGCGGTCATATAACCTGTCCCATCAGTATTCTTTCCAATCAAACGATGACCACAGCGTACAATCGTATTGACTGCCCCAATCGCGTGCGCATCTTCATCAAGCTCGTCAAGGTATGGCAGAACAGCCACTTTGTGAGGTAAGGTCACATTTAGTCCATCTATATTTCCCGCTCGTACCTTATGCAACATTGCTTTTAGTTGCACAGGGGGCACATCCATTGCTTCATACGTCGCATCTAAATGTAACGACTGATATGCGGCAGCATGCATTTGCGGACTTAAACTATGGCTAACTGGGTGACCAATGAGACCATATTTTCGCTCCATGAAAGTCACCTCGCATTCCAGCATTCAATCATCACACTGTTGACTTTTCTTCCGTGAATCAATTTGCGTTCAGACTCCCGACATCTGTGATTATGCGTGCATCGACATTCTTACAGAAACGCCAATACCGGCGGGTGCGTACGCTTCAATTGCAACACCATCACTTTGTACCGTCACCCAGCCTAATCCAGCATATACGACATCCACGCGTCCTGCTTGCAGTCGAAAAACATGTCGTTCCAGCGCGGGCAACGTCTCCTGCGGAGTAGGAGGACTAAGTAACGTCCCAACATGTTGTTCAAAAAGCGCATCTGCATTCGACAACTTTGTACGATGAATTGGAACACTATTTGCTGCGTACACAATAAACGAAGCAGGCGCACCTTTTTTAAAATCCAGTCGTGCAAGACCGCCAAGAAACAACGTTTGCTCTTCTTGTAACTGGTATACACGTGGTTTCAATTCTTTTTTTGGCGTAACAGCCTTTAAACTTTCTGGAGACAAAAGATGTGCCATTTGATGGCGATTAATTAATCCAGGTGTATCAACGAGCATACGCTCATCTTCTAATGGAATTTCAATAAATTGTAACGTCGTTCCGGGAAAATGAGACGTCGTTACAAGTGGCGGACGGGCATCTTTGGCACTACGTGACAAAATGTCATTAATAAAAGAGGACTTGCCTACATTTGTACAACCAACGACATACACATCTCTCCCACGACGATACGTATCAATGTGCGCACAGACGTCTTCTACATTTTCACCTGTCTCCGCGCTCATGAGTAAGACATCAACTGGTTTTAATCCAAAGTCAGCAGCCATTTTCTTAAGCCAGTGACGGACTTTTCCACGATTCGTTGATTTCGGTAACAAATCCACCTTATTTGCAACAAGCAAAACTTGATTGCGACCAACAAATCGCTGTAACCCCGTAATCCAGCTTCCGTGTACATCAAATACATCAATCACTTTTACAATAAGCGCATGCTTGTCGTATAACGTTTGAAACAGTTCGGAAAAATCATCATCCGACATTTGTACAGGCTGCATTTCATTGTAATGTGTCAACCGATAACAACGTCTACATACAACAACATCGCGCGCGCATGCTGCTTTTGGCGCATAGCCTAGCTGTTGTGGGTCATCTGTTTGGATTGCGATCCCACAACCAGAACAATGCAAGCTTGTTGTCTTCTCTGTCATGACTTGTCCTCCCAAGTAATATACCCTTTTCTCCTCATCCATTTTAACACAATTCGCTCCATCCGCCGGTTCATCCTTGTCATCCATCCATCCGTTTTGACGACCGGCACAACAAGAATTGTATGTAGGCCAGCTCGGTTTCCACCTAATACATCCGTAAACATTTGGTCACCTACAACAACGGCTTCCTCGGGACGAACCGCCATTTGCTTACACGCTTGCTGAAATGCACGCTTGAGCGGTTTTCTTGCATTATAAATAAATCTTACTTTCTCTGGATCGCAAAAATCCTTTACACGTTTTTCATGATTATTTGACACAACCATAATTTGGAAACCAGCTTTTTTCAGAGCCCCAAACCACTCACAAACTTCAACCGTTGCTGTCGGGTAGTCCCACGCGACCAATGTGTTATCTAAATCTGTAATTACTGCTTTTACACCGCGCTCACTTAGTTCTGCCACATCAATCTCATAGATGTTCTTCACATATTGATCCGGTAGTAAATGTTTCAACATCATATAAAACCTCTTTTCTTATGTACATGACGAACCGATGTCTCTAAACTTCTGCAAAAGAACTTATCAAACATTCACTATACCGTTAAAAACACATTTTATCAATCAAGAGAATTCATCCGATATGTGTCGAACTAAAAAAACTTTCCGACAAAACCAGACACCACTTCCAACTGTGGATAACGTTGTCCACGAAATAAATCCTTTTATGTCAATAAAAATGAGTACACATTCACACAATGCCCACAAGCTATCCACATAGTTATGTGGATAGATAGAACGATTGTTCCAGTTCTACAAACGTGCTACACTGTGCTTAGTAAATGATTTGTCCCTTTCACAAGCATTCAAACGTTATCTTATCTCAATTGTGCACATGAAACAGCAATTGATCTAATACCCATCACTATATTTTCGCGAGGAGGTGAACCTGTCGCTCTTAACGACGGGACCTAATGCACACGCTATCAGACGAACTCTTGATCGAGACATACCATAAAGCAATTGAATTAGAACTTCAACAAGATTTTATTGATTTAATCCACGATGAGCTCCATCGTCGCTCTCTCATTGATCGTATTAAGCTGTCTTCATAACCCTACCCTCAATTGATATAAAAAAGGACCGTTACAGGTCCTTTTTCTGTTGTTCGCCCGTATCTTGTGGAAACCATTTAATATATTCACGCGGCAAAAAGCGGTTTGGATCATTTTTTTGTATAGAAATTCCGGAACGATCTGGTCCACGTGTATACGTTTCACCTAAGCTATCCAACCACCATCCACTTACACACAAAATCATGAACACAGCTATACAAATGAGTACTTTAGGTTTTAATCGAATAAGCCATCACCCTTTCTAGCGAACAGCAGTCGGCCACCGGAGACACAAATTTTATGTTCAGTATTTCCTCTCTCAACCGCTTATATTCTTTATTTGGACTTCCGATCTTCGACTTCTGTTATCATAGGTTTGACATTTTAGGGCACAACTTATACTGACACCTTTTTAATTTTTTTTTTGCTAAAATCACCTCGTTTGTACATATTAATAAGTCTGTTTTTGAGCAGCGTTACACGTATCTCAGGGGGTGCACGTCTGCTTCATTTACGTTATAATGACGAAGATCCCCTCATTTGACGATCAACGGGACATCTATAAAAAAGGAGGCAGGACATGTCTAGTGTTCATTTAGCTATTCTCGCTCCATTTATCGTGGCGGCTATCATCCCTATGATTTACCCATACACGAAAAAATTACATACAGGCTGGTTTGTTTTATTCGTTCCAGCTTCATTGTTTATTTTCTTTATCTCATTTCTACCGATGACGACAAGCGGGGAAACCATGTTATTGACCCTCCCTTGGGTACCGTCACTAGGCATTCACTTTAACTTATATGTTGATGGGCTCAGCTTACTATTTGCCTTATTGATTACCGGTATCGGTACGCTTGTCGTTTTTTACTCGATTTACTATTTAAATAAAAAATCAGAGCGGCTCCATCATTTTTACATTTACCTCCTGCTATTTATGGGTGCGATGCTTGGTGTCGTATTATCCGACAATTTGATCACGCTTTATATTTTTTGGGAACTCACAAGCCTTGCCTCGGCGCTCTTAATTAGTTATTGGTTCCACCGAAAAGAATCCATCTATGGTGCTCAAAAATCGATGCTAATTACTGTGTTTGGCGGGTTTGCCATGCTTGCTGGCTTCTGTTTGCTTTATGCCATTACAGGCACTTTCAGTCTACGTGAAATCATCGACCAGTTAGATGTGGTCGTCTCCAGTCCACTTTTCATTGCGACAATGCTTTTAATTTTGCTCGGTGCTTTCACAAAATCAGCGCAGTTCCCATTCCATATTTGGTTGCCAGATGCGATGGCTGCGCCGACACCTGTTAGCGCCTACTTACACTCTGCCACAATGGTGAAAGCCGGCATTTATCTCGTTGCCCGCCTGACGCCTATTTATGGTGGGTCCCCTGAATGGTTTTGGATTTTAACCATTTTCGGGTTGCTCACCTTAACTTGGGGATCGATTTCCGCTGTGAGACAAAAAGATTTAAAAGGGATTCTTGCCTACTCTACCGTCAGTCAGCTTGGACTCGTCATGTGTTTATTAGGCGTTGGTTCTGCCCCACTTCTCGATCCTGAATTTTCTATTGCCGTGATCACAACCGCTGTCTTCCACTTAATTTCACATGCAACGTTTAAAGGAAGCTTATTTATGACAGCAGGGATCATCGACCATGAAACAGGCACACGTGATATTCGTAAACTCGGTGGGTTAATGGCGATCATGCCGATCACATTTACGATTTCCGCTGTTGGACTCGCTGCCATGGCTGGTTTACCACCGTTTAATGGCTTTATTTCTAAAGAGATGTTCTTTACAAGTATGATAAAAGCAACCGAGCGCAGCTTTTTTGGATTAGGAGACGTTGGCCTCTTGTTGCCAATCATTGCTTGGATCGCAAGTATTTTCACCTTTTTATACTGTGCAGTTATGTTCTTTAAAACGTTTACCGGACAATTTGAACCATCATCGTTTAAAAAGCCGGTTCACGAAGCACCGCTTGGGCTACTCATTAGTCCACTCATTCTTGGATCGCTTGTGATTATTTTTGGGTTATTCCCGAACGTACTCGCGAACACCATTGTAAAACCAACCGTTGAGAGTGTGCTCCCTACGCTTCCACCTGGGCAAATTAGTGTGATGTTAAGTCTTTGGCATGGCGTGAATACTGAACTAATGATGACGATTGGTGTTGTTTGTCTTGGGAGTGTGCTGTTTATTTTCATGAAGAAATGGCAAAACCTAGCGCTCTACAAACGAGACCGTGATCCACTCCATTGGTTTTATGATCAAGGGTTAATAGGGTTAACGGCGACATCACAAGCCATTACACGAACACAAATGACTGGGCGTCTTCGTGACTATTTCGCTTACATGATCATTTTCATCTTAGCATTGCTCGCGTGGACGTTCTCCTATACAAATGCGTGGTCTTTCCGCATCGATCATATGACTGACATTCCATGGTTTATGTATATCGCTGCATTGATTTTCATTGCTGCGACCATCGCCTTACCGTTTATTAAACAGCGCCTCACACTCATCATCTTTGCCGGGATTATTGGCTATATGATGGCCCTATTTTTCGCGCTTTTCCGGGCACCAGATTTAGTATTGACCCAGCTCCTTGTTGAAACCGTCACAGTTGTGTTACTCGTACTCGCCTTTAGGCATCTACCAGAGATCACAAAGGAAATTCGCTCAAAGAAAACAAAAGTTTTTCACATCGCCATTTCCGCAGCTGTCGGTCTCTTTGTCACTGTCATTGCCATTAGTGCGTACTCGTTTGGGACAGAAATTGGACTACGCTCAATTTCCGATTACTATATTGAAAATGTATACGAGCTTGGCGGCGGTACAAATATGGTCAATGTCATTTTAGTTGACTTCCGTGGTCTGGATACAATGCTTGAAGTACTCGTTCTCGGCATTGTCGCACTTGCAGTGATTATGCTTGTCAAACATCGCTTTAAGGGAGGAGAAGACGTATGAAGTTTTCACGATCACACGACATATTACAACGAACATTTATTACAATTGTGATCTACTTCCTGCTCGCATTTGCACTGTATTTGTTCTTTGCAGGTCATAACAACCCTGGCGGCGGCTTTATCGGCGGATTAATGGCAGCATGTGCCTTTATTCTCGTCTACGTTGTTTTAGACAAAAAACAAGCGACGGCGGTGTTGCGCATCTCCTTCGTCCCAGTCATTGCCATCGGGTTATTGCTGACGATTGTCGTCGGTTTCATCGGTGTCATCTTTGGAAAAGCGTATTTAGAACATTTTTTTGATTACTTCCATTTCCCTTTATTTGGGAAAACAGAACTGACGACGGCGTTACCCTTTGACCTTGGCATCTTTCTCGTCGTCATTGCCGTCACCATGGTCATCACATTAACAATTGCGGAGGATGATCAGTAATGGAATTATTAGTATTTGTGATGATCGGTGTCCTCTTCGCAGTTGGCACCTACCTTTTACTCAGTCGTAGCATTTTACGTATCATCGTTGCACTCATGATCTTCTCTCATGGCGCGCATTTACTCATTCTTACCATGGCTGGACTCGGGGGGAAAAACCCACCTTTATACCACCTTGGTGACGGAGACTTTATGGATCCACTACCACAAGCATTAATTTTAACAGCGATTGTTATCGGCTTCGGGATTACAGCTTTCCTCGTTGTCCTTGGCTACAGAACGTATAAAGTACACAAAACGGATGATCTTGAAAAATTGAGGGGATCTGCTGATGAATAACTTACTCATACTACCAGTCATACTCCCCTTTGCGGTAGGGGCTTTGTTAATTCTCTTTGCAAAATATGGGCGCCTTCAGCGCATCATTAGTAGTATCGCCGTCATTTCTCTGCTATGTGTTTCCGTCTACTTAGCCTCTCGTTCCTATATAGATGGGACACAAACATTGGAATTAGGCAATTGGCAAGCACCATTTGGCATTGTCTTTGTCGGTGACTTATTTTCAACCTTTATGGTTGTCCTTTCTTCCATCGTCGGTGTCGTTTGCTTATTCTTTGCTTTCTGCACACTTGACCGAAGAAGAGAACGATTTTACTTCTATCCGTTCTACTTTTTCTTGCTTACTGGCGTAAACGGTGCTTTTTTAACAGGAGACTTATTTAACCTCTTCGTATTCTTTGAAGTCATGCTTCTATCGTCTTATGCTCTAATCGCTTTTGGTGGCACCGGTTATCAACTACGTGAGGGATTTAAATACACTGTCATTAACGTATTTGCCTCTGCACTCTTCCTCGTTGGTGTCGCTTATTTATACGGCATCACGGGCACATTAAATATGGCAGATCTTGCTGTTCGTATTGGAGAAATCGGTCAAACCGGCACACTGCAAGTTGTCGCGATGATTTTCTTTATTGTCTTTGCAATGAAAGGCGCCCTCTTCCCCCTTTACTTCTGGTTGCCAAACTCTTATTACGGACCACCAGCAGCAATTGCAGCATTATGTGGGGGGTTACTAACAAAAGTTGGAATTTATGCGATCATCCGCTCTTTTACGTTAATCTTTACAAACGACACGGGTTTCACACACACACTATTGCTATGGATTGCTGGACTGACGATGTTCTTTGGGATTTTAGGTGCGGTTGCTCAATTCGACTTCAAGCGAATTCTCCCTTACAACATCATTAGTCATGTCGGGTATATTATTATGGGACTCGGTTTGTACACGCGTATTGCCCTTGCTGGTGCCGTGTTTTACATCGCCCACCATATCATTGTCAAATCATCACTGTTCCTATTCGAAGGCGCGACAAAGAAAGTGACCGGAACAAGCGATTTAAGGCAAATGGGTGGCTTACTAAAAACGCATCCATGGCTGGCATGGCTGTTCCTCATTTCCGCTTTATCTTTAGCTGGTATTCCACCATTTAGTGGCTTTTTCAGCAAACTTCCGTTAATACGCGAAAGCTTAACGATTGGAAACTACTGGATTGCCGCTGTCGCTTTAGTCGTTGGCATTTTAACGTTGATTTCAATGATGAGGATTTTCTCACATGTCTTTTGGGGGGAACAAAAACATACAGAAGAACAAGCAGCCATCTCACTCAAAAAACCGTTGCTTGCGATTGTGCCGTTAGTCATATTAACCATCATTCTTGGATTGGGAGCCGAACCGGTCTTCTTGTATTCACTAGAAATTGCCGACCAGCTCCTAGATCCAACCACTTACATTGATGCGGTATTAGGGGAGGCGAAATAGCATGATGTTTCAATTAGCAGTAAACTTCACGATTGCCTTCTTATGGATATTGTTTCAAAATAGCCTAACAATGGCAGACTTCATTGTCGGCTATGCAATTGGTATGGTCGTTGTCCTCGTCCTCGTCCATTTTCAAGATGGGTACTTTTACATGCATCGTGTATGGTCATTGATCAAACTGATGGGTGTTTTCTTAAGAGAATTGACGTTAGCAAACATTGACGTAATGAAAATCCTGTTACGGAAAAACATGAATATCTCCCCCGGCATCATTGCTGTGCCGACAGAATTAAAAACGAATAGCGAAAAAGCCTTATTCGCACTTTTAATGACACTCACACCTGGCACGTTGTCCATTGAGTTTTCTAAAGATGGCACCCAGATTTTTATTCATGCATTACAAGCTGAAAATCCTGAAGACGTGGTCGCTCAAGTGAAGCGAACATTCGAGGCGAGCATATTGGAGGTGACCCGCCGCCATGTTTAATACATGTTTATCGGTCGCCCTAATCATTTTAGGGATTGCCGCGCTCCTCTGTCTCGTTCGCGCGGTCATTGGACCGACCGTATATGATCGGATCGTCGCCTTAGATACATTAGGATTGTTATTAATTAGCTTCATTGGCATTCTCATGATGCTACACGATACAGTCGCTTATACCGAAGTCTTACTTGTTGTCGGCATTCTTGCTTTTGTTGGTTCTGTTGCAATGGCAAAGTTTCTTGAGAGGGGAGATTTATTTGACAGTGATTGAATGGGTTATTATTGTTTTGGTCATTGTAGGTTCCTTATTCGGTCTATTGACGGCCGTTGGCATCATTCGCTTTCCTGATGTGTATTCTCGCCTACATGCAACCGGAAAAAACGCTACTTTCGGTGTCATGATGATTATGACAGCGACGTTCTTACATTTTCTTATCCATCACGGACAATTTATTGGGAAAGTATTGCTCACCATTTTGTTTGTTTTTATGACGGTGCCTATTTCGGCACTTGAAATCTCGCGCTCTGCTTATCGCACCGGTATCCCCCTTCATCCGTCTTCTACACGTGATGAAATGGCACCTTACTATGCGACAAAGCGAAAGAAACAACAGCAGTCATCTGAGTGAACAGTGAACCTCAAAATCGGTGAGGCTCCATGCCTGGGAACAGACGAACCATATGAAAAGCACCTCTCCTTACGGTATTGCGGTTGTTCCATCCGCATCACTGCAAGGGTGAGGTGCTTTTTGTTTACTAAACAATAAATATTTAATTCAGTAGAATTCGTCCTAGCGATTGTGAACATATGTATGTTCATTTGCCTCGTCCTGACCCCTGAGACGAATTATTCATACACCTACCCACTTTTCGTCCACTAAAGCAAACAACTGCCCTTTTCAATACACGCAATGCACAGAAATTACTAAAAAAACATACTTTATGTTATGGAGGAAAGACCTTTTTATAAGGGTTTAATTCGATATGCATTATTCTAAACACCATTTTTTAATTATGTAATATAGCATATCAAAAATAACGACAAGGGGGATGGACATTAATTATGGTGATAAACCACTATACTGACAATCAATAGATGTACTCTTTTAAACAACTTTTTCCTGTTTCACAACGTTCTTCTTTAATACTTTTAAGGAGGTTATGAATCATGTCACAACCAAATATGCCTAATATCACACCTAACATTGAGATCACCCGAGAAAATGTTGTAAACTTACTACTCGCTTCGATTGCAATGGAAGAGATGGGGCTATCTCATATTATTAATGCTGAAGGTGAAAAAATCCAATATGCATTAGGGACACTTCCGGGAGTTACAGGACCGGCTGCAACATTGCAAGATATCTTAGAAATTAACCAAGACGTAGACTCGATGCTTGACACCATTTTCAAAAAAGAAATTTTGTTGGTCTCTAAATTACAAGAAACTGCGCGTATCCCAACTGTTCTTGGTCCAACAGGACCTGCTGGACCTACTGGACTTGCTGGAGCCGTTGATAGTGTGAATGGTCAAACTGGGGATGTGATACTTGATGCAGAGGATGTCAATGCATTACCGTTTACTACCTTGCCATCAACGACGAACTTAGACACGTTGCTCGCACCTGCTGTATACCGTTCAGATGATCCAACAGGGGGGCCGCCAACAAGTCCAGGAAGTATTTCTCCTGTACCACTTAGCCCTACTTGGACTGTGTATGTTTCTGTCATTGAATTTAGTGGCGCGACCCCCTATATTCAACAGCTCTATATCAGTAACCCAACTTTATTGTTCCGTAGTTCACCAGATAATGGTGTGACTTGGAGTGACTGGATTAATATGGAGCAAGGAACAACTGGACCTACTGGATCGACTGGACCTACCGGACCTACTGGATCGATTGGATCGATTGGACCTGGTGGATCGACTGGGACTACTGGACCTACTGGATCTACTGGACCTGCTGGAACTACTGGATCGACTGGACCTACTGGACTTACTGGACCTACCGGATCGACTGGATCGACTGGACCTACTGGACCTACTGGACCTACTGGATCGACTGGACCGATTGGGACTACTGGATCTACTGGATCTACTGGATCTACTGGACCTACTGGACCTACTGGACCTACTGGATCTACTGGACCGATTGGGACTACTGGACCTACTGGACCTACTGGACCTACCGGATCGACTGGACCTACCGGACCTATTGGATCGACTGGACCTACTGGGACTACTGGACCTACTGGACCTACCGGGACTACTGGACCTACTGGACCTACTGGATCCACTGGACCTACTGGACCTACTGGATTTGAACCTACTGGACCTACTGGATCTACCGGAACTACTGGACCTACTGGACCTACTGGACCTACTGGATCGACTGGACCTACTGGACCTACTGGATCTACCGGAACTACTGGGACCACTGGACCTACTGGATCCACTGGACCTACTGGACCTACTGGCACTGTTATCGGAGCTACTGGATCGACTGGACCGATTGGGGTCAATGTCCAAGGAATAGCAGGAATGTTTACAATTGACACAACTGATACCATTCCTACATTAAATGATGGCGATCCCATTCCTTTCCAACGTGAAGAGCCAACAGCCGTACCACCTGGAACATTTACACTGAACGGAGACGGGACTGTTGTCATTCATGAACCAGGTGTATACACCATCTCTGCTGTATTATACGCAGACACGACAACCGCAAACTGTAATGTTGAACTTGAAGTAGATGGTACGACTCAAACCGGCTCGACAATGAAAATCACACCAGAAATCACGGTACAATTATATACATTTGCGCAAGTGACGGCGAATACAACCGTTGGTCTGTTTGTTGTAGGAAATGGTCTCGTCTTAAATACAACACCATTAGCAGGTGTTGATAGTACCACTGCTTCACTAGAGATTTATAGGCAAAACATTTTATAAACTGAAAGGGGATGAGAAAAATGTCTCAACCAAATATGCCAAATTTTACGCCTGATATTACGTTAACGAGAGATGATGTCGTCAATCTATTATTTGCATCGATTGCAATGGAAGAAATGGGTTTAGCACATATCATTAATGCAGAAGGAGAAAAAATTCAATATGCTTTAGGGACGCTAAGTGGCATAACAGGTCCACCTGCTAGTTTATCCGAGATTGCAGAAATAAATGAGAGCGCAGAAGCTTTACTCCAAGCAATTTTCAAAAAAGAAATCATTTTGGAATCTAAATTGAAAAATGCTGCCAGTATCCCTTCTTTCTTTGGACCTAGAGGACCTACTGGACCTACTGGACCTACTGGAGACGTATTAAGCGTCAATGGGCAAGAGGGTGTTGTCGTATTAGACGCAGAAGACGTGGGTGCCTTCCCTTATCTGATTCTCCCATCTGGCACTAATTTTAATACACTCGTCACACCGGGCGCATATAGTTCTAATAACGCAACAGGACCATTGCCTACCAATGGACCACCAGGTGTGACAAATCCTTCCGTATGGACCATTTATGTATCCGCTGTTAATAATCATATTCAGCAACTATATTTATCAAATCCAGCGATGTTCTATCGCAGTACAACAGATGGTATCACATGGGGACCATGGATACCTGTCGGCACACAAGGTGCAACTGGAGCGATTGGACCTACTGGACCGACCGGAACTACTGGATCCACTGGACCGACCGGAACTACTGGATCCACTGGACCGATTGGACCTATCGGAATAACCGGGTCGACCGGGCCGATCGGAACTACTGGATCCACTGGACCTACTGGACCTACTGGACCTACTGGACCTACTGGACCTACTGGATCCACGGGGCCGACCGGAACTACTGGATCTACTGGGCCTACTGGACCTACTGGACCTACTGGACCTACTGGACCTACTGGATCTATTGGACCTACTGGACCTACTGGACCTACTGGACCTACTGGGCCTACTGGGCCTACTGGATCCACTGGACCTACTGGGCCTACTGGACCTACTGGACCTACTGGATCCACTGGACCTACTGGACCTACCGGACCTACCGGACCTACTGGACCTACTGGACCTACTGGACCTACTGGACCTACTGGGCCTACTGGATCCACTGGATCCACTGGACCTACTGGACCTACTGGATCCACTGGACCTACTGGACCTACTGGACCTACTGGACCTACTGGATCCACTGGACCTACTGGACCTACTGGATCCACTGGACCTACTGGACCTACTGGACCTACTGGACCTACTGGACCTACTGGACCTACTGGACCTATTGGACCTACCGGACCTACTGGACCAGACGTCCCAGCAGTAATCGGAAGGTTCGCTCGAAACACATCAGATGGTACTCTGGCAGTGGCTGACCAAGACTTCGTCCTTCTTCTAACACCAGATCCTGCTGAAGTTCCTGCGGGCGCTATGACATTGGAAGCAAACGGATCTGTCACTGTCAATGAACCCGGCTTATATAGTATTGAAGCGCTATTTGTTGCCGGAGCAGGGTCGAATAACTCAAATATTAGCATTACAGTTAATGGGGTCGTACAAACTTCAGACCGAAGTATACCGAATAGGAAAGCGATTGCCTCTACGTTCGTGGAGCTAGAAGAAGGAGATGTTGTAGGTTTAATAGCGGATGGAGATGCCATCACAATAAATACAACACTTGTAGGAGGCGTGAATGCCACAAATGCATATATTCAAATATCACGTCAAAATATTCCGACTTAAAATGAGCAACCTCATACAATGTGATTTGAAATACACGATAAGGAGTGATGAAAATGTCTCAACCAAATATGCCCAATTTCACGCCAAATATTGCCATCGATCGTGATGATGTCGTCAATTTACTATTGGCTTCCATTGCGATGGAGGAGATGGGATTGGCGCATATCATTAATGCAGAAGGAGAAAAAATCCAATATGCATTAGGAACGTTACCTGGCGTGACGGGGCCCGATTTAAGTGTACAAGAAATTCTATCCGTTAATGACAGCATTCAATCAACATTGGACACAATATTTAAAAAGGAAATGATATTAGACTCAAAAATGAAAGTCGCAACAACAATGACACCTATCACAGGACCGCCCGGTTTAACAGGACCGACCGGACCACCGGGTGGTGTGCTCAGTGTCAATGGCATGACAGGGGATGTGTTACTAGAAGCACTTGATATTAACGCTTTCCCTTTAACGACAGATGTATTTTCTGGTACGAACCTAGATACCTTATTAACCCCAGGTGAGTATAGTTCAGATGATGCCGCCGGTCCACCTCCAACAAGCCCAGGTAGTCTTTCCCCTGTCCCATTAAGTCCAATATGGACCTTATATGTGACGGTTGTAGCATTTGACGAGGCGGCACCTTATATTCAGCAACTATATATTAGCAATCCAACATTTTTATATCGTAGCTCCACTGATAACGGGGGAACATGGAGCAACTGGCAACAACTATTGGCACAAGGTGTGACTGGACCTATCGGGCCTACTGGACTTGTTGGACCTACTGGACCTACTGGACCTACTGGACCTACTGGGTCCACTGGACCTACTGGACCTACCGGACCTACTGGACCTACTGGACCTACTGGACCTACTGGACCTACTGGACCTACTGGACCTACTGGACCTACTGGACCTACTGGACCTACTGGACC
>NZ_FMYM01000021.1 GCF_900096965.1 Shouchella lonarensis | reverse complement strand
CGGTGCAAAATTGTCGATGAGTCTGGTAGATGGTTAGGCATTTCTTGATCGTGTGCAATGGGACGCTTATCACGAAGCTGCTGATCTTCCAGCCGCTGTGGAAGCATACGTTCAACGAACAAGCGTGAACCCAGAATCTGTGTTGGCAGATATGGATGGGTTACAACAATAATGATGAGGGGTAGCGAGATAGGAATCCAGTTTTAGGGGATATCATCCAAAAAACTAGGAAACTCCAAACGAGAGTTCGAGCATGTTAGGCTAGTGGTGTAGCCAATGCTTCACCATAGCTTGGCACTTGGCAAAAAAGAAGGTAGCACACAACATCCCGTGCCTACCTTCTTTCTCATTTAACCACTCACGTCTGAAACAATGTTCCATCAAGTGCCGCAATATACCGCTCAGCGGACTTTTGTACAGCCGCGCGCGCATCCTCTTTTACTATCCGATGGAAGGCGTTGTAAATGCGGTTAAACGGCAACGCCCCGACCTTACTCGTAATGTCTCGCACTTTCTCTGCAGGCAATGGGATCAAATTTGGATAACTGTACATAAAGCTGACCCAATTTTGATCGGGGACGACTTGAATGACATCCCCCGTCAAGATGATCCGATCACTCGGCCTCCTCACCCATTTTTGATCATCCTCATGGATATAGATCGGCACATCAAACGTCTCCGCCCACGCCACTTGTGTTGAATAATAGTGCGGGTGTGACAATGCAATCGCATCGATGCCACCGCTTTCTTTTATTTGCATGATCGTCTGCTCATCCAAGTACGTGATACAATCCCATAGCACACGAAAGTCGTCTTGCTCCACGACATACGCTGTTTGTCCAATACCTACTTTAGGCGTTGTGGTGATGCTATACAATCCTTTTTCTTCGACGCACAGATCATTTTTATAGTTCTCACTCTCTACCATTGCATCTAACGTTGTCCATGTTTGTCCACTTGGACTCACGTATTGTCTTTCATCGGAACAAATGATACATTCTTGCGGTGTTTCCAGCGTTTTTTCATATTGAACACCGCACGTTTTACAAATATAATGTTGCATACGTATCCCCCCGAATATGATAATTTAACGAATGCTTGCAACTTTCTGCTCACCTGAATAGATAACATGATTTTTCCCAAACACAAATGATTCCTTTTCCTCGCGCAAACCAATTTTCTCAGCGACACGACGCGACGGCATATTGTCCGGTGCAACGATACTAATGATTCGGTTCAATCCTAACGTTTTAAACGCATAGTTTTTACAAGCGAACGCAGCTTCAGAACCAAAGCCTTGTGACCAGTGATTTTTATCAATATGATAACCCACTTCCACTTCAGTGCATCCATCAACTGTTTGCTTGACCAATCCACAATCACCAATCAATGTTTGATTTTCCTGTAAGCAAACCGCCCATAAGCCAAAGCCATTTTCTTCATAGCTCTCCTGGTTCCATCTCACCCAAGCTTCTGTCTTCTCATAGCTAAACGGGGATGGATAATGCGCCATCGTTTCACGATCAGAGAAAATCTCATGCAGCCGCGGAATATCATCTTCTGTAAACGGACGTAAGCATAGTCGTTTTGTTTCTATCATTCACAAACGCCTCCTTTGTAAACCTTTACACTAGGTTTCTATTCTATCCAACCATTCATTGATAAGCGCATGAAACACTTGTGGTTGCTCAATTTGTAAGTTATGGCCCGCTATATCGAGTACAGCAAATGTGCTGCGCGGGTACTTGTCCATGATGTTGAGCGCATCTTGGT
>NZ_FMYM01000009.1 GCF_900096965.1 Shouchella lonarensis | reverse complement strand
TTCTTTTGATAAACGCTTTATAAAGGCTTCGTCTATCTTCATAATTTTATGTTCCTCTACCGTTCTATCTTCGTTTAAAGGAAGGATGACCGGACGAACAAAATCGCTAACGCGACTTCATCACGCCCCAAGTATAGATTAATCACTTAGGGCGTTTCTCGCTTCGCGCATTGTGCCGTTACAATACGGACATACAACTTCTACTTCTTCTCCTTCGGATAAACCATATGCAAACTCATCCACCACAAAATCAGGAACCTCATCTTCCTTACCACAGTCCAAACATTTAAATATCACAAGTACATCTTCTTCCATCAAAAAAGGATCTTCTTCTCCTTCTTTCAACCAAGGAAGTGTATCATTATTTTTATCCAGCTCTTTTCCTGATGACATCGCAATTCCCCCTGTATTTAATGATGTTCATTCCATTCATGTAATGAAATATGTATCCATAATCGGAATGCCAAATCTCCGCTAGTTCCATCTCATGATGACAATGAGAGCAGATAATGGGATCATTTCCAAATGCTTCTATCATACGTTGCCTATAGGTCTTCTTACTTTTCTTCTTGAAATTGTTAGAGACTATGAACTCACACCATCTTCCTTGGATCAAGTTGTGGGCGCAAGAAAGACGCAGAACTTGTGGCAAAAGCATTTGCATCTGTTTCAGGTGACTTACGCAAACTACGATTATTTCATACAGACCGGGGATCAGAGTTTAAGAACAAACTAATCGATCAAACGCTGCATACGTTCGGCATCGAGCGTTCTTTGAGCATGAAAGGGTGTCCGTATGATAATGCTGTTGCAGAAGCTACATTCAAGACGATTAAGACCGAATTTGTAAGGCAATACGTGTTTGAGACGCTGGATGATCTCGATCGAGAGCAGCGAGATTATGTTCATTGGTTTAACACCAAACGTCTACACAGTACACTTGGATATAACAGTCCAATTGAGTACAAGATAGCCCTTTAAAAATTTGTCTAATTTAGTGTTGCCATTCCAATAAGATCTATCTTACACGAGAGAACAGACGTTACTGCAAAAACTTAGTATCCGCTTCTCTGGTCCAAAGTTAGGTCGTCCTTCCAAAAACGCATGTAAAACACAAAAGAAGATTGAGAAGCAAGATGCTGCTCAGAGAAATGCCATTGAAGGAAAATTTGGCGAAGGCACACGCACTTATGGCCTTGGTCTTATTCGAGCACGCCTTTAGAGCACCAGTGAAACGGTCATTTCTCTCCAAGTGCTTGTGATAAATCTTTCGAGGGTACTTCGAGACATTCTTTTTTTGGCTTTTTTCCTGGATTCAGAATCTGAATCCACAATATCGATTAAAATGATGTGCTATGGTGGAGTCCATTCAGTAGCACCTACTTAACGATGCACAAAAAGCCATGGCAGAGATGATTTTTTCCATGGCTATCCTGTATAAAGTTTCCTATGAAAGTAGTGGTCTGCACAACGCTTCTCCCAGCTCAAAATGTCGGGCGAAATCGTTATTTCTAACCAAAAAGAAAGTTCGCCAAGCAATGGTGAAGCATTGGCTACACCAACTATCCAACTCTAGTGTTTAGTATCCCCAATATTGGTCATATTTTAGGATGGTCGGAGCGACCCTAAGTACTTTCTTCAACAATAGTTTCATTTATAATGCTCACTATTCTTTCCATATTATGATTTAAAAAAAAATGATCACCTTCCAAATGATACATTTTAAAACCTTTACAAGTATGATCTTTCCAGACCAAAAGTTTTTCCAAAGCGATTGTGTCTTGTTTTCCGTTTAAGATTGAAATGTTACATTCAATCTTATTTGCCTTCTTTTCATATACATAGTTTTCAATCATTTTAAAATCACTCCGGATCATCGGGGTAACCAGTTGCATTAGTTCTTGATTATCCATTAATTCCTGTGGGGTCCCCCCCAAACCGATTACCTTGTCGATAAAATCACTGTCGGACAAAGTATGGAGCTTCTCCCCTACTCTAGTGACATTGGGAGCGCTATACCCTGAAAAAAAGATATGAGTTGGTTTCCTAAGATTTAGATTGCTTACTTTATAATAGAGCTCATAGGCTAGTATACTCCCCATACTGTGCCCATAAATGGCATAAGGATTGTTTTCTATTTCCTCTCTATTATTCTCAAAAATGTCATTCACAGCTTCTTGTACATTTTTATAGAGGTTTTCATCAGATCGCCTTCCTCTTCCTTTTAACTCTATCGGAATCAAACGAATTGAGTGGTGTAAATGACTTCTCCACTTAAAATATATAGATCCTGAACCTCCCGCGTATGGTAAACAAAACAATATCATGAGTTTTTTCTCCTCTAAATAACAGCTTAGAATAGGTGGAATGGCAACACTAAATTGGACAGATTTTTAAATGGCTTGTTTATACTCAATCGGGCTGTTATACCTAAGTGTGCTGTGTAACGTCGTGTGTTAAACCAGTGAACATAATCTCGTTGCACCCGGCATCCTTTCATACTTAAAGATCGCTCAATACCAAATGACTGATAGTTTTAGGAGAGAGCGAGACCGGCGCGACTTGACATTGAGCCTCCGCGGGCATGTTTCTCTCGCCAAGAGCCAAGCAATGATGAAGCATTGACTACACCAACTAGGATAACATGCCCGCCCTCAATGTAAAGTCGCTTAGTTTGGAACTTCCTAGTCTTTCGGTATATATCCCCTAAAACTGGATTCTTATCCCGCTCCCCCTCATCATTATTGTCCAGTTAAGTGTAACCCATCCAATGCGAAATGTGCACGTTAAAAAATTCTCATTTGTTCTCTATATACCAACAGTCTCTTCCTTATTATCAGCTGAATCAATCGTCTTGTCTAGTAATCGACCCTCAATACCTCTAAACTTTTTGTTAAATAAAAATAAAGTTGTTATCAAAATGATGAAGATACCTGCCATAATAATAATAAAAGCAGCACCTCTCCCTTCACCAGTACCAATTATCGCCCCGACTGTATTGACTAAAATATTATCTTCTGATCGAAATAACGGTTCGAATATGTTGTCAGATAGAGGACCAGTTATGACAAATGCCAATGGTAAGGTAGACCATGCTACCGATCCTCTAATCGCAAAAACACGCCCTTGAATATCTGGGGATACTGTAGCAATCCACAATGCCTGACTACACCCTGCCATAACAGATCCGCAAAACATTGCACCAAATAACGCAAACCCTATTGACCATAGATTCGGTAACAATCCAACCCACACTACAAGCAATCCTTGAATGACACCAAATATCACAATCATATTTATTTTTCCTTTTTTAGGGCCTCCCCAAAAGCTAATCAGCATACTTCCACCCAACATACCAACTCCTGATGCTGACATAATGTACCCTAAAGATTGAGAATTAGAGAACCCTAAAACTAAAGGGGTCACTAAAGATTCCAAAGTTCCCACCGATAAATTCACACACATGAAAAATACTAGCAGCCATACTAAACCACGTAACCCAAATAAATATTTAAAACCATCCCTCATTTCTTGTATAAAATTGAGGTTCTGAGTACTTTCTGGTTTTGCTTTTGACATTTTCACCATCAAAATACTGATTACTGCAACGGAATACGTAACAAGATTTAATATTAACACACCTTTTACTCCTAAAAGTTCTAAAAAAACAGCGCCTAAAAGCGGACCTAAAAGTTTAGAGAAGGTCTCACCAGCTTGAAGTAGACCGCCCGCTCTCCCAAAATGCTGCTTGGGAACCAATAGACTGACAGAAGAATAATATCCAAGCCATTGAAAC
This sequence comes from Shouchella lonarensis, assembly GCF_900096965.1. GTDB lineage: Bacteria > Bacillota > Bacilli > Bacillales > Bacillaceae_D > Shouchella > Shouchella lonarensis. Next base: position 122,156 of record NZ_FMYM01000009.1, on the reverse strand, counting down.
GCCTTAAAAACTGAGTTAATACCAACTGCTAAATAAATATACCAAATCTCAAGCTGTCCTACAAATACGATTGTAACTAAAGAGAAAGCGATAACTGCTCCTGCAATATCACAAATCAACATAACTTTTCGTTTATTCCATCTATCAACAAAAACACCTGCTACAGGTGAAAGGATAATATCCGGCAATAATGCGAAGAAAGCAATTAAAGCATACGCTGTGACCGAGCCAGTTTCGATATACACCCATACTCCTAATGCAAAACTTGTGATCCCTATCCCTACTATTGAAAACACTTGCCCAATCCACAATATTAGAAACATCTTCATTTCCTTTATCACACTCAAAAACATAACGAAATCACCTCCAATAATTTACTACTTAAATAAACTATAAACCTAAACATTGGAAAACTGGAATGGGAACACTAAATTGGACAAATTTTTAAAGGGCTAGCTTATACTCAATTAGACTGTTATATCCAAGAGTACTGTGTAAACGTCGTGTGTTAAATCAATGAACATAATCTTGCAGCTCTTTACCGAGGTCATCTAGCGTTTCAAACACGTATTGCCTTACAAATTCGGTTTTGACCGTCTTGAATGTAGCTTCTGCAACGGCATTAGCATCCTTTCATGCTCAAAAAGCGTTCGACGCCAAACATACGAAGCGTTTGATCGATCAGTTTGTTCTTAAATTCTGATTCTCTGTCTGTATGGAATAATTGTAGATTGCGTAAATCACCTGAGACAGATGCAAATGCTTTTGCCACAAGGTTCGCGTTTTTTTTGTTCCCACAACTTGACCCAATGATCTCACGATTGAATAGATCGATCAGCACGCAAATATAATGAAACTGATTTGCCACACGTACATAGGTTAAATCGCTGACAATGACTTTCTTTTCTGTTGGCGACTGTATAAATGGAGACCAAACCCTGTTCACGCATCATTCGTGCCATGCGACGGCGAGAGACTCGAATACCTTCTTTTTGTAGGGCGGCCTTCATCCTTCTTGTACCATAAGTACGGCGATTATCGTGAAAAATATCGACAATACGAGCAGTAATAGGATCTTCAGCTGGCCGTTCTTTTGACACATAGTAGTATGTGCTTCTTGGGAGTTGTAGAACGCGACACATTGCCGACACTGAGTATTTGTGGATATTTTGTTTGATCACATCTACTTGCGTCCTAGTATCAGCGCGGCTTGCTTTAAAATATCATTCTCCGTCTCCAGATACTTATTTCTCTTACGTAGCTCAATCAGCTCGGTTTCTTCAGGGCTGCGATTATCCTTTGCTTTAAAGGAGCCTGATGTCTTGCTTTGTTTGATCCATTTATCTAGGGATGATGGCATGAGATCATAGTCTTGAACGATTTCTGCTCGTGGTTTCCCATTGCGATTAGTTGAACCATTTGTGCCTTAAATTCAGCAGTAAACTGCCTTCTTGGACGTTTCTCCATCCATAATCATCTCCTTAACTGGTAGGATTTGAGAGAGAGCGAGACCGCCGCAACTTGACATCGAGCCTCTACGGGCACGTTCCACTCGCCAAGAGCCAAGCTATGATGAAGCATTGGCTATACCAACTAGTCTAACATGCCCGAACTCAATGTAAAGTCGCTTAGTTTGGAGCTTCCTAGTTTTTCGGTAAATATCCTCTGAAACTGAATTCCTGTCCGCTTCCCTCATCATTATTGTCCAGTTGAGTGTAGCCCATCCAAACCACTACGTCCCAAGTATAGATCAATCACTCTAGATAACAAAAATCAGATTTTTTTAGTTGATTTACCTTTAACATCATCGAAAGCTCTTCACGGGAAAATGTTGCAAATTCGTTTATTAAATTCTCGAGTTTATTTAATAAGTTCCTAGCCTCAGCCCGTTTAATAAGATTTTTATTGTACACCAATTTTATGGACATCGTTTCCCCTGGATTTACTACAATCGATACCGGATAAGGACTAACACCAAAACCTTCCACCAAGTCAAAACGCAACCTACTTTCTGGTTTTCTGGGGAAGTTTTGGAACAATACAACTGACTTGAATGGTGAATCACCTAACATATGCTGTTGACACAAATAACCGTCTTCTCTAATATCAAGATTATTCTTCTGTATCTCTTCTAACCAAGACAAGAGCAATACATCGCCATCAAAGTTTACTCTCAGTGGTAAAGTATTGATGCATAACCCTGTAATCTCATTAACATATCTTAAAGATTCTGGTCTCCCTGATGTTGTAATCCCTATCACAACTTCTGACTTGCTATCTTCCTTCATCACAATTGCCCATAATCCTTGTATGAGCGTGTTTAGAGTTAATTTATTTGTTGTCAAAACGTGTTGGATTTCGCTTCTTATCTCCCTCGTAATTGTGATACTCGTCTCTTCGTAGCTATTTTCAGCATAAAGATCTTCATTCGTAAAGGATTTACTACTCGATCCAGGAACAAGATTCTCCAAGTCATCACTTGTTGGTTTTTTTAACTCATCAAGCCACTTCAAATAACGTTTAAAACTTCTTTGTTTGTCTAAAGTTATTTCCGTGCCCTCAACCAATGATTGATACACATTTAAAAACTCATTAAAAATAATTGAAAGCGACCAACCATCAAGTAATAATTGATGAAAAGACCACAAGAGTCTATATTCCTTGTCATTAATTTTATAGAGAAAAACTCTCATTAAAGAAGGATCATCCAAACTATAAGCATTTTTTCTATCGTCTATCATTAGTTTTTCTAATTCCTTACTTCTTTCCTCAGAGGATAGATGAACCCAATCTTCATATTGAAACTTTAAATCTACTTCCTCATGTACAATTTGTGTCCATGCTCCTCCTATTTCCCCGAATGATGTTCTTAATATATCATGTCTGCTCACTACCGACTCCCAAGCTCTTCTGAATGCGTCTATGTTGACACTATGCAATACTTTAACATGGAATTGCTGTAAATGACAAATGGAATTTTTGTACCGCAAAGAATGCCTTATCATTCCTTCTTGCATTGGTGTTACTGGATAAAGGTCTTTTAAATTCCCGCTGTGATTCAATGTATCTATCGTTTTCTGGTTTACTTGAACTAGTTCATAGTCAGCAGGAGTTTTAACTTTAGTTTTCATGTTTCCGCTTATACAGATGATACTTTTTATAGACTCCAAGTATAATAAACCCCATGATTCGATCGATTTGTCTGAGTAATGATTACCACTGTAATCCCAAATAATGTTTAGTTGTCCGGACTTAACATACACATTCACATCAATTACATAATCTCTGACATTGTTTTTGCCTCTGTCCTTACCTTTGTATCCATCATGCAAAGATACATATTTCGCTTTATTGATTTGATCCAATTGCCCCAAGTAATTGAAGCATATCTCTCTATTTGAATCATCTTCACTTGCAATTGCTCCACTTAAGTACTTCAAAAGACCAAATCCAATACCATTATTCGGTATTGATCGATGAATGTTTTTAACATATTTAAGGTTATCTAACTGACTATCAGATATTCGATTCATATCAAAGGATACGGGGTGTATAGAAGTGAACCAACCAACTGTACGAGATAAATCAATATTATCTATGATCTCTTCTCTTCCGTGCCCTTCTAAATCTAGTACTAGCCTGGACCTATCGCTCCAAATTTTATACGCATGTGCAAAAGCAGCCAATAGTACTTCACTTATCTTAGTGTCTAAAACAGATGGTAACTCCCTTATAAGCCTATTAGTGCTACTCTTGTCCAAAGAAAAAGATAGTTTTCGTAAAGAAAGCTCCGTATTATCTTCACTACTATAATCTTTCGGAATAGCTTCTTTAGTAAGAACGACGTCTTCCCAGTAAGATAACTCACCCATAACATCCTGCATAATTGAGTATTCCTTTAGCCTGTGCGCCCACTCTTTAAACGAAGTCGTTTTCTTAGGGAGATGTAAAATCTCCCTATTGTTTATTTGTCCGATCAACTGATCAATATCTTCTAATAACACTCTCCAAGAAACACCATCCACAACTAAGTGGTGAATAACGATAAATAAAAACTTTTTATTAGGAAATCCAAGGAAAACAGCCTTTAACATTGGGCCTTCAAAAATGTTTAACGATTGTTGTACCCTATCAATCACATCCTTTACTTCTTGTGGAAAGGTATCATCACTATTTAATTCTTTATGTGAATAATACTCTTCTACGATATCTGCACTCACGCTCGAATTAATCTTGGCTACTTCATAATCCCCCAATGGAAAAATCATCCTCAATCCGTCATGATGACTTATCAACTTATCAACTATTTGCTTTATATCTCCACCGCTAATAAAGGGAGGCAATTTTAACAACACTGACTGATTGTAATGCGAAGGCTCATTCCTTGTATAATTAAAAAACCATGATTGTATAGGGATTAACGGGAACTCTCCACTTACGATCCCTTGGTCAACCTCATTTATATCTGTACATTCTAAATGAACTGACATTTCTCTGATTGTCTGATGTTTAAATAACATTTTCGCAGTTAAATCAACTCCCTTCTCTCTAGCTTTAGAAATAATCTGGATACTTAAGATCGAGTCTCCACCTAATTCAAAAAAGTTATCTTCTACACCCACATTAGGAACGTCTAATACATCTGACCATATTTCAGCAAGCTTTGTTTCTATTTCACCTTGGGGTAAAATACTCTTAATTTCACTCATTGTACGCGGACAAGGTAATAAGTTCTTATCAACTTTACCGTTCGCATTTTTTGGTAGGTACTTTAATGTTATGATCTGTGAGGGAATCATATATGAAGGTAAAATGTCCGCTAATCTTTCTTTTATCTTACCTTCTTCTTCTATAGACACAACGTATCCTATCAATCTTGTTTTATTATCTTGCTGGTGAACAGTTACATAAGCTTGTTTCACATTACATAAGCCCTCTAACACATTCTCTACTTCCCCTAGCTCTATTCTATATCCTCTAATTTTTACCTGATCATCTATTCTGCCCAAAAACTCAATATTTCCATCACTCCTGAAGAGAGCTAAATCCCCTGTTTTATAAACCCTTTCCCCCTGATTAAAATTAGGATATATAAATTTCTCTTCCGTTAAATCAGGTCTATTTAAGTAGCCTTTAGATAATCCTACCCCACCAATTAATAATTCTCCAGGAACTCCAGGAGGGAGTAAGTAGTTGTTTGAGTCAACAATATAAGCTCTCATGTTCCCTATAGGTACTCCAATGGGGACGTTCCTATTATCCACAAAAGCTCCCGCTTCAAAAATTGTGACAGTTACTGTAGTCTCTGTCGGACCGTATGCATTCATCCACCTCACATCGGGATACATCCCTTTCCAAACCTTTAAAGCTGCAGCGGACACGCGTTCCCCTCCAACAACCATAAGATTGATATTATTATGAATTTTTTTATCCGATTGACTTAAGAAGTTTACCCACTCACGCCAATAAGCTGTAGGTATATTCAGAATCGAAATTTCCTCCCTATTAATCCATGATAAAAAATTATCATAATCATTAATGATGTTCTCAGTCCTCATTACTAACGTCGCACCGCTTATTAACGTCGGAAATATCTCTTCAACTGAGATATCGAAGCTAAGGGAACTGAATTGCAATACTCTTTCATTAGGGCACAGATTGAACTTCTCTATGATTGACAAGTTATGATTAATAACTGCTTGATGTTGTATCAGAACGCCCTTTGGCTTGCCTGTTGAGCCAGATGTATAGATTACATAAGCTATATCTTCGGAATTGTTAACGCTTCTCAGGTTGTTGTGTGGGTATGTTGTTGCTACTTTTTCTACCTCATTAATATCCAAATGCTCTCCCTGAAAATGATCAATCTTGTTCCTTTCATTATCGATAATAACCATATTGAGCTCTGCATCATTTACAATATGTTCTTTCCTTTCTATTGGATACATTGGGTCAATCGGCACATACGCAGCACCAGCTTTCAAAATGGCTATTTTTGCGATAATAGCCTCAATTGATCTATTAACGCTGATTCCAACTAATTGATTGGGTTTTACTCCTTTGTCCATTCTTAAGTAGTATGCAATTCGATTACATCTTTTATTCAGCTCATTGTATGATAATGTGCGATCACGAAATTTTATAGCCACTTTATTCTGGTTTCTAATTGCAGATACTTCTATTAATGATTGTAAACTTTTTATCTGAGGAAAGTCCCAATTCGTATTATTCCATCTTTCGATACATTGCAACTCTTCTTCATTTATGATTGGTAACTCACATAGTTTTTGATCAGGATGATTGATAATCCCCTTACATAACGTTTTAAAGTGATTTATCATCCTGTTTATTGTCGTTTCCTCATATATATCTGAACAGTATTCAAATAAAAAGCCCAGGGTCTCTGACTCATCTTCAAATGCTGACAATGACAGATCAAACTTCGAAGAAGAAGAAACAATCGGAACATACTGGATTTCAATATCTCCAAATGCGCGCTCTAGCTTAGAAGCATCTTGCATTGTAAACATCACTTGAAATAACGGATTGTAACTTAAATTGCGCTCAGGAGCTATCTCTTCTACAATCTTTTCAAAAGGTAGATCTTGATTGCTATATACTGAAAGAACCTCCTCTCTCACAGTACTAACAAGTTGCCTATAAGTCATATCATCATGGAATTTTGTTCTTGTTACAACTGTATTAGCAAAAAATCCTATCAGATTCTCTATTTCTTCAATATTTCTACCTGCAATTGGTGAGCCTACTACAATATCATTACTACGAGAATATTTCTGAATCATGACTTTAAATATTGCTAATAGAGTAATATAAGAGGTCGCTTTTGTTTCTCTGGACATCCTTTTTATATCTCTGGTCGTTTCTTTAGAAAATGAAAATTTAATTGTTTCACCTTTATAACTTTGAACAGAAGGACGGGTTTTATCATAGGGTAGTTCAAGCAATGCCGGAGCTCCCTTTAACTTTCCCTTCCAAAAATCCAATTGGAGATCAAACTTCCCGTTTGTAACTTGTTTCCGTTGCCAATCCGCATAATCACCATACTGAATAGATAATTCCGGTAATGTTTCACCTTGATAAAGTCTAAATAACTCGTTCATGAACACTCCAATTGACCAACCATCTGAGATAATATGGTGCATATTCATAAACATGTGATGCTCTTTGTGATTATTTTTAATGAGAACTACTTTAAATAAAGGCCCCGTCGACAAACTGAAAGATTCTTCTACTAGTTGCTGTAGCGTTTGTTGAAATAATTCTGTGTCAATACTGCAATCTATATAATAAACCTTTGATTCTACTTGTTTTTTAACAAGTTGTTGTAACTCCCCATTTTTTAAAGAAAAACTCGTCCTCAATATCTCATGTCTGTCAACTAGTTGCTTCAAAGCAAAGTCCAACTTTTCAATACTGAGCTCTTTGTTTATCTTAATTAACTGGGGCATATTATAAGAAGGCGTACCACCACTATCCATATTTTCTAGAAACCAAATACGTTGTTGCTGAAAAGAAGCTGGAAACTTAATTACTTTTTCACTCAAAAAAATCACCCCATTGTTATTATGTTAAATCCTTCTACTCGAACGCGCTATTGTCACTTGACAATTACTTGATTGACTATTTTTAATAATCATTGCCATGTCCTCCACAGTTGGATTGTTGAATATTTCTTGAATAGTTATATCCGTGTTAAAATTACTTTTCACGCGTGAAATAATTTGAAATGCTTTCAAAGATTGTCCTCCAACCTCAAAGAAGTTTTGAGTAACACCTATTGAATCCTTATTTAAAACATCTTCCCAAATTTCCAGAAGCTTTTTTTCTATATCGTCTTTAGGTTTTACTAATGACAATTTTTCATCTCTTATCTCCGGAGTAGGTAATGCCTTTATATTTACCTTCCCGTTTGAATTTAATGGTATTTTATCTATTTCTACAATCATTTCAGGAATAACTGATAAAGGCAACAATCCTGCAATTTTTTTCTTAATTTCAATATGAATTAGTTCATCATCTCTTTTATAATTTTCTAAAACCACATAAGCTATTAAATATGTTGTATTCGTCTTGAGTACTTTTGATCCATCTATCACCACTGCATTTTTTACGTATTTTAATTGCTTTATCACTGAAGAGATCTCACTCAAATGTACCCTTACACCATTAATCTTAAGTTGATCATCCAACCTTCCTTTAATCTCTAAGAGCCCGGCAGAAGTAACTCTTCCTATATCACCAGTCCTATATATCATATCTTTACTCATAGAGATAAACGGATTTTCAATAAATTTATCCTTATTATTTGCTTTATCAAGATAACCCTTAGTCATATAAGGGGTTCTAATGACAATTTCACCTATTTCTCCAACTCCACAAACTCTATTTCCCTTCATAATAAATATCTGGGTATCGGAAATAGGCTTTCCGATTGGTTGTACACCTTCTTGAGTATTATCTATTACATGATATGATTTTGCCAACGTTGTTTCAGACGGACCATATAAGTTTACAAACTTGTAGTTACCTAAGAAAGCACCTTGGCTCTTATTAATAAGTATTTCAGTAAGAGGTTCACCTGCCGAAAAGATCCATCTAAGCTTACCTAAATAATATTGGAAACGGTTTTCAGCAATCCATGCTTCTAAAACAGACGGAACTGTATGAAAGAATGTAATTCCTTCACTTTTCAACCAATCAAAAAGGTAATTTAAATCATTTTTCTTGTTTTGATCGGGAATAACTAATGTAGCACCACTGATCAATGGTAGAAAAATATCCCTAATGACAACATCAAAGGATAAGCTAGTAAATTGCGCTCCCTTATCCTCTGCGCTTATACCAAATGTATCTTTCTGCCACTTAAGAAAATGAGATACTCCTTTGTGATCTCCCACAATTCCTTTGGGGGTTCCAGTGGATCCTGATGTGAAGAATATATAGGAAGGGTCCTCACCATTTACATCCCTCTCCATTATAAATTCATCTAAGTTTTTATCTTGGGACTCCTCAAATAAATAAACATCCATTCCATCTGCTTTAATGAAATTTCCATTTACATCAAGTATCTTTTTTACACCTGATCCACTTATCAGAAGTTCTTTTCTCCCTCTAGGTAACTCTTCATCAATATTAACAAGGACGGCCCCAGCTTTAAAGATCCCCAGCATACCAACAATTGCCTTATAGCTCCTTTCTCCGTACAATGCAACAGGCTCACCTTTCCGTACCCCTTTATTTATAAGAAAGTTCGCTAACCTTGCTGAATCTTGAGACAAATCCTCATATGTTTTGTTGGCTTCATTATGCTTAATCGCAACTTTATGCAAATTAAGCTTTACTTGCTCCTCGAATAATTCTATTAGTGTGTCATTCGGACCGGTGGCAATTGTTTGAGTCGGATCTGGAATATACTTATCACTGTCTCCATCAACTAACCTAAATTCAGCAACTTTTTTGGTTTGATCATTCAATATTTGTTCTAATATATTGATAAATTGATTCATAAACACATTCATTGTCTCCGCCGTTAAATAGGCTCTCTGATAAACAATATTAAATTTCAATTTATCTCTTTTTTCCTCAATATACAACGTGAACAGAAATTTGGATTTGGAATCTTTAAATTCTATTGGTTCATAACCAATTTGATCGTATACACCTTCAGAAGTTTGACTCACATAGTTAATCATTATATCAAAAAGCGAATTATTATTTGTTCTGTTTTTTTGTGTTTCTTCGATTACTTTTTCATACGGGATATCCTGGTTTTCAATAGCCGATAAAATTGTTTTCTTTAGCCTGTAAAGCAATTCTAAAAATGTTGGATCCCCACTCAAATCTGTCCTTAGGGCTAACGTGTTTAGAAAGCATCCTATCAAATCATGCGTTTCTCTTCTCGTTCTATTTGCTATTGGTGTACCTATTATAATGTCTTCCTGATCAGTATAACGATTCAACATGATTTTAAAGGCAGCGGTGATAACCATAAATAAACTCATTTCATTTTCTTGAGCGATCTTTTTCAGGCCCAAAGATAGTTCCGTATTTAGCTCTTTTTTCACCTCACAACCTTCAAATGATCTTTCTTTACCCATCATCTTATCCAGAGGAAACTCTAAGATCTCAGGAGAGTGATCTAATTTATCCTTCCAATATACTAATTGATCGTCATACACCCCCTTTTCTATTTGCTCATTTTGCCAGACAGAATAATCCGCGTACTGGATTTCAAGATCCTTTTCATCAAGTTGCTGATCGTTAGCAAGTTTGATGTAGTTATCCAAAAGTTCATTTATAAATATCTCTATAGACCATGCATCAGCAATAATATGATGAAATGTAAGATAAAGTACACTTTCGTCTTGATTCAAATGTAATAATTTCACCTTAAATAAAGGACCTTTTTCTAAATCAAATACAAAGCTACTTTCTTCCTTGTACACATCATTTATCTTCTCACCTATTTTGGAACCCTTAGAGCAACATTGCTCGTAATCAATGCTCATCTCCAAATTACCTTCCACGCATTGTTTGAGTTGATTGTCTATACTTATAAAACTTGTTCTTAAAGATTCATGCTTAGAAATTAAGTAATCAAGACTCCTAGATAATATCTTAATATCAAGTTTCTCTGATATCCGGTAAGCCGTTGGTATATTATATAAAACATTATTAGACTCAAATTTATTCATTATCCACAGTCGTTGCTGAGAAAAAGATACAGCTGATTTTCTCAGCCCGTATCTTTTAATTGTATTACTTCTTTTGTTACAACTTGATCTGTTGCCTAATTTCTGTTTTAACAACTCTTTCTTTTTATCGGATAATAATCCTAATCTGTTCATGATTTCACCTCATTAGTTATTTAACACTAACTCTACTTCTTCTTCGTTCATTTCTATAACTTGAAGTATAGTTTCCGATGTAGATGCAATATCTTGAGAAGCATCGGAGTTACTCAAAAGAAATTCAGATAGGCTTCTCACACTTGCATTTTCAAAAAAGTCTTCTATCATTATTTCTACCTCGAATAACTCCATAATTTGACCAATGGTTCGAGTGACTAACAATGAATTACCTCCTAAATTAAAAAAGCTTTCATTGGTATCTTTTATTTCAGCACCAATCATTTCTTCGAATATCATTTTTACTACTTTTTCTGTGTCATTCTCAGGCAACTTAACTTGATTACTTATTTCTGGGTCCGGCAAAGACTTCACATCTACTTTTCCATTCAAGGTAAGAGGAATACGACTTAAAGGGAAGAATTTTGAAGGCACCATATAATCTGGCAGCTGACTCTTAACCGCCTTCTCGACATTCTTCAAAGAACCTTCATTTAACACAACATAACTAACAAGGTACTTATTACGCTCGTGTCCCTGGAGAACAACAACACATTCTTGAACACCTTCCACAGCATTAATTGTTTCTTCAATTTCACCTAATTCAATTCTGAATCCTCTCAATTTTACCTGGTTATCATTTCTCCCAAGATAATCTAACTCTCCATTATCTAGTAGCTTAACCATGTCGCCAGTTCTATATAATTTCTTTTCATGACCAAAAACGTCCACCTCAATGAATCTTTCTATAGTTAAATCATGTCTATTCAAATACCCTTCTGCTAAACTTCTTCCCCCTATATACAGCTCCCCCCTAACTCCTATAGGAGCAACATTCAAGTTTTTATCTAATACATATACTTCTGTGTTATTAAGAGGTTTTCCTATTGTCGGTTTGACGACTTCATTATCATCAAAATGTTTCACTGTCGCCATAATTGTAGCTTCTGTAGGTCCATAGGCATTAAATAAATTTGTCTTTTCAGACCATCTTCTCACTATTTCTGTCGTACATGGCTCTCCCCCACTAATAACTACTTCTACTGATGGAACATCGTCAGGCCCCATTCCCTTTAGTACAGGAGGTGGTAAAACAACATGTGTGATCTTTAAGTCGTTAATCGTCTTAATTAATGGATTGAACGGTAAAATATCTTCATTATCGCTAATACATAGTGTTGCTCCATTTAACAAAGCAGAAAATATCTCCAATACAGAGGGATCAAACCCTAATGAAGCGAATTGTAGTACTCTTTTCCCTCTCTCTACACTTACTATTTTACAAGTAGCATTTACTAATTCAACTAAACTTTTTTGGCTAATCACAACTCCCTTAGGTTTACCAGTTGATCCAGAAGTATAAATCACGTACCCTGATGAGCTTGGTAGCGATGAGTCTACTACATGAGAATAACCGTTGTTTAAACGATTCTCGAGAGCGTCCAATTCTAATAAATGTATATTACTAATTGATTCTACATTTTCTTTTAGTTCTTCGTCAGTAATCATATAGCTGCTCATAGAGTCTTCTACTATAAACTTGAGTCTTTCATAAGGAACTTTGGGATCTAAAGGTAAATATTTCTTTCCAGCTTTTAGCACCCCTAAAATAGCAATAATCATTTTGTGTGAGCGATTAATATGAATTCCTATAGGAGTAGAATGTTGACTGATTTCCTTTCTACATAAATTCATAGCTACAATATCTGAACGCTCATCCAATTCTCGATAAGTAATCTCTTTCTCATAATACTTTAATGCTATAGCATCTGGCTGCTCTTTAACTATCTTTTTAAACTTATCTATTATATTTTCTGAATTTCCCCCTTTTTTGCTCTCGGTTGTTGATGGAGCGCCAGAATAATCCTTTATTTCTTGCATTTCATCTGACGATACGATACTTAATGTTTTAATTCGATTATATTCATCACAAGTGATGTGATCTAGTAGCTGAATAAAGTTACACGCAATCCTTTTAATAGTTCTTTCTATAAACAAATCTGTACTATATTCAATCGTACAAGCTAAACCTCTGTCTTCTTCAGTAATAAGTAAAGATAAGTCAAATTTAGATTTCTGATTGTTAACCTCATTAATGACCAATTCTAGATCTGAATTTGTATACTTCATCTTGTATGCATTCTGAAAGACAAACATGACTTGAAATAGTGGGTTCATACTTAAGTCCCTATGAGGGTTTATTTCTTCTACCAATTTATCAAAAGGAACATCTTGATTTGAGAATGACTCTAATAATTGCTTATTCATTCTTTCTAGTACACCGAGAAAAGTATCATCATCATTTACGACAGATCTAATTGGTAATGTATTCACAAAAAATCCGATGATGTCCTCCAATCTACTGTACTGCCTGTTAGCTACTGGTGTGCCGATAACGATGTCTTCTTGACTCGAATACTTATATAGCAATATGCCAAATGCAGTCAATAAAGTAGTATATAAGGTACAACCATTCTCCTTACTTAATCTCCTTAATGAATCAGAAAGCTCTTGTGAAATTGTAAATTCATATCTATTTCCCGAGTTTGATAGTTTTTTAGGTCTAGGTTTATCCGTCGGTAAGTCTATTTTTGGACTAGTACCCTTTAAATATTCTTTCCAGTAATTAAGCTGTTTTTGAGCTGAATCCGACTGTAAGTAATTATTTTGGTATCTAACATAGTCTGTGTATTTTACGTCCCGTCGTGACTGATTACATTGTTTGTTGATAATGATATTTTCGTAGTTATCCATAATTTCATTAAAGAAGATGTTCATTGACCACCCGTCAAATACAATGTGATGAAAATTAACTATAATATGATTAGTTAGATTACTGCTGCTTATTATATGAATCCTCGCTAGTGAATCTTCCGAAAGATCGAATTCATAATTAGATTCTATGTTTTTTAAATTTAAAATAAAATCATTGTCTAGATCTGAAATTAAGCTTTTATCATGTAGATAAATACAGTCACCTTCTGTTCTACTTCTAATCACTTGTACTGGTGTGTTATTCTTTTTGATAAAATTAGTTCTTAACATATCATGTCTCAAAATAACATTCATAATACTCTGTTTTAAAATAAGAATATTTAGGTTACCCTTAATTTCAGCCTCAAATATCACATTGTATACAGCAGGATCATTTTCCATTTGGTTCAAAAACCACAATCTTTTTTGGGGATACGAAAGCACCTCATATTCTCTACGCTCCCCATTCAGTAACTCTATCTTTGAAACATTCTCCTCTCTTAACTGCTCATTTATTAGACTGGCTAGACTATCTATTCGTTTAGCTTTTAAAATGTCACTGATCTTAATATCAGTTTTAAAATTTTCGTATATTCTAGTACATATTTGTGTTGCTATTAAAGAATGTCCCCCCAAATCAAAGAAATTGTCTGTTATGCCTATTACATCTGTTCCAAAGCATTCATTCCAAATGCCCACCAACTTTTCTTCAGTATAGTTTGTAGGACTGACGTAATTAAAGACGGTCTCATTAGATATGCTAGCTAATTTCTCTCTATCTACTTTTCCATTGGATGTGAGTGGAAAGTCATCTACTTTTACACATTGAGATGGTATCATATAACTTGGTAAAACATCTCCCAAATATTTTTTTACCTGATCACTGCTTAACTCACCAATAAAGTAAGAAATAATTGATTGATTATCGTTAGCATCATTCTTAATAATGGTCACTGTATCCTTGATGCCCGATATATCCCTCATTTTATTTTCTACTTCTCCTATCTCTATCCGGAACCCTCTTACTTTTACTTGATCGTCTTTTCTTCCAATGAAGTCAATGTTTCCATCCGGTCTCATCCTAGCAATATCTCCTGTTCGATACATTGTTTCGCCCAGAAAGAACGGATTTGGCAGAAATCTTTCCGACGTCAATCCCGGTTTGTTCAGATAGCCTTTCGCAACGCCATCTCCGCTGATATACAGCTCTCCGGCAACCCCAACTGGTTGCAATTCCTGACGATCATTCAAAATATAAATATGAACATTGTGAGCTGGCTTGCCGATTGGAACAGAAGATTGGAGATCCCGCCCAACATCATATTGATAAACCATGCATCCTACGACCGCTTCTGTTGGTCCGTACTCATTATAAATTTCTATTTTACCGTCAAATTCTGCAGTAATTTCTTTAGCCAATTCAGTTTTTAAATCTTCTCCCCCGACGATCAAGCGTTTGATGCTTGACCCACTAGCACACATGTCCTTCACAAGTCGTAAATGGGATGGAGTCAATTTGACAACGCCTGCTTGTTTGTCTCTGAACACTTTTCGAATCAGCGGTTCCCCGTCATCAGTATCCTGATAAACAATCACTCGATTTCCTGAGACTAGAGGCGTGAATATCGATGTTATCGTTAAATCAAAGGCAATGGATGAATAGAAGGCAAAATCGAGCTGTTCATCTCGGACATATACATGGTCAGCCCACATAATATAGTTTACCAAACCTCGTTGCGTGATCATCACCCCTTTCGGTTTACCTGTAGAACCTGACGTGTAGATGATATAGGCGAGGCTATCGACCCCACTGATCGGTTCCAAATTGTCAGCTGGGAAACTGCTAAAATCTCCATTTAATTGGATGACCTCTAAAGGAAACCTGCTCGTCTTCTTCCCGCTATCCACAAGAATGATTTCCACACCACTATCTTGGAACATATATTTGATCCTCTCTTCCGGATAATTAGGATCAATCGGTAAATAGGCTCCCCCGGCTTTGAGAATACCCATGATTGCGATTATCATCTCCGGTGAACGTTCTGCCATGACGGCAACAATCGTGTCTGCTTTGACTCCTCTCTCCCTGAGGTACCCTGCGAGCTGATTTGATTTTGCATTGAACTCGCGATAACTCAATTTATCATTGCCGCAGACAACTGCAGCAAGCTCTGGGGTTTTTTCCGATTGTTCCTCAAACAGCTGGTGAATGGTTTTATCTCTTGGATATTCGGCTTTCGTATCATTCCATTTGTACAACATATTATTTCTTTCGCCTTCCGAAAGGATAGTAATATCGTTTAATAACTGAGCTTCATTTTGGACCACTTGTTCAATAACTTGTTGAACATGTCCTTTGATACACGCTATGATATAGTCGTGATAGATATTTCCGTTGTAAATCAATTTAATGACCAAATGGTTTCCTGGAAACACCAAAATATTAAATCCGTAACTAGGTTGTTCTTCCACATGAGTTTCTTTAGAGATAAAACCCGCATAACGCTTGTCGCCTTCAAATCCATTCTGATCAACCGCGTATTCTTCGAAAACCAGGATATGATCTAACAGCTCTCTTTTTAATTTGCTAAGCGACTGCACTTCCGACAAATTCATGTCATGATACGTTCTTCCTTTCAAAACCTCTTCCTGAACGTTTTTGATGACATCTTTAAAACTTTGATCCTTTTCGAACCTAATTCTCGTCGGTATGGTATTGATTTGAGATGCTAATTTATTTTCGATTCCTACTGATTTTGTATCTCTTCCGAAAATGACTGTACCAAATACAACATCATCCGTTTGGTTATACCTTGCCAGCAACACCCCCCACATACATTGTAAAACAGTATGAAGGGTGACATTGTTCCGCCTGGCGAGCTTCATAATCCGACGGGTCAATTGTTCAGGAAACTCTATTATATCTTCCTTTCTATTATGTTGCGTGTTTTCGGGTGAACTTGTCAGAATCGAAATCGGTGATTTTTCAACAAAGCCCGATAAATAATTTCTCCAGTACGCTTTTGCATCTTCTTTGTCCTGTCGCTCCGACAAATAGTTATTACCAATGCCGTTAACCATATTATATGATTTGTTTTTTCCACTATCTTTAAACATATATTATTCCATCTCCTTATATCTATATTAAAAGATCACCTATAGTAGTTTTTAAAAGTGTATTGAGCCACATCAAGTTATCATGTCGTCGATCTATCTATTTGTTGTTTCATTAGTTCCATTTACTTCCTGTTAATTCGGCTGTTAACCTGATAGTTGGTTTTACTACAGGCAGTGTTGGCGTTGGAGGACGAAATAAGGGCGTCACCTCTACTCCTGGTTGACCCTATTCATCGGGCGCAAGCTTCTGCATTTCCAATACTTGATTCATTTCTTTTTCACCTTTTTTCGTCACCATTTTAACGCTGGAAACCTTCCTACTACTTATCTCGTATTGTTCTTGTTGTCTCGGTTGACCAATATGTTCTTGTCATCACCGTTGGTCGATATACTCTCTGGTCATTATTTAAAAGTTTTTGAAGATCTAATACTTGGTTCATTATGATTCACCTCCTTCTACATATATATTTGAATATCATTCGGCCATTCATACTATAGAATCCCACTGTCCGCCAAATTACATCTGTTGTTAGATAATTGATTAACCTTTTCTGCCCATTCTTGGTAAGCATCCTCTTGATGACTGAAATTTAATTGTTGGTCCTATTACAGTAGTGGTTACTTCTATATTCATTAATGGTTGACCTTTTCCTCCTCGTCACTTCCGTATAAGAGCTTTTGTAGTTCCAATACTTGGTTCATTCTTGTTTCGTCTAGTGGTTCTAAACTTCGTAGTAACAGTACAGGTAGCTAAAGGTATCCCGCCAATCGGGGTTGCTCGTAATGCTTCTGCAACTGGTTGACCTGATCCCATCTCATCACTTCCGTGTGGAAGCTTTTATAGTTCTAATACTTGATTTATTCTTATTTCACATCCTCCTACTAGTATTATTTTAAGCACTTTCCTATAGTGTATCAATAACGATTGTGCCTTCTTCATACCATATAAATGACTTTCTCGTATACATTTCTTTTTTATATCCTCATCTTGTGTTAAATAGTGACACGACCCATTCATTCACTAAAATAGATTACTTCTCTTCATCACGAACAATACAAATCGTTTGATATTCAGCCGTGAAGTGATCTATCAAAACCGATTGTAAATCATCGACCGTAAGCGCCTCTAACGTCGGTACAACATCAAACAAATTCATAGCATTAAACTGATATCTCGTAAACTCTTTGGCGATGAAGTTTGTAGAATTTAATGATCGCAAAAAAACACCAATTTTTTTCTTAATCGCACGATTTGCTTCTTCATCGCAAAAGCCAGATTTCTGATACATTTTAACTGTTTCGGTAATTATTTCTACCAACCGATTCGGGTTGTGGCTATCACCACTGATCATTGAAAAACCGAATCCCCATTCTGCTGTATAATTAAACGCAAGTGAGCCGTGAATGTCCCCTTCTTTATAAAGGGACTGATACGCTTTTGAACTTGATGAAAACAATATATCCAACACCACTTGAATTGCAAGTTGACGTTTCAGTAAATCTTTTCCTTGCCGTGTAGGCTCTTTTTCTTTGTAACCAACAGTACATGTCGGCATTTGCACCGGCATTAATATCGTCCTTTTTGCACAATGGGCAGGCGTGCCCTCTGGTATCACACGACGAATAATTTCTTCACGTACAGGAAACACCTTTGCAGCTTGATTTTCACGCACGAGCGTCATAAGTGATGCCGGATCAACGGGGCCAACAATGAACAGCACCATATTACTTGGGTGGTAAAATGTCTCATAACATGTATACAGATCTTCTTTTGTGATTTCTTTAAGTGATGAAAGATTTCCACCAACATCTATCCTCACAGGATGTTCCTCAAACATGTTTTCAATCACACCAAAGTAAGCACGCCAGTCAGGGTCATCAGCGTACATGATAATCTCTTGTGCGATGATCCCTTTTTCCTTATCCACTGAGTGATCTGTAAAATAAGGCCTTTGCACAAAATCTAGTAACTGTTTTACGTTCTTTTCAATTTGCTTCGTAGCAGAAAATAAATAGCCGGTTCGTGTAAAGCTAGTAAAGGCATTCGCAGCCGCTCCTTGCTCACCAAATGTATTAAAAACATCATCGTCTTTACCATCAAACATTTTATGTTCGAGGAAATGAGCAATTCCATCTGGTACTCTTATCGACTCTTTCTGTCCGCGCGGAACAAACACGTTGTCAATTGATCCGTATTTGGTTGTAAAGGTCGCAAATGCCTCATGAAAACCTTCCCTGGGTAAAATGTAAACATCCAACCCATTTTCTAATTGCTCCTGATATAATGTTTCACCTAATTGACGATATTCTATTCTCTTCATTCCTCTTCACCTTCTCTCGTCAAGAAGTAAATGGTGTCCAGTTCCCACTTATTCGCTGCTTGAACAACCTCTTCTTTTGTTACACTTCGGATCATTTCCGCGCCATCTAACAAAGAGCTATGATGACCAAAAATGATTTCGGAATACACAAGATCAACAAACCCCATTGCAGTATCAACAGAACTCCACAATTGGTTCATTAACACTCTTTTTTCATGTTCCATCTCTCTCTGTAAAACCCCCCCGCTTCATCGCTGCGACTTGTTCTTTAATTATTTCAACAGCTCGATCATACTTCTCAAGATCAATTCCAGATATTACCGTTAATACACCTTTGTGGCTCTCTAATTTAGAATCAACATGATAAGCAATATTTTCTCTCTCTCGAATATTGACAAACAACTTTGATGAGGGAACCACTAAAAATACATTTCACCACTCGCATTGCTTCATAATCGTCATCCATACACGTTGCATACGTGCGATACCCCATATATAACTGGCCTTGATTCACTTTGTCCTTCTCAAAAACTACGTTCTCTTTTATCACCTTCTTACCACTAGTTGATATATGCTCCATTTGGCGTTCTCGAACCTGGCGCTTTGCACCAAAAACGTAGCTACCGTTTCCTTTGCTTGAATCTCGTCAAAACAGCCTACAATAAATAAATCCATCCGATCGTGCGCGAGCATCTTTTTGTATACATCATAAATGTCTTCAGGTGCTAGTCTGTCTAAATCTTCTATCCGACCGTATTCAGGTACGCGATCTAACACTCGCGGGAACATTTCTTCTTCCATACGTAAAGAGGCATAAGCCATCTTATTATCATATATCGCTTGGAGCTGTTGTTTCAACGATCGCTTCTCTTGCTCAACAATTTCCTTCATAGAATACACCATTTCCTTGTTTCGGCCCAGTCAGAACCTCAAATAACAAAGAGAGTGCTTCTTGAAATAGTGACACTTTGCCTGATAAAAACCGCTCAGATGGTACATCTACCTGAACCGTGATGATGTGATGCCCACCTTCCTTTTGTACACCTGCTGAACGTACAGCACCATACATGTCATCATGCTTCTGATCAATTATTACATGATCAGAATAATCCTTTGTTCCACTTTGAAAAATATCTGGAATAAGTGCCTTGGCGTCACAGTTTCTATATCAAGGGTGCCCTCAACATTAAAATAATGGAAGTTGTTTTGAACTTGTCCGTTTCACATAAGTGAAGATGCGTATCACCAAACCTATGCGATGTCATTTTTATATCCTTCATTCATACACATCCTGTTCTGTATAACATAATACTAAAATCCCGAATGCAGCACGGCTATAGGATTCATTTTGGATTTTTTCTAACTTCATACCTAAACAATCTCCTGCAATGACCTCAAGTTCTGTCCATTAACAAACTCCGCATATTTTCGATGTGTTTCCATCAACTCATCATGGTTGCCAGCACCAGTCACTTGTCCTTGATCTAGGAAAACAATTTTGTCTGCATTTCTGATCGTTGATAAACGATGTGCAATGACTAACGTTGTACGATTTTCCATCAAGTTATACATCGCCGACTGCACAGACCTTTCACTCTCGTTATCTAGGTTTGCCGTTGCCTCATCAAGCAATAAGATCTTTGGATTCACCATAAAAGCACGCGCAATCGCAATACGTTGCTTCTGTCCACCTGATAACTTGATTCCTCTCTCACCAACGATCGTATCATATCCTTCTGGGAGATTACTGATAAAATCATGCGCATTTGCTAATCTTGCATAATGCATCATGCTTTCTTCATCATCGTCCTCCATCCCGTATAAAATATTTTCCCTAATCGTTCCACTCATAATCGCGCTATCTTGCATCACATAACCAATCATTTTACGCCAATTTGATAACGGAATATTTCCTACTGGAAACTGATCATATGAAATCATACCCTTACTCACCGTATACATCTGCTCAACTAAATGAAAGAGCGTCGTCTTCCCTGCACCTGAAGGACCTATAATAGCGGTGACTTGATTTGGTTCGGCAGTGAAAGAGATATTTTTTACTACATCGGATTCTCCATTATATGAATAAGAGACATTTTGAAAGCTCAGTTGTCCGTGTGGCACAAAGAAACCCTCATCATACTCATCTACCTTCTCTTCTGCCAATGAATAGATCTCATGCAACCTTTTTGTCGCTCCTGAAGTTGCTTTATACTCCGTAAAGAAAGAGAAAACTGAACTTATAGGGACGATTGCTTGTATGATATAAAAAATAACGGCTACAAAAGTACCTGGCGTGATCGTTCCATTTGTAAGACGCAATCCCCCGTACCCTACTAATACAAGCACAATTAACATTAATGTTGCGGATATGAGAGGAGAAACAATTGATTCTAGCTTTGCTGCTTTTAAATTAAGCCGAAATAAATTTTCTCCTGACTTCATCACACGCGTATATTCTTTTTTTTCACCACTGTAACTTTTTACAAGGCGCATCTCTCCTAAGACACGACTTAAATGCCCAATAAAACGCGCCATTTCATTTTGTGTTTTTTCCGCAACTGCATACGTCCATTTTCCTACAGGCAAAATAATGATCATTAAAATCGGTACCATCACTAATAATGCCAGTGTCAATTTCCAATCCAAAATAAATAAAAAGACCACTGATCCAATGACAAGTAGTACTTGTGAAATAAATTCAGGTATACTTCTAGACACAAAATTATTTAATGTCGACACATCATCAGTCAACCGACTGACCGTTTGACCTGTCTCGTTGTTGTCAAAGTAACTAATAGGTAGTTTCAGTACATGCCCCCACATTTTTTCTCGCAAACGGTAAATTGTATATTCACCTATGTAACACAGCATATAATATGAGGTGGCGCCTAAGGCTACATTAAATAGAAACACCCCAACTAATAAGAATACTTTAGCAACATCAATATTACCATCAGTAAAAGAATCAATAATGTTTTTCGTAAATAATGGAATGAGTAGCCCTAAAATCGCCGTGATTATCGCCAACGAAAAGGTACCAAAGACTATTTTTTTTGGCCATTTTATAAGCCGTATTAAGGTAAATAGATGAGACCTGTTCATTTTATATCTCCTCGTATAATATGTTTAGCCCCCACCGAAGAAGGGCCATCCTTAAGCAATTCATTCTCCCGATGTGTCCTTCGGACATTCGATCTGGATCGTCATGAACGCCCCACGATATCTCTAGATAATGGTCTTAGGATCATTTGGGACAATTCTTTCGGTCTTGCTTCCTTTATGATCACCTTTTTTTATCTTTCTTTCAGCGGTATATATCCCTCCACTATTAATAAACCGCAATGGCTTCTCAATTGTATACAAATCGAGCTGGCTACTTCCTCCGTCATTGTGGTTATCATTCATGGTGGATCATAGTACTCCGACCCTGGTTTCAAATAATAGTGATAGAGCATGTCATTTTTATCTTACATAAAATCTCCCCCTAAAAAATAATATAAACCTTATAGATAGTGCATTCTGCTTACAGTTAAATACGACTAAATCCCCCCACACACTCAGGCTCACTTACTTATTCAGTAAGTGCAATCATTATGTTCATTATCATGATATAGCTTCGCCCATTCACCCAAATTGTTCTATACACTACCTCAGAATTTTATATCTCCTTCATTCCATAGCTAAGAATACATCTCATGAATCAGTTTATTTACCTCAATTAAGACATAGCTTCGCCCATTCACCCAAGCCCTGCTTCGCGCTACCTCAAATTTTTATGTCCCCTTCATTTCATTAACGAGCCGAAACATCGATTAACGTCCTTTAGGATCTTGTCTGTTTGTCTGGATGGGCTACACTTAACTGGACAATAAAGATGAGGGGTAGCGGTCCTGTTTTAGGGAATATTATTCGAAAAAATAGGAAGCTCGAGTTAAACGACTTAACTACTCTCCCTCAGACATCAATGCTAAATGCACCATGCGAATGCCAAATTATGCCTAGGAAGTGCCCAATGGGCGACGAAGTCTCTTGTATCTTTCTTCATTCTCTCAAGCATCTCGAGCGCCCCTAGAAGAACGCTCTATTGCATTCATTGTATTCCCTGATACTCTCAAACCGCCCCCAACACCTCATTCTCTTCCATCTTAATCAACAAATTAAACCCAAACGCCAGTACCCGCTTCATTAACACATCAAAAAAGATTTTATCCAACAACGTCATCTCATAGCAATTATATAATTCTAAGCAGATATACTCATTCTCGTTTTTTTCAAGGTAATGTTGCAGCTGGTCAATTAATAACGTGAAGCTCGCCTTCATATTTGGCATATAAGCGTCGTCTTCGTCAACTTGTAAGATAAGCGTGGTACTTGGTCTCTCCCGAACTACAAACTGACGAACATCAGGATAAATCCGGGCAACGGTATCATAATGATCGATAAAGTAATCTTCTTTATTCTCCACCGCAAGGAAAATATGCTCTGCTAAGGCAAACACACTTTCACAGCCATGGTGATACTTTGAAAAGAAAATCGGAAACGTTTTTGTTTTTGTGTTCATTGATAGTCCCCTTTTCATTTATAAGCATTTCAGATAAACGATATATCATTGTTCATAATTAATGAGCAACTTCGCTCATAACAGATAATATTTCTACACTCATATCCATTTCTTGGTTATTGCCCATGAACGTAAACACGACTTTAGCCCGCTTCTTGCGCTTATTCACTCTTTTTATTAAACCTTCAAACCCTTTTAGTGGACCAGAGCGAACAGCAACACGCGCATTCTCAATATAAATCTCAGATACACCTATATTTTCGCCTTCTCTCGTAAGTCCTAACAATAACTCCATCTCTTTCGCAGGGATGGCGCTAAAGCACTCGCTTTGTGTCATCACATTAGCAGCATCTTGTGCATCGTAATCAAGATGATAACGGCGAGTGTTTAATAAATGGAAACAACCTGGGGTTGCTTTTAGGCGGTTGTATAAATCTATATTCATACGGGTTTGCAGGAGCAAATAACCCGGAAATAATTTTTTTATTACTTCATGACGTATCCCTTGACGTCTTTCCCACATTTTCCGTCTTGGAATGAGTATTTGCTTAATATGCTCACTTAAGTATTTACCGATCAAGCAGCGGGCTTGTTCTTCTCTCCCTGATCGCACGTATAAGGCATACCACAAAGATTCCATAGTTCCCGCCTCCCGCAATTCATTTTCTAGAAGCTATCTAGGAGAATGCTAATTGCTTTTCTAAACGTAGTAAACGCGCTAACTCGTCTAAAGCCTCTCCTTTTACCCGGTGATAATGTCGGTGACTGATTGAGAAATTTCTCGCAATTTGTTGCACTGTTATTTTCTCTCGGTGGAAATTACGTAAGAAAAATAGTTCGCGCTCTAATTGTGGTAGTTTATTTAACGCTTTCAATATGTTGGAAGTTTGTATACATTGTTCCTCACTTAATATTCCTTGTCTCACAGCAGAAACTATTTGTTCTTCTTTCCAATCGAACTCAAATATTTCGCTCATGTGTGGCATCTCTTTTTGATCTAATAAATCAAGGTTTTCACGACATTCTTGCAGTAGTTTATCCACTTTTTTACGCATTCTCTACTCCTCCTTTTAATATCGACAAGATTTTCTTATCTCTATAAAATATAAACGCAGTGATCAACGATCTCACCCCTATTCGACAAATACGCTTACTTCTCTACGCTGATCATGTCCCACCTTCTCGAACATTGTAGCACGCTATGTTTAATAGAGCAATACAATTGCCTAAAGTGTGCACAAAAGTGTATAGGGAACATTTGTACACAAAATGAAAAAACACCTGTTCCCAGGTATTTTTTCATTTACCTATGCCCTTCTCCCCCGCGATGTTCCGCGATCAGACGCGCTTTCATTTGCCGTAGTTCATCCGACAACGCGACACGGTATACTTCCGGGACTTCCAATCGTAAATATTCTTCCCAAAAACACTGCTTTTGCTGTTGGTGATACTGACGAACCGTTTGCAAAGTTGGGACCTGGTACACAAGCTTTCCTCGCTGGAAAATCGATTTGTGCAAGAGCGTTGCTTCAAAGTTTCCGACTTTCTTCACTTTAAGGGGATTCGTCGGGTGCTTTAATGTGATTTCTTGCTGCTCTTCTAGCGTTTCGTGTTCAAGACAAATGTAATCGCCTTTCGCCATACCATCTTTACCAAATAAACGGTACACTTTTTTACGCCCTGGGTTTAAAATCTTTTCCATGCTCTCAGAAATTTTAATAAGGGCAATCCAGTCATCAAAGGTGTACACACCACGCTCGAATTCGTCTGCAAACGGACGGCGGGCAACAATTTTATGCACGCCGCCGAGCGCTGGATTGTCGTAGGCGGTAATGTATTTCGTGCCAACGCCCCAAATGTCGATTTTTGCGCCTTGTTGCTTTAAAGATGCAATCGTATATTCATCTAGGTCATTCGTGGCAGCAATTTTGACGTGCTGTAATCCAGCTTCATCAAGTCGTTTGCGAACTTCTTTTGATAAATAGGCGAGGTCACCGCTATCGAGGCGAACTGCTGCCATGTCGTAGCCTTTTTCCGCAAGGGCATGAGCCGTTGTGATTGCGTTCGGTAAGCCGCTACCGAGGGTATCGGTTGTGTCGAGGAGCGGAATCGTTTTTTCTGGAAACACATCCGCGTACGCGAGAAACGCTTCCAGTTCAGATGGGTGGAACATAATATAGACATGGGCTTGGGTGCCTGTCACCGGCACATCAAATTGTTTGCCTGCTTTCACATTGCTCGTCGCTGCAAACCCAGCAATGTACGCCATTTTGGCACCGTACACACTTGCGTCGCGTCCTTGGGCGCGGCGCTTGCCCATTTCCAGTAATGTGTCCTCGCCGGCAATCGTCTTCATGCGTGAACCTTTCGTTAGGACGAGTGATTCAGCGTTAATGATATTCAGTAGCATCGCTTCGATCCAAATGCATTCCCACACCGGCGCTTCAACTCGGATAAACGGTGTATTGGGAAAAATGAGGTTGCCTTCTTCCACTGCATACAAATCACCGCTGAACCGGAGCTTGCGTAGATCTTCTAGAAACGCCTCATCAAAATTTTCTGGTCGGGTACGTAAGTAAGCAATGTCGCTCTCGTTAAAGTATAAGTTTTCAATCGTATCGATAAGGTGACCTAAACCGCCGAAAGCGACGTAGCCACCGAGTTCCCCAGTCACATCACCAACCGCTTTGACAAACGGGGCTTTGCGGTAAAAGTCATCAAAGACTACTTCGGTTTTATGTAAGCCTTCTTTCCAGAGCGCGTACATCATTGTAATCGCATAGTAGTCAACATCGAGGGCGTAGTCTTCGGCTGGATTATAGTATGGCGTCACGTGAAAGTGCGTACCTTCACAAGCAAGGCATGAACGGTTTGCCACTTCCTCATTGGAAAAGTGCGGCTGATCACAATTGGTACAAATATGTATGTAGCGGAATTTTGTTGGTTTAACGTAGTCAAAAATCGTTTTATCGGGTTTCATCACATATCATTCCTTCACATTTGTTACGAAAACACCGCCGCGGTTTTATCCGCGACGGACGACCATTTTATTTCAGTACTTCTTTAATTTGCGCGAGCGCCCAATCAAGCTCTTCTTTTGTAATGATGAGTGGTGGGGCAAAGCGGATCACCGTGTCATGTGTTTCTTTGCACAGTAAGCCGCGTGCTTTTAATTGCTCACAATACGGGCGCGCTGCTTCAGTCAACTCAATGCCGATAAACAAGCCGCGTCCTCGTACTTCTTTGATGCTTGGATGCGTCAATTTTTTCAGTTCGGCCATGAAATAAGCACCTAGTTCTTCTGCTTTTTCAACGAGTCTTTCTTCCTCTAATACATTGAGTGCCTCAATGGCCACTGCACAAGCAAGTGGGTTCCCACCGAATGTCGAGCCATGCGAGCCGGGTTCAAATACACCTAATACATCGCTATTGGCACAAACAACGGAAATTGGCATCACGCCGCCACCGAGTGCTTTTCCTAAAATGTACATGTCTGGCTCGACGCCTTCGTGGTCACAGGCAAAGCGCTTGCCCGTACGTCCAAGTCCGGCTTGGATTTCATCTGCGATCATGAGCACATTTTCTGTACTACAAATATCACGAACCGCTTTTAAGAAGCCGTCTGGTGGAATGATGATGCCTGCTTCTCCTTGGATTGGTTCAAACATAAAGGCAGCCGTATTCGGTGTGATTGCCGCTTTTAGCGCGTCGATGTCGCCGTAAGGAATGATTTTAATGCCTGGTAAGAGTGGACCAAATCCGCGTTTGTATTCTTCACTCGACGATAAAGATACGGCCGCCATCGTCCGTCCGTGGAAGTTGTTTTCACAAACGATGATTTCCGCTTGATTGTCTTGTACGCCTTTGACATCATATGCCCAACGACGTGCCGTTTTAATGGCAGTCTCGACCGCTTCTGCACCGGTATTCATCGGCAACACCATATTTTTATTCGTCCACGCCGCAATTTTTTCGTAAAATGGTGCGAGTTGATCGTTGTGGAATGCACGCGACGTGAGCGTGACGCGCTCCGCTTGTTCTTTCAATTTATTGATGAGGCGCGGGTGACAGTGTCCTTGGTTTACCGCAGAATACGCACTTAACATATCCATGTAGCGGTTGCCTTCCGGGTCTTTTACCCATACCCCTTTTGCTTCAGAAATGACGATTGGTAGTGGATGATAGTTATTTGCACCATATTTTTCTGTTGTTTCAATAATCGTTTTTGTTGCTGTCATCACGAACGCCTCCTTATAAGTATGTTTTGCCGAGTAGTGATGCCGTCAAGGCCACTGCAATTTCCGCTGTTTTGTTCTGCTCATCCAATAGTGGGTTTACTTCCACAACATCAATGGATGTGATCAGTTCTGATTTGGCAAGCATTTCAAACGCGAGCTCTGTTTCTCGGTATGTCGGGCCAGCAGCAACCCGTGTGCCCGTCCCGACTACTTCACGCGCATCAAGGGAATCTACGTCAAAACTAATATGAACACGGTTTGTTTTTGCACGCAAGTAAGCGATCGCTTCTTGCATAACCGCGGCCATCCCTTTTTCATTGATGTATGGCATTGTATACGTTTGAATGCCGTGCTCGCGAATCAGTTTCTTTTCTCCCTCATCGATTGAGCGCGCCGCAATGAGGACGACATTTTCTGGCTTAATGAATCCACCGGTAAAGAGGCTTTTTAAACGCTCGTGCCCGATGCCCAGCCCAGCTGCAAGTGGCATCCCGTGAATATTGCCAGATGGAGACGTTTCATCTGTATTTAAATCAGGGTGCGCGTCATACCAAATAACACCGACGTTCGGATCATGCTTGACAACCCCGGCTAATGTACCGAGCGCAATGCTATGGTCACCACCAAGCGTAATCGGTAGCGCTCCCTCTGTCAACATCTCATACACTTGATCGCGCACTTCATTTGTTGTTTCAACAATCGCGCGTCCGTTTTGCAAGCCATCTTCTTTCCCTGATGCAGTGGACGGCACAATGTCGCCTTTGTCGATGACGGTTGTATATAATGTCTTTAACATATCAATAAATCCGGCGTGCCGCAATGCTTGCGGCCCAAGATCGACCCCACCGATGCCTTGACCGAAATGCATCGGCACCCCGATAACGGAAATGGTTTTATTTTTCATTCGTTACACCTACCTTTTAAACTTACACATCCATGATGCTGTACATCAAACTTTTTATGCAAAATAGATGCCAGCGTCTCTAATACGAATGTTGCGTGCGTTTCCATGACTTCCTCTCTCTATTTTAGCAAAAAATCTTGGCATATGCGCAGATTTTTTTTACAATCATCTTATATACAAATGTAAAGGGGCACAACAACGATGGATCAAGCAGAAGAAAAGGCATACGTTTATGAACGCGTCTTAGCAAAAGCAGATATTGGCGTCCACATCATTACAAAAGATGGTCGCACAGCCTTTTATAACGAAACGATGTCGCAAATTGAACATCTTGCGCAAGAAGAGGTCATCCAATCGAATTTGCTCGACATTTTTTCTTTTAAAGACGGACAAGAAAGTACTTTATTAAAAGCATTACATGAAGAAGAGGCAACACTGAATCGTGAGCAAACATACTACAATGCACACGGTGACCAGATCGTCGCTGTTACGCACACATTTCCCATTTATTATCATGGTGAGGTGATTGCTGCAGCTGAATTGGCGCGCAATGTCACATCAACAAAAGAGCATGTGCATACACGCGGACAAACGGGGACAGCACGCTACCAATTTGAAGATATCATTGGCACCAGTGACGTAATGAAGCAGGCTGTGCAGCGTGCAAAACAAGTGGCGCAGTCGGACTTGCCAGTGCTCATCACTGGTGAAACCGGGACAGGAAAAGAGTTGTTTGCCCAAAGCATTCATGCAGCGAGCAGCCGCGCTGAAGCGCCTTTTATTGCAGAAAATTGTGCCGCGATTCCTGAGTCATTAATGGAGAGTTTATTGTTCGGTTCTAAAAAAGGGGCCTTCACCGGGGCCACAGATCGACCGGGTTTACTGGAGCAAGTAAAATACGGAACGTTGTTGCTTGACGAACTTCAGTCATTAAATCCAATGCTGCAAGCAAAGCTGTTACGTGCCATTCAAGAACGCGTTTTTCGGCGTGTTGGCGATACAGTTGAGCGCCCATTTAACGGACGTATTTTATCAACGATGAATGAATCACCTGAACACGCAATGCAGTCAGGCACATTACGTCCTGACTTATATTATCGCCTTGCTGCGATTCAATTACACATTCCACCACTAAGGGAACGCCCAGCAGACATTGAACCACTGTTGCAACACTTCATCACAAAAAACGCGCCCCACGCGACGTATGATCCGCGCTTAGTCGCGTCATTACAAGCATATCCTTTCCCGGGAAATGTCCGTGAACTTGCACATGGGGTCGAAACTGGCTTATTGTTTGCCAGAAACGCGCCACTGGCCCTCACTCATTTCCCTCCTCATATTGCACAAGGCAATCAACAAAAATCAGCAGCAACGTTAAAAGATATCGTCGCCCGTGCTGAACAGCAAGCAATCACCACCGCCCTTCGTGCACACGACGGCAATATTACAAAAGCAGCAAAGTCACTTGGGGTGAGTCGCCAAAGTTTACAATATCGGTTGAAGGAACGGCCATAAACCCCTGTAAACGGTACAACTTGCCAGGAAAACGCTTCACTTTTTTCTTGAGATTTTCACCCGCACCCCTTATAATAACAGTGATGCAAACGTTTGCACTAGAAATGGGGAGATCATTATGAAACACACATGGTGGAAAGAAGCCATTTGTTACCAAGTTT
The DNA here is from genome assembly GCF_900096965.1 of Shouchella lonarensis. Taxonomy (GTDB): domain Bacteria; phylum Bacillota; class Bacilli; order Bacillales; family Bacillaceae_D; genus Shouchella; species Shouchella lonarensis. Next base: position 91,714 of record NZ_FMYM01000009.1, on the reverse strand, counting down.
ATCCGCGCAGCTTTTACGATGCAAATGGCGATGGGATTGGCGATATCCGCGGCGTCATCGAGAAGCTCGATTACTTACATTGGCTTGGCATTGATGTCATTTGGCTTAGCCCGATGTATGATTCACCTAATGATGACAACGGGTATGATATTCGTGATTATCAAGCGATTATGTCCGAGTTTGGCACAATGGCAGACTTTGATGAGTTATTAGCAGCTGTCCACGCGCGTGGCATGAAGCTCATCATCGACCTTGTCATTAATCATACATCTGATGAACACGCATGGTTTGTGGAATCACGCACATCTCGCAACAGCAACAAGCGCGACTGGTACATTTGGCGCGATGCTTTGCCAGATGGGCGCGAGCCGAACAATTGGGCTTCCATTTTCAATGGCTCCGCGTGGAAATGGGATGAAGCAACGAACCAATATTACTTACATTTATTTTCTGAGAAACAACCTGATTTAAATTGGGAAAATAAAGACGTCCGCCATGCCTTATATGACATGATGCGTTGGTGGCTTGATAAAGGGGTAGATGGCTTCCGCGTTGATGCAATTAGTCATATTAAAAAGGTGCCCGGACTCCCAGACTTACCAAATCCAAATGAAGATGACTACGTCGAATCTTTTGCTGGCCATATGAATAGACCAGGTATCCACCAATTTTTGCAAGAAATGAAGAAAGAAACGTTCGACCACTACGATATTATGACGGTTGGCGAGGCAAATGGTGTCAGCATTGATGACCCTACTGATGCTGATGCGTGGGTCGGTGAAGAGAACGGTGTCTTTCACATGGTCTTTCAATTTGAGCACTTAGGCTTGTGGGGCAAAGACGCTGAACAAAAACTAGACTTAGCCGCGTTAAAAACCGCCCTCTCAAAATGGCAAACTGGCTTAGAAGGTACTGGTTGGAATGCGTTATTTTTAGAAAATCATGATCAACCACGCAGCGTTTCTACTTGGGGAAATGACACAACGTACTGGCAAGAAAGCGCGAAGGCACTCGGGACTTTATTCTTTTTTATGCAAGGCACACCATTCATTTATCAAGGCCAAGAGATCGGCATGACCAATGTTCGCTTCCCATCAATTGATGATTATGATGATGTATCGATGCGCAATTTTTACCGGATTGAACGGGAAAAAGGCCGTAGTCACGATGAGATCATGGCTATTATTTGGACGCAAGGGCGCGACAATGCCCGGACGCCGATGCAATGGTCAGCAGAAACGCAAGGCGGATTCTCAACTTCGGAAACAACCTGGCTTGGGGTAAACGATAACTTCAAACAGATCAACGTTGTCCAGCAACAAAACGATGCGCACTCCATTTTACATTACTATAAACAAATGATTTCTTTGCGGAAACAAGAAAGAGCCCTCACGTATGGGGCATATACACTCGTTGCCAAAGAGCATCCTGACGTGTTTGCCTACGAGCGGACATATGAAGGGACAACTTGGACGGTCGTGGTAAACATGGGTGCCCGAGACACCGACTTTTCACTCGATAAAGAAGCCATTTGTCGGTTACACAATTACGAGACCTGCCCAGAAAACGGCCAGCTTCGTCCTTATGAAGCGCGCGTCTACCAATCTAAAAAATAACCATAAGCCGATCACTTTCATTGTGGTCGGCTTAATTAGGCGCATCCTCACCAATCGTAATCACTTCTGTTTCTAAGTCAACCGCAAACTTTTCTTTCACCGTTTGTTGTACGTGTCGAACCAAATTCATGTAATCCGTTGCGGTTGCACGGTCAACATTGACGATAAACCCTGCATGCTTCGTAGACACTTCTGCTCCGCCGATGCGCGTGCCTTGCAAGCCACTGTCTTGAATCAATTTCCCTGCAAACATACCAGGCGGGCGCTTAAAGACACTGCCACATGATGGATACTCAAGCGGTTGCTTCGTTTCCCGGGCAATAGTCAATTCGTCCATTTTCTTCTGGATCGCCTCTACATCACCATGCGCAAGTGAAAATGTCGCTTCAAGGGCAATATAATGCTTTTCTGAGAAAACGCTTTTTCGGTAAGCAAACGCAAACTCATCTCGGTAAAGCATCTTCTCCTCGCCCGTCGGTGTGAGCACACGCACACTTTGCAGGACGTCAGAAATTTGCCCACCGTATGCACCTGCATTCATATATAACGCGCCGCCAACGGTTCCGGGAATGCCGCACGCGAATTCAAGTCCCGAAAGAGACGCATCTCGTGCAGTGCGTGATGCAGCGATAATCATTGCGCCTGCTTGCGCAACCATGTCTGTTCCTGACACGGTCATCTGGTTAAAGTTTTTCAAGCTCAGTGTAATGCCCCGAATGCCACCATCTTTGACAATGACATTTGAACCTTTGCCGAGCAATGTCACTGGTACACCATACTTTGCAGCAAATTGCAAAATGCGCTGCGCTTCATCATACGTCTGTGGCGTCAAAAATAAGTCAGCTGCACCACCCATTTGTGTGTACGTATGTTTATATAAGTATTCATCAACATGTATCGTCTCTTCCGGCAACGTCGCAAGTAACGGCCGACAAATATCAATGTATGTGTCCATTCGTCATCTTCCTCTATGCTTATTTATCCATGAGGGTTGTCACGCATGTTCCTTTATTCTTTCACCTATAATGTAGCCTATGCATGGCACATATTTTCGTGCGATAAAATCAAGTCACTCGTGTGCGCCAAAATGACATACCCATGTCCCATTATGCATGATTCCTTCCAAAAAAGACAGGAGAAAGGATGTTCTTGCGGTACGAATGTTGCCATGCGGTGTGCTGCACATTCATCTGCCGTTGCTAGTTGTCCCTTTGTCCGTTAATATAGAAGGACGAGATCCGTCATTCGCAAGAGGAGGAATAATCATGACGACAACGGACGAACAGTACATGCAACTAGCACTCACTAACGCTCGCGCTGCAAAAGGACAAACCGCCCCTAACCCACTCGTTGGTGCCGTCATCGTCAACCATAACGAAATCGTCGGGATTGGTGCCCACTTAAAGGCAGGGGAAGCACACGCTGAAATTCATGCACTCCGCATGGCCGGCGAGAAAGCACGTGGCAGCACTGTTTATGTCACGCTTGAACCATGCGCCCATACAGGCAAAACAGGACCGTGTGCACAAGCATTAATTGATGCGAACGTGAAAAAGGTTTTTGTTGCGACACGTGATCCAAACCGCCTTGTCGCCGGGAAAGGCATTCACATGCTCGAACAAGCGGGAATCGAAGTCAACGTTGGTTTATGTGAACAAGAAGCACAACAATTAAATGAAGTGTTTAACTATGCCATTGTTAAGCACATGCCTTTTGTCACATTAAAAGCAGCCATGACACTAGATGGAAAAATTTCCGCCTATACAGCAGATAGTCAATGGATCACTTCTGAGGCTGCACGAAAAGACGTTCACCACTTACGCCATGAACATCAAGCGATTGCCGTCGGGGTCGGAACCGTTTTAAAAGACAATCCCTCCTTAACAGCACGCATTGAAAACGGACGACACCCGCTGCGCATCATCGTTGACTCACGGTTGCGCACACCGCTTGATGCCCATGTCGTCTGCGACGGTACTGCAGAGACATGGATCTTTACTGCAAGCGAATGTGATCACAAAAAAAAATTAGCATTGGCTGCTAAGAAAGGTGTCCGCATTTTCCATACCACTGGAGGCTCCGAAGTAAACTTGCGCGACATGCTGCATACATTATATGAATCAGGTATCACATCGCTATTGCTAGAAGCAGGGGGGACATTGAACGCTGCCTTTTTAAATGATTCTCTCGTCCAAAAACTGATTGTCTATGTCGCGCCAAAATTGATTGGCGGTAAGAACGCACCGACTTTTTTTGAAGGCGCGGGACTTTCTGCAATGAGTAATGCTCATGCACTAGACATGACCGCTTTCGAACAAATTGGTCCCGACTTAAAGATTACGTGCTATCCTACATGAGCATTTAAAGTAAGAGCATGAAAAAGGACGCTACAAGAGCGCCCTTTTTTTGATGATGCTTATGACTTTTTAAAGAACGAGATGGTTACACCAAGAACGAGTCCAACCGCCGCGGGGAGGAGCCAGGCTAGACCTTGGTCCATAAGTGGCAAAGTCATCATTTTACCCAGCACATCCCAATCCTTATTGAACGCCATTAGTCCAGCATTAAAACTAACAATCGCCGTAAACAAGACGGTGAACTGATAAATGGCGCGCCGCTTCCCAATGAGCTTGTCAAAGAAGGCAAGGAAGATGAGGACAATAATAATTGGATAAATAAACTGTAAAACAGGAATAGAAAAGCGAATCAATTGATCCAATCCAACATTGGCGATAATCGCACTAAACAACACAAACACAAACACAAACACTTTATACGAAATACCAGGGAAGTATTTCCGGAAATACATTGAGCAAGCAGACGCGAGACCCGCTGCAGTTGGGATGCAGGCAAACAAAATTGTGAGTCCTAAAATGACATTACCTGTTAAACCAAAATATTCTCGCGCTACAGCAACTAGTAAGGAGGCACCATTACTTTCAAAGTCACCGACTGCAGAAGTGCTCACCGCCCCTAGATAACCTAATCCAGCGTAAATAAGCGCGAGCGGGATCGCTGCTACGAGACCTGCTTTCCATGCCACTTTACGCACATGTAACGGATTTGATACACCTCGGTCTTTAATTGCCTTCACAATGATAATCCCAAAAACAAACGAAGCAATGGTATCCATTGTTAAATACCCTTCTGTAAATCCTTTAAATAACGGGTAGGACGCATAGGCATCCTTTGGCGCTTGGAACGTTCCAAGTGGACCTGTCATCACAGATACAAGCAAAATACCGATCACTGTAAATAACAATGGTGTCAAAATCTTTCCGATTCGATCGACAAATTTCCCCGGACGCAGCGCCAGCACATACACAATCGTAAAATAAATGATTGTAAATAAAAATAACGGCCAACTTTGTATACCGAAAGCCTCTAGAAATGCCGGACTACTTTGATTTACGCCAAACTGCTCCAGAAAAGGTACAACCCCAATTTCATAAGCGACATTCCCTGTCCGCGGCATTGCAAAAAACGGTCCAATCGTCAAAAATGTCAGACTAGTAAATGCGATAGAAAATCTGATGCCTACACGTTTGCTCAACCCTTCTGCATCGTCACTCCCTAAATAAGTAATGGCCAGCACCCCAAGAATAGGCAAGCTCACACCAGAAATAAGAAAACCGACAATGGCCGACCATGCATTCATGCCTGCATCTTGTCCAAGTACAGGAGGGAAAATTAAGTTTCCAGCACCAAAAAATAAAGAAAATAGCATGAGACCAATAAAAATGGTTTCTTTGTTTGAAATTTTCGTTCCTGTATTCATCAAAAACAGCCCTTCCTTTTAGAAATATCATTAAATTAACACCATGTAAATATAAGGTAATTTAACTAATAGATTTTTCAAATTGTAGCACATCTTTTTTTCGCTGTCCATACCTATGAACATTTTTTCTCATTTCAAGCAAAATCATTTTAAAGACAAAAAACTCCCAAAAAATGACTGCGTAAAAAAACACTTTCCACAAAAAACACCACAATCAACAAAAAATATGTAAAAAATAAAAGCTAAATTTCCCTTTATATCAATGGTTTCATCCTACTACACAAAAAATATTTATTAAGTTTTTATTTTTTATAGTGAAATCCATATATTTATATATTATAATAACGTTATCAAGACCCCATGTCTTGGTAACGCCTTCCATCTACTGACAATCGGTGAGACAAGGAGGAAATCGTATGAATCACATGTCGGATCGGCGTGCCTTTAGCAGTAAAACATCCATTTATTTAACTAGGGGGAAATACTTATGACGACAGCAGCATATGAAACACCGGTAGTTGATTTGCACTCTTATGAAGTAACAGAAGACTTTGCCTGGTTCTCTGTCTTTGTTGTTGTTCTTATCGCACTAGGCGCAACAATCCTTCTAGGCGCAGGCATTTGGTGTCTTGTGAACGGAAACGGCTCTTTCACTGGCGGGCTCGAGTGGGAAGGCGGCCTCCGCGTTGCTTTGGAATGTAAATAGAATTTGAATATTTTAGACATATCGGGGCGGGGGCTACTCCGTTCCAATGTCTTCATCACCTTACATACATAAAGGAGGGTTCTCAATGCTTCATGTACAAGCAATTAAAAAAGTTTATGACAAGCATATCGCAGTTCATGACGTGAGCTTTCACATCGGACAAGGAGAAGTTGTTGGGCTTGTCGGTCCGAATGGGAGCGGGAAAACGACGACCATTAATGCCATTTTAAATGTCATTAACTTAACTGACGGTGCTGTACATATGGGAGACTTTCCATGCACGAGCAAATCATTCAAGAAGCAAGTCTCTTATGTTCCTGATGACCTCCTCCTTCCCCATGTGCTTACAGGGAAAGAATATATTGAGTTCGTCGCTGCAATGTATGAACTCGACATTGCCAACAATGAACGCTTGGCCTCTTTAATTGACATCTTTGATATGAAAGAAGCATTAAAGAAACCAATCGAGGCGTATTCCCACGGCATGAAGAAGAAAATCCAACTCATTTCCGCAGTCATGCTTGACACAAAACTACTTGTCTTAGATGAACCATTCCGTGGGCTTGATATTGAAGCAAGTATTATTACAAAAAAATTAATTAAAAATTTCACCAGACAAAACTGCTCGTTGCTGCTTTCAACACATGATTTGCTTACCGCTGAAGCACTTTGCGATCGGATTGTCATTCTTTCTAAAGGAAAAAAGGTCGCTGAAGGGTCCCCAGAAGAATTGAAACAGACGTACGGCGCAACCGATTTAGAGGAAGTGTTCTTAATTGCATCTGGACTCAAAAGCAGGAGTGATCGGTATGAAAAAATCATTCAAAATATGTAAGATTGTACTCAAAATGTGGCTAAAAGAGTTCGCCAAAGTCATTAACTCCTATCAAAAACTCATTTTGCTTGTCTTTTTCTTAGGATCGATCCTGTTTGTTGGTGCTTATGGTAGTTATCAATTGACCAGCCCGATTATGGAAACCTTTTTACAAGGAAATCATGAATCGCTGACGTTACTTGTGTTTGCGGCACTCATGAATACATCGGTCATCTCTGTGGCACTTTATATTGCTTTTAAAACGATCACACCAGAACAAGACCGCTTATCGACACAATTAAACTGGTTCCCGCTCTCGAAGTTTGATATTCAAGTAGGGTACTACTTGCCTTTCGTCGCGATGATTACATTCACCACACTACTATTTACATCGATTATGATGTTGCCATCGTTGCTTGTACACGGCATCGACATTGGTTTTATTGGTTGGTTATATGCGGTCATTTTGTTGCAAACATTGATGATTGTTTCTTTGGCGCATGCCACTTATACCATCCTCTATGTCTCGATGAAAAAAGTTGGTTTGCCGTTGCCGAAGTCGTTGTCATTGTTTGCGCTCACGGCCATTTGTGTCATACTCGGTTTGTCTTTATTCGATCTAAACGAAATTACGACAGCAGCAACAAATTTTGACTATAAACTTTTTTATTTGCTTGCGCCACTATTTTTGGTCGTGTTTGATCTGATGGTGACGAGCCCATCCATGATTTTTGCAGTGACAGGTGTCCTTTTGTTGGCAGTGGCAATCCCTTTTATTACGATGTTGCTGCCATACAACCAACCAGAGAAACGACAAGTCACCCTCCTTTCTAGTGTAGAAGGACCGAAAAACAAATATTTAGCTCTGATGATGAAAGAACTGAAAACGGCGATCCGACACGAAGAAACGATCTCCACATTTGTGATGATCGTGACACTCCTTCTCATCGCTGTCATTTCTTTCGAATTCACGCCAACGGTTTACGCGATTTTACCATATTTCCTTGCTGCCCTTGCTTCACTGCATGCACTGCAATCGTATGGCAATGATGTGCACATGTTCCCGCTCTATCGCTTTTATGCACTCGAGACGCGAGTGGTATTTGGGGCAAAGCTTTCCGCGCTTGTCGCAGTTGCATTATTTCAGCTCATCGTCTTTTTCTTATTTATCGTCAGTCCGTATCTCACCGTCAACATGTTACTCATTTGTGTTGCTGTGTTATTGACGGCGAGTTTGATACTTTATGCCATCGGCTCAATTATTCCGATTAATAAAGACAACCCCTTGACAGGGGTGTTCTCGTTTGCAAGTTTGTTGGTGTTCGTGATCCCAATGTTCTTTATTATTAATACCTTTTTTCCCAACTTATCGCTTGGCGTTAAAATAGGGATCATCATCGTATTTGAAAGCATCCTGCTTTATCTCGCTTTCTATGTGACGAAATGGAGACTACATTATGTTTAACTACATTCCTGTCATTCCTCATAGCGTGGAGGTTCATACAGACTGCATTGAAGATAAGCAGACAACACAGTCATTTCCACTTAACGCAACGGCAAGAACGATGTTAACTGTCATTGACGGTAAAAAAAACATCGCGATGATTATTGAAGCACTTAACGACATTTTCCCTGTGAGTAAGGAGCAATTACAAACAGATTTCATTCAATTATGTCGCTCCTTGAACGAAAAACATTTGCTAAATTTTCGTGTCACTTCTTCTAATAAAGTGATCTCAGTCTTACGATATTACGCACAGCAATACCACCCTCGTTTCCATGAGCGAACAGATATTTCCGAAAAAAACTTTTTGCCGATTTTCATGCACTTGTTCGTCCTGTTATTTAAAAAGTTGTCGCTCTTTTGGTGCTTTATCACCCTCATGTTTGCTGGGGCTGCAGTTATTTTTCAAACACCACAATTGCTTCTGTACGTTTATTACTTTTCAGTGCTTCACATCGTCGTCGTTGTCAGCTTCGCTCTCCATGAAGCCCTTCATACGTATCTCGGCAGAAAAATTGCCGGCACACCTTTTGGTTTTATCGCCAATGATTGGCTTTCAATCAAATTTGTCCGTCCTGCCTCTAGTCAAAAGATGCCGCGGATGTGGCTGGCGACATTACTCGGTCCACTCATCCCTGGCACGATCGGGCTCATCGGGCTGATTACCTTAGTAAGCACCACTTCAACACCACCTATTGTTGGCGTGTTCAGTTGCATCTTATTTTCACTTCATTTACTTTATCTTAATCCATTCTTTGGCGACGGACGCACCTTAGTTCAACAACTTTTACTTAGGAGGCTTTCATTATGATGAAAAAACCATTGCGAGCAGCACTAACAGCCGGTGCCTTTAGTTCACTTATTATCATTCCATTCGTAACCGTCATGTTCACACTCTATTACATGTTTTCAGGAACAGCAAAAAGTTTTTTGTTCAATACTGTGACAATTGATGCTGATGCAGACGCGGGGCGCTTATCTTTTGAAATTAGCCAAAACTACTTTTATCTGCTCATCGCAACCTTTTTCATCGTATTTGCCGTTATGTGGCTCTTCACCTCTTGGCGGACAAAAAGAGCAGAAGCTATCAGTAAGTAAATGTAAAAGGTCAACCGAAGCACAAATGATGTGCCCCGGTTGACCTTTTTTATGCGCGGAATGTTTTTCCTAGCGATTGTTCAGCTAAACCAAAATAGTGACGGAAGTTGTAAATGAGTGGGCTCCATTTACTCGGATCGACATGGTGCTCATCTAGCACAATATCTTTACGTGCGTGTACACAAACGACTTCCGTTTCAACAATTGCAAAAAATGAAGCATACTCTGGCTCACGAATGTGATGTACTTTCGCTTCAAGTTGCAGTGGACATTCAGCTAGCCGGGAAGGTGCGACATCATGCGCACCCACTGCTGTTAAGCCACTCGCTTCATGCTTGTCCTTTTTGTATGTAAATCCAAGTTCATGCTTCCAGTCCGGTACTGGGTCTGTCCCAGTATAAGAAGCGATCCGCTCAACATGCTTCCATAATGCCGGGCTTGGTACGTTGATGACACATTCGGGATGACGTTTTAAGTTTTCAATGGCTTTTCCGCCTAAACCTATACCAAGTGTTACAAAAGAACCAAGTGCCCACGAAGAAGACATCGGGCTAATATTGACGGTGCCATCTTCGTTTAACGTATTTAATAGAATGACTGGTGTACCATAATACAAGATTTTCGGTTCGATCACTGTTGTTTCCATTATTGTTCTCTCCTTGTTGGTGTTTATGAACCTCAAAAAAGAAAGCGTATACATACGTTTTTATGCTACATAACTACTAGTTGAACAAGCTAGATGAGGCGTAACGTCACCTCCTGATAGAAGGGAGGTGATACGCATGACGACGTTCGAAACAATGATGCTTATGCTGCAAACAGCGATTGTTGTTGTCTTGATCCTGTCGTTCCGCGATAAAGAAGAAAAATAAGCCCTCGAGCCGCTCAAGTTCGTCGGGCTTATTTTTCAGTTCCAACGTGACGTTAGCGCCACTAGCATTCAACCATGCCGGTGGATCTATGATCTGCCGGTCTTTTTTAGCTTATGTCTTTATACCAATATTATACACTGAAAAAAGGAAACGAATCAAGGGGCATATTGACTAGAAGCACCAGCAACATAAGGGTATTTACCAAAAGTGTGAGCACCTAATCTTTTCCAACAAAAACAACCTCCCCACCACAAAGGTGAGAAGGCTTGGAAACATTGCTGTATTAACGTTTTGAGAACTGAGGTGCACGACGTGCTGCTTTCAAACCGTATTTCTTACGTTCTTTCATACGTGCATCACGTGTAAGGAAACCAGCAGATTTCAATGATGGACGGTTTTCTGGATCAACTTGTAATAGCGCACGCGCTACACCGTGGCGAATTGCGCCCGCTTGTCCAGTGAAGCCACCACCGTTTACATTTACATGTACGTCATATTGTCCAGTCACACCTGTTTCTACAAGTGGTTGCTTGACAATGAGTTTCAATGTTTCTAGACCGAAATATTCATCAAGGTCACGACCGTTTACAGTGATTGCACCGTCGCCAGGAACGAGGCGTACACGGGCAACTGAATGTTTACGGCGACCTGTACCATAATATTGTACTTGAGCCAAAGTCATTACCTCCTAACAGATTAACCGCGAAGCTCGTATGCTTCTGGTTTTTGTGCATGATGATTGTGTTCAGGGCCTGCGAATACGTGCAATTTCATGCCTTGTTTGCGACCAAGTGTGTTCTTTGGTAACATCCCTTTAATCGCTAACTCTAGCATACGCTCGGGCTTGTTTGCGCGCATATCTTGTGCCGTCGTTTGCTTTAAGCCACCTGGGTGGTTTGTGTGACGGTAGTAGATTTTGTCTTGTAGTTTCTTTCCTGTCAAGTGAATCTTGCTTGCATTCACGATGATCACATGATCGCCTGTATCAACATGCGGCGTGAACGTTGGTTTATATTTTCCACGTAAGATGGACGCAACTTCTGATGCAAGACGACCAAGTGTTTGACCTTCTGCATCAATTACATACCATTTACGCTCAACTTCATTGGACTTTGCCATATAGGTTGTACGCATTGATGATCCTCCTTCATATTAAACAGCTTCCTATTGTTCTTTTTATTCATGCAGACGCACATCAAATCCGGTGAGACTGGCTGATCTACTGAGGATATGTGCATGCTTCTATGCATATTCATTCCGTAACCCGGGGCAGTGGGTCTTTAGAATTACCATCTAACATCATACAATATATAGCGGGTGATGTCAACTACTTTTCCCTTCATGGAACCGCCATTTCCTCAGCAATACAGATGTCAATCCAGTTCAATCATTAAAATATGGATCATCATTTACGCACCGTCGCCTTCCCTACTTCTTCCTGCAACGCACCGACAATGTTGTAAATGCGCTTTACTTGTTGTTTAAATCGCTGTTCATTTCGTTGCTCCGAATAAAAAACAATGGCCAACATGACCGCCGTATCCAACCGGTACAATAATGCACGTACCGTTTTAAATGCCGCTTTTTCAAATGGCAACGCAAGATCAAAGTCCCCATACTCCATCATTCTGCAAAACTCTAACAAAGGTGGCCCAATTAACGCATTACTCCAATCAAGGAAAAAGAGCTCTCCATCTTGACTTTCTAAGAAATTTTGTGGGCGCACGTCCATGTGAAGCAAACAATATTGTTCATGTTCCTGTCCCGGAACCAAAAAGGGGCGGACTTGGTCTAAAGAGAAAGGGAGTGATACAAAGCTTTCAATCACTGTTAACCGCCGCGAAAGACGCGCTACGATCACTTCATTAACATCATTATAGTCTTCCATGCCTCGCAATAGGAACGTTGGCAATGGCATAGCGTGCACAGACGCGAGTACATTTGCGACTTCCTTGTTACTGAGCGGTTTTGCTGGGTACAAACGATCCATTACCAATAGAGGCTCTCTGCTCGTCTCGATAAACGCCAATCGTTTAGGACTATGCGTAAATCCATTTTTCTGCAAATGCTTAAGTAATGCATATTCTTGCGCAAGAATTTCTCTACTCTCATGTATGAGATCGTTACCATTATTGATGTGTGCCTCTCTCGTTTGTTTGATTGCTACTTGCTCATTCGTGACATGGTCGAAACCTTCATACACAATTGATTCAAGTCCTTCACCAATTTTTGTTGTTGCAACGATGCGACGTTCTTGAAGCATTTTATTTAACATAAAAAGTTTATCCTTGTCGGTCATTGTAACACCTCTTTTGGAGATTTCGCACATCATAAAGCATCAAGTTTCTACCTCACCACTTGATGCTTCCCTTTTAACATCCTTCCCGCCTATCAAACGTAAAAAGTGACTCCTCATAATCCACCTGCCATAAATACAACCCATGCGCCGGTGCGGTCTTCCCTGCTTGCTCGCGGTCTTCTGCCACAATAATCTGCTTTAAATCATCAGCATGACGCTTTCCTACCCCTACTTCTAGCAGTGTTCCTACAATAATTCGAACCATATTATACAAAAAACCGTCCCCACGAGCAATAAACACAAGCTCATCCCCTTGCGGCTGCACACAAGCGTGCGTAATCGTCCGTACTTTGTGGCTAATGTTCGTATTCGCAGCGCAAAATGACGAAAAGTCGTGTGTCCCGAGTAAATGTCGCGCCGCCGTTTGCATCGCTGGCACATCAAGCCGTTCTCGAATGTGTACAGCTTGATGGCGCCTAAAAATATTCGGACGTGCCCCGCACATCACCATATAGCGATATTCCTTGGCAACCGTATCATAACGGGCGTGAAATGTGTCTGGTACGGTCTTTACTTCTTCTACTTGAATATCTGCTGGCAACTTTGGATTGAGCGCATACGGCCATTTTTCATCTGGGAGTGCGAGCGGTGTATCAAAATGAATCACTTGACCATAGGCGTGCACACCGGCATCGGTGCGTCCTGAGGCAACGACAGGGATGTGCATCCCTTTATGGACCTCCGTTAGCGCTTGTTCAAGCGCAGCTTGAATTGTCCGTTTTTGCGGCTGTACTTGATAACCCGCATAGTTCGTGCCTTCGTAACTAATTTTACATGCGCGTCTTCCCATGTCTTTCTCCCCTTTAACTTTACAGCGATATCATCACGACGATGAGCACAAATGATAGTAGCAACGTCAATGTATCACGCTTTGTCCACTTCATTTTTTTCCACATCGTTCGGTGCTTCCCCGGAACATACCCACGTGCTTCCATTGCTTGCGCCAATTCTTCTGCTCGTTTCAATGAACGGACCATCAATGGAACCAATAAAAAACTGATTGTGCGTACACGTCTCCTTAATGGCTGATCACGAATGACAACCCCTCTTGCTGTTTGCGCGCGCACCATTTTCTCTAGTTCTTCTGCCAGTGTCGGTAAAAAACGGATCGCGACTGACATCACAAGTGCGAGTTCACTTACCGGCACCCGCGCCTTTTTCAGTGGCATGCATAAGCGCTCAAACGCCGACGTCAATTGCAGTGGCAAGGTTGTCACCGTTAGGAGTGTTGCGGCAATGAATAATAATAACGTGCGCCAAACGACACGGAGTCCGCCAAAAACACCTTCTTTATACAACGGAAATGAAAATATGGTCACCAGCTCCTCACCTGTACGCACGAAAACCACTTGCATCATAAAGAAGATGAACAAGAATATACCTAATAACTTGAACGTTTTCATTAAAATACGCCAAGACACACCGCTGAGATGCCAGCCCAGCGCGACCGCAATCGTTGCCACTATAAACGCAAGGGCACCATTTATAGCGAATAACGCAAGTGAAAACAGAAACGCGCTCAATAACTTTACCCGGGCATCAAGTGTATGTACGAAAGAGTCACCTGGTATATAGCGCCCAAGTAACATTGTATGTGCCTTCATGTTGTTGGTCCTCCCACCTTCTCTAGCCACGCTGCAAGTGCTGCCGCATCTTTTAAAAATGGGTATGGTTGTGACAGCGCCATATTTTTCGCAAAACGCATCGCTTCTGGCTGCGAAAGATGCGCCCGGACACAAATTTCTTCTGACTGGAAAATACGTGCAGGTGTGTCCACGGTCAACACACGACCGTCATGCATAACAACACATACATCAGCAAAGCGGGCAACGTCATTCATGTCATGCGTCACAAGCCACGTTGTCAGTCCGTTGTCACGATGATACGTCATAAGCATTTGCATAAATTGTGCTTTTGATAATGGATCAAGCCCCGCTCCAGGCTCGTCCAAAACGAGCATTTGTGGCTTTTGTGCGAGCACAGATGCCAGCGCCACCCGCCGTTGCTCGCCCCCAGATAAGTGGAACGGAGAGCATGTCTTAAGTGACTGCGCTACACCCATGATGTCCATCGCATCATCTACGTACCGCCTGACCGTTTGCTCATCAAAACCAAAATGGCGCGGACCAAACGCAATTTCTGCTTCAACCTTTTCCGCAAATAATTGGTTTTCGGGATATTGAAAGACAAAACCGACTTTCTGCCTTAACGGAAATAACTCATGGGCGCGCTTAGCATATGAAAGGTCATATTCACCCACACGAATCTTACCTACATTTGGCGTAAGCAGCCCGTTTAAATGTTGAATCAGCGTCGATTTCCCTGAACCTGTTTGACCAATGACCGCAACAAAAGCGCGCGAAGGAATTGTAAAAGACACATCGACTAACCCTGGAATAGGCTGTCGACCAGTTTCTACCTCATAATTGTACGTTACATTTTCAAATAATACGTCCATAGCGCTTCAATCAACGCCTCCTCGCGATCACAGTGCGGTAGATGCACGCCACGCTGCTTCAGTTGTTCCTGTAGTTCATAAACAAATGGGCGCGTCACTTGCAATGTTTGGACGAGCTGACGGTTAGAAAATAGCGCATCCGGTGTCCCGTCATAGACCACTTGTCCATCATTAAAACCGAGAATACGATCTGCACGTTGCATTTCTTGCACATCATGCGTTACAGAAATGATTGTCATCCCTTTTGCATGCAACTGATCTATGCACGCGTTTACTTGCGCTTTCCCTTCTGGGTCGAGCATTGAAGTCACTTCATCCAGCACAACAACCTCTGGAGACAGTGCAACAACACCGGCAAGCGCGACACGTTGTTTTTGTCCGCCGGACAACTGATGTACACTTCGTTTTAGCAATGGTTCGATCCCAAACTGCCGCGCAACTTGTTGCAAGCGTTCCGCTATTTGTTCCGCTGGCCATTCGGCATTTTCTAGCCCAAACACAATATCATCTTCCACAATGCTTGTCACCAACTGATGGTCAGGATTTTGGAAAACAAAACCGACCTTGCTCCGAATGAATGCGCATCCTTCCTTACATTTCGTGTCTAATCCGTCCACCATCACTACACCGCTTGTCGGGATAAGCAGTCCATTAAGCAAGCGGGCAAAAGTTGACTTCCCTGAACCATTGCCACCAACAATCGCCACTCGTTCTCCTTGCGCAATTTTCACATAGACATCTGTCAATACGTGTTTTGTTGTATCAGGATACTGGAACGCATCACAGTGCACGGTAAGGTACATTTCCTTCCCCTCTTTCGCGTACAAAAAAAGGGCATAGAGAATTAAACCTCCTGCCCTTCCTATCACTGTCAAAACGCACGACTCACCTTGCGTTTTTGCGCAAGGTGGCTGCATTTAAACGTGCACATTAAACAAATTCAATAATTGCCATCGGTGCGCCATCTCCACGACGAGGACCGACTTTCAAAATACGTGTATAGCCACCTTGACGCTCACTAAAGCGTGGTGCAATGTCAGCAAACAGCTTTTGAATCGCATCTTGCTCTTCATTTGCCATCTCTTTACGAACAAATGCAGCCGCTTGACGACGCGCATGCAAATCGCCACGCTTACCTAGTGTGACCATTTTCTCAACGATCGGACGCAATTCTTTCGCTTTCGCTTCTGTTGTTTCAATGCGCTCATTAATGATTAGATCTGTCACTAAGTCGCGAAACAACGCCTTACGCTGTGAACTTGTCCGACCTAACTTTGAGTATGCCATGCTCATTCCCTCCTTTAAAACCTGCTATTCTTCATTCCGTAGCCCAAGTGTAAGCTCAGCCAACTTTTCTTGTACTTCTTCTAAAGACTTCCGTCCTAAGTTCCGTACTTTCATCATGTCTTCTTCTGTTTTATGCGTCAGCTCTTGTACTGTATTAATCCCCGCTCGCTTCAAACAGTTATAAGAACGAACAGAAAGGTCAAGTTCCTCAATCGTCATTTCTAGCACTTTTTCCTTCTGATCTTCTTCTTTTTCAATCATGATTTCTGCTTTTTGAGCTTGATCCGTGAGACCTACGAAAATATTTAAATGCTCCGTTAAAATCTTCGCACCAAGGGCCACTGCATCCTCAGGACGCGTGCTCCCATCAGTCCATACATCAAGGGTTAGTTTATCGTAATTCGTGACTTGCCCAACACGTGTATTCTCAACTTGATAGTTTACACGTGATACAGGGGTGAAAATCGAATCAACAGGTAATGTACCAATGGATTGATCGTCACTTTTGTTCGCATCAGCGAGTACGTAACCACGGCCACTTTTCGCTGTTAAACGCATGCGAAGTGATGCCCCTTTTGTCAGTGTCGCAATGTGCAGGTCAGGATTTAAAACTTCAACATCACTGTCATGAGTTAAATCGCCTGCTTTTACAACCCCTTCTCCTTGAACATCGACTTCTAGCGTCTTCACATCATCCGAATAAATCTTCAAGGCTAGCTTTTTCAAATTCAAAATAATTGTTGTCACATCTTCCACAACGCCTTCAACTGTTGAAAACTCGTGTAGGACACCATCAATTTGAACATTGGAAACAGCAGCCCCCGGAAGAGAGGATAAGAGAATACGGCGCAACGAGTTTCCAAGTGTCGTTCCATAACCACGCTCTAGTGGCTCAACAACAAACTTACCATATGTGGCATCTTCACTCACTTCGACCGTCTCAATATTCGGCTTTTCAATTTCAATCATTAAACAAACCCTCCTTCAAAACGTCGAACTCCGGAAAACGCAAGGATTGCTCAGAAGGCATTTTTTACCTCCCGATGAGCAAACCCGTCAGTCTTACCTTCATTGTCAAATAGATGTCGTCTCATCCATTATAGACACTAGCAGGAAATCTATACAATGATTGATTATTACACTCTACGACGTTTCGGTGGACGGCAACCATTATGAGGTACAGGTGTCACATCTTTGATCATATTCACTTCAAGACCTACAGCTTGTAATGAACGGATCGCTGCTTCTCGACCAGCACCAGGCCCTTTTACAGACACTTCTACTGTTTTCATGCCATGTTCCATTGCAACTTTCGCGGCAGATTCTGCTGCCATTTGCGCTGCATATGGCGTCGATTTACGAGAACCTTTAAATCCAAGTGCTCCTGCGCTTGCCCATGAAATCGCGTTCCCGTGTGGATCTGTGATCGTCACAATCGTATTGTTAAAAGTGGAGCGGATATGCGCAACACCTGAATCAATATTTTTACGTTGACGACGCTTTGGACGAGTATTCGTTTTCTTAGCCATGGTTTAACAAACCTCCCTTACTATTTTTTCTTATTCGCGATTGTCCGCTTAGGACCCTTCCGCGTACGCGCATTGTTTTTAGAATTTTGACCACGAACCGGTAAGCCGCGACGATGGCGAATCCCACGATAACAACCAATCTCAATCAAACGCTTAATGTTTAAAGACGTTTCCCGACGAAGATCACCTTCTACTTTATGTGCTTCAATCGCTTCACGAATACGTCCTAGCTCTTGCTCTGTTAAATCTCGAACGCGCGTGCTTTGATCAACGCCAGCTTGATCAAGAATTTGCGCTGCTGTCGATTTGCCAATTCCATATACGTATGTGAGTGAAATAATGACGCGCTTATCACGCGGAATATCCACACCTGCAACACGTGCCATACATAGCACCTCCTTTAATTATTAGCCTTGTTTTTGTTTATGCTTTGGGTTATCACAAATGACCATAACATGACCATTGCGACGAATCACCTTGCATTTATCACAAATCTTTTTCACAGATGGTCTTACCTTCATAGTACAAACCTCCTCATATACGGAGTGTGGATTTATTTATAACGGTACGTAATTCGTCCGCGCGTCAAGTCATAAGGAGAAAGTTCGACCGTCACTTTATCACCCGGTAAAATCCGGATAAAGTGCATGCGAATTTTTCCAGATACATGCGCCAGAATTTTATGACCGTTTTCAAGCTCAACCCGAAACATTGCGTTTGGCAATGGTTCAATGACGGTTCCTTCCACTTCAATCACATCTTCTTTTGCCATGAATGGGTATCCTCCCTTCGAGTAAGATGCTAGCAAACCTAAAGGTCTCTTCGAAGCTTATTTGAGACTGTTTACTCATCGCTGCGTCAAGATTTCATATCCTGTCTCTGTGATCGCAATCGTATGCTCAAAGTGAGCACAGTTTTTTCCATCTACAGTCACAACGGTCCACTGATCCGCAAGTGTTTTCACATAGCGACTGCCTGCATTAATCATTGGCTCAATTGCTAACACCATGCCAGGCTTTAAGACGGGGCCTTTCCCTGGTGGTCCATAGTGAGGAATTTGTGGGTCTTCATGCAAGTTTTGCCCAACCCCATGTCCTACATACTCTCTCACAACCGAGTAACCAAGTGGCTCAACATACGATTGGATCGCATGTGAAATGTCAGAAAGACGATTGTCCGGTCGCGCTTGTTCAAGTCCTTTAAACAGCGCTTCTTCTGTCGCTAGGAGCAATCGTTTGTCTTCTTCACGAATTTCACCGACAGCATATGTCCATGCTGAGTCTCCATGATAGCCGCGGTAACAAGCACCAATATCCAGGCTAATAACATCGCCATCCTTTAGCACGCGACGTCCAGGAATGCCATGCACCAACTCTTCATTGACTGACGCACAAACGCTGCCTGTAAAACCACCGTATCCTAGAAAAGAAGGTACCGCATCGTGCGAACGAATAAACGCTTCGGCCATTGCATCTAACTCACCGGTTGTCATCCCAGGATGAATGTGTGGCTTGAGATGTGCATGCGTCAAAGCAACAATACGTCCTGCTTCACGCATAATTTCAAGCTCACGTGCTGTCTTAATCACAATCATGAACGCTGCTCCAAAAAGAGTGCTTCAATATCGCGAGAGACTGCCTCAATGTCCTGATCACCATCGATGTTTTTCAGATAGCCTTTCGCAGTGTAGAAATCAATCAAAGGCTGCGTTTGTTTTTTATTCACTTCAAGACGTTTCTTGACCGTTTCCGGTTTGTCATCGTCTCGTTGAATTAAGTCACTACCGTCAATATCGCATTTACCCGGTACTTTCGGTGGGTTATACGTGAGGTGATACGCTTTGCCTGATGTCGGTGAAACCCAACGTCCTGACAAACGCTCGATTAACACTTTCTCTGGCACATCAATGTTAATGACGTAGTCAAGCGTACGCCCAATCTTCTCAAGTAGTTCCTCAAGTGCCTCAGCTTGTCGCGTTGTACGCGGAAATCCATCTAGCAGAAATCCGTCCGTACAATCAGCTTGCATGAGTCGTTCACGCACAATCCCTATTGTTACTTCATCTGGAACGAGCTCACCTGCATTCATGTACGATTGCGCTTTTAAACCAAGCTCCGTTTCATTTTTAATCGCCGTCCGAAACATATCGCCCGTAGAAATATGCGGGATTCCGTGACGTGCAGTAATTTGCTCTGCCTGTGTCCCTTTTCCAGCACCTGGCAAGCCCATGAGTATTAAATTCATTGACATCCCCTTCCAGAGTACAGATCACAGTCGCCAGAAGCCAGGTTTGCGGCATCACTCATGCAACATTCTAAGACATGACTTCTGACTTTCAGAAAAGTACCTGTAACGTTTTACTTCATAAAGCCTTTATACGACCGTTTAATAAGCTGTCCCTCAATTTGTTTCATTGTATCTAATGCTACACCAACAATGATTAACAATCCAGTCCCGCCAATTTGAACTGCAGAAGGCAAATTCATTACGGCAATAAACACGACTGGGATTGTAGCAATTGTCGCAAGGAACAACGCACCTACAAACGTGAGTCGGTATAAAATTTTCGTTATAAAAGTTTGTGTCGCTTGACCAGGACGAATGCCAGGAATGTATCCACCTTGCTTTTGTAAGTTCTCTGCCATTTTTTCCGGATTCACTTGCACAAATGTATAGAAATACGTGAAAGCGATGATGAGTGCAACAAACACAGTACCGCCAATCCATTTACCTGGCTCAAAATTGGCTATGATCCACTTTGCAATATCATTTTCTTGCCCCACAAACGATGCAATCGTTGATGGAAAGTAAAATAGCGCTGAAGCAAAGATGACTGGAATCACGCCGGCTGCATTTACTTTAATCGGTAAATGCGTCGATTGACCGCCCATCGTTTGTCGGTTAGCCACTCGCTTCGCATATTGCACCGGAATTTTCCGTAATGCCTGCTGCACATAAATGACCCCGATGATAATGAGCAATACGACCAGCGCCAATAACGCGACGGTGACGACACGCAAGAACAATTGATCACCAGCGCCTTCAAGTTGCGATACGTATAGCTGCTTCAACATACCCGGTACGCCAGCTGCAATCCCTGCAAAAATGAGCAAAGAAATCCCATTGCCGACACCATACGCAGTAATTTGCTCACCTAACCACATGAGAAATGCAGTCCCAGCTGTTAAAACAAGCGCAATTGTCAAGAACGTCGTGACATTTGTGTTTAACAAAAGTGGTTCTCCCGTCGAGTTAGCCGACGACATCGTATTAAATCCGATAGACATCGCAATTGCTTGAATAAAACCTAAAACGATCGTTCCATATCGTGTGACCTGTGTGAGCTTTTTCCGGCCAGCTTCACCTTGCTTTGCCCATTCCGCAAACTTCGGTACAACATCCAGTTGTAATAACTGAACGACGATCGATGCTGTGATATAAGGCATGATCCCCATCGCGAAAATCGAGAAGTTACTCAAGGCACCCCCGCCAAATGAGTCAAGAAAGCCAAACGCTGTGGCTCCTTTAAACATTTCGTCTAACGCAGCACTATTGGTGCCTGGGACTGGAATAAATGACCCAATTCGAAACACGACAAGCATCATAAGCGTAAAGATGATTTTGCGACGTAAATCTTTTACACGGAAGATGTTGGAGATCGCCTTGAACATTAAACCACCTCTGTTGTTCCGCCAGCTGCTTCAATTGCTTTGACTGCAGAGGCAGAGAACTTGTGTGCTTTGACAGTTAAGTTCTTGTCTAAACTTCCATTACCAAGAATTTTAATGCCGTGTTTCACGTTTTTAACAACCTTCGTTTCAACCAAAAGTTCCGGTGATACGACTGTACCTGCTTCAAAACGATTCAACGTATCGACGTTTACGACGGTATACTCTTTACGATGAATATTTGTGAAACCACGTTTTGGTAAACGACGGTAAAGTGGGTTTTGTCCACCTTCGAACCCTGGACGAACGCCACCACCTGAACGGGCATTTTGACCTTTATGTCCCTTACCGGAAGTTTTACCGTTACCAGAACCAATTCCGCGCCCTACACGCTTGCGGACTTTACGTGAACCTTCTGCTGGTTTTAACTCGTGAAGTTTCATGCTTCCTACACCTCCTCGTTACTTTAAAATCTCTATTTACGCATCCAACTCGTTGACTGTTACAAGGTGATTTACTTTGTTCACCATGCCACGAATCGCTGCGTTATCATCTTGTATAACGGTTTGGTGCATCTTGCGCAAACCGAGTGTATTCACTGTCACGCGCTGATCGCTCGGACGACCAATCAAACTACGTGTAAGGGTGATTTCTAATTTCTTCGCCATCATAATCCCTCCCTTATCCTAACAGTTCTTCTACGGATTTACCACGTAGTTTCGCTACTTCTTCTGCTCGCTTCATACTTGTCAAGCCAGCAATCGTCGCGCGAACCATATTAATTGGGTTATTTGAACCAAGTGATTTTGAAAGAATATCACCCACACCAGCAAGATCAAGTACTGCACGCACTGGTCCACCAGCAATAACACCCGTACCTTCAGAAGCTGGCTTAAGTAATACGCGACCAGCACCGAAATGACCAACCGTTTCATGCGGGATTGTCGTATTCACAATCGGCACTGTGATCAAGTTCTTTTTTGCATCTTCTACTGCTTTACGAATCGCTTCTGGCACTTCTTGGGCTTTGCCCATTCCGAAACCAACGTGTCCGTTTTTATCCCCTACAACAACGAGTGCAGCGAAACGGAAGCGGCGCCCCCCTTTAACGACCTTTGCAACCCGGTTAATGGCAACCACTTTTTCTTCAAGTTCCAATGTGTTTGGATCGATAGAACGCATAAAAGTTTCCCTCCTTCGTTGTTAAAATTTAAGTCCTGCTGCACGAGCAGCATCTGCTAATTCCGCAACACGGCCGTGGTATAAATAGCCACCACGATCAAAGACAACGACTTCGTGACCATTGTCCATCGCGCGTTTTGCAACCAACTCGCCGACTTTGCGAGCCGCTTCTTTATTGCCGCCGTTCTCTAGCTTTAGCTCTGTATCAAGCGTAGACGCTTGCGCTAAAGTGACACCATTCACGTCATCAATCAATTGCGCGTAAATGTGCTTAGAAGAACGGAATACGTTAAGACGTGGACGTTCAGCCGTACCGCTTAATGTGCGGCGTACGTGCGCATGTCTTTTCTTACGGCCTGCATTTCGATTAGGCTTCGTAATCATGAGACGTCATTCCTTTCCTTCAAAACGAATTATTTTCCAGTTTTTCCTTCTTTACGACGCACATATTCGCCTTCATAACGAATTCCTTTACCTTTGTAAGGCTCTGGCTTGCGTACAGCGCGGATATTTGAAGCGAGCGCACCGACACGTTCTTTATCAATTCCTTTTACAACAACCTTTGTATTTGACGGTACGTCAATCTCTAAACCGTCTTCTGGTGTGATCTCCACAGGATGAGAGTAGCCAACATTTAAGACTAGTTTTTGACCAGATTTAGATGCACGATAACCGACACCATTTAGTTCAAGGGCACGTTCAAATCCTTTTGTCACACCTTCAACCATGTTATTGACAAGCGCACGCATCGTACCGTGAAGTGAGCGATGCTCCTTATGATCTGAAGGACGCTCAAATGTCATTTCGTTCCCTTCAATCACTACTTTAATTGCTGGATGCAATTCACGGCTTAATTCACCTTTAGGTCCTTTCGCAGTGAAATGATTTCCTTCTAACGTGACCGTTACACCTTCAGGAATAATGACTGGCTTTTTCCCTACACGAGACATTCATGTCCACCTCCATTCATGCAAACTTATTACCAAACGTAAGCAAGTACTTCGCCACCAATTTGTTGGTTACGCGCTTCCTTGTCCGTTAAAATTCCTTTTGATGTTGAAACAAGTGCAACACCAAGTCCACCTAGCACACGTGGCAGCTCATTTGCTTTTGCATATACACGCAAGCCTGGCTTACTAATACGCTTCAAGCCTGTAATGACACGTTCATTTTTCACACCGTACTTTAAGAAGATGCGAATGACACCTTGTTTATTATCTGCAACATACTCGTAATCACGGATGAAACCCTCTTGTTTCAAAATCTCAGCAATTTCCTTTTTCACCGTAGAAGCAGGTAACTCAAGCTTTTCATGGCGAACAAGGTTCGCGTTACGAATACGTGTTAACATATCTGCAATTGGATCAGTCATGACCATTGTTATTTACCTCCTTCCGAGTCGTATTACCAGCTTGCTTTTTTCACGCCAGGAATCTGCCCTTTATAGGCAAGTTCTCTAAAGCAAATACGACAAAGTTTGAATTTGCGTATCACTGAATGAGGACGACCACAACGCTCACAGCGTGTATATTCCTGCACTTTGTACTTCGGCGTACGCTTTTGCTTTGCAATCATTGATTTCTTCGCCAACGTCATCCCTCCTCTTCTTTTAGTAAGAGATTATTTCTGGAACGGCATGCCTACTTGAGTAAGCAACTCACGCGCTTCCTCATCTGTTGCCGCTGTCGTCACGATGACGATATCCATACCACGTACTTTATCGACTTTATCGTAATCAATCTCTGGGAAAATCAATTGCTCTTTCACACCGAGTGTATAGTTTCCACGCCCGTCAAAGGCTTTCTTTGATATACCGCGGAAATCACGTACACGTGGTAAAGAAACTGACACTAGTTTATCTAAAAAGTCATACATCCGCTCACCACGTAACGTGACTTTTGCACCAATCGGCATGCCTTCACGTAGCTTAAAACCAGCGATGGATTTCTTTGCTTTTGTGATGACTGGCTTTTGTCCAGTAATTGCTTGCAATTCTTCCACTGCCTTATCTAACACTTTTGCGTTTTGAACAGCTTCACCTACACCCATATTCACAACGATCTTTTCGATCTTTGGAACAGCCATGACCGATGTATAATTGAACTTTTCCGTTAAGGCGGGAACAATTTCTTTTGTGTATTTCTCTTTCAAACGGTTCATTTCCGTGATCCTCCTTTCACACTACTGACTATTTATCAATCGCTTCGCCAGATTTTTTTGCAACCCGTACTTTTTTGCCATTCACTTCTTCATAGCCAATACGTGTGCGCTCACCAGTCTTCGGATCAATTAACATGACATTGGAAGAATGGATCGCAGCTTCTTGCTCGATAATCCCACCTTGTGGGTTCTCTTGTGACGGTTTCGCATGTTTCTTTACGAGATTGACACCTTTAACGAGCACGCGGCTTTTCTTTGGATATGCTGCAAGGATTTCCCCTTGCTTCCCTTTGTCTTTACCAGCAATGACAACGACGTTATCACCCTTTTTGACATGCATAATGTTGCACCTCCTTGATGCTTAATGCTGTTTCTACCTTACAGTACTTCTGGAGCAAGGGAAACAATTTTCATAAACTGATTGTCGCGAAGTTCGCGCGCAACTGGGCCAAAAATCCGTGTGCCTCGTGGGCTCTTATCGTCACGAACAATGACTGCTGCATTTTCATCAAACTTAATATATGAACCATCGTTACGACGCACACCGCTCTTAGAACGAACGATCACCGCACGTACAACTTCGCCTTTCTTAACAACGCCACCTGGTGTTGCTTGCTTGACGGAACAAACAATGACATCACCAATGTTCGCTGTCTTACGGCCTGAACCTCCTAGCACTTTAATACAAAGTACTTCACGTGCACCAGAGTTATCAGCTACTTTCAAGCGACTCTCTTGTTGAATCATTTCGCTTTCCTCCCTTCTAACAGCTTACCTTTAGATAATGATCGCTTCTTCAACGATCTCGACTAGACGAAAACGTTTATCCTTAGAAAGTGGGCGTGTCTCCATAATCCGAACGATATCGCCAACTTTTGCTTTGTTTTCTTCATCATGTGCTTTAAATTTCTTAGAGTACTTCACACGTTTACCATAGAGACGGTCTTTTTTGTATGTCTCAACAAGAACTGTAATTGTCTTCTCCATTTTATCAGATACGACACGCCCTTGGTAAACTTTACGCTGATTGCGTTCCATGTAACAAACCTCCTTTAGCCGTTATTAATTCCGAGCTCACGTTCACGCAAAACCGTTTTCGCACGCGCAATTGCTTTACGGACTTCACGGATGCGAATTGGGTTGTCAAGTTGTCCTGTTGCTAATTGAAAGCGTAAGTTAAACAGCTCTTCTTTCAGCGCTTCTGTTTTTTGTTCGATTTCAGCAGTGGTTAAGTTGCGGATATCAGTTGCTTTCATTTGAGTCACCACCCACTTCTTCACGTTTTACAAATTTACATTTGATCGGTAATTTGTGAGAGGCAAGACGTAACGCTTCACGGGCAACTTCTTCAGGCACACCCGCAATTTCAAACATGATCTTACCAGGCTTCACAACAGCAACCCAACCTTCAGGTGCCCCTTTACCAGAACCCATTCGAACTTCAAGTGGCTTTGCCGTGTACGGCTTAGATGGGAAGATTTTGATCCAAACTTTCCCGCCACGTTTCATGTAACGTGTCATTGCAATACGCGCTGCTTCAATTTGACGGTTTGTAATCCAAGATGCTTCAAGCGCTTGTAAACCAAACTCACCAAAATGTACATCTGTACCGCCTTTGGCACGTCCACGCATTTTCCCACGATGTTCACGACGATATTTCACACGTTTAGGTAATAACATGATTAGTTGCCTCCTTCCTCTTTGTTCGTTCCTTTCGTTGGAAGGACTTCACCACGGTAAATCCAGATTTTAACACCAATCTTACCGTATGTTGTATCTGCTTCCGCTGTACCGTAGTCGATATCAGCACGCAGTGTGTGAAGTGGAACCGTTCCTTCATTGTAATGCTCAGCACGCGCAATATCAGCGCCACCAAGACGTCCGGATACTTGTGTTTTGACCCCTTTTGCACCAGCACGCATCGTCCGTTGCATTGCTTGCTTCATTGCACGACGGAATGAAATCCGATTTTCTAATTGACGAGCAATATTTTCTGCAACAAGCTTTGCATCAAGGTCTGCTTGCTTAATTTCGGAAATATTAATGTGGACACGTTTACCAGTAAGATCATTTAATGATTTACGTAATGCTTCCACTTCTGAACCGCCTTTTCCGATCACCATTCCTGGCTTGGCAGTTGAGATTGTAATGTTTACGCGGTTCGCCGCACGTTCGATTTCCACTTTAGACACAGAAGCGTCTTTCAAGCGACTTTCGATGTGGTCACGAATTGCAATATCTTCATGCAACAAATCTGCATAGTCTTTTTTGCTTGCGTACCACTTTGAATCCCAGTCACGAATGACACCGACACGCAACCCAATTGGGTTCACTTTTTGACCCATGCTTATCCCTCCTTCGTTTCTTTTACAACCAATGTAATATGGCTTGTGCGTTTATTAATCCGGCTCGCACGGCCTTGTGCGCGTGGACGGAAACGTTTCAACGTTGGTCCTTCATCCACAAATACTTCTGAAATGTATAAGCCATTCGGCTCCATTTCATAGTTGTGCTCTGCATTTGCAACCGCCGAGTTTAAAAGTTTTTCAACGACTGGAGAAGCAGCTTTTGGTGTGTGCTTCAAAATCGCAATCGCTTCACCGACTTGTTTACCGCGAATAAGATCAATGACAAGACGGACTTTACGAGGCGCAATGCGTACTTGTTTCGCTACAGCTTTTGCTTGTTCCATGGGAATGGTCCTCCTTCCTTACTTACTTAGCGTCTTGTTTTCTTATCTGCGGCATGCCCTTTGTACGTACGCGTAGGAGCAAATTCGCCAAGTTTATGTCCAACCATATCTTCAGAAACATAAACCGGTACATGCTTGCGTCCGTCGTGGACAGCAAATGTGTGACCAATGAAATCAGGGAAAATTGTTGAGCGGCGTGACCATGTTTTAATGACTTTTTTATCGCCTGTCTCAGTTGCTTTCTCCACTTTTTTCATTAGATGACCATCAACGAAAGGTCCTTTTTTCAAGCTACGACCCATGAGAGTGCCTCCCTTCGTGATTCGCCCACGGTTCCATATAAGAACCGTAGCCAAACCGCGTTATTTTTTCCGACGACGTACAATGTACTTATCGGAGTGTTTGTTTTTCTTCCGTGTTTTAAAACCAAGTGTTGGTTTACCCCAAGGTGTCATTGGTGAAGGACGACCAATTGGTGCTTTTCCTTCTCCACCACCGTGTGGGTGATCGTTCGGGTTCATAACAGAACCACGCACTGTTGGGCGAATCCCTTTATGACGTGAACGTCCTGCTTTACCAATGTTGATGAGCTCATGTTCAACATTACCGACTTGACCAATGGTCGCACGGCATGTCGCCAAGATGTAGCGTGTTTCCCCTGAGTTCAAACGAACAAGCACATACTTATCTTCTTTACCGAGCACTTGCGCTTCAGTTCCTGCTGAGCGTACAAGTTGTCCACCTTTTCCTGGACGCATTTCAATATTATGAATGACTGTACCAACTGGAATATTTACAAGTGGTAGTGCATTCCCTGGTTTAATGTCTGCCTCCGGACCTGACTCAATCATTGTACCTACAGTAAGACCCTTTGGCGCTAAAATATAACGCTTCTCTCCGTCTACATAATGGATGAGCGCGATGTTTGCTGAACGGTTTGGATCATATTCAATCGTAGCAACGCGACCTGGGATGCCATCTTTGTCACGCTTGAAATCGATGATCCGGTACTGCCGCTTATGACCGCCACCTTGATGACGAACTGTTAAGCGACCTTGGTTGTTTCGTCCGCCTTTTTTATGAAGCGGCGCAAGAAGCGACTTTTCCGGTTTGTCTGTTGTCAACTCAGCAAAGTCTGATCCTGACATATTACGACGTCCGGGACTGGTCGGTTTATACTTTTTAATAGCCATTTTTGATACCCTCCTTCTCTTATTGATTAGCTTTCAAAGAAGTCTAGTTCTTTGCTGTCAGCAGAAAGCTGGACGATCGCTTTTTTACGACGAGCAGTAAAGCCTGTGTAACGACCGAATCGCTTTGATTTCCCTTTGTAATTCATTGTGTTCACGCGGTCAACTTTCACCTCAAAAATCTCTTCAATCGCATCTTTGATTTGTGTTTTATTTGCGCGTACATCCACTTCGAATGTGTACTTCTTTTCTTCCATTTGACCAGCTGAACGTTCAGTAATCACAGGGCGCTTAATGATATCACGTGCATTTGACATTACGCAAGCACCTCCTCTACCTTTTCGACTGCATCTTTTGTGATAATGACCTTGTCGTGCTTAAGCAAATCAAGAACATTGACACCTGCAGCAGTGACGAACGTTACATTCGGCAAGTTGCGAGCTGACATTGCCACTGTTTCATTGAAATCAGCTGTCACAACGAGCGCCTTTTTATCTACTGAGAGATTTGCAAGAACATCCTTCATTGCTTTTGTTTTAATGGTTTCAAACTGTAATTGATCTAGGACAATCATCTCATTTGCACCCACTTTGGCAGACAGTGCCGATTTCAGTGCAAGACGACGTACTTTTTTAGGGAGTTTAAAGCTATAGCTACGTGGTGTTGGACCGAAAACAACGCCACCACCAACCCATTGTGGCGAACGAATGGAGCCTTGACGCGCGCGCCCAGTCCCTTTTTGACGCCATGGCTTTCTACCACCACCACGTACTTCCGAACGTCCTTTTGTTTTGTGTGTTCCTTGACGAAGAGATGACTGCTGCATAACAACCGCGTCGTGAAGAACGCTTTGATTTGGTGTAATCCCAAATACGCTATCCGCAAGCTCAACGTCTCCTACTTGTGAACCTGTTTGGTTATAAAGTGCTACTTTTGGCATTCGAATGGCCTCCTTTCTTAAAAATTACCCTTTTACTGCACTACGAATCGTAACGTAGCTTTTTTTCGCACCAGGAACGTTCCCTTTAACGAGCAATAAATTGCGTGCTTCGTCTACACGAACGATCTCCAGGTTTTGCATTGTCACTTGCTCTCCGCCCATGCGACCCGGTAACAACTTCCCTTTGAATACACGGTTCGGCGCGACCGGCCCCATTGAACCAGGACGACGATGATAACGTGATCCGTGTGACATTGGTCCACGAGATTGGTTATGGCGCTTAATTGCCCCTTGGAAACCTTTCCCTTTTGAAGTCCCTGTCACATCAACGATATCTCCCGCTGAAAATATGGCGACGTTGACTTCTTGCCCTACCTCATGTTCGTCAACGTTTGCACCACGGATTTCCTTTACGAAGCGCTTAGGGGCCGTTTCAGCTTTCGCCGCGTGACCTTGTGCTGGTTTGTTTGGTTTTTTTGCATCTGCAAACCCAAGTTGAATCGCTTCATATCCATCAGATTCAACTGTTTTCTTTTGAAGCACGACATTTGGTGTTGCCTCAATCACTGTTACTGGAATGACGTCACCAGTTTCAGAAAAAATTTGTGTCATGCCGATCTTTTTACCTAAGATTCCTTTGGACATCCGTTACACCTCCTAAAATAATTGTCATATCATATCATTCTTTCTATTTCTATCCAAACATCAAAGTTTAATTTCGATATCAACACCTGATGGTAGATCTAAGCGCATTAACGCATCCACTGTTTGCGGCGTTGGGTTCACAATGTCGATCAAACGCTTATGCGTACGCATCTCAAACTGCTCACGAGAATCTTTGTACTTATGCACTGCTCGAAGAATTGTATAAACCGACTTCTCTGTTGGAAGTGGAATCGGTCCAGACACGCTCGCACCTGAACGTTTTGCTGTTTCTACAATCTTCTCTGCTGATTGATCGAGCACACGGTGATCATACGCTTTTAAGCGAATACGAATCTTTTGCTTTGCCATGATAGCCCTCCTTTATCGTCCATTTTTAAAATAGACATGCTCCGCGAAAATTTCCTCACCCGCCCATGGCAAAGGGTCCGGGTGTGTCAGCAACCTTTCGCATCAACGCTGCCACGTATGTCTAAAACACATAAAATGATATCTCAGGCACACTTATACTATTATACAGACATGTATGGGTGATTGCAAGGGGTAAAAGGAAAAAGTTTTACTGGTAGTAGCTTTCTAGCAATCAAATAAAAAGCACCCTACAAGGGCGCTTTTTACCGTAAATCAATTACTTCTCAATTGTTGACACAACACCAGAACCAACTGTGCGGCCACCCTCACGAATAGAGAAACGTGTTCCCTCTTCAAGAGCAATTGGTGCAATGAGTTCTACAATCATTTCCGTGTTGTCTCCAGGCATGACCATTTCCGTACCTTCTGGCAAATGAACAACGCCTGTTACGTCTGTTGTACGGAAATAGAATTGTGGACGATAGTTCGTGAAGAATGGTGTATGACGTCCACCCTCTTCTTTAGAAAGTACGTATACTTCCGCTTTGAACTTCGTGTGCGGTGTAATTGTACCTGGCTTTGCAAGCACTTGACCACGTTGGATGTCTTCACGGGCAACACCACGCAAGAGCGCGCCAATGTTGTCACCAGCTTCTGCATAGTCAAGAAGCTTACGGAACATCTCTACCCCAGTTACTGTTGTAGATTGCTTCTCTTCTGCAATACCGAGGATTTCAACCGTGTCTCCAACATTCAATTGTCCACGCTCAACACGACCTGTCGCAACCGTACCACGACCTGTGATTGAGAATACATCCTCAACTGGCATCATGAATGGCTTATCTTTGTCACGCTCTGGTGTTTCGATATACTCGTCAACTGCATTCATCAATTCAACGATTTTCTCTTCCCACTCTGCTTCACCTTCGAGTGCTTTCAATGCTGAACCTTGGATAACCGGAACATCGTCACCAGGGAAGTCATATTCAGATAGAAGATCACGAACTTCCATTTCCACAAGCTCTAGTAACTCTTCATCATCAACCATATCACACTTGTTCAAGAATACAACAAGCGCCGGTACACCTACGTTACGAGAAAGCAAGATGTGCTCACGTGTTTGTGGCATTGGGCCATCTGCTGCAGATACAACAAGAATTCCGCCATCCATTTGCGCAGCACCCGTGATCATGTTTTTCACATAGTCAGCGTGTCCTGGGCAGTCAACGTGCGCGTAGTGACGTGCTTCAGTTTCATATTCAACGTGTGATGTATTAATTGTAATACCACGCTCTTTTTCCTCTGGCGCATTATCAATACTATCGTAAGAAGCAGCGCTCCCTTTACCTGAACGTTTTGCAAGAACAGTTGCAATTGCAGCTGTTAATGTTGTTTTACCGTGGTCAACGTGTCCAATTGTGCCAATGTTGGCATGCGTTTTGGAACGGTCAAATTTTTCTTTTGCCATGCTTCATTTCCTCCCTTAATTGCAATCATTATTTATTGATAGGAAAGAGGGATAAATATATCCCTTACCTCTCCTAGGGTACAACAAAATTGCTTTAGGCGCAATGAGAAACGGTTTAAGCGCCTGTTTGCTTTTTAATGATCTCTTCAGCGACACTCTTTGGCACTTCTTCATAGTGATCAAAGAACATCGTATACGTGCCGCGACCTTGTGTACGTGAACGAAGTGATGTTGCATATCCAAACATTTCAGCAAGTGGTACAAACGCTTTAACAATTTGTGCGTTCCCACGCGCTTCCATACCTTCGACACGGCCACGTCGTGCAGTCACATCACCCATGATGTCGCCCATATACTCTTCTGGTACAACGACTTCCACTTTCATCAGTGGCTCAAGTAAAACTGGGTTACATTTTGTTTTTGCATTTTTAAGCGCCATCGATGCAGCAATTTTAAATGCCATCTCCGAGGAGTCAACGTCATGATAAGAACCGTCATAAAGTTTCGCTTTCAGGTCAATCACCGGATAACCAGCAATCATCCCGTTATCAAGCGCTTCTTCAATTCCTGCTTGGACAGAAGAAATGTATTCTCGAGGAACAACGCCCCCAACAACCGCATTTTCAAACTCAAATCCAGCGCCTTCTTCATTTGGTGAAAACTCAATCCAAACATGACCAAATTGTCCACGCCCACCAGACTGACGAACAAATTTCCCTTCCACTTGTGCCGTGCTACGAATCGTTTCACGGTAAGAAACTTGCGGTGCACCGACATTGGCTTCGACTTTAAACTCACGACGCATCCGGTCAACGATGATGTCCAGATGAAGCTCACCCATTCCACCAATGATTGTTTGACCCGTTTCTTCGTCTGTATGTGTTTTAAATGTCGGATCTTCTTCTGCTAATTTCGAAAGGGCAATCCCCATCTTATCCTGGTCAGCCTTCGACTTCGGTTCAACTGATAAGTGAATAACCGGATCTGGGAAGTTCATAGACTCCAAGATGACTAAATGCTTTTCATCACAGAGAGTGTCTCCTGTTGTTGTATCCTTCAAGCCAACAGCAGCTGCAATATCACCGGAATATACCGTTGAAATTTCTTCTCGTGAATTTGCGTGCATCTGTAAAATCCGACCTACACGTTCACGCTTATCTTTCGTTGCATTACGGACGTAAGAACCAGAATCAAGTGTTCCTGAATACACTCGGAAGAAAGTCAACTTTCCAACAAATGGGTCTGTCATCACTTTAAATGCAAGCGCGGAAAACGGTTGATCATCACCGGACTCACGCGTTACTTCCTCATCCGTATCAGGCACATGCCCTTTAATTGCTGGAACATCTAACGGAGACGGGAGATAGTCCAGTACCGCATCAAGCAAAAGTTGTACCCCTTTGTTTTTGAACGCAGATCCACAAATAACTGGGTAAAAATTGACTTCGCATGTTCCTTTACGGATCGCTGCTTTAACTTCTTCCTTTGTTAAAGGCTCCCCTTCAAGGTACTTCATCATCAAATCTTCATCAAGTTCAGCAACGGCTTCATGTAAAGACTCCTGAAGTTTCTCTGCTTGCTCTTTATATTCATCTGGAATTTCTGTCGTTTCCCAGTCCTGTCCAAGATCGTCTTTAGAAATATGAGCGACCATCTCAATCAAGTCAATCATACCGACGAATTCATCTTCTGCACCGATTGGCAACTGAATCGGATGCGCATTGGCTTGCAGACGATCACGCAATGTACCAACTGAATACATGAAATCCGCACCAGTCTTGTCCATCTTATTGACGAACACAATTCTCGGTACTCCATATGTTGTCGCTTGACGCCAAACGGTTTCGGTTTGTGGTTCTACTCCTGATTGGGCATCAAGAACAGCAACGGCTCCGTCGAGTACGCGCAACGACCGTTCAACTTCGACGGTAAAGTCTACATGCCCAGGTGTATCAATGATGTTGATACGATGCTCTTTCCATTGGGCGGTTGTCGCAGCAGAGGTAATTGTAATCCCTCTCTCTTGCTCTTGCTCCATCCAGTCCATTTGGGATGCACCTTCGTGTGTTTCACCAATTTTGTGCACACGACCTGTGTAGAATAAAATCCGTTCTGTTGCAGTCGTTTTACCGGCATCAATGTGAGCCATGATGCCGATGTTACGCGTATCTTTCAAGGAGAATTCTCTTGCCATAGTGTCTCTCTCCTTTCTGATCTACAAAAATTGATATCTTAACTTACCAGCGATAATGCGCAAAAGCTTTGTTTGCTTCTGCCATCTTATGCGTATCTTCGCGTTTCTTCACTGAAGCACCTGTATTGTTTGCTGCATCAAGCACTTCACCCGCAAGACGTTCTTGCATTGTCTTCTCACCGCGAAGACGGGCATAGTTTACTAACCAACGTAGACCTAGTGTCGTACGACGATCAGATTTCACCTCAATTGGGACTTGATAGTTTGCACCACCAACACGACGGGCTTTCACTTCAAGTACAGGCATGATGTTTTTTAATGCTTGATCAAATACTTCCATCGGATCTTTCCCACTACGTTCTTTCACGAGATCAAACGCTTGGTACAAAATCGTTTGTGCTGTGCCACGCTTCCCATCAACCATCATGCGGTTAATAAGGCGGGTGACAAGCTTAGAATTATAAATCGGATCAGGCAGCACATCACGACGTGTAACTGGACCTTTACGAGGCATAACTCCCCCTCCTTTCAATATTCAATAAGTGTGGTTTTACTTTATTTCTTGTCTTTCGGTCTCTTTGTTCCATATTTAGAACGACCTTGCATCCGGTTTTGGACACCAGCTGTGTCAAGGGCACCACGTACAATGTGATAACGCACCCCTGGTAAGTCTTTCACACGTCCGCCACGGATTAATACGACACTGTGCTCTTGCAAATTATGCCCGATACCAGGAATATACGCCGTAACCTCAATGGCATTTGTCAAACGCACCCGCGCATACTTTCGAAGCGCTGAGTTCGGTTTCTTCGGTGTCATTGTACCTACACGCGTACATACCCCACGCTTTTGCGGAGAAGAAACGTTCGTTTGTGCTTTTTTGAAGCTATTATAGCCTTTATTTAAAGCTGGTGAGTCAGACTTTTTCACTTTATCAACGCGACCCTTACGGATAAGTTGATTAATTGTTGGCATTCTTTTCATCCTCCCTTCTTATGTGCTCCAAGACCACTTACCCAGGTGGTTCATTTATAGACAAACAGAGTGATGCCCCTACGTAGTTTGCAGCAGCAATTCATTTTTATCTATCAAACCGCCATGATCTACATAAACAACTTGACTAAGCCTCTTGCGTTCATGCATACAACGACCATCATCTCTATTCATTTGCTTATCTCTTCCGCACTTGTTTAAGCGTACTTTCTAAGCAACGATGAAAAAGACTTTGGTAAAAGCATGTACACACAACCTTTTATGCCCAAATGTTCTCCACTATGTTAGGCAGAACATATTAAAAAGCACACTCAAGTATCATATCATCACACTCAGGGCTATGTCAATAGCCCTGATGCGATGTTATAAAAAATTATTCTTGTGCAACCATCTCTTCTGGTTGTGTCTGCTCTTCATGATCTGCTCGTTCATCATAAGAAGAATGGATACCAAGGCGACGGTATCGGTCTAATCCTGTTCCTGCTGGAACAAGCTTTCCGATAATGACGTTTTCTTTTAACCCAAGCAACTCATCACGTTTTCCTTTGATTGCCGCATCGGTTAGGACACGTGTTGTCTCTTGGAATGAAGCTGCTGATAAGAAAGAATCTGTCTCAAGCGATGCCTTCGTAATCCCGAGCAATACTGGACGACCAGTAGCAGGTCGTTTATTTGTCAATAACACATCTTTATTGACATCGTTGAACTTCTGGATCTCAATTAATGAGCCTGGAAGTACACCTGTATCACCGGCATCCACAATACGAATCTTACGGAGCATTTGGCGCACCATCACTTCAACGTGTTTATCACCAATTTCTACCCCTTGCATCCGGTATACCTTCTGTACTTCGCGTAGCAAATACGCCTGTACGCCATCCATACCGGTCACTTTTAACAATTCTTTTGGATCAATTGACCCTTCTGTTAATGGCTGGCCAGGAACAACCTGATCGCCTACAGCAACTTTCACTCTTGCTCCATAAGGAATAGCATATTGTTTTGTCTCAAGCTCATTTTGAACGGTTACTTCACGCTTGTCACTGTCGTTGACATCAACCACTTCCCCTGTCACTTCAGTGATCACAGCCTGCCCCTTTGGATTTCTCGCTTCAAACAACTCTTGAATCCTCGGCAAACCTTGAGTAATATCATCGCCAGCTACCCCGCCTGTATGGAACGTTCGCATCGTTAGCTGCGTCCCCGGCTCACCAATCGATTGCGCAGCAATGATCCCAACTGCTTCGCCGACCTCAACATCACTGCCGGTTGCTAAATTACGACCGTAACACGCTTTACACACGCCATGACGTGTATTGCATGTAAATACAGAACGAATCGTTACCGCATCAACACCTGCATCGACAATTTCTTTTGCACTATCTTCATTCATTTGTTCATTACGACGCACGATGACGTCATTTGTCTCTGGATGATACACCGTCTTAAAGGCCACACGACCGACAAGGCGATCATATAATCCTTCAATTGTTTCTGTTCCTTCTGTGATTGCTGCGACTTCTAATCCTCGGTCTGTGCCACAATCATTTTCGCGAACAATGACATCTTGGGCAACGTCGACAAGACGACGCGTTAAGTAACCAGAATCAGCCGTCTTCAATGCTGTATCCGCTAATCCTTTCCGCGCACCGTGAGTAGAAATAAAGTATTCTAGCACGGTTAAACCTTCTCGGAAACTCGACTTAATCGGTAACTCAATGATTCGTCCAGATGGATTTGCCATGAGACCACGCATCCCCGCAAGTTGCGTAAAGTTAGACGCATTTCCCCGCGCTCCAGAATCACTCATCATAAAGATGGGGTTACGCACGTTCAGTGTACTCATGAGTTTGCTCTGAATAACGTCTTTTGCCTCACTCCAAATGGAAATGACACGGTCATAACGCTCCTCTTCGGTAATTAACCCTCGACGGAACTGCTTTGTGATCCGGTCTACCTTCTGTTCAGCGTCAGCTAAAATTTCCTTTTTCTCAGGTAAAACAACAATGTCTGAGATGCCTACCGTAATACCTGCTCTCGTCGAGTAAGCAAAACCTAAGTCTTTCATTTGATCAAGCATTTTCGATGTTGCCGTAATCTTGAACTTCTTGAATACTTCCGCGATGACATTCCCTAAGAACCCTTTTCTAAACGGTGGAATCATCTCACGTTCTTTAAAAAGTGCCTTTACATCTGTATCACTTGGCACCATATATTTGGCTGGCGTCTCCACTTCCAAATTCTTTTGTGTCGGCTCGTTAATATACGGAAACGTGTCTGGGAGGATCTCATTAAATAACAACTTCCCAACCGTTGTAAGCAACAACATAGCTTGTTGCTCATCCGTAAATGTTGACTTGTTTAATGAACGAACCGGTAGCGCGATACGCGTGTGCAAATGAACATAACCATTTTGGTATGCGGTAATTGCCTCATTCGCATCTTTGAAAATCGCTCCCTCGCCATCCGCATCTTTGTTCTCCATTGTCAAGTAATAGTTCCCTAGAACCATATCTTGTGATGGCGTCACGACTGGCTTACCATCTTTTGGATTTAAAATATTTTGTGCTGCAAGCATCAAAATACGCGCTTCTGCTTGCGCTTCTGCCGACAATGGCACGTGAACCGCCATTTGGTCACCATCAAAGTCAGCGTTGTATGCTGTACAAACAAGTGGGTGGAGCTTGATGGCACGCCCTTCGACTAAAATCGGCTCGAATGCCTGAATCCCTAGTCGGTGCAACGTCGGTGCGCGGTTTAACAATACTGGATGTTCGCGAATGACCTCTTCAAGCACATCCCATACTTCCGGCTGTACCCGTTCAACTTTGCGTTTGGCACTCTTAATGTTGTGCGCAAAACCTTTTGAAACAAGCTCTTTCATGACAAACGGCTTAAATAGCTCTAACGCCATCTCTTTTGGCAGTCCACATTGATACATTTTCAAATTCGGACCGACAACAATAACAGAACGTCCCGAGTAATCCACACGTTTCCCGAGCAAGTTTTGCCGAAAACGCCCTTGCTTTCCTTTCAACATGTGAGAAAGAGATTTAAGTGGACGATTTCCTGGCCCTGTTACCGGACGACCACGGCGACCGTTATCAATCAATGCATCGACCGCTTCTTGTAACATTCTCTTTTCATTTTGCACAATAATATTTGGTGCACCTAAATCGAGCAAACGTTTTAAGCGGTTGTTCCGGTTTATGACACGACGATACAAATCGTTTAAGTCAGAGGTTGCAAAGCGACCCCCATCAAGTTGCACCATCGGACGCAACTCAGGTGGAATGACCGGTAATACTTCAAGAATCATCCAAGATGGCTCATTTCCAGAGTTTCGAAATGCTTCAAGCACTTCTAATCTCTTAATGGCCCGTGTCCGGCGTTGACCTTGGGCTGTTTCGAGTTCATCTTTTAATTGACCGACTTCTTTCTCCAAATCAAGGCTAGCAAGTAATTTATAGATTGCCTCAGCACCCATGGAGGCCGTGAAAGAGCCACCATATTTTTCATAATAAGCACGGTACTCTTTTTCAGACAACAATTGTTTCTTCTCTAACGGTGTGTCGCCTGGTTCTGTTACAACATAAGAGGCAAAGTAGATGACTTCCTCCAACGAACGTGGTGACATGTCAAGAACGAGCCCCATCCGGCTCGGGATACCTTTGAAATACCAAATGTGTGATACAGGCGCGGCAAGTTCAATATGTCCCATCCGCTCACGTCGCACTTTCGCTCGCGTCACTTCTACACCACAACGGTCACAAACAACACCTTTATAGCGTACACGCTTGTATTTCCCACAATGACATTCCCAATCTTTTTGCGGACCGAAAATTCGCTCACAGAACAAACCGTCTTTTTCTGGCTTCAATGTGCGGTAGTTAATCGTTTCAGGTTTTTTTACTTCTCCACGTGACCAAGAACGAATCTTACTCGGCGACGCCAACCCGATTTTCATATACTCGAAATTATTTACATCGATCAAAGGGCCAACCTCCCTTATTGTGTAATCAACGTTCAGCGCCAGAACTAAAAAGAAAGTTGCGCTTCACATTCTGGCTGCTAATCCGTTGTATTTGGGCTCGTTCATTCACTCTTTTCAAGCGTTAAATTTAGTTTTTCAGTCGTCTGCTCATCTTCGTCGTCAAGCTCTCGCATCTCAATTTCCTCTTCATTGCTTGATAACATTTTGACATCCATACCAAGAGACTGAAGCTCTTTGATCAATACTTTAAATGACTCTGGAACACCCGGTTCAGGAACATTCTCACCTTTGACAATCGCCTCATACGTTTTTACACGCCCAACAACATCATCAGATTTGACTGTGAGAATTTCTTGCAAGGTATATGCTGCCCCGTACGCTTCTAGCGCCCACACTTCCATCTCTCCAAAACGCTGCCCGCCAAATTGTGCTTTTCCGCCTAATGGCTGCTGCGTAACAAGTGAGTATGGACCCGTAGACCGCGCATGCAACTTGTCATCAACCATGTGAGCCAGCTTAATCATATACATCACACCAACAGAAACACGGTTATCAAATGGTTCTCCGGTGCGTCCATCGTATAAAAGGGTCTTACCGTCACGGGCCATGCCTGCTTCTTCAAGCGTTTGCCATAAGTCATCACCGCTCGCACCATCAAAGACCGGCGAAGCCACGTGAATACCGAGCTTGCGCGCTGCCATCCCAAGATGTAGTTCCAACACTTGCCCAATGTTCATACGTGAAGGTACCCCTAATGGGTTCAACATGATGTCAATTGGTGTACCGTCTGGTAAAAATGGCATGTCTTCTTCTGGCAGTATCCGAGAAATAACCCCTTTATTTCCGTGACGCCCTGCCATTTTGTCCCCTTGGTTAATTTTACGCTTCTGGACAATATACACACGAACGAGCTGATTCACACCTGGTGGCAATTCATCTCCGTCTTCACGGTTAAAGATTTTCACGTCAAGGACGATCCCGTCACCACCATGCGGTGCTCTTAAAGATGTGTCGCGCACTTCACGTGCTTTCTCACCAAAAATGGCATGCAATAAACGCTCTTCTGCTGTCAATTCAGTCACACCTTTTGGCGTCACTTTCCCGACAAGGATATCACCATCCTTCACTTCCGCACCGACATAAATAATGCCACGCTCGTCAAGGTTTCTTAACGCATCCTCACCGACGTTTGGAATATCACGTGTAATTTCTTCAGGTCCAAGCTTTGTGTCCCGCGCATCCAACTCATATTCTTCAATGTGAATCGATGTATATACATCATCTTTGACAAGACGCTCACTTAAAATAATCGCATCTTCATAGTTGTAACCTTCCCACGTCATAAAGCCGACAAGCACGTTACGACCGAGCGCCATTTCACCTAACTCCATAGATGGACCGTCCGCAAGAATTTCGCGCTTTGTCACACGATCTCCCTCACGCACAATAGGACGTTGATTATAACTCGTCCCTTGATTTGAACGGACAAACTTTTGCAAGTTGTATTTATCCAAGTCGCCTTTTACTTCTTTCCCTCCAACTTCCTCTAAACGACGCACCCAAATTTCTCGGGCAGTTACACGCTCAACAATTCCTGGGTGCTTCGAAACAACCGCAGCCCCCGAGTCTTTTGCTGAAACATGTTCCATTCCTGTACCAACAAGTGGCGCTTCCGGTACAAGGAGGGGCACTGCTTGCCGCTGCATGTTCGCACCCATCAACGCACGGTTGGCATCGTCATTTTCGAGAAACGGGATACATGACGTCGCAGCCGACACAACTTGCTTCGGTGATACATCCATGTAGTCAACACGTTCTCGTGGAACAATGAGGTTTTCACTACGGAAACGGGAAACAATTTGTTCCTCTACAAAAGAACCATCTTCACTTAACTTGGCGTTTGCTTGCGCAACAACATATTGGTCTTCTTCATCTGCTGTTAAATAATCAATTCGTGCGGTGACTTTCCCTGTCTCAGGATCGACACGACGATATGGCGTTTCCATAAAACCAAACTCATTCACTTTCGCATAAGACGATAGTGAGTTGATTAAACCAATATTTGGTCCTTCTGGTGTTTCAATTGGACACATCCGACCATAGTGTGAATAATGAACATCACGCACTTCCATTCCAGCGCGTTCTCTCGTCAAACCACCCGGTCCAAGGGCAGATAGTCGCCGTTTATGTGTCAATTCTGCTAATGGATTCGTTTGATCCATAAACTGTGATAACTGCGAGCTACCGAAAAACTCTTTAATCGATGCAATGACAGGCCGAATATTGATCAACCCTTGTGGCGTAATGACATTTGGGTCTTGAATCGACATCCGCTCTCTCACGACACGTTCCATCCGCGACAAACCAATTCGAAATTGATTTTGCAATAATTCACCGACAGAACGGAGACGGCGATTCCCTAAATGATCAATATCATCTGTATCGCCAATACCGTGCAACAAGTTAAAGAAATAACTAATTGCGGCCACAATATCAGCCGGCGCAATATGCTTGACTTCACTTGAAACCATTCCATTACCGATAACAGAAATGTAGCGTTCTCCGTCTGAATCATCTGGAACGTACACATTAATAGACTGGATATCGACATCAGACTCTTCTAAAACACCACCTGACGTTCGGGCTGTACGGAAACCTAGACCTTTTTCTAAGTAAGGTAAAAGCTTATCCAACGTTCGGCGGTCCAAAAGTGTACCTTCTTCTGCGAGCACTTCTCCAGTTTCTGAGTCAACGAGCGTCTCTGCTAGGCGCTGGTTGAACAATCGATTCTTGATGTGAAGTTTTTTGTTTATTTTATAGCGGCCTACATTCGCTAGGTCATACCGCTTTGGATCAAAGAAACGAGATTCAAGCAAATTTTTTGCGTTTTCAACAGTCGGTGGTTCACCCGGACGGAGACGCTCATAGATTTCCAGTAATGCTTTATCCGTTGAGTCGGTGTTGTCTTTTTCGAGCGTATTTCGTAAATATTCATTTTCACCAAGCAAACTAATAATTTCTTGATTAGACCCGAAACCAAGCGCACGTAAAAGAACGGATACTGGGATTTTACGTGTCCGGTCAATACGTACGTACACAATATCTTTTGCATCCGTTTCAAGCTCTAGCCAAGCCCCACGATTCGGAATAACCGTTGCTGAAAAACCTTTTTTTCCGTTTTTGTCAATTTTTTCATTGTAATACACACTTGGTGAACGAACAAGCTGAGAAACGATGACACGTTCAGCACCGTTAATGATGAACGTCCCAGTTTCAGTCATTAATGGAAAATCTCCCATAAATACTTCTTGCTCTTTCACTTCGCCTGTTTCTTTATTAATTAAGCGCACTTTCACACGCAAAGGCGCAGCAAACGTGACGTCGCGTTCTTTTGATTCTTCAACTGGGTACTTTGGTTCTCCAAGACTATAATCAATAAATTCTAGCACTAAATTACCCGTAAAATCTTGGATCGGAGAAATATCACGAAACATCTCCCGCAAACCCTCATCAAGAAACCATTGGTAGGAAGCTGTTTGAATCTCAATCAAATTCGGCAGCTCTAACACTTCGTTAATACGCGCATAGCTTCTTCGCTGGCGGTGACGTCCATACTGAATGAGTTGACCTGTCAACTGATTCACCCCTTAAATCTCGCGTTATAGTATCTCACTTACAAACTGTACAAAGACAATTGCCACTATCACTTCTTAAAACAACAGGCAAGTGAACTTATAGACTGTACAAAGAAGAAAAAAAGCTTTATAGTATGAATAAGTACAGTCATTCACTTAGCATAACCAAAAATGAACCGTTTCAATCACCAGAGTTTCACGCTCATGAGTATCGAAACGGCAAATTGGGCAATCGTACGCATTAAAGAATAATATCATAACTTCTATGCGTTCGTCAAATCTTTTTTTGCACAAAAAAGAACGTATCCCTTATCTTTTGCTATCGTCTCTACTGATTCTTTCCCAAATAACACCTGTAACTTTTCCTTCGTCGAGGCGGCGCCTTGTTTTTTCTGGATAACCACCCAAAGCATCCCCCCCGTTAACAAACGGTCATGCGCCTCTTCATATATAGAAAACACCACTTTTTTTCCCGCCCGAATTGGAGGATTGGTGACGATCGCCGCGAAATCTCTCTTTATGACATCTTGTGCACCATCCACATGCCGAACAACAACATTGTCAATTTGATTTTGTTTCGCATTACGTGCTGCGAGCGCACACGCCCGTTCATTTACATCAATCATCTCTACCATTCTGCCTTGCTCCACTCGCGCGATTGCCAGCCCAATCGGTCCATACCCACAACCGACATCAAGGACATCGCCCGCAACATCAGGAGAAGAATATGATTCAATTAAAAACCGACTACCATAATCGACTTCCCTTTTCGAAAACACCCCTCGGTCTGTTGTAAACAAAAACGAATGTCCTCGCAACACGTATGACCACGTTTTTTCATCATGGTCTACACCTGGCGTACGTGTATAGTAATGATCACTCATGACCTACCATCCTCCATTATCAAAATCGGAAAAAAAGGCCCGTAACTTTCACGGACCTTTTTCGTGCAAATGGAAAGAAATTACTTCACTGCAACACTCGCGCCAGCTTCTTCAAGTTTCGCTTTCATCTCTTCAGCTTCTTCTTTAGATGCGCCTTCTTTTACTGGTGCTGGTGCGCCATCAACAAGTGCTTTTGCTTCTTTTAAGCCAAGACCTGTGATTTCGCGAACAATTTTAATGACACCAATTTTAGATGAGCCAGCAGACTCAAGTACAACATCAAATTCTGTTTGCTCTGCTGCACCTGCGTCTCCACCACCAGCTGCCACCGCTACAGGCGCTGCCGCTGTCACACCAAATTCCTCTTCAATTGCTTTTACAAGATCGTTCAATTCTAGAACGGTCATTTCT
This sequence comes from Shouchella lonarensis, assembly GCF_900096965.1. Lineage (GTDB taxonomy): Bacteria > Bacillota > Bacilli > Bacillales > Bacillaceae_D > Shouchella > Shouchella lonarensis. The sequence goes on along the minus strand of NZ_FMYM01000009.1, from coordinate 47,268 downwards.
TTAATCGCTTCAATGATTTGCTCTCTGCTCATTGTTATAATCCTCCTCGTTTAATATCATCGATAAAACATGTCATACATTAAGCAAGATTATGCACCTTGCTCTTCTTTTTGATCAGCAACCGCTTTTGCTGCCAAGGCAACATTTCGCATTGGCGCTTGTAACACACTAAGAAGCATAGAAAGAAGTCCTTCGCGTGATGGAAGTTCAGCAAGAGCCTTCACTTCATCGACACCGACTACTTTCCCTTCGAACACACCTGCTTTAATTTCAAGCGCTTCGTTTTCTTTTGCAAAGTTGTTAATCACTTTCGCTGGGGCAACCGCATCTTCATTACTGAAAGCAATCGCTGTCGGACCAGTTAAATGGTCATCTAGCGCCGTCAGTTCCGTTTCCGCTGTCGCACGGCGCACAAGTGTGTTTTTATACACTTTGTACTCAACGCCTGCTTCGCGCAACTGTTTTCGTAGTTCAGTGACTGCTGCAACCGTTAATCCACGGTAATCAACAACAACAGTCGCTTTACTATCCCGTAACTTTGTCGCGATATCAGCAACCATTTGTTGCTTTTGCTCTAATACGCTGCTCATGAATACACCTCCTGTAAAATGATTTCACACCGCCTGTAAGCTTTGTACAGCTATGAGGGAATTAGCTAAATGAAAAGCCCTCGTTTTTCGACAACGAGGGCAGTATGACTCCTACTACGGAAATCTATTTGCTCACCTCGGCAGGATATTTAAACCTAAAGGCACCTGCTGTCTACGGTATGACTTTTAAATTCACAAGTAATAACTTAACATATTCACAGCATGCTTGTCAATCATTACTTTGAAAAAGAACTTGTGGCAACACGGACACCAGGGCCCATTGTTGAAGCAACTGCAATGTTACGTACGTACGTCCCTTTTGCAGCAGCCGGCTTCACTTTATGAAGTGTTTCAATGATCGTCTGGAAGTTTTCAAGCAACTGTGCTGGTTCAAATGACACTTTTCCAATTGGTACGTGAATATTCCCAGACTTGTCCACACGGTATTCGACTTTACCCGCTTTAATTTCCGCCACAGCTTTTGCAACATCAAATGTCACAGTGCCTGTTTTCGGATTCGGCATAAGCCCTTTTGGTCCAAGCACCCGACCGAGGCGTCCTACTTGTGCCATCATATCTGGCGTCGCAACGATCACATCAAAATCAAACCAACCTTGGTTAATTTTATTAATTAGGTCATCCTCGCCTACATAATCTGCACCAGCAGCTTCTGCTTCTTTCGCTTTCTCACCTTTTGCAAACACAAGCACGCGTTGTGTTTTCCCCGTACCGTGCGGTAGTACAACCGCACCGCGAATTTGTTGATCCGCTTTTTTCGGATCCACACCAAGACGTACAGCAACCTCCACTGTCTCATCAAACTTCGCTACTGCTGTTTTCTTTACAAGTTCAAGCGCTTCTTCTGCTTGATATACGCGATCACGGTCAATTAGCTTCACTGCATCAGCGTATTTTTTCCCTTTTTTAGCCATTTTATTTCCTCCTCGTATGTGGTAATAACGGCGAGACCTCCCACTGTTTGAAAGGCTGTACTCCCAAAAAAAGAGCACAACCTCTCAGCAAACAAACCAACATTAGTCCTCGATCACAATACCCATGCTACGTGCAGTTCCTTCAACCATACGCATTGCCGCTTCTACTGAAGCAGCGTTCAAATCTGGCATTTTTGTTTCAGCGATTTCGCGTACTTTATCGCGTTTGACCGTCGCAACTTTTGTGCGATTCGGTTCGCCAGAGCCTGATTCAATTCCTGCTGCTTTTTTGAGTAAAACTGCAGCTGGTGGCGTTTTTGTGATGAATGTAAACGAGCGGTCCTCAAACACAGTAATTTCTACTGGAATGATTAAGCCTGCTTGGTCAGATGTACGAGCATTAAACTCTTTACAGAATCCCATAATATTCACACCTGCTTGACCAAGTGCTGGCCCAACTGGTGGTGCCGGATTGGCTTTACCTGCAGGAATTTGTAGTTTAACCATTTTGATTACCTTTTTAGCCACGTGACACACCTCCTTAAGTCCGTGATGTGGTTACCGGGAATGAGCTCATCCCCTCCCACTCAAAAAGACGGATGCAATCGCACCCGACTGGATAGCAACATACTAAACATAGAAATTCTATCATCAAATTCTTAAAGAAGCAAGCTTTTTATGAAATCTTTTCGACTTGAGTGAACTCAAGTTCGACCGGTGTTTCGCGTCCAAACATGTTTACGTGCACTTTTAGCTTCTGGCGATCTGGCTGTATTTCTTCAATTGTGCCAACGAAATTAGCAAACGGCCCAGTTTTTACCTTCACAGACTCTTTCAATTCGAAATCAACTTCCATAGTTGCTTCCATGACGCCCATTTGTTTTAAAATGCGCTCCACTTCATCCGGCATCAATGGAGTTGGCTTCGAACCCGCACCGGCTGACCCAACAAAACCCGTCACCCCTGGTGTGTTTCGCACGACATACCAAGAGTCGTCAGTCATGATCATTTCCACAAGCACGTAACCAGGGAACACTTTCTTCATCACTTGCTTCGTTTTCCCATTTTTCATCTCTGACTCTTCTTCTACCGGGACAAGCACACGAAAAATGTGATCAGCCATTTCCATCGTTTCAACGCGTTTTTCCAAGTTCATTTTCACTTTATTTTCATAGCCAGAATACGTGTGTACCACAAACCAACTTTTTTCCATTATTCAGGACGGATGTCCTTCCCTCCTTTTTCATTCGCACAAGCTGCCGCAGTGTTGGCTTTTTATTAAGGTGACTTCACCACTACAGCACGTAACGATGCAATCCCTAAATCAACAACATAAAAGAACGCGACCATAAAAGCAAGTGTAATCAGTACCACCCACGTATAACGCGTTAATTCCTTTTTTGTCGGCCATGTTACACGCTTTAGTTCACGTCCCACATTTCCTAAAAATGCAATCGGATTTTTTTTCTGATTTGTCATCTTGTTCCCTACACCCCCAGCGTGGCACATCATTGAAAAGTTAAACCTTATATTTATTGTCAATCCATCATCACAAATCAAAGTCTAGTAAAAGACGGTTGTACAAAAAATAAACCCACTTCTAACACTTGCATATCGTGGGTTCATTTTACAGCTCAAAAAACGGTTTGACTCTATTATAAATGTAAGTAGGAAGGAAAGTCAAACATTTTCCACAGAAGTGCTCGAGACCTTTATGACCAACCTACCTACATTAAAACACAACTTTTTTTAACTCAACATAACGTCCCAGCTTTTGTTTTATCCGCTGCAATGCATTGTCAATCGACTTGACACGGCGATTCAAATTAGCAGAAATTTCTTGGTATGTCCAGCCTTCCAAATACAAGGTTAGCACTTGACGTTCTAACTCACTTAAAATCTCGCCCATTTTCTTCTCGATGTAGTCAAGCTCTTCTTTATTGATAATCAACGCTTCTGGGTTGATCATCTCTTGATCACAGACAATGTCTAGCAGTGTTCGTTCAGATTCTTCTTCGTATAGCGGCTTGTCCAATGAAACATACGTATTCAAAGGCACGTGTTTTTGTCGGGTTGCACTTTTAATAGCAGTAATAATTTGCCTCTTGATACACAATTCGGCAAAAGCTTTGAAAGAGGACAGCTTGTCCCCATTAAAATCACGCACAGCTTTATATAAACCAATCATTCCTTCTTGAACAATATCCTCATAGTCACCGCCAGCTAAAAAATAAGCACGTGCCTTCGCTTGGACAAAATGACGATATTTACTCAATAAGTGTTCCAGTGCCAACGTATTCCCTGATCGAACTGCAAAGATGACGCGATCATCTTCCCACTTGTCAAATTCTCTCTCAGTCACCATGCTTTTCTGTTCTGCTAACCCTATACTCAACCTGATCACCCCTCGCGTTCGCACCGCTCTAATGTTGTGAAAAGTTGTACACATTGATTATATCGTACTCACACTGCATTGGTCAACCGTTCATTTCCCTTCTCGACGCCATCTCTCAAAAACTTCGGCAACTTCTGTTGATAACTGAATCTTCGACGATTGCTGTGTTCGCTGCTTTTTTTCAATGGTTTTGTCGATTCCTTTCATCACCAACTTCATTTCCCGTTGTAACTCGTGAGCAGACTTACGCAAGGCACCACTACCGAAAATGACAGACTGCTCAGCAAAGTCTGATGTCGCAACATAAATGCGTCGATCAATACGTTTCATTGTCGTCACGAGCTTCTCGATGCGCTCATCCGCCGTTTCCTTTTTCCTTGTATAAATAACATGGACACGGTGATGTAATGCATGCTTGCCTACACCACCTACTTGATGTGCATCAAACACAATATGCACTTCATGTCCCATATAAGCTGCATATTCAGCCATCATGTCGACAAGCCGGTCCCTTGCGAGTGAAAAATCCTGTTTACTAAGTGACTGCAGCTCTGCCCATGCACCAATGATGTTGTATCCGTCGACAAGCAAAATATCATGTGTCATGAATCACTTACACGCTCACGCTGGCGATATATTTCATACATGAGCAGCGCTGCCGCAACAGATGCATTCAAAGAAGTCACACGACCATTCATCGGAATGCGCAAAAGAAAGTCACACTTTTCCTTCACGAGTCGCCCCATCCCTTTCCCTTCACTCCCAATGACGAGACCAATGGCTCCTTGGTCATATGTCACCTCATTATAGTGGTCTGAGCCGCTTGCATCTGTACCAAAAAACCACAAACCCCGTTCCTTTAGCTCGTCCATTGTCCGTGCCAAGTTCGTCACTTGTACGACCGGAATGTACTCAATTGCCCCTGTTGACGCTTTGGCAACCGTTTCCGTCAACCCGACTGCACGCCGTTTTGGGATAATGATCCCGTGCACACCTGCGGCATCTGCTGTACGCATGATTGAACCGAGATTGTGCGGGTCTTCAATGCCGTCTAAAAGAAGGAAAAATGGTGCTTCATTCGCTGCTTGTGCTCGATCAAACAGCATATCAATTGTGGCATAGTCGTATGGTTTCACCGCCGCAACGACCCCTTGATGATTGCTATGCCCGATCCATTCATCCAATTGTTGCTTTTTTATCGGCTGTATAGGTACTTCATTTTCTTGTGCCAGTGACTGCACTGTTTGCATTTGCCCTTTTTGTGAATGTTCACCGATCCACACTTGATACACTTTCCTCCCTGACTGCATTGCTTCAATGACAGGGTTTTTTCCCGCGATAAGAGTGTGCGCCACTTGTAATGGCGTCACTTGCGGTTTTCTAGCTTGTGGTGTCACAGTCTTTTTTCGCGTGCCTTGCCGCTTTTCTCGCTTCGGTGATTGCGGTGCAGTAGATGTACGCCGAACATGCTGCTTGTTTGATTGCTTCATCGTCATCTACCCTCCTTTTTCGCTCCGAGCACCATCGCCCGTTGCAACAGTTGCTGCAGACGGTCGTGTGCATCGGTAACATATAAATAACCTAATAACGCTTCAAACCCGGTCGCATAGCCGTATGTCTGCACATCTGTATACTTTGGTACAGTATGTGATTTTGCATTGCGCCCTCGCCGCACAATTTGCTTTTCTTCATCCGTCAACACGTCTTCCGCTTCTAATGCCCGTAAAATCGCCGCTTGTGCCTTCGCTGACACATACGTCGTCGCCTCCTGGTGCAATCGGTTCGGGCGCACCTTTCCTTGCGTAAGCAACGTATAACGTACGTGCTTCTCAAATACTGCATCACCCATATAAGCGAGCGCGAGCCCGTTTAACTGACGGAGTTCTCGCTGACTCATGTTGTGTCTCCTCGCTTCCACCGCACACCTTGAGGGGTATCTTCCAAAATAATATGCTTTTCCTTCAATTGATCACGAATCTCGTCTGCACGCTGGAAGTCACGCTGCTTACGTGCCTCGTTTCGCTCTGCAATCAATGCTTCTACTTCATCATCTAACAAAGTGGCTGTGCTTTGCAACGATAATCCTAACACTGTACTTATTTCGTCAAAAAGTGACAAGAATGCTTGCAACACGATTGTTGATGTTTGTTGCTCACGAGCATACACATTTGCTTCTTTTGCCAAGTCAAATAAGACACTGATCCCATTCGCACTATTAAAGTCATCATCCATCTCAGCAATAAATTGTTTCTTATACCCTTCAATCTTCTCCAACCATGGGCCTGTCATACCTGCATCGGCCGTCTGTGCGAGACGATGCACTAGACTCGCCACCGCTGTTCGGATTCGTTCTAACCCTGCCTTCGCGCTCACAAGCAGCTCGTCACTAAAATTAATTGGCGTACGATAATGGGCACTCAACATAAAGAAGCGAATTACTTCTGGATCGTGCCGCGCCATTAAATCACGTGCCAATACAAAGTTCCCAAGCGACTTTGACATCTTCTCATTGTCGATATTGACAAAGCCGTTATGCAACCAGTAGTTCGCGATTGTTTTACCTGTCAATGCTTCCGATTGGGCAATTTCATTTTCATGGTGCGGGAATGTTAAATCTTTCCCACCGGCATGAATGTCAATTGTTTCTCCTAATGTCTTTTTAATCATCGCCGAACATTCAATGTGCCAACCCGGTCGCCCTTCTCCCCATGGACTAGACCAAGAGATCTCCCCTTGTTTAGCAGCTTTCCATAAAACAAAATCAAGCGGGTCCTCTTTATTCTCATCCACCTCAATCCGTGTGCCACTACGCAAATCATCTAGTGATTGTCCTGACAACTTGCCGTATTCACGAAAACGACGTGTCCGGTAGTACACATCTCCACCCGCTTCATAAGCAAAACCTTTGTCAACAAGCGCCACGATAAACGCGATAATGTCATCCATCGTCTCTGTCACCCGCGGATGCGCATTTGCTGGCTGTACCCCTAAAGCTTTGACATCTTCTTCGTAAGCAGCGATAAAACGTTCCGCCACTTCACCGACGTCTTCTCCTGCCTCTTGGGCAGCACGAATAATTTTATCATCGACATCCGTAAAATTCGTAACAAATATCACTTCATACCCACGATAAGCAAGGTAACGCCTCACCATGTCATATACGATCGGTGGCCTAGCATTACCGATATGAATGTAGTTATATACAGTCGGTCCGCAGCAATACATCCGTACTTTTCCTTCTTCGATCGGCTTAAACATTTCCTTTTTTCTTGTTAAACTGTTGAATACTTTTATCATATGTCCCCACGCCCTTTCTCTGCTTTACCCGCATCATTTGCTCTCACTGCTAACGCCGACCGCAACTGGGTACACTCTTCTCTTAACCGCTCCAACTCGCGCTCCACTTCACGCATCGTATCCGCAACCGGGTCAGGCAACGCATGATGATCAAGTGCATGTGCAGACGCCACTTTCTTCCCATGCTGAGCGACAATTCTTCCGGGAATGCCCACCACTGTAGAGTGAGGTGGCACTTCTTTTAATACAACGGAACCTGCGCCAATTCTAGCATGCTCTCCAATGGTAAAAGACCCTAATACTTTCGCACCACTGGCAATGAGGGCGCCATCTTTCACGGTCGGGTGACGCTTGCCTTTCTCCTTCCCTGTCCCCCCGAGTGTCACTCCTTGAAAGATCGTCACATTATTACCAATTTCACATGTTTCACCAATGACAACCCCCATACCGTGGTCAATGAACACACGCTGACCAATGGTCGCCCCAGGATGAATTTCAATACCAGTAAAGAAACGAACGAGCTGCGACAACAATCGAGCGAGGAAGCGCAACTTCCATTTCCATAAACGGTGGGCAATCCGATGGCCCCAAATGGCGTGCACACCTGAATACGTAAAAATAACTTCTATTCGATTGCGGGCAGCTGGGTCTTGCTCAAAGACAACATCAATGTCATTTAATAACGTTCGCATAAATCCCATGCTTTCCCTCCATTCTAACGAAAAACGCCTCTGCACCAATATACGTATCGGTACAGAGGCGTAGTCACACACGGTTCCACTCTGCTTCCTGTACCCATTTCTTCCAGTTTCCTGAGTACAGCTTTTGTCAAGTAACGGTGACGACCGCTTTTTTCTACTTCATTCGAAAAAAGACTCCAGGGGGCATTTCAACAAGCATTCCTTTAGTTGCTTCCAGCCATAGGCAACCTTCTCTAGTAAAGAAATCGACTCGTCTACTTGTCCCTTTCAACGCTTTTTGCTTTATGATATGTTCTATTCACTCGCAATGTGCAACCGTGTTAGCACGGTTTCTTTGCCAAGCAATTCAATTGTGTCACCAAGTTCAGGTCCATGGGTGACACCACTAACGGCAACCCTAATTGGCATAAACAATTTCTTCCCCTTTTGTCCCGTTGCTTTTTGTGTTGCTTTGATCGCTTTTTTTATCTCTGGTGCCGTAAACGACTCAACTTCCTGCAAGGCAGCCGCAAACCCCTTTAACACTTCACTTACTTGTTCTTCTGCAAGTACAGTGCGTGCTTCTTCATCGTAAGTGATTTCTGTTTGGAAAAAGATCGTTGTCAAATCGACAATTTCTGCCCCATACTGCATTTGCTCTTGATACAAACCAATCAAGCGACGCACCCACGCAAGCTGCGCGTCATTTCCATCACGATTGATGCGCCTGCTTTTCACTAAATGTGGCAATGCAAGATCAACAACTGTATCTAAGTCAGCGGCTTTCATGTACTGATTGTTCATCCACGCAAGTTTATCCGTATCAAATACCGCTGGCGCTTTAGACACACGGTCAAATGAAAATTGTTCTCCCAGTGATGCGAGCGAGAAAATCTCTTCTTCTCCAACCGGAGACCAGCCGAGCAACGCCAAGAAGTTCACGAGCGCCTCAGGCATATACCCTTGTGATTGATACTGTTCAACAAACTGCATCAATGACTCATCCCGCTTACTCATTTTTTGCCGGTCCGCATTTAAAATGAGCGACGCGTGCGCAAACGTCGGCACATCCCAGCCAAATGCTTCATACAGTAAAATTTGCCGCGGTGTATTCGATAAATGCTCCTCACCGCGGATGACGTGCGAGATTTTCATTAAATAGTCATCCACCACAACAGCAAAATTATACATGGGCACACCGTCACGACGGGCAATGACAAAGTCGCCAATGCCGTCGGTCTCAAACGACACTTCCCCGCGAACACTGTCGGTAAACGTGATCGTTTGTCCCGCCGGCACGCGAAAGCGTACAACCGGCTTTAACCCTTTGGCTTCATATACCGCACGCTCATCTGCTGTTAAATCGCGGTCTCTACCACTATATTTCGGCATTTCTCCACGCGCTTTTTGAGCCTCGCGTTCTGCTTCCAACTCTTCTTCCGTCATATAACAGTAATAAGCTTTGTTTTCTGCAAGCAGTATGTCGATATGTTTTTTATACGTGTCTAAACGTGCCATTGAACGATACGGACCATAGCCACCATCCTTGTCGGGACCTTCATCCCAATCAAGACCAAGCCACCTTAAACTCTCCATTAACTTTTCAGTCGCAGCATCAATGTTCCGCGCCTGATCTGTATCTTCTATTCTAAGAATGAATGTACCACCTGTACGTTTTGCCAGTAAATAATTAAATAACGCCGACCGCGCACCACCTATATGTAAATGCCCTGTCGGACTCGGCGCAAATCTTACGCGTACTTCTTTAGTCATCGTTTCCGCTCCCCGTCTTCCATCATTGTCCCCTTATCATACCACGTTCTCGCGTAGACAACAAAGGGGTATGCTTGACTTACAGCGTGTCACTTCTTACAAGCAAAATAACCGCTTGACACGCCATGCCTTCTTTACGCCCAACAAATCCAAGCTTCTCTGTCGTCGTTGCCTTCACACCAACGTTCGTGATGTCTGTTTCAAGCAATGTAGCAATTTGTGCCCGCATCGCGTCGATATATGGCGCAAGTTTTGGCGCTTGTGCCATCACTGTACAATCAACATTGCCGAGCTCATACCCTGACGCGCGCACCATCTGCCACACATGGCGCAACAACATTTTTGAATCGGCATCTTTATAAGCTGGGTCATCATCTGGGAAATGCTTCCCTAAGTCCCCTGCCCCCAGTGCGCCGAGTGCCGCGTCCGTAATTGTATGTAATAATACATCGGCATCAGAATGTCCAAGTAAACCGAACTCATACGGAATCGTGATTCCGCCTAAAATGAGCGGGCGTCCCTCCACAAGCTGATGGACATCAAAGCCTTGACCAATTCTAATCATCATTGTGACCTCTTTCTGTTAATATCGCTTCAGCAACCTTCACGTCTGCCGGTGTTGTGACTTTCATGTTTAGATCATCACTCGGAACAATCGCCACCTCACGTCCGAGGCGCTCCACTAAACTCGCATCATCTGTGCCTACATAACAGGCAGCACGCGCTTCGTCGTGCGCTTGCCGAATGAGTGGAAGCTGGAAAGCTTGCGGTGTTTGTGCAGCCCACAACGGCGCGCGCTCAATTGTCTCTTCAATCACACCACTTTTCACACGCTTAATCGTATCTTTCACCGGTACAGCAGCGATGGCTGCGCCTGTCTCCACGGCAGCATTGACCAAACCTCGCAATACGGCTTGCCTTGTAAATGGGCGTGCGCCATCATGAATGAGCACGAGCGCTGTCTTTGCCACTTGCAGCCCAGCATACACACTATCTTGGCGCTCTGCACCGCCCGTAATGATACACTGCACACGCGGGACATCATACTGCTCTACAAGTGCAGCAAGCTGTTCTCTTTCCTCCTCACGAGCAACGATAATCATATTTGCACATGCTTCGTCACGTGCAAATAAACGTAATGTATGGATGATCATCGGCACCCCTGCCAACGTCAATAATTGCTTATTAAAGCCAAGCCCTAGCCGCTTTCCCTGTCCAGCAGCGAGGACAATGGCTGTGTATGTATGCATGATGGATTCTCCTTGTTTTTCATTGCTAGCTTCTATCTTAACATGAGAAGAGACCGAGAGAAAGCACATGAAACTGACAAACACTAAACAAAACATTAAAAGATTCAACCGGTCTGCTCCAAATCCATTCTTTTGTTCGATAGCGGGATGTTAATCATAGAATGGATGACCATAACCTATAATGAAAATGAGAGATATATTTCATCGTAGGAGGCGATATTTTGTTACCCACTGACCTTAGCCCACTTTGGCTGTTTGTGTTCGTCTTTCTCATCTCGGCGATTTATACGACTGTCGAACGCTCCCTCCACAAGGGGGAGAAGATCACCTTTAAAGCCGAATGGCTTGTACCATTACTCGTGATCCCGTTCACAATTGCGGCTTGTTATATTGTAATGATATTTTTTACTGTTCCTTGGTTTGTGCTTACCGCATGGCCGATTTTACTGATCATGCTTGCGATTGGTTTGGGGAGGCTGATTCCGAAGTTGGTGTTTTATCTTTGCTCGTTGACCACTCAACAGTAAGCAGACCCACCACATAGAGCCCTTAAACTGAGCAGTAGGTCTGGTCTTGCTCAGACTTCGTCATACATCAGTTGCAATACCACACTTCTCAATTCTTTTACACTCACCCCTCTGTATTCTTACTATGAGCTTCAATCACACCAACCATTTCCGAAAAATGGTATTGATGATTGACAACATCGACGACAAAGTCCTCCGCTTTCTTGGCGTCCATGCGAAATCGAAAGCCATTGTACGCAAGAAATTGAACGAGCGATACAAACGCTGTCCGCTTATTACCGTTATAAAATGGATGATTGCCCACCAAAGATTCAAAGAGTGCGCCAGCTTTCTCAAAAATTCCCTCATAAGCATCTTCACCAAACGCAGACTGCTTCGGGCGATGGATCGCTGATTGCAGCAATTCAGGAGACTTCACACCCGATTGTTCATTTGGACTATACTTCTCCATGATAAATAAATGAATCGCAATGACCTCTTGTTCCGTTAAATAACGCATTAGCGATCAACCAAACCCTTGATGGTTTCGTCATACTCTGCAACGGTTTTTTGTAGCACGTCAAAGAAATCAGCACTTAATCCTGTTGGTCGCTGGATTTTTTCGCTCTTGCGCAAAACCACAGTACCATCTGAATGTTTTTCAATTGAAATGTGATCCCCTGGCGCAATGTTAAGGTGTTCTAACACATCTGGCGGAAACGTCATTCCGATACTGCTACCAATTTTCGTTACTTTTCTTTCCATCTCTTTCACCACCATTTGTTTTCCTCCTTCCAGTATATGCAAAGAACCTAAACATTATAATTGTAATAATAATTATACGTGTGTCTCTCAATAAAAACAAGATCACTTCTCACGCGCAGTCAAGTGTGATGACACACGCTTACTTGCATTCGATCCAAAAGTTGTCGAACACTTTCTACTGACGCTCAATCTTCACATCTGTTACACTGCTCTTATATCCGTTCATTTGGAGGGAAACATATGTGCAAACAGCGATTCATTCCCAGGACGTCACGACGATGAATGCAAAAAGGCTCGTTCTACTCATTATCACCAGTGCACTGGCCACCGGCTTCATCGGCTATGTCATTTTTATGTACTTACTCAAAGTCATACCACTGAATTGACCGCCTTGAAAATTTCGTCCCAAACGACTAGAAACCCTCTCGCCCACGCGAAAGGGTTTTTCAAGTCAATCATTTTTTCACAACGCTTCTTCCAACGACGCCGGCTTGGCAAAGATCATCCGTCCTGCGCTCGTTTGCAACACACTCGTCACAACAACTGCGATCTTTTTGTGCATAAACTCACGTCCGCCTTCAACAACGATCATTGTGCCGTCATCTAAATAAGCAACGCCTTGATGATGTTCTTTCCCATCTTTAATGACGAGCACTTGCAATTGTTCACCTGGTAACACCACTGGCTTCACTGCATTAGCAAGGTCATTGATGTTAAGCACTTGCACACCTTGCAAATCACATACTTTATTCAAATTAAAGTCGTTTGTCACAACCATCCCTGAAGTCAGTTTCGCTAGCTTCACCAGTTTACTATCCACTTCTTGAATCTCTTCAAAGTCACCATCGTAGATTTCCACATCAATAGGCAGTTCTTTTTGGATTTTGTTTAAAATGTCTAGCCCACGTCGTCCGCGATTTCGTCTGAGTGAGTCGGATGAATCTGCGATGTGTTGCAATTCTTCCAACACAAAGCCGGGTATGACAAGTGTCCCTTCGAGAAAACCAGTTTGACAAATATCAGCAATACGTCCATCAATGATGACACTTGTATCTAAAATCTTCAGTTGCTTACCACTATGTTTGTATCCGAGATCTTCTTTCTTTTTTTCTTTCCCTTTTAAAGAACGCACTGTTAGGACCAACTGCATTAACTCGTCTCTCTTTTTAAAACCGATTTGAAAACCAAGATAGCCCATGAGAATCGTTAAAAAGATTGGCACAACATTGCTAACGAACTCCCAACCCAATTGTGTGAGCGGGGATCCTAGTAAATGACCTGTAATTAAACCGACTGTCAATCCTAATGAACCAGACAATACATCGACAATCGGAGCCTTCACAACCGTTTCCTCTATCAGACGAAAGAAATTAACAATAAGATCAGACACAAAAATGGATACAGCATATAACACAAACGCACCTAGTGTCGCACCGACATACGGCTCAAACAACCAGTCTGGTCCATTCACCGACATCATTTGAAACAGCTCGGGGATAAACAAAAACCCTAATGTCGCACCGGCAACAACAAAAAAGATCCGGACAATCCACTTAAGCATCACGTACACCTCCTCTTCCTCACTATTATAGACAACGTTTCTGAAATCCAACCTAGTAACCTTCATTTTATAGCAGAAAAATATGCGATGGGCATCGCCTGTTACGACAGGACTTCCAGAATGAGTACAATGACAGGGAATGCGCCTCTTTTAAATATGTCGATCCACAAATAATTGCTCTTGAATACGGTTTAGTCCGTCGCGAATCATTTTTGCTCGTGCCGCACCAATACCTTCAACATCATCTAATTGCTCCGTCGTAGCCACCATAATATGTGCCAGGTGTTCATACTCATCAATGACATTTTCTATGATCTGTGCGGGCAAACGTGGAATCCTATTTAATACACGGTAACCACGCGGTGAAATGTCTTGTTCTTGCAGATTCGTTTGTCGACCATAACCGAGTGCTTTCATAATTGCAGGCTCGTCCAGCAAATCTTCATTTAGCAGTGTCGTTAAATCTTCTAATGTCTTGTGGACATCTTGTGTACGCTCTTTTACATAATCCTTTAACAAATAAAGCGCCTCTTGTTCTGTGTTTGAAACAAGTTCCTTTAATTGCATGGTAATGAGCCGACCTTCATCACCCAGCTCCAAAATATAGTTTTGAATTTCACGCTTGATTCGGAGTACCATTTGAATACGATGAATAATTTGTACAACATCGCTAAACGTCACCAATTGCTCAAACTCCAGTGCACCTAAATTCGTAATTCCTTGATCAAGCACCGCTTTATACTTTTCTAACGTTTGGATGGCTTGGTTTGCTTTCGTTAAAATGACCCCAATGTCTTTTAGTGCATAACGATAATCGCCTTGGTAAAGGGTAATCACATTTCGGCGTTGAGAAATTGAAATTGTTAAATTGCCTGTTTGCTTTGCCACACGTTCAGCTGAACGATGTCGGATTCCAGTCTCATTGGATTCTATATTATTGTTTGGCACAAGCTGTGTGTTGGCATACAAAATCCGTTTGCCATCCTCACTTAAAATAATTGCCCCATCCATTTTCGCCAGTTCATATAAATAAGCTGGAGAAAAGTCACTGTTAATAAAGAAACCCCCGTCCACAATATTCATCATCTCATTATTGTACCCGAGTACAATTAACCCACCTGTGTTTGCCCTAAGTACATTATCAATCCCAGCGCGAAGTGGTGTGCCAGGCGCGACAAGCTTCAATAAGTTTTGGATAAATATTGTTTTCCGCTCTTCCATATAACCTACCTCCCTAATGCGACAGCTAGTGCTGTCTCTAGCGTAGCCACACCAATGACTTCAATGCTTCTTGGTACTGTATAGCCGCCGATATTTTTTTCTGGAATTAAAATTCGATTGAAACCGAGTTTGGCTGCTTCTTGAATCCGTTGTTCAATCCGAGACACACGTCGAATCTCTCCAGTCAATCCGACCTCACCAACAGCAACATCTAACGGGCTCACCACACGATCGCGAAAACTCGATGCAATGCTTAAACAAACAGCCAAATCAATGGCCGGCTCGTCTAACTTCACACCCCCCGCGACTTTTAAATAAGCATCTTGGTTTTGCAGTAACATACCAAGACGTTTCTCCAATACAGCCATTAAAAGCGACACCCGGTGATGGTCAAGTCCCGTCGCCATACGACGTGGGTTTCCGAATCCCATCGGTGCAATCAGCGCTTGTAATTCTACTAAAACGGGTCGCGTTCCTTCCATTGAAGCCACAACAACGGAGCCAGCTGCACCTTCCGAACGCTCAGCTAAAAAAATTTCCGAAGGGTTTTTTACTTCTTCTAACCCTAACTCTTTCATTTCAAAAATGCCCATCTCATTGGTCGAACCAAACCGGTTCTTTACTGCCCGCAAAATGCGATACGTATGATGGCGTTCCCCTTCAAAATATAAAACAGAGTCAACCATGTGCTCTAACAACCTTGGACCAGCAATGGCACCTTGCTTTGTCACGTGACCTACAATAAAAATGGCGATCCCACGTGTTTTAGCCATCCGCATAAACGCAGCTGTACATTCGCGTACTTGCGCCACACTCCCTGGTGCGGATGTGAT
Source organism: Shouchella lonarensis (assembly GCF_900096965.1). Classification (GTDB taxonomy): domain Bacteria; phylum Bacillota; class Bacilli; order Bacillales; family Bacillaceae_D; genus Shouchella; species Shouchella lonarensis. Next base: position 31,465 of record NZ_FMYM01000009.1, on the reverse strand, counting down.
CTCATCTCGATAAACCGTTTGAATTGAATCAATGACCACAAGTGTGGGACTCACTTCATCTAATGCCTGCTCAATGCGTGTCACATCTGTCTCCGCTAACACATACAGTTCATTTGACGAGAGACCTAAACGATCGGCCCGTAATTTTGTTTGTTTGACCGATTCTTCACCAGAAATGTATAGCACACGTGCTTTTCGCTCGGCTAATTTTGCCGACAGCTGTAATAAGAGCGTCGACTTTCCAATCCCAGGATCACCGCCAACGAGCACAAGCGATCCTGGCACAATGCCGCCACCAAGCACACGGTCTAGTTCGACCATCATTGTTGAAATACGAGCCTCTTTTTCCCTTTCAACAGCAGTAATAGGTTGGGCTTTTTGTACTGTATGTTGTGAGGTGACATAACTACGATGGTTTTTTGATGGGGCCTGTATTTCTTCCACCATTGTATTCCAACTCATACAGCCAGGGCATTTCCCTAACCATTTTGGGGTTTCATAACCACAATCTTGACATGAGAAGGTTGTTTTTACTTTTGCCATCTTCCAGTCCCTCGCTTCCCTTTGAATTTCAATGTATATCGGGCATGCGTAGCTACACTGGAAGTCCATTCACCAATTTTTGTCTATCACGCAGCAACACATCGCTCTATATAAATGTACAGTTTTCTCCATTTCCTCTAGTGTACCAGAAAATTGGTTTTAAAAAAAAGAAGCTGCCTACAAAGTAAGGCAACTTCTTAGCAGGCGTACCGCACATGTCGTCTATACGCTCGTTTTTTCCATCATTTTCACTGCTAACTTGTCGTCTTCTACATAAATGAGCGCTTTTTGTCCTTTTATAATCGTGCCCTTTAACAATTCTTCTGACAAGCGGTCCTCAACTTCACGCTGCAATGCACGACGGAGTGGACGGGCACCATAATCTGCATCAAAACCAAGCTCGACAATTTTGTCCTTCGCCTCATCTGTCAGGTCAAAGTCAATGCCCTGCTCTCGCAAGCGGGTCCGCAATGTCTCGGTCATCATCTCCATAATTTCCCTCACATGTTTCTTCTCGAGCGAATGGAATACAATGATCTCATCAATCCGGTTTAAAAACTCTGGACGGAAACTGTTTTTCAACTCTGTCATGACGCGGTCTTTCATATCTTTATATTCGCGTCCTTCTGTTTCTGTTGTAAAACCGAGGTATTTATTGCGCTTCAGTTGTGATGCCCCTACGTTTGAAGTCATAATGACAACCGTGTTGCGGAAATCAACGGTGCGCCCCTTGGAATCCGTCAGACGCCCATCTTCCAATACTTGTAACAACATATTAAAGACATCTGGATGGGCTTTTTCAATCTCATCTAACAAAATGACCGAATATGGCTTCCGACGAATTTTCTCCGTCAGTTGCCCACCTTCTTCGTGCCCGACATAACCGGGTGGCGAACCAACAAGACGACTCGTTGCATGCTTCTCCATATACTCAGACATGTCGACGCGCACAACCGCATCTTCATCACCAAACAGCGTTTCTGCCACCGCACGCGCAAGCTCTGTCTTTCCAACGCCTGTAGGACCAAGGAAAATAAAGGAGCCAATTGGTCGTTTCGGATCTTTTAAACCTGCACGGGCACGGCGTACTGCTTTAGAAATAGATTTTACTGCTTCCTCTTGCCCGACAACACGGTCATGTAAGATGGACTCCATCCGTAGTAATCGCTCTGTTTCTTCTTCAGCAAGCTTAGAGACAGGGATTCCCGTCCAGCTCGCCACAACTTGAGCAATATCATCTGGCACAACCTCGGTGTTCTCTTGACCTTTCTTTTTCTTCCATTCATTCTTCATTTCGTCTAACTCTTCTCGCAACCGTTGTTCCGAGTCTCGCAACGACGCCGCTTTCTCAAATTCTTGGCTTTGCACAGACGCATCTTTTTCTTTTCGTGTTTCTTCTAGCTTCAATTCGAGTTCCTTTAAATTTGGCGGCGCTGTGTAAGAACGCAGTCTCACTTTCGACGCAGCTTCATCAACAAGGTCAATCGCTTTATCTGGTAAAAAGCGGTCTGAAATGTAGCGGTCTGATAGTTTCACCGCCTCTTCAATGGCTTCGTCTGTAATTGTGACACGGTGGTGCGCCTCGTAGCGGTCACGCAACCCATGCAAAATCTGGATGGACTCATCTACAGTCGGCTCAGCTACTTGGATCGGTTGGAAACGTCGCTCAAGCGCCGCGTCTTTTTCAATATAACGACGATACTCATCAATTGTTGTTGCCCCAATACATTGCAACTCCCCACGCGCAAGAGACGGTTTTAAAATGTTGGAGGCATCAATTGCGCCTTCCGCACCACCTGCACCAATCAACGTGTGTAACTCATCAATGAATAAAATGACGTTTCCTGCTTGCCGAATCTCTTCCATCACTTTTTTCAAGCGATCCTCAAACTCACCGCGATACTTTGTACCAGCGACAACTGTCCCCATGTCGAGTGTCATCACCCGCTTGTTCCGTAATGTTTCTGGTACTTCATTTGCCACAATCGCTTGTGCCAGCCCTTCCGCAATGGCTGTTTTTCCGACACCAGGCTCACCGATTAGCACAGGGTTATTTTTGGTTCTGCGACTGAGCACTTGAATGACACGCTCAATTTCTTTGCTACGACCAATGACTGGATCGAGCGTTTCTTCACGCGCTGTCGCCGTTAAGTCACGTGCCAATCCGTCCAGTGTCGGTGTGTTCGCATTCGTTGCCACGCCGTTTGATTGTGAAGAAGAACCGCCTTCATTACTACCAAGTAGTTGCAGCACTTGCTGACGCGCTTTATTCAAGCTTACACCCAAATTATTTAATACGCGTGCAGCCACCCCTTCTCCTTCGCGAATGAGTCCTAATAAAATATGCTCTGTTCCAACGTAAGAATGACCAAGTTTACGTGCTTCATCCATTGAAAGCTCTGTGACTTTTTTTGCTCTCGGCGTATAATGAGCTGTTCCACCCGCAGTTTGCTTTGATTCCTGCCCCTTGCCGACGAGCGCCTCTACTTCACGCTGCAGTTTCTCAGAGCCAAGACCTAATTGTTGTAACGCTTTTGCAGCAATGCCATCTCCTTCACGGATAAGACCTAATAAAATATGCTCTGTTCCAACGTTAGAATGATTTAAACGTACCGCTTCTTCTTGTGATAACGCTAATACCTTTTGTGCACGTTCTGTAAATCGTCCAAACATCATTTCTACCACCCCCACAGTTTTTTAAGAAAGTTTTAACCGTTCACGAATAAGCGTAGCGCGTTTTTCATCTCTTTGCTCTGGTGTAAGCACCATCTGTGCATATTGCTGTAAAAATCCAGGTTGCGTTAAAATGACAAGTTCATTCAACATGTCAAGTGATATACGATCAATTAAACCTAAAGACACACCTAGACGCACATCCGACAAGCGACGAGTCGCCTCTTTTGAATCAATCATATAACTATGCGTCAAAATGCCTAGAGAACGCATCACCCTGTCTGACAACTTCAACTGTGAATGTTGCCAAAGTGCCTCCCGTGCTTCACGTTCTTGTTTAATTAATTGCTTTACAACACCTTGTAAGTCTGTGATCATATCACTTTCTGTTTTTCCTAGCGTCAGTTGATTCGATATTTGAAAGAGGTTACCTAAAGCTTCGCTACCCTCCCCGTAAATTCCTCTAACAACAAGACCAAATCGGTTAATTGCCGGCAAAATTTGTTGTAAATGCTGTGTCATCGCGAGCGCCGGTAAATGAACCATCACAGACGCACGCAATCCCGTACCAACGTTTGTAGGGCAACTTGTTAAATAGCCATATTGCTCATCAAAGGCGTACGTCATATGCGATTCTAGCCAGTCGTCCATTGCATTTGCTGCCTGAAAACTTTGTTCCAGAGAAAAACCAGGTGACATGCATTGAATACGCAAGTGGTCTTCTTCATTGACCATCACACTCAACGATTCATCTGCACTTAAAAGGACGAGACCATGATGGGACCGTTCCGCCAAATGTGGACTAATGAGATGTTTTTCAACAAGCATACGCTTCTCATTTGCTTCAAGCTCATCCATTGCAATGATCTGTGCCCCTGTCAATGTCCCTTCTTCGCTCGTTTGAAACACTTCTTGTACGTGCTTCACTACAGCAGCAGCCTCTTCCTCCGAGGCAAGTAAAGGGAACGAATAGTCTTGAATATTGCGTGCTAATCGAATACGGCTACTTAGCACAATGTCATCATCGGTGCCTGCCACTTTCATCCACGGGCTAAGTGCATGTGCTAAAAATCGCTCTACACTCATGATGACTCCTCCTCTCGCGCCTGTTCCATTTGAAGCGTTAATTGTTTAATTTCATCACGCACACGCGCCGCTTCTTCAAATTCTTCACGTGCCACAAGGCTTGCAAGGTGCGTGCGCAATCCAGTAATTTCACGTTCAATTTGCAATGACTTCCCAATGCGGCGCGGAATCTTGCCTTGATGCCGTTCATTTCCAGTCTGCACGCGTTTAAACACAGCTGGCAATTTATCAGCAAACGCTTCATAGCAACGAGCACAACCAAATCGACCGACATTACGAAATTGATCATAACTCATGCCGCACTGTCTGCACGCTGTTTTTGTCTGGAATTGTCTACGCTCCGCTTGGTTGCTTCCTTCCGAATGAAATAAATCGGAAAATAAATGATGAACGGAGAAATGATCCCCTCCGAGCAATCCATCTCCTTTCCCTTGGGCGCATTGCTCACATAAATGTATTTCCGTCTTTTCCCCTTGAATCACCTTTTTAAAATGTAATGTCGCTTGTCGCTCTTGACATTCTTGACACATCATATCGCTCGCCCCCTCATGTGAACGGTGTTATTCATACATTAGCACTTGCAGCATTGCCTTTAATAGGTTGGCACGAATGTGATCACGGTGCGCAACAGAAAGTTTAAAATGTGTGCGATCAAGCGCACTTAACATCATATTCGCTTCCCGCCTCGTAATTGCTTTTTCTTCAAGTAAACGCACAACAATATTTTCAGCCGTCTGCTGGTCAATCTTTTCTCCAACGAGCTGACTTAAATGGTCGAATAAAGCCACATCGTCATGTGCCTCTACTTTTTGAATGCGAATGTATCCGCCACCGCCACGTTTACTCTCAACCATATAACCCTTTTCCACGGTAAAACGAGTACGAATAACATAATTAATTTGGGAAGGAACACATTGGAATTGCTTTGCTAGCTCGCTGCGCTTAATTTCCAACAGTGAATCTCCACTGCGCGTGAGCATGGTTTTTAAATAATGCTCAATGAGATCCGTAATATTACGCAACATTCCACCTCCCCTTCTTTGACTTTGACTATCTTTGACTATTATTATAGACGGTCTCCAAAAAAAATTCAACCTCTACCCTCTTACTTTATTATCGCCCGCAAAAAAAGTTCTAGACACATAATTGATTGTAATCTTTAGTCAATGTTATGCTGTATGGAAAGGAGCTGATCTTCATGAACATTGGACAAATTGGCGTCCCGGTCTCGAACTTAGCACGTGCACGGGATTTTTACACCAACACACTTTCATTACCACTATTATTCGAAACAGACACCATGGCATTTCTTCGATGTGGCGACCTCCGCCTCATGCTCACGTTACCGGAAAAAGAAGCATTTGCACATGCCAGTTCTGTGCTTTACTTTCACATCGAAAGTATTCACGATGCATATACTCGCCTGACCAAGCAAGGGGTTTCTTTTGTTGATGAACCGCACATTGTTGCAAAAATAGGCGACACTGCCACCTGGATGACATTTTTTCAAGACACCGAAGGCAATACACTTGCACTAATGAGTGAAGAAGGTTGGAATGAAAGCGACGAATAAAAAACTTAATTTGAAGAGCACAACGAATATCTCGCTGTGCTCTATCATTTACTATTTTCCTCATGAGCGCTGCCCAATACCCGCTCCTTCTATTTGTGATAAGGCTCACCCCGCATGATCCGAAAACTACGATACACTTGTTCCAGCAACATGAGTCGCATCAACTGGTGAGGAAATGTCAATTTTGAAAACGACAATTGCTCATCTGCACGCTGGAGACAAGCATCGGACAATCCAAGGGACCCACCAATTAAAAACACCATTTTACTTTTCCCATGCAATGCTAACTTTGACATGTTCTCTGCTAATTGCTCACTCGTTTTCATTTTCCCTTCAATCGCAAGCGCAATGACATAAGCATCAGGCGCAATGTTTGCAAGTAACCGTACCCCTTCTTTTTCTTTCACTTGCACCATCTCAGCTTGAGACAAATGTTCAGGCGCTTTTTCGTCAGATACTTCCATCTCACGAATCTTAGCATATGCACCAAGCCGCTTCTTATATTCTTCAATACCCACTCGTAAGTATTTATCCTTCAACTTCCCGACAGCCAAAACTGTGATATCCACCTGTTGACAACTCATCCTTCCTTCTCTCTTTTTGTAAGAACTCTGTGGATAACGTAAAAGATATGCACATTTAACTCATAGATTAACCCTTATTATACATGGATTTAGAATTTGTCCACATAGGTTATCAACATATCCACAATTATTTTTTCAATACCTTATAGGTCGCAACATCAGCACAATACATACACGTTAACGGCATCTCTTCACTTTGTTCAAGTTTTTCCATTATTGGTGCGCATTCATATGTATCGACTGCAACATCAAGCGCTAGTTCCACATGTTCTTGACATGCATACAACACAGTCACTTGCCCCCTTATCAAAGCTCTTAGCATCTGTCAAACATTTTAACATAGAAATGACCCGTTGCGATACTCACATTGCGTGCATCAACGGGGCATTTCTTATTTATCTCTATTACACATCTTGCTGCTCAATGAGCGTAGCTTCAACTGTTTCTTTCTTTCCTTCACGATAGAAAGTCAACGTCACTTTGTCACCAATAGACTTTTCTGCGTACAAAATTTTTCGGAGCTCTTGACCACTCTGTACCGCTTCTCCTTCAACTTCTACAATAACGTCTCGCTCTTTCAAACCCGCTTTGTCAGCAGAAGAATTTGGCGCAACCCCAATGACAACAATACCGCCTGTTACATCTTCTGGAAGTTTAAATGTTTCCTGCCAATACGAACTCGGAATTTCATTCAATGCGCGCAACGTAATGCCTAGCGCCGGCCGCCTTACCTCTCCATGCTCTTCCAAATCAGCTAAGATTGGTTGTACAATGGCAGACGGAATGGCAAAACCTAATCCTTCCGCATCCCCGTCAATCTTCATTGAGTTGATACCAATGACTTCTCCATTCATATTAATGAGTGGCCCCCCGCTGTTCCCGGGATTAATCGCGGCATCGGTTTGTAGTACCTCTGCATTCCAATCAATTTGTCCATTACCATTTAGGTCTACAGGAATACTCCGTTCCTTTGCACTAATAATCCCTTGCGTCACACTACCAGCAAACTCAAGCCCAAGTGGATTGCCAATGGCAATCGCTGGCTCACCTACTTGAAGGTCATCAGAGTTGCCAAACTTCGCGACTGTATCTACATGCTTTCCCTCAATTTCTAAAACTGCCAAATCCATTAACTGGTCTTCACCCACAACCCGTGCCGGTACACGCTTACCGTCGGTTAGAGCAACCTCTACTTCAGAAGCTCCTGCAATTACGTGTTGATTCGTCACTACAAACGCGTTGTCGCCAGCCTTCTTATAAATCACACCCGAACCTGTTCCTTGTTCACTACTGGCCTCTGAACCAAACATACCTGCCTCTTGTAAGTTGATCACACCGACTACCGCATCAGAAACCTTGCTCACAATTTCCGTCACCGCAGAACGAATGTCTACATTAATCACATCACCAGAACCAGATTCAATCGTTGTCTCTGGTAACTGAGATGACTGTTTCTCATCGTTCATGCCTAATCCTAAACTAGACATCACCGGGGAAGCAATGAGCACAAGCGCCCCACCAATGATCGCCCCACCAAAGGCCGATAAACCAGACAACCGTTTTACTGGTCTCTGCCGAGAAGTTTGTCTTTCATCATGTTCATCATAATAACCCATGTATGACAACCCCTTTCTTACATGCTGTTTGTCTAAAGTAACTGTCGGCTACTTAAACCAACCTTCATCACATTCATCACATTTTCATTTTTCCATTCTTCATGCACCTATTATACCTCGATATAAGCCGTTGTGCACAATCGTGGGTACATTTAGACGATTTTTTATGAAAACCCATATTCTGTTCGCCAATAAAATCTCTGCTTACACAATAGACAAAGGTGTCGATTTAAAAGGGTCTGTTTCAAATAAATGAATGGTTTCGCCAACACGGTGCCCTTCTTGTGACAGTGTTTGTTCAACCGTCATTCGTGCCAACTCTTTCATGTTATTATCCAAGCTTAAATGTGCCAAGTAAACACTGGACGTCTCCGTATCAATGACTTCATTTAAAGCTACTGCCGCATCTTCATTAGACACGTGCCCAACGTCACTTAAAATACGGCGTTTCACATTCCATGGGTAACGTCCGACACGTAACATGTTTAAATCATGATTTGCTTCAAACACATATGTATGGGCACCTGCAATCGTTTTTTTTATCCGCTCGCTTACATAGCCCATATCTGTCGCAAGCACCAGCTTCCTTCCACCATGACGAAAAATATAAAACATCGGATCGGCCGCATCGTGAGAAACAGGAAACGATTCAACTTCTAAATCGCAAAAGTCACGTACCTCCCCCTGCGCAAAAAGGTACTGCTGCTCTCCCGATAACTGTCCAAGCGCTTTCGACATTGCCTGCCACGTTTTCTCATTCGCATAGATTGGTAGTTGGTATTTTCGCGCAAACACCCCAACACCTTTAATATGATCTTGATGTTCGTGAGTGACTAAAATAGCATCTAACGTCGCTGGATCACGGTCAATCTCAGCAAATAGTGCATTCATCTTTTTTCCTGTCAATCCCGCATCAATTAATAAACGCGTCTGTGATGTTTCCACGTACATCGCATTGCCCGTACTACCACTCGCTAGCACGCTAAAGCGCAGACTCATCGGTTCCCCCCCTCTCTATATTCATCTACTCGATCAAACGGATTTATTTTACCTTCTTCCACTTGTTCCAATTCTCCGCCTATCGTGCTTTCCAATGGCCATTGATAAACAACACCAGATATTGCATCTACTAAGTACGTTTCATTGCGCTTCTTTCCACCGCTTTCTCTTTCGATTTCTACTGTCCAAGCAGGGATAAAATACTCTGTCTCTGAAAATCGCTCTGTCCTCATCTGATAATAACTCAATTCAATATGCGTAACATGATCGTTTCTCCGTAAATGTTGCTTGTCCAATAGCACTTCAAGCGCCTGCAAATACTTGAGTGCATCACGACCACCTACAGTAATGTCAAAGTCATAATAGCGCTGCACGTACCCGGTCACTTGATTATTATCATTCAAATACAATTCAAGCGGTGCTCCTTCAGGTACAACGGTACGTTGTTGTTTAAATTTCTGATCAAAGTATATAGAATCTTCATCTTTACTGGAAAATGTATAACTAAGCCCTTTGTAAATATACGTGCTTAAAAAAGCTGTATAGCCATTCTCTTCATCTGACGTAATGTCAATAGGTGAGTCAAAGGTCGATTCAATCCACCAATTGTCTGCTATCCTGTTAGCTTTTTGAGCGACCAATGACTTTACATCATCTTCTGTAAATGGTTCCCATGTTCCTTTTAAAACAGAACCAGACTCGCGCATATTCCCAATCTCTTCTGGCACATCCGCTACTTTAATATTGTTTTCTTTTAAGCGCGTCTCAATATTATCTGGATCAAACACACCAATTTGACTACGACCCACTTTGTCCATCAATTGCCATGCTAAAAAAACATTTAAGCAAAAGAATGTCACAATAAAAATCGATTTCGTCCGTGTCCAGTTCATGTATTTGCCTCCTAATCCCACAAGAAACGATGCCAAACGCCATCATCGTCTTTATAAAACCACCTCGGCTCAAAAATGAGACGATCAGCCTCCACACTCAGTTTCACGTCATACCCTAATTTTAAATCAGTTACAGTCACTTTTTGGCGATCTAACTCCGTAAGCACATCCACACCTGGTGACATTAATGGCTTACTTATTTGTATCGACTGACCGAGTCTAATTAGCGGGCGCTCATACCTTCTAACACTTGTCCCTTCACGCTTTATCCACATCTTCATTGGTGGCTCTTTCATCCCAGGATATGGAAAAATAGGATACCCATTATCGTACAAATAAAACTCAACTTCACCACCATACGTGTTCATCGTCCAATGACCAACCATATATTGATCTGTCCAACCACCAAAAAGATTAATAAAAGACACACTTGATTCTAAAATATGAGTGTCAGGCTCTCCATCTGACTCTACGGATAATTGATAATCATACTCTAAAAAATTTTGGACTGCATCAACAGTCACTGTACGTCGACCGTCAGTTGAGATTCTATTCCCGTTTACATTCCCTTTTGTGATCACGCCGTCTTCCAAGAACAGTTTCGTCATCCCGTCCGCGGACAACCGATCTATATACCTTTCATACCGATCCATCTCGATCGCTTCAGCGGTCACATACCAGCGAGGTGAGAATGTGTCTTCTTGAACGTCTCCTCCTCCAATTTCTGCACGTACTTCGCTCTTTTCATCCACCGCTAAATACGCTTCAAAATGTGCCCGACTCATCTCTATACTAACTGTATGGACCTCATCCTCGTTGTCGCTAGTAAACTGCATCAAAACAGCATCTTTCTCTTCATCCTCATATAAGAATAAACGATCCAATACTTTCTCTTTCACAAAGCCAATTTCTTCTTCTACGTTTGACTGTTCAAACAACATTGTCACTGGAACTGACACAGGAAAAATGACTTCAATTCCCTCTGAGGGCATCTCATCCACATTCTCCGCCATTTCTACCCATTTACTTTTTTTGATATCGCTCAATAAATTTTCAGATTTTTCTTTGCTGTTTATCAAATAATACTGAGACGGTCCGCTGTGAATGACCATTTGCGACGGACGCAACAAATCAACGATCTTTCTTTGGTCTCCTAAACGCACATGGTCTGCACCTTTATCCTCTTTCCCCATGTCTAAGTCGTCAATTTTTGGTTGGAATATCCACAGCTGGTAAGTTAACCAACCACTAAGCACCACCAATGAGATGAGGACTAGTGTTTTGAGTCGTTCGTACCTCATCCTCTCCCTCCTTTAAACGTATAGGGCAATGTAATATACACGGTTGTCCCTTTTTGATACTCACTCGATATCCATATCTCCCCATCGTGTGCCTGAATATATTCTTGTGCAATCGCCAAACCAAGTCCTGTCCCACCGACATTCCGTGCACGTGCCTTATCAACACGATAGAAACGATCAAATACTTTTTCTTGTGCTTCTTTTGGAATACCTAACCCTTGGTCAGAAATGCTTATTTGTGCCTGCTTTCCTCGCTGCAACAACGTCACAACAACATTTCCTCCTTTAGGAGAGTATTTCATCGCGTTTGAAATAACATTGTCAAGCACTTGCGTGACTTTATCGGCGTCCATCCGCACATATAACGGTTGCCGAGCTATACGTCGGACAAACGTAATGTTCTCATCCTTAACAATCATGTCAAATCGATCAATCACGCCATGCAAAAAAGCACCTAATTCTACGGAGCTGAGCGTGAGACGATAATCTTTTGCATCAATTTTCGATAGTTGTAATAAATCATTGACTAAACGAATCATGCGCTCCGTCTCATTTTGTGTTACCTCTAAGAAACGTGGTGCAATTTCCTCATCACTTAGCGCACCATCTGCTAACGCTTCTAAATAACTTTTAAGCGTTGTTAATGGTGTACGTAACTCGTGAGAAACATTTGCAACAAACTCACGTCGTTCACGCTCAATTTTCTCTTTCTCTGTGACATCATGTAAAACAGCAATAAAGCCATTGATTGGACCTTCTTCTTCTTGAATGGTAGAAAAATTGGCTTCAATCATAAATGATTCCTCGTCAGTACTAAAGTCCAATAAAATAGGCTTATCTCGGTGATATAAATCAACGAGACGGTGTGTATTCTCCAAACGAAGTACACTCATAATTGGTTTCCTCAATACGTGTTTGAGCGATACACCAAGCAACTCCTCCGCCCGGCGATTCAATAAAATAATCGAGCCACTCTGATCAGTTGCAATCACACCATCTGTCATATGACTTAATACAGAACGCAAACGTTTTTGCTCACGGTCCCGCATAAGCGTCGTGACATGTAATTTACTTGTCAATTCATTAAAAGAAGCAGCGAGCTCACCAATTTCATCTGTACTGTACACACGAACTTGTCTGGAAAAATCCCCTCTCCCCATCCGTAAAGCTTGCTTACGAATATCCATAATCGGCAACGTGATCGTTCGTGCCAACAAAACAATGAGCGCGGATGTAATGATCAGTGCGATGACGGTTCCCGACACGAAAATGCGGTTGATATCTTGCACTTGTTCATACACATGCTCCACTGGTGCTTCAATATAAACTGCACCTATCACTTCACCTTTACCCGCACGTACATCCATTGCTTGAACTAAATAACGCCTCTTATCTTTTGGCTTGAGACGAAGTGAGAACTCTGGAAAAGGTCTGGCATCTAACGCCCGCTTAATAATCGGTTTGTTTGTTTTTTGACCTATGAACTTTGCATCATCGTCAAATGAACTGGCCAATATCGTATTATCTTTACTAATCACTTGTGCACGCACAGGAGCATCACTTTCAGCAGGAAAAATATTTTTCAACATGATCTCTAGTTCTGCGTTATCCGAATCCAATAAGTATTCGGCCGCAGTCATCTGTGCCATTTTTGCACGGTCTTTTAACACCGTCGTATAATTGCCGACTAATCTATTTTCTAATTCACGTAAAAAATACACACTCACAATCATCATCGCAATGACAATCAGCAACACATAAATTACAATAAGTTTGAAACGAATCGACTTAAAAAAACCAACCTTTTGTTCCATTTATTCCTGCTCCTGGCTTTCTGGCGTCGCCAAATAATAGCCCACCCCACGCCGTGTCATAATACATGTCGGATAACTCGGGTTATCCTCAACTTTTTCTCGCAAACGTCGCACTGTAACATCAACAGTACGCACATCGCCGAAATAGTCATACCCCCACACAGCCTGCAGTAAATGCTCGCGCGTGAGCACCTGTCCTAAATGTTGCGCCAAATAATGAATCAACGCAAACTCACGATGCGTCAAGTCAAGCGCCTCTCCCCGCTTCTTCACCTGATATGCCTCTGGAGAAATGGTTAAATCACCAATCATGATGGCTGTTTGATTTGTGTCTGACTCTTCTTCTGTTACTTGTTGTCTGCGTAGATTAGCCTTTACACGTGCCAATAATTCCCTCGTACTAAATGGTTTTGTTACATAATCATCTGCACCTAATTCTAAGCCGAGCACTTTATCGATCTCTGAATCTTTTGCTGTTAACATGATGATCGGTACATCATGCTGCTTGCGCACTTCACGACATACTTCAATCCCATCTTTGAACGGCAACATAATATCGAGCAAAATAAGGTCGGGCAGGCGCTCCTCCACCTGCGCGAGTGCTTCATTTCCATCATACGCGCACGTAACATGAAAACCCTCTTTTTCCAAGTTAAATTTTAATATATCTGCAATTGGTTTTTCGTCATCTACAACAAGAATATGTTTGTCCATTAAGAAGCCTCCTCTTCAACGTGGAAAACAATTAAAACAGCGTGAAACGCGTTTAAAAACTTGAAACCTCCGCTTCGTCTCTTCCAGTGTAACATACATAGAAAACAGAAACAGACATGGTTACCTCCATTCTAAGCGAAAAAGCACGTTGGGACAACTTTTACCCAACGTGCATGTTTTCATTTTTTGTTTGTATACGGGCCTACATTGGCATTGTCTTGCAGCGATAACAGTTCGGATACAGTGACAAATTCGTATCCTTCTTCCTCAAGCACCGACATCACATCCGGTAATGCTTCCGCTGTAGATGGATGAATGTCATGCATTAAGATGATCGCCCCATTATGAACGTGATTTAACACTTCTTGCTTCACCGCTGCCGCATTGCGACTCTTCCAGTCAAGTGAATCAACAGACCAATTAATAACCGGTAGTTGCTGCGTCTCTGCGACTGAAAGTAACGCCTCATTATATGCCCCATAAGGAGGACGCATCGTTTTCGGCTGGAGACCTGTGGCTTTTTCAATTTCAGCGCTCGTTTTTTCTAGTTCATCTGCTATTTTCGCAGACGATAATTTTGTCATATCCAGGTGATTAACCGAATGATTTCCTAATTCATGCCCTTGGAGTGCCACTTCATTTGCCAAGTCTGGATATACTGACACTTGCGTCGCAATCATATAAAATGTCGCCCGTGCATCAAACTGCTGTAATGTCTCAAGCACAGACGGCGTCACATTTGGATGTGGACCATCGTCAAAGGTAAGCGCGACATACTTGCCCTCGGGATCGAGTACCGCCTGCTCTTGCTCAACAGCCTTTTTTCGCTCTTGTTTTTCCTCGGCTAAATACAATTGGTCAGCAATATCATCTTTTAAGTAGAGCACAATCTCTTCTGTTGGAATCTCAACATGAATCGCCCCAGCTGCCCCTGCGGCGACGGCATAGGAATCAAAGTAAAGTGAAAATGTATCATGATCGAGTGCCCACTTCCACGTTGACGGCTCGGCTAACACCGTTTCTAGGTCATCATAAAATACTTGAAAATAGTCCTCTTCCTTTTTTTGCAATTGCGCTTTCACAAGTTCATGGATATGCTTACGCACCTCATCATCAATGTCCATGACATCTTCAATATGAAGGATACGATCACCTTTAATATCAATAATAAACGTCTGCATAAATTCTTGCCCGTTCGCGCCACCAACGTATTGGTAAGAATGAAACACAAGACTATAAATATCATCTGTTACCTTGTTAATATTTACATTAATATTTAAATGGGCGGGCTCTAGCTTTAAAGCTTCCGCGTTCTGTTTAACAGTGTCAAGAAATTCTTGTTCTTGGACATCAATCCAAGTATGGACTTCCTTATTGATTTTCTCGCTTTCCGTCTTTGGCTTACTGATGGAAGATGTGTATCGTTCCCCTTGCGTTGTCACCGTCGTAATATCTAAGCCCGGATAAGCACTTTTTTCAACCTTTTCTTTCTCTACGGCCTTCGTGACCGGCACAACTGCCTGCTTTGTCGTATGATCGAATGGTCCTACAGTGAATACTGCAACACTTTTCACTACTAGAATCACGAACAACACTGCTAACACATACACTTTCCGCCTCATCTGATCCAAGTCCCTTCCACTCCAATTCCAAGCGATTTTAATGGCGGTACACGTCAACGTTTTACCCCAAAAAAATTACTTTAGAACTCTCATTGTACACACGCTCACAAGTAAGCGCAATGGGGTAAGGAATAATCCAAAATCTCCGAATTAGTCCATCAAATGACCTTGCACCTCTCTACATATGTTACAATGAAAGCGATTACAATTATGGAAGGAGCGATACGAATGGATATCAACCTACTATCAAAACGGTTCATTGTCTTTGCCAACACAGAAGGTGTTTCATCCAGCCCATTATATGCGTCCTTAAGCCGTGAGATTGCGAAAGATCATGAACTACTCACGCTGTGTATGCACGTACAGACGGGGCAACCTGTCGCCAATTTACTCTTTGCTGCTGTTCAGTATACATTAAAGAAGTATCCGGATGATGCGCTTTATCAATACTACCCAAGCTTTGTCCAAAACCCAAAAGCGCCAGAAAGTGCCTTCCCTGCTTTTAAAACATTTTGCTTAAAATACGAGGAAGCAATTCGCCCCCTACTTGAGACAAAACTTGTCCAAACAAATGAAGTAAGGCGCTGCGTTTACTTATACCCAACATTTTCTTACATTTACCAAAAGACCAAAAAGCCCCTTGCGCTCATTGAAATTGGCACAAGCGCTGGCTTGCAACTATTTTGGGATCGCTACCATTATGCTTATCCTTCCATCGGTCACGTTGGCAATACTACATCCTCTGTTCATCTTTCTGCCGATGTACACAAAGGAGATCTGACCTCATTGATAAGTCAAGACACCCCACCTGTCACGACACGTATCGGCTTAGACTTGCATATCAATGACCCGGCAAATGACGAAGATACTGCGTGGCTATGGGCACTTATTTGGCCCGAGCACCATGAACGTCGCCAGTTGTTTGAACAAGCTGTTGCTTACGTCAACAGCCACCGCCATGAGCTCCAACTCATTGAAGGAGACGGTGTCGCCCTGTTAGCTGATGTTGCAGCAACGATACCACAAGATACAACACTTTGTGTGTTCCATACGCATGTAGCCAATCAAATGCCAAAAGAGACGAGACAACAGCTCCTTGATACCATTACACACATCGGGCAAACACGTGATACTTTCCACGTTTATAACAATATCTTTGATGATGCCTTGCGTCTCGATGCCATCATCTCCGGACAGACGTACAGTGAAAAGATTGCCGACACAGACGCACATGGGCGTTTCTTTTCCTGGTATGGTGGGGAAACAGTGAATGCTTACGCATAACAAAAAGCACGTCTTGTGATCGTTCGACAAGACGTGCTGCTCCATCAAGCTTTCGGTGTTTCATTTCTCTCTTCAATCGTGCCTTGTTCATAAGATGCACGTAATTGTGCCTGCGTTAGTTCTTCGCCCATTTCTTCGTTGAAATGCAACTGCTTTTCTTCTTTCTCTTTCATTTTTCAAGCCCTCCTTATTTGGGGATAAGGATAAGATGCCCATTCAAAGAAGTCGGCATGCGATCTGGGCTCAATACAAGCAAAAAAGCGAGCCACCACCTATGTGGTCCACTCGCTTTCTTTTCTGTCAATGCCGGCCAGAGGACTTGAACCCCCAACCTACTGATTACAAGTCAGTTGCTCTACCAATTGAGCTAGGCCGGCTTATACATGGTGGCTCGGGACGGAATCGAACCGCCGACACACGGATTTTCAGTCCGTTGCTCTACCGACTGAGCTACCGAGCCTTATGTATTTGTTATAAAAATGGCGGTCCGGACGGGACTCGAACCCGCGACCTCCTGCGTGACAGGCAGGCATTCTAACCAACTGAACTACCGGACCATATGAGGCTAAATATAACCTCTTTACTCAAAAAAGTGACCCGTACGGGATTCGAACCCGTGTTACCGCCGTGAAAGGGCGGTGTCTTAACCGCTTGACCAACGGGCCACAAAAGTAAAATGGTGAGTCATGAAGGATTCGAACCTTCGACCCTCTGATTAAAAGTCAGATGCTCTACCAACTGAGCTAATGACTCAAACATTATCATCGACGCACAAAACGCTCAGGCGACAAAATTTATATTACCACAGCTTAAAAGCTGTTGCAACCCTTTTATGAAAAATATCTCCGATAAATGACTTTTCTCGACGAGATCAACGATTGGAAAGCGAAGATGCAAACAATTCCCCCTCCGCTTCCAATGCATCATTCTTCTCTTAAGAAAAAATATCCTTTACCAAATTCGTTTGATCACGGTCCGGTCCAACCGAAAACACGCTGAGTGGCACACCCACGAGCTCACAAACACGCTCGACATAGCGGCGGGCATTTTCCGGTAACTCATTTAATGTTTTCACACCAGTAATATCTTCATGCCAACCAGGTAACGCTTCATACACCGGTTCACACAAAGCAAGCACATTCAAACTCGCTGGAAATGCGTCTAAAATTTCTCCTTTATAACGATAACTTGTACAAATATAAAGCGTTTCAATGCCTGTTAAGACATCAATTGAGTTTAATGACAGGTCGGTGATCCCACTCACACGCCGTGCATGACGAACAACGACGGCATCAAACCATCCAACACGTCGTGGGCGCCCTGTTGTTGTACCATATTCTCGACCTATTTCACGAATACGATCACCAATCTCATTCGTTAGTTCTGTCGGGAACGGCCCATCCCCTACACGGGTCGTATATGCTTTTGACACACCCACAACATGATCAATTTTAGCTGGTCCTACACCTGATCCAATTGTCACACCACCAGCCACAGGGTTTGACGACGTCACAAATGGATATGTTCCTTGATCCAAATCAAGCATCACCCCTTGTGCTCCTTCAAACAGTACACGCGCACCCGCATCAAGTGCATCGTTTAATACAACCGAAGTGTCCGTCACATAATGCGCAATCTGCTCCCCATAGGCAACATATTCTTCAACAATCTCATTCGCATCAAATCCTTCTGTTTCATAATACTTCTCAAACAGGCGATTTTTCTCCGCGAGTACCGCTTCTACTTTCGTTCGGAACGTATCTTTTTCTAACAAGTCCGCAATACGAATACCAATTCGTGCTGCTTTATCCATATAAGCAGGGCCAATCCCTTTTTTTGTCGTCCCAATTTTATTTGCACCTTTTCTTTCTTCCTCAACAACATCTAATTTAATGTGATAGGGAAGAATCACATGCGCCCTGTTACTAACCCGCAAGTGATCGGTTGAAACCCCTCTTTCATGTAAATAAGCAAGTTCTTCCACAAGTGCCTTCGGATCAATAACCATCCCATTCCCGATGACACACGTTTTTTCTGGATAAAAAATCCCTGAAGGAATGAGATGCAACTGATATTTTTCTCCACCAAACACAATTGTATGTCCCGCATTATTTCCACCTTGATACCGGGCAACAACATTTGATTTCTCCGATAAATAGTCCGTAATCTTTCCTTTTCCTTCATCGCCCCACTGTGTACCTACTACCACTACTGAAGACATCTATATACCTCCACTCTATGTCGCAATCCATCGTCAGTATAACAGCTCACCTACAAGACGTCAATAAAAATACGAACAAAGTATCATTTATATATTTAAATGTTCGATTTTTTTCTGTGTTGCCGATCTTTCACCATACTAACCTCAGGGTTTCCTAAGTCACCTTTCAAAATACACGATCCTAGTGAACGATGTGTTTTTGGGAAGCATAAAAAACTGCCCAAAAAGTCATTACACATGACTTTTTGAACAGCTTACACATCATTCTATTTAAGACTAAACAAGATTATTTCCCTGTTTCTTTCCTGTGAATAACTGCTTTATCCACGAAACAATCGTGTCGACAACTAAATACACAGCTGGGATGAGCAAGAGCGTAATGAGTGTCCCAAACAACAACCCAGAAATGATCGCAATTGCGAGGGGCGCTTGATAACTACTTGATCCACCTATCGCCAGCGCAAGTGGTAACATCCCTCCCGCGGTCGTGAGCGTCGTCATAAAGATTGGACGCAAGCGGTCTACACCAGCTTGTACGAGTGCTTCGTGACGCGACATACCGTCTTCACGTAACTGGTTAATGCGTGTCACAAGTAATATGGCATTGTTTAAGATGATCCCAACTAAGATCACCATCCCGATTCCAGACAAAATGTTTAATTCTTGCTGGAATATAAACAGCCCTAAAAGCACACCTGTAATTGACACTGGGATCACCGACATCACCATCAGCGGTTGAATCATACTATTAAATTGCACTGCCATCACTACGAAAGCCAAGAAAACCGCTACACCTAGAATCATGAGTATATCTTGTTCCGCTTGCTCTAATTCTTCTAGGTCACCACCTTGTATGACTTCATAACCATCTGGTACATCGATCGCAGAAACCGCTTCATTTGTGAGCGCACGCACCGCCCCTAAATCCATTGCCATTACTGGGTACTCACCACTTACCGTTAACGTTCTTTCACCATCTTCATGAGCAATTTGTTGCGGTGCAGTCTTTTCTTCAAGACTGACAAAGTCAGATAATGGACGCAGCCCTTCTGGTGTCATCCACTCCGTCTCTTCCAACTGTTTTTTTGTTTCAATTTTCTCTGCTGGCGCTAAATAAACCGACACTTCTTCACCTTGCTCACTCTGTATCATGCCAATTGGCTGCTTATCAAACAGTAAACGGATCGCCTCACGCGCTTCTGATGGGACCATCCCCGCGCCTTCAAGCGCTTTTTCGTCTACATTGACATGGAAAGTTTGGACTTGTTTTTCCATCGAATGACCTACATTGCGCAGGTCATCATTTTTTTCTAGCTCAGCAACTAACTCATCTCCAACTTTTGTCAATGTCTCTAGCGATTCTCCTTGTATCGTAACAGACAATGCGCCGCTACCAGTCATATCGCCACCACCCATTAGATCGCCAACAGAAACAATCGGGTGCTTTTCTTCTAAAGACTCAAACCGTTTGACGGTTTCTTCGTAAACCCCGTCATATGTCGCTTCAGGTGGCAATGTGATCATCACTTGTAGCATCTCATTCGATACTGCTATGATCAAATTTTCATCAATACCCTCAACGTTTTTCATTAGTTCGTTCATCGCTTCAGCCGTTTTTTCTCGCTCTGATGCCGAGACGCCATCTTCAAGTGTCACCATCACTTGTACTTCACGTCCGCCCTCCGTCGGAAAGAGACCTTTTGGAATCACAAAGATAAGTACTAAAGAAACGATAAACATGATAAAGAACGAGATGATCACGACAATGCTGCGCCACATGCGCCCCGTAACCCAGCCAGATAACGCCGCATATACAACTTGCGCTTTCGTCCGATGTTGTTTATGCTTAACTGATTTTTTTAACCATAAATTCGATAGCACAGGAATCACCGTAAAAGAGATGACAACTGAACTAATGAGTGCAATGGCAATGACCAATCCCAGTACAAGAATAATTCCCCACATCGGTCCACCAACAATGGCAATTGGAATGAAGACAACCACTGTCGTCAATGTCGATGCCACAACCGCTGAGGCAACTTCTCTTGTCCCATCGATCACCGCTTTTCTACGTGAAACACCATTTTGCATTTGCTTGAAAATCGACTCTAAAATGACAATCGCTGCATCGACCATCATACCAATTCCGAGACCTAGCCCCATTAAGGACAGCATATTGATCGTGTATCCCATTGGCCACATTAGCCCCACCGTTAGCAAAATGGATGTTGGAATCGCGATCGCCATAATGAGTGTTGCCCGTACATGCCGTAAGAACAAAAGCAAAATGACAAGTGCGAGTGCACCACCGATTAAAACATTCATCCAGACATTATCAATTGAATCGGTAATAAAATCCCCCGCTGCAATCATTTCCGTTAATTGCGCTTCACCGAGCACATCCTCATCTTGAATCTTTTTTAACTCTTTTCGTGCTGCCTCAGCAAGTGAAACATCTGTCGCACTCTCAGACGGAGCAAGCTGAATCGATAAATAATTGGTGTCACCGTTATACCACACCATTGCCGCCCCGTCATCCAAACCCTCTGCCGAGAACGTTACTAAATCGCCTAAAGGTTCGATGCCATTATTCGTCCGAATTTTAATCTCTTTTAAAGTCTCTTCATTGGTGATTTCTTCTTCCCACCGTATTTGTACCTGCTCATCACCAGCGTTGATTGAACCTAGTACGCCGCCTATGTTTTCTTCTTCTAGTCGTTGCGCAATTGAAAGTGGCTCAACCCCTTTTTCTCGTAACTTTGTGTCATCCCACTTTAATGTGATTTCACGGTTCACCGCGCCTGATACCGTCACTGAGCCTACTTCATCTAACGCTTCAAATCGTGGTTTAATCATTTGACGTGCTTTTTGTGAGAGCTCGTCAAGATTTTCCCCGTAAAAGTTTAAAAAATAGCTGTCTCCTGTGCCCATAGCAGAATACGTAATAGATTCGGTCACTTTTGCATGATCACTTTCAACACTTTTCACAACCTGTTCCAATGCTGGATATGCGTCATCAACCGTGCCTTCTTTAAATACTACTGACAATTCTATGAGCCCATCTGATGTTGTTGAATAATACGTATCAACGTCATCCAAACTGTCTATTTGCTGTTCTAATTCTTTCGTAACCTCTTCTAACTCCAGTGCACTCATACTTCCTGCATACAACGTGACGCCTGCTTGATCAATACTCATCTCCGGCATTAATTCCATATCAAGCTTCGATGCCCCCCAAGCGCCAAATACAATCGTTGCAATAACGGCTAAAGCAACGACAAGATTTCTCTTCAATAGTCCATTTAATAACCATTTCATTCGTTTTTCACACTCCTGCTTTTTAAATAATAACGTATGTTTCAACTTCTTCTAAACACTTGAACCTCCTTATACCTAGTGTAATAGCTCAATAGTACACGATATCCCCCCTCTTGACAAGCACTATTACGATAAAGTTTCAAAAAAATGAGCGAAAAGGAGATCTCTCCCGCTATCGCTCATCTTTTTCAACATCTACTTTGACAAAACTTGTAGGATATTCATTATTTTTTCTTCCGATACAAAGCCATCGTAATCGGCGCAAAAATTGCTGTGAACGCCACAGAAATGATGCATGTTAACCAAATATCATTTGCGACGTCTACACCATGCATCAATCCACGGATTGCACTCACTAAAATAGAAATCGGGTTCCACTCCACAAAGCCTTGCAACCAAGATGGGAGTGTATTAGGATCAATAAATGCATTACTCATAAAAGTAAGCGGAAACATCACCATCATACTGACACCCATCAATGACCGTTCTGACCTCATAATGAGCCCCAACATCGTCCATATCCATGACAAACTGACGGAAAAAATGATTAACAAGCCGACAGCTGTGAGCACACCGATGAAGCCCCCCTCTGGTCGGAAGCCTAACACAAGACCGAGTGACACCATAATCGTTGAGGCAACTGTATAGCGAACCGCATCAACAAGCATTGCACCCACAAGAACTGACGGGAGCCATACAGGTAGCGTGCGGAAACGATCAAACACTCCTTTTGTGACATCCTTATTTAAATCGATACCCGTGTACATTGTAATCATAACGACCGTCATCGCTAAAATACCAGGCAAAAGGTACTGCAAATATTCCCCTGGTGATCCAGCGATAGCCCCGCCAAACAGATACGTATACATCAATAAAAAGATGACGGGGAAAGCGGTAATATCAAACAATTGCTCCGGCACATGCTTAATTTTTAATAACGCCCGCCCAGCAAATGTCCATGAAGCTGTTAGTGCATTGGGTGGCGTTGGTCGCGCCGATGACGTGAATACGTTCATCATGTCTTTTTTCTTCTGATTCATGAAGTTGCCCCCTCTTCATCCGCATCTTTTACACCGGTTTCATGACCGACGAGTGCTAAAAACACTTCATCCAAGCTCGGCTGTCCAAAGGAGAAGTCCGCCACTTTTACACCACTTTGTGTCAATTGTAGTAACGCTTGCGCTACTTTTTCTGGATCAGAAATGCGTGCTGACAACATCGCTTGGTCAGAAGGAAGATGAACGTCGCAGTTGAGCGCCCGTTTTAGTGCTTCTTGTGCACGCACGCGATCATCACGATGTTGCAGCCGAATGTGCAACATCCCTGTTCCAACCGAAGCCTTCAGTTCTCCACTTGTTCCTTCAGCAATAATTTTTCCATGGTCAATCACAGCAATGCGGTCTGCCAATTGGTCTGCTTCATCCAAATATTGCGTAGTTAATAGCACCGTTGTCCCATTGTCCACTAATGCTTGAACAATCTCCCACACTTGCTTCCGGCTTTGTGGGTCCAGTCCAGTTGTCGGCTCATCCAAAAATAGTAACTGTGGTGCAACCACAAGACTTGCAGCAATATCAATGCGCCGACGCATCCCGCCAGAATACGTTTTTACTTGCTTTTTCGCTGCTTCTGTCAAATCAAATGCCTCTAACAACTCATGAGCCCGTGCCTTTGCTTCTCTCCCCTTATAACCCATTAATTTTGAGATCATCTTCAAGTTTTCTAATCCAGTAATCTCTTCATCTACTGAAGCGAACTGCCCTGTTAAGCTAACGCGCTTACGAACGGCCGCAGTTTCTCTCATCAAGTCATGACCAAAAATACGTACATCTCCCGCATCTGGCTTTAAAAGGGTCGCCAGCATGCGTACCGTCGTTGTTTTGCCGGCGCCATTTGGTCCTAAAAACCCGTAAACAGAGCCCTTTTTCACTCGTAAATCAATGCCATCGACTGCTCGCTTTTCACCAAACGTTTTCACAAGACCGCTAGCTTCAATCGCCCACTCTGCACTGCGTTTTTCACCATTCATTTCTTCAACACCTTTCACTCGTATATTTCTATGACAACCCTCATATTTATGTGGAAATACTTTTTTCTCAAACATTCCGGTGCTATTTATCCACGAGCAAGCACCCCCTCTAAAAAGTATTTCACACCTTTACGATAGAAAGGTTTTAATTCACGCCCTTCATAATACAACGTTCCGAGCCCATCCAATAAACCGCCAAAAATGACCGCCAACTCCTCAGGTGACTCACCTTTGATTTGCCCTTCTGCTATCGCTTCAGCAAAAATGCTTGCATAGATTTCCCGATGCTGCTTCCCGGCTTTCTTCATCATCTCACTCACCATCGACATATCAGAATGGCGCAAAAAGAATTCTTCTGATACTTGAACTAACGGGTGTTGAAAGTCTTCTGCATAATGTATGGCAACACCGTACAATTTCTCTATAAATGATTGATAATCCTTTTCTTTTTCATACCATTGTGTTGTCCACTCATCCCAATGCTGGAAAAGTACTTCCGTAAACAGATCGATCTTATTCTTGAAATGATAATAAATACTCCCTTTACTCACACCACTAAAATGAACAAGCTCTTCCATCGATGTTGCGGCATAACCTTTTTGAATAAATAGCTGACGCGCTTGTGCTAAAATATATTGCTTCTTTTTTTGTCCTTTATCTGTCCTCATCATGGCACCCCTAAAAACCGACTGTTCGGTTTAATTTTAAACCTTACAGCATAAAAAGTCAACCACCTCTTTTAATATGCAAAAACACAGCAGGTTGCCCTACTGCGCTCTAACGTCATGCTTTTTACACATGTCTATAAAAAATTGGTGCAAGCGGTGGTCATTTGTTAACTCTGGATGGAAAGAGCATGCAAGAAACGACCCTTGACGAACCGCAACCATTTCTTCGTTAAACATAGCTAGCACTTCCACATCGTCACCAACTCTTTTCACAAGTGGCGCACGAATGAACACGGCCCGTACATCATTGGCAATGCCCTTCACAGAAACATCTGCTTCAAAACTTTCTCGTTGACGACCAAACGCATTGCGCTCTACAGTCATATCCATATAACCAAGGTGACCATCTTTTTGCTCCGTCAGCTCGCGCGCCATTAAAATCATCCCTGCACACGTACCAAAAACGGGCTTTCCTGCTGCACCGAACTGCACAAGTGGTTCAAAAAACGAATATTTGTCAATAAGCTTACGCATGGTCGTTGATTCTCCACCAGGTAAGATCAAACCATCTACGTCTGCTAGCTGCTCTGGACGCTTCACTTCGACTGCACACGCCCCACTCACTTCGATCATACGAATATGTTCTTTCACTGCTCCTTGCAGCGCAAGCACACCAATTGTGACCATTTTATGTCTTCCCCTTTATTTTAAATGCATCTGCAGCTTACCAGCCACGATCTTGCATGCGCTCTCCTGCTGTCAACGTTGAGATTTCAATTCCTTTCATTGCTGTACCGAGATTTTTTGATAGTGACGCAATTAACTCGTAATCGCTATAGTGTGTTGTCGCTTCAACAATTGCTCGCGCAAATTTTTCCGGGTTATCAGATTTAAAAATACCCGAGCCAACAAAGACACCGTCTGCACCAAGCTGCATCATCAGTGCAGCATCCGCTGGCGTTGCTACACCGCCCGCTGCAAAGTTGACAACGGGTAACTTACCCATCTCTTTAATTTCTAACAACAACTCATATGGCGCGCCTAGTTCTTTTGCCATCGTCATTAGTTCATCTGTCGCCATATTTGCTACTTGCTTAATTTGCGCTTGCATTTGCCGCATATGCCGAACTGCTTCAACAATGTTCCCTGTCCCAGGCTCACCTTTCGTACGAATCATTGAAGCGCCCTCACCGATTCGTCGTGTCGCTTCTCCTAAGTCTCTCGCACCACAGACAAAAGGTACAGTAAAATCGCGTTTATTTAAGTGATATACTTCATCAGCAGGTGTGAGCACTTCACTCTCATCAATGTAGTCTACACCCATAGACTCTAATACACGCGCCTCAACAATATGACCGATACGTGCTTTCGCCATGACTGGAATCGTGACCGCTTCCATTACTTCTTCAACAATGGTTGGGTCAGCCATGCGAGCGACACCACCAGCTGCACGAATATCTGAAGGCACTCGCTCAAGCGCCATGACTGCAACTGCACCCGCTTCCTCAGCAATTTTTGCCTGTTCGGCATTGACAACATCCATGATGACGCCGCCTTTTTGCATTTCTGCCATGCCTCGTTTCACTCTATCTGTTCCGGTCTGATTCATGGTTTTCCCCCCTCATTTTCTATCCTCATTTAGTATACCTTAAAATAAGCAAAGATTGTATGATAATCATCAAAAAGAGGGGTTGGCCCCCTCCTTTCATTCCTTAACTAAACAGTCCCCCGACCCAATCCGTTAGGCCCGTCCACAATCCAGAGAAAAATCCACCTATTCCACGCATCGTTAACGTAAACCATCCTGCTTTCTCGACTTCATTTGCAGTTACCAGGTCCACTTGCAATTCATCCCCATCAATATACGATGTTGGCTCCGATAATGAGATCTTTAACGTTCCGACCTTTTCACCCTTTTTTAGCGGTGCAACAAGACGCCCCTCATCATCTAATTTATCTTCATCTAACTTAATCTCCGTTGTGTAAGACGCATCTTGTTGACGGCTGAAAAGCAAAGACACATCATCTTTCGTGACAACTTGAACTTCCTTTTCTTTCCCCACAGCAACCTCAATCAAACCTTTATCAGGTTGTGCACCTTTTTCTAACAGTATTTCTTGATCAAAATGGTTGAAACCATAATCTAAAAGTTTGGCTGTTTCATTAAAACGATCTGCGCGCGTGTCCGTGCCCATCACTACTGTAATTAAGCGCGTGTCACCTCGCTTTGCTGTGGCAGTAAAGTTATTGCCTGCAGCAGATGTATACCCGGTCTTCAAGCCATCAATCCCACTGTACTCATGATCTGCACCAGGTAACATTTCATTCCAATTTGGCATATCAACCTTTTCATCTGGACCTGCATTAAACTCGGCAAACGGAATACTTGCTGTCTCTAGCACTTCTGGATAATCACGTAATAAGTAATACGCTAATTTTGCAACAGACCTTGCTGAGAGAGAGGTCTCACCATTTGGTTCCGTTCCTTCTGGCCGTAAATCTCCTAAATCTGCATTATTTAATCCACTTGCATTAACAAACTCGTACTTTTCTAAGCCAAGCTCTGCAGCTTTTTCGTTCATTAAGCCTACAAAACTTTTTTCAGAACCTGCCACGTGTGTTGCAAGCGCCATGGTTGACGCATTGGCCGAATAAATGGCCATCGACTCATATAAATCCTTTACCGTATAAGCATAATCTTGCCTTAAAGGAACGTTAGACAGCGCTCGCTTATGGGACAACGTCGCCAATTCAGCGGAAATGGCCACTTCATCATCCCATGCAATTTTCCCTTCCTTGATGGCTTCTAAAATTAAGTACTCACTCATTAACTTTGTCATACTTGCAATTGGTAGCTGCTCATCACTTCCTTGTTCAAACAAAACTTGACCACTGTTTGCATCGATGATAATCGCAGCAGCCCCGTCCACTTTTATCGGTTCTGCTGCCGCCACCTTCGAACCGAAAACCGTTATCAACACAAGCAAACTGAGAAAAATACGACTCAGCGTCCGTGTCGACTGTTTCACTTGTCCCACACTGTCACCTCCACAAATTTTACCACCTGTGCTATTTTACCATGCCCCTACAACATCTGGAAGTTAAAATTAAAACATCTAGCCTCGTCTTCACACCTAACCCCCAGTATATCGAGAAAGCCTCGTCTCCTGTGAACTTTACAACGAATAGTTTGGTGCTTCCTTAGTAATCTGCACATTGTGAGGATGACTCTCGCGCAAGCCCGCTCCAGTGATTCGAACAAATTTTGCTCGTTCACGTAAGTGTTCAAGGGTCTCTGTGCCGCAGTAACCCATACCAGCTCGCAAACCTCCAACTAGCTGATGAATCGTATCTTTAAGCGTCCCTTTGTATGCTGTCCGTCCTTCAATACCTTCAGGAACCAATTTTTGATTATTTTCCTGGAAATAACGGTCTTTACTCCCCTTCTCCATTGCCCCTAGAGAGCCCATGCCTCTATACACTTTGTATTGTCGTCCTTGGTAAATTTCCGTTTCTCCCGGACTTTCCTCTACACCAGCTAGCAAGCTGCCAAGCATGACCGCATGGCCGCCTGCAGCCAATGCTTTGACGATGTCACCAGAGTATTTAATTCCCCCATCAGCAATAATTGGCACACCGTGTTTTCGCGCCTCTGATGCACAATCATATACGGCCGTCACTTGTGGTACACCAATGCCTGCCACAATGCGCGTTGTGCAGATCGACCCTGGACCAATCCCAACTTTTACGACACTCGCTCCTGCTTCAATAAGCGCACGTGTTGCCTCTGCTGTCGCTACATTCCCAGCAATAATGGTCAAGTCAGGATAACGATTGCGTACTGCACGTACTTTGTCTAGCACGCCTTTAGAGTGTCCATGTGCTGTATCAATAACAATGGCATCTGCACCAGCTTTTACCACCGCCTCAATCCGCGCATCCGCATCAGCAGATACACCAATTGCAGCTCCAACAACTAACCGCCCTTGACTATCTTTTGCCGAATTTGGAAACTCAATGACCTTTTCAATATCCTTGATCGTAATTAACCCTTTTAACATGCCTTGATCGTCTGTTAAAGGTAATTTTTCAATCCTATGTTGTTGCAAAATTTCAGCCGCCTGTGCAAGCGTCGTACCGACTGGTGCTGTCACCAAGCCTTCTTTTGTCATGACATCATCAATTCGCATACCGTAGTCTTCAATAAAGCGTAAATCCCGATTTGTAATAATCCCTACAAGTTTTTGGGACTCGTCCACAATTGGCACCCCAGAAATGCGATATTTTGCCATCAAATGTTCGGCATCATACACCTGACGGTCAGGCGTTAAAAAGAAAGGATCGGTAATGACCCCACTTTCCGAACGCTTCACTTTATCAATCTGGTCTGCTTGTTCATCAATGGACATATTTTTGTGAATAATACCCATGCCACCTTCACGAGCAACAGCAATCGCCATTTCGGATTCAGTGACCGTATCCATTCCCGCACTCATAACAGGGATGTTCAATGTGACATGATCACTCAACCGCGTCTTGACCGAAACATCCCGTGGCAATACATTCGACTCGGCAGGTACTAACAATACATCGTCAAACGTCAAACCTTCTTTTTCAAATTTACGCTCCCACATTCTTCTCATCATCGCCCTTCAAAAGACCAAAAATAATTACTTAGTAGCTTATCAATTGGGCAAACTACTGTCAAGGCACGGATCTAAATCGTTTTTTTCAGAATTCACTTCCTAAACAAGCGAGGGATGCTTCATGGAACATATGACCTTATTCGAATCCGCTCCTTACACACGAGCATACTTGGCGAAAAGATATGAATCATTATCCGTCATAGACGTAAATAAAATGAGCTACAAAAACTGCTATACCTTTATGTATCAGTTGAAACATGGAAAACTTTACTTATCTCAAGCACATACCGCACCGATTGATATACAACCTATGTTACTATTTTACGGTCTAACCCAGCTCATTAAAGCGTGTATACTCACAGTCGATCCATTTTATCCAACAACAACCGCCGTTCTTGCGCATGGGGTCACGACGAGAAAACGCAAAAAACAGGACTACGCTTTTCTCGACGACGAAGTTAAAATTCAACACCGTGGTCTATACAAACACATGTTAAATACAATGTTCCACATGAAACATTTTCCTATTGACAAGTACACCATGAAAATCTTACTAAAACAACTACCAGCCATGCAACCTTTATTTCAGTCTTTGCGATCTGAAGATATTTATTTTATAGGTAAGCACCTTAACGAATCAACCATTGTGTTTGATTCTAACGTGCTTGATCAATATCACATGACTGCCACACGAATGACGAATTACTTACATGATACGGGGCTTAAAAACGACTCACTGCATACGTATGAAAAGCGAGGAGACCTCTTTCTAACCATTTCCACAGGAAACTTCTCTGTAGAAAAATTAACCTCACTCCGCTTCACACAAACACACACGCCTGTCTTACACCGGAATAGAGCTGATTGCTTATTGCTACCTGAGTTAGCGGTATATTATTTGGTCCTTTATAATTTGAGCATGATTTGCCGCTACGAGACAGAATGGTGGGGTGAACGATTGCATACAATGGACAGTGATGATATTCCTTTCATCAAAAGCTTCTTGAGACAAGCCCAAGAGAGGATTCCGCAATTGATTAGTGCTGAACTTGACACATAGCCCTATTTCTCGAGGGAATGCACAAACACCAATTCCTTTTGTCTAAAAAAACAATTTGTGAAAATCGGGTATATTAAGCTGCTTCCAAAATTGACAACCGCACTCAGTCCGAAATTGTGACATAATTAAGACCGTTGGGTTTCCATGCGTACTGATTACAATCTTTCCTCTCCTATCTTTAAATGAAAAATATACTGTAATCCTTTTGGGCCGATTACTCGCTTGCCTGTGTCTATAAAACCTCCTCTTTTATACACCTTTTGTGCACCTGTATTGCGCTTGTTTACTGCTAATACAATCTCGTTTTTCAATGGAAAGTGGCATTGCACAAACAATGCTAGTTTTTTAATTGACTGCACAGCAAATCCTTTTCCTTGTTCAGGTAAATTAATAAGATAGGCGCGCAAGAGAACTGCCTGCTCATTATCACTATACACCTTAACTGCTTCTCCTATAGACATAACAAAAAATCCTACTGCATGCCCTAAATATGTCACAACAACAGGGAAACGGTCTTTATCTTCTAAACACTTCTTTAAAGACTCTCCAGGCAGTTCTGTAAACTCAAGCTGTTGCTCCGGCAAATAAAATGCTTCAAGTTCATTTCTGAATTTCCCCTCATACAAACATAGTGTTATCTCGTTTTCATTTAATAGATTCATATGAGTTCCTCCTTGTTTTTCAGCTCAAAAAAGCACACCCAGTGGGATGTGCTTTTAAACTAACTATCAACCCGGCACCGATCTACGCTCGCAGGGGGAAGCCCCCAACTACTATCGACGCAAAAGAGCTTAACGACCGTGTTCGGCATGGGAACGGGT
>NZ_FMYM01000023.1 GCF_900096965.1 Shouchella lonarensis | reverse complement strand
CTTCTGTGCGCTCGACTTGCATGTATTAGGCACGCCGCCAGCGTTCGTCCTGAGCCAGGATCAAACTCTCCATTAAAGTGTTTGATTTGCTCATTTTGCACAAATTTCTTTGTGGCTTACATGTTGAGATCTATTGATCTCTTTTTACGCTTGGCTATTGTTTAGTTTTCAATGAGCTTGTGTCGCTGTTTGTTGGCGACTTAAATAGTTTACTACTAATTTTGTTCCTTGTCAATAGCTTTGTTGAATTGGTGGAGCCTAGCGGGATCGAACCGCTGACCTCCTGCGTGCAAAGCAGGCGCTCTCCCAGCTGAGCTAAGGCCCCATTTCTAATGGTCGGGAAGACAGGATTTGAACCTGCGACCCCTTGGTCCCAAACCAAGTGCTCTACCAAGCTGAGCTACTTCCCGATTTATCAAATGGCGCGCCCGAGAGGAGTCGAACCCCTAACCTTCTGATCCGTAGTCAGACACTCTATCCAATTGAGCTACGGGCGCATTATGAAGTTACTGGTGCCGAGGGCCGGACTTGAACCGGCACGGTAGTCACCTACCGCAGGATTTTAAGTCCTGTGTGTCTGCCAATTCCACCACCCCGGCTAGGACTTACTAATACTATTATCAAGCGGAAGACGAGATTCGAACTCGCGACCCCCACCTTGGCAAGGTGGTGTTCTACCACTGAACTACTCCCGCAAGTAAATGCGGGTGAAGGGACTTGAACCCCCACGTCATAAAGACACTAGATCCTAAGTCTAGCGCGTCTGCCAATTCCGCCACACCCGCAAACATGGTGAGCCATGAAGGATTCGAACCTTCGACCCTCTGATTAAAAGTCAGATGCTCTACCAACTGAGCTAATGGCTCTTACATTTATCATAAATAAAATAAATTTATATAATGGTGCCGGCCAGAGGACTTGAACCCCCAACCTACTGATTACAAGTCAGTTGCTCTACCAATTGAGCTAGACCGGCATAATTAATGGAGGATGACGGGATCGAACCGCCGACCCCCTGCTTGTAAGGCAGGTGCTCTCCCAGCTGAGCTAATCCTCCAACTATCAACCCGGCACCGATCTACGCTCGCAGGGGGAAGCCCCCAACTACTATCGACGCAAAAGAGCTTAACGACCGTGTTCGGCATGGGAACGGGT